>NZ_VNJI01000021.1 GCF_007786445.1 Paenibacillus cremeus | reverse complement strand
CCCTCTCGAGAAACGCTACTCGGTTCTCTACCTGGATGGACTGTACATTAAACTCAGAAGAAACACCGTAGATAGCGAAGTCATCTATCTGGTGATGGGCATCAACGAGCAAGGGCACCGAGAAATTCTTGGTTTTTACATCGGCGGCCAAGAAAGCTCTAACGGCTGGAGAGAGATCCTCCAAGACTTGTATCGCCGCGGTCTACAGGAAGTATTGCTGGGTGTGTTTGATGGGCTTCCAGGGCTAGAGGATGCTTTTCGAGACGTGTACCCCAAAGCGGATGTACAGCATTGTGTAGTGCATAAAGTCCGTAGCACCATGCCCAAAATTCGCGTACAAGATAAAACCGAGTTTTTGGATGACCTGAAAACCATCTATACCGCGTTAGATGGAGACTTAGCTAGGGCAGCATTCGATACGGTAAAAGAGAAGTGGAGCAAACGGTACCCCAAGGAGCTTAAATCTTGGGAAGACCAGCTTCCTACACTACTGACGTACTACAAGTATCCTCCATTGATTCGGCCTGCCATTTACACATCAAATGCAATTGAACGAACCAACAAGGAGTTACGAAAACGTCTGCGGCCCATGAACAGCCTACCTAACATTGAAGCGGCAGAAAAGATTGTTTACCTCGAAGCACTGGATTACAACGAAACGTGGAGCTGCCGCTCGATCAGAGGGTTCAGCGACTCTGAAACCAAGGAAAAGTTGAAGCAGATGTTTGTGAAGCGATACGGAACTTCTGAGCCGGCTTGACATGGAGCCTCTGTGGGCATGATGACTGGCGAAGGGGCGATACCTCGTAAACTCGTATCGCCAGGCCATTGAGCCTATCATGCCCACCCCTCCATATAAAGCCTTTGGAGGACCTCTAAGTGAAGTTACTTACTCATGTTTGAATATTCTAAAAACTAAGCTTTGAATACTCTACTTTGTTTTTACCAAAGACTGCTTACACAAACTTCTTGACGCTACCTTGGAACGTATAAGGTTCAGGAAATAACGGAACGGTATTCCGCTATTTTTATGCGCCGGCTTCTCGGAGCTGGTTGAGCGCAGCTTCGGCGTAGTCCATCCACGACTCAACGTGGGCGTAGGGCACCTGCACCCAGTCCTTCATCGGCCGCTTTTTCCCCGACGGGTCAAATAGCTGCGCTCCTGCGAGCTGAAGTGCGTTCGCGTGCGGCGCGCCGCTGAGCTTGAACACCATCTCTTCCTCGAAAAAGGAGGCAAACGCCTTGCCCTCGTATTTGAGGCACAGCTTGCCGATGTATAGCATGAATCCATTTTTCTCTTGATCATCTGATGAATGTGGAATAAAATAAGAAACATCAGATGAATTAAAGTGGGAGACGGTTGTTCGATGGCCAAGAAGCTGACTTATGAAACCGTTTACGATGAAATTAAACGAAAGATCGAAGCGGGTGCCTGGCTCCCCGGACAGCAGCTTCCTCCGCTTGAGCAGCTTTCGGCGGAGCTGGGCGTCGGCATTTCGTCCGTTCGCGAGGCCGTGCGCATTCTCGGCAAGCAAAAGATCCTGCGCATCGAGCAGGGGCGAGGCACCTATGTGGAGCAACAGCTTGCCAGCGATGTGGGCTCGGCTACGGGAACCGGCGGGCTGGACTTTCTGGAGCGGGCGACGATGCTGCAGCTGACGGAGGCCCGGCTGATCATCGAGCCGGAGTTGGCTGCGCTGGCGGCAGAGAAGGCGACCCCAGCCGAGGCGGAGGAGATTGTCCGCACGGCAGAAACGATGCAGCGGAAGGTCGCGAGGAAGGGACTGTTGACAAAGTCCTTAGCTAAATAAAATGCTGATGATTCACTACAATATATAGTGGATCATCAGCGTTTTTAATTCCATATATTGTATCACCAAGAGGTGAAGTGCCGTTTGTCAACAGTCCCAGGAAGCAGGACTTTTTCAAAGAGGACCTGCGGTTTCATGAATTGATCGCCCAGGCGTCGCACAATCACATCATGTTCCACATGCTGGATAGGATCAGCGATTTGCTGACGGACAGCCGGAGGCGCTCCATGAAGTGGCCCGGGATGGACGAGAAGGCGGCCTCCTATCACTTCTTGATCGCGCAAGCCATCAGCCAGCGCAATCCGACGCAGGCGAGGTCGCTGATGAAGCTGCATCTGGAGGACATGCTGCAGGAGTTTCGCAACGGCGGCTAATCGGCTGCCATGCTTTTATATGATCCACATTCATTCCTAACTTTGAGGGGAGACGTTTTCGTATGAAGATCAAATCGATGGAGCTGTTTCAAGTTCCACCACGCTGGCTGTTTCTGAAAGTCACGACCGATGATGGCTTTGTCGGCTGGGGCGAGCCGATCGTGGAAGGGAAAGCCGACACTGTCCGCGCGGCGGTGGAGGAGATGAGCGATTTTCTGATCGGCAAGGATGCAGGGCATATTGAGGATCTGTGGCAGGTGCTGTATCGCGGAGGCTTTTACCGTGGCGGCCCGATTCTGACGAGCGCCGTTTCCGGTATCGAGCAGGCGCTGTGGGATATTAAGGGCAAGCGGCTTGGCGTGCCGGTGTATGATCTGCTTGGCGGCCCTGTGCGCGACAAGATGCGCGTCTACGCTTGGATTGGCGGCGACAAGCCGTCGGATGTGGCCGAAGCGGCGCGGGAGAAGATCGCGTCCGGCTACACGGCGATTAAGATGAACGGCACTGCCGAGATGGAGTGGGTCGACTCTCCGCTCAAGGTGCAAGAGGCCGTGGAACGGCTGGCAGCGGTTCGCGAGGCGATCGGCTGGGACAAGGGTATCGGCGTTGATTTTCACGGGCGTGTCCACAAGACGATGGCCAAGGTGCTCATCAAGGAGATGGAGCCGTTCAAGCCGATGTTTATCGAGGAGCCGGTGCTGCCGGAAAACAACGAAGTCATTCCCGAGATCACGAAGGGCTGCAGCGTGCCGATTGCGACGGGCGAGCGGATGTATACGCGCTGGGATTTCAAGCGCCTGCTGACGCAAGGCGGCGTGGATATCATCCAGCCGGACCTCAGTCACGCCGGCGGCATCTGGGAGGTGCGCAAAATCGCGGCCATGGCGGAAGCCTTCGATGTGGCGGTGGCGCCCCATTGTCCGCTCGGACCGATTGCGCTGGCAGCGTCGCTGCAGCTCGATTTTTGCACGCCGAACGCGTTCATCCAGGAGCAGAGCCTCGGCATCCATTACAATCAAGGCTCCGACCTGCTCGATTACTTGGCGGACCCGGCGTTGTTCGATTATGAAGACGGCTACGTGAGACGCTTGAAGGCACCGGGTCTGGGCATCGAGATCAACGAGGAAAAGGTTCGGGAGATGGCGGCGATCGGCCACCGCTGGCGCAATCCGGTTTGGCGTAATGCCGACGGGACGGTCACGGAGTGGTAAGTGGCTGAGTCGAATTAGCCTATCCTATTAGATCCATCCAAACCCAAGCACAATCGTCCGCGGAAACGGATTCGGTTGTGCTTTTCAAATTTTTTAGGGCTCCGTAGGGGAATTCGTTCAATTTGTAACTCTTGTGTTGCGGCAACTATGATAAAATTAAATTTAGAAAACAAGCCACGGAGTGGAGGGACGCGAACGCTATGACATGTCATGTACACCTGCATAAACCATCGTCCGTCACCTGCCATTGCTGCGGCAAAAAGCTTTGCGACGACTGTGTAGAGCGGTTTTCCGCTTCGCTGTGCGAGCAGTGCTTTCTATTGCAAAGCACCAGCTACGCCAGGCGGCTGCGGACGACCTTTTTCATCTCGTTGTTTTCGTCCACAGGCGTGTTTGTGATCGCCCAGCTGCTAATGCAGGACAGCACTGTTTGGCTGTCGCTGTGGCTCGCCTACATGGCCGGCGGCGTGCCCATCGGCTGGCGGCTCATCGACATGTGGCGCTCCCTCGCTCCGTCAGATGAGTACGACGGGATTCATCCCTTCGCGCGTTCGAGGCTCATTAAGCTGTTAGCCTCGGTGTTGATTGGGGTTATTATGACGCCTATGGCCACCTATATTGGCATTAAAAATTTGATCGTGCTTCAGCGGCTTAGCAAGGAGCATCAGAATGCTGCCACAGCTTCTGCGATCGAGTCGGGCAAGCAACGGTGGATCCGCCGGCTAGTGGA
The DNA here is from genome assembly GCF_007786445.1 of Paenibacillus cremeus. Classification (GTDB taxonomy): domain Bacteria; phylum Bacillota; class Bacilli; order Paenibacillales; family NBRC-103111; genus Paenibacillus_G; species Paenibacillus_G cremeus. Next base: position 112,702 of record NZ_VNJI01000021.1, on the reverse strand, counting down.
AGTGAGACGGATCTTATAGAACGGATAAGGAATCAAATATGAATCAAAAAACCGTCAGCGGAATGGCAAGCCATCCTTCTGACGGTTTTGTTCGTTTATTGCGTGATCTCCGCAAACGCCCCTTGATTCATGCGGCTTTTGGCGACCTTGAGGTAGCCGAGCACATTCTGCAGCTCGCTATCGGACACGAAGCGCAGCTTGATCGGGCCTGCCGCCTCGATCAGATACGGCTTGAGCGCTGCCGCACCGCCGCCGATGACATAGAAGCATTGGATGTCCGGGCACTTTTTCCACCGCTTCTTGATCAGATCGACGACCCGCTGGGCCGCGCGAGTGAAGTACAGGTCCACGATAGGCTTGATGTTCGCCTGGCCTTCTCCAATCCGCTGAATGACAAAGTCGCGTTGCTTAATACGCTGAGCCAGCTTCGCACGGCTTGGGAACGAGTAGCCGAACTGATCCTCCACCTCGCGCAAAATCGGATCCAAATAGTTCGCTAGTCCCATTTGCTCGCCGTAGCTGAAGTGATTGTCGATGGCCATGCGCCGAATGACCGGCAAGTCCGTTGTCAGCGCACCGATCTCGCAAACCCCGATGATGCCGCTGTAAATTTCTTCGTCGCGAACCTGCAGGTTGTCATGTGTCGCTAGGTTGAAAATCGCTGCTGCGCCTTCGATGGAGACGACAGCCTTACGAATACGAACCCGGACCTTACGACCCTTCAGCTGAGGCGTGGAGTGGAAGGTGACCTCGTGATCGCCGACCAGCCGCTGCTCGAACACCTCGCGGAATTTGGCAAACGTGCGAACAGGCAAGCCCGTACCGATAACGAATTCCACTTCGTCCGCCTGAGAATAGGAGGAGGAGCTGCTATAAGCAGGGTTTGTCAGCCCGGTGAACGCCAGCGCGGTAATCGCGACGATCAGCGATTGATCCGACAGCGCCTTGTTATCCGTGTCCTCCAGCTCGGTATTGTCCTCCAATTCCGTGGCCAGCTGCCCGACAAACCAGCGCCGGTTGTTCTGCGTCAAACTTGGGCTGTAGACCGTCACGTCCAGCGCTTTAGAAGGCGCATCCTCTTCTTGCAAAATATGCCGTTCATACCCCGGTGTAACGATGTTGGGCACCACCACCGCTTCCTGCGAACCTTCGTATACCAGCTTGATGCTGTCGTTTCCTAAATCAAGGCCAGCGAGCCTCATCATCATGATCCTCCTTGCAATCGCCAAAAAATGACACGTTTTACCTATTAAATTCGAGTTTTTTTGACCGATTCCTCTCCTACTATAGGCCCAATTTTATATACTTCGACAAAATCGGAAGGTTTTTGGGGGTGAACGGAGAATAAAATGTCAGATGAAATCGAGGGAAATTAATCCAGTGACTGAGGAGTTACTATGAAATTCAAGAAATTCGAATGGGGTATGAAGAAGCTAACCTTTGTCATCGTACCGGATAATGCCCATCGCTCGGTCATGCAGGTGCGGCTTTCTCCAGTTGTATTTTATGCGGCAGGGGCCGTGCTCGTCGGGCTTATGGCCTGGGGCGGGTTGTGGTTCGGGCAGCAGCATCAACGCGCACATGCGAATGCGCAGCTGCAAGCCGACCTGAACGGCAAGATGAAGCAGCTTGACCAGGCACTGGCGGATAAAGATGTGACGCTCGCAGGCAAGGATGCTGCAATTGAACAGCTGCAAGGCGAGGTCATGCGGCTGTCGGAGCAGGCCAAGGATGTGAAGACGAAGATGGAAGCGGTCCAGAAGCTGGAAGAGGATCTGCGCTCGATGACCGGCGGAGAGGCGGGAAAAGCAACGGCCTTGGCCGCGCCAAGCTCGCAGCTGGTCACCTCTAGCGGGACCGGGCAAGGCGGAGTGATGATTCCGGCTACCGCGGAGGATATTCTCAAGCTGTCTGAGGACACATCGGCGCAGTTCGCCGGATTGACCCAGCAAATGAGCGAGCTGCAGTCGAATCTGACGTCCACGCGGGAGGAAGTGCTGCAGAAGCAGCAAAAGCTGCGTGCCACACCGTCGATTTGGCCGGTAGATTCGCGGTCCATCACCTCGCCATGGGGCTACCGCAGAGATCCGATCAACAATCTGCTCAGCTTCCATTCGGGGCTGGATATTGCAGAGCAGCTCAATGCCAAGGTCAGAGTGACGGCGGACGGTGTGGTTGTAGCGACGGGCTATGACGACAGCCGGGGCAACAATATCCTGGTAGATCATACCGGCGGCATTCGCACGTGGTATATGCATTTGAACAAAATTTTAGTTTCCAAGGGCGACAAGGTACAAAAAGGTGACTTCATCGGCCTGGTCGGCACGACCGGCAGAAGTACAGGCCCTCATCTGCACTACGAGGTGCTGAAGCAGGGGCAGAGCATCGATCCGCGGGGATACTTAAAATAACAGAGCCAGAACACGCAGCAAGGGAAGGGGATGTAATCATGTTTAAAGGAAAAAAAGTGAACCCGAAAGCGATGGATACACTCATCGGCGAGGGCACGGTTTTTGAAGGGAGAATTCAATCCGCCGCAGGGGTGCGCATCGAAGGGCAGCTGACCGGAGATATCCGGTGCGAAGGCGATGTAACTGTTGGTGAGCAGGGCAAGGTAAAGTCACACATTGCGGGACGCGATGTGGTTATTGCCGGAGTCGTCCACGGCAACGTAACGGCCAAAGGAAAGCTTCGCATCACCTCGAAGGGGCAGCTGTTCGGCAATGTGGCGGCGGCCTCGTTCGTGATCGACGAGGGAGCCGTGTTCCAAGGCGCGAGCCAGATGGAGCAGCAGCAGGGTGCGAAGCAGGCGCAGCCGGCCGCTCCATTGCAGCAGCCGGAGCCGGTGGCGGCGCCCGTGTTTGCAGCGCCTGCGGAGCCGCAGCCCCAGCGCCCAGCGGCCTCGCCGCCGACGGCACAGGCAGCGCCGGCGTTCGGAGGCAAGCCGGTGGTGCTGTAAAGTTAAGCTGTTTTTAAGCTGGCTTTCAGGTTAGCTTCATGCTATTGTCATTTTTCTCTGCCATAATACAAACAAAGAGAGAGAGAGCAACGCGGAGGAGATATGAACCCGAAGTTGAATTTTGCGCCAATTCAGGCGGCTAGAGGCGTAGCCGTCTTATTGGTCATGCTGTTTCACACGTCGCAAATGGGCGATAAATATTTTCATTACAACTTTCTAGGTGTCAGTGAAATGGGCAAATCCGGCGCCTATACGTTCTTTTTTGTGCTGACCGGGTATTTGATGTACACACTGTACCATGAGCGATTCGGGCGTCCGGAGGCTGCGGGTCCATTTTTGCTGAAGCGGTTTATGCGGATTTATCCGTTGTATTGGCTGCTGATGGCGGTCATGGTTCCGGTGTATTTTGTTTTCCCTTCGTTTGGCGTAGGGTATGAACGGCGGTTTTCCGTCATTACGGAGTCGCTGCTGCTCTGGCCGCAGGCGAATGCTCCGGTCCTGCCGGTAGCATGGTCGCTCAGCTATGTGGTCTTTTTTTACTTGGCGTTTGCGCTGTTTTTCCTGCTGCGGGAAGGGGCAGCGGCCGCGATTTTTTCCTCCTGGTTTACGATTATCGTGCTGCATGCGTGTGGATTAATTGCGCTCAAGGACAATGTACTCATTCAGTTTTTGTTTAGCGAAGTTCATTTGGAGTTCTTTGCGGGCATGTTCGTGGCTTATTGGGCCCAGAGGAAAAGGATTCCAGGCGGCAGCTTGGTCTGGATTTTGGCGGGCGCTTTGGTGTATCCGATGCTTTGGATTACGCGGATGACGGAGACGAACCTGCACGTGGATTTGCTCCATACGATCGGCTCGGTGCTCATTTTGATCGGCATCACCAATTGGAGGAACGCGGGGAGCCGAATTCTGAAGTCGCTGGTTGCCTGTGGCAATGCGTCGTACTCCATTTTGCTGACAAGCCTGGCGATGCTGTCCATTACGATGAAGCTGGCACGGGCCATTCATCTGCCGAATGGTCTTGGAGCCGCGGGAACGATCATCCTATGCTATCTCATTTCGGTGGCGCTGTCGCTGGCCTTTTACCGGGTGGTGGAAAAGCCGCTGCTGGCCTGGTTGAAGCAGGTGCTGAAGTCCAGAGAGCAGCAGCGCTCGGCATGGGCTGAGGCTGTGAAGCGATAAGAGCACAAAAAGCCGACACCTTCGGGTGTACGGCTTTTTTCGTTGTTCATACAGCAGCTACCGCTTGCTTGGATCATATGGCTCGCCGAGCGAGGCAGGCGGATAAGCGCGTCCGACGGCGCCGGCCAGCACGAGAATGGTCAGAATGTACGGCAGCATGTACAGAAACTCCATCGGAATATTCTTCGAGAAGTCGAACAGCTGTATGAAGTTTTTGAGCGCTTGCGCGAAGCCGAAGAAGATGGCGGCGCCAAGCGCCCCGGCCGGATTCCATTTGCCGAAAATCATCGCGGCCAGGGCGATAAACCCTTGACCGGAAATCGTGTTATGCGAAAAGTTGCTCGTCGTCGTCAGCGTAATGGTCGCTCCTCCAAGTCCTGCCAGCGCTCCGCTGATCAGCACCGCAGTGTAACGAAGACGTTTGACGCCGACGCCCAGCGTATCGGCTGCGCCTGGATGCTCGCCGACCGACCGCAGGCGCAGGCCGAACGGAGTTTTGAACAGCACGAACCAGGACAGCAGCACCAGCAGCAGGGCGATGTAGGTGGTCGGATAGGCGGAAAAGAAGGCATACCCGAGCAGCGGAATAGACGACAGGCCAGGGATCGCGAAATTATGAAACACTTCATTCAGCGTTTCCGTTTGTCCGGAGCCGGTAAACAGGATTTTAACCAAGTAAACCGTCAGCCCTGCTGCCAAAAAGTTGATGACGACCCCGCTGACCACCTGATCCGCTTTGAAGGTGATGGAGGCTACGGCGTGAATGATGGATATGAGCACACCGAAGATCAGCGCGGCAATGAGGCCGATCCAAGGCGACAGGCCCCCCAGATCGGCTTGCTCCGCATACAGGGCGGCGACGGCGGAGGCGAAGGCTCCCGATGTCATCAGACCTTCCAGGCCAATATTGACCACACCGGACCGTTCGGAAAAAATGCCGCCCATGGCTGCGAAAATTAAAGCCGTTGAAAATACCAGCGTAGTATGAATAAGCTCACCCAAGATCCGGAGAACATCCATAGCGGTTTAAGTCACCTCCCGCGATTTGCGTCCTGCCAGCAGCGGCTTTAAAATCCAGCGGATAATGCCGTGCGAGGCGACGAAAAAGATCACCATGCCGATGATGACGCGGACGATCTCCGGCGGCACATCTGCGCCGAAGCTCATTCCGGCGGAGCCGTACGAGAGTGCGCCGAACAGGATCGCGGCCAGCACGACCCCAAACGGATGGTTGCCGCCGAGGAGCGACACCGCAATGCCGTCGAAGCCGTAGCCAGGGGGCTCAGCGGCAATCACTTGATAATGGAAGACGCCGAGCACCTCCGTCACGCCAGCCAGCCCGGAGAAGACGCCGCCGATAAACATCGCCTTCACGACATTGCTGCCGACGCTCATACCGGCATATTCGGCGGCTGACGGACTGTGTCCGACGGCGCGGAGCTCGAAGCCCTGCCTGGTTTTCCAGAGCAGGATGTAGAACACGATAGCTGCCAACGGCGCGAACAGGATGCCCCAATGCAGGCGGGCGTTGCCGAACATCGCGCTGATCGCACTCAAGCTGATGGACGCCGTGTCGTGAATGACATACGAGCGCTGCTGCCCCGGCTGGAGCAGGAAGTGGCCCACAATGTAATTAGCCAGAAACAAAGCGATCCAGTTCAGCATGATGGTCGTGATGACCTCATTCACGCCGCGGCGCGCCTTCAAGTAGCCGGCGATTGCGCCCCAGCAGCCGCCGAGCAGTGCTCCGACAATAATGGCCAGCGGTGCATGAATCCACATCGGCAGGTTCAGCTTGATGCCGATGATGCTGGCGCCGGTCGCGCCCATCACGAACTGGCCTTCGCCGCCGATATTGAACAGGCCGGTGCGAAAAGCGAAGGCGACGGACAAGCCGGTGAGCACGAGCGGCGTGATTTCGCGGATCGTTTCGCCGAAATTGTACGAGTCGCCGACGACCTTCTCGACCAGCGAGGCATAAGCGGTCAGCGGGTTATATCCGCCGGCCAGCATAATAAGCGCGCCGACGAGGAGGCCGAGGACGATGGCGACGAGCGGCACCAGCGCGGAATCGGCGCTCATGATGCGAATGGCTTTAGCCATGCGGTTCACCTCCGGTGGTTGACTTGCTAGACCCGGCTCGTCCGTCGGCTGCGGTGGTGCCGGACATCAAGAGGCCGAGCTCCCGGTCCGTCGTCTGCGCCGGGTCTACCTCGCCGGTAATCCGGCCCCCGCAGATGACGACGATGCGGTCGGAGAGCTGCAGGATTTCATCCAGCTCGAGCGAGACGAGCAGCACCGCCTTGCCCTTATCGCGCTGGTCGAGCAGCCGCTTATGAATAAATTCGATGGCGCCGACGTCCAGTCCCCGCGTAGGCTGGGCGGCAATCAGCAGCTCGGGGTTTTGATCGACCTCGCGGGCGATGATCCCCTTCTGCTGATTGCCCCCCGACAGCGCGCGCGCCGGTGTGTGCGTGCCCGGCGTCCGCACGTCAAACTCTGCGATCAGCCGCTGAGCCTGCTTGTCGATCGCTTCGTAATCAAGAAAGCCCCCGCGATTATAAGCGGAGGTGTAATACGATTTGAGCACCATGTTCTCGCTCATCGAGAAGTCCAGCACGAGACCGCGCTTATGGCGGTCCTCGGGAATATGCGCCAGGCCGCTCTCGGCGATGCGCCTAGGCGAGGCTCCGGCGATGTCATCCCCGTTCAGCAGGATGCGTCCGCTGTCGACGCCGCGCAGGCCGGTGAGCGCCTCGATCAGCTCGCTCTGGCCGTTGCCGTCGACGCCTGCCAGGCCCAGGATCTCGCCGCCGCGCACCTCGAGGGAGACGTCGCTCAGCACCGGCACGCCGTTCGCTCCGCGCGCGGTCACATCGCTGACGGTGAGCACCGGCTTGCCCGGCTTAGCAGGTGCCTTGTCCAGGCGAAACGAGACCTCGCGGCCGACCATCTTCTCGGCGAGCTCGTCCGGGTTGGTATCTTTGACCGTGAGTGTATCGATCACTTTGCCCCGGCGAATGACGGTGACGCGGTTGGCAATCGCCATAATTTCCTTCAGCTTATGGGTAATCAAAATAATCGATTTCCCTTCCGCCACCAGCTTGCGCATAATCTCGATCAGCTCGGTGATCTCCTGTGGAGTCAGCACCGCTGTAGGTTCGTCGAAGATCAGAATCTCGGCGCCGCGGTATAAGGTTTTCAAAATTTCAACGCGCTGCTGCATTCCCACAGAGATATCCTCAATCCGCGCGCGCGGATCCACCTTAAGGCCATAGCGGTTGGAAATGTCCGCCACCTGCTGCTCTGCTTGGCGAAAATTCACGCGGAGCCCTTGCCTTGGCTCCATGCCCAAAATAATATTTTCCGTCACCGTAAACGGCTGGACGAGCTTAAAGTGCTGGTGCACCATGCCAAGGCCGAGCTGAATCGCCGTGCCCGGATTCGAAATTTCGACCCGCTTGCCGTTCACATGAATCTCGCCCTCATCCGGCTGATACAGGCCGAAGAGGATGTTCATCAGCGTGGATTTCCCAGCGCCATTCTCGCCGAGCAGGGCTAGAATTTCCCCCTGCATCAGCGTCAGGCTGATTCCGTCGTTGGCCACAATTCCGGGAAACCGCTTCGTAATGCCGCGCATTTCCACCTTGATGCTCATTTGTCTGGAACCTGAATTTCGCCTTTGACGATTTTTTGTTTATACTCGTCGACCTTCTTGAGGATATCCGCAGGGACGTTCTTGGAGGAAGTATCAGGGAGCCCAACGCCATCATCCTTGAGGCCGAGCACAGTCGTCTTGCCGCCTTCGAACTTGCCGTTGATCAGATCGTTCGAAATGCGATACACCGCTAGGTCAACACGCTTCATCATCGAGGTCAGCGTGACGTCGTCGCCGAACATTTTAGACTGGTCTTGGTCAACGCCGATGACCCAAACCTTGTTGCCGCTCTTCACACGGTCTTTCGCTTCATTAAACACTCCGTTACCCGTGGCGCCCGATGCATGGAAAATGATGTCCGCGCCATCGTTATAAATAGTGGCCGCCGCCGCCTTGCCGAGGTCCGGCTTATCGAACGCACCGGTATAGTTGATCGTCAGCTTAGCGTTCGGATTCACAGCGGAGATGCCCGCTTTGAAGCCCGCTTCAAAGCGCTTGATGACGGGGATGTCGATCCCGCCGACGAAGCCGATTTTGTTCGTTTTCGTCATCAGACCGGCCACGACGCCGACGAGATAAGAGCCCTCATTTTCGGCAAACGTAATCGAGGATACATTCGCACCTTCTACCACGTTATCAATGATCGCGAGCTTCGCGTTCGGGTTTTGCGACGCGACCGTTTTCAAGGCATCACCAATCGTAAAACCGATCCCCCAGGTCAGATTGAAGTTCCCTTTGACCATTTGGTTCAGGTTCGGCAAATATTCCGAATCACTCTTGCTTTGCAAATACTTCACTTTGGCGCCGGTGTCCTTCTCAAGCTTTTGCAGCCCTGCCCATGCGCTTTGGTTAAAGGAGTTGTCGTTGATGCCGCCGACGTCCGTGATCATCCCGATATTGAACTTGGCGCCTGCCTGCGTGCCGCCTCCGGTCGTCGTCCCGCCGCCCGCCGCCTGATTGCCGGTATTCGGCGTCGTTTTCTTACCGCACCCGCTCAGCGCGAGCGCAAATACAAGAAGGCCTATCATACAAACGGATATCCACTTTTTCATCTTGTTTCATCCTCCAGTTCTTCTTAAGTCGTTTATACGGTTCGTTCCACCCAGACGCCGGAATCCCAAGCGGTCGCTTTCCAGCGCAGCACGTTCGGCTCCACCAGCGGGGCAAGCTCCTTCAGCAAGCCCAGGCGCTCAATGTCCGTTAAAGGCTTGAACCGTTCAAAAGCGGCCAGGTTCCGTTCCAGCTGCTCCATCGTCTCCATCCCGATAATCGTCGTGGATACGGGCAGGGACCAGGTATAGCGAAGCGCCTGCTCATAGGTGTGGCCCAGCTTGCCCAAAGCGAGCACCTTCATGCCGATGACCGCGATGCCCTTCTGGGTGGCCACGGGCAGAAATTCGTGCTCGAAGCTGTAAATCAAGGCGTCCGGCGCGGACAACGCCACGAGCACGCTGTCGAACGGGTAACGCTCAATGGCCTCCAGCTGCACGCGCGGATTCGTATGCCCGCTGATGCTCAGGTGCTTCACGAGGCCCTGCTCTTTGGCTTCCAGCAGCGCCTCCATCGCGCCGCCTTTGGCGAAAATGCGGTCCAGCTCGTCCATCGTAGCCACATTGTGCAGCCGCCACTCTTCTATGTGATCGGTCTGCAGCCGCTTCAGGCTCTCCTCCAGCAGCCGAAGCGAGCCGTCGCGCGTCCGGTCGTGGGTCTTGGTGGCGATATGTACCCGGCTGCGCCTTCCGTCCATCGCCAGCGCCTTGCCGAGCCGTGATTCCGACTGGCCGCTGGAGTAGGAGGGCGCTCGGCCGAATGATCTTATTTCCATGGCGAGTCTCTCCCTGCCGTTAAGTGTGCAATTGCTCAGCGTAGGATAGTATTCTCCAAGGTTTATTATGTTATGACAAAATTTGCAGGGAATGGCTTGTCCGAACCAGTTAAGGGAAGAGAACAAAAAGACCGAGCAGGCTGGAATCAGGTTCAGCCGCTCGGTCTCATTTGATTGAAGAATACACTTGGTCAGGAGTCATGCTGCATCGTCGTGCCGCAATTCGCACAAAATTTGGCGCCGACATCGTTCGGGGTCTGGCACAAGGCGCAGATCGTCTGAAGAACCCCGGCTGCCGGCGCCTCGGCGGGGGGAGGGTCGGCGAAGCGGTTGCCGCACGCCGGACAAAATTTCACCTCGCGGGCGAGCACTTTGCCGCAGCGGCATATTTTCTCATTCTTCGCTTCCTGCACCTTCAGCTCCAGCGCCTGAATGTCAGCCTTCAGCTGATCGATCTGCCCGCAGTGGGCACTCACGTCCTGCTCTTGCTTTTTCCAATCCCCCGCTGCATAGCCCTTATAGATCGCCTCGCCGATCAACGTGTATTCCTTCTCAATATCCTTTTCCTTTGCGGCCACCTGCAAGCGAAGCTTCGAAATCTCGACGGTTTGCTGCGCTTTTTTGGCGGCCTCGGACGCGCCTTGCTTCATTTTATCAAAAAAAGACATCGGACATGCCTCCCATGATATTAGAGTGAGGTTCATGGGTAGTGTATGAGCGGGCCGTTGTTCTCATGACTGCTTCAGCAGGGGGATCTCGGCTTCGAGGGCGAGAAAAACGCCGCCAAGATGGCGCTCGATCCGCAGCGGCTCGAACCCACCCTCCGCACGAAGCAGCTGCACGGTGTTGCGGTTGAGCTGGCAGCCGTCGCACGCCTTAGACCACAAGGGCGTCAGCACGTCCTGCAGCCGACCCCAGAAGGGGTGCTCGAGCCGAACATGCTCGAAGAGCAGCAGCGTGCCGCCGGGACGGCCGACGCGCAGCATTTCGCGCACCGCCTGCGCCGGGTCGGGGATCGTGCACAGCACCAGGGTGCCGACGATGGTGTCGAACGTGCCGGCCTCCCAAGGCAGCTGCTCAGCCGATCCCTCGATCAGCGTGACGGGCACTCTTGCTTGCTGCGCCCGGGGGCGGGCCTGCTCCCGCATCCGCTCCGACGGCTCGATGGCCGTGACCTGCACCACATTCGAGTCGCGGTACAGCGGGAAATTGATCCCGGTCCCGGCGCCGATCTCCAGCACCTCACCGTGCGCATGGGAGAGCAGCTCGGCCCGAATTTGCCCGAAGCGCCGGCGCTCCAGAGGGGCCATCAGCCGGTCGTAGTGCTGTTGAAACCAGCGGCTGCCTGTCGTCATATGTAGCGGTTCCTCCGTGGTTTTTTCTTTTGGTTTCTTTATTGGTACAACGAATTAAGGTTTGATTCAGAATTTCCTAGGGGATTTTTAATCTTTGTAGGCGATGATATTCACATGAACCCCTAGTTCGAATTTTCTTGCCAAAAAAATGTTTAAGAACGTAGACTGCGGTAAGTTGGATACGATTGTTTGAATTAGGTGCTCAATATTCGCTATAAATGAAGAGTATGTTAAAACAGCAGGAGGTACAATAGGGTGCATTTGGAAATGCTGCTAAATGGAATTGAGCACTATGGATATGCGGCTTTGTTTTTCTTTTTGTGGCTCGGTATTGTTGGAATGCCAATACCTGATGAGGTGGTTGTCATGAGTGGCGGCTTTGTTACTTCATTAGGAATATTAAAACCACTACCAGCCTTTGTAGTTACTTATTTAGGTGTAGCATCAGGACTGACCATCGGGTACTGCATAGGAAGAGCCATAGGTTCACCAGCTCTAAATTATCTGATGAAAAAGAAAAAAATGGGAAAGTATATAGAAAGAGCACATACTCTTATTGAGCGTTATGGGGCTTTCTCGTTGATGCTTAGTTACTTTTTACCGGTTGTCCGCCACGTCATTCCCTACATTGTAGGATCGAATAAAATGTCATTTTCAAAATATGCCTTATTCTCTTATTCCACTGGATTGGTTTGGAGCTTGGCTCTTTTTATGACAGGGAAGTATTTCGGTCAGTCCATTGACGTTATTAGTCATTATTTAGCCCAGTTTGGATGGATATCCATTATAACGGGCGGGCTCATTGCGCTATTTATATTCTTTGCCAAAAAAATGAGAAAAACCGGGAAACGAACAGGATGAAAAAGAAAAGGCCACGATCGCAAGGTTCAACCTGCTGCGATCGCGGCCTTTTTCATTATAATCCCATGCGCGTCAAGCTGCCCTCGAAAGAAGCGTCCACGCGGTTATCGCCGGTCAAGTAGCGCCAGAACTTTGCAATCTGCACCTGATTCACACGGCCTTCGTCGCCTGCCCAGGCGTGATGGCCGGCTTTGTACACGTAATTTTGAATTTCCGGACTATTGTAGCCCTCCGTGTTGAACAGCGCGCGCTGCTCTTGGCCCGGGCGCATCCGCAGCTTGAACACGTAGCGCGTCAAGTCCGTGAAGTTCGGCTGCGCGCAGTGCCAAATGGCATGATGCAGGAACGCGATCGTTCCGGCTTTGGAGACGAGGCGGCGCTGGCCGAGAATGTTTTTGTAGCGGGCGATGCTGCCGTTGCTCACCTTGCGCATGTGGGAGCCGGGGAGCACGAGCGTCGGGCCCATCTCATCCGGAGCATCGTGCGAGAAGTAGAACGCCTGGATATCGTAGCCGAACGGACGCGTATCGATGATGGAATCGGCATGGTAGAACTGACCCTTATGATGCTGCGCACGAACGACGTGCAGGAATGAATGATCGTACACCGGGCTTGTGCCTACGAAGCTCTGCATCGCGCCTTTGACCTGCGGCAGATTGAAAATCTCCTGGATCACGCCGGATTCATTCCAATAGCTTCCGCCGTTGCCGCTGAATTCGCGCATTTCTTTTTCGGCACGGATGTTGTATTCCTGAGGCACCACTTCATTTAAGACCAAATATCCGTTTACGGCAAAATCGGCCATCTGCTTCGCTGTCAGAAGATGCTGCTTTTCTACGGAACCGCTCATTCGACCGTCACCTTTCTTTCCAATACATATTCGTAAGGCAAATGTCCCTGCTCAAACTCATGACCGCTCAAAAATACCGGCATCGTCGGAAGCTGAATCACATTCCAGCCGTCCCGCATGGCATCTAAGACAGAGTCGTACGGCGGAACCATCGAATCTCCGGTTTGCATTTGCAGCTCGTCCTTGGATTTGCTGCCGTCGTACAAGGCCCATGCGATCGTCCTGGTTTCCAGGTCCGGCTGAGCCAGGTGTAGAATCAAAATTTGCTGGCGTGTAACGCTCATCCGCCGTTCATCCTCCCGTAGGTTAGCGGGATCGCCGCTCCCCATGTAATTGAAATTAGGATTGCTGTCTTCTTGTACCTAATTTTAGTATGCAAAAGGGTTTTTGAGGATGTATGATAATAGCAGATATTTGCACAATCCTAAGGTGGTTTTGGCTAACTGATGAGGAGGGCGTACGGTGGAAGGACAGCAGCTGCAGATCATGCGCAGTTATTTGGAAAATACGCAAATTACGCTCGAAACGGCGCACTATACGAAAGTAACGTCCAGCTGGAAATACAACTTTCCGGTCACGGATGTGAACCGGCTTTATTTTATCCGTGAAGGCGAGGGATGGATCCGGGTTCGCAACCGGCTGTATCAGCCGAGCCCCGGCCAGCTGCTGCTGCTCCCTGCAGGCGTGCGTCTGTCCATGGGACCGCAGAATGAGAATCCGTTCGGCAAGTATTGGTGCCATTTTACCGCGACGGTGGGGGAAGTGAATTTGTTCCAGCTGTTCGACCTCCCGCATTGCATCGACGTGGCGAATGAGGCGGCGCTGGAGAAGCAGTTTCAAGCGCTCATCGAGCTGTACAACAACCCGACGCTGACCGCCCCGCTGCGCATCAAGTCGCTGCTGCTGGAGATGGTTTCGGACTATATGGAAGCCTCTCTGGAGCAGGAGCATCAACGGGGGCAAGAGCTACGGCTGGCGACAGCTTCGGAAGCGGCCAAAATCAATACGGTGCTGCAGTACATGGAGGAGCATTTGCAGGAGCAGATGACAGTGGAGGAGCTGGCTCGACTGGTGCATTTTCACCCGAACTATTTCATGCAGTATTTCAAAACGATGCTCGGCCTGTCGCCGATCGCCTATATTAACCGCAAACGGATGGATAAAGCGAAGGAGCTGTTGACCTCGTCCACGCTGTCGGTGACGGATATTGCGGAGCGGGTGGGGATGGAGCTGTACTACTTCTCCAGGCTGTTTAAAAAGCAAACGAGTCTGTCGCCCAGCGAATACCGGAAGTATTCGGGACAGCGCAGGGAGCAGACGGAAATGGAGACGGAGACCGGCGCATAACGAAGCCCGCGTTAACTGGTCTCACTGAGGCTGCTGCTTAAAGCGGTTGGGCGTGATGCCGACATGTTTTTTGAACAGCTGGCAGAAGTACGAGAAGTTGCCGAGCCCAACGGCCAGACCAATCTCCTGTACGGACAAATCGGTGGTTTTGAGCAGCCAGCAGGCTTGGCGGATGCGGCGTGCGGTCAAGTAGTCGGTGATGCTGCTGCCCACGGACTGACGGAACACGGCGGACACATGGTTCGGCGACAAATGCACTTCGTGCGCAAGCCGGTCCAGCTCGAACGGCTCCATATAATGCACCTCGATCCATTCCATGACCTTCTCCGCCGTGCTGGAGGCTTTGCGTGCCGCCGCCGGACGTTTACTGCCCGCATCTGCGAAGCCGATGTGCTTCCAATGATGCAGGTAGGCGGTCAAAAACAGCAGCTGCTCCTCCAGCAGCAGGCTGGGCTGCGTTTGCGTTTGTGTCAGGCGAGGAAGGTAGCTTCGCAGGAGCGCATCGGTCTGGTCGGGAGCGGGGCTGTGCAGAATTTGCGGGGCGAGAGGGTCCTTCCACAGCGTTTGGAAAAAGGTCCGCAGCGACGGAAACGGCGCCAATGCCTCATCCAGCACCGCCGGCTCGAACACGAACAGCGTGCGAATGTAAGGCTGCTCCGGACCGACGTTAATCCGAATGCGGTGCAGCTGGAAGGGCTTAAAATAGATTAAGGTGCCCGGCATGAGATCGAAAATTTGTTGCTCTACAATGGCCGTGCCGCTGCCCTCATGGACATACAGCAGCTCCATTCCCTGATGGGCATGGAAAACCTCGACAAATTCATGTGTGCGGTCTTTATAAAATGAAAGCTGGACCGGATGCTGGTTCAAATTCATATAGTTCATCAGCTTCACGAGGGTAGTCTCCTTTCGGATGGACCGTAGAGTAACAACATTTTATCATAAGAGCGCCAAACTTTCCGGGCGTTTTTTTTGTTATGCTATAAACATGGCATAATTCATACGCAATCGGCTGGAAGGGGCGCGACAACTTGTTAAAGCAGCGGTTAAACGATAAATGGGAGCACTATACAGGCAGTCTGGGAGGACCTTGGGAGGTATGGCGGGCGGACAAGCTGAACAATCACTACAATGTGCCATGGCATGCAGTGGAGCTGCCGCACTCCTACAATGGGCTCGACGTGATGGACCCGGATGGCAAGTACTATCAAGGACAGGGCTGGTACCGGACGAAGCTGGCGCTAAATAACCCATATCCGAATGGGCGTACTCTGCTGCATTTTGAAGGCGCAGGGCAGCGCACGGACGTGTACGTGTACACGAATAAAGTCGGCTCCCACTTGGGCGGCTACGACGAGTTCACGGTCGATATTACCGAGGCGGCGGCTGAAGCGGCGCAGATCGAGCGGTACAAGGGCCTGGTGCCGGTAGCGGTAGCCTGCGACAACAGCCGGGAGCTGGAGACGATTCCGTCGGATGCGAGCGATTTTAACCTGTATGGGGGGATTTACCGGTACCTGAATCTGGTGTACGTGCCGGCGGTGTCGCTGGGGCAAGTGCACGTAGTCACGGATACGGCCAAGCTGGGAGCGGGGAACGGCAGCGGCGAAGGCACTTGCAAGGTGACGGTCAAGGCGAAGCTGTACAACCCGCAGGTGCTGCGTGACAGCGTCAAGCTGGTCGTCCGACTGACGGATGCCGACGGCGCGGTGGTGGCGGAATCGACGCTCAGCTGCCTGCCATGGCCGGGCGAAAAAGAGCTGGCGGTGTATGAACTGCCGAGCCCGCAGCTGTGGTCGACAGACAAGCCGTACTTGTACGGCTGCGAGGTGGTGCTGGTCAGCGTCCATGGCGAGACGGCGGTAAAGGAGCGGTTCGGCGTGCGCTACTTCGAATTCGTTGATCACGGCCCGTTCAAGCTGAACGGCGAGCGCCTTCTGCTGCGCGGAACGCATCGCCACGAGGATCACGCCGGTGTCGGGCCGGCGATGACGGAGGACATGCTCCGGCAAGAGATGCAGCTGATCAAGGACATGGGCGCGAATTTTATCCGCCTCGGCCATTACCAGCAGTCACGGATCGTACTGGAGCTGTGCGATGAGCTGGGCATCCTGGTATGGGAGGAAATCCCATGGTGCCGCGGCGGTCTTGGGGGCGAGTCGTACCGGCAGCAGTGCCGCGACATGCTGACGGCGATGATCGAGCAGCATTACAACCATCCATCGGTTATCCTATGGGGTCTTGGCAACGAGAACGATTGGGAGTGCGACTTCGACTATTTTGACCAGGAAGCGATCCGCGGGTTCATGAAGGAGCTGCACGACCTGTCGCATCGCCTGGACCCAAGCCGTCTGACGGCGATACGCCGCTGCGAGTTTTGCAAGGACATCATTGATGTGTATTCGCCGTCGATCTGGGCGGGCTGGTACCGTGGGATTTACACGGATTACGAGTCCAGCAGCCGCAGCGCGTTCGAGAATGTGCGCTCGTTCTTTCATATGGAGTGGGGTGCTGACAACCTGCCGACCCGCCATGTGGAGAAGACGTTTACCGGCTTCGAATTCATTCCGCGCGGTGAAGGCGAAACGGACGAGCGGGACGGCGACTACCTGCTGACCGGCGGCGAGCCGCGTGTGTCCCGTGATGGGGACTGGTCGGAGACTTATTTTTGTGAGATGATCGATTGGTATTTGAAGTCTCAAGAGCAGATGGATTGGCTGACCGGGGCGGCGCAGTGGGCGTTTAAGGATTTTGCCACACCGGTGCGTCCGGATTCACCGATTCCGTATTTGAATATGAAGGGCATTGTGGAGCGGGATTTTACGCCCAAAGACGCGTATTACGTCTTCCAATCATACTGGGCGACGAAGCCGATGGCGCGGATTTACGGGCATACGATGCCGGTACGCTGGGGCGCGGAAGATGAGCGAAAGAGCATCAAGGTGTACTCGAACTGCGCGCAAGCGGAGCTGTTCGTGAACGGTGTCAGCCAAGGCGTGAAGCAGCGCGATTCGCAAAACTTCCCGGCCGCCGGCCTGCGCTGGGATGTTCCACTGAAGCCTGGCGCCAATCAGGTGAAGGTGGTGGCGGAGCAAGACGGCGTGCAGGTCGAAGACGAGCTGACGTTCGAGTACCAGACAGAGGCTTGGGGTACGCCTTCGGAGTTGAGGCTGACGGCGGAGAAGCAAGTCGATGGCCGGGTCTACGTCGAAGCGCGCGCTTATGATGCGAACGGCGTGTTTTGCCCGGATGCGGCGGGCTTCGTACGCTTCGGACTCGCGGGCGACGGCCAGCTGCTGGACAACCTCGGTACGATTCGCGGCTCACGATTGGTGCAGCTGGCCACCGGCCGCGCAGGCATCTACGTGGACCCGAACGGCGGCTTGCCGGCGGGGATCCCGGTGGCTGAGTTCTTCTCGGCGGGCGGTCCGGCTTCGTCGCTGGCCTCGCTCGGCGGCGGTCAGGGCGCAGACGGTCGCGCACGAGTATCGGTTGTCACCGCCGCTGGCGAAGGGATGCCGACGGCGATGATGGTTTTGGAGTAGAGGAATAGTAATCATTCATTTTATAGGAGGAGACCATTATATGAGCAATTTGAATTCGACGAGCACGGGCACGATTGCGGAAGCCCACAGCTTGCAGGAAGCGCTGCCTGCGATTTGGGAAGCGCTGCAGGTGAAGGTAGACCGGATGATCGGACAGCTGGGCTCCAAGTCGCCGCACGTGGCCAAGGAAGACGGCAAATACGATGACATGCGCCTCGACTGGTGGACGGCGGGCTTTTGGCCGGGCATTCTGTGGATTATGCACGAGATGACGGGCAAGGAGCATTATAAGGAAGCGGCATGGGGCTGGGACGAGAAGTTCGAGCAAAAAACAATCCAAGACAACAACTTCCACCACGATGTAGGCTTTCAATTTTTGCCCACGTCGGTCATTAAATATAAGCTGACCGGCGACAAGGACGGCCTCCGTCGGGGCTTGCAGGCTGCCAACTTCTTGGCTGGCCGCTTCAACATTGCAGGCTCGTTCCTTCGCGCGTGGAACCAGGACAAAACCGGCTGGGCGATCGTCGATTCCTCGATGAACCTGTCGATCCTGTTCTGGGCCGCCGAGCAGATCGGTGACCCGCGGTTCGAGCATATTGCCCGGGCGCACGCCAATACGGTGGTAGACAAGTTCATCCGCGAGGACGGCTCGGTGAACCATATTCTCAGCTTCGACCCGCGTTCGGGCGAGCTGATTGAGTCGCTCGGCGGCCAAGGCCACGGGCCGAACTCCGCTTGGAGCCGTGGCGCGGCATGGGCGCTGCACGGCATGGCCAACACTTATCGCTACACCGGCGATAAGCGGTACCTGCGCGCGTCGCAGCGCGTCGCGCATTACTTCCTCTCGTGCTTGCCGGACGACTACGTCGCGCACTGGGATTTCCGCGCCGCCGATCCGCTGGACGGCGAGCCTAGAGACACGTCGGCGGCAAGCTGCGCCGCGTCGGGGCTGCTCGAGCTCGCGGATGCGCTGCCAGGCGACGAAGGCGCGATGTACCGCCGCGCCGCCGAGCGCATGCTGCTCTCGCTGAGCCAGCACTACGCCACGTGGGATCGTCCCGATCACGAGGCGATTCTAGTGGAAGGCACGGGGCACAAGCCGGCCGGGCAAAACATCAACGTCTCCCTCATCTATGGAGACTACTACTACGTCGAAGCGATCGCGAAGCTGCTGGGCTGGAAGAATCGCATTTTCTAAGCTTCGGCAGGCGCATAAAAGAAGACAGCTGGAGTTCCTTCCTTTCGTTCCGAGAGGGAGCTCCGGCTGTCTTTTTCTTTTTTTCACGCAGGTTGATAGATTTGTATCTTTGTCCTATTACGTTAGCATACACGAGATTGCTAGAACTAGAATAAGTTATAGTAATTCAGGCAACGTGGAGGTGAAAGAGATGTTTAATCACCATGACGGATTTAACCATGCAGTATTTTCGACCTTAAACCATGTTGGCTTGGGGACGCGCATTACAATATTTTTTGACTCCACAAACAGAACCGGAAAATTCCAAGGCATCCAACACGGTAACGCGGTATTAACTACCGATAGCGGATCGCTGTTCTTCATTCCGGTCAACCGAATTGTCGCAGTCAGCATCCCATAGCGAAAATGTAAAAAACGCGACGGCACTTCACTAGCGCCGGGCGCGTTTTTTGTTTGCTCACTTCACCGGTCATGCGTCTTGGCACCGCTGCCTGTGATCGGGATCACGTCCCTAAAATAGGTCGGCTTTGGACGAAGCACGTTCACGTAATAAAGTCCTTCACTCCACTTTCAGCACACGACGCATCACAGCAGATTCACTCCGATAGCCGCCGGGCCGGACTCGCTGCGCATCCGCTGCTTGAACGCCTTAGGCGAGCAGTGGTTATGGCGCTTGAACAGCTTGTAAAACTGCGCCATATTCGGAATGCCCACCTCGAGGCCGACATCCATAATGCTGAGGTCACGGGTCAGCAGCAGCCGTTCGGCGGTTTTGATGCGGCGGTAATTGACGTAATCCACGAACGAGAGGCCCATCGACTTCTTGAACAATTTAATAAAATAATGATAGCTCAAATTCAGCAGTCCGCAGACATCCTCGACCGTTATCTTTTCGCCCAAATGCTTGTCTACATAATCCAGCGCCGGACGCAGCCGGGCCTGCTCGGATTCCTCCGGCTCCCCCAGCACGCCCCGTGAGTCGTGCCGCATGAGCAGCAGCATCAGCCGCTTGATCGAGGAGCTGATCGCCAGCTCGTAGCCGCGATGCTGAACCTGCGATTCCTCCAGGATGCTCAGGATCAGCCGATACGCCTCTTGCCGGACCTCGGCATGCTCCCGCCAAATGTAATTCAGCTTCCCCAGCGGCTGCGTGAGCTCCGAGAAGCTGTGCAAATACAGCATTGTGCTGGGATCGAAGTGCCGCGCCAAGTCCAACTGAAACACCACGTAGCGCAGCTCGCCCTCCTGCAGCTTATGCGTGCGGTGAAGCTGGGACGAGCCCAGCACCATCACATCGCCCGGTCCGAGCACCTCGTAATCGTGCTTCGTTTGCACCCCGAGCGAGCCTTCTTTGACGGCCAGAAACTCGACTTCCTTATGATAATGCCAGTGCCACGCATTCAGCGGCCTGGGGGGAATGCTGCTCGCGATCTCCCAAATTTTTAGAAACAGCAGCGGATTTTGATAGACGACCTCTTCCTCATGAACGCCCTCCAGCGGATGGGGGGACTGTCCTTCAGCCGGTGGATCGGCAGTGGTCAGCAAGCGACATGCACCTCCTTTTAACGCGTTGTAATCATTTGGATATATCATTTTTGCATAGCTGGCATTTCTAGTTTCTACTTGGATATACTGTAGCTAGTATAGCATGAATAGATCCGTGAGAGCAGTTTTGCATAAAGATGAAGCAGGATTGAGAATATCTTTTTGGCTGGAGATTCACTATACTCAAAGTACCCATTGCAACTTACTTCAACCATTTAATGGAGGAATCTGCCGATATGAGCCAAAAGCTGCGAGTGACCGTCTGGAACGAATTCCGTCATGAAAAAGAAAGCGAAAAAGTACGCTCCGTGTACCCGAACGGGATCCACACCGCCATTGGCGAAGGGCTGGGCGCGGACTTTGAGGTGTCCTACGCGACATTGGATGAGCCGGAGCACGGGCTGACCGAGGACAAGCTGAACAACACCGATGTGCTCATCTGGTGGGGACATAAAGCGCATGGGGCGGTAGAAGACGCCATTGTTGAACGCGTACATAACCGGGTGCTGCACGGCATGGGGCTGATCGTTCTGCACTCCGGCCATTTCTCCAAGGTGTTCAAAAAGCTCATGGGCACCAGCTGCGACCTCAAATGGCGCGAAGCCGACGAGAAGGAGCGCATCTGGGTCGTTTCCCCAGGCCACCCGATCGTGGAGGGCATCGGCGAGTACATCGAGCTGCCGGAAGAGGAAATGTACGGCGAGCACTTCGACATTCCGGCGCCGGATGAGCTGATCATGGTCAGCTGGTTTGAGGGCGGCGAGGTGTTCCGCAGCGGCTGCACGTTCCATCGCGGCTCAGGGAAGATTTTCTACTTCCGTCCGGGGCACGAAACGTACCCGACGTATTTCAACGAGCAGGTGCGCCGAGTCATCCGCAACGCCGCTCAATGGGCCGCGCCAACGACACGCGAGTATCCTAAGTATGGCAATCACAAGCCGCTCGAGCCGATTAAGGCGAAGGCGAAAGCTTAAAAGCTGTGTGCTAATAAAGTCCGGAGATTCCGCCTAATAGGTGGAAGATCTGGGCTTTTTTTGCTACAATAAACATGAGGTGATTACTAATGTTATATCCATTGGAAACGGACGAGCGGTTTGAAGTTTGGCAGGGGAAGTATATTGTGATGGAGCCTGGCAGTACGGATCATGAAGGTATTGTGATGAATCTTGGTGGGATCGTTAGAGATCATGTTCGGCGTAATAAATTGGGCAGAGTGTACGGCTCGAACACTGCCGTTTACCTCCACGGCGACGTCACTATTAAAAATTTCCGGTCGCCCGACCTCACCTTTGTTTCCACAGACCGTCTGGACATCGTTCAGACCAAGGGCATCTACGGTGCGCCTGATTTAGTCATTGAAATCACTTCCCCAGGCAAGAAAAACCTCACCCGAGACACCGTCGAGAAATTCGCCAATTACGAAGAATACGGTGTCCAGGAATACTGGATCGTCAACCCCTTCGTTGAAGCGCTGGAGATTTATTCGCTGCAAAACGGCAAATATGTTCGGGTCGATGCCTCCGTCGTACTTCCCGGCATTGAGCTTTCCCTCGACGAAGTGTTTGAATAAAAAATAGGGCTGTAGGACGCTTCATCGGCGTCTTACAGCCCTTTCTGTTTACCAGCCGCGTTGATACTGCTTCGGCGGGATGAGCTCCACGCGAAGCTGCTTCGCTGCGATGCGCGGCCAGTACGGCTCGCGGAGCAGCTCGCGGGCGAGCAGCACCAGATCGGCGCGGCCGTTCTGGAGAATCTCCTCGGCCTGCTCCGGCTCGGTGATCAGGCCGACGGCTCCGGTCGCTATGCCTGCGCCTGAGCGAATCGCCTCGGAGAACGGCACCTGGTAGCCGGGATACACCTTCGGTGGACCGCCCAAGACAGCGCCGGAGCTCACGTCGATCAGATCCACACCCTGCGCCTTCATCAGGCCGGCATAGTATACGTAATCCTCCGGCGTTAGTCCCTCCGGATGGTAATCATGCGCGGACACGCGGACGAACAACGGTCCATCCCAAGCGCTCTTCACGCCGTCGATGACCTCGCGCAGGAAGCGGTATCGGCGGTCGCGGTCGCCGCCGTATTCGTCGTCGCGGTGGTTCGACAGCGGCGACAGGAATTCGTTGATCAGGTAGCCGTGCGCACCGTGAATTTCGATCACATCGAAGCCGGCTTCCTTCGCGCGGCGGGCCGCGGCCGTGAAAGCTTCTACGGTTTCAGCGATTTGCACGAGCGACATCGCTTCCGGCTTCTTGGAGCTCTCATTGAACGGAATCGCCGAAGGGGCGATGATCGGTCCATCGAGCACGGCCTTCCGGCCGGCGTGGGCGATCTGGATGCCGATATGGGCGCCTTGGCCGTGAACCAGCTTCGTCAGCTCCTTGAGCCCTTCCACATGCTCATCGCTCCAGATCCCGAGGTCCTGAGGAGAGATGCGGCCTTGGGCCGTAACGGCAGATGCTTCGACGATGATCAGGCCGACGCCGCCAACCGCACGGGTTGGGTAATGAATTTTATGCCACTCGTTGACGCGTCCCGACTGGTCGGCGCACGAATACATGCACATCGGCGACATGACAATCCGATTTTTGAGCGTTAGGTTCTTTACTGTAAAAGGAGTAAACAGCATGAGTATTCCACGTCCTTTATGTTTAAGTTGGTGAAGCGTCACAGCGGTGAGACAGTTGCGCTTATTTAATTTTAGCAATAAAATAAAAATAAGGGAAGTGCTTCCTGAATCGATATCCAGGTTTAAGTATATCCATAATGGCATGTCCACTCTTGCTGCGTACAGCCCCATAGCGCAAAAAAAAGACCGGGCAGCTAATAAGCTGAATCCGGTCTTTCGACATATGCTTAGTATTAGTAGCGGCGTGTCGTGCGGCGGCGTCCTGCAGGGGATCTGCGTTTGCGGCGCTTTTTGCGTCCGCCTGCTTCATCTACTGCGCCTGCCGCTAATGCGGCTTTGCCCTTACCGAAGGAGCCAGCCAGCAGCTTCAGCATTGGCGCGACTTGCTGGATGCCCTGCACCATGCGCTGCATTTTTTGGAACGTGTCGACGATGCCTTCAACGCCTCCGAGGCGGTCGATCACATTTTTAATTTTATCGATGCTAAAGCCGCCGCCGCCCCCGTTTCCGCCTCCACCAAACAAGCTCGCGAGCGGATTGCCGCCGCCTGCCTGCTGAGGCTGCAGGAAGTTGTTCGTTTGCACGCTGGGCAGCTGGCTGTCCATGAGGCCGGGGTAATTGCCGTACGAATTGCCCCCGGGGAAGCCGGAGCTATGCATGAAGTTGCGCGAAGGCGCTTGCTGGTAGTACTGCTGGCCTTGCGCTTCAGGCGTGGGCCTGGCCCCGCCTTGATTGCCGATTACTTGGTTTGGATAACTCATGAGGTCACAACCTTTTATCAAATTTGTCGTCAGATTGTCGCGATTTTAACCCGTGGGCTTTTAACTACAGTCAAATACCTAGTATACTGTATGACATAGGCAGGGCGATGGATTGGACTCCTGTCACGATTTGCGTTATTATTGCCTATGAATTTAATCCATTACCGCATAAAAATAGTAAAGTTTCGCCACCTTAAAGGGAGGAATTCGTTCCCAAACGTCGAAATAAACTATTGATAGATGCAATACCAGACCAAGGGGTTGAACATTCCGATGCAACTGAAAAAACTTAACGATAAAGCAATTGATCAGCTGTTTGAATCGATTTTGACGCTGAAGGATCTGGAGGAGTGCTACGTTTTCTTCGACGATCTGTGCACTGTCAACGAGATTCAGTCGCTGTCCCAACGGCTCGAGGTGGCGCGGATGCTGCGCAAGGGCAACACGTACAACCAGATTGAGGCGGAGACGGGAGCCAGTACGGCGACGATTTCCCGGGTGAAGCGTTGTCTGAACTACGGCAATGACGGGTACAAAATGACGCTGGAACGGCTCGGTCGCTAATCCGAGGGAATGCTCCGACAGAACTGAACGATGCAGTGTTGCAAAATCCTTCTTGCCTTTTTGGCTGGGGGGATTTTTCATGTTATGATGGGACTTATGGTATGATTTAGGAAAGCAGATAGGTCGGGAGCGGATAAGCGGTGGTAAAATACGGGATATTAGTCATAAGCCACGGCTCGCGCAGCGCGGATTGGGTGCGGCTGGTCGATGAGGCGGTGGCCGCCGTGACGGTGCCCGAGGGAGTGCCGGTTTACTGCTCGTTTCTGGAGCTCGTAGAAGGACGGCTCATTCAGGACGGCATCACGTCGCTGGAAGCGGAGGGCGTGACGGATCTGATCGTGGTTCCGTTGTTTGTGTCCTCGGGGAGCACCCATCTCGATGAAATATCTTATGCGCTGGGGGTCATCCAGCAGCCGAAGCTGCCGACGGACTTGGAACCATTCTCGGTGCGGGCGCGGGTGCATCTGACGAGTCCGATCGACGACGATCCGGACATTGCTGCTATTATTTATGAAAAAATTAAGCGGTTATCGCAGGATCCCCTTCGCGAGCTGGTGCTGGTGATCGGCCACGGAAGCGCGGAGGCGGAGTTTCATTCGCTGTGGCAGCGCGGGTTAGATTCGCTGGCGGCACGGGTTCGTGAGCTGGGCGGCTTCGCAGAGGCCGACACGGCGATGCTGCTGCCGGATCAGGCGGCGCAGCGGGTGGCTTCTTGGGCCGAGCACCGGCCGGAGCTGGCGGTTCTTGTGGCGCCGCTTTTTTTGAGCGAGGGGTACTTTACAAGGCAGGTGATCCCTTCGCGACTGCAAGGCTGTGACTATCGCTACACAGGGGAAGCGCTGCTGCCGCACCCGGGGATTGCCCGGTGGATGGAGCGTCAAGTGCGGCCTTTTTTGCTTCATATATAGAGGTAAGGCTCAAGTGTGAGATACTTGGAATTCTTGATACGAACGGGTGAGAGAGAATGGCAGGGAAGAAACGCGCACGACTGATCTATAATCCATCCTCCGGCAGGGAGGAAGCGAAGCGGCGGCTGCCGGAAATTTTGCAGCGCCTTGAACGCGGAGGGCTGGAGACGAGCACGCACGCGACCATCGGCGAGGGCGATGCCACACTGGCGGCGGCGGATGCGATCGAACGCGGCTTCGACATCATCATCGCGGCCGGTGGGGACGGTACGCTGTACGAGGTCATCAACGGCATGGCGGAGAAGGAGTACCGTCCGCCGCTCGGCATTTTGCCGCTCGGTACGACGAACGATTTTGCCCGGGCATTGAACATTCCTCGCAACTGGGAAGCGGCGGTGGATGTGATTTTGGCGCAGTACTCGCAGGTGATCGACGTCGGCAAGGTGAATCAGCGGTATTTTATCAACATTGCCGGTGGCGGCTCCATGACGGAGCTGACCTATGAGGTGCCCAGCAAGCTCAAGACGATGATCGGCCAGATGGCCTACTATATGAAAGGTCTCGAGAAGCTGCCGCGGCTGCGCCCGATCGAGCTGTACATCAAATCCGGCGAGGTCGAGCTGCACGAGGAGGTCATGCTCTTCCTCATCTCGAACAGCAACTCCGTTGGCGGCTTCGAGCGCCTGGCACCGGACGCGTCGCTGAGCGACGGCTTGTTCGATGTGCTGATCCTGCGCAAATGCAACCTCGCCGAGTTCATTCGCGTCGTCTCTTTGGCGCTGCGCGGCGAGCACTTGAACGATCCGAACGTCATCTACCTGCAAACCCCTCACATCCAAGTGGCGTCCCCGGACTACGTGCAGATCAACCTGGACGGCGAATTCGGCGGCACGCTGCCGTGCGTGTTCACCAACCTGCCGCAGCATCTGCGCATTTTTATCGATGAGACCGGACAGTCCACCTACAAGAACCCGCCGCTGGCCAATCTCAACTTGAAGCTGCCATGGAAAAATCGAGCTGGAGTGGACGAACATGAAGAGGAAGAATAATGTTTTGGGAGCACGGAAAGAAGATATTCTTGCCGACCTGCCGGTCGTTAAGAATGAAGAATATATAGCCGACGTGATCGGCATCGGGCATGACGGAGAAGGGGTAGGCCGTGTGAACGGCTTTACCCTTTTTATTCCTGGCGCGCTTCCGGGCGAAAAGGTTCGGGTCAAGGCGCTGAAGCTGAAAAAGCAGTACGGCTACGCCAAGCTGCTGCAGGTGCTCGAGGCGAGTCCCGACCGCGTGGATGCGCCCTGTCCGATCTACAAGCAGTGCGGCGGCTGCCAGCTGCAGCACTTGAGCTATGGAGCGCAGCTTCGTTGGAAGCGGCAGCTTGTGGTGGACAGCCTGGAGCGGATCGGGAAGCTGCAGGTTGCTTCGGGCGATGCGGGGGATGCTGGGGACGGATCGAATGAAGGGCGGCAGGGCATTGTGGTGCACTCGACGCTCGGCATGAGCGATCCGTGGCGGTATCGCAACAAGGCGCAGGTGCCGATCGGCCTCGCTATGGAGGGCGGACTGGTTGGTGGCTTTTATGCGCAGGGCAGTCACCGCATCATCGACATGGAGGCCTGTCTGATCCAGCATGAAAACAACGACGCCGTCGTGACGGCCGTGAAGCGGATCGCTCGGGAGCTGGGCATTCGCCCGTACGACGAGGAGAGCAGCAAAGGCCTGCTGCGCCACGTTATCGCCCGCTACGGCTTCAACACCGGCGAGATCATGGTCGTGCTCGTCACGAATGGGAAAGAGATTGCGCGGGCGGACGAGCTGGTGGGGCTGATTCGCGAAGCGATCCCTGGCGTGCGCAGCATCTGCCAGAACGTGAACCGCGAGCGGACGAACGTCATCTTCGGCGACACGACGAAGGTGCTCTGGGGCTCTGATGTGATCTACGATACCATCGGCGACGTTCGATTCGCGATCTCCGCGCGATCGTTTTATCAAGTGAACCCGGTACAGACCGAGGTCCTGTACCGGAAAGCCCTGGACTTCGCCGGCCTGAGCGGCGAAGAGACCGTGATCGATGCCTACTGTGGCATCGGCACGATTTCGCTGTTCTTGGCCCAGCGTGCTGGCCAAGTCTATGGCGTCGAGATCGTCCCCGAGGCTATCGAGGACGCTCGACGCAATGCGCTGCTGAACGGTGTGAACAACGTTCAGTTTGAGGTGGGCGGGGCTGAGGTCGTCATCCCCGCCTGGAAGCGTCAGGGCATCGCCCCTGACGTCATCGTCGTCGACCCGCCGCGCAAAGGCTGCGACGCGGCGCTGCTGGAGACGATCCTCGAGATGCGCCCCGCTCGCGTGGTCTATGTGTCGTGCAACGCATCGACACTGGCCCGCGACCTGCGCGTCCTCGAGGACGGCGGGTACCGCACCGTTGAGGTGCAGCCGGTGGATATGTTTCCGCATACGGTACATGTGGAATCGGTGGCTTTGTTGGTACGGAATATTACTCATTGATCATTAGCCGCTTTCCATTGGAAAGCTCGCTAAGCGCAGCGTGTCTTACATCAGCAAGGCGGGATAAGCAGGGCCAGGTTAAGGTGCGGCTGGATCATAGCGATGTCGACGTGGCGCGGCGGGTATTGGGAATTGATGTTGGGGAGTAAAAAATAATTAATTGGTTATCAGGGAGATAGGAAGAACCATGTTCAAAAAACTGCTAGCGTTGTTTAAGTCTACACCGGAGAAAAAAAGCACCCAACAACCGACCAAAAAGAAGACAAGCAAACCTAAGATTGAGTCGACTCGAATTGGCAAACTAGGCGAGCACAAGATTAATATCCAGTTAGATCAATTGCCCAAGGACTGCCGGCATCTGAATGATTTGCTCGATCCTAATCCTAAGTCGAGAACAGGGTATTCCTAGATTGATCATGTGGTTGTATCTCCGTATGGGATTTTTGTGATCGAGACCAAAAACTATTACGGGGAGATCAAGGGAACGCGGAAAGATAATCAATGGTCTGTGAGCAACCGATTCAAAATGTACAACCCGATTATGCAGAACTATGGCCATATTAAGGCGCTTGAGGCGCTTTTGCCAGCGCAATCGAATCTGAAGTTCATTTCGATGGTTTCCTTCACTATGCGTTGCCGATTCAGTATCGATCCAGAGCTCCGCAAAATTCAGTCGGACGAGCTGATCGTGTATGATGTGGAGCTCTCCGAGTTTATTAACAGGAAGCTATTGCGGCTGAAGGCCGAATCGGCACCGGAGATGAGTACGGAAAAAGTGGCCAGTATTTACGAAACTATTCGTCAAGCAAATATCGAGGATCTGACGGTTCGAAGACAGCATGTGGAGAAGATCAGGAGCAAATAAGAGCTAGAACGTCATTGGGGACCCATTTTGTGCAGTTTATTTGTGCCCTTCCTGTGGTATACTGGAATCAAGAATTGCGTACAATGCAAAGAGGAGCCGGTTGCCGCCGACTCCTCCGCGCAATATCCGCTTTTAAGGGCGGTAGGCTTTAACAACAGGTTAAGCAGCGAAATAGACCGCAACCTTAGTCGGAGGGCGGTCTATTTTCGTCTTATGTAGGTAAGCAAGGCTAGAATGAACATTCCAAATAGGAACATCAATTGAAACGCTTGAAATACCTCCACAGGCATCACCTCCCTTCCGGAAGGTTAGCCGACCGCCCTTATAAGCCTTTTCTATTGCATGGAATATTATATCATATACTGAATCGTCGTTTCGATTCGTAGTGGAAATATATAGTAGTTTAATTGAGGTCGTCTCCTAAGATTGTGGAGGCGGCTTTTTCATAAGGGGGACCGGGATATAACAGTCCGTCTGCCCGTGGTGAAAAATTCTTCTACTGGTGAACCTAGTAACCCTGTAAATCCGGTAATAATAAAGAGCATTGAAATTGTAAAGTCTGAGTAAAAGTGCATGGATACCGTGCTGCGGCAGCAAAAAAATATCCCTACATCGCTATTCACGATGATGTAGGGATATTTTTTTAAAGACTATTCACTAGAAATTAAGAAACTCTCCATGACTACTCTCATTAATTAAATATTTAATAATTCGTTTTACTACATAATTGGCAGCTTCTTCGATGGAAAGCTTGCTTGCATCGATTTCGATTTCCGGGTTCCCAGGTGTATCAGTTGTGCTCGAGCTGCCTGCAAACGATCCGTTTACATAAACCTCAATATATTCTTTGCCAATGATGTCACGCGCGGTTTCTCGGTCGTTTTCAATTGGGGAATCACTCGATACCAATGCAATAAGTCCAGCATCGTTCATCAATTTGGCCACTTCTGCTAATCGCTGCAACGATTCTCCCTGGGCGTTCTTGAGTAACATGGTATGGTGGCCTGTCGAGACCAAGCGTTTTTCAACTTCCTTCGCAAGGGCTGAGTGATCCGGAACCGTACCGGTGAACCAGAGGGTTAATGGATTCTGACCTTTTTGCTGAGCACGAACCTCTCTGGTGATTTCCGTATCTAACCGCACCAAGCTGTCGGAGCTTTGAAGGCTTTGCTCAATCACTCCACAAGCGGACGTCATATTGCTCACACGATCGATTAGAATAAATCCGCCAATGCTTTTATTGTTCTCGAAGGAATCCAATACGATGTTGTCCGATAAAGAAAATTCACATTTGGCCAATTCATTTTTGACAATGTGATCGGCTGGAACTGTATTTCCAGTATTGATATCGATTTTATGAATAATGGCCGTCACGGTACCAGGCAGGATTTTCGTACCTACTTTGACTAAATAATTTTTACCAGGTGTCAGTACGGAGTCGTCCATCCAAAGAATCGTAGCTGAGAAGCTGTTCGCCTCTTGGATTTGATGGTCTTTGGTAAATACACAGCCCCTCGAAACGTCCACTTCCCGATCCAACTGAATGGTTACAGGCTGTCCAGCATGTGCCGTATTCCGATCTTGGTCTGTCACTAAAATACGTTTGACTTTCGCTTTCTCACGACTAGGCAGCGTCGTCAGCTCATCGCCAACGGCGATGCTCCCTGCTTCAATCTGACCTTGGAAGCCGCGGAACGTATGATCCGGTCGGCATACACGCTGAATCGGCATCATAAACTGCTTCGTGTCATCGGTTTGATGAACATCCACTTGTTCCAAATACGGAAGCAAAGCAAGGCCTTCGTACCATGGAGTATTGAGTGAATTTTTCGTAATGTTATCCCCTTCTGTCGCAGAAACAGGGATGACCTGAATACTTTCATAGTGAAATTCAGCGGTCAATTGAGAGAACTCTTGTTTGATCGCTTCAAATTTCTGAGGATCAAAATTCACTAAATCCATTTTGTTCACTGCCAAAACCAGATGTTTAATCCCCATGAGTGCACAAATCCGAGTATGGCGCTTAGTTTGGGTGATAACCCCTTTTGTTGCGTCCGCAAGAATGATAGCCAGATCCGCAAAGGATGCGCCAACAGCCATGTTACGTGTATATTCTACGTGTCCCGGCGTGTCCGCTACGATGAAGGAACGATGATCGGTCGTAAAATACCGATAAGCCACATCAATCGTAATCCCTTGTTCGCGCTCCGCCAGTAACCCATCTAGAAGCAAGGAATAGTCAATTTTGCCGCCGCGGCTGCCGAGTCTGCTATCCAGCTCTAACGCTCTTTCCTGATCGGCGAATAAAAGCTTGGCTTCGTAAAGCATATGTCCAATTAAGGTGGATTTTCCGTCGTCTACACTTCCGCAAGTAATAAATTTAAGCAGACTTTTCATATTAGAAATAACCCTCCCGTTTACGTCTTTCCATACTTCCTGCCGCTTCTTGGTCAATAACCCGAGTGGTCCGTTCGGATGAAACCGCACCAAGCGTCTCCTCGATAATGGTATCTAGCGTGTCCGCCTCCGACTCAGCTCCGCCAGTAAGAGGATAGCAGCCTAAGGTGCGGAAACGCATCTTTTTCATTTCAATTTTCTCATGAGGCTCGAGCTTCATGCGATCATCATCCACCATGATGAGATGTCCATCGCGTTCAAGAACGGGTCTTTCCTTTGCAAAATAGAGAGGGACAATATCAATGTTTTCTCTGCGAATGTATTGCCAAATATCTTTTTCCGTCCAGTTGGAGATTGGGAAGACGCGGATGCTTTCACCTTTATTAATTCTTGTGTTAAAAAGCTTCCACATTTCCGGCCGTTGGTTCTTCGGATCCCAGGCATGATTTTTATTCCGGAACGAGAAAATTCGCTCTTTCGCACGCGACTTCTCTTCGTCACGTCTTCCGCCACCGAACGCAGCCGTAAATCCGTATTTATCCAATCCCTGCTTCAGAGCTTGGGTTTTCATAATGTCCGTATACGCGGAACCATGATCGAAAGGGTTAATTCCCTGTTCAATCCCTTCTTGATTGGAGTGAACAATCATTTCGATCCCAAATTCTTTCGCTTTGCGATCGCGGAATTCGATCATCTCTTTAAACTTCCACGTGGTATCAATGTGCATGAAAGGAAAGGGCGGTTTCTCGGGATAAAACGCCTTCAGCGCCAAATGCAGCATCACGGAGCTATCCTTACCTATCGAATAAAGCATAACGGGATTTTCGCATTCCGCCGCTACTTCTCGTATAATATAAATCGCCTCAGCCTCGAGCTGATCCAGATGCGTCATTTCATGTATGGATTCAAGCACCGGTTTTTGCATAGCAAGCTGCCTCCTTTTAATCCCCACTAAACTTATAGTATTTCTTTATATCCTAACAGATTCTAGCTTATATGCAAAGTGGAAGAAAGTAATATTCTTATTTTTCTATTCGTTTCGACAAAAAATGATTTTGTTACCCCTTTCGAAACATAAAAATTAACTAAAGACGATTGAATAACAATTTAGAAGATCTGATCATGTGAAGGCGCATCCATTCTGTTACCTTATATAGAGAGCGAATAATTATTCTTTGGGGGGGAACGGTATGAAGAAATGGATGAAATCTACCGCTGCACTAGCGCTGACAGCCAGTCTAGTGGCCGGATGCTCAACACCAAGCAGCTCTACAGCTCCAACAGCACAGCCCAACGACAAGGGCGGATCGGCGCCGCAAGCCGCGGCAGGGGCTGCAGATAAATTCAAAGACAAGCTCAGCCTGAATTTGATGAGCATCACCTACGAGGGTGGAGGCTGGCCCGACAAGCATCCCATGATTGATTATTTGAATAAGAAGTTCAATGTGGATTTGAAATTCACGTGGGTGCCATCGGATAGCTATACGGAAAAGCTTGGCGTCATTGCGGCGTCGAATACGTTTCCGGATGCGTTTTTTATCGATATGAACAACTTCCTGAAGTGGCGCGATAAAGGCGCGTTTCTGGATGTGAAGCCGCTGCTGGCTAATTATCCGAATCTCACGAAGGATATTAAGCCGGAAACGTTCGCCTTAGGCAATCCCAGTGGCAAAGTCTACGGTGTGCCCGTGTATACCCCGGAGACCCGCGATACGCTCGTCATCCGCAAGGACTGGCTGGATAAGCTGGGCTTGAAATACCCGACGAACACGGATGAGCTCTACAATGTGGCCAAAGCGTTCGCCAAAAACGATCCGGACGGGAATGGGAAAGATGATACGATCGGGTTCTCCACTTCGATCAGCGGCGGTACCTCTTTCGCTAACTTGGATTTCTTGAAGTTTGCCTTTGGACTGGCGAATGGCTGGAAAGATGTGAACGGAGCCTTGGTGCCATGGCAGACGCAGAACAAGGAATTGAAGGATTTCTTGGGCTATTTGAGAAAGGCCTATGCCGAGGGCGTGCTTGATAAAGATTTTGCCGTCAACAAAAATAATGATCCGAGCGTCAAAGCCGAAGCCAACAAATTGGGGATCCACCAGCTGGTCGCAACAGCGATTTATGCCGAAGGCTCTTCGGGCTCGGAGCAGAATATCAAGAAAACGGCGCCGAATGCCCAATGGACGACGGGGGCGCCACCAAAAGGTCCTTCAGGTGCACAAGGGGTAGGTACGGCAGCCTCGGCCAACAAGGTCGTCATTAATGCCAAGATTGATAAGAACAAGCAAGAGCGCATTCTGGCCATCCTGGATTATTTGGCTACGGATGAAGGCGATATTTTGAACAAGAACGGTGTCGAGGGCATTCATTATAAAAAGACGGCAGATAACAAATACGAAAAGCTGGATGCCTTCGATAAGGACCGTCCGTTTATTATCGGGTTCTGGTTTTTCCGCAAGGTGAATCCATTAACGACGTACCGTCTATGGGATGATGCCGCGTATGCGAAACGGATCTATGCCATTTTTGATGAAAATGCCAAATATGCTAATCCCAATAAAGGGGTCGGCGTCTTCTCCGACACGGCAGCTAAGAGCGGAACCTCACTGGATCAAAAGCTGATGAGCGAAATGGTGAAATACATTGTCGGCGAGATCAAAGAGGACGGCATCGATAAAGCGATCGACGATTGGAAGAAGAATGGCGGAAACAAGATTATCGACGAGATGAACGCGGCCTACAAGCTGATGAAATAAAAGGATGCCAAGGATCACCGAGCGAATGCTGCCAGGTGGTCCTTTTGCTATGTGCCTATTCGTGTTAAATTGAAATTAGTATCTGATCCGTACCTAAATATGGATGAGGAGGAAAGGTATGTTTCAAGTGCTGGTAGCAGAGGACGAGCTCTGGATTCGGGATGCGGTCGTAGAAATGGTCGATAATCTGCATCCGCAGTTTAGTGTGGCGGGGGAAGCGAGCAACGGCGAGGAGGCGTGGAATTTTATCAACGAGCATTGGCCCAGCATTGTAATCACGGACATTATGATGCCGAAGAAAAACGGGCTATGGTTGATTGAGCACATTTTTCAGTTAAATCTGCCGGTTGTCGTTATTGTTGTAAGCGGTTACGATAACTTTCAATATGCGAAGCAAGCGATGCGGTATGGGGTATCCGAGTATTTGCTCAAGCCGGTGGATGAAGAAGAACTGCATAGCGCGCTGCACCGGTCGACGAAACGGCTGGAGCAAATGACGGAATTGCATGAAGGGTATTTGACCATTCAGCGGTTTATCGAGCAGCTGCCGGAGATGAACACCAAGGGGATGCAGCAGGAGCTTAACGCCATCCTGGCCATGATTATGAAGCAACGGATCTCCGCGCCCAGCAAGGCTAAGAGTCTGCTCAACATCCTTGATACGAAGCTGAACGATCTCTTTCACGTGATGCTTCCGCAATACAACCCGGTTCTTTTGGTGGAAGAGGATGAGCAGGGCATCCGCAAGCATTTTGCCGGCTTACTGGATACGTGGTTGATCGCCTCTCCGAAAGTTGAATCCCAGCAGTTCAAAAATTCCATGAAACAAGTATGTGACTACATCGAAACGCATTATTATGAAAATTTTACGCTGGCCCGCCTGGCGGACATGTCGCATATGAGCGTCTCTTACTTCAGCTTACTGTTCAAGAAAACAACCGGACAAACCTTTTTAAACTACCTCAACCTAGTCCGCCTGCAAAGAGCCAAGGAGCTGCTAAAGGAGCCGGATCTAAAAATTTACGAAATTGCCGATATGGTGGGCTACACCTCGCTGCCTTATTTTAATCGGATTTTTAAACAGGTGGTCACGATTACTCCGGTGGAGTATAGAAAGCGTCTAGGCTTATGAATACGTCCTTAGGCTATTTCTCCCGCTGGAAAATTTCGATCAAGGTGAAAATGGTGCTCGCCTTCCTGGCGGTGAGTGTCCTCTCGGTGCTGATGCTGGGGGGATTCTCAAACTATATTTACAGTAAAGCGGTGGAGCAGGAATTCTACAGCATTTCCAACGAGGCGACCGTTCGCCTGAATTACCATCTGGATTACTACTTCCAGCAGCTGCAGCAGTCGACGCAAGCTCTGATTTCCAGCGATCGAATCCAGCAGTGGCTGACCAGCACGAGCTATACCAATGAGGATATTCAGAGTGTGGAGAAGGAGCTGCGGAGCTATTTGGCGCTCAACTATTCGGAAACGAAAGGGATGTTTCTGATCTCGCGGTCCAATCCCGTCGTATCCATGGCGCAATCGTTTGCCAAGCTGGATCGGCTGACGAACGAACCGTGGTATGACACGCCGCTCACCGGCAACCTGGAAATTCTCCCTACGCATATTGCCAAATATGAAATTGCTAACGGAAGGCCTGTGGTATCCGTTTATTTGCCGATTTTTGATAAAAACACGCTGGATCTGATCGGAAGGCTCGTCGTGGATATTTCGCTGCAAGAGATTGAGCGTTCCTTTCAGAGCTCCCGCTTGGGCAGCTCGGGTACGTTTTTTATCGTGTCGGAGCAAAACTCCATCGTGTACCACCCCAACGAGGAATGGGACGGCTTGCCGCTCGCCCAGACGCCGCTGGCCTCTCTGCGGATCCCGGACGATCAGTCGACCGCCAAGCAGCGCTATGAGAACCGCGACTACCTTATCGCCAGCTCTCGTTCAGCCGTAACCGGGTGGAGGATTGTGTCTATGGTGCCTTTTGATCAGGTGGCGGTGGGCCTTAGCGCAGCCCGAATTTCGATGCTGGTGGTGCTGCTGCTCATCACGCTGCTCGTCCTCATTGTCGTGCCCTTGGTGACGAACCGCTTCATTAAACCCATTCTGACCCTGCGGGGCTTGATGAGACAGGTGGGCAACGGCGATCTGACGGTGCAGACGGAATCGATTACCGGGCAGGATGAGATTCAACAGCTGTCCCACAGCTTCAATCAGATGGTTAAGCGGCTGGATCAGCTGATGATTACCAATACGGGATTGGAGCTGAAGGAAATGAAAGCCCAGCTCATGCAAAAGGAAGCGTTCATCAAAGCGCTGCAAAATCAGATTAATCCCCATCTGCTCTATAATACGCTGGGTATCATTAAGGGGATGGCGTATCTGGAAAAGGTTCCTGTCATCGAACGGATGGCGCGCAACTTAGCGGATGTGTACCGGTATACGACCCGTTTTAAAGAGATGGAGGTCCGGCTTGAGGAGGAGCTTGGCCATCTGCTGAAGTATTTGGATATCATTCATACGCGGTTTCCGAAGCATTTTCAGAGCCAGTGCTATTTTAATGAAAAGTTTTTGCGGCATCGGGTGGTTAAGTTTATTTTGCAGCCGATTGTAGAAAATGCGGTGAAATATGCGATCGAGCCTAGAGGCGGAGAAGGGGTGGTCATTGTCAGCGCTTATGATGAGGGCCCCGATCTCATTATCGAGGTGGCAGATAACGGGCCGGGGATTGAGGAAGACGTTTTGCGGCGCATTCAAGAGCAATTGGAGCAGATTTCATCCAATGTGGATGAGCATTATGGACAAGGCGATTCGCTGGGGATCTCGAATGTGCATGCCCGGCTGGTGCTGAAATATGGTAATCGGTATGGCGTTACGTTGACCTCTTTTGAAGGTAGGGGGACGGTCGTTTCCCTACGGCTTCCTATTCATACGCATGCTCTAAACTGAGGAAGATTGATGGGGGAATGAGAAGATCTGATCATCACATCCGCGTGTCCTTTCGCTATACTCTTGCCATAAGCAAGAAGAAGGGGAGTAGCGAGATGGCGCTGAATCGAACCACCGATGTGCACACCACACTTTCACCACCGCGTAGAGCAGGGCTTCTTTCTTGGAAAAAGGGGATTCCGCTCTATATCATGATTTTGCCCGGCTTTTTGTTCTTTGCTATTTTTAAATACATCCCGATGCTGGGTGTCGTTCTTGCTTTTAAGGACTATGACCCGTTTCTAGGCTTTTGGCAAAGCAAATGGGTAGGCTTCGAGCATTTTGAGCGGTTATTCGGGTCCGCCGACTTTCTCCAATTGATGTGGAATACGCTGGCGCTCAGTGCGGTGAATTTGTTTTTCTTTTTCCCGGCCCCGATCTTCTTAGCTGTGTTGTTGAACGAGATCCGCCTGGCCTGGTTTCGAAAAGGGCTTCAGACAATTGTATATATTCCCCATTTTCTTTCTTGGGTTATTGTGGTCAGCGTCACGTTTATTTTGTTTTCCACGCAAGAAGGCGGCGTCAACAAGCTGTTGGTTGAATGGGGCTACCCTCGATTCGAGCTGTTAACCATGCCGAGCTATTTTCGACCCCTGTACTTGTTTCAAAATATTTGGAAGGAGACCGGGTGGAACGCCGTCATCTTCTTCGCCGCTCTGGCTTCGATCGATCCGACCTTGTATGAAGCGTCCGTGGTAGACGGAGCCTCCCGCTGGCGGCAATTGTGGCACATTACGCTGCCGGCGCTCAAGCCGATCATTATTATCCTGTTTATTCTCCGGGTGGGCTATGTAATGAATACCGGGTTTGAACATATTCTGCTCATGCAAAACCCTTTGAATCTTCAGGTAGCTGATGTGTTCGATACCTACGTGTATCGTGAGGGGATTCTTCAAGGGCAGTTTAGCTTTACGACAGCTGTGGGATTGTTTAAATCCGTCATTGGGTTGGCCCTAATTATTCTGACTAACCGACTGGCCAAAAAAATGGGCGAGGAGGGGGTCTACTAATATGAATACCTACAATTTTCGGGGGAAAGCCCCGATCTATCTGACCATCGTGTACGCCCTGCTGATTTTCATTCTATGTGCGGAAATTTTCCCTGTGTTGTACATCATCATGATGTCTTTCGCAAGCAAGCAAGAAATCGTGACCCGGGGGTTCTTCCTTATTCCCCGTCAGTGGAGCCTGAATGCCTATGCTTACTTGGTGGACAGCTCCAATTTTATGCAGGCCTTTCGCAGCTCGGTCACGATTACATCTGTGGGTACGGTTTTCAGCATGTTGATGACGACGTTCATGGCCTATGGCTTATCCAAGCCTTGGCTGAGGGGGCGTAGTGTCCTGAATTTTATGGTGCTGTTCACCATGCTGTTCAGCGGCGGCATCATTCCTTTGTATTTGCTCGTGATGAGTCTTAACCTGCTAAACAGCTATTGGTCGTTGTTTCTTACGGGCGCTATTATTCCGTTCAACCTGATTGTAATTCGCAGCTTTTTCCAGGGGTTCCCGGTCGAGGTGGAGGAATCGGCCCGCATTGACGGGTGCTCCGAGTTCGGCTTGCTGTGGCGGATTGTGCTGCCGCTTTCGTTGCCGGTTATTGCGACCTTCTCGCTATTCTACGCGGTGGATTATTGGAATACATACTTCAATGCCATCTTGTATTTGAGTGACGGCTCGAAGCTGCCGCTTCAGGTGTTCCTGCGCCAGATGATGAACATTTCGGATGGGAGCCAAGAGGTGACCGAGAGCGGGATTGAATTCAGTCCTGCCGTACGGATGGCGGCTGTAATTTTCACTGCGGTTCCGCTGCTTGTTGTGTACCCGTTTTTACAGAAGTATTTTAATCAGGGGGCATTGCTCGGTTCCGTGAAGGGGTAAAAAGGAGGGGGTGCTGGTAAGTGGATGGTCAGCTGAGGTTTAACGGTAAGGTAGCGCTCATCACAGGAGGCAGTGAAGGCATTGGCGCGGCACTAATGAGAGCCATGGTGGAAAATGGGGCGAGCGTAGTTGCAGTGGCGCGTAACTCGCAGCGCTTGTCCGAAGCGGCGGAGGGAGTGTCGCTTGCCCATCGGGAGCGTGTGAAGCTGGTTTCTGCCGATGTGCGCGACGAGGAGCAGGTCCAAGCGGTGATCACGGAGACGTTGGCTGCTTATGGAAAAATCGACTTCTTGCTCAACTGTGCCGGAGTGAGTATGAGAGAGCCGACTTCCGTTGAAGAGATTCATCCGACGGAATGGAACCGGATTATGGAGACGAATCTGAACGGCACCTTCTATTTTTGCCGCGGCGTCCTTCCATCCATGAAAGCTCGCGATGAGGGCTACATCATCAATATTTTATCGACTGCAGCTTATCGCGTGGGGAAGGGAAACAGCCTGTATTCCGCCTCCAAATTCGGGGCACGCGCCTTGACGGAAGCGCTAATGGAAGAACATCGGAACACGGGAGTCCGAATCAGCTCGGTTAGTCCGGGACCGGTCAATACGAACATTTGGAGTCATAAGAGCCGGCATGTCAGCGATGAAGAGCGGGCGCGGATGCTGGAGCCCTCGGATATTGTACGGATTGTTATGTTTCTGCTGACCAACGAGCCCTATGTGCACATCGACAACATCACCGTGACGCCGTGGGGCAGGCAGCCAACAAAGCATTAACGAATGGAGCGTCAAAGGATGAAAACCATTAATGTAGGTATAATCGGCAGCGGGTTTTCGGCCGCACTGCATGTGGAGGCTTACCGCAAGGTGACCGGCTTAAACGTATGCATCCGAGCAATTGCGGGTGGAAACCGGGATCGGGCGGAAGCGTTTGCCGCCAAGCATGGCGTTCCGATCGTGTATAGCGATTACAAGGAGCTGCTTGCCGACCCGGAGATCGACGTCGTCGACTTGTGTATACCGAATCGGCTGCATGCCGAGGTTGCGATCGCAGCGGCTCGGGCCGGGAAGCATATTGTTTGCGAAAAGCCGATGACTGGCTACTTTGGCTCACCGGGGGCGGGGGCTGCTGCGGGTGACAGCTTATTCGCCAAGACCGCTTTGGAAGAGGCGATGCGCTCGGCGGACGAGGTCCTGGAAGCGGTGCGGAACAACCAGGTTAAGTTTATGTACGCGGAAAACTGGATCTACGCACCATCTGTTGCCAAAGCCAGGCGTCTGCTGCAGGCCGGCCAAAGCTCCATCCTCGATATCCGAGCGGAGGAGAGCCATAGCGGCTCGCATGCCAAGGCTTCGAAGCGGTGGGAAACGGCCGGCGGAGGCTCCTTAATGATCCTTGGCTCTCACCCGATCGCAGCGGCTCTTCATCTGAAAAGCTTTGAGGGCCGGCTGAAAGGGGGCAAGCCCATTCGCGTTCAATCGGTAGTCGCCGATATGGCCCCCATGACGAAAAGCTCCGCCTACGCGTCCGTTCAAGAGCATTGGATGGTGACCGACTGGGTCGATGTGGAGACGTGGGCGAGCGTGATCATTACATTTACCGATGGGACCAAGGCCGTCATTGTTGCCTCCTTCGCCATGCTTGGCGGCATTCGCAACGTGATGGATATTTATACCTCCAACTCCGTGATCAAGTGCAATATGACGCCGAATGACGGAGTCATGGTGTATGCCCCGAGTCCGGACGTCTTCGCCCAAGAGTATATTGCCGAAAAGCTCGAAACGAAGGCCGGCTGGAATTTTGCCTCCTCCGATGAGGATTGGGTCCGGGGATACCCTCAGGAAATGCAGGATTTCATGGAATGCATCGCAGAGGATCGGTCGCCCCTATCCGATGGGCAGCTGGCAAGAGACGTAATAGAAGTGATTTATTCCGCATACTTGTCTTATGAAACAGGGAAGCGGATCGAATTCATACATAATGAGGAGGAGCACCAACAATGAAAAACGCCGAATTGAATGAAGTTTCACTCGCCAAGGTATACGAGCAAATTCCGACGAAGCATTACCTGGACCGCAGCAGCAGAGGGGAGTATTACTCCGGCGACTACAAGCTGGGTGTGAATCTGTACAGCTTCAGCCATAATTTATTTTCCTGGCTGCAGGACAAAGGTACGGTTCCCCCGCTGGATACGTTGTCGGCCATTCGATTCTGCAAGGAGATCGGCTGTGACAGCGTAGACATCACCAGCTACTTCATTCCCGGCTATGAAACCTTTGCCATGCCATCCAAGTCGGATAAAGAAATCTACGGCTACGCTGAAAAAATCAGAGGGCTGAGCGAAGAACTAGGGATTGAAATCAGTGGTACGGGGGTCAAGAACGATTTTGCCGACCCGAATGCCGAGCGGCGGGCTTTTGATGTGGAACGGACCAAATACTGGATCGACGTCGCTGCGGCCATGGGGGCACCTGTCATGCGGGTGTTCAACGGCGAGATTCCGGATGATATTTTAACCACCCGTTGGGAAACGATCGCCAAGGAGCGCATCGTTCCTGCCCTGATCGCATGCGCGGAGTACGGCGCAAGCAAGGGGGTGCGCATCGGGATGCAAAATCATGCGGATATTACCGCGACGGCCGATCAGGTCATCCGGATTCTAGAGTGGGCCGATCACCCTAACTTGGGCGTCGTAAACGATACCGGCTGCTATAAAACCTTCGGCGCCGCCACAGGCGACGGCTATGCTTGGTACGATGACATCGAGGCGGTGCTGCCGTATACGTATAATTTTCAAATCAAGCGGCTGCCAGGGGGATTGAATACGGAGACGTTAACGGATTTGGATGACCTGTTCACCCGGATTCGGTACAGCAATTATCGAGGGCATCTTCCTTTGGAGACGATCTGGTCGGGTTCGGACCCGCAGCATCCGTCCAAGCTTACGACTCCGCCTTATGATCAAGTGCGTGAGTTTTTTGATGAAATTAAAGCAGCTATGATTCGTACGAAGGTACAGAAGTAGTTGCTGGAAGTGGGAATAGGTCAGCCAGAAGGATCTGGTTGGCCTATTTTTTATTAAAATGAATTTAATCATGAAGACAACCTTCCTGGAAATAAATATAGGGCATGTCATGATCCCGGGAGGGGAAGCCACGAAATGTCGACCGTAATCAGCATCATTAATCTGAAGGGCGGAGTGGGCAAAACAACCATTACGGTAGCTTTGGCGGAGTTTTTGGCGGTGGAGCACCATAAGCGAGTGTTGGTGATCGATTTGGATCCGCAGACGAATTCTACGGTTGCTTTAATTGGCGAGGATGAGTGGAAGAGAAGGAACGAGGGTGGGCAAACGCTGTACGCTCTTTTTAAGGATCATATTGACGATACATACACTTTTGAAATGGACAAAAGTATTGTGCGAAGAACCTCTAACCTGTTCGGAGGTTTGGACAATCTGCATCTGCTGCCGTCCAGTTTGGATTTTGTGAAAATTCAAGACAGGTTGATCTATATTTGGCAAACCGCCCTGATCCGGCCTTTTGATGTGTTGAAGAATGCGGTAAAGAACCACCTGGATGACTATGATTATGTCCTCATCGATTGTCCTCCGAATTTGGGTATTGTGACTCAAAATGGATTGAATATTAGCGACTGGTATCTGATCCCAGCGATTCCCGATCATTTGTCTACGTACGGCATCCCTCAAATTATTTCTAGCGTTAAAAACTTCAATCGGAAAAAATCGAGCGGGGAAGTCCAACTCCTGGGTGTAGTTGCTTCGATGTACCGATCCAATGTGAGCAGGCATAACACCACGCTGCGCAGCTTGAAAATGCAGGCTGAGCAGGGCGAGCTGACCCGATTGTTTGAGACGAAAGTTCCCTTGGCTTCCAAAGCGGCAGATGCGGCGGAGTATGCTGAAGGCGTAAATACGCTCAAACAGAAGTACGGGAATTCCGGCAACAGTTTGTATGAAGCATTTCAAAGCCTGGCGGAGGAGCTTATTACATATGTCCAAGATGAAAGATCCTGACTATCGAAAACAGCTGGCCTCTATCTTTATAAAGCTGGCGGAGAAGATCGAACAGGATGAGCAGTTCGCTGGCTGGCTTTTTGAAGGAACCTGCTTGATAGCTGAGAAGTCCCGCAAAAGTAAAGCTGGGCCAGGCCAGTCCAACGAGCCGG
Source organism: Paenibacillus cremeus (assembly GCF_007786445.1). Lineage (GTDB taxonomy): Bacteria > Bacillota > Bacilli > Paenibacillales > NBRC-103111 > Paenibacillus_G > Paenibacillus_G cremeus. The sequence continues at coordinate 69,935 of NZ_VNJI01000021.1, read as the reverse complement.
TTACAGCTCCAATGATACCCGATGTGATTGCCATTTTTTCAAAAGAAGGACCTGATGCTTTGCGGGAGCGCTTAAACGGGTGTGAGTTAGATACGCTGAGGGAGATTGTTTTGGCCAATGGCTGGGATCCGGCCAAAAAGGTTCGGAAATGGAAAACGAAGCATAAAATCGTAGCTTACATCGTCGATACGGTATCGAAGCAAATGTCCAAAGGGAAAGCATTTCTTGATTAACGATGAGCGAAAAAAAACGTATGCTTAAAGGATAAGCCAGGAGCAAGCTAGTGATGGGCGGCAGTTTACATTAATGCTTAAAAAGGAGCTGAGAAAGGGTATGGGTAGAAGCGGCAATCCATCAAAAAGGCAAGGACGTCCGAACGTCGTCGTGTTTTTCACGGACCAGCAGCGGTGGGATACGACAGGGGTACATGGCAATCCGCTGCATTTGACGCCGAATTTTGACCGCATGGCAGGCGAAGGCACGCATGTGTACCATTCGTTTACGTGTCAGCCGGTGTGCGGCCCGGCCCGAAGCTGTCTGCAAACCGGAAGGTATGCGACCGACACGGGCTGTTACCGCAACGGGATCCCGCTGCCGGAGGATGCCAAGACGCTGGCGCATCATTTTGGCGATGCCGGCTACAAGACCGCTTATATCGGCAAATGGCACCTCGCTGAGGAAGAGCCGGTGTCGGAGCCGCGAAGAGGCGGCTACGATTATTGGCTGGCCTCGAACGTGCTGGAGTTTTCCTCGGATGCTTACGACACAGTCATGTACGACAACGACTGCCGTGAAGTGAAGCTGCCCGGCTACCGGGTTGATGCTTTGACCGATGCCGCGATCCGCTATATTCATCAGAATCAGGATGATCCGTTCTTTCTGTTTATCTCCTATATTGAGCCGCATCACCAAAACCATTTGGATAACTATCCGTCGCCGGATGTGTATCAAGGCGCCTACGGAGGCCGCTGGCTTCCACCGGACTTGGCGGCATTGGGGGGAACGGCGCATCAGCACATCGACGGCTATTACGGGATGGTCAAGCGGCTCGACGACGCGCTGGGCCGCCTGCACGATGCCCTCAAAAGCATGCGTTTATCCGACGACACGATCGTCTTGTTTACCTCCGATCATGCGTGCCATTTTAAAACGCGCAACGCAGAGTATAAGCGCTCGTGCCACGACAGCTCGATCCGGGTGCCGACGGCGATCTGCGGTCCTGGCTTTCAGGAGGGCCGGCGAATCAAGGAGCTGGTGAGCCTGATCGACCTGCCGCCGACATTGCTGGATGCCGCGGGGATCGAGGTTCCTGTCGAAATGCAGGGACGGTCCATTGTGCCGCTGGTGAGCGGGGATCGGGAGCATTGGCCGGAAGAGGTGTTCGTTCAAATCAGCGAATCGCAGGTAGGGCGGGCGATCCGGACGGAGCGCTACAAATACAGCGTATTCGCGCCAGATAAAAACGGGAATCGGGATGCCGGGTCCGACGTGTACCAGGAGGAGTTCCTGTACGACTTGGCCGCCGATCCGTACGAGCTCCATAATTTGGCCGGAGTAGAGTCGTACCGGGAGGTCGCGGATCAGCTCAAGGTGCGACTGATCGCAAGAATGACGGAAGCGGGGGAAGCCGCTCCGGTCATTATCGATGCGCCCAGAGTGAAGGCGGGCCAGCGCCGGTTGTCTGTCGACGAGCTGCGGGTTCAAGTGTAGCTGTTAGAAATATGAATAAAAGCACCGACCCAAGGGGGCTGTCCCCCAAGAGGCCGGTGCTTATTTTCATTGCTTCACCTGATCGTGCTGCATTTTCTGCGCGGACAGGTCAGGCGATCGGCGGGATTGCTGCTCCCGTTCAGTCGTGCGCTTAGATTTGGTGATCTTCGTTTTTGCTTTATTGGACATGGTAGCCCCTCCTTTCCATTAGAAATGAGAATGAAGCATTGTTAGTATGACCAGAAACCAAAGTGCTTCCACCGAAATTTTGAGATGTTCCACCTTGGGCGGGGGAGTACACTGGGGTGTAGAAAGGGAGAGGGGGGAAGGTATGCTGGCTCCAATGAAGCATACCGGTTTGCAGCATGAGGGATACACGGTGGCACAGGTGGGCTGCTTGTATCGATCGGATCGATCACTTCGATGGTGGCGCTGCCGTTGTGGGGGATAATAGCAGATCGGTGGCGGCAAATAAAGAAGCTGCTGCTGCTTTTGTTAGCGCCTTCGCTGGCGGCTGGAAGCTGTTTAAGGAGCATTCCGGCGTGACTCCTGGAGAATATCGGAAGATGCTTAAGGTGCGAAGCAGCTGTAAGTCCAATTCCTTTTTGACTGTGATATACGTTAGAGACCGCCAGTATGGAAAATAAGTTGAACCCATTCTACCGGCTCATTTCCGAATGTGTTGAGGATAGCCTGCAAAAGTACATTAGTGCGGTACAGTGAGATGATTTTATTCGGAAAAAGCGTTTCCAACATTTCTCGGATGATCGAAACCATCTATTTTGCGCAAGAAAACCGAACGATTGCTTGCTAAAATACAAAAATCTATGTATTATAAAAGTAGATTTTGAGACGATAGGTCGATTTTTCTCAGAAGGTGGTCTCATGCTCCCCTCAGATTCCATTGAGTATAAGAAGAAGCTCTGTCACCTGTACAATGAAATTTCCAAGGAATTGTTCGGGTTCGGCACGACGTCACTTCGAGCGGCGATCGACGATAACATCATCACGTTATACGCCAAGCACCGCAAATCCCCGCGCTCTACCGCTTTGGAAGGCGAGGCTCCGACATTGAAATACGAGGTCGACTTCACGATGTCCTCGATATACAAGAAGCGGATCCGCGATCGGCTGGAGCAGGAATTCGGGCTGAAGATCGACGCTGTGTTAAGGGATTACGACCCGCACACCCAATGGTCCATCACCAACATCATATTGAAGAGCGAGTAAGAGGAGCTTTCCTTTTGATTTATCTTAAGGGGAGCCCGGAAGCGACTCGTCACACAGGAAAGACGCCTTTTCATTGTTTACAATGCGAAGTGCTCTTGAGAGAAGAACCTTCTTTCAGGAGCGCTTTTTTTGTTTTTTGTGAGCAATGGGAGATTCAGGAATCAGGGGAGCTTCATTGGAAAAGACTACTTAGATACGCCATGCTTATCGATCTTCGCTTATCACACACTCGGGAGGAACATTCAAGTGAAAAAAATGGTTCGCAGTTTGCTTTCTGTATCTCTTATCGGATTAGCTTTGGCCGGTTGCGGCACGAACGCCCCTAAGGAGCAAGCGAATACCGGAGCGGGCGCGGCGACGCCAGCACCGGCACCAAAGGGAGAGCCTACCCAGCTCGTGATTTCGACGTGGGGATTTTCCGACGACTTTTTCAAAAAGGAAATCTACGCGCCATTCGAAAAGGAACATAATGTGAAGATCGTGCTCGATACGGGCAACAATGCCGACCGTTTGAATAAGGTGCGCCAAGGCACTTCCAATGTAGACCTGATCTACTTGTCCGACTATTATGCGCAGCAAGGCATCGATGCAGGCGTGTTTGAGAAAATCGACCGCAGCCGGATTCCGAATTTGAATGACATTTATGACATGGCGAAGGCGCCGTTGGGTCAAGACTACGGGCCTGCCTACACGATCGCTCAGCTGGGGATCGCCTATAATCCGAAAGCGACCGGCGGCAAAGAGCTGAAGTCGTGGAGCGATCTGTGGAGCCCTGAGCTGGCGAAGAAGCTGACCATGCCGAACATTACGGGCACGACCGGTCCAATGATTTTGGATGCGGCATCCCGAGTAGCAGGCAGCACGCAATTTAACGAAGATCAAGCGTTTGCGAAGCTGAAGGATCTGAACAAGAGCGTAGTGAAGTACTACGGCCAAACGTCCGAGTTCGTCAACATGTTCGCTCAAGGTGAAATCGCCGCTGGACCGATCATGGAAATGTATGTGAAGGATCTGAAGGCAGCCGTTCCAGAGACGAAGTTCATTACTCCGACAGAAGGCGGCTATGCCATCATGAACACGGTGAACATCGTGAAGGGCAGCAAGAACAAGCAGCTCGCTGAAGATTTCATCAACTACCACTTGAGCAAAGAAGTGCAGGAGAAGGTAGCGAAGGCGAAGGTCGATTCGCCGGTCAATACGAAGCTCCAGCTGACAGGTGCGGATACGCAAGGGATTACTTACGGTGCGGACACCGTTAATAAATTGATCAAATTGGATATGAAGCTCGTCAATCAGAACTTGAAGGCGTGGATCGACCGGTTTAACAAGCAGGTTGCACAATAAGACGCAATAAGATTAGCCAAAATTGACAAGGGTATATGGCAATAGGGCATGTACCCTTGTTTTTTTGCGGGAGGAGGGAACGTCATGATGGGCAAAAAGGTCATTTTGGACGTAGATACGGGTGTGGATGACGCGCTGGGCATTTTGCTCGCGGTCAAAAGCGGGGAGTTCGATCTTCTGGGCATCACCACCGTAAGCGGCAATGTATCGCTGGCGCAGGCTACGGAGAATACTTGCAAAATCTTGCAGCTCATCGGAGCCGAGCATATTCCGGTGGTGCGCGGCGCGAGCAAGCCGCTGTTTCGCCCCGAGCATTTTGAGCATCGGGTGCATGGCAAGGACGGACTCGGAGGAGCCCTGCGCGGGATGCCGCTGCATAAGCATCCATCCGATGGCTATGCGGCGGACTTTATTGTCGACCAAGTACGCCGTTTCCCCGGAGAGGTGACGCTGATCATGACGGCGCCGCTGACGAATCTGGCCGCCGCGCTCAGCAAGTATCCGGAGCTTGTGCGCGATGTGAAGGAAGTCATTGTCATGGGCGGCGTCGTGTCGAGCTTCGGCAATGTGACGCCTACCGCCGAGTACAACATGTATGTGGATCCGGAAGCGGCGAGACTCGTCTTCCAGGCCGGATTCCCGTCTTTGATTCTCGTTGGGCTGGATGTGACGCGCAAGGCGCTGCTGACGGAAGAGCACATTAACGGCCTAAGCAACGAGAGTATCCGGGAATATGTTCGTGAAAGCACCCGAGATTATTTGAACCGCTATTTCGAGCGCAATGGGGTCCGGGCCTGCGCCATGCATGACCCGCTGGCGGTCGGAGTCGCACTCGATCGCTCCGTGGTCACGATGAAATCGTATTATGTCGACGTAGAGACGAGGAGCGAGCTCTGCGACGGCCAAACGGTTTGCGACTTTCAGAATCGGCTGCAGCGTGAGCCGAACGTTCAAGTATGCACCGAAGTGGATGCGGAGGCATTCCTGGACATGTTTCTTCGCGTGCTGGACGCCTAGCGAACCAAAGGGAATAGGAGAATGCAGTCAATGAAGAGATCGTACATCATGCTACTGCTGCTGCCGGGCTTCGTCTTTCTGGCGGCATTTATGCTGATTCCCATTCTGCTGACCGTCGGCTCCACCTTTTTCGATAAGGGGGAGCTGTCGTTCGGCGGGTATTGGCACTTTTTTGGAGACCCGTACTTTTTGAAAATTTTATGGACCACCTTAAGGGTCAGCTTGGTCACGACCATCTTATGCGTATTAATTGGCTTCCCGGTGTCCTATTATATTTCCCGCCGAAATCCGAGACAGAAAGCGGTGCTGCTGGGGCTGGCGATTTTTCCCCTGCTGACCAGCTCCGTCGTCCGTTCGTTCAGCTGGATGATCATTCTCGGCAAAAAAGGGCTGCTCAACAATACGCTAGTGGCCTTAGGCATCGTGAAGGAGCCGCTGGATATCCTTTATACGCCAACGGCGATGATGATCGGCCTAGTGCATCTGTTTCTCCCGCTCATCATTATCACCTTGGTCGGCGTCATGGAGAATATCGATCCCGATCTGCTCAAGGCGGCGGAGAGTCTTGGCGCCAGCCGGCTGAAGGCGTTCGTCCGGGTGATCGTTCCGTTAAGCGTTCCGGGCCTCATCATCGGGAGCATCCTGGTGTTCGTCGGCAGCTTGACTGCTTATACGACTCCGGCCTTGCTCGGGGGCAAGCAGCGCGTCATTTCCACCTTCCTGTACCAGAACGCCATCACCTTGAACGACTGGTACTTGGCCTCCGTCGTGGCCACGATAATGATGGCCATTACGTTTATCGTGATCGCGCTAATGAACAAACTCGCTAATAAAGTGAATCCAAAGGGGTAGTCGGATGCGAGAGAACAATCGAGGGCTCGGCCTGTTTACTCTACTTGTCTATATTTTTTTGCTGGGGCCGCTGCTTATTATTGCGGTTGCTTCGTTTGAACCGACCAGCGTGCTGAAGTTTCCGCCGACGGGCTTTTCGCTCAAGTGGTACCACAATATTTTGGAAGTAACCATGTTTGTCAAAACGTTCTACACCTCCATACTGGTGTCGCTGGCGGGCAACGTGCTCGCATTGCTGCTTGGACTGCCGGCCGCTTATGCGCTGAGCCGATTCTCCTTCAAGGGCAAGGAAGCGCTGAATGCGGTATTTATTTCGCCGGTGCTGATCCCGGGCATTGTTCTGGGCTTCACCATGCTGAAATATTTAGTCTCGGCCTATCATCTGCCGATCTATTCGGCGCTGCTGTTCGGGCATACGGTGATCATGCTTCCTTTTATAATCCGGGTGATCGCCTCCAGCTTATCCAACTTTGATTTCGCCGTGGAGGAAGCGGCTTTAAGTCTTGGAGCCGGCCGACTTGCCACCTTCTTCAAGGTGGTGCTGCCGAATATCAAATCGGGCATTATCGCCGCGGTGCTGATTGCTTTTCTGGAATCGTTCAATAATGTGGACATTTCGGTATTTATGACCGGACCGGGTGTGAGCACGCTGCCGATTCAAATGCTAACCTACGTGGAGAACCATTTCGATCCGACCATCGCCGCGATTTCCGTGCTGCTTATGGTGTTTACGGCTGTTGTGATGTTTTTGATCGAACGGCTCATGGGTCTGTCTTATTTTACCAAACGATAATGGAGGCTTTCGTCCATGGCATTGCTAACCTTGGAAAACGTGTCGGTCGCCTACGATCAACAATATATATTGAAAGACTTTAACCTGAGCGTGGAAAAAGGGAGCCTCATTTCGCTTCTCGGTCCAAGCGGCTGCGGCAAGACGACGACGCTGCGACTGATCGCGGGCTTTCTGGAAGCGCAGCAGGGGAAGTTTATGCTGAATGGCAAAGATTATACGCGAGTGCCTGTGAACAAACGTAACTTCGGCTTTGTTTTTCAGAGCTATGCGCTCTTTCCGCACCTGAACGTGTTCGATAACGTCGCCTTCGGGCTTCGACTGCGCAAGGTGAGCGGGGCCGAGGTGGAGCGGCGAGTGAGCCGAATCCTGGAGACGGTTAGCCTGTCCGGCTTCGAGAAGCGGTTCCCGAAGGAGCTGTCCGGTGGACAGCGTCAGCGGGTGGCCATCGCGCGGGCGCTCGTTATCGAGCCCGATCTGCTGCTGTTTGACGAGCCGCTCAGCAATCTGGATGCGAATTTGCGCGTGAACATGCGGGTGGAGATTCGGCGCATCCAGCAGGAGCTCGGCATTACTACGGTCTACGTGTCCCATGATCAGGAGGAATGCTTCTCCATCTCGGACCAGGTGGCCATCATGAATAAAGGGATTATCGAGCAATTGGATAAGCCATCCGTTGCCTTCAAGTACCCGCGGACTGAATTTGTCGCCCGCTTTATCGGCTTTACGAACTTTATCACTTTCGAAAGCCGGGAGGAAGGCTCCAACATCGGGGCCATCCTGCTTCGGGTGAAGGATTATACTTTCTCGTCGCAGATCGCGCCAGGTCAGGTCAAGTCTAAAGGCATGAAGGGGGCTATTCGCCCCGATGACGTGCTGATGGGCACCGAGCAGGAGCTTGCGGCGGAAGCCAATCAGCTGAGCGGACGAGTGAAGGTCAGCACCTACCTTGGACGCAGCTATCAATATGTGGTGGAGACGCCGCTCGGCGATTTTACCGTCAATAAAGAAATGGAGCTCCCTTATGCCAGCGGACAGCCAGTTCGTCTGGTGCTGCCTAGCGAGAAGCTGGTATTGGTGGAGTAGTGCAACGGGGAGGTACGACATCATGAAAGTGGATTTGCTTATTGAGAATATAAACATTTTTAACAGCTATTTTAAAAAATTCGTTCCCGGGAATGCGGCGGTTCTGGACGGCCGGTTCCTTTACATCGGTCCCAAGGGGGCTGACAGCTTCGAAGCGGCTGAGCGGCTGGATGGCCAAGGACGCTACATGATCCCAGGGCTGGTCGATATTCATCTGCACATCGAGAGCACCATGGTGACTCCGCATGCATTCTCTAACGGCTTAATCAAGAACGGGGTGACCACCATCGTTCCCGAGCCGCACGAAATGGCGAACGTTTTTGGCCTCGAGGGCATCAAGGAAATGATCGCGGCGAGCAAGGAGTGCGTGGCCGACATGTTCTACGCGCTGCCGAGCTCCGTCCCGGCGACCTCCATGGAAACGACGGGCGGAGCAATCGAGATCGAGGATATGGACGAGCTGCTGCGGACCGAGCGCATTATTTGCTTGGGCGAGATTATGAACTATGTGGACGTTATCACCGATCCCGACTGCAAAACGAACCGGATCTTGAACCACATGCGCGAGCACTATCCGCAGCTGATCATTGAGGGGCATGTTCCGAAGCTTCTGGACCTTGATCTGCATCGCGTGATCTACAGCGGGGTCGATTCGGACCATACGCATCAAACGGTCGAAGGCATGGAGGCGCGGATCGCCGCCGGGATGTTCCTTGAAATTCAGGAAAAGTCGATGACGGATGAAGTCATGCAGTATTTGATCCATCAGGATGTAGCGGAGCATTTCTGCTTTGTGACCGACGACGTCATGCCGGATTCCTTCCAGCGCCGGGGGCATTTGAACCATATTGTCCGCAAAGCAATCGGAATGGGGATGACGCCGGAAAAAGCGATCTACGCCGCCACGTTCACTCCTTCTCGCCGGATGCGAATGTATGACCGCGGAGCCATCGCACCGGGCAAGGTTGCGGATTTCGTGCTGCTGTCGGATTTGGAGCAGCTGACGATCGAGCAAGTATACAAGAACGGAACAGGCGTCTATACGGCGGGCGAGCCCTACAATGCAACTGACTGTTCATATACGTTCCCTGCGCACTTTTACCGCAGCGTGCAGCTGAACGAGCTGGAGATGAAGGATTTCAACGTTCCTGTAGAGGCTGTTGACGGAACTCACAGCTGCCGTGTGATGCTGGTAAAGAACGGCTCGACGTTTACCGAGGAGCATATCGGGAAAGCGGAGGTCAAGGACGGACAGCTTCAGTGGCAGGAGAGCGGCTTCGGACTGATCGCCACCTTCGAGCGTTACGGCAAAGGCGGCAGCCGCGCCTATGGCCTGATCGGCGGCGATACGATTCAGCGCGGCGCCATCGCTACGACCTACTCGCACGATAATCATAACCTGCTTGTCGTGGGGCATGATCCGGCTGATATGCAGCTGGCTGCCAATCTGGTCATCCGGAATCAAGGGGGCTTTGCTGTCGTACATCAGGGGCAGGTACTGGCGAATCTCCAGCTTCCGGTAGGCGGAATCTTGACGGAAGCGCCGCTGGAGCAGGCGGCTGAGGAAGTGCAGCGTCTGACCGATGCGATGCGTTCGCTCGGCTACAATCACTATAATCCGATCATGTCCATCAGCACCCATTCCTTGCCGGTCAGCCCGGCGCTGAAGATCACGGATTTCGGCTTGATTGATGTGAATAAAGGCAAGGTAGTCAGCCTGCTGGTTTCGGATAAATAAGCATCGGCTGAATCGAGGGAGGTGCCTGAATGAGGATTATTGTCATTGGCAGCGCCAATATGGATTTGGTGATGCAGACGGATCGGATCCCGAGTGTCGGCGAGACGATTCATGGCGGCGGATTTTTCCTATCGCCCGGCGGCAAAGGGGCCAATCAAGCTGTAGCTTGCGCTAAGCTGGGCGCGGAGACCTGGATGATGGCTAAAGTCGGGGATGATCTTTTCGGTCACTCTTTGATGGACAGCCTTTCCGGCTTCGGTGTTCGTACGGATTACATGACGGCTGAAGCTGGCGTTACGACGGGGGTTGCCGCGATCACGGTATGCGAGGGCGATAATAGCATTATTTTAGATAGTGGCGCCAACGACAAGGTTACCCCCGAATATATCGCCGGGTACAAGGATGAGCTGCTTTCGGCCGCCGCGGTCATGCTGCAGCTGGAAATTCCGATGGAATCTGTTCATACGGCTATTGAGCTAGTGAAGGGGAAGGTGCCTATTTTCCTCAATCCGGCGCCGGCCGTACCGATCGAGGATGCGATTTTGCAGGGCGTGGACTATTTTACACCGAATGAAATCGAGTGCCGTCTATATACCGGTGTGGATGTGCGGAATATTGAGGATGCTTTCGTGGCACTAAATGCCTTACGGGCAAAAGGCATTCGCTATCCGCTCATCACGCTTGGCGAAAAGGGCGTCGTCTATTACAACGGCTCCGACAACGTGTATAAGGAAGGACGAAAAGTCCAGGCCGTCGATACTACAGCCGCAGGGGATACGTTCTCCGGTGCGCTGGCGGCGATGATCACGTCTGGCAAAAGCATGGATGAGGCGGTGGAGATCGCCCAGCTGGCGGCTTCCATCACCGTTACCCGACTGGGGGCGCAAAATGCGATTCCATCGCTTTCCGAAGTAATGGGCTTAAAATAAGTACAAGCTCCCTCAGGCTTCCAAAGGCCTGCCAGGGAGTTTTTTTATTTTATGTTTAAGTGTTGTTTTTCTCTTGATTTGTACATCTACGGCGTGGACCGTATAATGGTTTTGACACTAATCATTGAAGCGGGAGATCCAAACATGCGTAAGAACAAACCGAATCCAAACCACTCGAAACCGAACCGTCCCAATATCAGCCAATTTACCGTCAAAGAACCGACAGAGCTGCTGCTTTTTTTACTGCATAAACTATCCAATCTCGGCCGGAATTCCGTTAAAGCCTTACTAGCTCGCGGACAAGTATCGGTCAACGATCGGGTCGTGACGGAGTATAATCGCCCTCTTGAGCCTGGACAAACCGTTACCATTCGAAAGGATAGAGCTGTTGAAGAACCGCAGTTCGTCGGGCTGACGATCTTGCATGAAGACGAGGATATCATCGTCATTCAGAAGCAGGCCGGCTTGCTGTCCATCGCTTCTCCCCAAGAAACCGAAATGACGGCCTATCGGCAGCTCATGGCGCATGTTCGGGCCAAGGATCCTGGAAGCCGCATTTTTGTCGTTCATCGTCTGGATCGAGATACCTCCGGTGTGATGATGTTCGCCAAGAGCGAGAGGGTTCAGCAGCTGCTTCAGAACTCCTGGCAGGACACCGTCAAGGAGCGTATCTACGTGGCCTTGGTGGAAGGAAAGATTAAGAAACCGGAAGGTACGATTTCGTCTTGGCTCAAAGAAAGCAGCACGCTAAAAATGTACTCCAGCCATCGTCCTAATGACGGTCAGCACGCGGTGACGCATTACAAGACAATTCAAGCCGCCAGCAGCTTTTCCTTATTGGAGGTCCAGCTCGAAACCGGGCGGAAAAACCAAATCCGCGTCCACATGCAAGACATTGGCCATCCCATTGTCGGGGACAAAAAATATGGATCGAAATCAAATGCGATTAAACGACTGGGTCTTCACGCTCGAGTGTTAGCTTTCATACACCCTGCAACGGGTCAGCTCATGCGTTTTGAATCTGACATCCCCAAGTCGTTTCTCAGCCCTTTTCGACAGTCTCCGTCTGAATCCAAATAAAACAAAACACCTTCAAGTGAACGCGGCCATGTCGTAAGATATGGACACACTTGGAGGTGTTTTTGCGTAGGTACTGCTAAATGGATCTAATGATGATGCTTCATTAGCACTTAACCATCAATAGGTACTTGGAATAAGACCACGAGGAAAATTAAGATGCACAGGGATATAGGATAGGCCACCTTCCAGCTTTTCGCATGAATCCACATCAAAGCGAACAGGCAAAAATCAATAAACACCGACCACCCAAATCTCCATCCATGCTGATAAAGAATTTCTTTACGTGTAATCAAAAGACACTCCATGCCCGCGTATAATCCGACGAATCCAAGGAAATACAGAGCTCGAGTCCAAAGTCTGTGCGGAAGATACCGAAAGAAAAGCACGGTTGTGGATGGAAAAAGCACGGTCGCTTGAAGCAGCTCATTGGCCTTATCTGTAAATAGTCCCCAAGCAGGAAAAGACCATACCATATAACCTCGGCAAATTAAGGGATAGACAAAAGCTACCATGGACACATACTGAATGGTCGAGTAGTAAATAGGAAAGTACCGGTATGATTTTGTTAGGAGGAATACCGTTAGAAAGCTGAGCGTGAATATGATAATGACCATGTAGCATCTCCCAAATTTTCTGTTTAACTATTTTATCCAAAAAAAGGGAATTATATATGCGGTATATCCTTTTTTACTCTTAACGCACTGACTTTTTAACCATGCCTCGAACCAAGCTCAAAATCATCAGAAGGGTTAAAAATAAGAACGGATAGACGATCGCCGAATGCCAAAGCTTCCATTGATGGTGGTAGAAGTATCCTGACTTAATGGCTAGCCATTCATAAACCACCGCAAATACGCACCAACCCACGATGTACCAAAACCTCTGTGCAAAGCTCCTCGTGAACTGATAGTAATTGAGAAATATAGCGTTGACCGCAGGATAAATACCAATGCTGACGATCAAGTACGGCCACTGTATGCCTGGGGCAAAATATCCGTACCAGTCGAGCAATAAGTCAAAAACGTTATCAACAATCTGCTGTAAAACCATGGCAAACATGCATGTAGAGAATAGCTCAATGGAACTCAGCTTTTTAGGCATAAATAAAAATAGGGCGTTAAATACGATCACAGTCAATATTAAAAGCCACATAATCATACTCCTAGCATCATTTGTTTTATGTTCCGTCAATAATGGAGAACTTATTCCACTTTTAGGCGATTCTTCGAAATACCACCTTCGGGCAGGATATCGGGCTTCCTTGTGGAATAAATAAAATATTAAAGACGGTCGGGCGCATGGGTGTGGAGATTCAGGGCTTTCCAAATCTAACAAAAAGAATGTGACAACGTGGATTCTAACAATGCAAAGCTTCGAATGCAGGCGTTTTTGGAAAAGTATTTCAGTGGCGAGTCGATCGATTACCGGCAAATTTTTGGATTGTTTTTCCCGATCTTGATTGATCAGGCGTTTCTGGTTTGTTTGAGCTTAGTGAACACGGCGATGATCAGCTCGTCCGGGGTGGCGGCGGTCAGTGCGGTGAGTACCGTCGATTCCATCAATATGTTCTTGATCAGCGTCTTTGTGGCGATTGCGACGGGGGGAACGGTGGTTGTAGCTCAGTATAAAGGCAGCGGCAACACCGAGATGGTGGACAAAGCGGCCGCCAGCTCGGTCTCTGCGGTTACCTTGTTTTCGGTGTGTGTCAGCTTGCTGGTGGTGCTGTTTTCCAGGCCGCTCTTGAGCTTGCTGTTCGGAGCAGCGGAAGCGGATGTCCTTGACAATGCCGGCATTTACTTGATCGGCAGCGGGGTATCTTTTGTCGGGATTGCGATCAAGGAGGCGGTTTGCGGCGCACTTCGGGGGATCGGGAAAACCCGGGTGACCCTGATGCTTTCCTTGGTCATGAACTTATCTTACCTGCTTCTGAACGTGGTTTTCATTAATTGGATGCACATGGGTGTGCACGGCATGGTCTTTTCCGTGAATATTTCCCGCTATTTGGCGGCGGCCTGTGCGATTTTTTACTTGGTTCGGATGGATACGAGCCTGCACTATCGCATCCGCGATGCGGTCATGATTAACTTTTCCATGTTCAAAAGGATTCTGTTCATCGGTCTCCCGTTTGCGGCGGAGCAGCTGTTTTTTAACGGGGGAAAAATTTTAACGCAAACGTTCGTTGTTAGCCTGGGCACGTATGCGATTGCGGTGAACGCGATTGGCTCGTCCATAGCTGTCGTGTACCAAATTGCTCCGATCGCCTTATCTACGACCACGGTCACGGTGATCGGGCAGTGCATTGGTCGAAGGAACATCCAAGATGCGAGGAAGCTGACGAAGTCGTTTCTGTGGCTTTCGTCTTGTTCGTTCATCGTGATGGCGATCATTATGATGCCTTTGTTCCATCCGCTGCTCGGTCTCTTTCATCCGCCGACTGAGATTGTAGATGATATCTATTGGCTGGTGCTGATTAACGCGATCGCATTGATTCCGCTGTGGTCGATCAGCTTTCTGCTGCCTGCAGCGCTTCGAGCGGCGGGGGATTCCAAGTTCGTCTCGGTGACGGCGATGCTGACCATGTGGTTGTTTCGCGTGGTGATGGGGTATGTGTTTGGCATCCTGCTGCACTGGGGAGTGATTGGCGTGTGGCTCGCGATGGAGCTGGAATGGGGTGTGCGCGGCGCGGTGTTCTTGTGGCGTTTCCGCGGGGAGCAGTGGTATAAGCATCGGTTGATTGAGCCCGGTACTTAAGGGGATAAAATATTAATAGGCAGCCTCCACCCACACCGGCGGAGGTTTTTTTCTATGTTCTCTAGCAAATTTTGCAGGGTAAGAAATATTTTTTTATGGTAAAGTTATGAGCATTAATCACGCTAATTATCGAAAGGTCGTGAACTGCATGGCGCTGCTGCAAAGTGATTCTGTGATGCGACAGCCGTCGTATGCCAAGTCCTGGGTAGCCCGGATCTTGTCGACGACGTCTTTTCAAATGCTCTCCGTGGCGATCGGGTGGCAGATGTACAATATAACTGACGATGCGTTCAGTCTGGGGCTGGTCGGTCTGGCTCAGTTCGTGCCGATGCTGCTGCTGACACTGGTCGTCGGGCAAGTCGCCGATCGCTTTGACCGCCGTAAAATCGTGGCTTTCTGCCAGTTCCTCGAAGCGATAGTCGCAGCCTTTCTGGTCTTCGGCAATCACGCCGGCTGGGTGGGGCGCGAGCAGATTTTGCTGGCGGCCGCTGTGATTGGCGCTTGCCGTGCCTTTGAAGGGCCCAGTATGCAGGCGCTCGTGCCGGAGCTGATCCCAAGGGCGATGCTTCCACAGGCGTCGGCCTGGTCCGCTTCGGCGGGGCAAACGGCCCAAATTCTGGGGCCGTCCCTAGGGGGCGTGCTGTTCGCAATTGGGCCGGACTTTGTGTACATCACCTCGACGGTGGCGCTGCTGCTGGCCTCGTTGCTTGTTTTCTCGATCCGGATGGAACGAAGCGAACGGAAGGTGGAGCCGGTGGCGGTACGCTCGATTTTCTCGGGTCTTGAGTTTGTATTTCGCCGCAAGGTGATCTTGGGTACGATCTCATTGGATCTGTTCGCGGTCTTGTTGGGTGGCGCGACGGCGCTGCTGCCGATTTTTGCCCGGGATATTCTTCACACAGGGCCATGGGGGCTAGGGCTTCTACGGTCGTCCCCGGCCATCGGTGCGTTACTGACGTCGCTGGTGCTGGCCCGTTATCCGCTGAAGCATACGCTAGGGCCGATGCTATTCAGTGCGTTGGGGATTTTTGGCTTGGCTACGATGGTGTTTGCCCTATCTACAAGCTTGGTTTTATCCTTTATCGCCTTGTTTCTGACCGGCGCTTCGGATGTCATCAGTGTGGTGATCCGGTCCACCCTCGTCCAGATGAACACGCCCAATGAGATGCGGGGCCGGGTAAGTGCGGTCAATTCGCTGTTCGTGGGCACCTCGAACCAGCTCGGCGAATTCGAATCCGGCACACTGGCCGGGTTCCTCGGCGCGGTTCCGGCTACGTTCATCGGTGGGATCGGCACGATTGTGGTCGCAGGCTTGTGGATGTATTTATTCCCGTCGCTGCGGCGGCTACGCACGTTTACAGTGGAAGAGGGAAGCGCATAATATGGAGCGTTGGCCTGAGATAGATAGACGGGCCGGCGCTTTTTTTCTTGTGTGCCCCTTGACACTGATTTTAATTATGTCATAATGATAATATCAAAACGACAAGGTGATATGCCATGGATCCGAACATCGAAAACGAATCCAACTACAACCCAAGCAAATACCGGACACCGGACGGGGCTCCGAGCGACATCGTCATTTTTACCATTACCTCCACAGAGAAGAGTACGGCGAAGAAGGCGCTGCCGATCCGCGAGCTGCAGGTGCTGCTCATTCAGCGGAAAAAATGGCCGTTCGAAGGCCAGTGGGCCTTGCCCGGAGGCTTTTGCCGGGAGACAGAAAGCATGTACGAATGCGCCCAGCGGGAGCTGCGGGAGGAAGCCGGGGTGACCGACGTCCATATGGAGTACTTCAACGTGTACAGCAAGCCGGGCCGCGATCCGAGAGGGTGGATTCTCTCCCATGCGTTTTTTGCGTTGGTGCATGAGCAGTGGCTTCTGAAGCGGCGTGCCGATGATGATGCGGCGGATGTGCGGTTGGTTCCGGTGGAGGAGGCGCTGCGGATGGAGCTGGCTTTTGACCATCGGGAGATTCTAACGGATGCGCTGAGTAAGGTGAGGGAAAAAATGCTCACTACGACGATCGCTAGGGAGTTTTTGCCCGAGGAGTTCACGATAAGCGAGCTGTATCAAGTGATCCAAACGGTGGTGCCGGACTTTGAGGAGCGTAATTTTATCCGCAAAATCACCTCCACGCAGAGCCGCAAAGGCATTATAGAGGAAGCAAAGGACCGCCACGGAGAGCCGAAGCTGTCTAACCGCTATTCGCAAAGGGCTGCGCAGCTCTATCGTTTTACGGATTTTTCGCCTCAGCTGTCGATCTATAGCTAGGCGGGTCTCTTTTTAACTATTGATATTGTCGAAATGACATTATGAGGAGCTGGGCTAGATGAAAGCACTGATTGTGATCGATTATACGGTGGATTTTGTGGTGGGGAAGCTGCCTTGCGGGCAGCCGGCGATAGATATAGAAGAGCGGATCGCGGAGCTGGCGGCAGAGTTTGCCGAAGCGGGGGATTATGTGGTCATGGCGGTCGATCTTCATGACGAAGACGATCGCTACCATCCCGAGCATCGCTTGTTTCCGCCGCATAATATCCGGGGAACGGAAGGCCGGGCGCTGTACGGCAGGCTGAATGAGGTGTATACGCAGTACCAGGAACGTATGCACTGGATGGATAAAACGCGGTACAGCGCTTTTTGCGGGACGGATCTGGAGCTTCGGCTGCGGGCGAGAGGCATCCAAGAGCTGCATCTGGTCGGGGTATGCACGGATATTTGTGTGCTGCACACAGCGGTCGACGCGTATAATAAAGGCTTTTCGCTGGTGGTGCATGCTGATGCGGTGGCGAGCTTTAATCCGGCTGGGCATGAGTGGGCGTTGGGGCATTTTCAGCATACGCTGGGAGCGACTGTAGTTTGAGGAGGGATATCGATGGACGCCAATTTGACGCTTCATACGGATAAATACCAGATTAATATGATGTACGCCCATTGGGGGCACGGGACGCACCTGCATCGCGCGGTATTCGATGTGTATTTTCGCAAGCTGCCGTTTGGCAACGGGTTTGCGGTGTGTGCCGGGCTGGAGCGGATCGTTGACTATGTGCGCAATTTGCGCTTTGGGGAAGAGGAGCTTGCGTATTTGGCTGAGCAGGAGGAGGCTTATGCTCCGGATTTTTTGGAGGCTCTGCGGCAGTTTAAGTTTACCGGGGACATCTATGCGGTGCCGGAAGGGACGGTGGTGTTTCCCGGGGAGCCTCTGATTCGGGTGGAAGCGGCAGTGATGGAGGCGCAGCTGATCGAGACGGCGGTGCTGAATTTCTTGAACTACCAGACGCTCATCGCAACCAAAGCGGCGCGCACCAAGCAAGTCGCCCCGAACGACATGCTGCTGGAATTCGGCACAAGGCGCGCTCAGGAGGCAGATGCGGCGATCTGGGGAGCGCGGGCAGCGTATTTGGCCGGCTTCGACGCTACCTCGAATCTCCGGGCCGGGATGCTGTTCGGCATTCCGACCAAAGGCACGCATGCGCATGCTTGGGTGCAAAGCCACGACTCGGAGGCGAACGCGTTCGAGCGGTATGCAGCGGCGCTGCCGGACCAAGTGACACTCCTGGTGGACACTTATGACACGCTAAAAAGCGGCCTCCCGAACGCCATTCGAACAGCCCGGTGGCTAGAAGCGCGCGGCAAACGAATGCAGGCGATCCGGCTGGACAGCGGAGATTTGGCGTACTTGTCCATCAAGGCTCGGGAGATGCTGGATGCTGCAGGGCTGCCGTATGTAAAAATCGTCGCGTCGAATGATCTGGATGAGCATATTATTTTCAACCTGAAGGCGCAAGGGGCGCGCATCGACGCCTGGGGCGTAGGGACCCAGCTCATTACGGCGGGAGACCAACCGGCCTTGGGCGGGGTGTATAAGCTGGTGGCGCGGGAGAAGGACGGGGATTTCGTTCCGGTGATCAAAATCTCGGGCAACCCCGAGAAGGTCACGACGCCTGGCGTGAAGGACGTGTACCGGATCGTGAACCAGCAGACGGGGAAAGCAGAAGCCGATTACATCGCTTTGAAAGGCGAGACGGATGTATCGCAAGGGGAGCGAATTAAGCTGTTTGACCCGGTGCACCCATACATTCATAAGTATGTGGAGGATTACGAGGCACTACCGCTGCTGCAGCCGATTTTTCAAGGTGGCGCCTTGGTGTATAAGCTTCCTACGTTGGCGCAAATTCGGGAGTACCATCGCGAGCAGCTGGCGTTATTTTGGCCGGAATATTTGCGCAAGCTGAACCCGGAGTCATATCCGGTGGATTTGAGCACGGCGGCCTGGGAGCTAAAAATGAGCCTGATCGAACAGCATAGAAAGTAAGTTGACAATTGCTATCTTCTCGGCGCGCCTTCCACGGGTAAAACGACGCTAGCCGCCCATCTGGCGGAGCAACATCAGACGGTGTGGACGCCGGAGTACGGCAGGGAATATTGGGAAACGCACCAAGTGGCGCGAAGATTAACTTTGGTTCAGCTGGAGGAGATCGCCGAGGGGCATCTGGAGCGGGAAGAGCGGCTCGTGCAGATCGCACGGGATGTCGATACCAATGCGATCACCACGTACATGTTTTCGCGTTATTATCATGGCAAAGCTACACCTCGGCTAACGGAATTGGCTGTAGAGGCGGCGTCGCGGTATGATTTGGTGTTTGTTTGCAACACGGACATTCCGTATGCAGATACTTGGGATCGCTCCGGCGATGTCCAGCGGCAGGTGTTTCAGAAGCAGATTCTAGCGGACCTCGCGATGCGGAGGATCCCGTATTTCCTGTTGAGAGGAACGCTCGAGGAGCGGGCTTCGCAGGTGAGCCGCGTGCTGGCACGGTTTCGGAGGTATTGTAGTTTGGTGGAGGGAATGTAGAAGTAACGAACTGTAGTACAGGGGCGCATC
Source organism: Paenibacillus cremeus (assembly GCF_007786445.1). Lineage (GTDB taxonomy): Bacteria > Bacillota > Bacilli > Paenibacillales > NBRC-103111 > Paenibacillus_G > Paenibacillus_G cremeus. The sequence continues at coordinate 50,523 of NZ_VNJI01000021.1, read as the reverse complement.
GAACAATAAATAATCCGATATATCAAAATATGTAAGGTGATACAATAACAATGGTAAGGAAAATAATGGGGGTAACGATCTTCTTGTAGTTTGGATTGGCTTTGCGTTGTTTGGAGCGATTGTCCCATATACATTATGCATGAGGAGGTTATATTCATGGATGCAGCTTTTAAACGTAACCTAGTACAAGCGTATAATTTCGATGCACATCGCCGTAATCAACATGACAAATCATCGTGGAAAGTAGATGAAAGAGAACAGTTTTTAAAACTTCTCCTGGATGAAGAAAAGAAATCTTTGCTTGAAATTGGAGCAGGAACAGGGCAAGATAGCCTCTATTTTTTTGACAGGGGCTTGGACACAACAAGTATAGACATATCGGATGAAATGATAAAAGCATGTAAGGAAAAAGGCTTAAATGCATCTGTCATGGATTTTTATCACTTAGACTATTCGGACCAATCATTTGATGCCGTATATGCACTAAACTGCCTGCTACATGTTCCCAAAGCAAACATTTCCAGTGTGTTAATGGAGATCAAGAGAGTACTAAAACCGAATGGACTGTTTTATATGGGGGTTTATGGCGGAAGGGATTCCGAAGGAGTCTGGGAGGAAGATTCGTGTGAACCAAAACGCTTTTTTTCCTTTTTTAGTGATGCAAGGCTAAGAGAGCTTGTTAGTTCCATTTTTGAACTGGTTTACTTTAATGTAGTGCCACAGGAAAAGGGCGATCTCCACTTCCAATCCCTAATATTAAGAAATTCAACATGTGAGTAAGCTTAAATTTCATTAATATTGAAAACCTTATACAACGAAATAGATCATAATGTCTTAACTGTTCGTGGTCTCCACGAGTTACCAACCTTAATACAGAAATCTTTTATTCGGAGTGTGGAAAAATGAACGATCAATTACCGAAAGCCATACTGCTTGATATGGATGATACCATCCTTGCTTACGATCAAGGTGTAGATACGGATGGGTGCTGGAGGAAGTCTATTCAGGACCATCTAGCAGGAGAAAACAATGTTAATCCAGAAGATTTGCTATTGCGAATTAAGGAAAGAGCTTCATGGCATTGGAGTGATCCGGAGCGTCATCGCGTAGGAAGGCTGGACCTTTACAAGGCAAGGCAGGAGATTATCGGCGCAGCGTTAATGAAATTCAATATAGATGACCAAGCATTAGCTGGTAATATTGCGAGGACTTACGGGGAGGAACGTGATAAGGCAGTTTCGTTATTTCCTAATGCCATCGAGACGATCCGCGATCTCCGAAGTCGTGGTCTAAAGTTAGCCTTATTAACGAACGGAAATGCTAAGCCGCAATGGGAAAAAATTCGCAAATTTGGTCTGGCTCCCTTTTTTGACTGCATCCTTGTTGAAGGTGAATTCGGTATCGGAAAACCGGATGAGCGTATTTATTTCCATGCAGTAAAAGCATTGGATGTCCGTCCTGAAGATACTTGGATGGTCGGAGATAATTATCAATGGGAGATTGTAGCTCCACAGCGAATTGGCATAAAAGGCATTTGGATTGATCATAAGGGACAGGGAATTCCATCGAAGGCAGAGGATCAGCCGTATCGAATTATTAGAGCACTGCCTGAACTCACCAGCATATTAAAGGAGATACCAGAATGTGATTAAAAAAGTGTTAGTCACCTTAAATCTTTTTCGCCGCCACAAGCGAGAAGAAAATATGCTCCATAATCGTATGTAGTTCCTGATGATAAAAGTTGGGGTAGCGTGTGATATTAGTCAACTTGGTATCTTCGGGCGGATGAACACAAGCAAACGAGACCCATCGACGAAGACGAACGTATGGCGTGTAAATTTGCGGGAAGAGATCAATCCAGATCCATCCCCGTCTCGGGGTCCATTAGGATATGTGCGTAATCCCGTTCTAATTGCGTTATACTTGACGGCGGTCTAGCCGTGCATTGTGATTTGCTCAAGCGTCGGCTCCCCGCCTTTCTATCGATCGCAGCAAGCCCCTCCACTGCTGGGCATCGCGGGCTTCGTCAGACGAAAGCTCCGGATTTGCGCCAAGCGTTTCCTCATATGTGCCGTCATATTTTTTCTCGAAATGAACGACCGCGTTGACCAGTTCAGCGAATTCTTCCGCATCCGTCATCGGTCGGGTCCGGTTCAGTCGAGCTTGCTCTCGCTCATAGCACCGGCGGGCAAATTTCTCCCAAGCCAATGCAGGAGGCCGTTCGGGCATATGGCGTAGAACTGCGCGGTGCGGGTACCGACGAGAGTCCGTTCGTGTATCGAAAGCTGCAGGAGGTGCTCGATGCGCATGCAGAAACGGTTGAGGTGCTTCACGTGCTGAAGCCAATCGGAGTTTGCATGGCGGGGGCTGACGAGTTTGATCCGTATAAAGATTAATGGGGTTTAGTAACACTACTCAAGAAAGGAGACCCCAACCATGCAAAAAGACGATTTCGGCAATCGCATGAAAGAGTACGAGAACGCCTTCCGGCACACCTTGCCGCGGCGGCTGCCTGTCATCCTGCGGATTGACGGCTGCCACTTTCACAGCTTTACTCGAGGCTTGGATAAGCCATTCGATGAGCGGCTGACGCAAGCATTTTGGGAAACCTGCAAATACCTAGCGGAGAATCTGATGGGCTGCAAGCTGGTGTACCATCAGAGTGATGAGATCTCCATCCTGCTCACGAATTACGATAAGCTCACCACCCAGTCGTGGTTTAATAATAACATCCAAAAAATGGTGTCCGTATCCGCCTCCATAGCGACGGCCAAGTTTAATGAAGAAATTCGGAAGGTTTACCCCGATAAGGAACTAGCGACCTTTGACAGCCGGGCGTGGGTATTGCCTCACGATGAGGTGACAAACTACTTTCTGTGGCGCCAGCAGGATGCGACGAAGAACAGCATTTCGATGGTCAGCCAGGCTCATTTTTCACAAGAGGTATTGCAGGGGCTGAATGGGAAGCAGCTTCAGGACAAGCTATTCCTGGATAAGGGAATCAACTGGAATGATCTGCCCGTCTGGCAAAAACGAGGCGTGTGCATCACCAAACAGTCTTATTTCAAAGGGGACGCGCAGAGGTACCAATGGAAAGTGGATTTAGATATTCCGATGTTTTCGCAAAATAGAGACTACATCAATCAATTCGTCTATCTGGATAGGGATGAGTAACGGTGGAGTGTGTAATTTTGATCGGGATTCAGGCTTCGGGGAAGTCGACCTTTTTTAAGGAGCGGTTTTTTGGCTCGCACATGCGGATCAACATGGATATGCTGAGGACCAGGCATCGGGAAACCATTTACTTGATGGCCTCGTTCGAGGCGAAGCAGCCGTTTGTGGTGGACAATACGAACCCGACGGCCGAGGCGAGGAGCAGGTACATCACACTTGCGAAAGAGCACAAGTTCCAAGTCGTGGGCTATTACTTCGAGCCGGATTTTGCCGAATCGATGAAACGCAATGCGGTCCGAACGGGGAAGGAGCACGTGCCCGAGATCGGTATCCGAAGCGTCATGAAGCAGTTACAGGAGCCCGAGTACAGCGAAGGCTTCGATGTATTGTACCGAGTAACGAGCGTAAAGGGTACGTTCCAGGTCACAGCGTTTCAGCCATAGCAGCAGTAAGAGGGGGCCGCTCTCCAACTCCAGCGGCCCCCCTTTTGCATTATCCAAAACCTACTGAACCTCGACGATTCGCCCATCTACCGCAGGATTTACGTTTTTCTGTGTTGTCATCGCTTCCTCCACCAGCTCATACAGCGTGATTCCGGAGTTCATCGCTTTCTTGTCGATAAACATCGCGTACCCGTCGCCGCCGCTGGAGATAAAATCGTTGGTCACCAGCTTGTAGGTTTTGTTCGGATCGATCGGGTTGCCGCCGACCTTCACCTCCACAACCCGCTGGCCCGCAGGCTTGCTTGGGTTATACGAAAAGCTCATGCCGCTGATTTGCGGAAAACGTCCGGCACCGAGCTCCACCTGGCTCACGCCATTTTCCATCGCGGCTGCGATTTCCGAGCCTTTGGCTTCCAGCACGACCAGCGTGTTGGGGAATGGCAGCACGTCGTAGAGCGCTTTTTTCGTAATATCACCCGCATTAATCTGGGTCCGGATGCCCCCGCCGTTCGTGAGCGCAATATCCGCCTCGTAGCCTTTGAACGTCTTGGATTTTTCCAGCATCGCGTCCGTAATGAAATTCCCCAGATTGCTTTCGCGCTTACGCACGATCGTACGGTCGCCTTCCAGCGGCACATCGGCATGGGCAATAACCACATTGAGCGCGCTGTCGATGCTGCTGACGATTTTTTTCACCATCTCGGCCACTTGCGGATCGTCGGCTACCGTTTCATCATATTCCGCCAGCCCACCAGTAAAGTTAACCAGCTCGTTTTTATAGTAATACAGGTCCGCCCGTCCGAGCGATTTGCCATACTCCCAGTCCTGTACGATGTAGGTACCGTTCACGTTCTCTGGCGTTTGGATCGGTGTATGGGAATGCCCGCCGATGATGAAGTCGATGCCAGGGACCTGCTTAGCGATCTCCCGATCCACATCGATTCCAACATGAGAAACGACGACGACGTGGTCGACTTTTTTCTTCAGCTCGGGTACGAGCTTCTTCGCCACCTCCACCGGGCTTTTGAAGGTCAGGCCTTTGACATTGTCCGGATGTGTCAGAATCGGCGTTTCATCGGTTACGAAGCCGATAAAAGAAAACCTTTGGCCGCCCACCGTGGCATAGTAGACCGGAGTGAGCAGGTTCGTATCGTCCGATTTGAACACGTTGGCGTTAATGACCGGATACCCCAGCATATCCTTCAGCTTCAGCAGCTGCTCATAGCCGTAGTCGAACTCGTGGTTGCCCGCGGTCATCGTATCGTAGTTAAGGCTGTTAAGAATCGGCACCACCGACTCGCCCTTAAATTGGTTAACGAATACCGTACCTTGGAACGTATCGCCGGCATCCATCAGCAAGAAATTCGGATTTTCTTGTCTCCACTGCTTCACGAGCGTGGCGATTTTGGCGTAGCCGAATTCCTTGCCGTTCTTATTTTCCTCAATATGGCCGTGGATATCGTTCGTATGACCAACGGTAATATGCAGCGTAAGGGCGTCACCCACCGCGTTGAACAAGCTGCCCCGCGTCACTTGCTCCTGATCCGGAAGCGCCAGGCTGTAGCCCAGCTTGCCGGCTAGTTGGTTGATGCGCGCCGCGGAGATGGCTTGACCCGGCTGCTTGACTTCCTCCGAGGTGATCAGGCCCTGCTTGCTCGCCCAGGTCAGCGCCGCGGAAGCCCAGTAGGCCGATCCCGGCTCTGGCTTTAAGCTCGTTTCGCCCTTCAAGCGCGCGAGCAGCGTGACAACCTCCGCAAGGGTAACGGGACGAGCCAGAGCCAGTCCGCTTCCGTCGCCTTCCAGAACCATTTTTTTCAGCATCCAATCTGCATGGTTAACCGGCTTCAGCGGTGCCGCGAACGCCGAGCCTGCCGCTAAAGAGCTTGCCATAATGCCGGCCAGAACGGCCCGTTTGATCCTCACACGAATCACACTCCCCTTGGAATCGATTTCCATCTCAATTATAGGACGAACAGAACGGAGAAGAATCAAACGGATGTTAACGCGAATTGAAGAAAACGTAAAGAAAGACCACCGACAGGACATGACATTTGTCATATCCTCGAGTTGACGTTTATGACTAACGCCGGCGGGCTGCATTTTCTATAATCAGGGTAGATTGAACTCGCACGTCATCTTGAGGAGGAAGCACCATGTCCCACCAACCTGGTATTGCCAGCTTAAAAAAGCACGTTGCTCCATATGAAAAATCTAATACCCGATCGAGCCTCCTACAGCTCTTGAACACCGTAGGCCCTTTATTGCTGCTGTGGTATGGAGCCTATTTTAGCCTGTCCGTTTCGTACTGGCTCACGCTTCCTTTGTGCATTGTCGCTTCGGGGTTCGTAGTGCGGACGTTTATCATTTTTCATGACTGCTGTCATCAATCCTTCTTCAAGAACCGGTTAGCCAACGATATCCTCGGAACAATTACAGGGGTTATGACCCTTTGTCCATATGAACAGTGGAAAAACAGCCACTCCATCCATCACGCAACCAGCAGCAACCTCGACAAAAGAGGCATCGGCGACCTGTGGATGCTTACTGTCGATGAATATTTGGCTGCCCCGCTGTGGCATCGAGTCGCTTATCGCTTCTACCGGAACCCGCTGGTCATGTTCGGCCTCGGACCGATTTTTGTGTTCCTGCTGCAGTACCGGTTTAACCGCAAAGGTGCTAGACGCAAGGAGCGCTTGGGGAATTACTTAACGAATGTGCTGCTGGTGGCTCTCTATGCGCTGCTGATCTGGGCGATCGGCTGGCAGGCGTTCCTGCTCGTACAAGGACCGATTACTATGGTGTCCGGGATGCTGGGGATTTGGCTGTTTTATGTGCAGCATACGTTTGAGGACTCCTATTTTGAAAATGAAGCGGACTGGAGCTATGTCCAAGCGGCCGTAGAGGGCAGCTCGTACTATAAGCTTCCGAAGCTGCTGCAGTGGATCACGGGCAACATTGGGTTCCACCACGTTCATCATTTGAGTCCAAAGGTGCCAAACTACAACCTGGAGAAGGCGCACGAGGCTGCTCCGCCGCTGCAGCACGTCACAACCATCACGCTGGGTACCAGCATCAGTACACTGCGATTGCACCTCTGGGATGAGGGCAAGAAAACGTTCGTTAGCTTCCGGGAGGTTACTCGCCGCTTGCGTGCGAAGAAGGATTCCGTGGCGGATCATCTGCATGTCCATAGCCCGAGCTTGCAAGGCGAATAGCGCTGACCTACAATAAGAGTACTAAGCGCAGTCATGCGAAACGAAAAGGGTGGGCAGTCGTGCAGAAGTGGTATCATATTTTTCACAAAAGCACGGGTTTGAGCCCGTATATATGGGTTGTCTTTTATATATCGCCGTTTTACTTCATCTTCCGCTCGTCCTCTCCGTACGAGGTGGCGAGCGGAATTATTATGATTCTAGCTTTTTTTCTTTGCTACGTGATGGCCTTCCGGTCCAAAGGGTGGAAAATGTACCTCTGGACGAGCGTGCAGATCGCCATCTCCATCACGATGACGCTGATGTTCGGGTTTGCTTATTTTTCCCTGTTTCTGGCGTTCTTTATCGGTAACATGCAGCATAAGGTCGGATTTTATGTGCTGTACAGCATTCATCTGATTACCACCGTCGTGGCGGTTAATGTGGGCTTCGTTTCGCAAAATGCCGTGTTCCTGTCCCAGCTGCCGTTTGTCCTGATCAGCCTGATCGCTGTCGTGGTGCTTCCGGTGACGACCTACAACTGGAACAAGCGGGATAAGCTGGAGGGTCAGCTGGAGGATGCGAACAAGCGCATCTCGGAGCTGGTCAAGCTGGAGGAGCGGCAGCGCATTGCCCGCGATCTGCACGATACACTCGGTCAGAAGCTGTCCCTAATAGGCCTCAAGAGCGATCTGGCTGGCAAGCTGCTGAGCAAAAATGCGAATCATGCGCAAGTGCTGGTCGAAATCAAGGAAATTCGTCAGACCGCCCGGATCGCGTTACAAGAAGTGCGGGAGCTCGTCACCCAAATGCGCGGGACGCGGGTGGAAGAGGAGCTGCTTCGTGTGAAGCAGATTTTAATGGCGGCGGAGATCGAGCTGCATGTAGAAGGGGACCCCCAGCTGCCAAACACCTCCTTGATTGCCGAAACGGTGCTCAGCATGTGCCTGAAGGAAGCGATCACGAACGTTGTGAAGCACAGCAGCGCCTCGGCCTGCTCGGTCGCTATCGAGCCGTCCCGAACGGAGCTGGTGGTTAAGGTCAAGGATAACGGGATCGGCATTGCGGATGAATCGGTTTGTTTTCGCGGCAACGGGCTGCGGGGCATGAAGGAACGGCTGGAATTCGTGAACGGAACGATGGAGATTTTATCCAACCAAGGCATGCTGGTCATTATGAGGGTGCCGAACGCCGTTCAAACTACCGGATAAGGAGGCGGGGATATGATTCGAATTGTCATTGCCGAGGACCAACGGATGCTGCTGGGCGCACTCGCCTCCCTGCTCGATCTGGAAGAGGACATGACCGTGGTCGGCAAAGCCAGCAACGGCGAGGACGCCGTGAAGCTGGTGCACCAGCATAAGCCGGATATTTGCATCATGGATATCGAGATGCCAGGCAAAAGCGGCCTCGATGCCGCAGAGGAATTGAAGGGCAGCGGCTGCAAGGTGATCATCTTGACGACCTTCGCGCGGTCGGGGTATTTTGAACGCGCGGTGAAGGCCGGGGCGCACGGATATTTGCTCAAGGACAGTCCCAGCGAGGAGCTGGCCAGCTCCATCCGCAGCATTATGGCCGGTAAGCGGATCTATGCTTCCGAGCTGATGGACGAGGCCTACGGCGAGGAAAACCCGCTCACCGAGCGGGAGAAGGAAGTGCTCGTGCTGATCGCCGACGGGAAGAACACGAAGGAGATCGCCAGCGCGCTCTACCTGACCACGGGCACCGTCCGTAATTACATCTCCGTCATCCTCGATAAGCTTCAGGTGAGCAACCGGATCGAAGCGATCGTACGATTTAAGGAGAAGGGTTGGTTTAAGTAAAAAAATAACCCCGGGAGGCCCTTTGAGGCTTCCCGGGGTTTTTGTCGCTCTAGCATCGCGTCACCAGCTCTGCCGAAGTGCGAACAAATCGCGTAGCTCGTCGTTCGACAGCTCCGTGATCCAGCCTTCGGAGCTGGAGATGACGTTCTCGCTCAGGCTCATTTTACTCTCGAGCATCTCGTCGATTTTCTCCTCCAGCGTGCCGAGGGAGATGAACTTGTGCACCTGCACGTTGCGCTTCTGGCCCATGCGGTAGGCACGGTCGGTCGCTTGGTTCTCGACGGCGGGATTCCACCAGCGGTCGAAGTGGAACACGTGGTTGGCCGCTGTCAGGTTGAGGCCGACGCCGCCGGCCTTCAGCGACAGAACGAAGATACCGGGACCGTCCGCCGACTGGAAGGTGTCGATCATTTTGTCGCGCTCGGTCTTAGGCGTGCTGCCGTTGAGGTAGAGCACCGGCTCGCCCCGCTGCGTCGAGAGGATGTCGGCCAGCATGCGGCCCATGCCGACATACTGCGTGAAGATGAGGCACGAATCGCCCTCATCCCGCAGCTCGCCGACCATGGCCGTGAGCCGCTCCAGCTTGGCAGACCGCGTAATGAACGCGTCGAGCTGTTCCTCGGAGGCCAGTGTGCCAGCGGACAGCGCGCCTTCCTCCTTCGTGAGCAGCACGGGATGGTCGCAAAGCTGCTTCAGCTGGGTGAGGGCGGCGAGGATGGCGCCCTTGCGCTCGATGCCTTCGAGCTTTTGCATTTTTTCCATCAGCGCCTGCACGGCTTGCTCGTAGAGAGCGCCCTGCTCCGGGGTTAGGTTGATGTAGACCTTCATCTCCAGCTTATCCGGCAGGTCGAGCTGTATGCTCGGATCCTTCTTTTTCCGGCGCAGCATGAACGGCTTGACGAGCTTTTGAAGCTGGGCAGTGCGTTCCTCGTCCTGATGCTTCTCGATCGGATTCGCGAACCGCTGCTGAAACCCTCGTTGGTTCCCCAGATAGCCGGGATTCAGGAAATCGTAGATTGACCACAGCTCCGACAGCCGATTCTCAATCGGCGTCCCGGTCAAGGCAACGCGATGCAGCGCGTCGAGTGAACGGACAGCAGCGGACTGCTTGTTTTGCGCGTTCTTGATGTTCTGCGCTTCGTCCAGACAGAGGGAGCTCCACCGGATCTCCTGCAGCGTCTCTTGATCGAGCAGCGCCGTCGCGTACGAGGTGATGACCACGTCGGTGTCTTGCAGCATCGACTGAAACGCGTGTCCGGAGAGGCGGCCTTTCCCGTAATGGAGCACCACCTTAAGCTCCGGTGCAAAGCGAGCCAGCTCCTTCTGCCAGTTGCCGAGCACCGAGGTGGGGCAGATGAGCAGGGCGGGGGTTTCGGACTCGCTTTGATGGTGCAGCAAATAAGTGATGAACTGGACCGTTTTGCCAAGCCCCATATCGTCGGCCAGACAAGCGCCGAGCCCGAACTTGCGCAGGAAGCTCAGCCACGTGAAGCCTTCCCGCTGGTAGCTGCGCAGCTCGGCGCGGAGTCCGGAAGGCACAGGCAGCGCCTGCAGCTCCGACGGCTGCCCAAGCTGGCGCAGCAGCGCGAGCAGGTGGGAGTTGAGCTCCACCTCGAGGTGGACGCGGTTCTCCTCTTCTTCTTCAGAGGCAGAGGCTCGACTGCGATCGTTGGACTTTTCTTTCTCCAATTCCGTGAGCATATGAAGCTGCAGCACATCCTGCAAGGATAATCCTTCGTCTGGAGTGATGCTCTCCATGAGCCGTCGAATCTGCTCCAGCAGCGCCGGGTCGAGGTACACCCATTCGCCGCGGAAGCGGATCAGCCGCTGCTTGCGGCTCAGCAGCTCGGCGAATTCCGCCTCGTTCAGATCGGCGCTGCCGATGGCGACCCGCCAGTCGAAGTCGACCAGCGCGTTCAGCCCGAACAGCGACTGGGTCCGGCCGCCGGCTTCCGCCGCCACCTGAGCACGCAAGCGGGGCTTGCGCTTCGAGGCCGCCTCCCACCAGCCGGGCAGCATGACGTTCCAGCCCTCGCTCAGCAGCTCGCGGCTATCCGTGGTCAAGAAGCGCCAAGCAGCTTCGTCGCTGAGCGGCTCGGCGAACAGCTCGCCGCCGTCGCTCAGCTCGTGCGGGAGCGCCGCGGCGAGCCTGGCCGCCCATCCGGGAGCGCGCTCCCGGATGAAGGGGCTCCACTCGCTCGCCCAAACCCCGGCCGCCTGACCGCCTTCGCTTAGGCGCACAGGCACGAGGAGCGAGCCGTCGCTCTTATCCTGCAGCACGAAGCGGAGCTGCCAGTCGAAGCGCTCGTCGTCCGGTTCCAGCAGCTGCAGGGCCGGGCGGAACGGCGCCGTGTCCGGCCTCCAGCCGAGCGTGCCGAGCCACTCCTCCTCCGTGAACCCAGCGGCGGCTGGGGATCCTTGAAACAGCGCGGGATACTCCCGCCGCAGGTCGGCCATAGCGGCTTCGTTCGCGAAATGCTCAGCAGCCACGGCAGCGGAGAAGGCGGCGCGCAGCCCGGACAGCTCCTCGCCTAAGAAGCCGATGCCGTTCAGCGCCTCCCAATCGACGGCTTGCAAGGCTTCGGAGGCCGTATCCCAGCTCCAGCGCAGCGTCCCCTCCCGGAAATCGCGGTAGCTGGGGACATAGCGCCCCGCTTGCGCTTCCTGGTAGAGGAGCGGCGCGGCCTCGAGCAAGACCTTAGCGGCGTCGTTGCCGCTTGTCCAGCGCAGCGTATCCATGAACGCCGGCTCGGCGAAGAAGGGGAGCACCATGTCGGCGGGAAGCACGGTCACGGTCAGTTCTCCGGCCTGCTGAAGCTCCAGCACCGTGCCGAAAAAGGACGGCTCGTGCCAAGCAAACAGCAGCCTGCGAAATTTATCGCCGGACAGGTCGCGTCCGTCCTGCTGCCCCCAGAGCAAAGCATCCCCGCTGTCTGTCAGCAGCACATGCAAGGACATGTCGTACAATTTTGTGCTCATTGCAGCAGCTTTCCTTTCTTCATTTCCTCTTGCAGCGCGCGCAGCCGGTTGTACCGATCCGTAAACCCTGTGAGAAAACGATCCCAGCGCTCGGGCTGCTTCAATTTTTTATATAGCTTCTCCAATCGCTTCAGCAGCTTGACGGCAGACTTGTAATCCTGACGGTTTTTCAGGGCGACATACCGGTCAATCGCTTGATGATAATATGGCAAAAGCAGCGACGGATTGTCCTTCTCGATCGGCTGCAGCACGCTGACCCGATGGTACAGCGGATCATGCTCCTGGACGATTTGCAGCTCGATCCAGGGCTTCCACTGGCGTCGTTCATACAGCAAATGCTCGATGATCGAGGCCGAATGAGGCAGCATGTCCTCCATCACGTCCCATAGCGCCTTTTCGGCGTCCGGCACATGGCCCACTGCTTGCTTCCAATAGTCGATATACCCATCCAGCTCCTTGGTCCGAGGACCATAGAAGGAGGAGGCCGTCCGGATCAGCCAGTCCACTAACGTACCCCAGTCGCCCGCTGCTGCCATTTGCTCCAGAAAAGGCAGCAGCAAGCTCCCTGTCGCTTGTTTCAGCATGCCGCTGGACTCCAGGGTCTCCCACGCCTCTGTGCCTCGGGATTGACAAAGGTACAGGAACGCCTTAGCCGCCGAAAGTGATAAGGACATTGCATTCGAGCCTGCCTGCGTCTCCATCGCCTGAAGCTCCTGCGTAGCCCAATGGTCAGAGACTGCCTTGCCTTTGGGGGCGATCCACAGCTTCCACATCGCCGTGTACAGGCCATAGTCCAGGTACAATTTTCCGTTGTCCTCCGCCATCTGCTGTCGAACATAGCTTAACGTTTGGCTCAGCCGATCCTCTGCGACGGTAAAGTCGAAGAGGGAGGACTTATACTGCAACCAGGTATGGAGTTCATCGTACACGCGGAAAAACGCATAGGAAGAGTAGTAATGCACCGTAGCCTGTGCGGTCAGCTCTTTGACCTTTCGCACCCTAAACAGCTCTTGATGCAGCTCAAAATAAACCCCGTCCGCCGCGGAATAAGGAACGTTCCGAATCCCCTGCAGCTGACTGCGCAGCACATCCGCATACATGCGCTGATCGTAGGAGGTGGGTTTGATGTGCGAGGTATACTCCTCCAAAAACGCATGCCAGCCGGACACGTCCTTTTCGGGCAACTGGCCCAGTTGGGATTTTGAGGAGGCAGCGGTTTCAGCCGCTCGCTTCAGATGATGCTTGGCATTCACCAGCTGGGAAGCGGGGTATCCGTGCCGATCGGCAAGCTCCATTAGGACAGCGGCCATGTGCTTGCAGCAGTCTTGGACCGGGCAGGTACAGCTGCTCGAGCTCACCTTGTCCAGCTTCAGCTTCACCAGGTACTCGTCTGAACCGGTTACTTCGGCTTCGATCACGCGATCCTCGGTGCGGACCATGCGGGTAACATATTGTTGTTTAAAATAGTTATATCCGCGATTCAGCGTTACTTCATTGAAGGCCGCGGCTACTTGCTGCAGCAGCTTCGGCCATAGCTCATCGTTTAACACCGGATTCGAACTCATTGCTAAGCTCCTAAGTAAATAATAAGTTTCGATCTAATCTATTATAGAATGAACCGGGGATAAATACGAGATTAGGCGGTTAAAATTACGGTTTGAAACTATTATTTAAACGCGGGGGAACGCAACAAGCTGGCCGCGGCGCCAGCTTGTTTTTTAGCAGAATGATTTTCTAACAGGGAGCACCAGAGCGGAAAACCCGCCTTACAGCGCGACAAAAGGTCGGATCGCTCGCCCTAAAGCTTGCTCTCCGACCCCTATTTTTTACCACTCCAGCCTCAGCTTCAGCCTAACGCTTAACCCTTCAAGCCGCTAGTGCTGATGCCTTCCACGATATACTTTTGGAACAAGAAGAATACGACGACAATCGGAACCAGCGACAGGGTCGACATGGCGAACATCCCGCCCCAGTTGTTGATGGACTCCCCGTCCAGGAACAGCTTCAACGCAAGCGACACTGGATACAGCGAAGGCTTGTTCAAGTACAGCAGCGGCCCCATGAAATCATCCCATTTCCAGTAGAAGGAGAAGATCGCCGAAGTCACCAAGGACGGAACGATGAGTGGAATCATGATACGGAAGAAAATCATATATTTATTGCAGCCGTCCATCTTAGCCGCTTCGTCCAATTCTACAGGTACCGTACGGATGAACTGCATCATCAGGAAGATGAAGAACGGCATCCCGAAGAAGCTAGGAACGATGATCGGCTTAAAGGAAGACAGCCATTCGAGCTTCGCAAACATAACGTACTGCGGAATAATCGTGACGTCCGTAGGCAGCATCATGGTCAGCATGACACAGCCGAACCAGAAGCTCGCGCCTTTAAACGGAATGCGTGCCAGACCGTAAGCCACAAGCGCTGACGAGACAACCGACCCGATGGTCGAGATAATAACGATAATGAACGAGTTTTTGAAAAACGTCGAGAAGGAGTTATTCGCAAAGCCCTTCCAGCCGCTGACATAGTTTGAGAACTCGAGCTTGCTCGGGATGAGACTGTAGGCGGTGGAGAAAATTTCATTGTTTTGCTTCAGGGAGCTGGCCGCCAGCCATAGGATCGGATAAATCATAAGAAGCGCCAGCACTCCGACGATAAGATGGTACAGCCCGGCTTTACCTCTGGACATGGTCGACATGTTATTTCTCTCCCTTCGTTTCGTAATGAACCCACAGATTAGAAGATTTAAACAGGATCAAGGTGATGATTCCGATTAAAATCAGCATAACCCAGGCCATTGCCGAAGCATAACCCATTTCGAAGAATACGAACGCTCTGCGGTACAAGTAAAGTGAATACAGCAAGGTGTTATCGAGCGGTCCGCCTTCGCCTCTGGAAATAATGTAAGCCGGGGTGAAGGTCATAAACGCACTAATCGTCTGCATGATCATGTTGAACAGAATGATCGGGCTAAGCAGAGGCAGCGTGATCTGGAAAAATTGGCGCCAGCCGCTGGCTCCGTCCACACTTGCCGCTTCGTAAAGCGACGCAGGGATGTTCTTAAGCCCCGCTAGGAAGATCAGCATCGAGGAGCCGAACTGCCATACGGAAAGTGCAATAAGTGTCCATAATGCGGTTCCCGGGCTGCCGATCCATGACGTTGTGCTATGGATGCCGATCAGTCCCAGCGCGGAGTTCAGAAGCCCCTGATCTCCGAAAATTTGTGTCCACATGATCGAGACCGCTACGCTCCCGCCCAGCAAGGATGGCAAGTAATAAGCAGATCTGTAGATCCCGACCCCGCGGATCGCTTTGTTCAGCAGCATCGCTACGATCAGCGCGAAGGCTAGTCTTAGCGGTACGCTGGCGATAACATAAGTGAAGGTGACCTGCAACGATTTCCAAAACTTATCATCATCCGTAAACAGCTTCACGTAGTTGTCCGTTCCGATGAAGCGCGGAGCCTCCATCAGGTTGTATTCCGTGAACGAATAGTACAGGGAGGACAAGATTGGAAACAGGGTGAAGATCAAAAATCCGATAATAAACGGAGCGCTGAATATATATCCTACCACATTGTCTTTGTCCCAAAACTTTTCTTTCATCCATTCCAACTCCTTTGCCTTATGGTTTGCCGTTGTCTCTATAGTATTATTTTTCGACAATCTTCGGAATTTAAAAAACCGTTCATTTTGTTCAAAATACCGATTACTGCCGCAGAACCTGCTGTAAATAAAGAAGCATCAACAGAACCTAGGTTCTGTTAATGCTTCTTTTTATTTACATTTATTTCCTATTTTTAGCCAGAATCGCATTGGCATCCTTACGGAATTTCGCCGCAGCATCCTCTACGCTAATTTTCTTATACAGTATTTGCTCGCTGAGGTCCTTCAGAAGCTTCTCCACTTCAGTCGAACCGATTGGGTTCGGCGGGTCGATCGGGCTGCTGTTGGCTTCCGCCCATGCGATATAATCGAATACCTTCGCATCTTCCGGCGACAAGGTCGGCTTCAGCGCATCCTTCATTTTGGACGAAATCGGCACGCCGCGTTCGCCTTTGATCAGCTTGTTGGCTTCGATGTCATTCACGAAGAAGTTAATGAACTTCGCCGCTTCTTCTTTTTGCTTCGAATTCTTCGTGATGGAGAAGCCCATACTTGGCTTCAGGAACAAACCTTTTTTGCTGTTCGGTCCTGGAGGAGGAATCAGCTCAGTAGGACGCTTCGCTGCTGCAGTCCAAGCGACATATTGGTTAGACCATTGGAATGAGCCGAACGAGTTGCCAAGCACCATCTCATCATCTTCCGGTGTCAGCTTCTTCTGAGCCAGCTTGTCCAAGCTGAGCAAGTAGCCGGCGTCATACATCTTTTGGTAGCGCTTGAAGTAGTCGATGAACGGTTTGTCGTCGTTGTACCCGAGTGCAGTACCTTCTGCATTGTACAACTTTTGATCTACAGTGCGCAGATAGTAGTTAAAGAATACTTCGTAACGCAAATAATCCGCCAGCAGCTTGCCATTGGCTTTCAGCTTCGCGCCAAGGGCATCAAGATCGTCCCATGTCCAGTCTTTGGACGGCATGGAAGCTCCTGCTTTCTTCAGCACTTCCGGATCCGCCGTTACACCAAGCGCATTGACGCCCAGCGTGATTTGATACAGGTTGCCACCCACTTCGCCGCTAGCGAGTGTATTCGGGTTGACGGAGCTGACATCGATTACGCCGTTTTTAGTGTAAGGGCGCAGGTCTTCCAGCTGGCCTCGGCCACCGAATTGGCTGATGTAGGACATATCCATTTGGATGACATCCGGAAGGCTGTTCGCTGCTGCCTGAGGAGCGAGCTTCTTCCAATAGTCGTCAAAAGCGGCGTATTCCGCTTCGATTTTCACATTCGGATGTGCCTTCTGGTACATATCGATGACTTTCAGCGTGTAATCATGTCTTGCTTGTCCGCCCCACCAGGCGATGCGGAGTGTTACGGGTTCGTTACTTCCCGTTTTAGCTCCTCCCGTGGCTTCCGGCTGCTTGGTGTTGTCCTTCGCGCTTCCGCAGCCTGCTGCCGTCAGCAGAAGCGAGAGCGACAAGATGGTTGTTAATGCTTTCTTCATTGTAAATCCCCCTTTTGTAGTAAAATGAGCTCTACGCTGTAACCGATTTCAACGTGCTTACAAAATGTAATTATTCATTTTTTGAAGAAGAAAGAAAATCAAAAAAACAGTGCTCTTTGTTTAAAAAACCGATTAACTGTTGGACTTCATAAATTCCGAGGGGGTGAGGCCGGTATATTTTTTGAACACTTGGCTGAAATACTGGGGATTATCGCCAAAACCTAGCTGCTCTGCAAGCTCGAAAATTTTAATATCGCCGCGCTGCTCAATCAGCTCCGTGGCCTTGGAGATCCGCTCTTTCATCACATAGCCTGAAAATTTTTCCTCGGTCTCCTTCTTAAACAACTTTCCCAAATAATCGGAGTTCATGTACAGCATTTGGTGAGCGACCCAGTTCAACGACAGCTCCGGATTGCTCAAGTGCTCGCGTACGATGTCCTTCATCTTCTGAACGATAGCCGAATGCTTGCTCTTCGTTTCCTCATAGCAGCTGAGCGCGATACGGATGGCTGTTTCCTTACAAAACGACTGCAGCGCCTGCCTCGTATCCATGGCCGTGAGCGCCACCAGCTTATCCATGCTGCGCCCGACTTCATCTTTATCCTCCAACCGGATGATGGCCATGAAGAGCTCGATGACATACGACTTGGCCGTCGGGAGGTCCAGCCGCAGATCGGCCATGCGTTCGAAGAAGCGGTCGATATCCAGACAGGCCTCTTCGTGATCTCCGGCCTTAATCTGCAGCAGCATGTTTTCGTGGTCGAATTGAAACTCCTCGGCTTCCTCATGACTCTCCGTTACCGCAAGGTCCTGTACAGTAATGAGCCCGCCCTCCTCGAGGTAAAACCGGTGGTTCAAGCATTCCAGGGTTTGCTTATACAGATGGCGGGCACGAAGAAACTCATCCGCCTCACTCATGGCGATGGTCAGATCAATCCGGTAGTAGCGCATAAACGTGGTGCGGATCTGGTCAATGCGCTCCACCAGCGTGCTTTCCTCCGCATCCTCTGCCACGATCAGCACATTTTCCCCGACCGTAGCACTAAGCACCGTGGCGCCCAAGAGCTCCTCGGCAATATTTTTGACCGCAAACATATGCTCGAATTCAAACGGCGGCTCCAAACGAAAGAGCAAAAGCCGCACCTTCCGGTTTTCCAGATCCAGCTTAAACAGGCTGCTGTAATATTCCCAATCGTGGTTGCCGTAGGTTTTGTTAGTGACGAATTCCTTCAGGAACTGTTCTTTGACATGGGGCAGCACTTTCTCCAGCCCGTAGCGCATGCCTTGCACGAACTTCTGCCGTTCCTGCTCGGCGTCCAGCTCGGCCACGAGCTCCTGCAGCACTTCGGCGATTTTATTCTCGTTGCTCGGCTTGAGCAGGTAATGCCGGACGCCATAGTGCATGGCCCTCTGTGCGTATTCAAATTCGCTGAAGCCGGAGAGGAGCACGAGCTTCAAATTCGGGTGGCTCTGGGAGACTTTGGCCGCCAGCTCCAGGCCGTCCATGCCCGGCATTTTAATATCGCTGATGATAATATCCGGCGGGTCCTGCATAACCAGCTCATAGGCTTCAATCCCATTCCTGGCCGTTCCGTGCAGGACGGTGCCTGCCGACTCCCAATCGACTATGGCCGATATGCCGTCCAAAATAATGCGTTCATCGTCTACAAGCAGTACTTTATACATAAGAATTCTCCGTTTCGTCCGGTATGATGAGGGTGACACGGGTGCCTTGTCCGGCGATGCTGTCCACGTGCAGCCCGTAAGCGCTGCCGAAGGCGAGCATGAGTCGTTCTTCGATATTTTTGAGGCCAATGCCGCTTCCGCGGGTCGGCGCCGTCCCTTTGCGTACTTGATCAAGCAGCTGGGCATCCATCCCCGGCCCGTTATCCTCCACCGTGATTAAGACACGTCCGGGCTCCCGTTTCGTTCGAATGGCAATGATGCAAGTCCCGAGCATCGACTCCAGCCCGTAATGAATCGAATTTTCGAGCAGCGGCTGGAGCATCAGCTTCGGCATCCGCAGCCTTTTCACGTCCTCGGGGACATCGAGCTCAAAGACCAGCCGGTCGTCGAACCGGTACTTTTGAATCGTCAGGTAGTTCGAGACGATGTCGAGCTCCTCGCCCACGGTGATGAGCGTCTCCTTCAGACTGATCGAGCTCCTCAGCAAAAAGCCGAGCGCCTCCACCATGCTAGAGATTTGCGGCTGCCGATTTGTTTTGGCTAGCCAGTTGATGGAATCCAGTGTGTTATATAAAAAGTGCGGGTTAATCTGCGCCTGCAGCGCCTTGAATTGCGTCTCTTTGATCGTCAATTGCTTGGCATAGTTCTCGGTGATGAGCTCGTTGATCCGCCGGAGCATGTGCCGGAAGGTGCGATTGAGCAGACCGATCTCATCCATTGGGAGGGAGGGCAAGTCGGCCGTTTCCGTCTCCGCCTGGCGGAAATCCCCTTTCTGCACTTGCCTCATGAGTCCGATCAAATCCTCGATGGGCCGCGTGATGCTCCGGGCGAATTGGATGGCGACGGCCATCAGCACCAGCACGCTGAAAATAAAGCCGATGAGCAATATATTTTTCATCCAAATGATGCGGTGGAAAATTTGATCGTACGGGATGAGACTATCGTAGCTCCACCCCAAATAGCCCGATTGAATGCGCGTGATAAAATATTGCTGATTCCCGACCTGTTTGACCAGATAGCCATTCTTTAATTCTTCCGCGGCAGGGAGACGCATATTCTGGTTTTGCTTCGGATCTTGTCCAGGAGTTGACCCGAGATGAGCGGGATAAATCATATGCGTGCCGGAGACGATGCGCATCTCGCCGTTCTTCAGCTCGGTTCCCGCGACGACGTCCTCGACGATTTTATCGATCCGGATCCGGACGGTCAACGTGCCAAGTCGGTTCAAATTCAAGTTGGTGTACGAGCGGATCTCACGGGCCGCGATGAGGTACGGGTCCTCCGTATCCGGATAAATCCATCTCGTTTCACCCTGCCCTGGGGCCGACTCCGTCAATATTTGCTGCCTCCTGGCGGTGGAGGTCTTCAGCGAATTTCCCGACATGGACAGGCCGTCCAGCTGGTCGGAAATTTCAATGGAATATATATTTTTTTCGTAGCCCGTGTACGTTACCAGCTTATCGGTAATGTAGGAGCGGATCTTGTACTTCTCGAATTCCGGCGTCTCCGCTGTCAGAGAAACCAGCAAATCTTGAATCTGCTGATCGGTCGCAATTTGAAAGCTCAGCTTGTCCAGCCGTTTCAGCTCATTTTCGATACCGCTGGCCGACAGGTTCAGCAGCTGGGACGACCTCGAGTACAGCTGGTTGTCGTAGATGGAATAAGCGTATTGCAGCGAAAAATAGGTAATCAGGAAGCAGACGGCCGTCACAATCGAGATCAGGGCGAACACCTTATGCTTGATTTTTAAATTGCCGATGGCCTGCTTGAATAAAAATACGCGCGGTTTCATCCCTCGTACCCCCGTGCCTGTCGTAGTGCCTAGCGCTATCTATGGTACATGATCTGGAAAATGAATGCGAGTCGAAGTCAGCTCATACAAGACTAAACTAATTGAACCCATTCGCTGTTCCTATATGCAATCACGGCTCTGCTTGTGCTGCCGGTCTCCGGCTGTGACAGCGGGGTAACGGCAGGGTCCACCGCTGCAGCGGGCAAGAAGCGCACGGTGAAGGTCATGTTCGCTTTGAAGCCCCAAGCCAGAAGGTGACTAACGGCTCGCCCATTCAACAGGAAATTGAACGACAGCTGAATGTGAAGCTGGACTATGAGCCGATCCCGGCAATCAACTATGCGGAGAAGAAGACACTGCTGGCGACGAACCATCTGCCGGACATTCTCCAGATCGAGAAGCAGGATGTGAACGATTTTGCTTCTACGGGAGCTTTGCTGCCGCTCATGGGCTATATGAATCGGGGACTGATGCCGAACTTCAAGAAGCAGTGGGATGCGATTCCCAACTTGAGGCGGCTCACGGTAGACGGGGAGCTGTATGGATTTCCTGCAATCGCCCGGAATGAAGCAAAGAATGGCTTTGGTCCCGTCATCCGGATGGATTTGCCGGAAAAGCATCACCTTCCGGTGCCCCGCACATTCGATGAACTGCTGACGGTGCTCTCACAATTGAAAGCGCTGTATCCTGATTCGGTGCCCTGGTCGATTCGCACGCGTAGCCTTATGGCTTGCTAGGACAGGTCAAGCTGTTTAGCAGGGTGGAGGTAAGGTGGCGCTGAGCCTATAGCGGGCCAAATAAAATGACCCCCGAATCATGGATTCGGAGGTCATTTTTTCGCGCGCATTATAGCCTATCGCCCGCTGAACTAATAAACTAGTATACGCAGAGGGAGCATTTTACTATAATGGAAACCGGAATTGCAGAGGGAAATAACAAGGAGCAGGAGAGGGTGTCATGCGTACCAAAATTATTGCCCTAATTTTCATCAGGTTGTTATGGTTCACTTCCTTAAATCCATTAACAATTTATGCGGCTGAGGAAGTTTGAGTAAGGCAAAGAAGGTGGAGCGGGGAGATTCCCTGCGCCACCTTTTTTTGTAACAAGCCTACAGCCCAGCCAAAAACGGAATCGCTACATCCGCGATTCGCCGATGTCCGGCCTCGTTCGGATGCAGGCCATCGGAAGTAAAATGCGGCAGTGTGAGCTTGTTCAGCCCGCTGAGCGCGTACAGATCCAGCACAGGCAGCGCATACATGCGGCCTAAGCCGATAATCGCCTCGACATAATCGCTTAACCGATGTCCAGCGGCATTCGTATAAAAAATATCGTAGCCGTCCTTATCCCGGTGAAGCGGGGTCCATAGACTGAGGCGGCAGCGCGGGTTGCGCGTTAGAATATGCTCAATCATCCCGCGATAGGCGCCATAGAACGTGTGAATGTCCGTCATACCAATGTCGCCAATCGGCTTATCGAGGCGAAAATCGTTCACCCCCGCAAACACGGTCACGCAGTCCAAGTACTCGGCAATCGTTCGGCCGACATGTGTCGTGGCTCCATAATCCCGATCCCCTCCGGCTGTCATCGGGCAGCCGCTCACCGCATAGTTGATCACCTCGGAGAAGCCCAGAGCGGCCTGGACGAGCGGCTGATAGCCACCCGCCGCCGTAATGCTGTCCCCGAGCGTGCCCCAGCCTTTTCCTTCCCATCTGCTTCGGCTTTCCAAAGGCGATGCCCCCTTACTTGCATTCATCCTCAAAAGTGACGCTGCCCACCGCTGCGGCGACATAGGCTTTGCCCGGCTGCTCGCCAAGCCATGCGCCCTGCGCGATCAGATTGCGCTGCAGCTCAGCAATCGGCACCTCGCGGAAGCCCGCCAGGCCAGCGGCGCTAGCCATGGCAGCGGCTACGCCGGCCGCCTCGCCCATGGCGAAGCAGTTCGGCATGACGCGCAGCGACCCCTGCACCGGGCGGTCGGACGAGACGGAGCGTCCGGCGACGATCAGGTTCGATTTGCCCACCGGCAGCATGCAGCGATAAGGGACGCCGTGCGACTGTCCTTTTGGCAGGTGCTTAATCGTCATCGTGCTGGTCGCGTTCGCCAAATGAATGTCGATGAAATACGAATTGCGGGCGATATCGTCCTCGAACGTGCGCATCGAGAGGAAGTCCTCCACGACAAGCGTGTAGTCCCCTTGAATACGGCGCGTTTCGCGAATGCCGATCTGGTCGCCGGAATGCACGAGATGAATGTGTTCAAAGCCCGGTACATACTTGCGCAAGAACCGGATCTGCGTATCAATCAGCTTGCGGCCCTCGATGGCGGCGCGGGTCAAGTCCTCCGCCTTCGTCCCGTCGATGCCGAAAATATGGCCGAAGTTAAAGCCGACCACGGAGTCAGAGATCCACGCCATGCCCGAAATGCGCTTGCGGCCCTCTGGAAGGTCGCCGTTTTGCTGCGCCTTTACGACCGTTTGCTCCAGTTGCTTGTGCTCGCCCGTTTCTTCGAGGAACTGGTAGAACCGGGCTTTGTCCGCACCGGTCACCACATAGCACATCGTCCCCGGCTGCAGTTCGCCTTGCTCTCCGCCCACCTGGAACGGAACACCGGCGAGCGCCGCCAGATCGGCATCACCCGAGGCGTCGATGTACAGCTTCGCCTGTACGACGGAGCGGCCCGACTTGTTGCTAATGATCAGCCCGCTGATGCGGTCGCCTTCCAGCAGCACTTGATCAGCCACCGTATGGAACAGCACTTGAGCGCCGCTGGCCAGCACGGCCTCATCATAGACGCGCTTCAGCGTCTCCACGTCAATCGGCACCCAATCAAGCTGCTCCTTATACTGCTTCAAAAAGCCTTCCCCAGCCGCCTGCTTCATCTTTTCCAGCAAATCCAGCCCAATCCCCCGAATGACGGGCTTTTCCCCGTCGGTATACGGACAGAAGGCGGGGACAAGGGCAGCGGTTCCCATGCCTCCCAGGTAGCCTCGCTGCTCGATGAGCAGGGTGCTCGCTCCATTGCGGGCTGCAGCCATCGCCGCCGCTACGCCGGAGGCGCCGCCTCCAACGACGACAACGTCCGGCGTATAGCTGACAGGAAGCGCTTGAGACGGGATTGTAATCGTTTGCTTAACCATGTTAAATTCCTCCCGAGAATGATGTAGGAATACCTTTACCTTTTATTATAGAATCCGGCCTGAGAGGAACTAGTTTAATTTTTGTTTAACTAAAAAACCGCGCGTGGTACGATGAACAGACAGCTGCAAAGACGGGGGGAGCCGAAGGAAGATGCCGATACGAAAAGAAGTGACGCTCAAAACGATTGCCAAAACGCTGGGGGTAACGGTACAAACGGTATCGAAGGCGCTAAAAGGCAAGCCTGGCATGTCCGAAGCGACCCGCCAGCGGATCGTCCAAACAGCGGAGGAGCTGGGCTACTACACCTCCGATCAGATCCGCAGCTTGAAGCTCGACTACATTGCGCCATATCCGACCAAGCGGCTGCGCTTTGTGCTGGTGCAAACACAGGAGGGGCTCGCCTTTCACCGGCTCCTGCTGCAAGGGCTTCAGGACCGGTTCATCGCCTTCGGCCACCAGATCGAGCTGCTTATGCTGCCGAGGGAGATCAAGGAGCAGCACATGGAGGCGTGGCTCGAGGACAGCGGGCTTGCGTACGCCGACGGCATCTTCATTGCGCCGAGCATCGTGCCTGAGACGTGGGAGCCACATCTGTTTCGGCTTCAGCAGCCGCGGATTTTGCTTAATTTTCCACCCCCCGGGGTCAAAATAGACAGCGTCATCTGGGACGTGTACGAAGCGGCGTATCAGGCGGTCGCTTATTTGTTCAGTCTGGGACATCGACGAATCATGTATGTGGGGGATATTCATCAGCAGCGGGGCTTTATTTTGCGCTGGCAGGCATTTGGCTATGCGATGGACCGGTTCGGCGCCGAGGTAGACCCCGGCATACATTCGATCGGACAGCGGAGGAATCGACCGTGGCAGGAGCAGCTGATGCAGCAGCTGGAGTGCTATAAGCCAAGTGCGATGATTTGCGGCATCAACGATGAGGTGCCGATCGTTTATCGCTTGTGCCAGGAGCTCGGCTGGCGCGTGCCGGAGGACGTGTCCCTGATTGGCTTCTTGAACGAGCAGCCGGAGTCGCTGCCGTTGTTCACAAGGCCGCTGCTTCCAATCTGCGAGACCGGGTACCGCGCCGCCGACCGCATGCTCTGGCGCATTGCCAATCCGACGCTGCCGTTCGAGCATATCCGCATCCAGAGCGATTTGTTCGTCGGCAGCACGACGGCCGTGCCATCCGCCGATAGGCGTTAACTGTCGGATGACCCTTGTCCACTCGGACATGTACATCCTTGTTCAGGCTTATGCTATACTGAGAGTAGTTACAAGTAAGGTTTCTGGAGGTGACCAGGATGCGCTGGGAAGAGGTTCGTGAACAATTTCCTGAAGAGTGGATTGTATGTGAGGCATTAAAGTCTCATTCAGAGGATGGATACTGGCTTATCGACGAGGTGGCAGTCCTTGATCGCTTTGAAGATTCGTCTGTTGCCATGAAACGATACTATGAGCTGCATCGGGCACAGCCTTACCGGGAATACGGCTTTTTTCACACATCTCGCGAAACGCTCAGGCTTCGAGAGAAATGGGCGGGGGTACGGGGCCCGAGATGAAAATGGATATGAAGTACGGATTACCTTTTATTGAAGTGGTCATTTGTTATCGTGGTGAATTTGAGAAATGTGTTGCTTGATACAGGTTCGGCAGGGACTATTTTCAGCGCAGATGTAGTGGATGCCATCGGTGTTAAAATTGAGCCGGGGGACTTTTTGAATAAAATCAGAGGCGTGGGCGGAGTCGAGGTCGTGTACTCCAAGCAGTTTGACTTTGTGCAGGCAGGGGAAGCAACCCTGGAAGGCTTTGAAGTGGAAATTGGAGAAATGAACTATGGAATAGAGATTGACGGCATTATTGGTTTTGACTATATTCAATCAGCCGGTTTGGTGATTGATTCTAAAGAATTGACTGTGAGGGCGAGGGACTAGAGCTACGCCACCTTGCCAAACAACCTGAGCATCGCACTCCGTCGAATTGTGATTTTGCACAGCCACGCTTCACTTACATGAACCCCTATCCGGTTTGCGGACGTGCCCATACTAGTTTGAAAAAGACGACTTGGCCAACCTTGAACAGTGGGCCTTTTTTTGCTGTGATCGAAAACTTGCCGGAACAGACAGCGCGGAGAACTATATTTGTAGATGAACTAACATCTTCACCCTCTCCCCACCACCCGGGGGATAAGGATCGAACGCCTATAACGCAGCCCTAATTATTTTGTTAGTATTGCTCAACTATCCTGCCCTTTCGTTCAGCAGCTAGTTTTTATGTGTCGACATTCGGACAATGTTCTTGTCATCCGACATTAAAGCATGGGCTTTCGATTGCGCGCAGCTCCGTGTGCTATACTAAAGCAATATAACGAATTATCAAGGAGTGAGGGCAGATGGATTCCATTGGACTCGTGCTGGAAGGCGGAGGCATGCGGGGCGTATATACGGCGGGCGTGTTGGAGTTTTTTGCCGAGCAGGAGCTCTATTTTCCATATATCATCGGCGTTTCGGCCGGAGCGTGCAATGCGGCGAGCTACGTCTCCAGGCAGCGGGGGCGCAACCATATCGTGAATGTCGAGTACACCGTAGATCCGCGCTACGTTTCCTTGCGGAATTGGTGGGAGAAGCGGCAGCTGTTCGGCATGGACTTTTTGTTCGATGAAGTTCCGAACCGGCTGGTGCCCTTTGACTTTGAAGCGTTCCGGCAGGCAAAAGAGAGGTTCGTGATCGGAACGACGGATTGCGCTACAGGGCAGCCGGTTTATTTTTCCAAGCAGGACCCGGACTTTGATGCACTGACGGTCATGCGCGCCTCCAGTTCGCTGCCGTTTATCGCGCCGATTGTGGAGTACGGGGGGAAGGAGCTGCTCGATGGCGGCATTTCCGATCCGATTCCGGTTCGCCAGGCAGAGCGGGACGGGTTCAAGCGTAATGTCGCCATCCTAACGCGAAATGCAGGCTACCGCAAAAAGCCAAATCGATTCACCTGGATGCTGAGGCGTGCGTATCATGCCTATCCGCAGCTGATTCGGGTCATGCAGCAGCGCCATGAGCTCTATAATGAGACCTCGGCATATATTGAACAGCAGGCCCGTGACGGGGCGGTGTTCGTCATTCAGCCGCAGGTGCCGCTCTCCGTCGGCCGGATCGAGCGCAACAAGGACAAGCTGGACGCCTTGTACAAGCAGGGCTACGCCGATGCCCGGGCAGCCTATCCGGCTTTGCTGGAATGGGTAGGGCGTAAGACACCCGAATAAGCTGGGATTTTTTAATAGAGAGAGGTTTAATAGATTGCTAGATTGGTAACAATAAGAATATTATCCCAATCCAATCGATAAGCCGAGGTGATCTTGCGATGAAAAAAGCCAGCGCCAAGAAGCCGCTCCTCTCCACCCAAAATCCTGCCATCATTCACAACCGTTATCATTTTCTCATGTGGGCCAAAACGGGGAATCCGAGCCATCTGACGAAGCTGCTAGAGACCCGTTAAGCGAGAAAAAGCAGCAAAAAACGCCGGACATGACATCTCCGGCGTTTTTTTGCTCACTGCGGGTCTCTCCACCAGGCAGAGGAGGAAGTGGCGGCATCGGTCGAGCGGATCGGGACGGGCTCGCCGAGGCGCGGCGTGACGATGGTCACTCCGCGTTCTTTGGCCGCTCGGCTGGCTCGTTCCACAGGATCGTCCCACTCGTGGAGCGACAATGTGAAGGCGGCCCAGTGAATCGGGATCATGCGCTCGCCTTTTACGTCCAGATGAGCCTGAACCGTCTCTTCAGGCAGCATATGAATGCCCGACCAGCGCTCGTCATACTGGCCGCACTCCATTAAGGTCAGGTCGAAGGGACCATACGTCTCGCCAATCTCGCGAAAATGCGGCCCATACCCGCTGTCCCCGCTGAAAAACAGCTTCTCATTCCCGCCGTCGATCACCCAGGAGCACCACAACGTAGAGTTGGACCCCGTCGTGCCGCGTCCCGAAAAATGTCTGGCCGGCGTACACGCCAGCTTCAAGCCTGCGTATTCGAACTCGTCGCCCCAGCCGTGCTCTTCGATGGACGACTTCGGTACGCCCCAGCGCTCCAAATGCGGCCCGACGCCCAGCGGGACAATAAAGCGCCGAACCCGGTCTTTAAGCTTCTGAACGGAACCGTAATCGAGATGATCGTAATGATCATGCGAGTAGATGACCGCGTCGATCTCCGGCAGCTGATCCAGGTCGATCGGGGGCTGCTTGCTGTAGCGGGCCCCGCCGATCATCGGGAAGGGAGAAGGCACCTTGCCCAGCATCGGATCCAGCAGCAGCGTCAGGCCTGCGATCTTCACCAGCAGAGCGGAGTGGCCAAACCAGACGACGTGCGATTCCCCGGTTTGCCCGGGCACATAGCGATCCATGACGAGGGGCCCCGGCGGCTTGCGCTTCGGATCGCTTTTCGCATATTCAAACATCACTTTCACCGTCTCTGCCGGCTTCAAGCCTCTCTTGGTAGGGATCTGATTCTGAAATTTTCCTCCCTCATAGTTGGCGTACTGCCGGTACTTCTCACGCTGCTCTGCGGAGGGCGCTTTTCCGAAGGGGCGATAGCTCGCCGTAAACAGGACCGCGAACGCGGCCAGTAGAATGAGAATCAGGAGTAGGGTCACGAGCTTCAGTCCTTTTTGTCGCAAAGTTTTTATTGCAGTCATTATACCCTTAACCGCCCCTGAAGTGGAAATCGGTGCCGATTTATGATAACGTTACAGAAAGTTTAAGCTCGGTGGAGTAAATGGAGTGATTGGGATGAGCAAGGCCAAGGGCAAAGGCGGGACAGGCAGAGGAACCGACAAAAAGGGGTGGAACCGCTGGCAAGCCAGTGCCAACCGGGCTAAGAACGCCCCCAAGCCGTATAAAAGCAAAGGAACCAAACAAACAGATGCGGCGTCGACTGCCAGCAGTGCGAAAAGCAATAAGTCCGAGGGATAAATGCCATGGATTATTTTAAACAAGGGATGGGATCAAGTAAATGAATCATGAACTGCCTGATAATTATGAGCAGCTAAAAACGGCCGCCAACCGGACGTCGAGCTGGAGAGAGCGCTTGACCGCGGTTGAGGAGCTGGGGAAGTGGAACACCCCGCAAACGATTGATGTGCTTAAGCATCGTCTGATGAACGATACAGTGTATCCGATTCAAGAGGCGGCGTTTCGCAAGCTCCGAGCTTTGGGCGAGGATATTCAGCTGCCGGCGAGAAAAAAAGGCGAGTTAATTAAGGGCGTTAACAAAGTGCTGGTGCGGATCAAAAAAAGCTTGCCCGATGAACATACGTTTGCCGAGTTCAAAGAGAAGCTGCAGAAGATGCGACTAGATATTTATGACGCGTACGAAGGCGACAAGGGTGACCAGTTTGAGTCGTGGCTCGAAAGCACATGGGCTTCTTTGACTAGGAAGTAGAAAGTTCATCGTTAGCAGATTAGCCCGCTTGAGGATCAGTAAAGTCCTCAGGCGGGCTTTTTTGCCATGCCGTTTCAGAGGCTGGAACACGCTTCCTCCTTCAGCCAAGTAATAAACCCGTGAGCCAAACTCATATGTTAATACAGATAGCCTCAGCAGCGGGAGGGGGATGGCATGAAGACGATTCGCATAGGAGCAGGACAAGGATTTTATGGGGACGCCCTGGAGCCTGCCATCGAAACGGCGAAGCACGGCAACGTCCAGTATCTCGTCTTTGACTGTTTGGCGGAATTGACGCTGGCGATTTTGCAAAAGGACCGGCAGCGGGACCCCGCCAAGGGATATACAGCGGACATCACACGTACGATGAGAGAGCTGCTTCCGATCGTGAAGGCCAAGGGCATGAAAATTTTAACGAATGCCGGAGGCATGAACCCGCTGGGGGCCCAGCAAGAGGTACTGCGGGTTGCCCGGCAGCTTGGTATCGAAGGCTTAAAGGTAGCGGTGGTCACGGGCGATGACGTTCGAAGCCAATTGGAAGCGTGGAAGCAGCAAGGGGTCACCCTTCAGCATATGGAAGACGGCAGAGACGTGGAAACGGTCATGGATCGCATGGTGTTCGCTAACGCGTATCTCGGAAGCGCTCCCGTAGTCGAGGCGCTGAGGCAAGGGGCCGATGTAATCGTCACCGGGAGGACAACGGATTCCGCGCTGTTCCTGGCTCCGCTGGTGTATGAATTCGGGTGGGGTCAAGAGGATTGGGATGAGCTGGCGCAAGGCATTCTGATGGGGCATCTGATGGAGTGCTCCGGGCAGGTGACCGGCGGCAACTTTAGCGGGGATTGGCAGTCTGTAGAGGAGCTGGACCGGATCGGCTTTCCGGTGGCGGAAATGCGAGCCGACGGCGAATTTTTCCTGACAAAAACGGAAGGCACCGGCGGTCTTGTTTCCGTTAACACGGTCAAGGAGCAGCTGCTGTACGAGATCCATGATCCGTCGGCGTATCGGACGCCGGATGTCGTGCTGGACGTGACGGCCGTGCGCCTGGAGGACGCCGGCGAGAACCGCGTGCGCGTAACCGGCGCACGCGGGATGAAGCGTCCTGACCAGCTCAAGGTGGTCATGGGCTATGCCGACGGCTGGCTCGGGCAGGCCATCTGCGGCTACGCCTGGCCCGACGCCTTGGCCAAGGCGCAGACGGCCGACCGCATTATTCGGAAGCAGATTGCAAGGGCGGGACTGCAGGTGCAGGACATTCAGACGGATTTCCTCGGCTATAATTCACTGCATGGGCCGCTCGCAGAGCCGCCGGGGGAAGAGCTGAATGAGGTGTTTTTGCGGATCGCGGTACGGACGGAGAGCCAGCAGGAGGCTGCGAAGCTTGGACGCTTGTTCCCGCCCTTAATGCTAAGTGGCCCTCCGGCGTTGGGCGGATTCTTAGGCATGCTGAAGCCGCGCGAGCTGCTGGGCATGTGGTCGACTCTCGTGCCGCGCGAGATCGTGGAAAGCGGGGTTCAAGTGAGCGTTTTGGAGGTGTAGCCTATGGGTCGGGTTCAGCTTCGGCATATTGTGCAGGCGCGCTCAGGCGACAAGGGGAACACGGTCAACATCGCGGTTTTTGCCCCTAGCGAGGCGCTGTACCAGGTGCTGCTTCAGGAAGTGACGGTGGAGCGGGTGAAGGCTCATTTTGCCGGGATGGTGCTGGGGGAAGTGACGCGGTATGAGGTGCCGGGGCTCTTGGCGATGAATTTGGTGTGCCGTGGGGCGCTCGGCGGCGGCGGTTCAGCCACCCTGAGGCTGGATAACTTAGGCAAATGCTATGCATCCGCGCTGATGCGGCTTGAAATCGAATTGGAGGATGAGTTGATGCCTGCCTCTAAATCACCAAGTGCCACGTAGAAAGGCGGTGGAGCGATGCAGTTCGATTATACGCAAGAGCAGTCGATGA
Source organism: Paenibacillus cremeus (assembly GCF_007786445.1). Lineage (GTDB taxonomy): Bacteria > Bacillota > Bacilli > Paenibacillales > NBRC-103111 > Paenibacillus_G > Paenibacillus_G cremeus. The sequence continues at coordinate 19,824 of NZ_VNJI01000021.1, read as the reverse complement.
TCCGCGACTTAATTCGTGATTTTGCCGTGCATGAGGTGGCGCCTGGCGCGATCGAGCGGGATCGGACGGGGGCGTTTCCGAGGGATATTTTCGACCAGCTGGCCAAGCTGGAGCTTATGGGGCTGCCGTTCCCGGAGGCCTACGGAGGTGGCGGTGCGGATACCGTCAGCTTCGCGATCGTGGTGGAGGAGCTGAGCCGCGTCTGCGCATCCACCGGCATTACGTACTCCGCGCATATTTCGCTGGGCGGCGCGCCTCTGCATCTCTTCGGGACGGAGGCGCAGAAGATCAGCTACCTAGCTCCGTTGTGCCGTGGCGAGTATTTGGGCGCCTTCGGGCTGACCGAGCCGGAGGCCGGTTCGGACGCGGGAGGGACCCGCACGACGGCAGTGCTGGACGGGGAGGAGTGGGTCATCACCGGCTCCAAATGCTTTATTACCAACGCCAGCTACGCGCATAATCTGGTGCTCACGGCCGTCACCGACCGGTCCAAAGGGACGAACGGCATCAGCGCGTTTATCGTGCCGACGGCGGCGCCTGGTTTTAGCGTGCTCGACCATTATGAAAAAATGGGACTCCACGCCTCCAACACGACCGAGCTGGTGATGGATCAAGTGCGCGTGCCCCAAGAAAACCTTCTGGGAACCGAGGGTCAAGGGTATAAGCAGTTTTTGGCGGTGCTGGACGGAGGCCGCATCGGCATCGGTGCAATGGCGGTCGGGATTGCGCAGGGCGCCTATGAAAAATCGCTCCGCTACGCCAAGCAGCGCAAGCAGTTTGGGCGTGCGCTGTCCGCTTTTCAGGCCATTCAGTTCAAGCTGGCGGATATGGCGATGAATATTGAAGTGGCCCGAACCATGGTGTATAAGGCGGCATGGCTCAAGGATCAGGGTCGCTCGTTCAAAAAAGAAGCGGCGATGGCCAAATTGTTCGCTTCGGAAATGTGCGTGCGGGTGTGCGATCAGGCGGTGCAAATTCACGGCGGGTACGGCTATATGCGGGAGTACGAGGTGGAGCGCTTCATGCGGGACGCCAAGCTGCTGGAGATCGGGGAAGGCACCTCGGAGGTGCAGCGTATGGTCATCGCAAGTCAAATCCTAGGGTAAAAGGTGAAAAAGATGGATCAGCTGGTTTTGCGCTCCGTGAACGAGCAAGGAGTGGCGGTGATCGCCTTGAACCGGCCGCAGGCAGCCAATGCGCTCAGCATGCAGCTGCTGTCGGAGCTTCAAGCGTCGCTTGCCGAGTGCCGTGCCGATGCGTCGGTGCGTTGTGTGGTGATCACGGGAGCGGGGTCGTCGTTCTGCGCGGGGGCGGATTTGAAGGAGCGCTTTACGATGAACGAGTCGGAGGTGCGCGAGGCTGTAGCGCTTATTCGCGCGACGGTGAATGCCGTGGAGGCGCTCCCGATGCCGGTCATCGCTGCGATCAACGGCGCAGCCTTCGGCGGTGGGCTGGAGCTGGCGCTGGCCTGCGATCTTCGCATCATGGCCGAGACGGCGAAGGTGGGCCTGACAGAGACGGCCCTAGGCATCATCCCGGGGGCTGGCGGGACGCAACGTTTGCCGAGGTTGATTGGTGTAGGGCGGGCGAAGGAGCTGATTTTTACCGCCAGGCGAGTGGAGGCAGAGGAGGCGCTGCAGATCGGACTCGTGGAGCAGGTGGCCCCGGCCGGTCGTTCTGTGCTGGATCAAGCGCTCGAGGTGGCGGGGCGCATCGCCCGCAATGCTCCGATTGCGGTCGCTCAGGCCAAGCTGGCGATCAATCAAGGCTTGAGCGAGCGTCTAAGCGCTGGACTTGGAATCGAGCGGCAGGCCTATAAAGTCACCATCCCAACGAAGGATCGACTGGAGGGGCTGCAAGCCTTTCGAGAGAAACGCGACCCGAACTTCAAGGGGGAGTAGCTAAACATGACTAGCGAATTTGGCGAATCGCAGGAGAACCGGCTGGAGGAGCGGATCGAGCGGATCAAGAAGGGCGGCGCCGCCAAATACCACGAGAAAAATGCCGAGCAAGGTAAGCTGTTCGTCCGCGACCGGCTGGAGCTGCTGTTCGATCCGGGCTTCGCGCTGGAGGACGCGCTGTTCGCCAACTGCGCCGAGCCGGACCTGCCCGCGGACGGCGTCGTCACCGCCATCGGTCGAATCCACGGCCAAACCGTGTGTGTCATCGCGAACGACTCCACGGTCAAAGCCGGCTCCTGGGGCGCCCGGACGGTCGAAAAAATGCTTCGCATGCAGGAAACCGCCGACAAGCTGCAGGTGCCGCTTCTTTATCTTGTCGATTCCGCCGGTGCGCGGATTACCGATCAGGTCGAGATGTATCCGGGACGCCGCGGAGCGGGACGTATTTTTTACAACCAAGTGAAGCTGTCGGGGAAGGTGCCGCAGGTGTGCATTTTGTTCGGTCCGTCGGCCGCTGGGGGCGCGTATATTCCGGCTTTTTGCGATTTGGTGATCATGGTGGAGGGGAACGGGTCGATGTATCTCGGCTCCCCGCGGATTGTCGAGATCGTGACCGGGGAAAAAGCGACCCTGGAGCAGCTCGGCGGCGCCAAAATGCACTGCTCCGTCTCCGGCTGCGGCGATGTGCTCGCTTCCAGTGAGGAAGCCGCGATTGAGCAGGCGAGGGATTACTTGGCTTATTTTCCGGCCAACTATACCGAAAAACCGCCCGTGCGAAAGTCGAGGCCGCCTGTAGCGCTGGAACAGACGCTGGAGGAGATTATTCCTGCGGACCAGTACACCTCGTTTGATATGTACGACCTCATCGAGCGGATTGTGGACGAGGACTCGTGGTTTGACGTGAAGCAGCTGTTCGCCCGTGAGCTCATCACCGGATTGGCGCGATTGGACGGCAAGCCGGTGGGCATCATCGCAAACCAGCCGCGGGTGAAGGGCGGCATCCTGTTCCACGATTCGGCGGACAAGGCCGCCAAGTTCATTTGCTTGTGCGATGCGTTTCACATCCCGCTGCTGTTTTTGGCCGATGTGCCGGGCTTCATGGTCGGCACCCGGGTCGAGCAGGCGGGCATCATCCGCCACGGCGCCAAAATGATCTCGGCCGTGTCCGAAGCGACCGTGCCGAAGATCTCCGTCATCGTCCGCAAGGCGTACGGTGCGGGCTTGTACGCGATGGCCGGACCGGCGTTCGAGCCGGACTGCTGCCTGGCGCTGCCCTCGGCGCAAATCGCCGTGATGGGCCCGGAAGCGGCGATCAACGCGGTGTACGCGGGCAAAATCGCCGAGCTGCCCGAGTCAGATCGGGCCGGGTTCATCGCGAGTAAGCGCGAGGAGTATCGCAAGGACATTGACCTGTACCATCTCGCCTCCGATATGGTCATCGACGGCATCGTAGCGCCGAATGCCCTGCGGAGCGAATTGATCCGGCGCTTTGAGGCCTACGCCTCCAAGCGCGTCGTCTTCTCCGAGCGCAAGCATCCGGTGTATCCGGTGTGAGGCGGGTGGTAGCAGCAGCCAACCAAAGGAGGCCAACCAACGATGCGAGCAATACCGTACATTCAGCCGGATGCGCAGGGGTGGCTGGCGAAGTTTCATTTTTCCATCCCCATCAAGGTTCGCTATTGTGAAACAGACATGGCGGGGCACCTCAACAACGTGAGCTACTTCATCTATTACGAGCAGGGCCGCGTCGACTATCTCGAGCAGCTCGGGCTGTCGGATGTCCTGTTCAACGCCCGAACCGTTTCCGTCACCGCGGATCTCGAGTGCCAGTTTTTAGCGCAGGTGCTAAAAAAGGAGCCGCTGATGCTATACGTTCGCGTAGCCAAGCTAGGCCGCTCCTCGTTTGACTTGGAGTATGCCCTCACGGAAAGCTCCACCGGCCAGCTCAAAGCGGTAGGCCGCGGTGCGATGGTTTATATCGACAAAGCGAGCGAAAAGAGCATCCCCCTGCCTGATGTGGTAAGAGAGGCTATCGCCAAATATGAGGGCGCAAGCTTAGGCGGATAGTGGCCGGCCCGTACTTATTGAATCACCCGATTCCATTTGATATCATGTTGCCAATGGATGAAGCACATCCTTTCCGTACCCGCGGAAGGTGTGCTTTTTTGCGCTTGATCCGGGACGGAAAAGAGCTGCTTCTACATGCAAACCTGTAAAGGAGAGGGTATACTGGAAGAAGTACGATCTGTGAAGGGAAGCCCGATGAAGCGGAGGATGAAGCCGAAGAACGACTTCATTTTTCAGAAGCTGTTCGGGGAGGAACAATCGAAGGAAAGCTTAATCAGCTTGCTGAATGCGATTCTGGGGCTGGAGGGCGAGAAGCGCATCCGACAACTGAAGGTGAAAGAAAGCAAGCAGTTAACCAAAAAGATGATCGACGACAAGACCGGACGACTCGATATTTCGGCGGAAACGGACGATCATGTGCTATACGATATCGAGATGCAGCTGACGGATTACCGTAATATGGCCAGGCGCTCGCTTTTTTATATGAGTAAAATGTATATCGGGTCGATCACACAAGGGGACGACTACAGCAAGCTGAAGCGAACGGTCACGATCAATTTGCTTGATTTTCTCCTGTTTAAGGATCGTGAGCCGTTTTAAACGACCTTCCATTTGTATGATGATAGAGATAAGAGCTTACTGCTCACTGACGCTTTTGAAGTGCATTTTCTGGAGATGCCCAAGTTTGAGCGGATGGAGAAGGATCTGAACAATTCGCTGCACCGGTGGCTGATGTATCTGGATGAAAAGCTACCGGATGCTCTATTGAAGGAGCTGATGAAGATGGACCCGCAAATCAAGAAAACCGAGGACCTGCTGCTGAAGCTGAGCAGTGACGAAGAGACGTACCGGTTGTACGAAGCGCGCGAGCATTCGTTACTGGAACGTAATAGTCTGATCGCGGATAGTGAGGCTAGAGGTATTGAGAAAGGTATTGAGCTAGGTATAGAGAAAGGCGAGAAGAGAGCAATGGTGAGGACCATCAAAATGATGCTTGAGAAAAAAATGGACATTTCCTTCATTGCCGAGTTTTATGGCCGCTCTGTAGAGGAAATTGAGAAGCTTATGGAATAGACTTAGACGACAGGCTGCCGGATCCGGTGGCCTGTTTTGTTTTCCCTCCTCCCCCAAAAATTCCACTGTCGTAATTTTACACGTACAGCCATGGACGATGTCGTCTATCGGCAGAGGAAGTAGCGGCGGCCACGACAGCAATGGCCAAGGCGTTTTTGCTCTAGAAGCTATGGATTCCGTTTAACTGTGGGTAAAACTAATTTATGGTCTGATATAAATAGTAGAATTTTTCCATGAGAGTGGGGGAACGAAGCCATGTGTATGCCGGAACCGGCCAAGCGATACAAGTACCGTGATACGCTGGATTGGGAGGGACGATTGGAGCTTATTGATGGACTTGCCTTCAACATGACAGCTGCTCCATCGACCGGACATCAGCGTGCTGTAGTTAATCTGCTAGTGGAGTTACATACTTACCTAAAAGGCAGCTCATGTGAAGCCTTCGTGGCGCCTTTTGAGCTTCGACTCAGTGAAAGCGAAGAGTATGATAACCCCGATACGGTCTGCCAGCCAGATATTTCGGTCATTTGTAATCCCTCCCAGCTTGATGAGAAAGGCTGCAAGGGCGCACCCAAACTGGTAATTGAGGTCCTGTCCCCATCAACAGCGATCAAGGATCGAAACGAAAAGTTTAAAATCTATCAGCGATACGGTGTAGAGGAGTACTGGATTGTTGACCCGGTGAATCAAACGATTGAGGTGTATGGGCTGGAGAAAGGCGTGTACGCCAAACGAGAGGTGTTCGGAAAAGAGAGTGAACTGCATTTTCGTTTTCCCAGAGCTTCGGATCGGATTACAGGGGATACTAGGCTAATATCCCGTCATCCCCTACCAACGACTAACCCATAGCCCTTCCAAAACATGGAGAGGGCTTTATTTGTTTTCCATAAAATGGACCGTTTTACGGCAAAAAAATGCTACCCAGTGCGGACAGACTCTATTATAATTAAAGCAATATTAAAAGAATGTAAAAGAGGGCTCATCTTGACCTTACATCAGCTAGATGAACGCATCCAAGAGCTGCTGGACAAGCACCGGATCGTCGGACTCGCGGCCTCCGTCATGCGAGATGGGCGCCAGATCTGGAGCGGCGGCTATGGCTGGGCGAACCTGGATAGACGCATACCTGTGACGGAGCGGACGGTGTTTCGGATCGCATCCATTTCCAAAACCGTCGTCGCCACAGCGATTATGCGGCTTGTAGAGCAGGGGCTATGCGCATTAGAATCAGACATCGGTCAATACCTAGGCTTTCCGGTTCGTAATCCGAAGCATCCGCAGCTGCCGATCACACTCAAGCATCTCATGACACATACCTCGAGCCTTCAAGACGAATATGTCCGGTTTGTGGTCGACTCTCGCAACGAAAATCCGCCTAGGCTGCGGCTGACCGATATTTTGTTGCCCAATGGGGCCTATTACACCGACAAGCTCTGGGGCGATGGACAGCCGGGGGATCCGGGAGGCTTTGAATACACGAATCTGGGTGCCGTCATTTTGGCAACGATCGTGGAGAAACTAACGGGCGAACGCTTTGACCTGTACTGCCGCAGACATATTTTCGAACCGCTCGGCATGAAAGATACCAGCTTTAATATCAACGACATTAAGGATCTCGACGACGTCGCCACCCTGTACCAATTCAACGAGAAGGAAAATCGCTATATCGCTCAACTAGATGATTTTCAAGGCCAAAGGTCCGAGCCGATCGATTACAGCGATTATGTGCCGGGTGTGAACGGCGCGCTGTTCAGTCCGCAAGGCGGACTTCGCACGACTGTGCAGGATTTGGCCCGGTTCCTCGAAGCCCATGCGAATAGGGGGGAGCGTAACGGAGCACGAATCTTGAAGCCGGAAACCGTCGATCTCATGCATGCAGCGCATTGGTCAGGGTATCGTAGAGAGGGATTTTTTCGGAACAGCGGTCTTCAGTTTCTGATTACCGAGGATCTGATCCCAGGGCAGCGGCTGATCGGTCATTCGGGCGATGCGTATGGATTACTGAGCGACATGTTTTTTCATAAGCAGCAGCGGTGGGGCATCATTCTGTTCATGAACGGGCTTCACCAAACCAAATCGCAGCAAGGCGTGTACTTTAAGGCGGAGGAAGACCTGGCGCGGCTCCTGCACGACACCTTCCTCAAGGACAATCGCAGTTAACTCTCTCATTCGATTGCCCTTACATAGCCTTTACAACCTTATAATAGCGATGTTAGACTAGATTACATTACATCTTTAGTGTACTGGCATCTGGCGGTCGTAGGAAGCGATCCTTTCTACATCCCGTACGGAATGGGAACAGAATACTACAGTTGACAACTTTTATGGTCGATATACGCTCCCGTAAAAGTTGCAGCAAGGAGGATGCAATAGCATGCTGTACGACAAAGATACGATTTATGTCATCGGCGACGCGCAAGCTTCCGTGAACAATCCGATCACACAGCAGTATAACGCGTTTTTTATCGGACTGGTGGTGGACACGACGAATCACAAGATTGTCGATGCCGGGTGCTCTTCAACGATCCCAATCACATCGGAGTTCGTTCGATCCATTTTTATCGGCCATAACATGTATGCCTTCGAGGCGATCGCAGAGGAAGTCCGGCGCAGATACCACGGGTCCTCGCAGAAAGCACTGATCGTGGCCTACAAGGACGCGCTGAAAAAATATAAACTAGCACTGAGCAGCCGGGACGAGCCAGGATTGCAGGCTTCCGGCACAGTGGTGTAAGCTGCTTTATTTATCCGTATGGCAACATACACGTAAATAAAACCCAGCAGACGGTAATCGGGATAAGGACATCCTGAGGCTGTTTGCTGGGCTTTTTTCTGTTTCTATTATACCCAGGAAGGGGGCGATCGCTTGAAACTGTATATCTCCGTGGACATGGAAGGGATTACGGGGCTGGTGGATAAAACGTTTGTCGATTCCAAAGAGTATAACTACGCGCGCGGGCAGCAGATCATGACCGATGAAGCCAATCACGTGATTGGCACCGCGTTGGCCGAAGGCTGCAGCGAAGTCATCGTCAACGACAGCCATTCGAAAATGAACAACCTGCTCATTGAGAGGCTTCATCCGGAGGCACAACTCATCTCAGGGGACGTGAAACCGTTTTCGATGGTGCAGGGGCTGGACAGCTCGTTCGCGGGCGCGGCGTTCCTGGGCTACCATACCCGGGCGGCGCGAAAAGGCGTGCTGAGCCATACGATGATTTTCGGCGTGCGCAATATGTACATCAATGAAAAGCCCATCGGTGAGCTGGGATTTAACGCTTATGTAGCCGGCTATTACGGCGTGCCGGTCCTCCTAGTGGCGGGCGACGACGAGACCGCGCTCGAAGCGGAGGAGCTGATCCCGGGGGTGACGACCGCCATTGTCAAAAAGCGGGTTTCCCGCACCGCCGCGCTCAGCCTGACACCGGAGAAAAGCGGGCAGCTGCTGCGCGAGAAGACGAGGGAAGCGCTGGCGAACCGCGAAAAAGTGAAGCCGCTCGTGCCTCCGGACCGTCCGCTGCTCACCATCGAATTCGCCAATTACGGACAAGCCGAATGGGCGCATTTGATGCCGGGAACGACGATCGACGAGCACAGCCCTACGGTTTCATTCCAGGCCCAATCAATCGTGGAAGCGTATCAAGCCATGATCGTAATGACGGAGCTGGCGATGAAAGCTCAATTTTGTTAAGAAACGGGTGATAGCATGGCACAATATATACTTCGCAGATTCGCCTCCATGATTGTCACGCTGTGGCTCATCATTACAGTAACGTTTTTTCTGATGCATACGGTGCCGGGGTCGCCCTTTGAAAAAGACGGCCGCTCCTCCAACCGGACAGCCGTGCAAAATATGATGGAGTTTTACAACTTGGATAAACCGCTGTCCGTGCAGTATGTGATGTATTTGAAATCGCTGCTCACGCTTGACCTGGGTCCGTCCATCGGGCATTTCCCGGATAGCGTCAACTCCATGATCGAACGCGGATTTCCGGTGTCCTTCCAGCTTGGGATGGTAGCCATCGGATTTGCCGTCATCGCAGGGATTGCGCTAGGGACGGTTGCGGCGCTCCGCCAAAACGGAATAATCGATTATTTTGCCATGATCTTTGCCGTCATCGGCATTGCAGTGCCTAACTTTATCGTAGCGACACTGCTGATCAAGTATGTGGCCGTCGAATGGAAGCTGCTTCCGGTAGCAACCTGGGGCAGCTGGAAGCATGTTATTTTACCGGCGCTGGCGCTTTCGACCGGGCCTCTGGCGATTATTGCGCGGATGACGCGGGCCAATATGCTGGAAGTGCTGACGGCAGACTACATCGAGACCGCCCGGGCCAAAGGCCTCTCGCCGGCTACGATCGTGATCAAGCATGCGCTTCGCAATGCGCTGCTGCCGGTCATTACGCTGCTCGGAGCTTTAGTGGCGAACGTGCTGACGGGGAGCTTTGTTATTGAAAAGATTTTCGCGATCCCGGGCATGGGCAAATATTTCGTTGACGGCATTAACAACCGCGATTACTCGCTCATTATGGGAACGACCGTATTTTACAGCGCACTCTTGATTTTTATGATGTTTTTGGTGGATATCGCTTATGGCCTTATTGACCCTCGAATCAAGCTGCACGGGAAGGGGGCCTAACGATGAATGTACCGGATTCTTTATTCGTCCCGATGTCCAAGAACAACAAGGCGCAGGAAGCGATTGTCCGTCCGCGTCTGTCGTTCTGGCAGGAAGCGTGGCTGAGGCTGCTGAAAAACAAGCTAGCTATGCTCGGCTTGATCATTATTATCGTCCTCGCGCTGCTCGCGATATTCGGACCGCTGCTCACCGATCAAAGCTACTCCAAGCAGGTGCTGCTGGATGCCAATCAAAAGCCGTCGGCGGCGCATTGGTTCGGCACGGATGATCTTGGGCGCGACGTGTATGCCCGCATTTTGTACGGAGCCCGCATCTCACTATTTATCGGGCTGATGGCGGCGCTGATTGATTTTCTGATTGGGATTGTGTTCGGCGGCATCGCCGGCTATTTTGGCGGCAGAGTCGACAACATTATGATGCGCTTCGTCGATATTTTGTACGGTGTGCCTCATCTGCTCGTCGTCATCCTGCTGATGGTGGTCATGGGCCCGGGGCTGATGACGATTATCGTTGCGCTTAGCGCAACTGGCTGGCTCGGCATGGCCCGGATCGTCCGCGGTCAGGTGCTGACGCTTAAAACCTCCGAGTATGTGCTGGCGGCACGCACGCTCGGAGCAGGCGCAGGCTACATCATTCGCAAGCACCTGCTGCCGAATGCGGTCGGCATCATTATCGTTCAAGTGACGTTTTCCGTCCCGTCGGCGATCTTCGCCGAAGCGTTTCTCAGCTTCCTCGGACTCGGCATTCAACCGCCGATGGCGAGCTGGGGCGTGATGGCTAATGACGCGCTGTCGACTATTCTATCCGGTCAATGGTGGCGGCTGTTTTATCCGGCGTTCTTCATTTCCCTGACGATGCTTGCCTTCAATTTGGTAGGTGATGGGCTGCAGGACGCTTTTAATCCGAGGCAGAGGAGGTAGCAGCGATGACAGCAAAAGCAACGGGGCAACCAGCGAACGCTTCCGACGTGCTTCTAGAGGTGGAGGATCTCCACGTCTCCTTTAAGACCCATGGCGGAGTGGTTCAAGCCGTTCGGGGTGTCAGCTTCCAACTGAACAAGGGCGAGACACTGGCGATCGTCGGCGAATCCGGCTGCGGCAAGAGCGTGACGGCACGCAGCATTATGCGTCTCTTACCTGAACGCACCTCAAAGATCCCGAGGGGCAGCATTCGCTTTAAGGGCAAGGAGCTGACCCAGCTGACCGAGAAGCAGCTCCGAGAGCTGCGAGGATCGGAGATTTCTATGATTTTCCAAGATGCGATGACCGCCTTGAATCCTACCATCTCCATTGGGGAGCAGATTATGGAGGGCATCATCCGTCATCAGAAAATATCGCGGGAAAAAGCCCGCAAGCAAGCGATCGAAATGCTGGGTTTAGTCGGAATTTCCCAGCCGGAGCTGCGAATGAAGCAGTATTTGCATGAGTTTAGCGGAGGCATGCGCCAGCGGATGATGATTGCCATCGCCGCCGTATGCAGCCCTTCAATTCTCATCGCGGACGAGCCGACCACGGCGCTCGATGTCACCATCCAAGCGCAAATCATTGAACTGTTCCGCATGCTGCAGAAGAAAACCGGCGTCTCCATCATCATCATTACCCATGACCTGGGCGTGGTGGCCAAGATTGCCGATCGCGTCAACGTCATGTATGCCGGCAAAGTGGTGGAAACCGGGACGGTGCAGGAGCTGTTCTACAGCCCGCAGCATCCGTACACCAAGGGCCTGCTGGCTTCCGTGCCGCGTCTGGACACCGATACCACCCTGCCGCTGACGCCGATACCGGGCACGCCTCCGGATTTGTTCTCGCCTCCGAAGGGCTGTGCATTTGCCGCCCGCTGTGAGTATGCGATGGACGTCTGCGGAGCGTACGATCCGGAGCCTACGCCGCTATCCGACAAGCATGCGGTCGCCTGCTGGCTGCAAGATCCGAGAGCTCGCCAAGCAATCTAAATTATTTTCACATGAGAAGGGGAACCGTGCACATGAAAAAAGCTTCAGCACTACTCATCAGCTGCGCCCTGATTTTCGGCACTGCCTTAGCCGGATGCAGCAAAGATTCCGCGAACAGCCCGTCCCAGACGGAAGCGGCGAAGGATACCAAGGCCAAGATTCTCCAGTACAACAACCTGAAGGAACCAACATCCCTCGATCCTCCGAAGGGCTTTGACCAAGTGTCCTACGACGTGCTGAATAACGCGTTTGAAGGCTTGACCCGCTTGGGTAAAAACCAGCAGCCGGAGCCGGCGATGGCGAAGGAGTGGAAGGTGTCACCCGACGGCAAAAAGTATACGTTCACGCTGCGCGACGGAATTAAGTGGACCAATGGCGATCCAGTAAAAGCAGGTGACTTTGAGTACGCTTGGAAGCGTCTGCTCGATCCGAAGACCGCATCCGATGCGGCCTTCCTGGCCTTCCCGATTGAAGGCGCGGAAGCATTCAACTCCGGCAAAGGAACGGCGGACGGTGTGAAGGTCAAAGCGCTGGACGACAAAACGCTGGAAGTGACCTTGGCCCAGCCATCGGCTTGGCTGATCGGCATGGTATCCAGCCCGGCGTTCTTCCCGTTAAACAAAGCGTCTGTTGAGGCCAATCCTAAGTGGGCTGGCGAAGCTGCGACCATCGTCAGCAACGGGCCGTTTAAAATTACCGAGTGGAAGCATGACGCCGAGCTCAAAATGGTGAAGAACGATCAATACTGGGATGCGGCGAACGTGAAGCTAGCCGGCGTCAACTTCAAGATGATCAACGACACCAATACCGCGTACCAGCTCTTCACTACTGGCGAGCTCGATACGACCTCGTCGATTCCGGCGGATATGAGCGACAAGCTGTTTGCCGAGAACAAGGTGAAGGTGGAAGATGCAGCCGGTACTGCTTTTTATCGCTTTAATGTAAAAATGGCGCCGTTCAACAACGTCAACATTCGTAAGGCGTTTGTAGAAGCGGTTGACAGACAGAAGCTGGTGGACCTGGTGCTGAAGCAAAAGCATAAACCGGCGGACGCGTACGTTTCCCCTGGCCTGAAAGATCCTGCCGGCGGCGATTTCCGCACCGTGGGCGGCAGCTTGATCAAGTTTGACGCGGCTGATGCGAAGAAGCTGCTGGAAAAAGGCATGCAGGAAGCAGGCTACAAGACCCTGCCTGAAGTAACCCTGACGTACAACACGAACGATGTCAGCCAAAAAATCGCCCAAGCGCTCCAAGCGATGCTGAAAGACAACCTGGGCGTTGATGTGAAGCTGGCGAACAAAGAAGGCAAAGTGCTGACCGCCGAGCAGAAGGGCTTGCAACTGCAATTGTCCCGCTCGTCGTTCCTGCCGGATTTTGCCGATCCGATCAACTTCTTGGACGGCTACCAATCGACCAACCCGTTCAGCCGGACAGGCTGGGTTAATCCGCAGTACGATAAATTGATTAAAGACGCATATAATGAACCGGACGATGCAAAGCGCTTCAAAATGATGCATGACGCGGAAAAGATTTTGATGGATGAAGCTCCGATCCTGCCGCTGTACTACTACAACTCGGCCTATCTGCAAAGCGACAAAGTGGAAGGCGTCGTCAGACACGGCTTTGGCTTCATCGACTTTAAGTGGGCGAGCTTCAAATAAGCTAGCTTGGACAACGGAGGGAGTGCGCCTGCTAAGGGTGCTTCTCCCCCTTTTTTTAGGGAATGCAGGGAGGGAGCTGCGGTGATGAGTGAGCGGATAAAGCCTCGGCGGTTAAGCCCGGGGGATACGGTAGGGATTACGGCTCCGGCGAGCTGGGGCGACAGGGGCCAGATGGTGGCGGCCGCCTCGTGCCTGGAACGACTGGGGCTGCGAGTCAAGATCGGAGACACCTTATCGGAGCGGTACGGCTACTTATCGGGAACGGATGAGCAGCGGGCCGGGGAATTGAACGCTATGTTCGCCGATCCGGAGATCCAAGCGATCATTTGCGCGCGCGGTGGCTATGGAACCGGCCGCATCGCAGACCGGCTCGATTATGAGGTCATTAGGGCCAATCCGAAAATTTTTTGGGGCTACAGCGACATTACCTTTTTGCATGCGGCGATTGGGAAGCTGACGGGTCTGGTGACCTTTCACGGACCGATGATGATCGATTTGACTCATGATACGAACCCGCTCACCGTGCAAAATTACGAAACGCTGCTCCGCCCGGCGGTGCTCAGCTATACGGAGGAAATCTCACCCCTGCAAACAGTAGTGGAAGGCGAAGCGACCGGACCGCTGGTGGGAGGAAACATCTCCTTGCTAGTCAGCACCTTAGGGACGCCGTATGAGCTGGATACGAAGGGCAAGCTCCTGTTTATGGAAGATATCGATGAAGAGCCTTACCGATTAGACCGGATGTTGAACCAGCTGCGGCTCGCCGGAAAATTCGCCGATGCAGCGGGCATTCTGCTCTGCGATTTTAACAACTGTGTGCCGAACACACGGAAAGAATCGCTCACCTTGGAGCAAATTATCCAAGATCATGTGGTTTCCGCCGGGAAGCCGACGCTGTCCGGATTTAAGATCGGCCACTGCTCCCCGAATATTGCGGTGCCGGTGGGCATCGAAGCAACGATGAGCACGTATGAGAAGTCGCTGGTCTGCACGGAACCCGGTGTAGAGGCGTAAGTCGCAACGAGCGAACAACGCAGCGCCAAACTTGGAGGAGGCTTAACAGCATGAATATTAAATGCGTCGAAGTAATGAGACAATCCACCCCGCTCAAAAAGCCGTTCAAAACCGCCCTGCGCACCGTTTACAATGCAGAGTCCGTGTTGGTTCGCATTCAGGCGGACGACGGCCGGGTCGGCTGGGGCGAAGCGCCTGCTACGATTGTGATTACGGGTGACAGCTTGGATAGCATTCAGTCGGCCATCGTGCATACATTCACCCCGCTGCTGGTCGGCAAAAGCTTGCTGGCTTACGAGCAAATTTTGCAGGCGATTCATCATTCGATGATTGGCAGCAGCAGTGCGAAGGCGGCGGTGGATATGGCCATCTACGACCTGGTCGCGCAGTATTGCGGCCTGCCATTGTATCAGTTCCTCGGCGGCTATAAGGATCAGATCGAGACGGATTTCACCGTCAGCGTCAATTCGCCTAAGGAAATGGGAGAAGACGCGATCCGTTATGTGCAGGAAGGCTTTAATGTGCTGAAAATCAAGGTCGGCAAAGACGACGTGTCCGAGGACATCGCACGAATTCGGGAAATTCGCAGCTGTATTGGCAACGATATCCGCATTCGCGTCGATGCCAACCAGGGCTGGCAGGTGAAGGATGCAATCCGCACGATCCGCCGCATGGAGGATTTGGGACTGGACATCGAGCTGGTCGAGCAGCCGGTCAAAGCGTATGACATCGAAGGACTAAAGACGGTGACCGACAGCGTGGAAACGCCGATTATGGCCGATGAGAGCGTGTTTTCGCCCGCTCAAGCGTTTGAGGTGCTGAAGCGCCGCGCAGCCGATCTGATCAACATCAAGCTGATGAAATCCGGCGGCATTTATAAAGCTAACATCATTAATCATATCGCAGAGGAATTCGGCGTCGAGTGCATGATGGGCACGATGATCGAATCCCGCGTCGCTGTGACGGCGGCGGCCCATTTTGCGGCCAGCAAAAAGAACATCACCCGATTCGACTTTGACGCTCCGCTGATGATGCTGAGCGATATAGTAACCGGCGGCGTACAGTATAACGGCAGAGTCATGACCTTCCCGCAGGAGGCGGGCCTTGGCATTAGCGATGTCGAGCACAGCCAAAGCGTAGGTGCCGGAGCATGAGCGACCTGAAGCGTAGGCAGGTAGCCGTCTCCGTCGCCACGGTGTGGACAAAGCCGGAATCGCCCCGTCCGCTCGATGAACTGGCCTTGCAGCATCCGGTAGGCATTCGGGAATGGCTGAAGCGCATGACGGTGGATGATCGGCTCGATTTAAGCGAAGCGAACCGGGTGCAGACGCAGGTTTTGTACGGTACGACCGTGCTGGTAGCGAAGGAGCAGGGGGAATGGGTGAAGGTGCTGATCCCTCAGCAGGGAACCCGCAAGGAGGCGCTCGGCTATCCAGGATGGGTGCCTCGGTGCCAATTGGTAGAGGAAGCTTCTATAGCACCTGCAGGTTCTGCCAGAGCGGAAGTTGTGTCGGATAAGGCGTGGCTGTATCGTGATGGGGAGCTGTCCGAACCGCTGCTCGAGCTGAGCTTTTTGACCTCGCTGCCGGTGCTGGAATCGGATACGTCTGGGCGCTGGGTAAAGGTGCAGACACCGGAAGGAAGCGGCTTCATGAAGGCGGGCGAGGTTCGCTTAATTGAAGGCGAGCTGGCATCAATCGGTGCCATGGAAGGCGGCGACATTGGTCGCGGCATTGTGGAGCAGGCCAAGCGCTTCCTGAATTTGCCGTACCTTTGGGGCGGCATGTCCTCCTTCGGCTACGATTGCTCCGGGTTTGCTTACAATATGCACCGCTACTTTGGGATCCTGATCCCAAGAGACGCCTCGGATCAAGCGAAGCAGGGCAAGCTGATCGAACGAGACCGGCTGGAGCCGGGTGATTTGGTGTTTTTCGCCCACGACGAGGGCAAGGGCTCGGTGCACCATGTCGGCATTTATGCAGGGGATAACCAGATGATTCACTCTCCGGAGTCCATCAAAAACATCGAGCTGATCGATCTGAGCAGCTACCGCTTGGCGCACGAGCATTGTGTGTCGAGACGTTATTGGGGCTAAGATTTACCCCTTCACGAGCGAGTGCTTTCCAGCGCTTGCCCGTGAGGGCTTTTCTTATGCGGAGTAACAGTTAGCCGTGATCCCGAACCTCCATCAAAAACAGACGCTTGTCCGCACATCGAATGCCAGATCTTTTAGCTCCAAAATGGCCGGAATGCGATCACGGATCAGCTTATTATAAATGGTCATGGGCTCGTCCCCTCCTCAAAAAATGCAGCAAAAAGCCCGAACGATCGCACGCAGTGCCATCATTCGGGCTTTGCTAAACCTAACGAAGCAGCGCCAGGTCAAACTCAGGAATGAGTCCCTCTTGAGCGGCACGACGAAGCAGCGTTTCAACCGCCGCATACCCGCTCTCGCCTAAATCGGCGGTGAACTGGTTCACGTACAGGTCGATGTGCGCTTGCGTCACCTTCGGGTCCATTTCCTGTGCGTGGCATTGGACATATTCCTTGGATGCCTCAGGGTGCGCCCATGCGTAGTCGACGGATGCCTTGGTCCAGGCGGCGATGGCTTGAAGATCCAGCGATCGGCGAGCAATGATGGCTCCCAGAGGAATCGGGAGGCCGGTATCTGTCTCCCACCAGCTTCCCAAATCGGTCATCAGCGACAGCCCGTAGGAAGGATAAGTGAAGCGCGCCTCATGAATAACCAGGCCGGCGTCGATTTGTCCATCACGCACGGCTGGCATGATCTCATGGAATGGCATAACCACGATTTCGCCCACGCCGCCAGGAACATTCGCTGCGGCCCACAAACGGAACAGCAAATACGCGGTCGACCGGTCGCTTGGTACGGCGACTCTCCGGCCGGAGAGCACCGACGGACTACTGCCTCCGCCCTTGGTCAATACAAGGGGCCCGCAGCCCCGGCCAAGCGCCCCTCCGCAGGGAATCAGCGCGTACTCCGAAAGCACCCACGGCAAGGCGGCGTAAGAGATTTTGAGCACATCGGGCCCGTCCGTTCCTGCTGCTAGCTTATTGGTAATGTCGATGTCCGCGTAAGTAACATCAAGTTCAGGTGCGCCGGGAATCAAGCCATGCACCCAGGCATGAAACACAAACGTATCATTGGGACAAGGTGAAAACGCAATTCTCATCGTCATCGTAAAGCCTCCTTCAAAACCTTGATGGCAGCCTCTAACGCCGCCAGTGCTTCTCCTATGCGCCAGGCAGCCCGGTCCCGTGGTCCGACGGGGTTGGAGATGGCGCGCAGCTCCAGGACAGGCAGGCCGTGCTTACGGGCGGCCTCGGCTACGCCAAAGCCCTCCATCGCCTCAGCGGCCGCTCCAGGAACCCGCTGTGCCAGCTCTGTGGCGGTGTCGGCCGTGCCTGTCACCGTCGACAGCGTGAGCACCGGGCCCAAACAAACCGGCAGCCCGGCAGCTCGCAGCGCTTCTACGGCCCGCCCCGCCCGGTCCAGATCGACCGGGACACGGGCAGAGCCGAAGCCGAGCTCGTCCACGCTGGCGAACCCCTCCGGCGTCAGAGCCCCCAGGTCGGCGGCAATGATCTCGCTGGCTACCACCAGCGAGCCAATGCCCGCCCGACCCGCGAACCCGCCGCCGATGCCCGCGCTCACGACCAAGTCGTAGCCACTCTTGGTCGTAGCCAAGGCGGTCGCCGTGCTGACCGCCGCAGCGACCGGGCCGACGCCTCCCGCTAGCACGTCGAATCGGCTGTCAGGGCCCAGCCCGCGCTGCACGGCGTCCTTCTCGGCGTCGACCGCCGTCACGACGAGGACTCGCCCGCTCGCGCTGCCAGAGTTCGTTGTCATAGTCATACTCTCCTTATGTTGGGTACTTATTTTATTATAGTACTTTGCGCGACCGGGGAACAACTTTTCGAACGCCCGCCCGCCACGAATGCTTTCTTATAATGAGGCAAGAACCGATTTCGGCATTTTACAGACTACGCTATAAGCCGGATTAAAAACATTGGCCACGTCATACTTAACCGCCTGTCCCATGAGGTGGCTTGCTTCCGACGCAGTCAGCCCGTAGTCCTCTTGAAGCATCGAAAGCATCTCGGTCGTGGCATGCTGGAGCGCTTGATCCAGAGGGCGTGCATTGCCGATGCAAAACACATGCGTATCCGACTCGCCCCTCGGCCAGCCGATTTTTTTTCCTTTCAGCAGCTTCACGGTAAAACGGACGTCCATCGAGATTTCGATTCCGGTGCCGACAATCTCGCCATCTCCTTGCAGCGCATGCCCGTCTCCAAGGTGGAACAGCGCGCCTTCCGCAGACACAGGAAAATACACCGTAACCCCGCTTACAAGCCCGTTGTAGTCCATATTTCCGCCATGCTCACCGCTGGTGGCCGTTGATATCGCCTGACCCTTCGAAGGAGCCACTCCAAAACAGCCCAAAAAAGGACGCAAAGGCAGCTTCAAATTCGCCAGCTTAGGCGTGGGCTTTTCCAAGAAAGCAACACCCTCCGGCACATCGACCGTCCAGCGCACTATTTCCGAGGGAGGCAGTTTCGCAGCGGTATCCGGATCCACTACGTTTGGAGCCAGGATGTTGGAGGTCCACCCCCACACCCGGTTGGGCGTGATCGAGTCGAAATGTACAGCCAGCGTATCGCCGGGCATTGCCTCTTCCACATAGAACGGCCCTGTCATCGGGTTCCCTCGCTGCGCAGCGCTTTCCCCCGTTTGGTCCCAGCCCCGAGCATCGACCGTTGTCGTCACTACGGTATCCCCATCGCAAATCTTGAGCACCGGCTCATGCTGGCCTATCGTATTATAATAGTGGTTTGGCTGAAAATGATGTACAGTCATCGGCTAGCCTCCTATATCAATTTATCTTCTACATCCTTAAATGTATCAAACTTCAATATGATATACGATTTTTTTAAGAAAATTCCACCCATACTCTATTAATAAAAATTGCTATGATGCTCTTGCGTTTTTATTTTGGATGTGGTACATTACATTTCCCGGTTAACACTTCGGTGTTGCGCAGGGTTAGCTAGTGCTTCTGGACTGCAGATTCAACTCTCAACTCGAGGGAAAATGAGGCTTGCAAAAAAGAAGACAATATGCTAAATTAAATAGCCGTGACTCAAGTTAGTAGTAACTAAATAAACGTTCTAGACTAAAGGATTCGTTCCTCAGATTGGAATAAAAAAACAGTTGCAAAACGATCACGAGTTATGATACATTGTGACTCGGCCATGAAACGGCTGAGAAACAATCAAGCAATTGCCCTTTGAAAACTGAACAACGAGTGAGTGCAATAAATAAGAGAATGCAAATTCTCGCTAGCAGTAAATTTTGAGCTTTAATCAGCTTTTCTTTAATGGAGAGTTTGATCCTGGCTCAGGACGAACGCTGGCGGCGTGCCTAATACATGCAAGTCGAGCGAGGGTCTTCGGACCCTAGCGGCGGACGGGTGAGTAACACGTAGGCAACCTGCC
>NZ_VNJI01000020.1 GCF_007786445.1 Paenibacillus cremeus | reverse complement strand
GTTGCTGGACACTTCCATGATACCAAACAAAGAAGGTGTTTTTTTGTCAAGAGAAGGAAAAAATGCGCTCCGTCCTTACAGCCGTAGGGCGTTTAAGCTAATTTGTAGCTGCGAAAGTTGAGTTAGTAATTATAGCATTTACAAAAATTTTCTAATTATGCATATTGAAAATATATTTAAGTATATTTCAAATAAGATAATCCATTATTTATATAAAAAAAGAACAGGCAAGAAGCTATTTGGTTTAAAATAGGATTTAACTGTGGAGTCAACCCTAAAAAGTTCTCTTTTGCGTAATTTAGTTGCATTGGTTTTTTCCTCCTAAAGTGTGATTAAGTTTATTGTTGACCCTTTAAACGGACACAACGGACATTTTTACATAGTCAATCGTGAAGATTTGTTGGAATATTCATATTCCAATATGCATTTATGTCCGTTGAGACCAAGTCTGTGGAAAAGAAAAAGATTAAACATATCCCTTATCTTTTTTGAATTAAATGAGCTATTGGTTTCCGTTGAAGAGGAAAGCTCGGGTAATTTAATATTGCTTACAGAAACAGGTAATAATACTCTTTGACATTAAAGAAATATTCTTTAGAGGTGACGGAGATATGAACACAACTCAATTAAAACTAACATCAACGGAAATCGGAGCTTTGTGGGGGCAATACGTAAATGGCACGATGGTTAATTGTGTAAATAAGTATATGCTTTCAATTGTAGAGGATCAGTCCATAAGGGAGGTTTTTGAGGACGCAATTAAAATAACCGAAAATCAAATTCAGCAGGTTTTCGCTTTCATCCATAATGATGGATTCCCAATCCCCGTAGGGTTTACAGATTCAGATATCAACCCCAATATACAAAGGTTATTTTCAGATCTTTTTTGTTTGGATTATTTGTATCTCATGACAGTACATGGTATAAACGGTCACGTATACTCGCTCACTACATCCGTCAGAAAAGATTTAAGGGATTTTTTTGATTCCTGTTTGACGGAAGGAAAAAAAATGTACCATCGTACCGTTGATTTATTACTTGAAAAGGGGCATTTTCAAAGAGACCCGTATTTTTTCCCCCGTGCAAATCCAGAGTTTATTGATAGTAAAAAATATCTCGATGGTTATTGGGGAGATAAACGCCCTCTTTCAGCCACAGAAATCGGTAATATTTCCCTTAACCTGAAAAAAAGCATTATGGCAAAAACACTTGGAATTGCATTTAGTCAAATTGCTGGATCCAAGGAAATAAGGAAGTTTCTAACGGATGCAACTGAAACGGCAGATGACCACATTCAATTA
The DNA here is from genome assembly GCF_007786445.1 of Paenibacillus cremeus. Taxonomy (GTDB): domain Bacteria; phylum Bacillota; class Bacilli; order Paenibacillales; family NBRC-103111; genus Paenibacillus_G; species Paenibacillus_G cremeus. The sequence continues at coordinate 116,719 of NZ_VNJI01000020.1, read as the reverse complement.
TTAAGCAAAAAATTAAAAGATGATAATTTACCTGTACCTATGTCATGGGAAACTGAAATAACCGAATCTACAGATTCACCATTTTCAGATAAACTCATCATGTATCACACTGGTTTCTTGTATCTAACTTCTCAATCTTATCACGGATTAGGATTGGCGGGTTCCATGAGATCCGATCTAATCGTTGATTATGAGAGAATTATTCTCAAAGACTTGACCGTAACAAAAAATTGGTTTGATATTATGATAAAAAATAAATGGTTAGAACAACCTCCAATTGCCCCAAACAGAAAAGAAATTGCTAAAGACCACTAATTATTGAGCTTTATACTCGGAAAACCCCTCTTTGAACATCTACAAAGAGGGGTTTTCATTTAAACGTAAACCAAAGTTTCTTAGGCTTATCTTCTTTTCACTTAAGGCTCTATAAAGCGTAGCTTTTGGTACGCCTGTCATATCCGTTATTTCAGCTACTGTGTATTCCTGGCCGTCATATAGCTTAATTGCTTGGTTAACCTTTTTCGGATCTGCTTTTGGGCGTCCGCCTAATCGTCCACGAGCTCTTGCAGCTGCAAGGCCTGCTTTCGTGCGCTCAATGATCATCTCGCGTTCCAATTCAGCAATAACACCAAGCATTTTAAACATGGCGCGGCCAGTTGGCGTTGTTGTATCCATGCCGTCACACAAGCTGACAAGCTCCACATTCAATTTTGTTAACTGCTCATATACTTCAATTAATTTTTTCGTTGAACGCGCTAAACGGTCCAGTTTATAAACGACAAATACATCGCCAGGGCGGAGCATGTCCAAAGCTTTTTGAAGTTCGGCTCTGTTGTCGTTTGCGCCGCTGGCCTTTTCGGTATAAATACGTTCGCAGCCTTCCTTTTCAAGCGCATCAAGCTGCAGATCCAATGACTGATGAATTGCCGAGCACCTTGCGTAACCAATTTTCAAAAATGATTCCTCCTAATGATTTATGACTGAACTTTCCTATCGGCAGTTTGCTGTATAATCCATTTTGCTAGAACACCAGCAATAATGTAGAAGAGAAAGGAATAAACCAGTTTCCAGCTATTTAATTCGTAATAATCCAACCAAATAAAAATGGGCTCACCTACAAAGGCAAGAAACGCGGCAAACACGGTATTTGAAATGAGAAAAGTTCTCCAACTAGAACATAATTGGTAAATCATCATCATGCTTGTCGGAACTAGTGAAATATCTGCGGGAAAAAGCGGCGGGATCATTTGGAACAACTTATCTGGATAGCCCCACCACAAAAGTTCCGTCCCTACATTGTCGAGAGCAATGGCGAAAATCGTGATTAGCGTTCCATATAACAAAGACTCTTGCCGCCTGGTTTTATCAGTGAATTTCCACCAAATAATCCAAGGTAGAATACTTAAAACTAAAAGGAGCCACCATTTCCAAGTAAGAAAATCATCGTGAATCCAATGCTGGTAGGACAACTCACTTAAGTGAGCTCTTTCATTTTGTACTTCATCATAAGATGGATATGAATTGTTCAATTAAATGGCCTCTTTCGTTTTAATTTTATTTTTCATATCCAAATCCTTAATTTCAAATTAAACAATTGTTTTTAACAAGGATGTCTCGTTTATAAACATTTGCCGTTTTTGATACATTGATTTAGGTATGAGTTTTGATACTCTTTTTTTATAGTAATAACCTATTTTTTTCTTTTCATACAAAACGTCTCCATAACCTTCGTTTTTGGAACAAAAAAATAGGAGAAACCATCCACGCTTGTGGTTTCTCCCAACATATAAATACGTTTTGTTATTCTCTTTTCATTGTTGCACTAATAACATCATCTATGATATATCTATTTAAAAATATATCGTAAATATTCATTTTATTTAAAAATTCAATTTTAGCTGTTTTGTCTTTCATCGGAATGTGACTCAGACCTATTATAATAACTTTTATTTGCGGAAATTCTTCACGAAGCTTCTTTATAGGTTCATTTTGTAAAACAAGCGAATTATCAACTATTGTATATGCAATCGCTTCGTTAAAGATAATTACGTCTGGTTGATTCAGTATAATTATGTTAAACAATTCATCTAGTTTCTGTGCAAAGCCAACTACTTGAAGTCCAACAGTTTTATGCATTTTTTCAATTAAATTTTGCCCGTGAGTTGTTAATAATACCTTCACGTTTATACCCACCCCTTATTGAATTACATTAAGGGATGTTTTTATAATTCCTGCTCTTAATTACTATTTATTTGAAAAATGGTTCATCGCTTAGCAAATGTCTTATTATATCTTTCGTTTTTGTTGTCCGAATGTATTTTTTTAAAGTTTTCGCAAACTGTCTAGTTTTAACATCACAGTCAATTGTATTTACTTTAAACTTTAAATCAGTTTCAACTATCCACACATAAGATACGGTTTCATCTTCTTGTTCGTAAGATTCTCCAGTTATTGCATAACCATCACGTCGTTCGTTGTGTTTACCCATTGTAAATTGAATGTATCCACATTTCTGGCCGCCCTCCATAGCAAAAGTTTAATTATTGGCTTATATAAATAAAGTTAAGATATTGTAAATGATGAAATAAGGCATCGATTTAGGGGTTAAAAAGGGAAGCGATAAGGCCGCGAAATGATTGAGCAATTTATACAAACAAAGCGCCACCAAAGTTAAAGAATCACTTAAGGCTATATAAAGACTAGAGTATAATTATATTGTTGCACAAAAGGAGCAAGGCGCACTCTTACCAGCGTGGGCCTTGCTCCTTTTCATTCCTTTAATTGATTTTCGGAAGGAGATTTGTTGATCATTTTGAATAATTAAAGATTTGAAACAATGTTGTTTTTAACTTACGATTCTCGCCGTACCTAAAGCGAAATGATGCCAAAGAATATCTTCTACCACATCGCCTTGCTTTTCTTCGCATTCCACAATTAATATGACTACTGAATTTTTACCGCGCAAAAGGCGCTTTTTTCTTTTAATAACTTTATAATAAAATAAATCAATTAAAAACCCTAATAAGAATCCTCCAAAAGTCCCGATAAGCCCCCAATAAATCGGTCCCCAGGCTAGTTTAAACCCAACACTTGCTCCAATAACTGCAAATGCAGTACCTAACATCGTTCCTGTACTAATAAGTGAAATCCCATCTGCGTTATGAATGCTATCAAACAATCTTCGCTCGGTTTTTCGATTTGTCAAAGGGACTGCAAAGATGTTTTCTTTATTGATGCCATTTTTCTCTAAAGAAGTAATCGCAAGCTCTAAATTTGTTGAGTGTTCAAAAGTGGAGAAAATTTGGATCACCTTTGTCACCTACCACTTTTCCCTTTTTTACCTTGAACTTGGGGTTTTGGAACTTTTTTATGAGATGAGTTTTTTGTTCAGAATCGAACAATTTGTTATTCTCCACTGTATTCATATACGAATCAAAAACAGCAAATCCCCACATCGAAGGCATATACAAAAGCCATTGTTTATCCAAAACTTCTGTCGCATGCGCTATCTCCCCAAGGAAAAGGTGATGAACGGCGACAAGGGTCTTTGAGAAATATAAAAAGATAATCGTCCATACAAGTGAAAAGAATGCCGTTAATATTCTGTGTATATGCAGTTGCCCAAGTCCAGGCATAAATAAAGACCAAAGGACAGACATAATAGGTTTTCGTTTGTCTAAATAATTGATTTCAAGTGCTCCGATGCTAAATGAGTTAAAGGGAGCATCCTCCCGTTCAGCGAGCAAGTAAACTTTATTCATATCGACGCAGGTTCGATAACTGTCCCAAATCCCAAATAAATAAACGGGAATATACATGAGCATCCATCTTGTGTCGATTGTTTCTTTTGCCAATTGAATATCGCCGCAAAAGGAATAAACCATGGCCAGGTTGATTTTAGCATTATAATTAACAATAACTTCCCAAATAAAAAGCACTAAGCCACGCAAATACTTGCTTAATAAAAGGTGACCAAATCCAGGGAAGGCTGCCGACCACCATGCGATAACATAAGGGTTTCGCAAATGAAATTGTGTTGTTCCAGCAATGCTAACATTGGCTTTGTAGCGACGAAACTTATTTTCAACATTTTCAAAGTTATTCATTAAATAGGCTTCCTTGCTTGCAAATTTTTGTATTTTTTATTATAACCTGTTCACGGTCATACATGCGTAGATGAAAAATGGAATTCGGTCTCGGGATAATCTTGAAATGAATCTTGCTCGATTTAAGAGTAATGGAGGAATTAATTATTCCTAACGGGAAGGAAATCTTAGAAATTAAACGTGCGAACCGACAGACTCCAGAGGAGCTTTTGAAAGGTTCTTTGGTTGTAATAAAATTAAAAAAACAAGTGGCATCTAAATCTGCCCCTTGTTTTTTCTATCAGTCGAAATAATATATTTCATTTTTATATTTAAAAATTAGCGTAAGTCTTTCCCCATCAGGATGAAGAAATAAGATTTCTTTAATATTATTTACTGTGTATTCGAGTTGTTTATTGTTATTACTTATTACCTGAAAATCAATCTCTTCTTCAGGATCCGAAGCATCCATGATCTCCTCTAAGTGGGGGAGCATCATAATCGTATTTTGTACCCGTTCCAAAAATCTTTCGTGTCCCTGTAGCTGCTTAAGCAGCTTTATCTCGTCTAGTTCGCCGCTGTAATCCACCTCGCAGTACATATCATCTATTTTGCCGCCTTCGTAATCGATAATCACTGTGACCGTCTCTGGCCTTGTATCAGACCGATCTAACGGTCTGAACTCTAACCATACTTCCTCGTGCCAGTGCGCCCTGTAATCCAAACATAGCTTTTCAAAATGTATGTCGGTGATATGATACAAACCGATATCACCTCCTCCTGTTACGCTATTGCCTTGCAGAGCTCTGTAGTGGGTTTAGGGGCCCGCTAAACCGCTTGTACGTCGCTTGGACACAATGATACGCTTTAAAGCGATTTTAGGGCAAATAACGAGCTATAGAGAGAATTTAAAGGGTAGGCTAGAGAAAAAATATTTAAGCCACTTAAAACGGATCCTAGCGCGTCTGAGAACAAATTTCGGATACCACAAAAAAGTGCTGAAATATAAAAAACGCTTAAAATATTAAAATTAATAAGGTTATGAACGATTGTGCATAATTCATAACCTCTATGGCACGATTATTTAGCTGAAAAAACCGTTTCTTCATTAATATGGAGAAACGGTTTTTTCGCTTTTGAACGTCCCTGGTCTTACGCTGCTTTTTCGAAATTTTCGGTTCCCTTTTAGTTACCGTTTCAGCTGCAGGGCTGATCGGAGGAGGCGGCATCCCCAAACCAGGTGAGGTCAGCTTAGCCCACCGGGGCGTGTTGTTTTTGGACGAGCTGCCCGAGTTTTCCCGGCTCGCGCTGGAGGTTCTTCGCCAACCGATGGAAGACCGGTTCGTTACCATTGGCCGAGCACGGGCGGTGTACACGTTTCCCGCTTCATTCTTGCTTGCTGCGTCCATGAATCCATGTCCATGTGGGTATTGGGGCAATGAGACGGACAGTCAGGGCTGCATTTGCAGTCCGCTTAAAATTACGAATTACCGATCAAAAATTTCCGGTCCACTGCTGGATCGAATCGACTTGCATGTGGAGGTGCCGCGAATGGATTACAAGGATTTAGGGGCAGCGAAAATGCAAACTTCCTCGGCTGAGATGAAAGCTATCGTGGAGCAGGCCCATGCGATCCAAAAAGAGCGATATGCCGGAAGCGGCCTCATGTTCAACAGTGAGCTCAGCGGGAAGCTGCTGCGCGAGCATGTGCGGCTGGATACCGAGTCGGCGGCGCTGCTGGAAAAATCGTTCGAGCTGCTCGGCCTGAGCGTCAGGGCGTACGACCGGATTTTAAAAATCGCTAGAACGATAGCCGATTTGGAAGGCCAACCGGCCGTGCAAAAGGAGCATGTGGCTGAAGCCCTGCACTACCGCTGCTTGGACAAAAAATAATTCCAATCTCGCGATTGGAATTAAAAGGCGCTGCGGATCTGCTCGATCGTCTGCACGACTCCGACGGAATCCGTTTGGACCGAAATGACGTCGAAGCGGATGGGGCGATCGTATTGCTTTTTTTGCAGCAAATAGACTTGTGCGGTTTCCGTGACTTGGCGCTGCTTGCGAAAATCCACCGATTCAGCCGGGGTTCCGAATTGACTCGATGAGCTTCGGGTTCGTACTTCTACAAATATTAACGTATCGCCTTCCTCAGCAATCAGATCAATTTCGCCCGACCTGCAGCGCCAATTGCGTCCGATGATCGTGTACCCCAGTTTCCTTAAATATTGCTCCGCAGCCGCTTCTCCCAGTGCACCGAGTTGTTTTTTGCTCAGGGTCGAACGGTTCACTTCGCACTCCCCCACCGCTTGGCTCTGCTGTCGGATCGATAGATAAACGTAAGCACTTCGGCTACTAGCATATACAGCTCCGGCGGAATGTTTTGATCGATATCCAGCTTGGACAGCACCTCGACCAGCGAAGCGTCCTCCTGAATCGGAACCCCGCTTTCTTTGGCCTTATCCAGAATGACTTCTGCGATGCGTCCTTTGCCTTTGGCAACGACTTTCGGTGCAGCTGACGTTTCTCTATCGTACTTGAGCGCCACAGCTTTTTTCAAGCCGGGCGAGCTCTTAGTCGTATCTTGGTTGGGATTTTTGTTCATACGCGAATATCCATGCCTTTATATGGTTTTTGCGTATAGACGGAGGTGATGGGCGTCGCCGGTTTGGTTTCGCGAGACTCTGTGGACGTTCCCGACGTGTCCGCTGCAACTTTCTCCGGATATGGACTGCATTTCATGGAAATAAATTGGTAGCCAACAGAAGCGAGCCCCTGTGCAATCTCCTCTTTACTTGCCTCCAGCAGCTGCTGGGTAAATGGAAGATTGTTATGAATATTCAAGCTAACGATACGGTTGACCACCTGCACATCTACCATGGTATCGCCCATGGCCTTCATCTGCAGGTCAAATACCAGGCGGCAGTTGCTTTCATCTAAGCTGCCGTTTTTTCCTTTGCGGGATTGGATATGGATCGCGGCAGTCTGCTCGCCGTTGGCATTCATCAAGGGCACAAAAAGTGTAACGTGTGAAAACATAGCCGTTCGGTCTTGGCTGAGCATCAGCTGCTGTCCGGTGATTTGCTGAACGGCCTGCTGCGCCGAATCCTTGAGGCTGCTGGATATGTCATCCGCCTGCGAGAGCTGGAGCAGGACGCTTTTGAGCGTGTCGGCAGCTTTGGCGTCGGCCGGCGACGCAGCGCTGCTGGCTGGGTCCGCTGTGCGGGACTCCAGCAGCTTCATGGCGTCGTGCTCATGCTCGACGCCCAACGCTTTCATCAGACGGCCCAGCACGTGGCCGTCTGATGAGGGGGCTGGCGCAGCCGCGGGCGCGGCGGGCGCAGCAGGGGCGGCTCCGGCGCTGGCAGCGCTAGCTCCTCCTGGCGAAGCACCAGCTTCGCCAGGAGGAGTTTGCGCGCCCGACGCGCCGGTTCGCGCCTCTGCCGCCGCTGGCGAGCCCTGGGCGCGGCCATCGCCGATGCGCTGCGGCGTATCCGCAGCGCCAGCGGGAGCCTGCTCAGCACTGCGTCTAGGCTGAGCTTCAGGCTGCTGCTGGCCCGGAGCAGCAGCTCGCTGAGGCAGCGGCTCCGCGCTATCCCCGTCCGCTGCCTCAGCGCCTGGTTCACCAGCAGGCGCAGCCGCCTTCTGCTGGCTGTCAACATCACCTGCCTGCAGCTGCGCGCCAGCAGCGCGGTTCACCCCAGCGCCATCCGCGGCGCCCCGCGGTGCTCCCTCAACCGCAGCGGGCACCTTTTGCTGCGGCTCTGCAGCAGCTACATCACTACCACTTGCAGCTCGCTGCGCAACCCCATGCACTCCCTCACTTGCACCATCCACCACATCATCCCCAACAAACGCACGCTGACCACCCGCAGCAGTCGCACCATCCTTACTAACTTGCTGCTGCGATTGCTGCGAATTCCCAACGACAGCTCTGCTAGCCTCCTCCGCAACACCCTGCGAGCCTATCGTCATCGCAGCCGCACCAGTTGCAGACGCCTGCTGCCCTGCTACAGCACCCCCTTGGCTCCCCCGCGGCTGCGCCTCGACTGCACCTCCAACCGTGGTTGCCGCATCATCTGCCGCTGCCGCATCATCTCCTGCAGATGCGATCAGCTGCCCTGCCGCATCCCGCACCTGCTGCACCAACTGCCTAGCGCTCTGCAGCAGCTCCCGCGTCTGCGGTGATAGCGAGGCTTCACCTTCACCGCCCAGCTCCTGCTGCACCAACGCCTCCAGTTGGGTCAACGTCGCGTGAAACGGCTCCCCCTGCACGGCTTGCCGAACCGAAAGCACGGTCTCCGGCGTTAACGGCAGCCCTTTCTGAAACGCAATGACCGCCGAAGGCAGCCATTGCTCCTGAGTCTGCTGAGTCGGCATGCGGGTCTGTAAATCAGCAAACGCCTGCACATTCTCTTTCGTCAAGCTGATTCCAGCTTGGTGAAGCGCTTGAACGAGCTGCCGATTCGCCGGGGAATCCGGCAAACCTACCGTCTTCAGCACCTCTCCCAGCGATACTTCCGCGATCGGGACATTCGAGCTTTGCATCGGCTTCAAAACCACTTGACCGGTCTCGGATTCCGGCTGTACCTGAAGCATCGTCACATCTCCCGGCTTCAGCGGCGTTTCAAGCTTAGCGCGAACCTGCACCCCGCCGATGCTCATCAAGGCATCCTGATCCGAAAACGACTGCAGCACCGTGCCCTTCACCACTTCGCCTACCTTTAGTTCAAGGGCTTTCGGCTCCGCAACCTTCGTTTCTCCAATAAAGCTCCGCATCAATCCGCTAATATTCATAACCTAATACCGCCCCCTTACCCGCTTGTCAGCCTATCCTATATAGATCAAAAGCCGGCCAAAGATCGCTTACGGCTCCTTCCGCATGCAATCCTCGCCGGCTTGTCGTTCCGGTGTACTATTTATATCGGCAATAGCCTCAATGGTTTGTAGGTTGTCGCTAAAACAACACCTGCTGCTCCACCTGAGCCTCAGCCTGGAGATTTCTCAAGAACGTCTTTCGGTGCAGTGGCGTTGCCCCAAACTCCAGAATACGCTCCCTGTGGGCTTTCGTAGCGTAGCCTTTATGTATTGCAATCCCATACTCGGGATACTCCAGATCCCACTGCTGGCACATCCGGTCCCTGGTGACCTTAGCAATAATCGAAGCCGCAGCGATCGATTGACTCAGCGCATCTCCATGGATCACAGCAAGCTGCTCGAGCTCCACGTCCACCTTTTCCGCATCCACCAATAAGAAGTCCGGTCCGGGATGGAGCTGCTCCACCGCAAGCTTCATGGCCAGACGCGCGGCCTGTTTAATGTTGATCTGCTCAATGGTTGGAACATCCACAATGCCAATGCCCACCGCAAGCGCTTCCGCCATGATGACCTCGTACAGCGCATCACGCTTTTTTTCACTCAGCTTCTTGGAATCGTTGACTTCCTCGAGCACCAGCCCTTGAGGCAAAATGATCGCGGCCGCTACCACATCCCCGAACAAGCAGCCTCTGCCCACCTCATCCACACCTGCGATGTACTGTTTTCCCTGCTGCCATAAGTCCTGTTCGTGCTCCAACACCTTGCTTCACCTACTCTTCTTCCATGCATGAACCTCATTATAACGCAGCCGCTTCCCCTCTGCCTATCCCCATTCGACAAAAAAAAATGTTCCCATCCCATTTTCAAGCCTCAGAAAAACAATAAAAATACCCCAGGGCTCAACGGCGAGCTCCCAGGGTATTCATTTAAACCATCAGCTGATGTGGTAGTTCCATACTGATCCGACCGAGCTTTCCAGCGCGCAGTTCGCGGAGAATGGTCAACGATGCTTTTTCCAAATCCACACGTCCACCACTTACTATCGCTCCCCGCTTCCGGCCAATATCCTCCATCAGCTTCACGATCGCGTCCGAATCCTCCGGGTCCGACGGAATGTTATCCAAGCCGAACCGTTCCTTCAGCGCTTCCTTATAATGAACGGCCAAGTATTTCATCGCGTAAAAGGCAATGTCTTCGATGTGCAAAATTTCTTCCTTAATCGCCCCAGTCACGGCTAGCTTCAATCCGACCTGCTGATCCTCGAACTTCGGCCATAAAATCCCCGGCGTATCCAGCAGTTCCATCTCGGTCCCCACTTTAATCCACTGTTGACCTTTGGTCACCCCAGGCTTATCCCCCGTAAGTGCGATCTTGCGTCCAGCCATCCGGTTGATCAAAGTGGACTTCCCCACGTTGGGAATGCCTACGATCAGCGCGCGAAGCGCCCGGGGATTCACCCCTTTGCGGATCTGCGCTTCAATCTTGTGCGCCAGAAGCTCCTTGCTGCGGTTCATGATTTCTTTGACGGGATTGCCGCCTACCGAATCGATCGGCAGCGCCTTGAGTCCTTGCTCCGCAAAATAGGCGACCCATTGCCGTGTGGCTTCAGGATCGGCCAAATCGCTCTTATTCAGCAAGACAAGCCTCGGCTTGTCCAGTAATATGTCATCAATCATGGGGTTTCGGCTGGACAACGGGATACGCGCATCCAGCAGCTCGATCGCCAAATCAATCAGCTTCAGCTTCTCCTGGATTTGCCTTCTTGCCCGTGTCATATGACCCGGAAACCATTGAATTGTCATTGAAGGTACCTACTTCCGTGCAGCCCGTTCGGTTTATTTAAAATGAACCAAGCTGATCTTATCGAACGGCCAAAAAATAAGGTCGGCGCGTCCTACGATTTTATCATATTTAACAAAGCCAACAGACGGGTCCCGGCTATCCGAGCTATTCGAGCGATTGTCCCCCATCACGAAAATACTGCCTTCCGGTACTGTTTGCTCCGCGAAATTTCTTGTGTTATAGGGTATCCCTTTTTTCGCTGCATCATCCAAAGCCGGCTTGATATACGTTTCATCCACCAGCTTGTTGTTTACGTACGTCTTATCGCCTTCCACTCGCACCGTCTCTCCCGGTACTGCAATGACACGCTTTATGTAATCCTTGTCTTTCGTCGCATGGAATACAACGACCTCACCATGTTGAGGCTTTGAGAATCGGTACATGAATTTGTTGACGATCAGCCGTTCACCCGTATAAAAATTCGGCTCCATCGACGGCCCTTCCACAATAAACGGGGCAAATACAAGCCAGCGAATAAAAAACACGAGAGCCGCCGCAATTAGCAGCGCTTTAATCCATTCCCAAGCTTCATTTTTGACCGGATTCGCGTTCTGTACGGTTTGATCCTGCTCCATAAGGGTTCCTGCCCTCTCGTTAACGTGGTTTTTAAAAAACGAAAAGGGGCTTGGTACTCCAGCCCCCTGTAGTTCGTCTTATCGAATTTCTTGAATTCTTGCTGCTTTACCGCGAAGACCACGAAGATAGTAGAGCTTCGCGCGACGGACTTTACCACGGCGAGCCACTTCAATCTTGTCGATTTTCGGAGTATGAAGCGGGAACGTTCTCTCAACGCCAACACCGTAAGAAATTTTTCTTACTGTGAAGGTTTCGCTGATTCCGCCGCCGCGGCGCTTAATTACAACGCCTTCGAACAGCTGGATCCGCTCGCGAGAACCCTCGATAACCTTAACGTGCACTTTCAAAGTGTCGCCTGGACGAAAGTTCGGAATATCGCTGCGGAGTTGTTCCTTAGTAATCTCCTGGATCAAATTCATGGATGACTCCCTCCTTCCACACAGGTGTTCTTGCCGCCTCTTGGGTAGTTAAACTGATCGATGTTATGCGCAGAGGACCACCGTTTTCCGTGACTAAATTGCCACAACGTTTTATATCATAGCACAGCTGCGATGGAAACTCAACTCAAATCTATTATTTTTCCGTATTTTTTTCCTCTGCCGCCTGAAGCTCTCGGAGCCATCGCTGCTCCTTCGGTGTTAGCTGTACATGCTTGAGCAAGTCAGGTCGCTTGCGCCAAGTTCTCAGCAACGACTGTTCGCGCCGCCACGCTTCAATATTCCCGTGATGGCCCGAGATCAGCACCTCCGGTACCTCCCAATCGCGGAACTTGGGCGGACGGGTATAGTGGGGATATTCCAGCAGCCCCGTGCTGAACGAATCCGTCACCGCAGAGGTCTCGTTCCCTAAGACACCTGGTAGAAGCCTTACGACACTATCGATGATCACCATGGCCGGCAGCTCGCCGCCTGTTAAGACGTAATCGCCGATCGACAGCTCGTCCGTTACCAAGTATTCTCGTATCCGCTCGTCGTAGCCTTCATAGTGACCGCAGATGAAAATGAGATGCTCCTCGCCGGACAGCTCCTCCGCTTTTTTCTGAGAGAAGGGCTCGCCCTGAGGGCACATCAGAACGACACGCGGCTTAGCCGTCAGCCCGGCCGTCACATCTTCCACCGCGGAAAAAATCGGCTCTGCCTTCAAGACCATTCCCCCGCCGCCGCCGTACGGATAGTCGTCCACTGTATTATGCTTATTGTTCGCATAGTCACGGAAATTAACCGTGTTAAGCGCCACAAGTCCCTTGTCTCTGGCCTTTCCAAGAATGCTGGAGGAAAATACGCCGTCAAACATCGCGGGAAACAGCGTCAGTACATCAATTCTCATAAATCCAACAAGCCTTCCATCAGCTCGACGACGACTTTCTTCTGCTCGATATCGACTTCCAATACCACTTCATCTATGTATGGCAGCAGCAATGGCTTACCAACCGGACGTTCCACGACCCAAACATCATTCGCACCTGGTGACAAAATTTCCGTGATGGTCCCCAGCTTCTCGCCGCTCTCCGTCTCTACTTTGCAGCCGATAATTTCATGGTAGTAAAACTCGTCCTCGTACAGGTCGCTCAAGTACTTCTCCTCAACCTTCAGCAGCCAGCCCTTGTATTTCTCCACCTCGTTGATGTCCCCGAAGCCTTGGAATTTCACGATATACATTTTTTTATGAAGACGCCCTGCCTCAACCAAGACCGGCATTGTCGTTTGCTTCTCAGGGTCAAAAAAGACCAGCTTGCTGCCTTTCGTAAACCGCTCTTCTGGAAAGTCCGTTTGAGGAACGATTTTGAGCTCGCCGCGAATGCCGTGCGTGTTCACTATTTTTCCGACCGTAAATAATTTTTCGCTCATGCTTTTACTGACCCTCCGGGACCTTTTGATAGACACCTATCCCAAACTACAAGAAAAGAGCTAGGAGCAGCTCCTAACTCTCATCTTTTCCAATTTTACGATAAAATTTCAACCGAAACGCGTTTCGGTTCCTTCACTGCAGCGGATGTGACTACCGTCCGGAGCGCTTTCGCAATACGGCCCTGCTTCCCGATCACTTTGCCGATGTCCTCGGGGTGAACGGAAATTTCATAGGTGACATTGCGCTCGTCTTCCTTCGTTGTCACGCGTACTTCATCCGGATGATCCACCAACGCCTTGGCGATAACGGTAATAAGATCCTTCATCGTACCCTCCGTCTACGTTGACGGCGGCCGTGAGCAAGCTCACGGTCCCAGCCGCAACGCCACTAATTACTTCTGCAGCTTGGATTCATGAAACTTTTTCAAAATGCCCGCTTGGCTGAACAGACTGCGAACGGTATCGGAAGCTTGAGCACCTGTTTGAAGCCATTTCAGTGCTTTCTCCTCGTCGATATTCACAGCAGCTGGTTGAGCAACTGGGTTATAAGTACCGATCTCCTCGATGAAGCGACCATCACGAGGGGAACGGGAGTCCGAAACTACCACACGGTAGAAAGGAGCTTTGTGAGCGCCCATACGCTTAAGACGAATGCGAGTTGCCATTGTTAAATTCACCTCCCTAGTAGAGTAAACTTCTGTAAACTTTAATCGGTCTAACATTTATCGTGCGTTAGAACGGAAATTTCATTCCGCGTCCAAGCTTCTTCAAGTTCTTCATCTGCTTCTGCCCTTTCGGGCCCATCATGCTGGAAAATTGCTTCATCATCTTGCGCATATCTTCAAACTGCTTAATGAAGCGGTTGACGTCCTGCACCGAATTGCCGCTGCCTGCAGCCAGACGCTTGCGCCGGCTCGTGCTGAGCAAATCCGGATTTTGACGTTCAGCTTTGGTCATCGACTTCACAATCGCGGCCACGCGGGCCATTTGCTTGTCGTCGACCTTCATGTCCTTCATGCCTTTGATCTTCCCGGCACCCGGCAGCATATCCAGCAGCTGATCCAGTGGACCCAGCTTCTTGACCTGCTCCATCTGCTCGAGGAAATCGTCGAACGTGAACTCGGCCGTACGCAGCTTGCGTTCCATCTCTTTCGCCTTGTCGGCGTCGATGCTTGCCTGCGCTTTCTCGATCAGGGTGAGCATGTCGCCCATGCCGAGAATCCGCGAAGCCATTCGCTCCGGATGGAACGGCTCCAGTGCATCCATCTTCTCGCCCATACCGACGAACTTAATCGGACAGCCAGTGACGGCTTTGACCGACAAGGCCGCACCGCCGCGCGTATCGCCGTCGAGCTTCGACAGCACGACACCCGTGAGTTCGAGCTGCTTATGGAAGCTCTCCGCCACATTCACGGCATCCTGCCCCGTCATGGCGTCCACCACAAGCAGAATCTCATCCGGACCTACCGCTTCGACGATCTGCTTGAGCTCTTCCATCAGCGCTTCGTCGATATGTAAACGACCCGCAGTATCGATGATCAAATAATCGTTGTTGTGGTCCTTCGCATGCTGCAATGCTTGCTTGGCAATCTCGACTGGATTCACCTTATCGCCGAGCGAAAATACCGGAACCTTGATCTGCTCGCCCAGAACTTGCAGCTGCTTAATCGCAGCAGGCCGGTAAATATCCGCCGCCGCGAGCAGCGGCCGGTGATTCTGCGACTGCAGCATCTTGGCCAGCTTACCGGTCATCGTTGTCTTACCGGCACCCTGCAACCCTGCCATCATAATGATGGTAGGCGGTTTATTTGAACGGGCCAGCTTGCTCTGCGTGCCGCCCATCAGCTCCGTCAGTTCCTTGTTGACGATGTCGATAACGATCATAGCTGGAGTAAAGCTTTGCAGCACTTCTTGCCCAATGGCACGTTCTTTGACCTTAGCGATGAAATCTTTGACCACCTTGAAGTTAACATCCGCTTCAAGCAGCGCAAGTCGAACTTCGCGCAGCGCCTCGTTTACATCGTCCTCCGTGAGCTTGCCTTTGCCCCGCAGCTTGCTGAACACATTCTGCAGGCGGCCGGCCAATCCTTCAAATGCCATAAGTCGTCACCTCTCTTGGGAGGAAAATTAATCCATTTCAGCAAGCCGCTCCGTAATGCTCCGAATCGAACCTCTGTCTTCAGGAAGCTCTTCGACTAATCGCTTGAGCTCGTGAAGCAGGCGCTGCCGTTCACCGTACTTCGACAGCAGCTGCAGCTTGGTTTCATATTCTTCCAACACGGACTCGGCTCGTTTAATATGCTCGTAGACCGCTTGACGGCTGATGCTGAACTCTGATGCAATCTCGCCAAGCGAATAATCGTCATGAAAATAATGCTTCAAAAAGATCTGCTGCTTCTCCGTTAGCAGAAGCTGATAAAAATCAAACAACAGATTGACGCGATTCGTCTTCTGAAGGACGCTTTCTTCTGTCATCTGTGCCTCACCCCCGTTAAGGTAAAACACTTTACAGCGAAACAACAGAACTTATCATACTGAAAACCCAATCGGTTGTCAAGCATTTATCCTTGTCAGGCAATTTCCCTATTATTCAGCGCCTTTTTCATCCTCGGAGGCGATCCATTTGCTGAACAGTGCGTGGACAAACTGATCGGAATCGAACGGCTGCAGATCATCCATTTTCTCGCCGAGACCGACGAATTTCACCGGCAGCTTAAGCTCCTGGCGAATCGCTACAACGATCCCGCCTTTCGCTGTGCTGTCCAGCTTGGAGAGCACCAGACCGGTAAGGCCGGTCTTCTCGTCGAACAGCTTGGCTTGCACCAAAGCGTTCTGCCCTGTCGTGGCATCGAGCACCAGCAGCACCTCATGCGGCGCATCCGGCACTTCGCGACGAATGACACGGTAGATCTTGTTCAGCTCTTCCATCAGGTTCACTTTATTCTGCAAACGGCCGGCAGTATCGCACAGCAATACATCGACACCACGGGATTTTGCTGCATGCAGCGCATCGAACATGACCGCAGCCGGATCGGAGCCTGCTTGCTGCTTAATCACATCGACACCCGCACGCTTACCCCATTCCTCCAGCTGCTCGATGGCCCCTGCACGGAATGTATCTCCTGCAGCGAGGAGCACCTTTTTCCCCTGCGACTTAAGCATGTGGGCCATCTTGCCGATCGTCGTTGTCTTCCCGACACCATTGACCCCGACAAACAAAATGACGGTCAGACCGGACGGTGCCATTTGCAAGCCCCTTTCCTCGTCTCCCTTAAGCAGACCGATCAGCATCTCGGACAGGATAGGCTGCAATTCGCTTGGATTTTCAATCTTCCGCTTCTTGACTTCAGCACGCAGATCGGCGATCAGCTTGAGCACCGTGTTCACACCAACGTCAGCTGAGATCAAAATCTCCTCGAGCTCTTCATAAAAATCCTCGTCGATCTTCTTGCGGCGTGAAAATAAATCCTCGACCCGGTCCACGAACACATCGCGCGTTTTGGCGAGGCCTTCTTTAAATTTATTGGTGACCGCTTCGGTTTTGGATGAAATGGTCTCTTTCAGTTTCTTAAAAAAGCTCACGAGCTCTCCGCCTCCAATACGTTCCTATTAACCCGCTTCCATGATCGCTTCGTCCTCTTCTAGCCGGACGGAAACGAGCTTGGACACGCCGCCCTCTTCCATCGTAACGCCATACAGCACGTCCGCTTCTTCCATTGTGCCTTTGCGGTGCGTGACCACGATAAACTGTGTTTGCGTTGAAAATTCCCGCAAATATTCTGCAAAACGCGCTACATTCGCTTCATCCAGCGCGGCCTCTACCTCGTCGAGCACGCAGAACGGCACCGGCTTCACACGGATGATCGAGAACAGCAGCGCGATCGCTGTCAGCGCCCGCTCACCACCAGAGAGCAGCTGCAGGTTTTGCAGCTTTTTGCCTGGCGGTTGGGCAACGATGTCGATCCCCGTATCGAGCAGGTTGTCCGGCTCAGAAAGAATCAGGTCCGCGCGACCGCCGCCGAACAGCTTCGAGAAGACGACGACAAAATGCGAGCGGATCGCATCAAAGGTAGTGCGGAACCGTTTGCCCATCTCTTCGTCCATCTCGCGGATTACCGTGTAGAGCGCAGTTTTCGCATCTACCAAATCGTTCTTCTGCGTGGAGAGGAACTCGAATCGCTCATTGACCCGCTGGAATTCTTCAATGGCTCCTAGGTTCACGTTGCCTAAGATGGCGATTTCGCGCTTCAGGTCCCGAACCTTATTCTGCGTCCCCAGGACGTCCTCCGGGACCGGATAGCGCTCTTTGGCCAGCTCAAAGCTCAGCTCGTAATCCTCCGACAGCTTCTTGAGCACGTTCTCCAGCTCGACATCCAGACGGTTCACGCGCACTTCCGTTTGGTGCATCTGTTCTTCGACCTGCCGAAGCTCTGCGCGCTGTTCCTTGGTCTTGTTCTCCTCCGCCTCGAGCTTCGTGATCCATTGGGCGCGTTCGGCCCGCTTCACATCCAGCTGCTCCGCGCAGGCTTGCTTGCGCAGCTTCAGATCGTTCAGCAGCTCAATTTGCTGCACCGACTCCTGGTCATGGCTGTTCATTTCGGATTCCAGGTCCCGCTGCGTCTTCCGGTTCGCTTCCAGCTCCGCCGTCAACAGCTCCAGCTCCGCTCGGAATCTGCGTTCCTGCTCCAAAAGCGATTGCTTCTCTTGCGTGTGGGAGGCCACCTTCACCTTCAAGTCGGTCAGCTGCGTCTGCAGCTCCTCCTTGGCAAATTCGCTCGCCTTACGGCGCACCTCCGCATCGCGGATCGCTTGCTGCAGCTCGGCTTCTTCCCGCTGCAGCCGCTCCAGCGCTTCCAAGGCGGCTCCCCGTCGGGCCTCCAGCTCGCTGCGCTCCTGCGTCAGCGATTCGCCGTCCGCGCCATACAGCGCGAGCTGCTCCGCCACCTGCTTCGCCTCTTGCTCGAGCGGCTCCAATGTAGCGCGAATCTGCTGCTCCTCGATGCGCTTGCTCTCGCCCTGCACCCGAAGCTCGTCCAGCTCGCGGTTCACTTCGGCGATTTCGCCCCGCACCTGCTCGACCTTCTTCCGCATGTCGCCCAGCTGCGCTTGGGACATTGCGATGTCCTTATCCATCTCCTCGATCTGCCGTTGACGGCTCAAGAGGCTGGTGGTCTTTTTCTGCTGGCTGCCCCCGGTCATGGAACCGCCCGGATTAACCACGTCGCCCTCCAGCGTCACCACGCGATAACGGTACTGGATGCGCGCAGCGATCCGGTTGGCGTATTCAAGCGAGTCGGCAATGATCACATTGCCGAGCAGGCTGCCTACAATTTGACGGTACGTATCCTCAAATTGGACCAAATCCACCGCAATGCCGACGAAGCCTTCCATCCCCTGCACCTGACGCTGTTCATGCTCCGGAATGGACCGGCCACGGATGACGTCGAGCGGAAGAAAGGTGGCGCGTCCCAGCTGCCTGCGCTTCAAAAACGCGATCGCCTCGCGCCCGTTCGCCTCATTGTCGACGACAATGTGCTGAAGCGCTCCGCCGAGAGCGGTTTCGACTGCGACCTCGACGTCAGCCGGCACCTTCACGAGCTCAGCCACGGCGCCCTTGATACCGCGTAAATCGCCGCGGTCCTTGGCCTTCAGCACTTCCTTAACGCCGTGCATAAAGCCGTCGTAGTCATTCGCCATCTCGCGCATCGTATCGCGGCGCGACACGAGGGCGTCGATCTTTTGCTCCCACTTGCGCACGGTTGCTTGAGCTTCTTCCGACAGGGTCTGCTTCGCCTTTAGTCCAGTGCTCAGGTCCAGGTACTGATTGCGCACATCGGCTATGCTCTTGACGGCTTCCTGCAGCCGCTGCTCCAGCTTCGCTTTCCGCTCGCTAATGCCCTCTTGCTGCTCCCGCCACTTGCGGTGCTCATCTCCGAGCCGCTCCATCCTGCGGCTGAGCGCTTCTAGCTGCTGCTCCGCGTAACGCGACTCATTGCGAGCGTTCGCCATTTCATTCAGCTTCTCGAGCAGCTCGCCCTTCAGCCTGTCCTCTTCCTCGCTGCTGAGTCCACCCGCTACGCCAAGCAAGCGGTCTTCCTCTTCCTTCAGCTTCGCTTGAAACACGTTCAGCTCCGCCGAAATGGCGGCGAGCTTCTCCCGCTGCTGGGCGATCTCCGCTTCCTTATCGAGGATGCGCTGCTCTTGCTGGGCGATTGTCAGCTGGAGCTGACTGCTGTTGGCCGCATAATTTTTCTTGCGCTCCTTGAGCACTTCGCCTTGGCCTTCGCACTTCTCGAACTCCTCGCTAAGCTGCAGCAAATCTTGCCCCAGCTTCTCGATCTCCTCGTCCAGCCGACGCGTTTCCCAGCGGTCCTTCTCGAGCTGAGCATCATGCTTGCTGACAAACCCGGACAGCTCCAGCTGCGTTTCCTTCAGCTTGTCCAATCTTGCATTGGTCTCCGTCCACGTCTCATAAATCTGCTCAATCTGGTAGACGTACATCGCGATTTCGCTGGACTTCAGCTCCTCCTTCAATTGCTTGAAGCGAACCGCCTTTTCCGATTGGATGCGCAGCGGCTCCAGCTGATCCTCCAGCTCGGAAACCAAATCATGAATCCGCAGCAAATTTTGCTCGGTTTCCTGCAGCTTCTTCTCGGTTTCCTTCTTGCGCGATTTATATTTAACGATCCCCGAAGCCTCTTCAAAAATGCCGCGGCGTTCTTCTGATTTCGTACTTAAAATTTCTTCAATGCGCCCCTGTCCAATGATCGAATACGCTTCTTTCCCGATCCCGGTATCCATGAACAGCTCGGTAATGTCCTTCAGCCGGCAAGCCTGGCGATTGATCATATATTCGCTCTCGCCGCTGCGATGCACCCTCCGGGTAACCGTCACTTCGCTAAAATCCAGCGGCAGCGACTGGCTCGCATTGTCGAGCGTCAGCGAAACTTCGCCGTAATTGACCGCTTTGCGGGCATCGCTTCCGGCAAAGATGATGTCTTCCATCTTGCCCCCGCGGAGCGACCTGGCACTCTGCTCCCCCAACACCCAGCGGATCCCGTCGGAAATGTTGCTCTTCCCACTACCATTGGGACCGACGACCGCGGTGATCCCTTGAACGAACTCCAGCTCGGTTTTATCTGCGAACGATTTGAACCCTTGCAGCTCGATTCGTTTTAAAAACAAATTGTCTCACCCCTATTGCAACTGTTACAAGCATTACTTGTCAGTTGTCAATCATTCTATTTCAACTCAGTCGTCCCTCTATTGTACCATAATCCTAGGGGATAGTAGAGACTGCTCCCCACACAAAAAAAGGCGACGGCCCGCATGAGGCCGCCACCGCTTTCCCTGACTCCTGCTATGATTGCTGCACTCTGATCTTGAGTGTTGCCAGCGCCTCTTCCGCCGCATGCTGCTCTGCTTCTTTCTTCGAGCGACCCGACCCCCGGCCGAGCAAATGCTCATGAATGTAAACTTCGGCTACGAATTCGCGCTCATGCGCGGGTCCGCGTTCGTCCACAATTTTGTACTCGATAGGGCCCATATTGTGCTGCTGTGTATGCTCCTGCAAGAATGTCTTGTAATCGGCCGTCAGCAGCTTGCCCTGGGTCGGAAGAAACGGAAACATATGCTTCTGCAGGAACGAGCGTACAACCTCCAGCCCCTGATCCAAATAGAGCGCACCGATAAACGATTCAAACACATCCGCGAGCAGCGCCGGGCGGGTCCGCCCCCCAGTCAGCTCTTCTCCTTTGCCGAGCAGCACATAGGAACCAAATTCGAGCTGCTCGGCGAAGCCGACGAGCGAAGGCTCACAAACGATGGAGGCTCGGAGCTTAGTCAGCTCTCCTTCCGGGCGATCCGGGTATTTGTCGAATAAATACTCCGAAACCGTCAGTTCGAGCACGGCATCCCCTAAAAACTCCAGTCGTTCGTTATCCTTAAAATGACCGATACGGTGTTCATTGACGTAAGAGGAATGTGTAAACGCTTGACGCAGCAGATCGGAATTGCGGAACGGCAAGTGTAGCTCCGCTTGCAAATGCTTGAGGTTACGATGCATGTTCATCACCTACATGTATGCGGTTGACCCGCTGCACAGGACCGCGATCCGGCCCTGCACAACAAGTAATAATCTAGTATAGACTGTCGGCAAAGAATTATGCCTCGTATTTCTTCATGATGATGGTCGCGTTATGTCCGCCAAAGCCGAAGGAATTCGACATAACCACCTTCAAGTCCGCAGGACGCGGTGTGTTTGGAACGTAGTCCAAATCGCACTCCGGATCTTGGTCCTCCAGGTTGATCGTCGGTGGAATGATGCTATTCTTCAGTGCGAGCGCACAGATGAGCGCTTCTACACCGCCGGCAGCGCCGAGCAAATGACCCGTCATCGACTTGGTCGAGCTAACGGCCAGCTTGTAAGCGTGATCGCCGAACGCTTTCTTCACGGCGGTCGTTTCCGACTTATCGCCTACAGGAGTCGATGTGCCGTGTGCGTTGATGTAATCAACAGCTTCAAACGGAATGCCTGCATCCTTCACGGCCTTCACCATACAGCGTGCTGCGCCGTCCGGATCCGGATCCGTCATATGATAAGCGTCGCCGCTCATACCGTAGCCGATCACTTCGCCGTAAATGCGTGCGCCGCGCTTCTGCGCATGCTCCAGCGATTCGAGAATCAGAATACCCGAACCCTCACCCATGACGAAGCCATCACGGCCGATATCAAACGGACGGCTGGCTTTCTCCGGCTCGTCGTTTCGGGTGGACATCGCGCGCAGAGCGCAGAATCCTGCGACACCAGTCGGGCTGATTGTCGCTTCGGCGCCGCCTGCGATCATGACGTCCGCGTCACCGCGCTGAATCGTCTTGAAGGCGTCTCCGATTGAATGCGTTCCGGTAGCACAAGCGGTAACTGCCGTGCTGTTCGGTCCCTTAGCGCCGGTCATCATGGAGATCTGCCCCGAAGCCATGTTGGCGATCATCATCGGGATGAAGAACGGGCTGACGCGCTTCGGTCCTTTTTCAAGCAAAATCTTGTGCTGCTCTTCCCAAGTGGACAAGCCGCCGATCCCGGAGCCGACATAGACGCCGACGCGTTCCGGATCCGTATCTTCCTTGATGTTCAAGCCGGCATCCTTCACGGCCATCAGCGATGCCGCTACTGCGAACTGTACGAAACGGTCCATGCGGCGGGCTTCTTTTTTATCGAAATAATCTTCCGGATTAAAGTTTTTAATCTCAGCCGCGATTCGCGTCGGGTATTCCGATACGTCGAATTGCTCGATCATGCTGACGCCGGAGCGTCCTTCCATCAGGCTATTCCAAAACGTTTCGAGGTCACGTCCAAGAGCGGACATGACGCCGAGACCTGTAATGACGACTCTTTGATTCACGTTGACCACCTCTATTGAAAATAACTTGCGTTATGATTTTCCGTTGAATAAATGACCTTAAGCTTGCAGGAATGGAGATAAGTCCCGTTTGTGTTAGAAACGGGACTTAAACACTTTTTAAGTATGAGATTTTATGTACTCAACCACTTGACCAACGGAAGCGATCTTCTCTGCATCTTCATCAGAGATTTCCATATCAAACTCATCTTCCAATTCCATAACCAACTCAACTACATCGAGAGAATCGGCTCCTAAGTCATCTTTAAAATTCGCCTCAAGGGTCACTTCGGCTTCATCAACGCCAAGGCGATCCACGACGATTCGTTTTACGCGATCCAAAATATCGGACATCCGGTTCACCTCCTCCTTTGGTATTATACTTAACTTATGGACAAAATGCCATAGCAAGCATGTCTCTCTGTGAAAAAAACCATTTCCAGCTGGCTCAGCGCGGGTTTACGCGTGTTTCGCCTCCCGCCCATTGTTGCCTTTGGACGTGTTACATATACATGCCGCCATCGACGTGAATCGTTTGGCCGGTCATGTACGAAGCATCGTCGGACGCTAAGAAGCGTACCGCTTTGGCAATATCCTCCGGCTGCCCCAAACGAGCCAGCGGGATTTGCTGCTGCAGTGCCGCACGCATTTCCTCCGACAGCTTGTCGGTCATATCCGTCTCGATAAAGCCCGGAGCGACGCAGTTGACGGTAATGCCGCGGGAAGCCAGCTCCTTAGCCGTCGCCTTGGTCATGCCGATGACGCCGGCTTTGGCCGCCACGTAGTTGGCTTGACCGGGGTTGCCGAGCACGCCCACGACGGAAGAAATGTTGATGATCCGCCCCGAGCGCTGCTTCATCATCGGGCGAGTCGCCGCTTTGACGCAGTTGAAGACGCCCTTCAGGTTCGTCTCGATCACTTGGTCGAATTCTTCTTCCTTCATGCGCATAATCAGATTGTCCCGCGTAATGCCTGCGTTATTCACCAAAATATCGATGCGGCCGTAGGACTCGAGAACATGCTTAAACATATCCTCCACTTCTTGAGCGGAGCCAACGTTCGCTTTCACCTTGAACGACTTGCGTCCAAGCGCCTCGATCTGCTGTACGACTTCTGCTGCTGCCGCTTCGCTGCCAGCGTAGTTCACCACGACATCCGCACCGGCTTCCGCCAGCGTTAACGCGATGGACCGGCCGATGCCTCTGGAAGCCCCCGTAACGAGCGCTACTTTCCCTGTAAGCATTGGTGATCACCCTCCCATGAAAAAATGTACCGTGCTTGTTACACCGGCGTTTCCGACTGGAACTTTTCGAGCGCTTCCAAGCTGTTGATGGAATGCACCTTGACGCTCCGATCGATCTTCTTCACCAATCCGGCCAGTACGGTTCCCGAGCCAAGCTCGACGAACGTATCCACGCCCTGCTCGATCAGCCAGGCCACACTGTCCTCCCATAGCACGGAAGAGTGCACTTGCTCAACGAGCAAATGGCGCACTTCGTCTGGCCGCTGTACTGGGCGTGCCGTGACATTCGCCACAACCGGAACGCTGGCAGACGACATCTCCACGGCAGCCAATACACCCGCCAACCGCTCGGACGCCGGCTTCATCAGCGACGAATGGAACGGCCCGCTGACTTCCAGCGGAATGACTCGCTTAGCCCCAGCTTCTTTGCCGCGCTCCACAATCGCTTGCACGCCTTCCTTGCTGCCCGACACCACGATCTGTCCCGGGCAGTTCAGGTTGGCGAGCTCGACAACAGAGCCCGACTTACTGACCGCTTGGCACAGCTGCTGCAGCGCGTCGCGCTCGGCGCCCAGCACGGCGGCCATCGCTCCCAGGCCGCCAGGAACGGCCTGCTCCATAAATTCGCCGCGCGCGCGTACAGTCCGCACGGCATCTTCAAAGCTCAGCACGCCGGCAGCTACCAGAGCGCTGTATTCGCCCAAGCTGTGGCCTGCTACAAAGTCCGGCTGCACACCGTATTTTGCCCGGAACAGCTCCAGATACGCTACGCTCGTGGTGAGCAGCGCCGGCTGTGTGTTCACGGTTTTTTTGAGCTCATCGTCCGGTCCTTCAAAAATGATCTTGCTCAGCTCGAACCCCAGCGCCGCATCGGCTGCATCAAAAATGCCGCGAGCCGTACTGTCTGTCTCATAAATGTCTTTGCCCATGCCTACGGCTTGAGCTCCCTGACCCGGGAATATAAACGCCACTTTTCCCACTATGCTTCAGCTCCCTTCACGACATCAACCCATTCAAGCCATGCTTACCAAACGAGAACGGTAGCGCCCCATGTCAAGCCGCCGCCGAAGCCGACCATCACCAGACAGTCGCCCTCTTTAACCCGTCCGCCTTCTACGGCCTCTGCCAGTGCCACTGGGATCGATGCAGCTGACATGTTGCCGTATTTGTCCAGGTTGATCATGCACTTGTCCTCGCTCAGACTCAGCTTCTGCAGCGCAGATTGGATAATCCGGATATTCGCTTGGTGAGGCACCAGCAAATCGATATCCGATTTTTCCATGCCCGCCTTGCGCAGTGCTTCCTCCGCCGCGCCGCCCATAATACGTACGGCAAATTTGAATACTTCCGCTCCTGCCATATAGATGAAGTGCTGTTTACCTTCCAAGCTTTGCGGGGACGCCGGGCAGCGGGACCCTCCACCTTGCACCTTGAG
Source organism: Paenibacillus cremeus (assembly GCF_007786445.1). Classification (GTDB taxonomy): domain Bacteria; phylum Bacillota; class Bacilli; order Paenibacillales; family NBRC-103111; genus Paenibacillus_G; species Paenibacillus_G cremeus. The sequence continues at coordinate 91,478 of NZ_VNJI01000020.1, read as the reverse complement.
CAGTGGACCGCCGGTTCCGTCGGCTCCGAGCTCGAACGCCTTAAAGCCGCGGCCTTCCGGTACAGGACCCAGCACGACCGCACCTGCGCCGTCGCCAAACAAGATACACGTATTCCGATCGGTGTAATCCGTAATTTTCGATAAGCATTCCGCCCCGATAACGAGCGCATATTTATAAGTGCCGGTTGCGATAAAATTGGCTGCATTGGCCAAGCTGTAAATAAAGCCCGAGCAGGCGGCGGACAAATCGAACGCTGCCGCTTTCTTTGCTCCCAGCTTCTCTTGCAAAATACATGCGGTGGATGGAAACGCCATGTCCGGCGTGATCGTCGCCACGACGATCAAATCCAGCTCTTCCGGCGCGATCCCCGCGTTGGCTAAAGCGATCTTCGAAGCTTCATAGGCCAAATCGGACGACGCCTGTACCTGCGATGCGATCCGGCGTTCACGAATGCCAGTACGCGTCACGATCCATTCGTCGTTCGTATCGACCATCTGCTCCAGCTCCTGATTGGTCAGGACCCGCTCCGGAACATATTTTCCAGTCCCAATAATGCCTACCGGTAGTAAATTCATAGCCTACATCTCGCTTCCCTTACTAATTTCCGTCGATATGCTGTTCACCAGGTCGTTCTTCAAGGCCAGCCGCGCTTGACGAACCGCATTCTTGATGGCGATGCCATTGGACGAGCCATGGCTCTTCAGCACCAGCCCATTCAGGCCAAGCAGTGGTGCAGCACCATGCTCCGTGTAGTCCATCTTTTGGCGCAGCTGCATGACGCCTTTCTTCACGACAGCCGCCGCCAGCTTGGTGAACACATTGCGCATAAACTCTTGCTTGAGCGTTTTCATGACGACCGATGCCGTGCCTTCCATCGACTTTAGCATAATATTACCTGCGAATCCGTCGCACACGATGACATCGCAGGGTCTAAGCAGTACGTCGCGGGCTTCCACATTGCCTACAAACCGAATCGGCGCCTGCTCCAGCAGCGGATAGGCCGCCTTCGTCAGCTCGTTGCCTTTCATCGCCTCGGTGCCTACATTCAGCAGGCCAACGGAAGGCTCGCTCAGTCCATGCACCTTGCTGCGGTAAATGCTGCCCATGACCGCATACTGCACGAGCTGCTCCGGCGAGGCATCCATATTGGCGCCCAAATCCAGGGCAAGCACACCTGCCCCATCCATCGTCGGAATCATCGGCGCCAACGCAGGACGTTCAATGCCCTTCATCCGGCCCACAACCAGCAAGCCTGTCGTCATCAGCGCTCCGGTGTTCCCTGCCGAGATCATGGCATCTGCTTCCCGCTCTTTCACCATCCGTCCGGCGACCACCATGGAGGCGTCTTTTTTGCGGCGCACGGCTTTGACCGGCTCGTCCTCCGCTTCGATCATTTCCGTCGTATGATGCAGCACCAGGTTCTTAAGCTTTTTCCCTTGCAGCAACGGTTCGATGACCGCCGTATCTCCCACGAGCACAATCGTCGTATCGGTCCATTCCTCCGCAGCTGCGATTGCTCCTTCTACGGTTGACTGGGGTGCGTGATCGCCGCCCATGGCGTCAATCGCTATCCGCATGAAGCTCCCCTCCATCGCTACGGTCTTTACTTGCGTGATAAATTATAAAATTCCCTTGGAACACCATTTCATCCCCGACATATGTAAACACTTCGACCTTGGCCTTCCCTTTGGAGATGGAACGCACGTAGGCTTTGGCGATACATTTCTCCTGAAGCTTGACCGGTCTCACAAACCGAATATCCGCCGCAGCAGTCAGTGCCACCTGATCGTTGATGAGCGCCACGGCCAGCGAATTCGCTTGAGAAAAAATATGATGCCCCCGCGCGATCTTCGTTCTGGAGAACACATGCTCCTCTTTGATTTCAAACATAGAAATACCGCTCTTGTCGAGCTGCAGGTCAATGACATCTCCAATGACCTCATGCAGCGGCAATGAGCGGACCTGATCGTAGGACTGCTCCGCCATCAGCTTCATCCGCTCCCGCAGCTCGGGAATGCCAAGCTCAAGGCGATCCAGCCGGATCGTCTGAATGCTAACGTGAAACTGGCGCGTTAAGTCTTCGTCCGTGATAAAAGGGTTTTCCTCAATCGCTTTCGTAAGCTGCTGTTGGCGCTGTCTTTTAGGTAAGCGTTCGATGACGGTAGCACCACCTTTTTTGGGCATGGCAGGGCAGCCCCTTCCTATGCGGTATGATCTGACACTTCATCTTATGACCAAGTAATAAGAGATAGTATAATGGATTAGGGACAAAAATGGAAGCAACCCCGCGCAAAAAAAATAGCCCCTCACTAAGGGACTTGTCGACTGGCCTGAACGGCTGTGTCAACAAGCACCCCAAGATGAGGCACTATCTCTTCTCATCATCCAATGCAATTATTGGCTGATGATCTCTCTTTTCTTATAGTGACCGCAAACCTTGCACACACGGTGAGCCAATTTCGATTCTCCGCAATTGTCGCATTTCACCATACCTGGTACTTCTAATTTAAAGTGAGTCCGGCGCTTGTCACGGCGCGTCTTGGATGTTCTCCTTTGAGGTACTGCCATATTCCCACCTCCTTCAACGAATTCAACACGGTCAATCGTTCTTAAAAAAATCCGCCAGTCCAGCTAGACGCGGATCCACCTTGTCCTGTTTACAGCCGCAAGCCTGCTCGTTCCGGTTATTGCCGCAAACGGGGCAGAGGCCTTGGCAATCTGCACTGCAAAGCGGTATGAAAGGCAGCCCCATCAAAACAACTTCCGCCAATATCGGCTTCAGCTCGATTCGATCGTCCGAGACATACAGTACTTCTTCCTCGTCGTCCTCGACTTCTTCCTCATCGGATGGGTCAAAATCCTTCTCCTCACCCTTCACAAACGTTTCATGAAACGGAATGGTTAAGCTCTGCCGCACCGGAGCCAAGCAGCGGGAACACGATTGCTCCACATCAATCTTCAGCTCGCCGGATACTTCGGCTCTCCCATCTTGATTCCGTGCTTCCAGCTGCACATGCAGCGGTCCGAATCCGAGCAGGTCGCCCTTCTTCGGTAATACATCAGTCAAGTCTTCCGTTCCTTCCACTCGGATGGTGCCTTTAGAGACTAGGTCTTTCAAGTGTATGAACATGAGTATCACCCCAAACAAACAAAGATTATTATAGCCACTCCGCTTCTGTTTTGTCAACATTTTCAGTTCGTGATATAGTGAATTTCATACCGAAGTTTGGAAATATGTGACTTGACTTGTCTTACGGAGGGTCTTATGCGTACCGTTGGCTTAATTGTCGAATACAATCCGCTGCATAACGGACATTACTATCATTACCAACAATCGAAAAAGGTAACGGAAGCGGACGCCGCCATCTGCGTCATGAGCGGGCACTTCCTGCAGCGGGGGGAGCCCGCCGTCGTGAACAAGTGGGCCCGCGCCGAAATGGCGCTGCACATGGGCGTTGACGTCGTCCTAGAGCTGCCGGTCGCCTACTCCGCCCAGCCGGCGGAATGGTTCGCCTACGGCGCTGTGTCCGCGCTCGACGCCACCGGCGTCGTCGACAGCCTTTGCTTCGGCAGCGAAAGCGGCGACATCGGCTGGCTGAACCAAGCAGCGGAGCTGCTTCATCAGGAGCCGGAGCCGTTTCGCGCGCTGCTGCAAAGCGAGCTGAAGGCCGGAGCGCCGTATCCGGCAGCCTACAGCCGCGCGGTCGCCCGGCTCATCCCTGGCGCCGACGCGGAAGAGCTGGCCAAGCCGAATAACACGCTCGGCCTGCATTATTTGATCGCGCTGCACCGCTTAGGCAGCTCGATTGTGCCGCAAACGATCGGCCGAACGAAAGCCGGATACCATCAAACAGACATTACGGATCGACAAATCGCAAGCGCTACCGCTATTCGCAAGCTGCTATTCGAGGAGCGCTCGTTATCGGGGATTCGTCCCTATGTACCGCCGGGCACGCTTGCCATCCTAGAGCGTGAATGGGCAGCCGGACGCGCGCCCATCGACTGGGAGCGGTACGCACAGCCGCTCCTGCTGCAGCTCCTGCATCATACGCCAGAGCAGCTCGCCGGCTTCCACGAAGTCACCGAGGGGCTGGAGCATCGCCTGCGGCGTGCTTTAACCGAGCTGCCGACATGGTCAAACGGCGGCCCTACGGTGGAGTCCCTGCTGTCGCTGCTCAAAACCAAGCGTTACACCCGTACGAAGCTGCAGCGGACGCTCACCCGGATCCTGCTGAACCATTCGAAGCAGGAGCTGTCTTCCGAGGTGCTGCGCCGCGGCGTCCCTTATTTACGTGTGCTTGGGTTCTCCGGCAAAGGCCGCGAGCTGCTCAAGCGGATGAAGAAAACCGCCAGGGTCCCTGTCCTGACCAAAGTAACGGAAGGCGAACATCCGCTGCTCGACCTCGAGCTTCGCGCGACGTCCGTTTATGCGCTCGGTTACGAGGCGCCCGGCCCGCGCGATTTGTTTCGCGATTACTACGAGCCGCCGGTGCAGCTCTAGCTTGGTTAGATTTATGACTTAGGCGTAAGTCCCGCCAAATAGTTCAATGCGTCGTCCATCGTGCCTACGGGGACGACTTTCATTTTTGTATGGATCTCTTCCGCCCGCTTCACCGCATCAGAGTAGTTCGGGATGGATTGGCCTTGCAGCTGCGCATCCTTCGGTGCGAAAAAGATTTCCGCCCCCGCCTTATCCGCCGCTACGATTTTATGCTGAATGCCCCCGATGACACCGACCTGTCCCTTGGGATTAATCTCGCCGGTCCCTGCGATTTTGTAGCCTTTCGTGATGTCCTCGGGCACCAGCCGGTTGTAGATTTCGAGCGAAAACATCAGTCCGGCGGATGGCCCTCCGATGTCACCGGCTTGAATCGTCACCTGCTTATCCTCCGATTCCGCCTTGATGCTCTGCACCTCAGCCGGCACAATTCCGAGCCCCGCACGCTGCGGCTGCCCTTCGGTCGGTTTGGAGCCATCGTCATTCGGCAGAACCCCCAACTGAATGTCCTTCGTCGCCGTGACACCTTTGCGCTTGTAGCTTACGGACACCGTATCGCCCGCTTTTTTCGACTTGAAATAGCCTTGCAGCTCCTCTAGCGTGGTAACCGGCATGTCGCCGACCTTCACTATGTAGTCGCCCGCTTGCAATACCGCATGTGCCGGAACGTCCGGGTACACCTGTTGAATGACGATGCCGTCCGTATTGATTTTATACGGGACCTTCAGTTTGTTGTACGCCGCCTGGATCGCATTCGCCTGTGAAGACAGCATCACCACTTCTTGCCTCTGGGTGTATTCCTGCTCGGTTTCGTTCTTGCGAAGCAAGTCCTGCTTCATCCGCAGCTCCTGGTACGGCTGTACGAACGTCATCAGGTAGCCGAACAGCGTTGCGTCCGCCACCCGTACCGTTGTGAGCATAAATTGCCCTTTATCCTCTGCCGCCGGCTGTTTGACATGCACCATCGGCTCCAGCACTTCCGCCGTTCCCGGTTTAAAGATATACATCGGCAGCGGTAAAAAATAAACCAGATACACGAGCGCAATCGCACTGAATACCGAAAATACGATGCGTGAAGCGCGTTTCATCTGTCTAGCCTCTCCCATTCTCCTCGCCCCCTGCCCGTTCGCCACGATCTCTTTCTAGCCTACGCTAATTGTCTCGAACTGATACTTTGGTCTAAAGCATGCGGACAAAGCGTAAACATGTACCATTCTATTGTGCGCTGGAGTGATTTGGATGCAACTACGGCAAGCCCTGTTCTCTCCCCGTCTCGCTACGCTCTTACTTGGGGGTTCCGCTTTGGGGTTAGTGGCCGGCATTATTTTGTTTCCCGACCGTGCGTTCCAGGCGTCACTTCAAGGTCTTCATCTCTGGTGGAAGCTGGTGTTCCCTGCGCTGCTCCCTTTCCTGATCATTACCGAGCTGCTGCGGGGTCTCGGCGTGCTGCATGGCCTAGGCGGGCTGTTCGAGCCGCTGATGCGCGCCTTGTTCCGTCTCCCCGGGATCGGCGGCTGGGTGCTGTCCCTCGGCTATACCTCCGGCACGCCTGCCGGGGCTGCCGCCGTCGGCGAGCTTCGCAGAGATGGAACGCTTACGCGAGATGAAGGAGAGCGTCTGCTTTCCGCCTCGCACGTGCTCAGTCCCGTCTTTATTATCGGCGTCGTCGGCACCGGCTTTTTGCAAAACCCTACGTCCGGACTAGCCTTAGCCATCATTCACTACGTGTCCGGCTTCGTGCTTATGCTGCTGCACCGCTTTGGGATCGGCCTTGGGGCGAAAAGCGCCGTACCGGCCAAACAGGTGCTGCCCGACCCACCCAATGGCCCTGCCCGAGCCAGCTGGCTCGCCCATAGCTTCCATTCGATGCGCCGGGCCAAAAGCCGCGATGGACGCACCTTCGGCAAGCTCCTGGGCGATGCGGTGATCGCCAGCATACAGCAGCTTTTTATCATCGGAGGCTGCATCATGATGTTCTCCGTTATGCTGCAAATCCTCTCGCACCTCCAGTTCGGCACAATCGCAGCCAGCATCGGCGCGCTTCTCGGGATGAATCCTACGGACGCTTCCTCGCTGTTCACTGCGATGCTGACCGGACTGCTGGAGCCGAACTTGGGCGCTTTCGCCATGGCCCAGCTGGCCCAGCCGCTTTCGGACACCCTTCCCTTTAGCGGCCAGTATGCGCTTCTAAGCTTGTTTCTCGCCTGGGGCGGCTTGTCCACCCATGCGCAGGTGAAAAGCTTGACCGCTTCGACCGATCTGCGCTTCTCTCGCTTTCTGGTCTCTCGCGTTCATCACGGCGGCATCGCCTTCGTGCTGACGATCCTCTCGTGGACGCCGTTAACGAGCTGGCTATCCCGCGAAATAGAGCAGCCCGTCTTCGCCGGCCGTCCTGCCCTTAGCACCGGCTGGTTCAATGATCAAAGCAGCCTCTGGTCGATGGTCAGCCCGATGCTGCTGCAGTTCGGAGTCATCCTTTTGCTTCTGCTGCTGCTGTCTATCTTCACCGCCAGCCTGTTCAAGTCAAAACGCCGAATCGGTTGACTATGGTTTTGCACTGTATTTGGCTCTCAGCGCCTTCTCTACCTCTGCCGGCACCAAGTCGGTTACCGGCCCGTGAAAACGGGCTATTTCTTTTACAATGCTGGAGCTTAAGTAGGAATACTGCGGTGTCGACGTCATAAAAAAGGTTTCTATATCCTCGCTCAGCTTCCGGTTCGTAGATGCCATCTGCAGCTCGTACTCGAAGTCCGTTACCGCGCGCAGCCCCCGGACGATGAGATTCACATTTTTTTGCTTCATATAATTAATCAGCAAATCACGGAAGCTGTCGATCTCTACGTTGGGCAAATCAGAGGTCACCTGGCGCAGCAGCTCCTTCCGCTCGTCGACTGTAAACAACGGATTTTTGCTGGTATTGTTGAGTACTGCCACAATCAATTTATCGAATACCTTCGCAGCCCGGTGAATGATATCCAGATGGCCGTTCGTCACCGGATCGAAGCTCCCCGGGTATACCGCCGCCCTAAAGCCATGCTGTTCGAAGACAATTACTTGTTCCTTTTCATCCATCTATCTCAGCTCCCTTAACGTTACGGTAAATCGTGATCGCCGTATCCCCATACTCCGCTCGGCGGATCCATTCCAGCGCACCGACCGGCTCCTCGTACTTGTCCTCCGCATCATGCTCGATGACTACACGGGCTCCGTCCGACAGCAGGTTCCCCTGCAGCAGCTCTTCGAGCAGTTCAGTAATAATCTTGAGCTTATATGGCGGGTCCAAAAACACCAGATCAAAGCTCATTTCCCTTTTGCTTAGCGCCTTCAGCGCTTTCTGTGCGTCATTACGGTATACTTCCGCCTTGCCGCTTAGTCCGGTTGCCTGCAAATTGAGGCGAATTGTGTCGATCGCTTTTTTATCCAAGTCCGTCAACACGGCGTGCTCCATCCCCCGGCTGAGCGCCTCAATGCTTAGTCCCCCCGTACCTGCAAACAGGTCCAGCACATGCCCTCCGTCAAAATAAGGGCCGATCATGCTGAACACCGCTTCCTTCACTTTATCCGTTGTGGGCCTTGTTCCCATGCCCGGCACCGCCTTGAGCGGCCGTCCCTTGGCACTGCCCGATACGACTCTCATCCTGTGTCATCCTTTACCCCTTAATAGTAATGCTATCGTACCATAAACGTCTTCTTTTGCACAAAAAATCCAAAAAAATAATGTCGGATTTCCTCGTAAAACATATTTTCGTCACCCATATTATGACAAAGCAAATAGCGGAATGGTATAATACCTCCTACTGAGTTGACCTTATGAATGGAAGCAGGCGATATCCATGAGTAGGCCGTAGGCTCTACTGTATAAAGAAATAATCTAATGGATATTTTATACAAAGAAACGCTATGAGATCATTTTATGCAACTGAGGGAAATTGACTCGGGGAAGGATGCTTTTTCATGATTTCTTTTGTTAAATGGATTTTGATGGTGGCTTCCATTTCTATTTTGTTGGTTGGATGCACAACACCCAACAAATCGTCGTCTAATACATCTAATCCAGCTGCAACACCGCAGTCGGAGCCTGAAATTACGTGGAAGCAGTTTGACGATTTGCAGCTGTCTCTTAAATTCGACGATGTAACCAAGCAGCTTGGTGCGCAAGGCAAATACGTTGGTGACCAAAACGACAAAAAAGTATACGAATATAAAATTAAAGATAAAGCTGATACTTATGCCCAATTATTTTTTAGCGGGGGAGAAATTGTTGATAAAGCTTCATTTGTTCGAGCCAAATAAAGTGAAATATGAAAAGACCTTCTCGTTTAGTGAGAGGGTCTTTGTTTGGTTTTTATGTTAGGGCTGGTGGGCGCTTTTTCAGCTATAAATGATTTCAGGCCCCGTCTCGCGACGAGGCCCTTCATGGGAGAGGAGAAACCGGACGAAGAGCTTATGGGGAACGTAAGTCTTCTCCGCGGTTGTCTACGACATTTTCGGATGTCGATGATATTAGGATGGTCCGTTTTGAAGAAGAATATACATCCGCTGGTAACATTTTTTGTGAATTATTTTTGTGAAGGAGCTTCACAGGTTTTATCGATTTCATGGACCACTTTATTAAGCGGTTGGTTGACCTGATGCCTTGCGCAGCTCATTGGCTAGCCGGTGAAATTCCTCACGTCCTGCCGGATCCTCGATGGCCATATAGCCCGCGCTCAAGTAAGCGATCACTTTATTGGCATCTTCTGGCGCCAGCTGCGGCTCTGCCGGTTCGGGAGTAATCACGCCCCCAACCTTCCACCCTCCCGCATCTCCATTCGATTCATCCAAATCAATTTCAATCCCGTTTTGGGAAATGTCATTCTGGTACTGATAAATGCTGATCGGGTCGAACTTCTTGCCCCCGCTCCAGGCGTAGGTCTGCATCAGCTTGCTCGTTACGCCGCGCTCATACATCGCTTTGACCACGGAGTAGGAACCGTATACACCGAGCTCGTAGCCGTTGATTTGTTCATTAAACGCCCGCATGTACGCCTCGATTGCGTCAAAATCGTTCGCCGAAGCGTCGTAGTCTACTGCAGCGTAAATGGTCGAGCCTTCGGGCTGCTGAACCTCCCCGGCATATTGGAGCGCGAGCTGGCCATCTTCCGTTCCTGCTGCTGCTCCTTCACCTGCCCGATTGGCATAGCGTTCAAAAAAAGAGACGATGTACAAACCTGCATCCGTAATGTCCTGTGCCTCCGCCGGTGAAAGTCGTTTCCATGAACCGGGGTCCGCCAGGTAGCGACCGACAAAGATATACCCTTGACTAGCAAACACTTGAGCTTTGGCAGCACTAAGCGGTGTGGAGCAATCGAAGCCCTTGGCCATAGTGAATCAACTCCCTTTTTTTATAACGTATGCTTCGGACTTCGAATCGGCGATTTTCTTCCGCTGCTGCACCGCGTTTTTTCCTAATACACCGGTTTAAAAAGTTACGTACACCCCCGTATGTTTGCCGCATTTGCATCATAAATTGGGCCTAAGGGGGTTGATGACTTATGTTCACAGAGGAGCCGTTATATTCGGTGGTAACCAATGATCAAACCTATTTTTTTGCCACGGCGGATGATTTTTATGACTTTATGGCGGAGCACAGCGACCATCTGACCATTAACCGAATCGAGAAGTACGAGAACTAGGCCCCCGACCGTGGCCAAAATTTCAGCCGCAACCGCCTTGTGCGGTCAGTCGCTGGCTCAGTGCTTAAGAATGGACGTGGGCTTAATCTTAATCCATGAACAATGAAAAACGCTGATTCGTGGAATCAGCGTTTCGTTGTTTTATGAGGCCCCCGCTACGTAAAACAAAGAATCATCATCAGATCCTGCTCGTGAATTTCAATCGTCCCGGCCGAGCTGCGAGTAAACTGATACCCTCTAGATTCCATGTTTTGAATAATGTACGCCATTCGGTGTTGATCCAAGCCAAGCAGGCTGGAGGCCTGGTTCAGACTAAACCCTTCTTCTCTCTCCACCATCTCGATCATATAACACCCGCCATGTTCATTTTTTCTGCCTATGGATTACTGTATCACCTTTGCACCAAAAAGGATCTCGAACCGTGTCGAGTAACCCGGCTCCTGCTTGGAGTTTCACGAATTGTTCAAAAAAGACCTCTCTCGAATCATTTCCCGGGCAACCGCAGCATTCGCCTTTTTCTCTGAGCTTGCGACAACCGATGGTCGGTGACCGCTTGGTGAGCGTGTTTGGTCATCTCCATAGTTCCTAGGGGCTATTTGTGCTGCCTATGGGCACCCTTTTCCTGCTTTGGGCATAGTGTATTGTGTAATTTCATGAAGGGAGCATATTCGATGTCTGAAGAGTTGTCTCGCCCTGTCGTTCATAGCGGCCATACAGGAACATACATCGGTCACACCGGTCATACGGATTATTATCCTCATCATGGCTACCACGGCTATCCCCCTTATCCGCTAGTCGTACCGATTCCTGTTCCCTATTCCCCTTATCCTTACCCATATCCGCCAGCTTATCCATATCCCTACCCATCTCCTTACCCCTATCCGTATTATCCAGGCGCATACCCAGGAACTTATCCATCGTAAGCCCATGAAAAAAGAACGTTCCCCGGTTGATCGGGAAGCGTTCTTTTTCCTTTTCTATGACGGCTTCATATTATTCCGGCTCCATCGCCTCGTCAAAGGCCGCAGACACCTTCTCAAATTCCTCGTCGCTCTCGATAGCCGACAATTCATCATTGTCCGCCACACGCAGGAAAAAGACATCGACATCCTCTTCCGCCGACTCCTCTTCCAGCTCGTCCAAATAAGCGACCGCTATGTAGTTCTGCTCCTCGATCGTTAGCGCGCCCAGCACTTCGACTTCCTGCTCCATCTCTTCTTCATCCACAAGGGTGAACACTTCGCCAACTTCAATTGCCATCCTGCATCCTCCTTTGTTGCAACGGTTATCGCAACCTAGAAAAAGAACCCCTTGCGGAGTTCTTCTTAACGGTGAATGGATTCAGTTGGTACTCTTGCCTAGAACCTCTTGGTCAGCTCGGTATTTACCATAACGCGTTATCCGTGTCTTTGGCACATCTCCTCGCTTCTATGGTCGATTCAAGAACAACTTCCCTGGTCTTTCTCGTCAGGATAGCCCAACGGAACAACACCTCACTACTCACCGTCGTAATGTATTATGTCCGTTTGCTCGCTGTTTATTCACTGTTCTGCCCTGCTGTAAAATTTCTACGCGGTTGCCGACTGTACCTGTACCTGCGCGGGCTGGCTTGCGCATATGGATTGCTGACATACGCCGGCTGAATACAGCGTATCGTTGATGTATCGAAAGCCCGTCTTGAAGATCCATTCGCTCGTCATTTCGAGCGTCTTGTAATTAGAGTGATGGATTTCACCGCAAAGGATACAATAATACATTTTTCGACCCCTTTTCCCATATAACTTCAATTATAGACAATATATATGATTTGAACATGCATTTTATGACGCAATTCACTTAAAATTTCTTTAGAATTGGATAGGATGAAGGGAAAATAAAAAACAGCATCCGCACTAGATGTACGGAATGCTGCTCGTGTCGCCGGTCTCCTAATTGACTGTAACGCGGATACTGACGGTTTTCTTATTGAATGTAGCTTTGATCGTTGCCGAGCCTTTCTTCACTCCTGTAATCACACCGCCGGATACGGTCGCCACATACGTGTTAGAGGACGTCCAGATCGCTTCTTCGGTTTCGTCGACCGCTGCCCCATTGTCATACAATGCTTGAACGTGAACGACTGCCGTTTCCCCTGCTTTCACCTTCACCGATGTGTCGGAAGCCTGCAGCTTCATTAGCTTTGGAACGACCTTGACTTGAATGCTCAGCGGCTTGCCCTGGTACGAGCTGGTAAGGGTCGCTGTCCCTTCTCCGACCGCTTTGACAAAAGAGCCCTTGGCGGACGCAACACTGCTATCCGAAGAAGTCCATACGACCTTGGTCGTAAGCAGCACTTCGTTCCCATCGGCGTAAGCGCCTTTGACACGGATGGATTGGCTGCGCCCGGGATTTAACTCAATGGACCCCGGTTCCACCGTCAAGCCGTCCAGCGGTTCTTCCAGCAGAACCGGAATGGTCACGCTTTTGTTCAAATAGGTTCCCACCAAATTGACTTTGCCGCTGAGCAGCGCCTTCAGCTTGCCCTCCTTGACCAGCAAGTTCGGCGATGACGGCTTCCACGTAATGAGTGAGCCGATATCCTGTTCAGTGCCGTCTTCAAAAATGGCTTTGACGGATGGCAAGCTAACTTCGTTCCCGACAACGATGCTCAGGTTCGTCATCTCGGGGCGTACGACTAACACTTTTTCCTGCACGGTCACTTTCACCGTATCCGTGAATCCTTTCATCGTGACCGTCAGCTGAGCCGTTCCAGGATGGACAGCCACCAGCTTGCCATTTACGGTTTTGGCGACGTCTTCGTGATCGGATACCCATTCAGCCAGCGGTGAAAAGTCAAGCTCCTCTTCGTCCAGGTCTTGTCCATTCACCGATGGAAGATCACGCATTTCATCTTTAAACAAGGTGATGTCTTCCGAATCGATGGTCACTTTGGAGATGACGGGCAGAACCGTAACGGCGAGCTCTTTCGTCAAGCCGCGATAGCTGATTTTGATCGTGCTTTTTCCCACCGCCTTCGGTGAGACCAAGCCGTTGCTGACCGATGCTACCATCGGATTGCTGGTGGACCAGCTGGCCTGCAGTGTAACCTCTGATCGGCTTATCGCATCGTTGCTGACAAACGAGCTGAGCTGTACCGGCGAATCGGAGGTAAACATGTACAGGTCCTTTTGCGGTGAGACGATCACCGCTTGATAGGGAAGCCGTATGATCACTTGCGTATCCGCAGTGACGCCCAAATAACTGACCGCCACTTTGGCCGTACCCGCGCCCACCGCCTTGAGCTTCCCCTTCTCTACGGTCAGCACGGAGGTATTGGAGGTTGTCCACGTCCCTTTGTCCGTCACCTCTTCATAGGAACCGCCCGTTAAGACGGCTTTAGCCTTCAACGCCGTGTCCTCTTGGCCTACCATGAGCTCCAGTCCCGCAGCACCTTCGATTTGCAAGGACGTGTAAGGGGATGCGACGTTCACTTTGACGGAGTCAGACAGTCCTTTGTATTTGACGGTGATCGTAGTCGATCCTTTCCCGACTGCTATGATCATGCCATTGCTTACAGTTGCGACAGTCGCGTTAGAGGATGTCCATGCCGCATCGTCGGAAACATCATACGAATGGCCATCCGCTTCCACTGCGAACGCGTTCACTTCCATCGCCGGTGCTCCGAGATCCAAGTCGATGGCGGTATCGGTGCTTAACTTCAGCTCCTCGAACAAAAAGCTGGACGTGGCGCTCAAGGTCAGCGTAAAGCCTTTGTACTTGGCCGTGATCGTTGCATTTCCTTTGCCGAGCGGCGTCAGCAGCCCTTTGTCGACTTTCACGACCTGCGGTGCGGACGATACCCATACGGCGTCGCTGGTCACGTCTTTTTTCGCTTCCGCCCCTTCAATGGTAGCCAGCACTTTCAGCTGCGCCGTTTGCTGCTCGACATACAGAAACACAGGCGTTGCGTTCTCGAATTCAATCCCTTTGACATCGCCATTTGCTGCAAAAGCTTGCATCGGCGCTATCAGGCTGACGATGAGGGTGAACACCAGGCTCAACCACCCGAGACGCATCTTCTTGTCTAACCGGTACATCAGTATTCTTCTCTCCTCTCTAGTTCACCTAAGTGCAATTTGATCCCGATTTCATGTAACGGTCAGGGTCATAGTTTTTATCGTCAGCCGTTCCTAGAAAATTTAGGAAAAAATTTTTGTGGTTTCTGCAACCTTTTGGCGATTCCTGTCGTTTATAATTGTTTACACAGGAAAAACCGCCAGGACTAATCTCCTGACGGTGTCACGCGATGCTTTAGTAGCTGATTAGCGAGGCCATGAGCAGCCCCGACGCCAAGCTTAAACAAAAAGAAAAAATGCCGACCGCTACATTGCCTTTAGGAATTTCAGCCAGCACTTTAAACGGTGTCAGCAGCTCGAAGAAATAGAAAATGATAATTTGAAATGCAATGCCGATCAAGCCCCAGACAATCAAATCAAGGAGCCCGAGGGAATGATACACGGCCGAAGCAAGTACGAGCACCTGACCGATCATTTTTCCGCCCAGATCGTAGGCTGCCGCTTTTCCTGCCGCGACCTTCGCCGGATCAGTCACTTCCCCGCCATGGCGGATCAAGCCGAATTCACTGTACGGTGTAGTCAGGTTGAAAAACAAAAGGCCCACGCCCATCAGCGGCACCGTCACTCCTAAATAAATCAAAAAATTTACGATCGCAGCCCATTGCGTCATTCGGGTCATCCCTCCTGCGGTGGTGTGTCAGCTAAGCGCTGACGGTAAATAGTACGACAGATTGCTCGTAATGCGTCCGCCAACCCGGGCGATCACCGCAGCGCCTCGGCCGTCGATGAGGAAGCAGCCCCATAAGAGTCGGCCATGATATGGCCCGGCGAGCGTCTCCACCTGAACCTCCGGCAGCTCCGCGTACTGCTGATAAACCATCGGCTGATCCGAATATTCGCTCTCGCCGTTCTTCTCTTGAATAGCTCCGCTCTCACCGTAAATCGTCACTCCGCTGCCCTCACGGCCGAGTATCGGCTTCGCTACATACGCAGTGCCTTCCTCGAAGCACGGCTCCAGGTACGTGGGGAGCATGTAGGTTGCGATCACCTGATGTTCCTCTTGCGTAAAAAATTGCCCCGCTTCATGCAAATTCCAGATCAGCGCCTGCAGCGCCTTCGTTTGCGAAACGAAGCCCGACGGCGGGTTGATCACAGCGAGGTAACGGTCCGCAATCAGCCTTAACACATGCTTCCCGGTCGGGTAGCCGTCCTCATCACGGTCCTCCGCCAGCTTCTCGATCGCATGCAGCCGGTACAGCACGTCAACCGGCTCGTGCTCCCCCTGGCTCCCGTCGGACGCAGGCGCCCATAGCCGCTCCCCCGCGACGCGAAGGTCGGCTAAAGGCACGAAGCGGGCTCCCGGCACACCCGATTGTGCGAGCAAGTAGCGGGTCGTTCCCGCATCCTCTTCGTGCCAATCGAGCGCGCTGAAGACGACCCGCTCCGTCCGGTCGCCCGCTTCGCGGTATACGCCGAGCAGCCGGCGAAAGGCGTCCTGCAGCCGGCCGCTGCAGTCCTGGTTCGGGTCCACGGCCCCGTACGCTGCGCAGACGCGGCCGTTGACGTGGAACGCTTCCACAATGCCTGTCGGCGTATCGCTGTTGAACTCCAGCATTTTGAGCCCGCCCGGCGTGTACGCAAAATCAAACCGGCCGATCAGCGTCGGCACGGCAGGATCATAGCGCAGCGCGATCGCACCGAACGCCGCCTCCGGCAGCCCGAGCTCGGACCACAGGTCCGGTGGTCCCTGCTGCACCGCAGCTGCCGTCTTGGCATAGACGCGCCCTAGCGCTTCTGCTGCGGCCAGCAGCTCCCGGTGCTGCTCACGCGGCAGCCGGTATAGTCCCGCCAGCGCATATTCCTCATCGTACATGCGGTCCCAAGTAAACACGCCTTCCTGCCGAAGCGGGCCATAGATCGCTTCCCGCCGAAGGGCATACTCGCTCGGCAGCGTCTCGCTTCGACCTGCTGTTGTCATCCCTATGATTCTCCACCTTTCATCGCTGTTCCTTAAGAGCTGGACGAACCGCTGCTGCCAAGCCCGCCATGCGAGCCTGACGAAATCCCGCCGGTCGAGGTGCCAGATTTCCCCGAGCTGCCACTGGAGTTAAAGTAGGCACGGCCGCCGCTGCTGCTGCCACTGCCGTTATCGCAATAGCCGTCGTTATTCTGATCGACGCAATTGGACTGCGAGCCGGAGCAGCCGGTCGCGCCCAGAAGCAGGGTCGAAGCCACGAACAGCTTCAACATTTTAGGAGTGGACAGCGTTCGCTTCATCGGCTTTCCGCTGTCTTGCTGCTGTTCCAATGGACAATCCCTCCTGTCGGTTTCAATGTTCAGTGGTTCGGAACGGCGTAGAACACATACGTTTCCCGGTCCTCATCAATCTCAGCCGAGGTGCGGCACCACTCCGTGTCCCCCACCATCAAATAATTTGCCTGCAAATGCAGCAGCGCCTCCTGCGGATCAGGGAAGCTGAACGTGCGAATGAGCGGATAATCGGCGGTTCCCTCTTGATACTCCCTCAGCTCCATGGTGATTGCCCGACGACTAAAGCCCTTCGGGGTTCCCCATAATGGCATCACGCGTTCGTCCTCGGCCTCTTGGACATAGATCACATAGCATGAAGCTTCGACAGCGCAGGACGTCTTCTCATACACCCGCCCATCCTTGATAAAATAATCGCACGCAAAGCGAAGCAGCACCTCGTCTTTGCCGATCCGGTCATAATAATACAGCAGCGGATACGTCTCACTGCCCTCGGCATACAATCGATATTCCAATCGGGACACGGCTATCAGCACTCCTTTCTTGTTCTATAGTTGCTGGCTCTACTCTAATCTGTATCCATTAATACGCATAACATGAGAAAAGGATGCGGTCGCCACCATCATACGAAGCGAGCACATCCTTTTGGGCTATATTATTTAGGCTTGGTAGCCGCCTCTTGAAGCAGCGTGACAAGCCCCTGCACGTAATGTCCGATTTTGACGCTGATGCCGGCCTTCATAAACTCTTTGGTCATGATCAGCCGATCCTCACGGCCGCGGCACACGTACCGATAGTGAAGCGCGGCGTCATCCTTGGCCTCGTCGAAGACGCGGATATCTCGCTCGAGCAGCGCCTTCTTCGTTTTCTTTACATCCTCGCGGATCGTGATCGCCAAAATTTTGGTCGCGGCCGCGTACATCAGCTTCAGCGTCTGCGAGGAGCGTTCCACATCCACGCTGATCTTTTCGACCATGCGAAGAGCCATCGGAAGCAGGATCGAATCCCGGATCATCTCGAGCTCCTTGCGGCTCGGCGGCTCCTGGTTCAGCGAAGGCGCACCCTGGTGACTCGACATCGATTGTTCTTTATGCTGCGGGAGCATCATGCGGCTGGATTCCCACAGCCCATTGCCTTCGAGTTTCTTGCTCATCTAAAATGTCCTCCGATTTTCTTCGACCTGTCGAGCGCCTGCCCGGATGCGGTGACCGACGAGGCGCGGACGATCGCGGCGCTGCCGTACCGGTCCTTGATCTGATCCGTGGCCTTATCCAAGGCTCTGGATTTCACTTGATCCTGGAACAGCGTCAGCTGATAGCCGTCATCGTCGATCAGATTGCTGAGCATGATGCCAATGCGCCGAACCGGCATTTTATCCCAGTACCGATAAAACAGCACCTTAGCCGACTCAAATACCGCGTTCGTATTGTTGGTGGGGTCCGGCATCTTCATTTGGCGGGAGAAGCCCGTAGGCGCCTCGTAAGGGCTGCACATGCAGCTGACCGACACCACCCACCCCATATAGCCCTTACGGCGGCAATCCCGGCACACCTCCTCCGTCAGCTCCAGCAGGATCGTATCCACCTCGGAGGTCTCGATATAGTCTCTAGGCAGCGTCATCATATGGCCCACGGATTTGGGCGGCGTATGGAACGTGCCCGGCGTCACGGGAGAGTCGTCAATTCCGTTCGCGGTTCGCCACATAACCTCGGCGTGAATATCGCTTTGCTTGCCGAACCGCAGGCGGAATTTTTCTTGGAGTTTCGGCAGCGGGGTCTGCGCAATATCGCCGATCGTATGCATGCCCAGTCGGGCAAAATGCGCACTCATCCGGGAGCCGACGCCGAACATTTTGTGCACCGGCTCGCTCCAGAGCTTCTCAATATCGGCTTTGTGTAAAACAAATAGGCCTTCCTTGTTCTTCTTCGCCCAGATGTCCGTGGCAATTTTGGCGAGAATTTTATTGGAGCTGATGCCGACTCGCACCCAAACGCCGGTTTGCTGCATAACCTTTTGCTGAATAGAGCGGGCAATCGTCAGAGGATCCCCGAACATGTGCAGGCTTCCGGTCACGTCCAGAAACTGCTCATCGATAGAGAAAATCTCCACCAGATCCGTATATTCCTTATAAATGTCCGTAATCATAAGGGAAACATCGATATAATGCTGCATGCGCGGACGCATAACGACAAGCTCCGGACACTTGGCCAGCGCCTCGCCCAGCCGCTCCGCCGTCGTGACGCCAGCCTTCTTGGCAATCGGACAGGCCGCCAAAATAATACCCGAACGGCGCGCCGGGTCGCCGGCCACCGCCACCGGCTTCCCCTGAAGGCCCGGATGATCCGCCTTCTCCACACTGGCATAAAAGCTCTGGCAATCCGCCAGAAAAATCGTTCTTTCGCTTGTTCCCGTCATTGCAACCGCCTCCGCAAGTTCATCAGCATGGTCATCAGCTCCGCCTTCACCAAGCTTCGCAGCATCCGAAAATGATGAATATAGCCGCGAACCTTGTATTCCACTTCGATACCCAGCGCATTCATTTCGGTCGTCAGCACTTTAATGTCCTGCCGCTTCATTCGGCTTCGAACGGTTTGCAGTTCCGGATAAATACAATTTTGCACTTCCTGAAGATAATAAATCACATGATGGTACACCAGCTTATCCTTGTACAGCTTGAGTTCGTCAATATCTCTGGCCAACATATCCAGCAAAATGGGCAGCAATGTGTACTCCTTGATGACTTGAATATCTTCTTCGGTTTCGACTCTTGGATTCATACCCATTATTTCACCACCATGATGCGAACATATATTCTTATTATATATTATATACCGAACATAGGTTCGTTATGCAAGTGAATATTTTTGAATACAAAAAAACCACGACGATGGTATTATCCAACCTCGCCGTGGTCTGTTTTGATTTATTAGCTGCTGATCGGGTAGGTGAAGTGATACTGACCTGATCCAAGCACCAGCCGCACGCCTTGGTCGGTCGTCTCCGCAAGCCGCACCCCTTCAGCGTTTATCGCCGGGGAGCCGCTTTCCAGCAAGCCCTCCGTCCGGGCGTCCGGCAGCAGAACGCTGGCGTTCGTATTCGGCGGCACCGTGACTTTAACCTCCAAGGTCCCACCCTCCAGCTGCCGCCAAGAAGAGCCGATCTCGCCGTACATCGACTCCATACGGGCTTCCGCCCAAGTGAGTCCCGGACTGACGTGAGGCCGAACAAGGAACTGCTTGTAGCCCGGCCCGGCCTCATCCGCCTGAATACCGGCCACATAACGGTACAGCCAGTCGCCGATCGAGCCGTAGGCGTAATGGTTGAAGGAGTTCATATCCCGGCTCCAGAAGCTGCCGTCCTCCTTGATGCCGTCCCAATGCTCCCAGATCGTCGTCGCGCCCTTCGTAATCTGATACAGCCACGAAGGATAATCCGTTTGAAACAGCAGCTTGCAGGCGACATCGTGGTGGCCGTTCTCGCTCAGCACCAGGTTCAAGTACGGCGTGCCGACAAACCCGGTCGTCAGATGCGTCTTGCTCTCCTCCAGCAGCGCCAGCAGCTTGTTGACCGCACGGTCTCTCGCCGCTCCTTGGACGAGTCCGAACATGAGCGCCAAGACGTTAGCCGTCTGCGTCGGAACGGACAGCCGTCCGGATGGCGTCACGAACTCCTCCGTGAACGCCTCTACGATCCGGCCCAGCAGCCGCTCGTACTCGCTCGCATCCTCCTCCTTGCCGAGCACCTTAGCGGTTTTCACCAGCAGCGACGTAGAGTAGGCATAGAACGCAGTGGCGATGAAATCCCGGTCGGTAGCGCCAATATACGTATCCGGCTTCGAATCCAGCCCCAGCCAATCGCCGAAATGAAAGCCGGTGTTCCACAGGTACGGATCAACGCCCTGGCTGCGAATGTAGCCGATCCAGGCTTTCATGCTTTCGTACTGCTCCTCCAAAATGCGCGTATCCCCATAGCTCAGGTAGAGCGTCCATGGGCAGATGACGGCGGCGTCGCCCCAGGCAGCGGAGGAATGCCGGCTGGCCGGATCGATCTTGGACAGCACATCCGGTATAACAAATGGAACCCCGCCGTTATCGAGCTGATCCGCCTTCAAATCCCGCAGCCACTTGGTGAAAAACGGCGCGACATTCATCAGAAACGAAGCCGTGCTGATAAACATTTGCGCATCCCCGGTCCAGCCAAGGCGCTCGTCGCGCTGCGGGCAGTCGGTCGGCACATCGAGAAAATTGCCCTTTTGCCCCCAGAGGATGTTATGCTGCAGCTGGTTGACCAGAGCATCGGAGCAGGCAAAATGGCCCGTTCGCTCCATCGCCGAATGCAGCACGACACCGGTAAAGTCGTCCAACCGGACGTCATCGCCAAAGCCGCTCAGCTTGACATATCTGAAGCCTTGGAACGTAAAACGCGGCTCGTACGTCTCTTCCTGCTCCGATCCTATAATGTACCGCACATACTGCTTAGCGCTGCGCAAGTTGTCGGTGTAAAAGTTGCCTTCGTGGTCCAATACTTCCGCATGCTCCAAGCCGACTTCCTGACCGGCTGTGCCCCGAACCGTAAACCGAACCCAGCCGACCATGTTTTGCCCGAAATCGAGCACCGTTTCGCCTTTAGGGGTTGTGATCAAGGCAATCGGCTTCAGCGCCTCTGCTTTCTGGACAGGCACGTTCTCCTGAGCGATGATAATCGACTTGTCGATCGAAAACGCAGTCGCATTCCCCCACTCGCTGTCGTTAAACGAAGACAGGCTCCAGCCCGGTGTTTCCAGACGCGCGTCGTACGTCTCCCCGTGATAAATCTCGGACATGAGGATCGGGCTCCCCGCCGTTTTCCACTGTTCATCCGAGACGATCACATCCTCCCGCCTGTCGGTATAGGTCACGTGGAGCTGCACCAGCAGGGCCGTTTGATCGCCGTACAGCTGCTTTTTATCCTTCCAGCCAAGGAAGCCTCCGTACCACCCGTTGCCAAGCACCGCACCGATCGCATTCGCCCCGTTTTGCAGCAGGCTCGTCACATCGTAAGTCTGGTACTGCAGCCGATGCTCATAGCTGGTCCATCCCGGGGTAAAATAGCTGTCCCCGACCCGCTGCCCGTTCAGCTCGAGTTCGTATACACCGAGGGCGGTAGCATACAGTCTAGCCGACTGAATAGCGCCGCTGACCTGAAAGGTCCGTCGAAGGTATGGACATGGCTCCTCTGCTATCCCGCTTCCAGCGGGCACACCGATCCACTGCGCCTGCCACGCCGAGTGCTGAAGCAGCCCTGACTCCCAATACGCCGGAGCCGACCAACCGGAGCAAGCCCCCTGTCCATCCCAGGCCTGGACCTGGTAGTAATAACGTGTGCGCGGCTGAATCGTCAGCTCCGTTAATGCGATATGGACCGACTGCTCCGACTCCACGCGTCCCGAATCCCAGATCGCGTCCCCTTCCGGCGAGCCTTCCTTCACTTGAATTTGATACGCAGACTGCACCACACCCCGGCGATCCGAGCGGAGCTGCCAGCTGATTCTGGGATGCGCCACATCCAGGCCCAGCGGATTGTCCAAATATTCACAACGAAGCTTCGTCACTTCCAACATGCCAGCCACAACCTTTCACATAGTTCATTCGAGCATTATCGAGTATAATTATATTGGAAAACGGTTTCACTCAGTCCTTGTAAAAGCGACATCCGATCCCGGCAAACACGCCAAAATGAACGAACTAACGCGAGGTGCACCTGGCATGAAACGACCGCAGCAAACCTTAACGGCTGAGCGGGTTTTCGGCAGCAGCTTCCATATTTATGTCAACCGGGCGGTGGAGGACTTCGACCTGCCGCTTCACTCGCACGATTTTATTGAATTCGCCTATGTCGCTGAAGGCAAAGGGTTTCATCACATGGAAAACCAAGTCGAGACCGCGAAAAAAGGCCAGCTGTTCATCATTCCGCTGGGCATCTCCCATGTGTTCCGGCCCAGCTCCGCCGATGCGCAAAAAAACCCGCTCGTCGTCTACAATTGCGTCTTTACGCCACAGGCCTTGGATCAAGTGGCCGTCCTGATCGACGATCCGCACATTACTGAGCAGGTGAACCGACTTAAGGGAGCTTCGCTCTCCCCTTCTTCCATCATGGACGCGACCGGCGCAATGGAGCCGCTCTTCGTGAAGCTTCATCAAGAGTACGCGCTCACCCGGACAGGCTCCCACACCTACCTGTACGCGCTTCTTCTACAGCTGATCGTCGAGGCCTATCGCCTTCAGCATGAGCTCCCAACCCTATCCGTTTCGAGCGAAGGCGCAGCTCATTTCTCTCATGTGCTTCACTATGTAGACCGACATTACGGCGATGACCTCACGCTAAGCGACCTGGCAGAACGATGCCAATGGAGCGAGCGCCATCTGCAGCGGCTGTTCAAGCAGCACACCGGCCAGACCTTCCGCAGCTACCTGCAAAATGTCCGCATCCACCATAGCTGCCACGCCCTCCGCACCACGCAGCACAAAATCAGCTCGATCGCCATCAGCGTCGGGTACAAGGACATCGACTCCTTTATCGGCGTCTTCAAACGGATCGTCGGCGTCAGCCCGCAGACGTACCGCCGGCAGTTCCTGATCTGACCTGGGGGCTACCTCCACCTAAAGAACCGCATAAAAAAAAGAGCATGCCCGCATCAGCGGAACATGCCCCACAGTTTGATCAAGTGAAACGTATTGTTCGGATCAATTTTTTGCGCGATGACGAAATTGACCAGCTGCTCGGTTTGCTGCTCCGTGACCTTCTCCCCGAGCACCTTAGTCAGCATCCCGACAAAGCGGCGCACCTTAACGCGGTCCTGCAGATCGTACTTGGTGACACCTTGCAAAATCATTTTTACCCGTTCCTTCGTCTCGGGATTTTTCATCTTCAGCTTAATCCGCTCCACTTGCGCAGGATCAAACCCATACTTGGTATAGCTCATGCCCCGCACCTCCTCTGTGCAGCGCACCGGACGAGCCGACGCCTGCTGCATCCGTTTGGACAGATGTCACACAGTAAAGTCTATGACGGAGTGCTTGGCCATGTGTACCTATTTCTTTTAATCGAGCAGCTCGCTATTAAAAATGTGCTCCCGCTGCAAATACTGCTTCAGCGGCATAAAGACGGCCTCCGTCCAGAAGTCGGAGCGGCCTACCAGCGCCGCGGCATCGTCGCGCGCCTGCTCCATCACCTCAAAATCGGTGACCATATCGGCGATCCGGAACTCCGGTGCACCGCTCTGCTTCGTGCCGAAGAAGTCGCCCGGCCCCCGCAGCTCGAGGTCACGCCGCGCGATTTCGAAGCCGTCGTTCGTGTCCGTCATCGCCTTCATGCGCTCTTTCCCCACCTCATTCTTCGGGTCGGCAATGAGCACGCAGTAGGATTGATGCTCTCCTCGCCCGACCCGTCCGCGCAGCTGATGCAGCTGCGATAAGCCGAAGCGGTCCGCATCGTAGACGATCATCAGCGTCGAATTCGGCACGTCCACCCCGACCTCGATGACCGTGGTGGAAACCAGCACATGCACGCGGCCGGCGCTGAATTCCCGCATCACTTCGTCCTTTTCGCCCGGCGTCATGCGCCCATGCAGCAATCCGACCCGATACTGCGGAAATTCGAATTGAAGCTGCGCATGCACATCAATGGCGTTCTGCACGTCGAGCTTCTCCGACTCCTCGATCAGCGGACAAATCACGTACGCCTGCCGCCCTGCGGCCACCTCGCGCCCGATGAAGCCCATCACCCGCTCCAGCATGTTCGGCGTTACGGAGTAGGTTTTGATCGGCTTGCGGCCTTTCGGAAGCTCGCGAAGCGTGGATACGTCCATATCGCCGAAGGCGGTAATGGCGAGCGTCCTCGGAATCGGTGTCGCCGTCATCGTCAGAATGTCGGGGTTCATCCCCTTCTGACGCAGGACACTGCGCTGCTGTACGCCGAACCGATGCTGCTCATCCGTCACGACGAGCCCGAGCTTGCGGAAGAACACATCCTCCTGAATGAGCGCATGCGTGCCGATCACGACATCGACCATCCCCATCTGCAGCGAAGCCAGCACGTCCCGGCGCTGACGGTCCGTCAAGCTTCCGGTGAGCAGCGCGGTCTGAATGCCGTACGGCTCAAACAGCCGGTCCAGCGACCGCTTATGCTGCTCGGCGAGAATTTCCGTCGGCACCATGAGCGCGCCTTGGTAGCCGGCCTTCACGACGGCAAACAGCGCCGCGGCGGCGACAACCGTTTTGCCGGCGCCTACATCGCCCTGCAGCAGGCGGTTCATACAGTGCGGCCGCTGCAGATCCTGCAAAATTTCGGCCAGCACGTTTTTTTGCGACTCCGTCAGCGTAAAGGGAAGCGCACGCACGAAGGCACGTACGCCGGGCAGATCGACCGGATGCGCCACCCCATCCGCGCGGGAGTGATTGAGCGCGCGGTACGCCTGCATCTTGAGCTGGAACAAGAACAGCTCCTCATACACCATGCGGCGCCTAGCCCGCTGCCCCTGCTCCATCGAGCCAGGCATATGCAGCAAGGTTACCGCATGCTTCCGCGGCAGCAAATCGTATTTGCGCAGCAGCTCTGGAGGCAGCACCTCCGGAATCAGCTCCGTGAACTGCAGCAGCGCCTGCTGCATCGTCTGGCGAATCCACTTCTGCGTAATGGAGCCGGTGATCGAATACACCGGCTGCAGCGTGCCGATCTGAGACGCTCCCTTGCCGGGAAACTCCACTTCGGATACGGTCAGCTGCAGTCGTTTCAAATCCCATTTTCCCGTCAGTACAATGTCCGCGCCCGCCGTCAGCTTCTCCTTCAAGAAGTGCCGGTTAAACCATACGGCGGAAATGAACAGGTTGTCCACCACGATTTTGCAAAGCATGCGCGACTTGGTGCGTCCATACATCTGCACCTGCGGCAGTCCCGCAATCGTTCCTTGCACCGTGATCTTGTCCCCGTCCTTCACCTGCGTCAAATCGCGAAGCGTGTAGTCCTCGTAGCGGAAAGGATAATAATCAAGGAGCTCACCCACACTCGAAATGCCGAGCGCGAGCAGCTCCTCGGGCTTCTTGCCTTTGACGCCGGACACCTTCGTGACCGGAAGCGAATACAAATCGACCGTCATCTAAACGGGCACCGCTATCGCCGCTACGGTTCCGGGTCCTGCATGGGTGCCGATGACCGGCCCCAGGTGCGTGTAATGCACATCCCGCACCTCAAACTGAGCGCGAAGCAGCGACAACAGATCCTCCGCCAGCTCGCGATCAGTGGAATAAAGCATCGTTACATGAAGCGCCTGACCGGCGAAGTCTTGCTGGAACAGCTCGATGATACGATTCATCGCTTTCTTCTGCCCGCGCACTTTATCGACGGAGTACACTTCGCCCTCCTCCGTAATTGAAAGAATCGGCTTGATGTTCAACAGGGAGCCGACGAGCGCCGCTGCTTTTCCGATCCGGCCGCCCTTTTGCAAATTCTCCAACGAATCCACCAAAAAGTACAGCCTCATATCCTTGCGAAGAGAAGCGATCAGCGCCAAAATCTCTTCTTTACTCTTCCCTTGCCGAGCCGCCTCTGCGGCAGCAACGGCCAAATAGCCGATGCCGTAGGACGCCGATTTGGAATCGACGACGGTCACATCCGCCTCCTCGATCATCGATCGGGCCAGCACCGCCGATTGGTACGTTCCGCTCAGCGCGGACGACAGATGGATCGAGATGATCGGTCCATCGCCTTCTTCGGCCAGCTGTTTGTACGTTTCCAGAAACTCCACCGGCGAGGGCTGCGAAGTCGTCGGCAGCGAGCCCTTCGACTCCGCCAGCCGGACATAGAACTCATCCGGCATCATATCCACCGCGTCGCGGTAAACCTCCGAGCCAAACAGCACCTTGAGCGGCACCATGGCAATCCCGTATTTCTCCCTCAGCTCCGGCGAAATATCCGCCGTGCTATCCGTTACAATTCGAACCTGTTTCAATAAGGTTCACCCCATTTTCCAACATTGAGCGTCGTGCCGTTACTCTATTTTATTCCGCGGAGATGATGTAGTAGTACAGCGGTTGACCGCCTTCATGTACTTCTACTTCCACATCCTCGAAGGTCTGCTCGATGTGATCCACCAGCGTCTCCGTTTGCGCAGGATCGGCGTCCTCTCCCGTGTACAGCGTCACGATCTCCGCCCCGCTCTCCAGGAGGCTAGCCACCAGCTTCTTGCAGGAGTCAAGCAAATCCGGTTCCGCAGATACGATTTTACTATTATGAATACCGATATAATCGCCTTGCTTAATCTCGATGCCATCCATTTGGGTATCGCGCACCGCGTAGGTCACTTGACCGGCCTGCACCTGCTGCAGCACCTGCTGCATCTCGTCCGCGTTGTCGTCCGGCGCCGCGGTTTCTTGGAATGCGATCACTGCGGCAATGCCTTGCGGGATCGATTTGCTCGGGATCACGATCACTTGCTTGTCTTCCACAAGCTCCACCGCTTGCTGAGCGGCCAAAATAATATTCGAATTGTTCGGAAGCACAAAGACCGTCTTCGCGTTCACTTCCGCAATCGCCTTGACGATATCCTCCGTGCTCGGATTCATCGTCTGGCCGCCGAACAGCACTTGATCGACGCCCAAGCTTTTGAAAATACCGGAGATCCCTTCCCCGACCGAGACTGCTACAAATCCGTACGGCTTGCGGTCCACCTGCGGTGCAGCCGGGGCTCCAGCGCTTACAGAAGCCTTCGCCTCTTCTGCTTCCTCCATTAAGATGTGAGAATGCTGGTCGCGCATATTTTCAATCTTGATGCGGCTCAGATCGCCGAACTTCTGCGCCAGATTCATGACCGTCCCTGGGTATTCGGCATGGATATGCACCTTGACCAAGTCTTCATCGGCCACCACCAAGAGCGAATCGCCCATCGCAGACAGCTCCTCGCGGAAGCTCCGCTCATTGAAAGCGCGGCTGCCAGGCTTCAGTGTCACGATAAATTCGGTGCAGTAGCCAAACTCGATGTCCTCGGTAGCGAGCTTCGCTTGAGCACGCGTAGGCTCCCCATGTCCATGTCCATGCGCACTTGCATGCGGATGCGCCTGCGCGGATATCGGGGCTTCTTCCGCCGGGTCCTGTACGATCGCTCCGAGCGCCGCATACGGGACTTGAGCGGGGACGTGCTCTTCCCCTCCGGATTGCATCGCCGAAACAAAGCCTTCATATATATAAACAAGCCCTTGACCGCCCGAGTCAACCACTCCGACCTGCTTCAAAATGGGCAGCATGTCCTGCGTTTTAGCCAATGCTTCTTGTGCTTTCGTTAACACCTCCGCCATGACGGCGTTCACATTCGTCTGCCGCTTGGCAGTCGTAACCCCCTGCTTCGCCGCTTCCTTCGCGACGGTCAGGATCGTCCCCTCCACCGGCTTGACGACGGCCTTGTAGGCCATGTCCACACCGCTTTGGAATGCCGCAGCCAACTGCTGGGCGTTCGCCGACTCCAGTTCCGTCACCGCCTTGGAAAAACCGCGAAACAGCTGCGACAAGATGACGCCCGAATTGCCCCGCGCGCCCATTAACAGTCCTTTTGCCAGCGCCTCGGCCGCTTTTCCCAGATGCTCGGACGGACGACGGCGAAGCTCCTCCACTCCAGAGGTTAAAGTCAGATTCATGTTCGTTCCCGTATCCCCATCCGGCACCGGAAAAACGTTGAGTGCGTTGACCTTATCCACGTTTCTTTGTAGGGCGGCGGCACCAGCCTCCACCATCAGGATAAAATCACGACCGTTAATTTCATTTAAGCGCTTACTCAAAAACACCATTCCCCTTCCTGCAATTGCCCCTGTTCGAGACGTGCCCAGCCAAGCCAGCAACCGGTATTCCCGGCTGACAGGCCGCTGTTATTGCGTTACACGTACGCCTTGAACGAAAATATTCACTGTGTCGACCTGAAGACCTGCCACATCTTTGAGCATGTATTTTACCTTGGATTGCACATTGTGTGCAACAACGGATATTTTCGTACCATAGCTGACGACAATATATAAATCGATGGTCAATACGCCTTGCTCATCCCGATGCACCTCTACGCCGCGGCTCAAATTGTCCCGACGCAGCAGCTCGGCGATCCCGTCCTTCAGTTGGTTCCGCGAGGCCATACCTACGAGTCCATAACAATCCAATGCGGCGGAGCCAGCAAGCACAGAAATCACTTCATCCGTAACAAAAACTTTGCCATATTCTGTAGACAGTTCAATAGCCATCTCCATACAGCTCCTTCGATATAGATTAGGATGGACTATTTTTCATTGTACTATAGATAAGTCGAGAAATAAATAAAATTGGTGAACAGTGGAGAAAATCCCATGTTCCGCGTTGACGGGGCTAATTGGGCTGTGATATGATATTTGAGTGTGTTTTCAAAGTGATCACGAAACATGTGAGTTATCGAAGACGGAACGTCGTCGGAGCTTTAAGGAGGTGTAACAATGTCCCGCAAATGTTTTATTACTGGTAAAGGTCCAGGTACTGGCAACCACGTTTCCCACGCGAACAACAAGGCGAAGCGTACTTGGGGAGTAAACGTGCAAAAAGTCCGCATTCTGGTGGACGGAAAGCCGAAGCGTGTTTGGGTAAGCACCAAAGCGTTGAAATCCGGAAAAGTAACTCGCGTATAATCAGCGGACGCACATGCGATCGCAGACAAAAAGCACCTGCTACAGGTGCTTTTTTAGTTGGTTTCTTCGCATCAACCTTGACAAACGCGCGCTCGTCCCCGGGACGACGGAGACGTTTATCCCCTGGTTTTTGGCGGATGCCTAAGTATGAACACGCACACCTTCAGTTTTTGCTGAATGTATTAAGTACGGCCTTGACAAATCCACCTAAAAATTTAGGAAGCTTAATCGTGTAAAATTTCATTCGTCATCCTCCTCCTTCCGGCTTCGCTTGATGCCAAACCACCCTCGTCAGTCAAAGCAAAACCATTTCCTTTAAACACATCCTTATTCTATTCCGCTCGGATCCAAAACGTTCCTTTCCCGCTGCAGATGATCCTCCGAGCGATAGAGACACTCCCAAATCATTGTTACAATGTATGAACCGGCAGGGGGGATTATTCTTCCTTTTGGCTTTCGGCCGCAACAAAAAAAGACCGCGATATAGGGACTGTTGACAAAGTCCTTAGCTAAATAAAATGCTGATGATTCACTACAATATATAGTGGATCATCAGCGTTTTTAATTCCATATATTGTATCACCAAGAGGTGAAGTGCCGTTTGTCAACAGTCCCATATACGCGGCCTGATCTTGAGCCATATGACCTGGCAGTCCTATGCAGCCTGCTGCTGTTGCATGGTGAGATAAATCGCATAGAACACAGCAAAGATGAAATAAAACAGCACCGTGGTAACGACGAACGCAATGCGCATGCTTCGCGTTTCATACCGTTTAAAGAACTGAATTCCGACATATAAAGCGCCCAAGGAAAAAAGATACTTCAATAAGTCCTGAATTTGCGAGAACAAGGTGAGCATACCTGCGCACAGCAAGCTAAATCCGATCACAACCAGCGTCCGCATCTCGTCTTATCCCCCTTCGCCCCGAAGGCTTCGAATCGCACGTGCCCGATCCGCTTGATTGAATACCGCATTGCCGGCGACCAGCATGTTCGCTCCCGCCTCGATCACCTGCTTAGCCGTCCCTTCGTTGATCCCGCCATCCACCTCGATATCAACGTGCGACAATCCCCGCTCCACAAGCATCTGGCGCAGCGCCTTAATTTTGGGCAGCATGCTTGGGATGAACGCCTGTCCCCCGAAGCCGGGGTTGACCGTCATTAGCAGTACCAGGTCCAGCGACTCGTCCAGCACATGCTCCAAAGTGGAGAGGGGCGTGGCTGGATTCAGCACAACCCCGGCTTTGATCCCTTGTTCCTTAATCAAATGCAGCGTCCGGTGCAAATGCACGCAGGCTTCCACATGGACCGAAATCAGATCGGCGCCCGCCTGGGCAAAAGCAGGAATGTACCGGTCCGGCTGTTCGATCATCAGATGGACATCGAGCGGCAGCCGGGTTTTGGGACGAATGGCTTCGACCACCAGCGGCCCAATCGTAATATTCGGAACAAACTGGCCGTCCATGACGTCCACATGAATCCAATCCGCTCCGCCGCGTTCCACGTCGGCAATCTCTTGCCCCAGTACGGAGAAGTCGGCGGATAAAATCGAAGGAGCAATCCGCAGCATGTCAGTACCTCCTCTTCTTGTCTCGGATTTCCCCTAAAAATTGCAAATACGAAGCAAAGCGCGAGGCAGCGATCTGCCCCTCCTCCTGAGCCTCCCGTACCTTACAGTCCGGCTCGTGCAGGTGCAAGCAGCCCCGGAAGCGGCACTGCTCGGCATACGGAGCAAACTCCCGGAAGCAGGCGCTAAGCCCCTCGGCGTCGACCTGCAGGAAGTCCAACTGGCTGAAGCCCGGGGTATCGGCGACGACCCCACCATTCTGCAGCCGGATCAACTCCACATGGCGCGTCGTATGCTTGCCGCGGCCCAGCTTCATGCTGATCTGGTTCGTCTCCAGCTGCAGCCCGGGCACCATGGCGTTCAGAAGCGACGATTTCCCTACGCCCGATTGTCCGGCAAACACGCTGATGCGCCCTGCCAGCCGGTCGAGAACCGAGGTCACGCCGATGCCTTCTTTGGCACTGGTCACCGTGAGGGAATAGCCGATCGATTCATACAGGCGAATCGCCTCGTCGAGGCTCACCGTCGACTCCCCCGACTCGGCACCGTCCACGTCCTTCGTCAGGTCATGCTTGGTCAAGCAAATATGCGTTTCCAGACCAGCACTCTCTGTGTGCACCAGAAACTTATCCAGCAGCGGCAAATTGAGCGCCGGCTCGTCGATGGAGAACACGAGCACGGCCAGATCCACATTGGCAATCGGCGGCCGAATCAGCTCCACGGTCCGGGGCAGGATCTCATCGACCGTGCCTTCTCCGTTTTCCGTCAGCTCATACACCACTCGATCACCGACCAAGGGGGAAATGCCGCGTTTTTTGAAAATACCGCGCGCGCGGCACTGGATGGAGTCGGTCGATTGCCCGTCCTCCGAGAGAACATAGTAATATCCGCTTAATGCCTTAACGATTAACCCGGTTGGCATTTATCCGCTTCTGCCTCCTGTACCTGGTGTAGCGCCGCCCGGACTGCCGGCCGGGGTCTGGCTGCCCCCGGCTCCGCCGCTTGCGGGCGTTACCGGAGGCTTAGTGCCGCCCCCTGTAGTTGCAGGCGGTGGAGTCGGCGTAACCTGACCCGGCGACGGTGTCGGGGACGGCGTTGGTGTTGGGGTCGATCCGCCCGGCGTGCTCGGCGTTCCCGGCGTGATCGGCTTACCGCTCTTTTGCGCCAAATAATCTTGATACGTCACCGTCATAATATCCCCGATATTATTATCGACCTTGATTTGAATCACGGCCTTCTTCTCAGGGGAAACGACCAAATTGACGTCCACATTTTCCGGCTTCGTCACGTTGTTCATCGTCTGATATTCATAATTCTCGTATGCTGCGTCCGTCAAAATAATTTTGATCGTGGATGCCTTGCCTTCCCGCGCCGGCTTTACTTGAACGGGAACCTTCATCGGTCCGGCTTCGTCCGGCAGGCCCGAACTGACAGTCAAGCTAATTTCCGCCCCCGGCGACACGCTGTCGTTCGGCTCATACGGGAACTGCTTGATGACCCGGCCCTTGGACACTTTATAGCTGGCCTCGTAGTTAATGCCGTCTTTCGCCAGCTTCAAGCTGCTCACCAGAATCGTATTCTTGGCTTCCGCCTCGGTCTTGCCGACCAGATTCGGCATCGGAATCGTTTCCTTGCCTTTGCTGACCACGAGCTTGACCGTCGCCGTCGCCGCATCGATATCGTCGTTTGCTAAAGGCGTTTGCGTCATGACCGTATCCGGCTCGACGTCCATGAACTTTTGCTCCACGCTAATATTTTCCGGCTTGATCCCGAGATTCGTCAGAGCAAGCTTCGCTTCCGTCAGCTTCTTCTTGACCACATCCGGCATCTTCTGCTTTTCCGGCCCTTGGCTGACATACAGCTTGATCTTGCTTGGGAGCTTCACCTTAATATCGGATTGGCTTTGCCGGATGACCGTGTCCTTCGGAACGTCCTTCGACGGTTCGTAAGAGACCTCGGAATCGAGCCCTACGTCCTTCAGCTTCTGCTCCGCTTCCGCCAGCGGCAGATTGACAACCTTCGGCACCGTCGCCTCTGGCACCGTCATTTGGGTTTTAGCCCACCCTACGGCATACCACATTCCGCCGAGCAGCACGATCAGGACGATAGCCCAAATGAGCGGCTTGACCCAGCGATTCTTCTTTTTTTCCGGTTGCTCCTCCTCGGGCTCCTCGTCTGAATCCCCCGCCTCGGCGGCGGCAAATTGTCCTGGCCGAAGCGCTGGCATGACCCGTGTCCGCTCCTCGTCCAGTTCATCGTCGTCGACAAAGCTGACCTTGGGCTCATTGCGCCGATTCGGCAGCAGGCACGATTCCAGATCGCTGAGCATCTCCTTGGCCGAGCGGTACCGCTCCGAGGTGCTTTTGCGCATCGCCCGCAGAATGATGTTCTCCACGCTTTGCGGGATCAGCGGATTCACCTTGCGCGGCTCCTCCACGTCCTCCTGCAAATGCTTCAGCGCCACGCTGATCGGGCTTTCGCCGAGAAACGGCAGTCTTCCCGTCAGCATCTGATACATCACAATCCCCAGAGAGTACAGGTCCGATTGCTCACCAGTCGGCGTCCCTTTGGCATGCTCCGGTGAAAAATAATGCACCGACCCGACCACCGAGCCGGTCTGTGTAATGGTTGAAGATGTGACGGCCCGGGCGATCCCGAAATCGGTTACCTTTACACGGCCATTTTTGCCAATCAAAATGTTGTGAGGCTTAATGTCGCGATGGATGATTTGATTGTGATGCGCATGATCGAGGGCATCGCAAATCTGACCGGCGATATGAATCGCTTCCTCCACTTGGAGCGGCGCCTTTTCCTTGATCAGATCATTTAACGTGGTGCCCTCGATATATTCCATCACAATGTAATGCACGTCTTCCTCTTGACCGACGTCATAAATGCTGACTACATTCGGATGGGATAACGAGGCTGCGGCTTGCGCTTCACGGCGAAATCGTTGAATGAATTCCTCGTCGTGCACGTACTGCTGGCGCAGCACCTTCACAGCGATATGCCGATGCAATAAAATATCTAGTCCCTTATACACAATGGCCATGCCGCCGCCGCCGACCCGCTCGATAATCTCGTAACGTCCTCCAAGCTGTCTACCGATCATTCAATCCTCACCTCGCTTCTCCATCGTTATGTAGGTGGCCGCCCTCGACATTAGCGAGCAAAACGACCGTAATATTATCGTCGCCCCCGGCCTCGAGCGCATCATGAACAAGCCGCTGGACCTTAGGCTCCAGCTCCCCGCCGCCTGCGACCTGCTGCACCATCTGCGCCGGCTCAACCAAGTTGCTGAGCCCGTCGCTGCAAATCAGCAGCAGATCGCCGGACTGCCAGTTTATTTGCTGCACGTCCACTTCAATCGTAGGCTCTGTCCCGAGCGCACGCGTCAACACGTTGCGTCTCGGATGATGGATTGCTTCCTCACGGCTGATCTGACCGCTGCGAACGAGCTCATTGACGAGCGAATGGTCCTCCGTAATCTGCTCAATACTCTCGCCGCGAATCAAATACGCCCGGCTGTCGCCAATGTGGCCGATGACCGCATGCTCATCATCCGCCAGCACCGCCACCACCGTCGTGCCCATGCCGTGATAATTGTCCCGCTGGGCCGCAAATTCAAAAATTTTCTCGTTAGCGGTTTCGATCGTTTCCCGCAGCAGCGTTTGCCGCTCCTCCCACGGTACCTCAGGATGGAGAGACTGAAGCCCCTGCTCAATGAGTTCCACCGCCATACTGCTAGCCATGTCCCCGGCTTGATGCCCGCCCATCCCGTCTGCCACGATGGCGAGCGTGAGGCCGCTCAGATTTTCCTGAACGACCGCACGGTCCTCGTTAATCATTCGCACACGCCCGATATCCGTTTGGTAGGCCGCTCTCCGCATCCCTTGTTTCACCTCGCACCCGATTCCATATGCTTCGCCCGTAGCTGCCCGCAAGCGGCGGCAATATCGCTGCCCTGCTCCCGGCGTATCGTGGCGTTGACCTTACCCCGTTCCAATATGCGTTGGAAGGTAAAAATATCGTCCCGCTCCGTGCGCACAAAATTGCGTTCGGACACGAAGTTGACCGGGATCAAATTCACATGCGCATGGGGGAACACCTTCAGCACCTTCGCCAGCTCCTCCGCATGCTCCGGCTGATCGTTCACACCACCCATCAAGGCATATTCGAACGTAATCCGCCGCCCCGTCTTCGCAATGTAGTATTGGCAAGCCTCGATCAGATCCTTGAACGGGAACCTGCGGTTGACCGGCATCAACTTTGAGCGCAGTTCATCGTTCGGCGCATGAATCGAGATAGCCAGGTTAATTTGCGTATCTTCATCCGCAAATCGGTAAATGTTCGGCACGATCCCGCTCGTTGACACCGTAATGTGGCGCTGGCCGATGTTGAGTCCCTTCGGATGAATCATCACCTTGAGGAACTTCATCACCTCATCGTAGTTTTCGAACGGCTCGCCGATCCCCATGATGACGATGCTGCTGACCCGCTCCCCGGTTTGGTCCAGCATTTGCTGCGCCTTCACCACCTGAGCGATGATTTCCCCCGCCGACAGATTCCGCTTCAGTCCGCCTAGCGTCGAGGCGCAAAACGTACAGCCGATCCGGCAGCCCACTTGCGTGGTTACGCAAATGCTGTTGCCGTAGCTATGCTTCATCACGACGGTTTCGATCGCGTTCTTGTCGTTCAGCTCGAACAGAAACTTCACGGTACCGTCCTGCGACCGGTAATGCGCCACTTCCGTCAGCGTCACAAAATCAAACTGACCGACGAGCTTTTCCCGCAGCGACTTGGGCAGGTTCGACATTTGGTCGAAGCTTGAAACTCTTTTCACATACAGCCAATCAAAAATTTGGCCTGCCCGAAAGCCGGCCTCCCCATTGCCTTTAACCCATTCCTGCCAATCCTCCAGCGTCAAATCGTAAACATACGGCTTGCCGTTGTTGACCGGCGCTTTGCTTTTGGGCATGTCCTGTAATTCCATAATCCATATCACAACCTGTTTATATGCTATAGTGCAAAGATGGACCTTTCGCGAACGCTTTCGGCTCGGAAAAGGCCACATCTAGTTTACCACAATCTATGTCATTATGCTCGTTTCAGCGCCTGAATTCAGGCTTTTTATGCATGGCGGCGCTTGAGTCTGGCGATGAAAAATCCGTCGGAGCCAAACTCGTACGGTAAAATTTGCACGAACGCAGGTGCGTCACCGCTTGCCGACTGCTCCGGAACCCGCCTTGGCGGAGCGTCCAGCTCAAACTCGGGATGCCGCTGCAAAAACCCGCGAACCATCTCCTCATTCTCCGCCGCCTCGATGGTGCAAGTGCTGTAGACCAGCACCCCGCCCGGCTTCAGCAGCGGATAAACCGCCTCCAGCAAATCATGCTGAACCACGCAGATGTCAGAGAGCTCCTGCTCGGTTTTCTCCCACTTCATATCCGGCTTGCGCCGGATGACGCCAAGACCGGAGCAAGGTGCGTCCAGCAAAATGCGATCGAAGCTCGCAGGAGGAAAATGCTCCGCCAGCTTGCGGGCATCCGCTGTCAGCGTGCGAATGGACTTTAAGCCGAGCCGCTGCGCCTGGTCGCTAATCAGCTTCTGCTTATGCTCATGTACATCGCAAGCCACGATCTCGCCGCGGTCGCCCATCTTCTCCGCCAGATGCGCCGTCTTCCCGCCAGGCGCGGCGCAGCAATCCAGCACCCGCTCGCCCGGCTGCGGGTCCACCCATTCCGCGACGAGCATCGAGCTCTCGTCTTGCACCGAAAACAGGCCTGACGCATACTCCGGCGTCAGGGCCATATTGCCGCCGCCGCGCACGGTCACGCCGGCGGGGGCGACCTCGGAGGGCTCCGCATCGAGCCCTCCTTGGCGAAGCCGCTCGGCCAGCGCGTCGCGGCCGAGCATCAAGGCGTTCGCGCGCAGGCTGACGCGCGGCGGGGTGTTGTTCGCCGCGCAGATGCGTTCCGCCGTCTGCTCGCCGAACTGGCGGATCCAGCGCCGCACCAGCCATTCGGGGTGCGACTCGGCCAAAGCGATGCGCTGCGCCGCCGGCAAATCGGCGGGCAGCGTAAGCTCCGGCTTACGGCGGATCACACTGCGCAGCACGCCGTTGACCATGCCGGAGATGCCCTGGTGCCCGCGGCGCTTGGCGATGTTGACCGCTTCATTCACCGCAGCATGGTCGGGGATGCGGTCCAAGTAGTACAGCTGATAGAAGCTCAGCCGCAGCAAGGCCCGCACCCAAGGCTCCAGCTTGCGCAGCCCCTTAGTCACAAGCGGCTCCAGAAAGTAGTCAATTGTATTCAGCCGCTGAATCGTGCCGTAGACCAGCTCGGTCGCAAGCCCCGCGTCGGGCTTGTCCAGCTGATGCTTCTGCAGCGTCTGATTCAGCAGCAAGTTGCTGTACGCATGATCCTGCTCGATGCGGACCAGCACGTCCAGCGCGGCTTCCCTAGCCGATGGCGTCCTCTTCTTTGC
The DNA here is from genome assembly GCF_007786445.1 of Paenibacillus cremeus. Classification (GTDB taxonomy): domain Bacteria; phylum Bacillota; class Bacilli; order Paenibacillales; family NBRC-103111; genus Paenibacillus_G; species Paenibacillus_G cremeus. The sequence goes on along the minus strand of NZ_VNJI01000020.1, from coordinate 54,257 downwards.
AGCCGCGGCAGCAGAGACCGGTCCCCTAGCTTTTGATGAGGGACCCCCGCCGCTCTTGGGAGGCCTACCCGTCCGTCGAGCCGGTGCGGCACCTTGATGTTTTCCGTTCGTCACGATATGTCTTATCCTCCGATCCGTTATCCCAGCACCGTGCCGGGAGCCAGCTGTCCGCCACGGGCCAGCTGCGCCGCTTCCATCGCTTTTTTCCCTGCGGGCTGCAGCTCCTTGATCCACAGCAAGCCCTGGCCGGTCGCGACAGCAACGCCCTTGTCTCCGGCTTCCACCACAGCGCCAGGCTGCGCCTTCGCCGGCGCGGCTTCAGCTGCGTCCGGCTTTGCACATGTCCACACCTTCAGCACCTCGCCGTTCCACAGCGTAAACGCACCTGGACGCGGATGGAGTGCGCGTACCAGATGCCAGATCCGATCGGCTGGCTGCGTCCAATCGATCTGCTCCTGCTCCCGCTGAATATTGGGCGAATAGACGGCTTCCGCATCGTTTTGCGGCACGGCCTCCAGGTCGCCTGCCAGCAGCTTCGGCAGCGTATCCTCGAGCAGCTCAGCTCCGGCCACGCTCAGCTTCTCAAACATCGTGCCGGTCGTGTCCTCGTCGCCGATCGGAACCACGATCTTACTGAGCATGTCCCCGGTGTCGAGGCCCTCGGCCATGTACATGATCGTAACGCCGGTTTCGGCGTCCCCGTTCATCACGGCGTAATGGATCGGCGCGCCTCCGCGGTATTTCGGCAGCAGCGACGCGTGGATGTTAATACAGCCGAAGCGCGGCAAGTCCAGCACCGACTTCGGCAAAATTTGTCCATACGCCGCCGTAACGATCAAATCCGGCTGCAGCGCCCGCAGCGCTTCCACCGATTCCGGCCGGCGAAGCCGCTCCGGCTGAAGCACGGTCAGCCCGTGCTTCTCCGCTTCGACCTTCACCGGCGTAGGCGTCAGCACCCGCTTGCGTCCCACCGGACGATCCGGCTGGGTAACGACGGCCACAACCTCGACCTGCTCACTGCCGAGCAGCTTGTGCAAAGAAGGCACGGCGAAGTCCGGCGTGCCCATAAAGACGACTCTGACAACACTCATGCTTCACCACGGTCCCGCGGCTCATCCTTGTACATGGCTTCCGCCAGATCGGTATACAGCACGCCGTTCAAGTGATCCACCTCGTGCTGAATGCAGCGAGCGAGCAGCTCCGTTCCCTCGATGACGATCTCTTCGCCGTCGCGGTTCAATCCCTTCACCTTCACGCGGGCAGCGCGTCTGACATCGCCCGTAAAGCCCGGGATGCTAAGGCAGCCTTCCGGGCCAAGCATCTCGCCTTCCCGCTCAATGATCTCCGGATTGATCAGCTCGATCAGCCCATGCTCATCGCCTACGTCCATCACAATAACGCGCTTCAGAATACCGATTTGCGGCGCTGCGAGGCCTACGCCCGGCGCGTCGTACATCGTATCGGCCATGTCCTTCAGCAGCTTATGGATGTTCGGAGTAATTTTCGATACCGGCACGCATTTCTCGCGCAGCACCGGATCCGGATCTTTGACAATGATTTTAATCGCCATAATGTGGACACCATCCTTTTTGTTAAGCAACCCATGGGAATGAATGATTTCAGTAAAATGCTAATTCTATGTATATTCCAGCCGCTCTCACGATGACAACCGCCACCCTTGAGAAGCCGCTGCACCGGTACCGGCACCACCGTCTGCTAAAACAACCTTAACCATGACCGGCGGTAACCGTGTTACATCAGCAATTGAGGATCCACGTCGACCGAAACCGTCAGCTTCTGCTGCTTGACCGTCTCATCGAGCACAGCCGTGGCTTGCTCTACAATGGCCGTAATGTCCGTCTCTCCCCGATATTTTATCATGCATTGAAACCGATATCTATCTTTGATCCGTGAGATCGGCGAAGCGACGGGCCCCAGTACCTCGAGCTGTGCACCGGCCTCCTCGAGCGGCTTCGCGAGCTCCTTCAAGCGGGTGGCGAGCATCTCGCCCGCACGCAATAGCATCGGCACCTGTTCATGCGACAGTGTGACGAGCACGAGCCGATGGAACGGCGGATAATTATGAAAATGACGCAGCTGCATCTCTTTGCGCATGAAGCTCATGTAATCATGATGGCTGGCACTGATGATGCTGTAATGCTCTGGAGTATACGTCTGCACGAATACCTCACCGGGAAGCTGGTGCCTCCCGGCCCGCCCAGCCACCTGCGTAAGCAATTGGAACGTGCGCTCCGCTGCCCGAAAATCAGGCAGGTTCAGCACCGAATCGGCCGCCAACGCGCCCACGAGCGTCACCTGCGGAAAATCCAATCCCTTAGCCACCATCTGCGTCCCCAGCAGCACATCAGCTTGCTGGTTGCGGAACATCGTCAGCCATTTTTCGTGCGAGCCCTTTTCCGTCGTCGTATCGACGTCCATGCGGATGACGCGGATGCCGGGGAACAGCTTGCCCAGCTCCTCCTCCACCCGCTGCGTCCCAGTGCCGAAATGACGGATGTGCTCGCTGCCGCAATCCGGACAAAGCGTCAGCTCCCGTTCGGCGTAGCCGCAATAATGGCAGCGGACCGCCTTCGAGCTCTGGTGATACGTCAGCGAAATGTCGCAGTGCGGACAGTCCGCGACATAGCCGCAGCTCCGGCACATGACGAACGTGGCGTACCCGCGCCGATTCAGCAGCAAAACGGTCTGTTCTTTCTTGTGTAACCGTTCTTCGATCGCTTTATACAGCGCCCGGCTGAACATGGAGCGATTGCCGTTCTTCAGCTCCTCCCGCATGTCGACAATATTCACCCGAGGCAGCGGACGGCCTTCTACGCGAGTCGGCATCGACAGCAGCTCAAAAGCCGGGCGTTCCTCCGTCGCTTCCTCGACCGCTTGACGCATCGTGCGGTACATGCTTTCCAAGGATGGCGTTGCCGAACCGAGCACGACCGCGGCCCGATGCTCGAACGCTCTGGCGATCGCCACATCCCGTGCATGGTACTTCGGACTCTCTTCCTGCTTATAGGTTGTCTCGTGCTCTTCATCGATAATGATCAGACCGAGCCGCTCGAACGGGGCAAACATCGCCGAACGCGCCCCAATCACGAGGCTCACTTCCTTGCGGACGATTTTACGCCACTCATCATACCGCTCGCCATTGGAAAGCCGGCTGTGCAGCACCGCCACCCGATTGCCGAAGCGGCCTTTGAAGCGCTCGACCATCATGGGCGTTAGCGAAATCTCAGGCACCAGGACGATCGCTTCGCGTCCACGGTCGAGGCACTCTTGAATCGACTGCAGATACACTTCCGTCTTCCCGCTTCCCGTCACACCGTGCAGCAAAAAGACCCGCTGCTCGTGAGCGACCACCGCATCCCGGATCCGCCCGAACACCTGCTGCTGCTCCGGTGTGAGCGGCAGCGGCGAGGTCAGCTGAAACGTCCGCGAGGCATACGGATCCCGCTGCACCTCAACCTCCTCGATGCGCAGCCAGCCCCGCTCGGCCAATCCCTTGACCGTTCCCGCACTGATAGATAGCTGTGTCAGCAACTCGGTCAGCTTGATCGGCTCGGGACGCTCGATAAAATGCTGCAGCACTTCCTTCTGCTTGGCGGCTCTAGCCGGAAGCTCCGCCAACCATGCCTCCAGCTGATCCGGTTCATCTGGCGGGAAAACGGTCAGCGCTTTTTTGGCGGTCATGCGGTCCTTGACCAGTTGAACCTCCGACAGCAGGCCTTCACTCATGAGCTGCTTCACCAGCAGGCCGTCCGAAGCATACCGCTCCAGCAGCGCTTCCAGCTCCACCGATTCGCGTGACCGGACGTAGTCGACAATTTCCTGCTGCTTCGGGAGCAGCATCGCATGCTGACCCTCGCTCCCCTCCGCGTAAGCTTCGCTCACTTGAACGCGGCGCTCGTACTTCGCTTTGAGCGCGCCCGGGATCATCGCCTGCAGCGCCGTAATTTCGTGGCACATATACGTTCGGCTCATCCAGCGCGCCAGCTTCACCAGCTCCGGCGTCAGCGGCGGGGTCAAATCCAGCACTTGCTCAATCGGTTTGATCTTGCTGGTGTTCAGCTCGGTTCCTTCGTGCAGCTCCACGACAAAGCCTTGAAGCGTCCGCGGACCGAACGGCACGCTGACCCGGCTGCCAACGGCAATCCAATCGCGGAGCGCCTTCGGCACCGAATAATCAAACGCCCGGTTCGTTTGCTTGGCGGGGACATCGACGATTACTTTTGCGTACATTCGTCAGTGCCTTCCCCCTTTGCCAGCCGCTCTGCTGCAAGGGTCAGAAGCCGCTCGGCCACCTGCGCCTTCGTCATCATCGGCGGCGCTTCCAAGAGTCCATGTTGGTCAAAAATTTTCACCACATTCGTATCCGTTCCGAAGCCTGCGCCCTCCGCCGTTACATCGTTTGCCACGAGCAAGTCGCACTTTTTGCGCTTCAGCTTGTCCATGGCAAAGGCGTCCAGATTGTGCGTCTCCGCAGCAAATCCGATCACAAATTGCTTGGGCGTTTTTCGCTCGCCGACAGCCTGAAGGATGTCGGGGTTTTTCACCAGCGTCAGCGTGAGCTCCTCTTCTTTTTTCTTGATCTTCTGCTCCGCTCGCTCCACCGGCCGATAATCCGCCGGGGCCGCCGCTTTAATAATGAGATCCTGCTCCGGCAGCCGGGAAAGCACCGCCTCCATCATATCCAGCGTGGATTCCACTCGTACGATCTGCATTCCTGTCGGAATCGCAGCAGATGTCTTCGCAACGACCAGCGTCACATCGGCACCCATCAGCCTAGCCTGCTCGGCGATTGCGAAGCCCATTTTGCCGGACGAGTCGTTCGTCAAATAGCGAACCGGATCAATCCGCTCCACTGTCCCACCGGCCGTTACCAGCACCTTTTTCCCGCGAAGCAGCTGCTGTTGGGCAAAAAACTGCCCGATCGCTGCGACGATGTCTTCCGGCTCGGCAAGCCGGCCTTTGCCCACGTAACCGCAGGCCAGCAAACCGACCCCTGGCTCCACATACCGGACTCCGCGGTCCGCCAGCGTTTGCATATTGGCCTGAACTGCCGGGTGCGCATACATATGTACGTTCATGGCCGGGGCGATCATCACCGGAGCCTCCGTCGCAAGCAGCGTCGTGCTCAGCATATCGTCCGCGATCCCGTGCGCCAGCTTGCCGATCATGTTCGCTGTCGCCGGAGCGATGACGACCAGATCTGCGCTATCCGCCAGGTTAATGTGTGAAACGACGGACGGGTCCTTCTCATCGAACGTATCGATCGCCACCTCATGCCTCGACAGCGTTTGGAATGTCAGTGGAGCCACGAATTTGGCCGCCGATTCCGTCATAATGACGCGCACCTCGGCCCCTGCCTGAGCCAGCTTGCTGCACAGGGCAGCCGCTTTAAAGGCAGCAATGCCACCGCATACCCCGAGTATGATCGTTTTTCCTCTCATTCTGCACTTCCCCTCCTTCCAATCGCTGAAGAACCTTAACGAAAAAAATAACAACCGCTAAGGGTTGTTTATTTTTTGTCGGTTTCTTTGGTTTGCAGCTTCTCGTACGAAATGTGATCTTCATAAATCTCTTCCAAAGCTAAGCCCACGTGCTTATGCGATCTCTTTTGGCGAACCTCGGATTTCGCTCCGTCACGCAGCAAACGCGCGCGCTTCGCAGCCGCTACCACCAAAGAGTATTTGCTGTCTACTTTATCAAGCAAACGGTCAATCGAAGGATACAACATTATTTTTTCACCTCTGCCATCCAGTGTTGAATTTTGGAAACCATCCGATCTTTGCGGCAGCGTTCTGCTGTAAGAATGGACCGGATCCGCTGACAAGCTAGGTCGACCTGATCGTTCACGATCGCATAGTCGTAGTGCTCCATCAAGGCAATTTCTTCGACGGCTACGGACATGCGGCTTCGAATGACATCCTCTGTTTCCGTTCCACGGCCGACAATCCGGCTTTCCAGCTCGGTCAGGGACGGCGGTAGGAGGAATATAAAAACACCTTCCGGAAACTTCTGCTTTACCTTCAGTGCACCCTGAACTTCAATCTCCAGGATAATATCTTTTCCGGAAGCGAGTGTGTCTTCCACAAATTTACGCGGGGTGCCATAGTAGTTTCCTACATACTCCGCCCATTCTAGCATTTGGTCCTGCTCGATTAACTGCTGAAATTGTTCCCTGCTCTTGAAAAAATAATTCACGCCGTCGACTTCACCTTGTCTCGGCTCCCGAGTCGTGGCCGACACGGAGTAGATAATATCGCTCGAGCATTCGCGAAGCGCTTTGCACACGGTACCTTTACCGACACCGGAAGGTCCCGAAAGCACGATTAAAATTCCTTTTTCAGCAGAGGAAATACTGACATTACTCGTCATGATCATCGTCCTTATTGGAAAGTCGATGCGCCACCGTTTCCGGTTGGACCGCAGATAAAATAACATGGTCGCTGTCCGTAATAATTACGGCCCGCGTACGTCGTCCATACGTTGCATCAATCAGCATATGGCGGTCACGCGCTTCTTGAATAATCCGTTTGATTGGCGCCGATTCCGGGCTGACAATGGATATGATTCGATTCGCAGACACGATGTTCCCGAAACCGATGTTGATAAGTTTGATCGCCATGTATGGTTTCCCCCTGGAATGGTGTAGGTTCGTTACTCGATATTTTGGATCTGCTCGCGCATCTTCTCCAGCTCCGCCTTCATATCGACGACAAGAGCGGTCAGCGATGCGTGATTCGCCTTGGATCCGATCGTGTTCACTTCGCGATTCATTTCCTGAACGAGAAAATCCAGCTTGCGGCCCACCGGCTCCCGGCTGTGCAGCAAACCCTTGAACTGCCCGCAATGACTGTGCAGACGAGTCAATTCCTCGTCGATCGCGACGCGATCCGCGAATACCGCGACCTCCATGGCCAGACGGCTTTCATCCGGAGCTTCCTGCTGCAGCAGCTCTTGAATGCGCGTCCGCAGCTTCTCCGCATGCTCTTTCACGGCTTGTGGGGCTAATACAGCTGCTTCCTGACGCGAACGCTCCAGTCCAGCCAGCCGCTGCTCCAGATCCGCCAGCAAAAATGCGCCTTCACGCGCTCTCATCTCCAGGAGCTCTTGCGCTGCTTGCGTCGCGCAGGCGACAATCGCCTGCCGCATATGCTCATCGCCGGTATCAGGCAGCTCTTTCATAGCTACCAAATCCGGCAGGCTAAGAAGATCCTTCAGTGTCAGCTGGTCGGTTAGTCCGAACCGCTCCCGCAGCTGCTCCGCTGCTTGCATGTAGCCGGCAGCGAGGTCCCAGTCAATCTCGATGGCTTGAGAGGACTGCCGTTCCCGTTCGATGGTGACAAACGCATCCACACGGCCGCGTTTGACCAGCTGCAGCACCGCTTGCTTCACCGCATCCTCATAACGCGCCCATTCGCGAGGCATCCTTACGGCCACTTCGCAATAGCGGTGATTGACCGATTTCAGGTCGATTCGTAATTGGAATCCGGCGACGGAAACGGAAGCTTGTCCGAACCCGGTCATACTGAGAACCATGTCTCTCACCTTTCCAATCTATTCTAATTCATTTTGAAAGAGGGTACAAGTGGGAATCCTGCCGTCCGGTTTTCTCCCAAACGTAGTTTGTAAGCTGAACCGTCATCTCATAGGCGAGGAACGGCGTCATCAAATAAATGCCGTTAAAATAGCGCATCGCCGCATCAAGCAGCTCCTTAGCAATCGCCACGCCCATCGCTCGGCCCTCTTCCCCCTTCAGTCCGCTCATGCGCTGACGCACTTCATCGGAGAGCTGGATGCCCGGCACTTCATTGTGCAGATACTCCGCGTTATTCCCGCTGGCCAGCGGCATGATGCCGAGGAAGATCGGAACATTCAGATGCTTGGTCGCTTCATGAATTTTCTCGATCAGCTCCGTATTATAAACCGGCTGTGTCATGATATAGTCCGCGCCCGCTTCAATCTTGCGCTCCAGGCGCTGCACCGCTTTGTCCAAATATTTGACGTTCGGATTAAACGCTGCACCGACGATGAAGTTCGCTTTCTTCTTCAGCGGCTTCCCTGAGAAAGCCACCCCGTCATTGAGCTGCTTGATCATGCGGATCATCTCAAAGGACGTCATGTCGTACACGGAGCTTGAGCCCGGCAAATCGCCGAAGCGCGCCGGATCTCCGGTAACGGCAAGCACGTGATCGATGTCCAGCGCGTGGAGTCCCATCATATGCGACTGCGTGCCGATCGAGTTGCGGTCGCGGCAAGCGATATGAATCAGCGGGCGAATGCCTACTTTTTCCTTCACCAGACTGCCCAGTGCCAGATTGCTCATCCGCGTCACGGCAAGCGAGTTATCCGCCATCGTGAGCGCGTCGACTCCCGCATCCTTAAGCGCCTGCGCGCCTTCGAGGAATTTGGCGATATCGAGGTCCCGGGGCGGGTCCAGCTCGACGATGACCGTATGCCGCTCTTTCGCCAGATCGACGACCGACGGCTGGACCGAAGCCTTTAAGTCAGGGACAGCCGGTGCAGTAACCGATTCGAGTACGCCCGTGCTCACCGGGCTGATCGCCTGTGGATTCGGGATATACCGCTCCAGCGACTTGGCAATGGCTGCGATGTGCTCCGGCGTCGTGCCGCAGCAGCCTCCGACAATCTTCGCGCCAAGGTCGGCAAACTTCCGCGCGGTTTCACCGAAATACTGCGGTGTCGCCGCATACGTATATCGGCCGTCCACATAATCCGGGATCCCCGCATTCGGAAAAATCGAGAACGCAGGCGCACCTTCCATCCCCGCTACCTTCTCCAGCGATCGGAGCAGGCCGTTCGGACCGCTGCGGCAGTTGAAGCCGACCACATCCGCGCCGCTGTCTACCAGCATGCGGAATGCCTCCGGCAGCGCTGTGCCATCCTGCGTCGTGCCTGCGCCTTCCGTTGCGAATTGGCAGATAACCGGCAGCGAGCTGGTTTTTCGAATCAGCTTCAAGGCGATGAGCATCTCCTCCAAATCGTAAAACGATTCGAGCAGCAGCCCGTCCACCGGCGTATCCAGCAGCACCTCGATTTGCTGGCGCAAATCTTCTTTGACCTTCGCCGTGCGGATATTTTTCCGCCTTCCAGCCCGGATGGAGCCGATCGCTCCCACGACATAGGCGTCGTATCCGACTGCCTTGCGGGCAAGCGCAACCCCAGCCCGGTTGATCGCTTCCACTTCATGCTCCAAGCCGTATTTGGACAGCTTCTCCCGGTTGGCCGAGAACGTGTTCGTTTCAATAAGACGGGCACCCGCATCAAAGTATCGGCGATGCACACTCTCGATGACATCCGGCTTCAGCAAATTCAATTCTTCATATGAAATGCCGACGGGAAAACCCATTTGGTACAAGAACGTACCCATGGCGCCGTCTCCTACCAATACCTGCCGCCTAAGCGCGTCCCTCAAATCAGGCAACAAACGGGGCTCCCCCTTTCTATCCCATGATAAACATTAAAGCGTTCCTTTAAACACCGTCGCCGCAGGTCCGGTCATATAAACATGATTGTCGGACTCGTCCCATTCGATCAGCAGGTCGCCGCCCTTGAGCGACACGGTGCCCTTCCGATCCATCCGGTCGTTCAGCACCCCTGCCACCAGCGTAGCGCAAGCACCTGTACCGCAGGCCAGCGTCGGTCCCGCACCGCGTTCCCATACGCGCATATCGGCGTAATCCCTGCTTTTCACCGTCACAAACTCCACATTGATCCGGCGAGGAAACAGCTCGTGATGCTCCAGCTTCGGGCCCCATGCGAACAAGTCCATCTGAACCGCATCCTCGACGAAAATGACGCAATGCGGGTTGCCCATCGACACCGCAGTAAACCGGAACTCGCGTCCTTCCACCTCTACCGGGTGAGCGACAACCGGATTGGCATCGACCGTCGTAGGAACTTGCAGCCCGTTCAAGATCGGAGCGCCCATATCAACGCGAACCTTCGTGACCTCCCCGTTCTCCACCGTCAACTGTACCGGCTGCGAACCCGCGCCGATCGTCTCGATGACGAGGCTGGTTCGTGCTTGATTGATCATACCGTGATCGTATATATATTTGGCCGCGCAGCGGATGGCGTTGCCGCACTGCTCCGCCTCCGAGCCGTCCGAATTGATGATGCGCATCATATAATCCGCTTGCTCCGAAGGAAGCAAGTAAACCATTCCGTCCGCGCCGATCCCGAAGTGGCGGTCACAATAACGAACAGCCAGCTCCGCGGCGTTCTCCGGCAGCTTCTGGTGTCCAGACAGAACGATAAAATCGTTGCCCAAGCCCTGCATCTTTGTAAAATTCATCATCAAAACTCCCGCTTGAACGTGTTTTATCCCATATCATAGCGTAAAACGCCTGATATGCATAGTAATTCCGCAAAATTTTACCCGAAACGGCGATAAATTGCAATAAAAAAATAAAAGGACCATTCCACAAAGTAGACACTCTACCCTTGGAACCGTCCTCACAGCTATTCGATGTGGATAACTTTATCGTACGATAGGCTTCATCTTCTTGCTTCCGCCGCCATGGGAGATCGGTTTATGCTTGGCAGGCTTGCTCATCACACTCCCAAGACCCATCAGGAACGTCGGAATCCCGGCAAACACCAGAACCAGTACCCAATCCTTCAGCCCCAGCGGCACTGTTTTAAAAATCGGCTGAAGCTGCTCGACATACAGCACTGGCAGCATTAAGAGCAGAGACGACAACACGGCCAGCACGAGCCAAACGTTCTGCAGCGGATTGCGATGGAAAATGGACCTCGAGCTGCGGCAGTCGAAGACGTGAATCAGCTGCGCCATGACCAATGTCACGAAGGCGACGGTTTGCGCCTTGATCAGGGTATCCTTGCTGTCCCCTCCCTGCAGCAGCGCAATGTAGAACGCCGCCAGCGTGCAGAGGCCGATCAGGATGCCTCGGCTGATGATTTTCCAGCCCAGCCGGCGGGCAAAAATATTTTCACGCGCCGAGCGCGGTCTGTGCTGCATTAAATCCTTCTCCGCCTGGTCTACGCCGAGTGCCATGGCCGGCAGCCCGTCGGTCACCAGGTTGACCCACAAAATTTGAATCGGTACCAGCGGCAGCGGCAGCCCGGCCATCATGGCGAGAAACATCGTCAAAATTTCGCCGACATTGGACGCCAGCAAATACCGGATAAATTTGCGGATATTTTCATAGATGCCCCGGCCTTCTTCGATGGCAGCCACGATGGTCGCGAAGTTGTCATCGCTCAGTACGAGCGCTGACGCTTCCTTGGACACATCCGTGCCGGTCTTGCCCATAGAAATACCGATATCGGCGGCTTTAATGGCCGGGGCGTCGTTGACTCCATCCCCTGTCATGGCCACCGTATGGCCTTGACGCTGCAGCGCCTTCACAATGCGCAGCTTATGCTCCGGAGATACCCTAGCGTACACGTATATATCATCGACGCGGCTGTCGAGGTCTTCGTCGCTCATCGAGCTGAGCTGCTGTCCGTTCACAGCCAATCCATCCGCTGGCAGAATCCCAAGCTGCTTCGCAATGGCTTCCGCGGTCGTTTGGTGGTCACCGGTGATCATGACCGTCTTGATGCCCGCCCTGCGGCATTTGACGATCGCCTCCCGTACCTCCCGGCGCGGCGGATCGATCATCCCCGTCAGTCCGACAAAGACGAGCTGGTTTTCCACCTCGGTCTCCGAGTCGCCCCGTTCACTCGACTTCAAGTCGCGGTAGGCCAGCCCTAGTACGCGCAGCGCATTTTTCGCCATGCCTTCGTTCGCTGCCAGCACCTTTTGCTTAAGCGTCGGGGTGAACGGGATCACCTTCTCGTCCCATAACACGTACGAGCACTGCTGAAGCAGCACATCCGGCGCACCTTTGGTGCAAACCATACGCCCGCCCTGATGCGTTACGACGACCGACATCCGCTTCCGCTCGGAGTCAAATGGCAGCTCGTTCACACGGCTGTACAAGCCTTCCAGCGTTTGGTGCGTAACTCCGGCCTTTGCTCCTAGCACAATCAGCGCGCCTTCCGTCGGGTCGCCCTTAATATTCCATGCGCCAGCCAGCTCCTCGGCTTTCTTCTTTTTCGTCTCGGACCGCTCTTCATGCAAACTCGCGTTGTTGCACAAGACGGAAATTTGCAGCATGCGGCGCAGCATTTGATTTTTACGGATGTCCACGGGCTGTCCTTGCTTCAAAATATCGCCTCGAGGATCGTAGCCGTCCCCGGTAACCTCCAGCAGATCTCCGCCGACCCACAGATGCGTGACGGACATTTTGTTTTGCGTCAGCGTGCCTGTCTTATCCGAGCAGATCACAGAGGCGCAGCCGAGCGTTTCGACGGACGGCAGCTTGCGTACGATTGCTTTTCGCTGAATCATCCGCTGAACCCCAAGCGCGAGAGCAATGGTTACGATGGCCGGCAGTCCTTCCGGGATCGCCGCAACCGCAAGGCTGACGCCCGCCAGGAACATGCCGTACGGTTCTTGTCCGTGCAGAATGCCGGCGACTACGACGAGCACCGTCAGCATGAGCGCCACGATGATGAGGATTTTGCCGAGCTGCTCCAAGCGGTGCTGCAGCGGCGTTTCCATAGCATCCGTGCTTTGGATGAGGTCGGCGATTTTGCCCATTTCCGTCTCCATCCCAGTGCGAATAACGACCCCTTTGGCCGTACCGCGGGTCAGCATCGTCCCCATAAACCCCAGATTGCGCTGATCGCCCAGCGGAACTTCCTCGTCAACTAGGGGCTCCGTATGCTTAGCCACCGGAACGGACTCCCCGGTCAGGGCAGACTCCTCCACATAAGCGCTGAACGCCTCGATAAACCGTATATCCGCCGGAACCCGGTCCCCGCTTTCCAACACGACGACATCGCCAGGCACCAGCTCACGCGCTGGAACAAGCTCTATACTTCCGCCTCGAAGCACCTTCGCATGCGGCGCCGATAGCTCCTTGAGCGCCCGCAGCGAGCGTTCCGCCCGAAACTCCTGCACGAAGCCGAGGATCCCGTTCATAATAATAATGGCGATAATCGTCACGGCATCGAGATATTCACCCAGCAGCCCTGAAACCAGTGTCGCACCAGCGAGCACAAGCACCATAAAGTCCTTAAATTGATTCAAAAACAGCGTGATTGGCGAAATGCCCTGCCCTTCCGCCAGCTCATTTTTTCCGTGAACCGCACGCCGCTGTTCCACCTCATCCGTAGTCAGTCCTTTGGCAGGCTCCGTCCTCATCTGCTCCAAGATTTCTTCCGACGACATATGGTACCACTTTTTCGAACTCATCCGCTTTCTCCCTCCCAAACGTCTGCACCGCCGGTGCGCCAACTTGACCACTTGGGTGTTGTCCAGCGTGATGTAATTGCAGCCGTTGGACAGACACCTAGGGTAAATGTATTCAGACAAGCCGCAAATTAGCACGCCGAGGTACAAGTTTTGCCTCAAGGCATCGGCAGCACTTTTCGTTATAACGAAAAATGCCCTTAAGTTTTTGGTGAAAATATGGCATCATAGAGGGTAGCGTTTTGACTTGTTAGAAATGGAGTTGTACATCATGTCTTTAGACGGACTCGTCGTATACAGCCTTGTACGTGAGCTTCAGAGCTGCGTCGGCGGTAGAATCAATAAAATTCAGATGCCCTCTGAAAATGATATCGTTTTATCCCTGCGGGCGGGCGGCAGCAGCGTAAAGCTGCTTTTATCCGCCAATCCCACGTACCCGCGCGTGCATTTGACGGAGCAAAGCTTCATTAACCCAATGGAAGCGCCGATGTTCTGCATGCTGCTTCGCAAGCACTGTGAGAGCGGTGTGATCGAAGCAATCGAGCAGCCTGGGCTGGAGCGGATGATCCACATCAAAATTCGGCAGCGGGATGAGCTTGGGGATCTCAGCGTAAAAACCATCGTTGTTGAAATTATGGGACGGCACAGCAATATTATTTTGATGGACCCGGCGGCGGGAACGATTGTGGATGGAATTCACCACGTAACCCCGGCTATCAGCAGCTACCGCATCGTCATGCCGGGCAGCAAGTATACCGACCCGCCGGAGCAGCATAAGGAGCTCCCTTTTGCGGCTACTAAGGTGCGGTTTATATCGGCTATGGAGGAAGCACTCGCCTCTTCCGAGCAGAACGCCTCCTCTGCACGCGCCTGGGAGCAGGCACTGGTCCAGCGGTACAGCGGCTTCAGCCCGCTAGTTGCCAAGGAATTGGTCTATCGCGCCGCGATGAGGCTTGAGGATGGTTCGATGGAAGATGCACTGGCCAGCCCTGGCAGCTTTGCTGAAGTGCTGTGGGAGCCGTTCCATGAGCTGATCTCGAAGCTGCAGGCCGGTGTGATCGATCCGGTCATCTCCGAGCAGGCGAACACGGGCAAAACGTTCTTCTCGATCCTGGAGCTCAGCCACGTGCAGGGTGAGGCGGTCCGGTATGACACCGTGAGTGTCTGCCTGGAGGCGTTTTACGGAGATAAAGCGGAACGGGATACGGTCAAGCAGCGGGTGTCCGATTTAATCCGGCTGCTGTCCAACGAGCGCTCTAAAAACATCAAGAAGCTGGAGAAGCTGGAGGAAACGATGGAGGATGCGCAGCAGGCTGACCGGTTCCGCATACAGGGCGAGCTGCTGACCGCTTCCATGCATTTGTACGCCAAGGGCGATAAGCACATTGAGGTAACAAATTACTACGATGAAGAGCAGCGCCTGATCAAAATCGAGCTGGACCCTCTGTTAACACCTTCGGAAAATGCACAACGTTATTTCAAAAGGTATACCAAAAGCAAGAACAGCCTGATTGCCGTCCGCGAGCAAATGGATCAAGCGCACGAGGAAATCCGCTACCTCGACAACCTGCTGCAGCAGCTGGCGAGCGCCGGATTAACGGATATTGAGGAAATTCGCGAGGAGCTGGTCGAGCAGGGCTACCTGAGAGACCGCGGCAAAAAGGGACGCAAAAAGAAGCCGAACCAAAAGCCGGTTCTGGCTTGCTACACGTCCAGCGAAGGCATCCCGATCTACGTCGGCAAAAACAATACGCAGAACGAATATTTAACGAACCGGCTCGCGCATCCGGCCGACACTTGGCTGCACACCAAGGACATTCCCGGCTCGCATGTCGTCATCCGCAGTCAGGAATATGGCGACGCGACGCTGAATGAAGCGGCACAGCTGGCTGCCTTTTACAGCCAGGCCAAAGAGTCCAGCCAGGTGCCCGTGGACTTCACGCTCATCAAGCACGTCCGAAAGCCCAGCGGCGCCAAGCCCGGGTTCGTTATCTATGACCATCAGAAGACGCTCTTCATCACTCCGGAAACCGAGCGTATCAAGCAGCTGCCGGTGCAGGTGAAGTGAAACTGACTTGAAGGTAAAAAAGACCGACCTCCATTTTCAAACGAGGTCGGTCTTTCTTTCTATTAGGCGGCGATTCACGCCCTTCCCACCGATACATACCGGAACCCCAGCTCCGCCATGGCGGCAGGCTCCAAGCAGTTGCGGCCGTCAATCAACAGCCGCTGGGACAAGAGCCGGGCTACTTCGCCGAAATCGAGCGATTTGACCGCCTCCCACTCCGTTGTAATCACCATCGCGTCTGCCCCGGCCACCGCCTCGTATGGATCCGCATGAAACGTCACCAGCTCGTGGCGGCCCATGTGCGCGGACGCTTTCTCCAACGCGACCGGGTCGTATGCGCGCACCTGGACGCCGCTCGTCGTCAGCGCTTCGATGATATCCAAGGCAGGCGCATCGCGCAGATCATCCGTGTTCGGCTTAAACGCAAGGCCCATGACGGCAACAGCCTTGCCCCCGCCAGCCTCCGTCAGCTCCTGAATGATCCGGTCCGCAAACCGTTCCCGCTGCAGGGCATTAACCTCGATCACCGACCGGAGAATTTTAAAATCATAGTCCACATCCTCCGCGATGCGCAGCTGAGCCTTTGTGTCCTTGGGAAAGCAGGAACCGCCATAGCCGATCCCGGCTTGTAAGAAGTGCGATCCGATCCGCTTATCCATCCCCATCCCCTGCGCCACCAGCGCGATGTCAGCACCGACCTTCTCGCACACATTCGCCATCTCGTTAATGAAGGAGATTTTAGCCGCTAGGAAAGCGTTGGAGGCGTACTTGATGAGCTCCGCACTCGCACGGTCGGTGAACAGCACGGGAGCCTGAAGCGGCGCGTGAAGCGCTGCGATCCGCTCAGCAGCCTGCTGATCTTCGGCTCCAATGACAATACGATCCGAGTGAAACGTATCATGAATGGCCGAGCCTTCCCGCAAAAATTCCGGGTTGGAGACAATGTCGAACCTTCCTTCCTCGACGCCTTCCTCCCGCAGCCAACCTTCCGCCATGGCCGCTGTTCCGACCGGTACCGTACTCTTGATTACAATCAGCTTGTAGCGATCCACCGCTGCCGCCAGCTGCCGGAAGGCGCTTTCCAAGTAGCTCAAGTCCACTTCGCCGCCGGGCATCGACGGTGTCCCGACAGCCAGAAACAAAATATCGGACCTCCGAACCGCCTCTTGCAGCTCCGAAGTAAACGAAAGGCGGCCCGCCTCCATGTTGCTGCGCACCAGCGCTTCCAGACCCGGCTCATAAATCGGAATGTCCGCCTGCCGGAGCCGCTCGATTTTGGACTGATCGCGGTCCACTGCAATGGCCTGATGCCCGATTTCCGCGAAGCACGTCCCCGAAACTAGACCGACGTAGCCGGTACCGATCACCGCAATGTTTTCTCGCCGCATAGCGCCTCCTACAATCTGTCCATCAATTTGAGCAAATACATCTTGAGGGGCTCCCGCAAATCCTCTCTGGCAAGCGCCATCTCAATGGTCGCCTCGACGAAGCCCAGCTTGTCACCGACGTCATAGCGCGTCCCTTGAATGGAATAGGCGACCATTTGCCTCATCCGATTTAAGATACATAAGGCGTCCGTCAGCTGAATTTCGCCTCCGCGCCCAGGTGTCGAGCTCTCCAGGATGCCGAAAATCTCTGGTGTAATAATATACCGGCCGATGACAGCCAAATTCGACGGAGCATGTGTACGGTCCGGCTTCTCGACCAAGTCGTCGATATAACAATGGCCTTCGTATTGAAGAACACGGTTGGGCGATACGATACCATATTTGTCTACATCGTTCCACGGCACTTCTTGTACCGCAATCACCGAGGTTTGCGTCTGCTCGTATAGGTCGATCATTTGCTTCAAGCATGGAGGCTCCGATTGAATAATATCGTCTCCCAGCAGCACGGCGAACGGCTCGTCGCCGATAAACTTACGGGCACACAGCACCGCGTGCCCCAGCCCCAGCGGCTGCTTCTGCCGGATATAGTGAACATCCGCCAAGCTCGACACGGAGCGAACGAGCGCCAGCAGCTCCTCGTTCCCTTTTTCCTCCAGCACCATCTCCAGCTCTATCGACTTGTCAAAATGATCCTCAATCGCGCGCTTATTCCGACCGGTGACGATCATAATGTCTTCGATGCCGCTGGAGATCGCCTCCTCGACGATATACTGAATGGCCGGCTTGTCGACAATCGGCAGCATTTCCTTCGGCTGCGCTTTGGTCGCCGGCAAAAAACGGGTTCCCAAACCGGCCGCCGGGATGATCGCTTTACGAATTTTCATCGCTGCTTTGAGCTCCCCTCCGTTCAAAAAGCCGCTCTACCACAGAAGCATCAATCTTGCGAGCTCCGATCGGAGCATGGAACACGACGCCGCCCCGCTCCCCGTGAAAATCGGATCCGGCCGTTACCAGCAATCCGTGCTCTTCGGCCAGTCGGACATAATGTGCCTCTTGCTCCGGCGTATGATCGGAGTGATACGCTTCCAATCCAACTAGTCCTACCGACTTCAGCAGCGGAATCAGATCATCCTGCTCATACAAGCCGGGATGCGCCAAGACAGGCGTACCTCCAGCCTCCAGAACCCAACGAACGCCAACAGCCGGTTCAATCCGCGGGGTATTGACATAGGCAGCAGCTCCCTGAGCCAAGTAGCGGTCAAACGCTTCCTTCATCGACGAAACATAGCCCTTGCGCACCATCGCATCCGCAATATGGGGACGGCCGATCGTTTCCTCCGCTTTTTTGGACACTAAGAGCGATTCCTGCACATCTTCCATCGTAATATGTACTCCGAGCTCCTGGAGCTTAGCGAGCAGCAGCTCATTGCGGCGATCCCTAACTCGTCTCATCTCCGCTAAACGGGAGAGAAACAGCTCATTCGTATAATCGATCCAATAGCCCAGCACATGAATGTCCTTGCCCTCATGCACGGTGCTGATTTCTACCCCAGGAACGACGGTAATTCCGTACTTCCGTCCCGCTTCGATCGCTTCCGTAAGGCCGGCCACTGTATCGTGATCCGTGACGGCCATGGCGGCGAGGCCCGCTTCCGCGGCTAATCTCACGTTCTCCGACGGTGCCTGCGTCCCATCCGAGGCTAAAGTATGTGAATGCAAATCGGCAAAAGCCATCGCTGCTCCCCCTTAACTGTACGTTTCCAATGTTAACCCTGTATTAACTGCACTTGACGTTCTCGTAATAAAAGTGAGGTCTTGTCTTGTCTACGTCCTGTCCGATGGCTACAGCCACTGGCTCAAATCCTTCTCCCGCAAAAAGGTCAGGAACGTTACCGCCGAAATTGGCAGCAGCGTGGAGCTGAGATAGATAGCGCGGAAGCTGCGGGAGAAACTGACGCCTTCCACGCTCTTGACATGCAGCACGCCCAAAGCGGCTTCATGCTTTACGGACGATTGCGATAAAACGGAGATGCCGAGTCCCGCTTCGACAGCCGATTTGACGGCACCGGTGCTTCCGAGCTCCATGACGATCTTGATCGCACGCGGATCGCAGCCCGCTTTCGCCAGCTCCTCCTCCATCACGCGGCGGGTTCCCGACCCTTGCTCACGCAAGACGAATGGATACAGCAGCATATCCTCAATTGTGATCCGCTCTTTACTCGCCAGCGGATGATTGCGCGGCACAATAAGCTTCAGCTCATCGCTCAGCACAGCCTCCGTATGCACGTCGGGATGGCTGACTTCCGCCTCAATCAAGCCGAAGGTCAGCTGATGCGCCAGCACCTCTTCTAGAATCTGCTTCGTATTGATAACCTTCATGCTCACCGAAATATTCGGGTATTCCGCACTGAACGGCCCCAAAAGCCGCGGCAAAATATATTCGCCGACCGTAAGACTCGCCCCGAGATGCAGACGGTCCTCCAGCATATGCGTAAATCTGGACATGCCGATGTCCGTTTCCTTAATCAGCTCGATGCTCTGCTTCGCGTACGGCAGCAGCGTTCGGCCCGCTTCCGTCAGCTCCACCCGCTTGGTGGAACGCACGAACAGCTTGGTGCCGAAATAATCCTCTAATGACTGAACCTGCATGGTGACGGCCGGCTGGGTCATGTGAAGCGCTTGCGCCGCGTGTGAGAAGCTCCCTTTTTCTGCAACGGTATAAAAGATATGTAGCTGATGAAAGTTAAGCGCCATGACGTTTCCTCCGATAGGCCATAAATATATTTTATTATATCAAAAAAGAAACAGGCATGCCGCTATTTCGGCACACCTGTCGGTAAAAGGCACATTATCTGCGTTTGCGGCTGTTTTTGATTAGCGTCATCCGGCGTGAATGCCGAAGCCAAGAATAGTAGGAGCGCAAATCTCTCAACTCCATGGTCTCGGACATACGGCCAAGGAACGTGACGACGATCAGCTTATACTTGGTCGGACCGATCGCGTCTTTGCTTCGCTCGATCGGAGCGAACTCCGCCACCATCACCAGATCCTCATCGATTAAGAACACATCTTGATCATTTTTGTAGTAAGTACGGACCGAATCCGCTTTCAATTTGCTCCATAAGAAGGCGGTGATATCTTGGAAACCGGTTTTTTCCGATTCCACCCGATCCGCCCAACGGCTTCGGGCATGGTGGGTAATGATGATCTCAGCGACGACCTTGTTGCTTAACAGCACCGGATTGGCAACTTGTTTATCGATATTTTCAATACTGTTACTGCTTGAGCCCATAACCCGCCCCTCTTCCGCGAAAAATAGAACTAAAACCCTATATACTTTCACCTGCTTATCCTATATTGTAGATTATTTTACTGCAGAATCAACTTAAGAAATCTTTAGAAACCTGCTAGGTTTTCGGGAAAACAAAAAAAGCTTCTGCGAACAGAAGCTTAGTGCCGGGCGTATGCTGTATCAGCACCCTTAGAGGGTGTAGAATCTTGTCTTATCAGGAATATTACTGGTATACTCTGTTTTGATTTCATTGCGGTAAGAGCGCTCCACCTTTTTGACAAAAGGAAGCTTCTGCAGCTGCTTGACCGTCTCATCCAGCCGGCTCGCGTATACATACATGGCTGCGTAATGAAGCTTTTTGGAAATGAAATGGACGTTTCCGTACTTTTCCAGGTGCTTGCCAGCCGCTTTCAAATCATTGACCCAAACAATAATGCCGCTTCGCTCGGTAAACATGGGGATAACCTTCTTTCTTGAGCCTGAATTTTGGAGAGGACCGATCTATTATGCCTTCATCATGTGTGTCAGAACTTTTAATCGAAGTAACTCGCGGCAAGCTGACGGAGTGTGTACACCGCGGTCATATCGCCGTGGTCGATATCCAAGGACGATTGCTGGGCTCCGCCGGAAATCCGGAGTTTTATACGTTTGCTCGCTCCACCGCTAAGCTGGTGCAGGCCATTCCATTGCTGGAGGCCGGGGGTGCCGAACGCTTCACGCTCACCCCTGAAGAAACCGCCTTATGCTGCGCTTCCCATAACGGAGAACCGGAGCACGCAGACACGGCATTGGCAATCTTGCACAAGCTAGGTCTTGACGAAAGCGCATTGCACTGCGGCTGCCACGAACCGTTCTATAAGCCGGCCGCGGATGCCTTAAAGCGTTCGGGACAACCGCTGACACAGCTTCATAACAATTGCTCCGGCAAGCATGCCGGTATGCTGGCATTATGCGCTTGCATGGAGGCGTCTATTCAAGAGTATACCTCACCCGCTCATCCTGTCCAGCAAAAAATGCTGCACACCGTCGCCGAAATGTGCGGTGTATCGCCTGATAGCATCCAGCTCGGGACAGACGGGTGCGGGGTGCCTGTCTTCGCCGTTCCGCTGTCCGCACTGGCCTTGGCCTATGCCCGATTGGGATGCCCCGATCAGCTGCCTGAGCGCCGCGCAGAGGCTTGCCGAGCCATCGTTCAAGCGATCCGGAAGGCTCCGTATTATGTAGCAGGTACCGAACGCTTCGATACCCGTCTGGTGGAAGTCACGCAAGGAAGAATCATCGGTAAAATGGGGGCCGAAGGCGTTTACGCCCTCACCGTTCCGGAGCGAGGCATCGGCCTTGCGCTAAAAATCGAGGACGGTGCGGAGCGTGCGCTGTATCCGACCGCTGTCGAAGCGCTGCTTCAGATGGAGCTGCTATCCGTGGAAGAAGCGGCGCAGCTGGCCGGATTCCATCAGCCCATCGTTCCCAATCGAAGAGATGAGGCTGTCGGGGTCATCCGGCCCGCCTTCCGATTGAAGCGCGCCGAGTAATACGGCTTCAGCTTGCTTAGCCGCACTTACCGCTGCAGCTGCCGCCCGAGGAGCAGCCTCCGCTGCTGGCCAGCGGGTCGTTGCTAGGAACTTTGATTGTGTCAGACACCGCATAAGCGATCGATTGCGACACTTGATACAGCAGGTCATCGAGCCGCTGCTCCGCTTCTTTAAAGCGTCGTACGCTTTCAATCGCATCGAGCTGCGCGACAATCGCATTCACTTGATCCAGCGCTTCGTGGTAATTCGGATGGTAATGCCCGAAGCGCTGTGTTTCCTCGAACAGCACTTTCTTCTTATCCAGAGCGCGAACCAGCTGTTGAACTTGCTCATCCGTATCCTTGCGGTGCTTCCAATATAAGTAATCCGCGGTTTCTGCGGAATGGGTGATCATATCTGAGAGTTCATAGGCTCCCATCAGGACAGCAGACATATCCAGCGACTGCGGTTCCATAATTGCCATAAAGCACACCTGCCTTCTCGCCGATAAACTTAAATTCTTAGTCGGACAAGTCTATCATACCATAATTCCGGGCAGCGGCGCTTGTTTAATATTTATCATTTATGCCAGGAAGAATGAGCTTCATTTCCTGCCATTCGTCTGCCAAAAGCCGAACTTCCCCGGTGATTTCGGGCGCTGCACCGCTTTCCTCCATCCGGCTAATTCCGGTCATGCTCCACGTTCCCCGCGTTTCCTGCACCTTCTGGGGCACGATCCGATAATCACTGCCATCCTTTCGAATCTGCAGCGCCGTCTTCATCCGAATTGCCCGTTCGACGATTTCTTTGCGCGTAGAAGCGTGATAAGCGCGATAGTCACGAAGCCACACCGCCGGTATGTCCTGCAGCTCAGGATACAGGTCAGCCGTTGAAGGTATTTGCGCCTCCATTTCAAAATAACCGACCGAGGTGCGCGAGTAAATCAGTCCCTTCTCCGACGACCATACTGAAGGAAAACCGAACATAGACCTAGACAATGCTTCGCTATGGCCTTGGAACTCAGGATAACTCGCATGTCCCATCTCCGCCTGCTCATCGCTCGTTCCACTCCATAGCGGAAGCTGACCCGGCATAAAGCCGGCTTTTTCCAGCGCAGCCGTGAGTGGCTTTACCCCTTCGGGGGAAACAATAAAGTCACGCTCGCCGAGCTTTTCTTGCCCGTACTTCCCTGCTTCCAGCAATCGCTCCACAATGCGAACCGTCTCTTCATCGGCGCAACGAAGTAGCACCGCTTGCATGAACCGCGTTTTGCCAAACGGCTTCGCCCACTGCTCTACACCGAGCCGGACATGCTCAGGTACGCCGTACAAGGCATGCCGCTCCAAAAACTGTACGATGCCCTCAGCCGTTCTTCCATGCTCCAAAGCCCGTCGAACACTGCTTTTGGTCAGCTTGTAAACGCAAACCTGATCCTGCTGCACCAGATCCGCCAAGCAGCACAGCTCCCAGACGACCGTAGACGGTACATCCGGCGGGACGAGAATATCAAAATCCGGCTGAACAATAAGCCCTCCGTCTCCGTCTTTTACAATGCCACTGCCTTTGGCCAGCGGATCACGGCTCCAGCGATACCACACTCCGGCCCCGCCGTGCTCTCTGCCCTCTTCCATCCACCCCAAGCCCACCAGAGGCTGCAGCCACTGCCCCTCCAGCTGACTGGCGATGTCCGCCGGCGGGTCATCCGTTAACAAATCGTGCGCTGCAAGCCAGGCGATCATATCCTCTGCCTTAAACCACTCAGCGCATTCAGCCATGCGCTCCACGATGAGCGCCGCATGCTGCATCCAGGCCACGGCAGGACACGTCAGCTGCTTCCAGATGAGGTACAATCGATGCGTTCTCTCCGCCGCAGGAAGCAAGAGCCACGCCTGCAGCATCTCGGTTTGGAGCATGAACTGATCCTCTTCCTGTCCTATGAGCTGAAGCCGAAGCAGCATGTCGAGCACCACAGCCGCTTTGAGCGGATAGCTGTCCGCGTAGGCATATTTGATGGCCGCCCCATGAAGACGATGCTCATCCAATCGGATCAGCTCCAGCAGCTTTTGAAGCTGCTTTTTGGTCAGCGTTCCGTTTTTCGTCAGCTTAAGTCCTTGTTGTGCCGTCAGCACCAACGTCTGAAGCAGATCGTCTTGCAGCTCGCTCGATCGGCTGTCCCAGCTTTCCACGTGTGCTGAATCCGCGGTCACCATAGGGCCTTCGGGAAATAACAGCCGCTGCCATAGCCTGAACCCGTCCTCAGGTAGCAAATAGACATATTCCCCCCACGATTTCCGGAAAGCAAACACAAACCCTTTTCTAAGCAAGCCCACAAACCCCAGCCTCGCTTCTGCTCCGGACAAGTCGGATGCGGCCGCCTTTTCCAGTCGCCCATAATCAAACGGCTCGCAGCCGATCCGCCTCACCAGCAAGCGAAGCACAGTGCGCTCGGCGGGATTCATCCGGTTATAGACCGTCTCGATCACCACCGGATTCGCCCAGATGCGCTCCAGTGTTTCACCCCTCTCAAGCCATGGGGCATATGCCTCCTCCTCCTCCAAGCTGCTCTGCAGCGCTGCGGGCATTCGTCTCAGCAGCTCCGAGTAGTTCATATCGATTTCCTCCTTTGGATGTGTGGATCACACTTGTGATAGCAGCTTGTCGGCAAACTCAATCCGGTACTGATAGCCCTGCTCGATCAAAAATAGCTGCCGATTCAGCGCAAACTCCTGCTCCTTCGTATCCTCACTGACGATGGAGTAGAAGTACGCACGGTTCGCCCCCGGCTTCGGCCGCAGAATACGCCCCAGCCGCTGAGCCTCCTCTTGTCTCGAGCCGAAGCTGCCCGATACCTGCACGGCGACCGCCGCATCCGGCAAATCCACCGCAAAATTGGCCACCTTCGAAACGATGAGCACACGAACTTCTCCCGACCGAAACGCGCCGTAGAGCGTCTCCCTCTTATCATGAGCCATCTCGCCGCTAATCATTGGCGCCCCAATCCGCTCGGCGATTTGATGAAGCTGCTCTAAATATTGGCCGATAATGAGCACCTGTTCGTCTTTGTGCAGGTTCAGCAGCTTGTCCAAAGCATCCAGCTTGGCTGGATTGGTGCTGGCGCAGCGCATTTTATGGCGAGGCTCCGCCGCTTGGTACTGCTCCATCTCACCGGCCGGCATCGGAACACGCAGTTCCACGCATTCGACCGCGGCGATCCATCCTTGCGTCTCCAGCTCTCGCCAGGCGATATCGTACCGCTTTGGCCCAATGAGCGAGAACACATCCTCCTCGCGTCCGTCCTCGCGGATCAGGGTAGCCGTCAAGCCGAGCCGCCTCGTCGCCTGAATGTCCGCCGTTACGCGAAACACCGGAGCGGGAAGCAGGTGCACCTCGTCGTACACAATCAGCCCCCAGTCCCGTTTATTAAACAAATCCATATGTACAAAAGGCTCATCCTTCGACTTTCGATAAGTCAATATTTGATAAGTGGCAATCGTGATCGGACGCACTTCCTTGTGCATGCCGGTGTACTCCCCGACCATGTCCTCCGTGACCTCCGTTTTTTGCAAAATCTCCCGCTTCCACTGACGTACGGACGTACTATTGGAGGTTAAGATCAACGTAGCACAATTAAGCCGCCCCATCGCCGCGATGCCGATCACCGTCTTCCCTGCCCCGCAAGGAAGCACCAGCACGCCGCTGCCGCCATGAAACGACCCTTCCCGGTAAAAGGACTCCACCGCCGAATGCTGATAATCCCGCAGTTCAAAGGTGCGCTCGCTCGTATCTTCATTTTTAAGCCGGATGGGCAGGTTCTCGCCTTGACTGTAGCCCGCCAAATCCTCCACTGGGTAGCCCAGCTTGATAAGCTCCTGCTTCATCAGCCCGCGGTACGCCGAGGAAAAACGCAGCGTTTGCGTATCCACCTGGCACAGCCCATATGAGCGGAGCGATTTGAAAGAGACCATCTCTTTGATCACTTCGACATCTTCGGAGATGAGCAGCAAATCCTCGCCGAGCCGTTCCATCCGAACAAGGCCGTATCGCTCCACAAAGCGCTTAATGTCCTGCTTAACGGTTGCCGGAACACCGAACTTCGCCCACCGCTCCAAAAATCCGGTGACCTCCTCCGTCGTCATCCCCGCCGCTGCCGCATTCCAGAGCGACAAAGAGGTCATTCGGTACGTATGTATATTGTCCGGCGACTTCACCAGGTCTGCAAAACGGATTAAACCGGTCCGTACTTCATCAAAATTCGGATGCCGCGTCTCCAGCAAAATGCAGAAATCGCTCTGCACCACCAGCGGCCGATCTTTGTGCATTTGCATGGGCTGTCCTCCTCATCTTTATTAACAACAATTTTTAGTATGAGAGGAAGACGCCGGATTTAAACATGTTCATTTACAACGCAGGCAGGTACGCACTACAATGGGGAAGCAATACATACGGGAGAGTGAATGCATTCATGAAAAAAGCGGTGGTACTTCTGCTGATGCTGGTGTTTATCGCAGCTTGCGGAGGAAAAACAGGGGATTCTCAGGCGAGCAGCCCACTGGTAAAAGACATTGTTCAAAAATATCCCGCGCTGAAGGACCGAAAAATGACGGCCACCGAAGTGAAACGGGTCGTCGATGGGGATACGTTCGAAACCAAGGAAGGGGAAAAAGTGCGGCTGATCGGGGTCAATACACCGGAGACGGTTAAACCGAATAGCCCCGTCGAAAAATTCGGCAAGGAAGCCAGCAATTTCACCAAATCGAAGCTGACGGGCAAGAAGGTTTATTTATTCAGCGACGCTGGGGACAAAGACAAGTATGGCCGTCTGCTGCGCTATGTGTTTATTGAGGGGGACCCGGTCATGTTTAACGAAACGCTAGTCCGGGATGGGTACGCCAATACAATGTCGGTGCCGCCGAATGTCATGTTCCAAGACCTGTTTCGAATGCTGGAGCGGGAAGCCAGAGAGAAGAAAAAAGGACTGTGGGCCTACGAATAAGAAACAACAAAAAAGAGGGGAATCCAATCCCCTCTTTTTCGTGTCTTTTGCAACTATTAATGCGTGCCGCTTACGTCCATATTCTCCAGCGAGCGAGTCACTTTATTGAACTTGGAGTTTGCGATGCGGTCTTGAAGGTGCGAGTAGTACAGCTCCTCATTGATCGGCAGGTCAACCCAGTTGTCTGTCCATGCCGACAGGTGCATTGCGTTGGACAAGGTCAAGCCTTTGATGCCCTCTTCGCCTGGTGCGAGCAGTTTCGTGCCCTTCAGGATATGATCGACAAAGTTTTGCGTGATCTCCTTGTGGGAGCCTTCCGACTTAGGAACCGGAATTTCGCATTTCCAGCACTCCGGCTGACCGAAGCCGCCTTTGTACTCTGCATTGAACTGCGGCTCAGGCACAGTCAAACGCCAGAACGTCAGCTTGCCGTCTTCGATGACGATTTTGCCGCGGTCGCCTGTAATTTCAAAGCGGTTCGTACCCGGTGCTTCGCCCGTCGTAGTTACGAACAAGCCTGTCGCACCGTTCTCATACTCGACATAAGCGGTTACGTCGTCTTCAACCTCAATGTTGCGGTATTTGCCAAAGTGGCAAAATGCGCGAACACGCTTCGGCATCATATCGATTGTCCACTGCCACAGGTCCAGCTGGTGCGGGTCTTGGTTGATCAGCACGCCGCCGCCTTCGCCAGCCCAAGTTGCGCGCCAGCCGCCCGAATCGTAATAGCTTTGGGAGCGGTACCAGTTCGTGATGATCCAGTTCGTACGGCGAATTTCGCCGAGCTCTCCGGAAGTAATAAGTTCACGAAGCTTTTGGTACAGCGGGTTTGTCCGTTGGTTATACATGATTCCGAAGGCTTTGCCGGACTTGGCTGCCGCTTCGTTCATTTCACGTACTTGTTTGGTATACACGCCAGCAGGCTTTTCAACCAGGACATGGTAACCATGCTTGAAGGCTGCGATAGCAACAGTTGGATGATCATAGTGAGGAGTGCAGATCAGCACTGCATCAAACGCTTTCGAAGCAAAGAATGCCTCCAAGCTGTCAAACAATTGAAAGCGGTCTCCGTAATTCTCGCGAACCCAATCCAAACGAGCCGGATCCGTGTCGACAATCGCCGTCAGTTCTCCGCCTTTCACTTCATTCTTGCTTAAGTAATTCGTATGGCCTTTCCCCATATTGCCGATACCGACAATCCCGATGCGTACTTTGTCCATCCGTTTCCCCTGCTTTCCTCAGACATGATAAATGGTTGAAAGCAACCATATTTTGTTCTCACTCATTATACCTTGCACACGTGAACAATACAATACATAAGCGATACTCAAATTGTAAAAAAATCGTTCCCCCGAGGAGATCCGGAAGAACGATCGGTCTTTTAAAAGCTATACCTTTTGCGTTTCTTTCTCGGAAATTACACTCAGCGCTTCCCCGGCTTCATTCTCAAAGATCGTCCGGACAGCTAAGTCGCCGATCGAAACAATCCCGACCAGCTCCCCGTTTTCTACCACAGGCAGACGCCGTATTTGCTCCTTGGCCATCACCTTGGCCGCCTCGTCTACGGTCATATCCGGAGGAACGGAAACCACCTTGTCACTCATTACGACTTTAATCGCTGTAGAGCCCTCATGCTTCTCGGCAAAGCCGCGAATGACCAAATCCCGGTCTGTAATGACGCCGATCAGCTTCTTGCCTTCAACGACAGGAATAAAGCCGGTGTCTTCCTTCTTCATTTTTACCGCTACTTCATATACATTATCCAGCAAGGTTACCGTCGAAACGTCTGTTGTCATAATTTCACGCAACGTTCTTTTAGCCAAAGGATGATCCCTCCCGAAAAAATCTTGCAGCTTTGCGCCAAACGTAGCAAGCTGCTGCAGGAATAGAATTTCCCCTTTAGCCCCTTTCCATGCGCCTGAACGGTTTACACTTAACGGGAACCCGCTGCCTCATTCATGTAGTCCTCCACCATCCGGATAAAAAGCTTAGCCGCATGCAGCATAGCGCTTTCGTCGATATCGAACCTGGGATGATGATGCGGATGAATGATGCCCCGTTCCTTGCTGCCCGCCCCAACGAACATGAAACAGCCAGGCACCTTTTCCAAGTAGTAGGCAAAATCCTCTCCGGCCATAATCAGCGGCGAGGTCAGTGCGCCTTGCTCACCATACACCTGGGCGGCGGCGCGATAAAATCGGTCCGTTTCCCCCTGATGATTGCATACCGGAGGATAGCCGAGCTTATAATCCAGCTTGCACTCAGCACCGTGCATACGACAGGTTTGCTCAGCCAGCTCTTCGAGCCGAGCTTTAACCTGCATCCGCAGCACTTCATTAAAGGTACGAACCGTTCCCTTCAGAAGCGCCGTCTCTGCAATCACGTTGAAGCTAGTTCCGCTATGAAACGAACCGACCGAAACGACGCAAGGCTCCGTCGGATCCGCATTCCGGCTAACAATGCCCTGTAGATTGATCACGAGCTGGGAAGCGACATATACGCTGTCGATTGTATTATGGGGCAATCCTCCGTGACCGCCCTTGCCTCTGACTTCGATGCTGAACTCGTCCGCTGCGGCCATGAACGGCCCCGGCTTGCTGTAAGCAGTCCCTGTCTCAAATGGTGTCCAGAGGTGAATCCCGTATACGACATCGACGCCTTCAAGCGCTCCCTCTGCAATCATCCCCAATGCTCCGCCGGGCGACATTTCTTCCGCTGGCTGGAATATAAACACAATTTGACCTTGAAGCCGGTCTTTATTTTGGCTAAACAGCTTAGCTACTCCCAGCAATGTCGCCGTATGCGCATCATGCCCGCAGGCATGCATGACGCCCGGGACTTGGGACGCGTATTCGCAGCTTTTTTCGTCTTGAATCGGAAGGGCGTCCATATCCGCGCGCAGCGCGATCGTAGGACCGGGCGCAGCGCCGCTAATCTTAGCAACGACCCCATGACCGCCAACCCCCGTCCGGACCTCCAGCCCCCACTCGCGCAGCAGCCCGGCTACAAAAGCAGCCGTTTGGGATTCATGATAGGACAGCTCCGGATGCGCATGCAGGTATCTTCGCCACCCGACAATCTCGGCCAATACGGTTTCCGCCGAATCGCTTAATGTTCTCATTTTTTCTACCTCCGATCCTTCTCTTAAACGCGTTTGGCGCTCGATTCCTTCTATTTTATCAAATCTTCACTCCCGATTCATCTTCTGTTTTCACAAGAATTTCAAACTTTCCTCGAAACGATTTAACTCGGATTGCATTAGGCTTGCACAAGTAAGGGAAACATACTATCATGAAAAAAGGATTTATCTACTTGAAAAATGCAATCCGTCCGTTTGACGGCACGATTGCGGGATACATATCAGGGAGGGCTTGCTGTGATTATTGAAAACAGTGGATTAAAAGGAATGAGTAGCGACCTCGCCCATTTGGACGAGTCGATGGAGCAGCTCGGTTTCGTACGCTGGCAATGGGAATACTACCGCGCAACTTACGATCTGAAAATTGAAGATAAAGCGAATCGTGAAGATTATTTTCTTCGCATCAATACCCGTGCGGAATCCGGGAAGCTCGAATCCCCTCACGCTGTTCTGAGCGTCGAAGCCGTATATATCGGAAGAGCAACGTTCCCTCACGGGCTGGATTACAATTCCGCTATTCCGGACAGCATTTTGAAAGCGGCGAACGGGAAACTGGCAGAACTGAAAAGCAAACTGTCGCACTAGGCGGAGAACAAATTATGACCCCCCAGCGACGAGGAACGCCTGATTTTTTGTTGTTGTTTCTGACGTTTTCCTTAGTTTGCTTCGGCTTGGCATTTGTGTTTAGCGCAAGCATGGCTTTTAAACCGAGCAGCCCCTGGTATCTGGCTATCCGCCAATCGTTAGCCATCGCCTTGGGGACGGTGGCCATGTTTTTTTGCATGAACGTAGATTACCGCAAATTTCAAAAATGGGTAGCCCCCTTCTTGATCTTCGTCGTCGGATTGCTTTTCTTGGTGCCGCTCATCGGCGCGGAAAGCAAAGGGGCCAAGAGCTGGATCAATATCGGCAGCTTCAGCCTCCAGCCGACGGAGTTCGCCAAGCTCGCCGTCATCATTTATCTGGCTGCGATCATTAGCAAAAAGGGTGAGAAGTTCCGCGAATTCAAGCGTGGGCTGCTGCCGCCGCTATTCGTCGTGGGCTTCGTCTGTGCACTGATCATGCTTCAGCCCGATTTCGGCTCTACCATGATTTTAGCGATGGTTGCGGCCTTGGTTATCATTGTGGGCGGCGCCAACCTGAAGCACATCTTTCTCTTGGCTGCCGGCGGTGGTTCAGTAGGTGCGCTAGGCATCGCCATCTGGCTACTCAAAACGGGCGGAGACAATTACCGTGTCGGTCGCTTCTCGGCTTTTCTCGATCCTTGGGCGGACCCAACGGGCTCCGGCATGCAGCTGATTCAATCGCTGTACGCCTTCGGGCATGGCGGCCTCACCGGCGCCGGCTTCGGGCAGAGCATCCAGAAGCTTCACTACTTGCCGGAAGCGCATAACGATTTCATTTTCTCCATCATCGGCGAAGAGCTCGGATTTATCGGCACCTCGCTATTCTTGCTTCTCTACCTGGCTTTCCTGTGGCGCGGCTTGATCGTTGCGCTCCGCTGCCAAGATACGTTTGGCACCTTGACGGGGGTAGGCATTGTAGGCATGATCGGGGTTCAAGCGCTGATCAATATTGGAGGCGTTACCAACAGCATTCCGCTCACCGGTGTAACGCTGCCGCTGATCAGCTATGGCGGTTCTTCCATCCTTGTGACCTTGATCAGTCTAGGAGTCTTGCTCAGCATTTCGCGAGAGCAGAATAAGCCGGAGAAAGAAAAAGATACCAAAAAGAGAGCCTAGGACATCCTGTCCAGGCTCTCTCTTTCATTCCAGCAGCTTACTTCACGCGATGCGATTCCTCGATCAACGCTGCCTCTTCCTCGCGGAAGGCCACGCCTTCGACTTTCACGTTCACTTCGACGACAGTAAGTCCGGTCATATTTTCCACCGCTTCGCGGACATTCTCCTGCAAATCGCGGCAAACCTCTTGGATGCGCGAACCGTAGTTCACAATGACCCGCAGATCAATAGCCGCTTCCACTTGGCCTACTTCGACAGACACGCCCTTTTGTACGTTCTTACCGCTTAAACGCTTGGCCAGCCCCTCAGAAATGCCTCCCGACATGGCGGCGATCCCCGGAGTCTCGAGTGCAGCTAATCCTGCTATCGTCGCTACAACATCATCTGAAATGCGGATAAGACCAGTATGTATTTCTTCGCTCATGAGGATCACTCCATTTCGATATTGGACGGGTCTTCGAATACCGAAAGTACCGTCACAATAGGATATAACTCTATTGTAATAAGTTCCAACGAGGAAAGCAACTGACATTATTCGATCTTAATCGACAACAACCTTCTGCCCTCGCAAGCTGATCCGCGATCTCTCTATTCCATTCATTTCCTTTCTTCGTTTTACTTTATCCTAAAAACTGGGTATAGTTAAGTAGGCTTAATCATGGCAAATACCCCGATTTGATCTGGCCAACGTCAGTAATTCTTTACCATATGAGGTGATTGTTTTGAAACGTTACGGCTTTACGATCGGACTGATCGGGAGCTTCCTGCTAAGCGGCGTTGCTCATTATGTCGGCGCCCCCGTCTTCAACTCCACGGTGCAATTTATCATTGCAGCCATAGCGATTATTTTTGTCGCCGGTTTTTTGGGCAAAGCGACGGAGAGTGTCGCACATTACGCCGGAGAGCGGCTCGGAGGCTTTCTTAACGCGACCTTCGGCAATGCCGCAGAGCTGATCATCGCGATCTTTTTAGTCAAGGATGGCCTTTTCGAGGTAGTGAAGGCCAGTATCACCGGCTCCATCATCGGCAACATGCTGCTCGTGCTTGGGCTCAGTGTCCTGCTGGGCGGCCTGAAGTACAAGGAGCAGCACTTTAACATCAAGCTGGCGGGCCATAACGCATCACTCATGCTGCTGGCTGTGATCGCGCTGTTCGTTCCAGCGACCTTTGCCAGAAGCTTCACTACCCATGAAACGGCGAATCTAAGCGTTATCGTTTCGGTCATACTGATCGTCGCTTATTTGCTCTGGCTCTTTTTCTCGATGGTCACGCATAAGAATGAGCTCGCCGATGAAGTGGTAGAGCAAGGAGAAGCCGCATGGTCCAAAGGAACCTCGATTCTGTTTCTCGTCGTGGCTACCGCTATGGTCGCCTTCGACAGTGAATGGCTGGTAAGCACGCTCGAATCGTTCAGTCACCAGTACGGCTTATCCGAGCTGTTCGTCGGTGCATTCCTGATCGCCATCGTCGGCAATGCCGCCGAGCACAGTGCTGCCGTTATGATGGCTCGGAAAAACAAAATGGGCGCCGCCGTCGAGATCGCCATCGGCAGCAGCTTGCAAATTTCACTTTTCGTCGCACCGCTGCTCGTTCTGCTGTCGCTCATATTCGGCAATACGATGGACCTGGTGTTCTCCAATTTCGAGATTGTCGCGATCGCGGTCGCGGCATTTATCGCCAAATCCATCTCCCAAGACGGCTCAACCAACTGGTTTGAGGGTGTTCTGCTGTTAGTAGTCTATCTGATTCTAGGCATCGCATTTTTTCTTGTCTAGTACATACCATTACTCAAAAAAAGAGCAGCCTTCTGAATCGGAGGCTACTCTTTCTTTTGGTTCAACGCTTCATAGAGCTGGGCAAGGTTACGTTCCAGCTTCACCATGATCTGCTTACCGGCCACTTCCGTGATGAGCTCCGCACGAATCGCAAAATCGATCTCCCGGGATAACCCGTACATCTGGGTATCTAATACCTCTTCATACAGAGGACATTGGCGCGTAGTTAAGTTTTCCATTTGTACTTCGATCAGCTTCTCGATCTTGTTGGCATCCTCTTGAATCAAATGAAGCGCCTTCTGCGATAAGCTGAGCAGCACATCCGAC
This sequence comes from Paenibacillus cremeus, assembly GCF_007786445.1. Taxonomy (GTDB): domain Bacteria; phylum Bacillota; class Bacilli; order Paenibacillales; family NBRC-103111; genus Paenibacillus_G; species Paenibacillus_G cremeus. The sequence continues at coordinate 20,719 of NZ_VNJI01000020.1, read as the reverse complement.
GACATGGTGCTTTCCCCCCTGTAGTACACCCTTTGGACAATTGACGGAAGCGCTCACGCTGTCGATCCTCTCCCGGACCCTGAGCGGCCTTTCCGATAATCAATTTTCCCTGATAGCTTTATATTAGACGAAAACACCGTAATACACAAGTCATATGGCACAACAAAGGGCATCTTCGCTATGCGAAAATGCCCTGTACGTTTAAGATACCCTATTAATCTTGGATGCTGTTAATTTTGAGGCCGTGCTTCTCGAATACATCCGACATTGCTTTCTTCGCATCTTCCGCATCCGGACCATGCACGTGAAGATCGTAGTTGCTGGATGTAAGCAGCGTAGTAAACAGCCCGAGGATGCTCTTGACATCGATAAACTTGTTGTCGTACTGAAGCACGATGGACGATCTGAATTTGTTAGCAGTTTGGGAAATTTCCACAATGGCAGCGTTATTCGCGTTTGGCATACAAAATCCCTCCAGGCGTCTAGTGACCGATAAATAAATTAAACTAACGATCTCACGCTTTATGATACATTGGAAAAGAATAACACGCAACAGTTTTTATTACTTTAGATGTTCTGGGTTTAGTCCCTCGAGCTCCGGAATAACAAAACGTCCATCTTTACGGATTAATCGGTCGTCGAAGTAAATTTCCCCTCCGCCGAATTCCGGACGCTGAATCAGCACCAGATCCCAGTGCACTCCGGAACGGTTCCCATTGTCGGCTTGCTCGTAGGCTTGACCTGGTGTGAAATGCAGGCTGCCGTCGATTTTCTCATCAAATAAAGTATCCTTCATCGGATATAAAATATGCGGGTTAAAGCCCAGGCTAAACTCACCAATATAACGAGCGCCTTCATCCGTGTCGAGAATTTGATTCAACCGCTCCGTATCGTTCGCTGTTGCTTCTACAATCTTTCCATTCTCGAAGCGGAACGTAATGTTCTCGAACGTCACGCCCGAGTTCACGGAAGGCGTATTGTAGGCGATCGTTCCGTTCACGGAATCGCGAACTGGCGCGCTGTACAGCTCCCCGTCCGGAATGTTGCGGCGGCCGCAGCATTTAACCGAGCCGATCCCTTTGATCGAGAACGAAATATCGGTGGCCCCCGGGCCTATAATGCGCACCTTATCCGTGCGGTTCATCAGCTGCTGCAGCGGATCCATCGCCTCGGACATTTGAGCGTAATTCAAATTGCAGACATCGAAATAAAAGTCCTCGAACTTATCCGTGCTCATGCTCGCCAGCTGCGCCATCGAAGCATTCGGGTAGCGAAGTACAACCCATCTCGTATGCTTAATCCGGCGTTCCAGATGCACCTTTTTGCGGTAGATGGAATTGTACAGCTTATTCTTATTGTCCGGCACATCGGACATTTCATTCACGTTCTCGCCCGCGCGAATCGCGACATAGCAGTTCATGTCCTTCATCCGCTGGTAATCCATTTCGGCCCAGTGCTCCAACTGTTCAGGAGTCGCCGAACGAAGCACAGCTGCACGCACCGCATTATCCACCAGCTCTACATATGGATAACCGCCGCGGGCATGTACCTCCTCCACGAGGAGCTTCACGATTTCACGTTCGGAGCCCACCATTTCAATAAGTACTTTTTCTCCCGGCTGTACATCGAGCGAGTATGTTACGATGTTTCGAGCCAGCTTTTGTAGACGAGGATCACGCATAGGAATCTCTTCTCCTTTTAATCGTAGATGTCTGACCATTCTTGGTGAGAGCTCTTACTTGGTAAACCATTTCTTCTTGTAGTAGTTCCCAATCAGCAGCGTTATAAGGAAAATGCCAACTAAGATGAGCAAGCGTCCCTTATATTTATGAAAATGCAGCAGATCGTGTCCGATCATCGACTCGAGCCAGATCATCGGAAACTTGCCAATGATGGAGCCGATAATAAAATCCCGCCGCCGAACCTTCAATACCGCCGAGATCAGATTGATGGCAAAGGACGGGACTACCGGGATCACCCGGCTGAGGAGTATGTACAGAAGGCCGTGCCTCTCCAGCTTCTCGTTAATTACTTCGAGGTGACTGTACTTGGACAGCTTATTCTGGACCCAGGTCTGCCCATAGTTTCTCGCAACAAAGAATGCAATAATCGCGCCTAAACAGGAAAATATATAGTTGACGATAAAGCCGCCCCAAAATCCGAACAGCAGCACATTCGCGCCAGCTACGACAACGAAAGGCACGAACGGTACGATGGTCTGCAGCACCACGAGCAATGCGCCGACGACATGGCCGTACCAGCCGAACGAATTCAGCTCATCGGATAGATGTCTGATGTTCCATAAGAACAATGCCTAACCCCCTCTCCTTGTTGCAACTTTTATCGTTGTTTCGACGATAGAAAGTTGTCAACTTGGCGAAACGATCCCGCTCTCTCTTTTTCAGGGCCGCCGCCTCATCCATTGTACCAGAAAAATTGAGAGATCACGAATGTTCTTCAAGCCGTGTCAGCGCAGTAGTTTGAGCACTTTTAGAACTTCGAAATTGTAAGCCGATTCGCTTGACATTTGTATGCAGGATCTTATAGAATTAGAAGTCGAGAATAAGCGTGCGTTTCTAAGTGAAACCGCACCTTGATCGTGGAAGGTTGTGTCACCCTCTACAAGGTTTTGCTGCCGACAGGACCGCGGCTGGTTCTTCTTGCACGGCATCTGCAAAATCGGGCACAGGCTTCGCGCGTTACAAACTTAAACCCAAAGGAGCCAACCATACATGTCACGTTACACAGGTCCTAAATTTAAATTAAGCCGCCGTCTGGGTATTTCCCTGAGCGGTACAGGTAAAGAACTGAAGCGCCCATTCCCTCCAGGCCAACACGGTCCAGGACAACGCAAAAAAATGAGCGGCTACGGTATTCAACTGCAAGAGAAGCAAAAGCTTCGCCACATGTACGGTATGAACGAGAAACAATTCCGCAACCTGTTCAACAGAGCGGCTAAATTGCAAGGTATCGCTGGTGAAAACTTCATGTTCTTGCTTGAAAGCCGTTTGGACAACCTCGTATATCGTCTGGGTCTGTCTAACTCCCGTGCAGGCGCACGTCAGCTCGTTTCCCACGGTCACGTTACAGTGAACGGCAAGAAAGTAGACATCGCTTCCTACACTGTAAGCACAGGCGACGTAATCGGTCTTCGCGAGAAGAGCCGCAATCTGACAGCTGTTAAAGAAGCATTGGCTAACCGCAACTACCTGCCAGGCTACCTTGAGTTCAACGACGCAGCACTGGAAGGCAAATTCGTTCGTTTGCCAGAGCGCTCCGAGCTTGCTCAAGAAATCGATGAGAAGCAAATCGTCGAGTTCTACAGCCGTTAATCTTAAGTCACTAAAAAACCTTGGTTCCTTTCGGAACCAAGGTTTTTTTGCTTGCTCGTGGTCGCCGTCATTAGCAAAAGCTAAACAAACTTCACCAGGTAATAGTTGCGCTTGCCGCGACGAATGACAACATAACGGCCTTCAAGTCGGTCCCCTTCTTGCAGCACTTTGTCCAGCTCGGTCACCTTCGTGCCGTTGATCGAAACCGCCCCGCTCTCGATGTCTTGACGAGCTTGACGCTTCGATGGCGCCGCTTTGACTTCGAGGAGCAGGTCGATCAAGCCGATCTCCGCACTGCCGGATACTTCTGTAGAAGGCACGTCCTTGAACGCTTCCTCAATTTCGCTTCCGGACAAGGTTTGCACGTTGCCGCTGAAGAGCACTTCGGAAATTTTGATCGCGCTGAGTGCCGCTTCTTCCCCGTGGACCAGCTGCGTTACCGCTTTGGCCAACACGCGTTGAGCTTCACGCTTCTCCGGAGCTTCCTTTACCTGACGCTCCAGCTCCTCAATTTCGCTTGGCGACATGAACGTAAAGTATTTCAGGAATTTCACGACATCGTTATCGTCCGTGTTAATCCAGAATTGGTAGAACTGGTACGGCGAGGTCTTCGTAGCGTCGAGCCAGATCGTTCCGCCTTCGGTCTTGCCGAACTTCGTACCATCGCTCTTCGTAACCAGCGGCATCGTTAAACCGAAGGCTTGACGTTCGGTCGTTTTGCCGATCAGCTCCAGACCTGCGGTGATGTTCCCCCATTGATCGCTGCCGCCGATTTGCAAGGAGCAGCCCCGATCCTCACTCAGTCGAAGGAAGTCGTAGGCCTGCAGAATCATGTAGCTGAATTCCGTGAAGGAGATCCCTTTTTCCAGACGCGAGTCAACCGAATCTTTGGCCAGCATGTAGTTGACGGTAAAATTTTTGCCGATGTCGCGCAAGAAGCCGATGACGTTCAGATCCCCCAGCCAATCATAGTTGTTGACCATCTGCGCCGGATTACCCGCTGCCTCAAAGTCCAAGAAACGCGACAGCTGAAGCTTCAGCTTCTCGCTCCACTGGGCCACCACATCGCTGGTATTGAGCGTCCGTTCATTCGCTTTACCGCTTGGATCACCGATGAGGCCTGTCCCTCCGCCTACCAACGCGATAGGCTTATGGCCGGCGAGTTGAAACCGTCGAAGCACTAGAATTGGGAGCAAGCTGCCGATATGCAGGCTGTCCGCCGTCGGGTCAAAGCCCACGTAGAGGGAAATCGGCTCCTCCGCTAATTTTTTCGTCAGTCCCTCGCGATCCGTCATCTGATTTACCAAACCGCGGAATTCCAAATCTTTGATCAAATCCATTGCTGCAGCTTCCTTCCTACTCATGAGATTAAGTTTAGAAAATACAAAAAAGCCCTCTTATCCCCAAGGGACGAGAAGACTTTGACTCGCGGTACCACCCTAATTAAAGCCGGAGCAACGAACAACATAAGGCGGATGCCTATGTACTTGTGCTTCACGAGCTTTCACTTTGACGGATAAGGGCCGTTAACCCGATCAGAGACTACTGGCCACGCTATGCCTTCTAACGTTCTGGCTAGCGAACGGTGTTCCTCTCCTCTGCTCCGGACGGTAATTCGGATGAAGGTCAAGCACCGGTTTGCACCCTTCCACCGGCTCTCTAAAGCATGGCTCCCTACCCTACTAAGTCCATCAACGCATTTGCGGTATTTTCATTAAAGCTATTTATACCATAACCCCATTTCAGTTGTCAAACCATGCAGGCCCGCATCACAGCGATCGCGCAATATCGGGCAATCGTCAGCGTTCGTATGCAGAACATCGGTGTCTCCCTAGGCACCTTTATGCTATAATGTTAAGGAATGTTTTTCTAGGTCAGGAGGAACCTGCTTTCATGGAGACGGAGACGAAACAGAGAAATTATAAACGCATTCTTTTTAAAACGGGAAAATACATACTGATTACTATTAAATGGTTTTTTATCGCTGGGATTATAGGCGCATTCCTTGGCGGAGGCGTAGCCTTCGGTTACGTCAGCGCGCTGGTCAAGGACGACCCGGTCCGAAGCAAACAGATGATGATGGAGCAAATGTCCGTCAATGCGCTAACCGGATTCGTATATTTCAGAGATGATACCGTAGTGGGGCAGCTGCGTACCGAAGAGGATCGGCGGCTGGCCGGCATGAACGATATTCCTCAACTGGTGCTCGATGCTGTGTTCTCGATTGAGGACAACGATTTTTACAACCATCCGGGGATCGACATTAAAGGCACCGTCCGCGCGGTTGTCCAAAAGCTGCTGAATGAGGATGTGCAAACCGGCGGCAGTACGATTACCCAGCAAATTGCCCGCCGCGTCTTTCTGACGCTCGAGAAGGCGGACAGCCGTAAAGCGAAGGAAATCTTCCTCTCGCTGCGCATGGAGCGCTTGATGTCCAAAGAGGAGATACTGCTGGCCTATTTGAACAAAATTCCTTATGGCAACGGCTCGTCCGGTTATAACCTGTATGGAATTAAGGCCGCGGCCAAGGGCATTTTTAACATCGATGATTTGAAAAAGATGAATTTGGCGCAAGCTGCCTACTTAGCCGGACTTCCGCAGCAACCGAGCAATTATTCGGCGTTTACGAGCAAGGGTCAATTTGACGGCGCAGCGTTCAAACGAGCGGTAACACGCCAGCAGCTGGTGCTTCGCCGCATGGTGGAAGAGAACAAAATCACCGAGGCGCAGTACGATGAGGCTATGCAGTTCGATTTAAAGTCATCGCTGGCCGAGCCGGCGAAAAAGGCGTATAACACCTACCCGTATTTAATGATCGAGGTCGAAAAAGAAGCTGCCAAGGCGCTGCTCAAAGTACAGCAGCCGAAGCTGAACGCACAGACGAATCCCGATGCTTATAATGAAGCGCTCAAAAATATGCAAGCTCAGCTCAGCCGCGGCGGCTATCATGTGTACACGACGATCGACAAAGAAATTTACGACGGCCTGCGCGATATCGCCAAGGATAACAACAATTTTTCACCGCGTGACCCGGTCAAGGGCGATGAGCAGATCGGTGCGGTGATGATGGACAGCAAAACCGGAGCGATTCTCGGCATGATCGAGGGCCGCGACTTTCTAACGGAGCAGCTCAACCATGCCACTCAGGCATACCGTCAGCCAGGCTCCACCATGAAGCCGATTGCTGCGTACATCCCAGCGATCGAGAAGGGCGCCATCGGCCCGGCTTCCATCATTGACGACGCGCCGGTTATTCTCAAGGACGGCACCAAGGTCGGATATCACATTCCGGAAAACTGGGACGACGGCTTCCACGGCTTAATTACGGCCAGACGAGCGCTCAATCAGTCGTACAATATTCCGGCGATCAAGCTGTTCCTTGACGTGGTCGGCATAAAAGAAGCATGGGATTTTGCCAAAAAGATGGGGATCAACTCCATTACGAAGGAAGATTATGTCGCACAAACCGGGGTAATCGGAGGGCTGAAATACGGCGTTTCCGTGAAGGAAATGACGAATGCTTACGCCACCATTGGCAATAAAGGCCAGTTCAATGAAGCCTACTTGATTCGCAAGATTACAGATTCGGAAGGCAAAGTGATTTTCGAGCATGAATCGAAGCCCAGCACGGTGTTTTCCGAGCAAACCGCGTATCTGATGACCGACATGATGCGTACCGTCATTACGGCAGGTACTGCCACCGATTTGATGAGCAATTTTAAGCACTATAAGAAAGTGCCGATCGTCGGCAAAACCGGCTCCACCCAAGATGACGCCGACGCTTGGTTTATGGGCTACACCCCGGATATCACTATGGGCGTGTGGGCGGGCTACGAGCTGCCAATCAACAAGCTGAGCAAAAAGACAGGCGGCACAAACCGCGCCAAAAATATATGGGCGATGTCCATGGATATGGCGATCGACAAGCACCCGGAGCTGTTTCAGACGAAGGAATTTAAGCGACCGGACGATATCGTCGAAATGACGGTCTCCAGTCTCTCCGGCAAGCTGCCGAGCGAAGCTACCACAAAAGCAGGCAAGCTCGTCACCGACATCTTCAACAAAAAGTATGTGCCTACTGAAGAAGATAACGTGCTTGTGCGGCTGCCCATTATTAATTTCAACGGCATCAATTACATCGCACAGTCTGGGACGCCATCCGACTTCGTTGAAGAAAAAACGGTTATTCGACGGGAAAAATCGCTTGGGCAGCTCTTTAAAGAGCTGCAGGCCATTATGGACAAATTGCCGGAGGACCGCAGACATTCCCTCAGCTTTTATAAGCCGCAGGATTACGATGAGGATGCTCCTTCGGAGAACGACCCACGCGTAGATGACGGCAAACCGCCGGTACCGCCTACGACGACGGTAGCCACGAACTCGGGAGATACGAGCACTATCACCTTCCAAGCGAGCAGCAGTGCGGATACCGTGGGCTATCGATTATACCGTTCCGTGAACGGAGGCTCGTTCCAGCGCGTCAACGGGAAAGTAGTTATGGCTGGCGAAGAAACGAAGTTTACGGACGCGGCAGGAGGCGGCCTCTATGGCTACTACGTCACCGCGGTCGATGTGGCCGGCAAAGAATCGGCGCCGAGCAAAGCCGCCTACACCGACGGATCGACAATGGACTTATTGTTCCTGACACCACCGGATCCTAATGCTCCGCTTCCTTCCCCGTCTCCATCGCCGCCCCCAGGTGCCGGTGGTGCGAATGGGAATGGAACTGGTGCCACGACAGGTACTGGAAACGGGAAGCCGCAGCCTCCTGTGAAGCAAGCGCCAGTGGTACCAACGGGACTTACAGCGAAGTCCAGTGGCGGAGGTGTCGAGCTGCAGTGGAATTTGAATCCGGATAAGGATGTTGTGAAGCAGTACACGATTTATTACAGCGACAAAGAAAACGGCAGCTACACGAAGATTGGTACGGTCACTGGCGGTGCCAGCCAATTCCGTTACTATGCCGTCTCCTACGAGGGCTTCTACAAAATTTCAGCCACCAACGACGCAGGCGAATCCAAGCCTTCGGGTCCAGTGAAATTCAAGAAATAACGCAAAAAGCCATGAGCTCAGGCAATCTGAGTCATGGCTTTTTTATATGCATCGAGCCCTTCAGGATTAGTCCTCGATCGTGGACAAATCCCCTGTCGGCAGGTTCAATTCCCAAGCTTTCAAGACACGGCGCATAATTTTACCGCTTCGGGTCTTCGGCAGTTTGTCTTTGAATTCGATCTCTCTTGGAGCCGCATGCGCAGACAAGCCCTCTTTGACGAATTTGGCAATTTCGGCTTTCAGTTCATCCGATGGCGTAAAGCCTTCACGGAGCGCGATAAACGCTTTGATGATCTCTCCGCGCATAGGGTCCGGCTTCCCGATCACGCCCGCTTCAGCGACCGCCGGATGCTCAACCAGCTTGCTTTCGACCTCGAACGGACCTACCCGTTCTCCAGCCGTATTAATAACGTCATCGATCCGGCCTTGGAACCAGAAGTAGCCGTCCTCGTCCATATAAGCGGAGTCGCCGGAAATATACCAGCCGGAAATGCGGAAGTATTCTTCGTACTTCGCCGGATTGTTCCAAATTTTACGCATCATGGACGGCCACGGGGTCTTAATGGCAAGATTGCCCATCCGGTAAGGAGGCAAAATGTTGCCCGCATCATCGATAATGGCTGCATCCACTCCTGGAAGCGGCTTGCCCATCGAGCCCGGACGAATCGCCATACATGGATAGTTACAGATCAGCTGACCGCCTGTCTCTGTCATCCACCAAGTATCATGTATGCGTTGACCGTACACCTTCAAGCCCCAGCGAACAACCTCTGGATTCAGCGGCTCGCCGACACTGAGTACGTGACGCAGCGTAGACAGATCTGCCGCCTTGACAGCCTCATCCCCTGCACCCATCAGCATCCGGAATGCCGTTGGCGCGCTGTACCATACGGTTACTTTATATTTTTCAATCGTTTTGTACCAATCTTGAGGGCTGAAGCGGCCGCCGCGGATCACGTTCGTAGCCCCATTCAGCCACGGAGCGAAGATCCCGTAAGAGGTGCCTGTTACCCAGCCTGGGTCCGCCGTACACCAATAAACATCGTGCTCCTGCAGATCCAGCACAACCCGCCCAGTATAATAATGCTGCAGCATGGCGTTATGAACGTGGAACACACCTTTTGGCTTGCCCGTAGAACCGGAAGTATAGTGAATGAGCAATCCGTCCTCGCGGTCCACCCATTCGATATCCAGCTCTTCTGAAGCGCCAGCCATCTCTTTATGAAAATCGACTTGCCCCTCGGACAGCGTCAGATTGTCGCCTACTAGAATAATATGCTTCAAATGCGGCAGCTCGCTAACCGGCACACGCGGCAGCTGGGAAGGCGTCGTTACGATCGCTACAGCCTCGCTGTCTGCCAAGCGGTCTTTGACTGCGGTTTCCATAAATGCTTCGAACAGCGGCCCTACCACGGCGCCGACTTTAATTGCACCAAGCAAGGAGAAATAAAGCTCAGGTGTTCTAGGCATAAAAATAAACATGCGATCGCCCTTGCCGATTCCGAGCTTACGAAGCACGTTACCGAACCGGTTGGAGTTCGTTTTCATCTCATGGAAGGTATACTTTTCGTCACGGCGCTCATCGCTGTAGTACAAAGCGATCTTGTCGCGGCGCTCCGAATTGGCGTGACGGTCGATTGCTTCATACGCCATGTTCACTTTTCCGGACTGTGCCCAGCTGAAGGATTCTTCAATGGCTTTCCAGCTGAAATTCGCACGTTCCTCTTCGTAATTTTTCATATTGGCCGATGTTGATACGGGTGCAATGCTTTCTACATTTGTGTGATCCATGCCGATTGCCTCCTAAACCGTCCTTAGTTTTTTGTCTAAAACGCTTACATTCCGCTGTGAATCCCCTTACTATTACGTCACGTTGTATTATACCACAACCCTTTTTATCCGACTATTTTTTTGTTATGCTAGGAATGCAGCACCTTGGAAGGGAGAAAGTCTGCTCATGGAGCACCTTAAAATATATCAGTCCTTGCGCTATTCTCACTCGGACTACGAGTTGATCCTGGAGGGTCCCGTCCCTCCGGAGCAGCTGCGAACGTATACGATGCATGCGGATTTGGATGCTTTTCGGCGTCCCAAAGAGCAATTTGAAGCATTAGTCGAAATCGCCGAGCTTCCGGAAGGCCGAATCATCGTGGCTCGAGACGGCTTACAGATCGTAGGCTACGTCACGTTTCATTACCCGGACGAGCTGGAGCGCTGGTCTGAAGGCGGCATGATCGATTTGATCGAGCTGGGTGCGATTGAGGTGGCTGACGCGTATCGGGGACTTGGCCTAGGCAAAAAAATGATTCAGCTCGCCTTCGAGCAAGAGCAGATGGAGAATGTGATCACCTTTACTACCGAGTACTATTGGCACTGGGACCTGGAACAATCTGGCCTTTCCGTCTGGCAGTACCGGGACATGATGGAAAAGCTGATGAAATGCGTAGATATGGTCTGGTTTGCGACCGACGACCCGGAGATTTGTTCGCATCCGGCCAACTGCCTGATGGTTCGCATCGGCAAAAATGTACCGTTGTCTTCGGTCGAGCAATTTGATCGGGTCCGATTTCGTCAGCGGTTCATGTATTAGCGTAGCGCTGTTTAACTGCATCCCGCACATCTTGGATATTGGAGGCAGTGATCTACCATCAGGGGGCATTGGGGAGACATGAATTCTAACGTATTGTTCATTTATGATGAGAATGAAACGGGCTACCGCTTTAATGAAAGCCATCCGTTTAATCAGAAGCGGCTCGTGCTGACGGTGGACCTGCTGCGCTCCATCGGAGCACTCCCGGATTCCTATCTACGAGCCCCGCAGCTGGCTACTGAGGAGCTGCTGCTGCTCAACCATACGCCATCGTATATTGAAGCGGTCAAAGCGCTCAGCGAGACTACTCCAGCTGAGGAATGGCTTAAGCAAGCTGGGAAATACGGACTCGATACGGAGGATACGCCGTTCTTTCCCTGTATGCATCAAGTGACTTCGCTCGTTGTAGGCGGGTCTGTGCTGGCCACCGAAGCGGTGATGTCCGGTGACAAGGAGCACGCCCTACACTTAGGCGGAGGATTGCATCACGCGCTGGCGAATAAAGGCGCCGGCTTCTGCGTCTACAACGATGCGGCGATCGCCATCGAATATGCCAAGCGTAATTACGGTGCCCGCGTGCTCTACATCGACACCGATGTCCATCATGGGGACGGCGTGCAGTGGAGCTTTTATACCGACCCGGACGTCTGTACGTTCTCCATCCATGAGACGGGCAAATACTTGTTCCCCGGCACCGGCGCCGTCAGCGAACGCGGGGATGGAACCGGTTTCGGGACGGTGGTGAATGTCCCCGTGGAGCCCTATACCGAAGACGACTCCTGGCTGGAGTGCTTCGAGGAGGTCTTAACCAAGGTCGCGGCGCAATTTCGCCCGGACTTGATCGTCTCGCAGCATGGCTGTGATGCTCATGCCTTTGATCCGCTAGCGCATGTCCACTGCAGCATGGAGGTGTACCGCGCGATGCCGCGCCTGATCCATAGGCTAGCGCACGAGCATTGCGGCGGACGCTGGGTCGCACTCGGCGGCGGAGGCTATGACATCTGGCGCGTCGTCCCGCGGGCGTGGAGCCTGCTCTGGCTGGAGATGAGCGAGCATCCGCTCATCCAGGAGCTGGCCGCGGCGCAGGAGCTGCCGCTGCCGGCATCGTGGCTGCAGCAGTGGCAGCCGCATAGCCCAGTCGAGCTGCCGGCTGCGTGGCTCGATCCGACGGCGACGTGGACGCCCATGCCCCGCCGCCAGGAGATTACGCTGAAGAACCGGCAAACGAAGGAAGCCGCGATGGTGTACTTGTAAAGGATCGATATAAGTTAAAAGCCCGTGACCACAGTTGGTCACGGGCTTATTAGCTATTGTATTAAAACTTGATTTTCGACTCGATGAAGGCTCTCAGCTCGCTGATTGGCATCCGCGTTTGCTCCATCGTATCGCGGTCGCGGACCGTCACTTGGCCATCCTGCTCGGATTCAAAGTCATACGTGATGCAGAACGGCGTACCGATCTCATCATGGCGGCGGTACCGCTTGCCGATCGAACCGGACTCATCGTAATCGACGAGGAAGTGCTTCGACAGCTCGGCAAATACGTTGTTCGCGCCCTCAGAAAGCTTCTTCGACAGCGGGAAAATCGCCGCTTTGTAAGGCGCCAGCGCCGGGTGCAAATGCAGCACGGTACGGCTGTCATCTCCCTCCAGCTGCTGCTCTTCGTAAGCGTCGACCAGGAACGCCAGCGTTACGCGGTCTGCGCCCAAGGAAGGCTCGATGCAATAAGGAATATAGCGCTCGTTCGATTCTTGATCGATATAGTTGAAATCTTCACCGGAATGCTCCATATGCTGCTTGAGGTCGAAGTCGGTCCGATCCGCGATGCCCCACAGCTCGCCCCAGCCAAACGGGAACTTGTACTCAATATCGGTAGTCGCGTTGCTATAGTGGGACAGCTCATCATCGGAATGATCGCGCAGACGAATGCTGGTTTCTTTCATGTTCAGCCCCAGCAGCCAATCGCGGCAAAATGCCCGCCAGTATTCGAACCACTGCATGTCCTCGCCCGGCTTGCAGAAAAACTCCAGCTCCATTTGCTCAAATTCCCGTGTACGGAACGTGAAATTGCCCGGTGTAATTTCATTCCGGAAGCTCTTACCAATTTGGCCGATACCAAATGGAAGCTTTTTGCGCATCGTGCGCTGTACATTTTTGAAATTGACGAAAATGCCCTGCGCCGTCTCCGGACGCATATAAACGACGTTCGCGCTCGATTCGGTTACGCCTTGGAACGTCTTGAACATCAGGTTAAACTGGCGGATGTCCGTATAATCGAATGCGCCGCAATCCGGGCAAACGATATGATGCTCTTGAATCAAGCCCATCATTTGATCGAACGTCAACCCGTCGACTACCATCTCGATGCCTTTGTCAGACAACGCGTTCTCGATAATTTTATCCGCGCGGTGACGAGCTTTACATTGCTTACAGTCGATCATTGGATCGTTGAAGTTGCCTACATGACCGGAAGCAACCCAAGCCTGCGGGTTCATCAAAATCGCAGCATCCAAGCCTACGTTGTATGGGGATTGCTGGATGAATTTTTTCCACCACGCGCGCTTCACATTGTTTTTCAATTCTACACCCAGTGGACCGTAGTCCCAAGTGTTTGCAAGTCCGCCGTAAATTTCAGAGCCGGGGAAAATAAAGCCTCTGTGTTTCGCCAGTGCGACGATCTGATCCATCGTTACGGATGCCATATGTATATTCCTCTCCTTCAATAGGTAAAAAGTTCAGCGTTGTTGTAGAGCAATTGTCTGCGATGTATAGTTAAAAATTGCTCTCTAGAGCTGCTTGAGCATCTGGTCTACAATGCGGTAGGAGTTTTCGGAAGCCTGAACGGTAAATTCGGCAAAATTCACTTCAGCCGAGCCATCGGCCTTATCGGACATGGAACGGATAATTACGAACGGGATCTCGTTCATCGAGCATACCTGTGCCACGGCTGCCCCTTCCATCTCGGTGCAGGCGCCGTTCAACTCCGTATACAGCTTCCCTACCGTTTCGCGGCTGGCAATGAACTGATCGCCCGAAAGCACACGACCTTCCTTCACTCGACCGCCAAAAATCTCAGCGCTCACCTGCGAAGCCAAATGACGCAGCCGTTCATCGGAGACGAACAGCGACGTTTTCTCGTAAGGGATCGTTCCCCGCGGAAAACCAAGCGCTGTCACATCCATGTCATGCTGCAAGCATTCGGTCGAAACGACGATGTCCCCAACGTTCAACTCCGGGTCCACCGCTCCAGCTACTCCGGTAAAAATGATCGCATCCACGCCAAACGTGTCGATCAAAATTTGCGTTGTGACCGCCGCGTTAACTTTGCCGACGCCGGATTTGCAGAGTACGATGTTCTTCCCGTGAAACCCGCCTGCATAAAACGTGATTCCCGCTCTCACCGTTTCCGTCACTTGCTCCATATGCTCATGGAACTGCTCAATTTCTTCTTTCATCGCGCCGATGACGCCGATTGTTTGATACGACAAAGCTTATATCCCCCTCTACAAAAGAAAGAGGCTCACGCTAGCGTTGAGCCACCGAATTTCTATGAATAACTTCATGCGGCAATACGACCTGTGAGAGCTCTGAAGCATCCTTCGTTTCTTTGTTCATCAGCTTCGTCAGCAGTCGCATCGCAACAGCACCGATATCATACATCGGCTGAGCTACTGTAGTAAGCTCAGGACGCACCATGGACGCCATCCGGATATTGTCGACGGAAATCACGGACATGTCATCCGGCACTTTCAGCCCGCTGTCCTGCAGCGTATGAATCGCGCCGATCGCCATTTCGTCATTCGCCGCGAAGATGGCCGTAGGACGCTCGTCCAATGATAAGAAGTACTTCGTCACTTCCAAGCCGGATTCATATCGATAGTTGCCGACGCGCACATAATCTTCGTTCAGCGGAATGCCTGCTTCTTCAAGCGCTCTCCTATAGCCTTGGTAGCGGGCAAACCCGTTGGCCGGATCCTGCAGCGTTCCGGAAATCATGGCAATGTTGCGGTGTCCGTTTTGGATTAACACGTTGACCGAATCGTAAGCTGCCTTCTCATGATCGATATCGACCGATGGAATGATATGCTTCTCATCCGCTGTGGCGCACAGAACCACCGGAACCGACGAAGTTTTGAATGCTTGGATGTGGTCTTCCGTTACTACGCCGCCCATGAACAGAAGTCCATCCACTTGCTTCTCCAGCAAGGTATTGATAACGCGGATTTCTTTCTCTTTCTTCTTATCTGCGTTACATAGAATGATATTGTAGTGATACATGTTGGCAATATCTTCGATTCCCCGGGCCACCTCGGAAAAGATCGGATTGGAAATGTCGGGAATGACAACGCCAACCGTGGTTGTCTTCTTGCTGGCGAGTCCTCTTGCAACCGCATTCGGGCGGTAGCCCAAACGTTCGATCGCCTCGAACACCTTCTTCCGCGTCTGCGGCTTCACGTTCGGGTTGTTGTTGACAACACGTGATACGGTTGCCATGGAAACGCCTGCTTCTCTGGCTACATCATAAATTGTCACAGTCACGGCCATTCTCTCCAATGTTTTAAAAAGTATAATGCGATCAGGACATTTAGCCTTATCATACGACAAAATGCTCGGTTTCGCAATGAATTGGGCTTCTCTTACATTACATAGTATCAAAAAATGCCAAAAAAGCCAACTGCGGGGGCAGTGGCTCTAAAAATCTTGCACGGCTAGCGAATGTTTGGCGATTTGCGCTAGCCGTTTTCTTACATCCTCGACCCAGACCGCGTCATCCAATGATTGGGCAAGAAGCAGCAGATCCAGCAGCTCGTTAATACGGTCTTCAATAATCATTTCGACCGGATCGGCGGCTCGTTTCTTCTCCGTCACTTTGACCATCAAATGGGCAATTTCGCTGACTTCTGCAAATTGCAGCATTTGTTTATCCGGCTTGCTGCCCAGCTTACCGATCAATCCGGTCAAATCGGGCTTCACTTCGGCAAACACTTCGCTGCGGTTACAGGAATCACATGAGAAGATCGGAACATTCTCAATTTCGACTTTGTTTTGATAAATGACTGTACGAAGGCGGATACTCATAGGTTTCCCGCATTTGCACTGCTTTTGCAACTCATTCACTCCTTTGGCAAGAAATCGACCTGTTAGGTAGAGTAATTCTACTTTTTAAGCCGTTTTCCTGCCTCCAGATGGCTAGTAATATTTAGCACCGCAGGTGCTCTATTTGCTGATGAATTTGGCTAACACATCAACGAATGCCTTGGTGAATGCGGGCAAATCCGGCGGTCTGCGCCCGGAAACGATATGGCGGTCGACCACCGCTTCCTGGTCCACCCAGATCGCACCCGCATTTTCCAGATCGTCCTTGATGCCTGGCGTAGAAGTCATGGTGTAGCCTTTGCAAATTTTCGCTGACGCTAACACCCAGCCGGCATGGCAAATGTGAGCGATCGGCTTCTCTGCTTCATGAAATTCCCGCGTCAGACGAAGCACGGATTCATACCGCCGCAGCTTGTCCGGAGCCCAGCCGCCTGGTACGTACAGTCCAATGTAATCCTCGGACTTCACCTCATCTACCGCATGATCCGTCGTCAGTGGAACGCCATATTTTCCATGATACACAGTACCTGCCTTCGGACCGGCGAGATGCACCTCCGCGCCTGCTTCGCGAAGACGCAGCACCGGATACCACATTTCCAAATCCTCAAACTCTTCATCTACAAACGCGAGTACCTTATAGCCCTTCAATTCCATTGATGCTCCTCCTAAACAATTCGACTAGCCGGTTTGGCTGGATTGGTCGTTTGAGACGGCTGGGTCTGCTCCGCCAAATCCGCTTGGATGTACTTGCTGAGCACCTCAACGACACTGCTGCTGTTCGGACATCGGGAGAGCTCCTCCCAAATGGTCGAGCTTTCGCTCTGGCGGCTTTGCAGCAAGCTGTTTTTGACACGTAAAATGGATTGGACCGACATGCTGAGCTCCGTAATGCCAAGTGCAATCCAAATTGGCAGCGCACGAATGTCGCCCGCAAGCTCCCCGCAGACGCTGACATGCTTGCCATACCGCTGCGCATTCTGGGCGGTCAGCCGGAGCATACGCAGCACGGCCGGATGAAACGGATCATACAGGTGGGCCACCGTTTCATTCATGCGATCCACCGCCAGCACGTACTGCACCAGGTCGTTCGTGCCAATGCTGAAGAAATCGACTTCCTGCGCAAGCAGCTCCGAAATCATAACCGCCGCGGGCAGCTCGATCATGATGCCCACTTCCAAATTCGAGTTAAAAGGCATATTCATCGCAGTAAGCTCTCTTTTGACCTCAGCCAAAATTTCATTCGCCTTTCGCAGCTCATCGAGCGATGAAATCATCGGATACATGATTTGAATGTTGCCATAATGGCTGGCCCGCAGGATGGCTCGCAGCTGAGTTTTAAACAGATCGGTCCGGTCCAGCGAGATGCGGATGGCCCGATAGCCCAGTGAAGGATTCTCTTCCTCCGGCAGCGCCAAATAGTCCAGATGCTTGTCTCCGCCAATATCCAGCGTACGAATGACAACGCGCTTGCCCTCCATCCGTACCGCCACTTCCTTATACACGGCAAATTGCTCTTCCTCCAGGGGGAAGCTGTTGCGATCCATGTATAAAAATTCCGTCCGGAATAACCCTACGCCGGAAGCACCGTTCTTGATCACCTGGTCCAATTCCTTGACCGAGCTAATATTCGCGGCCAGCTGAAACTGCAAGCCGTCTTCCGTTTCCGATGGCAAATGGGCCAGCTTCTGCAGCTGCTCATGCAAGGCGTTCCAATTCGCTTTGCGCGCTTCATACCGCTCAATGATGTCTTCAGAAGGGTTTACGAACACGACCCCTTCATCGCCGTCGATTATCAGGTAGTCCCCGCTTTGGATCGGGGTTTGCAGCTTCCCCTCGATGCCGAGCACATACGGTACATTCATCGCTCTTGCCATAATGGCTACGTGGGAGGTTTTGCCGCCGAGCATGGTCACCAGACCCAGCGCAAGATTTACATCCAGATGCACCATCTGCGATGGCGACAGCTCCTTGGCCACCAGAATGTACTGCTGATCCTTCGGAGGCAGTGTTTCCTCCAGCGCCCCCAATAAATGCTTCAGCAGCCTATTGCCGACATCCTTGATATCCAGCGCTCGCTCCTGCATGTAGGTGTCGTCCAGCAAGTCGAACATGTTGACGAACTTTTCAATCGCTTCTTTCACAGCCACTTCCGCCGCTTTATATTGACGCTGCATGATGCCCTGGACCTCGTTCATAAAGATCGGGTCCTCCAAAATGGCTAGATGCGCATCGAAAATCTGAGTCTGCTCTTCCCCAAGCACGCTGACGAATTCCTGCTTAATTTGCTCGATTTCATTCTTGGAGTGCCGAATTCCGTCGTATAACCGTTCAAATTCGAATGCCAAGTCCGTAACATCGATCAATTTCTCTGGAAAGTCCCATTCCCAGGTTGGAATAACGAAGGCTTTGCCCATCGCAATACCGGATGAAGCTCCGATCCCCTCAACCAAGTGCGTTCCCTCCCCCTGTGACGGCATTTTTTAGTACAACCGACATAACGGATGCCTGCCCTTTTTTCACCGCTTTATACGGTGCGAAGCTCCATGATCTGACCGCATCGGTATTGGTAATCAGCATCGGGGTGGCAAGCGATTTACTGTTTTGCTTCACCTTCTGCAGATTAAATCGGACCAGCAGCTGGCCCGCCTCTACCTGATCCCCTTCTTTTACATGCGCGGTAAAATATTTTCCCTGCAGCATCGCCGTATCGATTCCTATGTGAAGGAGCACCTGCAGCCCTTCCTTGGTCTCAATGCCAAGCGCGTGCAAGGAGGGATAGACGTGAATGATTTTGCCGGCTACAGGAGCGACCAGCTCCCCCTTCTCAGGCAGAAAAGCAACGCCATTGCCGACCAGCTTATCCGCGAATATTTTATCCGGAACCTCTTCCAAGGGAATCATCCTCCCCTGCATAGGAGAGCTGAACAACACTTGAGTGATGTCCTTCCGCGTGGTCTTGATGATTTCCTCCCGGATCAGCTCGGAATACGTCCCAAAGACGACTTGAACGTTCCCGCCGCCGAGCCGAATGACCCCTGCCGCACCCAAATGCTTCAGCGCTGTGATATCCAGAAGACGATCGTTGACAAGGGTTAAGCGAAGCCGCGTGATGCAAGCCTCGATATTCTTGATATTTTCCTTGCCGCCCAGTGCCTGCAAAATTAATGGAGAGCGGTAAGGGATATCACCCGCCCATTCCTCCAGCTGAGAGCCTTCTTCACGGCCTGGGGTAGGGATTTGGAAGCGACGAATCGCCCAGCGGAACATGAAATAATATACAAACCCGTAGGCAAGTCCAATCGGAATCAGCAGCATGCCGTTATGGGCCAAGTGAAGGTTAATCAAAAAGTCAATCGCGCCCGCAGAATACGAAAATCCGTGGTGAATGTCCAAGGCATAGGCGAGCCACATGGACAATCCGGACAAAATAGCATGGCCGATGAACATGTAAGGTGCCACAAATAAGAACGCAAATTCGATTGGCTCCGTAACCCCTGTCAAAAAGCAGCTAACCGCTGCAATCATAAAGGTCGCACGAATCTTGGGCTTTAAATCTTCACGGGACTCGTGAATAATCGCCAGTGCGATCGCCGGAAGCGCGAACATCATAATCGGGTACAAGCCCGCCATGTAAATGCCTGCCGTCGGGTCGCCGGCAAAAAAACGAGGCAAATCGCCAAACACAGGTTGTCCGTTTTCTTTGTAGGCACCAAGCTGAAACCAGAAAAAGTTATTAAATACATGATGAAGTCCGGAAGGCACCAATAGTCGATGAATCACACCATACAAAAATGTGCCGAAGCCGCCAAGGCCTAGGATCATATTCGTGAGCGCTTGCATCCCGGATTCCAGCATAGGGCCGATCTGAATCATGACGATGATAAGAAAAAAAATCGTCAGCCCCATAAACAGCGGGACCATCCGGGGTCCTCCGAAAAACTGTATGTATTCCGGCAGCTGAATATGCTTTACGCGATGATATATCACGGCAGCGATCAGCCCGATTAGGATACCTCCGGGTACGCCCAATTGAAACGTCTCGCCTAAATACCGCTGCAGCGATTCATTGAACATGTAATGTCCAATTAATGCGGAAACTCCAACGATACCTGCGCTTTCCGTTAAGCCCAGCGCCACACCGACAGCAAAAATCAGCGGCAAATAATTAAAGATGGTAGAACCGCATAGGAGCAAAATCTCCCCTATTCGGGGCATATGCATCGAATCCCATGGTAGGCTTCCCAGCCGCAGCAAAAACGCCGCTACAGGAAGCGTGATGGTCGGCAGCATCAGCGACCGGCCAAGCTGCTGCAAATTGCCCATCCAATTCAAAAGAGCCGTTCCCCCTTTCCTATATACGATGGTAAGCGGTGTTCCGTTTTTTGTCAAACTTGCCGAAGCCTGCTGAAATAGTAGGGTAAGACGGGGAATTACTTCCCCGGACTCCCCGTCAAACCGTGCATGCGGATTTCCCGCACACGGCTTTCCTTCGTCAGTTCCCCATCTTCAGGAGTGAGTTGTCTTCGCCCGTCACCGGGCTGCATATTTCACTACTGAATTAGAAACGTGTGGTGAGTAAGTTTGTTAGAAATACCATGCCCGCCGCTTCCAACGCTTTGTTTGGAATGAGCGAGTTAGAGACCGTTGAC
>NZ_VNJI01000002.1 GCF_007786445.1 Paenibacillus cremeus | reverse complement strand
CAAAAGAAAAGATGGAACAACAGACTGAACGAAAGTGTACTTCGAAGAAGATTTAGAAAAGATCCCTTAGCATACCTTCAAAAACTTGAAAACAAACATAGTGTGTTGGTTATTCCGCTGTAGAAAAAAAAGATAGCTTATAAGTGTTAAAAGGACGATCTCCGCAGAGACCGTCCCCTATAAACCTTAATGACCGCCAAGGTAAGCCTGCTTCACCTGGTCACTAGCCTGCAGCTCTGCAGCCGTACCTGAGATGACGACTTTCCCGGTTTCAATAACGTAAGCGCGGTGCGCGATCGAAAGCGCCATGTTGGCGTTCTGCTCGACGAGCAGGATGGTCGTGCCGGTGCGGTTAATTTCAACGATGATTTCGAAAATCGTTTTGACCAGCAGCGGAGCCAGACCCATCGAAGGCTCATCCAGCAGCAGCAGCTTCGGACGCGCCATCAGTGCCCGCCCCATCGCCAGCATTTGCTGTTCGCCGCCGGACAAGGTACCGGACAGCTGCTTACGCCGCTCGAGCAGTCTTGGAAACAAGGCATATACCTTATCGATATCTTCACGGATGCCCTGCTTATCGTTCCTTAAGTAAGCACCCAGCTCCAGGTTTTCTTCGACCGACATGTTGGCAAATACGCGACGGCCTTCCGGAATGTGCGAGATGCCCGCCTTCACAATTTCTTGTGCAGGTTTACCGGAGATCGATCCGCCCAAGTAGTGGATATCCCCATTCTTCGGCTTGAGCAGACCGGACAAGGCTTTGAGCAGCGTGCTTTTTCCCGCTCCGTTGGCGCCGATCAGGGTCACGATCTCCCCTTGCTCGACATCCAGCGAGACGCCCTTGAGCGCTTGAATATTGCCATAATACACATCAATGTTATCGACTTTAAGCATCGCCGCTCGTCACCTCCTCACCCAAATAGGCCTCGATGACCTTAGGATGACTGCGGATTTCATCCGGTGTTCCCTGTGCAATCAGCTGTCCATGATCCAATACGTAAATCCGTTCGCAAATGCCCATGACCAGCTTCATATCATGCTCGATCAGCAGCACGGTCAATTGGAACTCCTTGCGAATAAAGGCAATCAGCTCCATAAGCTGGTGCGTTTCCTGCGGGTTCATCCCCGCCGCCGGCTCGTCAAGCAGCAGCAGCTTCGGTCCCGCGGCAAGCGCACGTGCGATCTCTAAACGTCTCTGCTGCCCATAAGGCAGGTTTTTCGCGATTTCATCCCGATAGGATTCCAGCTGGAAAATGCGCAGAAATTGCAGCGCCTTTTCCTCAATCTCCTTCTCCCCGGCAAAATGGCTGGAGAGCCGCAGCATCGAGCTCAGCATCGAATGCTTAGCCAGCGAGTGGTAAGCAACCTTTACGTTGTCGAGCACCGTCATCTCGCTAAAGAGACGAATGTTCTGGAACGTCCGGCTGATCCCTTTTCGCGTAATTTGGTACGGTGCCAGGCCATTCAGCCGTGAACCATCGAACACGATATCGCCTTCAGTTGGAACATAGACGCCCGTCAGCAGGTTAAAGCTCGTCGTCTTCCCCGCGCCGTTCGGCCCGATCAGCCCGATCAGCTCGCCTTGATGAATTTCCAGATTAAAGCCGGAAACCGCCTTTAAGCCGCCAAATTGAATGCCAGCATCCTTCACCTGAAGCAACGGTTTATTTGCCACTTGCGCGTCCTCCTTTGCCACCTGTCCACTTGCCTAAGTAGGAGGTAATTTCTTTGGTCCCCATCAGGCCCGACGGACGATACAGCATTACAATGATGAGTACGATACTGTATATGACCATCCGAGTTTCCGGGTAGCCTTGCAGGAATGTCGAGACGATCGTCATCAAAATCGCTGCGAATACCGCTCCCGACAAGCTGCCCAGCCCGCCAAGCACGACGAAGATCAAGATATCGAACGATTTCAAAAAGCCGAAGTTCGTCGGTTGAATGATATAGAAGTTATGCGAGTACAAGCCCCCGGCAATCCCGGCAAAAAACGCACCGATAGCAAACGCAGCCACTTTGTAATAGGTCGTGTTGATGCCCATCGCATCCGCAGCAATCTCATTTTCCCGGATCGAGATGCATGCCCGCCCATGCGTGGAATTGGTGAAGTTCATGATGACGAGCAGTGTGATAAACAGACAAATGAACGCATAAGACCAATTGGTCAAATGGGAGACCTGCATCCCGGCCGCGCCGCCTACATACTCGATATTAACAAAGACAATCCGGATGATCTCGCCGAAGCCCAGTGTCGCAATCGCCAAGTAGTCGCCCTTCAGACGCAAGCTCGGAATCCCTACCAGGAGCCCTGCTAACGCCGCTGCGACGCCCCCCACAGCCAAGGCCAGCGGAAACGGAACGCTCAGCTTCGTGCAAATCGCAGCCGCATAAGCGCCAACCGCCAGAAAACCTGCGTGTCCAATAGAGAATTGGCCCGTAATCCCGATAACCAGATGTAAGCTGACCGCGAGAATGATGTTAATCACAATATAAATCAGCGTATTCGTATAAAAAGGATTCAACATTTCCGTGCTGATCAGCATTTGTACGAGACCATAAACAATCACGGAAGTAATAAGGTACAGCCAAAATCCGTTCGATTTTTTCATCTGTGCGCGTCACCTACACTTTCTCTCGGGAATTTTTGCCCAAGATCCCTGAAGGTTTTAAGATCAGGATGAGAATCAGGATGATAAATGCCGCTGCATCTCTCCAGTTGGAGTAGCCCAGGGCGCTGACCAGCGTCTCGACCAAGCCCAGAACCAAGCCGCCGATCGCAGCGCCTGGAATAATCCCGATCCCGCCAAGCACGGCAGCTACGAAAGCTTTCAAGCCTGGGATCACGCCCATGAGCGGTTCGATCTTGGTATAATAGATCCCGAAAATGACGCCTGCAGCCCCAGCCAATGCGGAGCCGATAGCAAAGGTAGCCGAAATCGTCCGGTCCACGTTAATCCCCATCAAACGCGCTGCATCAGCATCGTGGGATACCGCACGCATTGCCTTCCCGATTTTAGTGCGGCGTACAACGAATTGCAGGATGAGCATTAAAGCGACCGACACGGAAAGAATGAAGATCGAAGTGCTGCTGATCGTCGCTCCAAGAAAATGAAAGCTCGTTTGCGGAAATACGTTAGGAAAAGCTTCCGGCTGTGCGCCGCGCAAGTAAATCGTGCCGTACTCGATCAGAAGGGAAACCCCGATCGCGGTAATCAGCGCCGCAATCCGGCTGGCCCCTCGCAATCGTTTATAAGCGACTCGTTCAATCACAACCCCAAGCACTGCGCAAATGAACATTGCGAGAAGAAGTGCAGGGAAGAAGCCGAGGCCCGCGCCTTCAATAGCATAGAAGCCAATAAACGCGCCGACCATGAACACATCGCCGTGTGCAAAGTTGATGAGTCGAATGATACCGTAAACCATCGTATAGCCTAGAGCAATCAGCGCGTAAATACTGCCTAGCGATATGCCGTTAACGATCTGCTGGATCCAGTCCATGGTGTCCATTCCTTTCTGAAAATGAAATGGGCAGGGGAGATTCCCCCACCCATTTAACTTGTATTATGGATTAACCTTTGTTTTAAATACTTGCTTGCCGCCTTTGTATTCCAATACGGTAGCGGTTTTGATTGGATTGTGCTGCGCGTCGAATGTGATTTTACCGGAAACGAGCTGCAGATCCTTCGTTTGGGCCATTGCGTCTTTGATCTTCGCGCCATCGGTCGAGCCTGCACGCTTGATGGCGTCAGCCAGCAAGTAGATCGAATCGTAGCCCAATGCATTGAACGCATCTGGGGATTTGCTGTTGTACTTGCCTTTGAACGCAGTTACAAAGTTTTGGATCGTCTTGTCTGGATCTTCGGAAGAGTAGTGGTTCGTGATGAACGTGTTGTCGAGTGCCGCTGCGCCAGCCAGCTCTACGAGCTTAGGCGAATCCCAGCCGTCTCCGCCCATGAATGGAACGGTGATGCCCATTTCACGAGCTTGCTTGATGATCAAGCCCACTTCTTCATAGTAACCAGGGATGAATACAAATTCCGGATTCGATGCTTTGATTCGCGTCAAGGTTGCACGGAAGTCTGTATCTTTCGCAACATAAGATTCTTGAGCGACAACCGAGCCGCCGGCTTTGGAGAAGGTGTCCTTGAAGGCTGCTGCAAGACCTTTGGCATAGTCACTTGCGCTGTCTGCGAAGATGGCCGCTTTCTTAACCTTCAGCTCTTTTGCGGCGAAGTTCGCTGCCACGTTGCCTTGGAAAGGATCGATGAAGCATGTGCGGAAGATGTAGTCGTTAAGCTTGCCGCCATTGCCTACCGTGACGTTAGGGCTTGTACCAGATGGCGTCAGCAATACGGTTTTGTTATCTGTCGCGATCTGGACTTGAGCTACCGTGTCACCGCTTGTTGCTGCACCGATAATCGCTGCTACTTTATCTTGGCTAGTCAATTTGATCGCTGCGTTCGTTGCCTCGGCTGCATCGGACTTGTTGTCCGCTTTCACGATCTCGATTTTCTTACCGTTGATGCCGCCGTTTTTGTTAATTTCTTCCGCTCCGAGCTCAATCCCTTGTGCGATGGATTGACCATAGGAAGCTACAGGGCCCGAAAGCTCCAGGTTCGCACCGATCTTGATCACATCGCCGGACGCGCCGCCGGATTTGCTTCCTGCCGCTCCGCAGCCCGCGAGCAAGCCTGCGATCAAAGATGCGCTCATGACCGAATATGCTACTTTACCGAAAAAATTCTTTTTCATGTGTGTCCCCCATCAAAAAATTAGTAGATTGGATTTATGTAAAAATTACATAAACGAGATAAACTTGGCCCAAAACAATTAATTAACCAATTGTCAATTATAGTATAACAAACTTTATAGGTTGTCTATATTTTTCGACATCTAGCTTAATAGTTTTTTAATATAAAATTTATAGAAAAAAAGAATAGACCAGCGCGTAAGCACCAGTCTATCGCAATAATATATTTACATAAGCTTCAAAGGCTGGACCAGCTCCGTAGGCAGGATGCCGTAAACCGTCCCGACTCCGGCTTGTCCATAATCAATCCCCGCAGCTCTTTGACCAGTGCCCGGGCGATCAGCACCATCTGCAGCTGTCCTTTAGGGAATCGCTGTGATTTGTATCTGTATTGCCTTATTGCCTTGAACCTCTTGATTAAAACTCACCAATGCCTTGGTTGAATTGCCACTGAATCCCGAACTTGTCCGTTAGCATCCCATAGTTTTTGCTCCAAAACGTTTCCTGCAGCTCCATCTGCACCGTACCGCCATCCTTCAATTGATTGAATGCGGAGTGAAGGGCCGCGCCATCGTCATTCACATAAGCCAGACTAATGTTGTTGCCTACTGTGAAAGGCATTCCTGCGAATACATCCGAAAACATCACGTTGCTTCCTGCAATGTTCAGGCGCGTGTGCATGATCAGATTTTTCGCTTCCTCCGGCAGTTGGAATTCCGGGTTGGGCGGGACTTCAGCGAACGTCATAAATTTCGGCGCTTCCGTTCCGAACACTTGAGCATAAAATTCTACAGCCTCACGACAATTTCCATTAAAATTCAGGTAAGCATCGACTGACATCATTCAACACTCCTTCACCAAGGTTCATTTATGTACTAGAACTGTGCTCGTCCTCTACTGTATCATTTTTGCCAAACGTAAGCAAAAACGAAGCTAATCTAAAGACCAAGGCTGCGGCTCGGAAACAACGGGCTCGCCGCTTTCCAACGCACGATTCAGCAGCAAGCTCAAATAATGATCCTGTGAAGCATCCGCCAGGGAATAAAAGCTATCTCCTCCGCCCGCATAGTCCGCCATCTTCAGCAGACACGTAGCCACTGCGAGCTCGTCATCGCTCAGTCTCGCCTGCTCGAACGGATTGACATACACCCACTGGCTTCCGCATTGGATCCCCTTCAAATAATACCCTTCCAAATTCCCGTTCTCACCCGCATTGATTCTTCGCAGCTGGGTATGGATCGGCGTACGAAAATCCTCCAAATAACGGACCTCATCCTGCGCAATTTCCCCACGGGCCCCCCGGACGAGCAAGCGATTCGAGCGAATCCACGAAAAGTACTGGTCCCCACTAAAATCGAACACGCCTTGCTGATCGCCAAAATCGAACACCGCGATATCCTGCCTTGAGGAGTTCATTCGCTCCTCTGCAGGAGCTCCAGCCCGGCTCGGTCCCGCCGTGATGGCAGTGGTAAACCGCTGTCCGGTGATGTTCACCGGCTTCATTCCCGCTCCCAGCAGCTGCCGCATCATTGCAATGCCGTGATAACCGTGCGCCACACTCACCTGGGCATGCGAAATCTCGCCGAGCAAGCCGGACCTGATGATGGCCAGGATTGCTTGATGACGCGGCTGTAACGGGTACTGCTCCGCGACTTGCACGCGTGCTCCCGCTTCCGTGAGTCGATGAAGGCGGATTAGCCCCTCCAGATCCGGTGCAGGCGGCGTCTCTGCAAGTACTGCAATATGCCGCTCCGCGAGCTGCTCGATATACCCCGGGCAAACCGCCCAAGGTACGGAGACAACGACGAAGTGCAGCTTCACGCTCTCCAGCAACGACTCCAGTGTACGAAACGTGGTTACACCGAAACGCTGCTCCAACAGCCTGCCTTTCTCGGAATCTCGAACGACCATCCCTCCTACCTCGAAGCGGGAGGGGATCGCTTGCGCAATGCGCAAATAAAACTCCGCACGCCAACCTCCTCCAATGATACCGAAAACAATTTTATCCGACCTACTCACTAGGTATTAACTCCCTTCTATTTAAAGTAAACTTTAAAGTTTAAAATCAGCCTCAAGATAAAAAGAAACCGATCTCCTCTGGCAGTTTCTCAAGTTGCTTTACCCATTCCGCTTCCGTCTGTTATACCCCTTATCCCCATATGGCTGAAGGTTCTCAAGCCACAGCTCCAGGAGCGTGTCAACTTCGTTGCGGTATTTCTTCATTTGCTCCCGGTCACCCGCATGCTCTTCTTTCGGCTTAATCTGATCCAACTCCTCGAATACAAAGCTCTCGCCACCGTATTGATTCCAATCCTGCTGAAGCTCCGAGATCGTGTTTGTGTTCATCTGCTTACCAAACTCCAACCGGTTTTTGAACCCGTTCAAATCCATGCTCCCGCCAACGAAGATTTTGCCGTTCTTTACATTCCGGATTTGAAAGACTCCCATCGCTCGAAAGGTTTGCGTATACTCGGCGGAGAGCTCTTTCTTCGTTTGTTTGTCCAGCGTCATGTGGTCTCCCCTCCTAACCCATTATTAATATCCCAATTCCTTGAGCAGTCTCGATAACGTACGCAGCCGTTCGCCATTAAGCTCGTCGTCATCGCTTAGTGCTTGGCTGAACAGCTTGATATCCTCCTTGATCTTCTCGTTATCCGTGCACACAGATACCGTCATGGCATCCCCTTGAAGACCTACCCGATCGATCACGGGATTCTCCGGATCATATAATGCCGGATAGCGATAAGCTTCACGAAAATGCGCCATACTACTGCAGACGAGAATGGCCAGATCCAGCACGCGATGCAGCGGCAGCTCCTCGGATTGTCTAGACCACTTTTCCCCGGTATAGCGCCACACTTTGGCGGATATGTCGACCTTGCCACGGTCATTCCATTGTGCCAAGCCCAGCGATAGGCCTTTGGCATCCGAGTGATTCGCGTATCTGCCATCCACCTGGTCATAATTTTCAGACACGATGACCGGTTTGTGCTTTAACGTTGTGGGTATTTTCATGTTCGATGTCTCCTGCTCCTGTATTTGAATTCGACGGACTACTTGTTTACTAAATTACTAATTTACTAAACTTCATACTTATAATATGTCATCGTTCACGAAGAAGTCAAGATCAACTCCAAAAATACACTCTACATCTCTGCCCAAATCCGTCTCACAATCTCCGCGAAGGAGTGAATATTTTTTTCATCGAGCCGCTTTTTCAAAATCACCATGGAGGTTTCAATCTTTGCTGGAAAGCGGACTATTTCGGTTAAAATCCCTCTCTTAAGCTCCTCTTCAACCAAGGCTGAGCCCAGCAAAGCTACCCCCGTATGATAAAGCACCGTACGTTTTATCGTTTCATCCGTTACACATTCGATGTAGGATCCCGGAGAATAATGGTACTCTTCCAGACATGCGTTCACCAGACGCTGGATGTTGGAGCCGGATTTATAGGTAATGAACGGATATTTCTTCATCAATGTTTGTATATCGTTTTTATCGAAAAGCTCCTGAGTCGTCACCAACACTAGATCCTCTTTACCAAGCGGGAGCGACTCCATGCTCGGGTTATTGCAAGGACCGG
The DNA here is from genome assembly GCF_007786445.1 of Paenibacillus cremeus. GTDB lineage: Bacteria > Bacillota > Bacilli > Paenibacillales > NBRC-103111 > Paenibacillus_G > Paenibacillus_G cremeus. Next base: position 238,738 of record NZ_VNJI01000002.1, on the reverse strand, counting down.
CGATAATCGCTAGATCCGCCTCGTTTGCGGCTACTTTTTTCATTGCGTCGTTGCTGTCACAGGAAAATAATTGCAGCTTCACCTGTGGATTTTGCGAGATATAGGAATGGATAATTAACGATAAATAGTGCGTGCAGTAAAATTCCGGAGCGGCTACTGTCAGCAATCCATGCGGATTTTCGAGCTTTCTCAGCTCCTCCTCCATTTCCTCCAGAAGAGCGAATGTCCGATCCATATATTGCTTCACCAGCTTGCCCGCAGGAGTGAGGAACGTCTTCTTTCCAACGCGGTTAAAAAGAGTATGTCCCACCTCGCTCTCTAATGACTGCAGCTGAAGCGTGATGGTTGGCTGCGTATAACCAAGCTGGTCCGCGGCTCTAGTCAAATTCAACGTATCTGCAACCACTTGGAAGGTTTTATACTTTTTGAAGTCCATCATGTTTTCTCCCTCCTTTTTGCAACTGATATCAAGGCTTCAGCGAAGCAGTTGTCAACCGTATGGTTAAGGATAAAGCAAAAAAGGCTGAACTCGTCTGGAAACGGCTCAACCTAACAAATCCTTTAGTGTTTCCACTAATTAATTATACAAATGGCACGCAACAAATTGACCATCGACTTCCTTCAATGCAGGCTTTTCTGTTCGGCAAATCGTCATGCACTCGCTGCACCTCGGATGAAAGGTACATCCAGTAGGAGGATTGGCTGGGCTCGGCACATCCCCCTTCAGTATAATCCGTTCCTTCTTCAGCAACGGATTTGGAATCGGGATGGCCGATAATAAAGCTTTCGTATACGGATGCTTCGGCGATTGAAACAGAGCCTGTTTATCCGCAAGCTCAACAATTCTACCTAAGTACATAACGCCGATCCGGTCGCTAATATGCCTGACAACGCTCAAATCATGGGCAATAAATAAGTACGTCAGCTGAATTTGCTCCTGCAAATCTTGAAGCAGATTAATGACCTGAGACTGAATCGATACATCCAGAGCGGATACTGGCTCATCGCAGACGACTAGCTTCGGGTTCAATGCCAAAGCACGGGCAATGCCGATCCTCTGACGCTGTCCGCCGCTAAATTCGTGCGCATACCTTTTGGCATGGTAACTGCTTAAACCGACGACATTCAGCAGTTCCTCCACACGAAGGTCTTTTTCTTTTCCTTGAGACAGTCCATGAATGTTTAGCGGTTCCGCTATAAGTTCACCCACAGTCAAACGCGGGTCCAGGGAGGCGTAAGGATCTTGAAATACCATTTGCAAATTTTTGCGCAGCTTCCTTAATTCGATCGGATTCATGCCCACGAGATTTTTCCCCTCGTACAGCACCTCACCTTCCGTAGGCTGCAGTAACTGCAGGATGGTTCTCCCCGTGGTTGATTTTCCGCAGCCGCTTTCTCCAACCAACCCAAGCGTTTCCCCTTTAAAAATGGTAAAATCCAGTCCATCTACCGCTTTAACATGACTTACCGTACGGCCCAGGATTCCTTTTTTGATCGGAAAATATTTTTTTAAGTTTTTGACCTCAACGAGCGGTTGCTTCATCTTGTATCCCCCCTTGATCGGTCGAATGGAGCCAGCATCGGCAGAGGTGACCGGTCTCCACTTCTTCTAGCCGCGGCATAGCTTGCTTGCAGATCGACATCGCAAACTCACATCGAGGGGCAAAGCTGCAGCCTTCGCGCAAGCTGCCTGGGATAGGTACGCTCCCCTGGATAGAATACAATCGTTTTTCTTCCCCATCTAAGCTGGGAACCGATTTCATTAGCCCCTGGGTATAGGGATGCTTAGGATTAGTGAAAAGTGAAATCACATCACTCTCTTCCACCACTTTGCCGCTGTACATGACGATCACACGATCACACATTTCAGCGACAACACCCAAATCGTGAGTAATCATCATAATCGCCGTCTTATGCTTCTCCTTAAGCTCCTTCATTAAATCCAATATCTGCGCCTGAATGGTTACATCAAGCGCCGTAGTAGGCTCATCCGCAATTAACAGCTTGGGATTGCAAGCCATAGCCATCGCGATCATGACACGCTGTCTCATTCCACCAGACAATTGATGAGGGTACTCGTCCACAATCTGCTCTGCCCGGGGGATGCCTACTAGCTTAAGCATCTCCACCGCCCGCTCTTTAGCCTTCTGTTTGCTATAGTTCATATGAATCTGTACCGCTTCACCGATCTGCTGACCGATTGTAAATACAGGATTCAACGATGTCATCGGCTCTTGAAAAATCATCGCCATTTCATTCCCTCGAATCGCTCTGATTTCATGATCCGAGAGTGCCAATATATTCTTCCCGTTAAACTTGATGGAACCCTCTACTACTTTTCCCGGGGTTAATCTCATGGCCGTTAAAGAAGTCACGCTCTTCCCGCATCCTGACTCTCCAACAATGCCCACGGTTTCTCCCTCATGAATCACAATATCTACCCCGTCCACAGCCGGCACAACACCATCATCGGAATAAAAATACGTCTTGAGTCCTTTAATCTCCAGCAATTTGTTCATGGTAGTAAGTTCTCCTTCCTCCTGCTACAGCTTCATCTTCGGGTCCAGGGCGTCGCGCAAGCCATCCCCTAGCATGTTGAATGCTAAGACCATAAACATGATGGCTAGTCCAGGAATCGTGCTGACATGAGGAGCCGTTCTTAAATACTCCCTTCCAGTACTAAGCATCGCTCCCCATTCTGGCGTAGGCGGCTGAGCTCCCATCCCCAAAAAGCTAAGTCCAGAAGCCGTTAGAATTGCCGTTGCGATTCGCATCGTAGACAACACGATGATCGGGGCGATACTGTTGGGAATGATATGCTTAAAAATAATAAAGGTATGAGCGCCTCCCATTGCTTTTGCGGCCTCAATATACTCTTTGTTCATTACCGCTATTACGGAGCTGCGTGAAATACGTGCAAACGTCGGAACCGAAAAAATACCGATAGCAATCATTAAGTTCGACATCCCTGGACCTAGCACACTAACGATGGCCAGTGCCAGCAAGAAGCTTGGAAAGGCCATGAAGATATCCATGATCCTCATGATCAGCGTATCGAGCTTTCCGCCAAAATAGCCGGATATTGTCCCTAATGCGACTCCGAAAACGACGGAAATAAGCACACCGACAATTCCGATCATGAGAGAAATTTGCGCTCCGTAAATGATTCTAGATAAAATATCGCGTCCAAACTCATCCGTCCCAAACGGATGGCTAAAGCTCGGTGACTCCAGCATTACCTGCATGTTCTGAGCTGTAGGATCATAGGGCGCGATCCAGCGAGCCAAGAGGGCGACGACGATAAAGAGGACAGCCATCCAAAGTCCAACCATGGCGCGTTTATTCTTTTTAAATCGGCTGACCATCATGCTCCAAGGGGAACGGGTGGCATACATTACTGCTTCTGACTGACTCATAACGTGCTCCTTTCTTAGTCGTATCTCACCCGAGGATCTACTAAACTGTAACAAAGGTCAACAATCAAATTCACGATAACAAAGATCGCCGCAATAAACAGGACACAACCCTGAATAGCGGGATAGTCCCTGAACTGAATGGATTGAATCACATAACGGCCTAATCCGTTCATGGAGAAGACCGTTTCCGCAAGAACGGCTCCACCTAATAGATGCCCGAATTCCAAGCCAATGATCGTAATAATCGGAATTAGGGCATTTTTCAAGGTATGCTTATAGATTACCAGCTTCTCCTTCACGCCTTTCGCTCGCGCTGTACGAACAAAGTCTTGATGGATGATTTCCAGGATGCTAGATCGGGTCAAACGGGCCAAAATCGCGGAAGAAGAAAGACCGATCGCAAGCGCCGGGAGAATAAAATATTTAAAGCTGTCATTCCCTCCGGACGGAAGCAGATGCAAGTAATAAGAAAAAATAAGGATCAACATAAGCCCTAACCAGAAGATCGGCATGGAAATTCCGAACAAAGAGAACATCATGGTAAAGTTATCTCTACTGCTATTCGGCTTGGTGGCCGAGATGATACCGGCGAACAGTCCGATCAAGACCATGATGAATATCGCCATCACGGTAAGCGAAAGCGTGGTTGGGAAACGTGTGAGAATCTCTTGAAGAACAGGCCGATCGGAGCGCAAGGAGGTTCCAAGGTCGCCTTTTATCAGGTTTGCTACATAGTGCCCGTACTGAATATACAGGGGCTGATCTAATCCGAGCCGTTCCCTAATCAGCTGTACGTCCTGTTCGCTGGCCTCATTGCCCGCTTTCAACCGAGCGGGATCGCCCGGAACGGAGTGAATCAAAATAAACACAAGAATGGATACACCAATCAAGGTGGGAATGATCTGCAGTACGCGCTTTATGATATAACTGAACAAACTTGTGCCTCCTTGTAAAAATCGGAGGATGCACAAGCACATCCCCCGATTTGCAAGATCTTATAGGTTGAATTACTTTTTGACCGCCTCACGCAAAATCAGACGTTCATTGGTCCATGTATAGACGCCCTCAACATTTTTGCGGACACCGGTAAGCTGTTTATTATCCAGTACGAAAATATATGGCGCTTGGTCTTTAATGACCTTCAAGGCGTCGCTGTAAGTCTTTTTACGATCGTCCGGATTGGTTGTTTTCATGCCCTTGTCAAGCAGAGTATCCACTTCTGCGTTCGAGAATCCGGAAAGATTGCTGCTGCCGGTGGTCGTAAAAAGTGGTCTCAACGCCCAATCCGCATCACCCGTAGAAGCTCCCCAGCTGTCCATGATGATATCATAATTGTCTTTTTTAGGATTGGTCGTGATGTTTTTATACGTACCCCATTCATATTTCTTGAAGTCTACCGCAAGCCCTACAGCCTGTAAGTTGCCTTGAACAAACTCTGCGATTTGGCGGTCCATCAAGTAGCGCCCCTCCGGAGTCCATAACTGAATCTTGGTTCCGGCAGCAATGCCTGCTTCAGCAAGCAGTTTTTTCGCTTTTTCCGGATCGTAAGGATAGGCGCCAACAGAGGAATAGCCCCAAACCGATTCCGTAAATGCAGCTTCAGATACTTTGCCGTATCCGGACAACAGCTTTTTCACGATCGTTTCTTTATCAATGGCATAGTTTAAAGCTTGGCGAACCTTCACATCGTTGAAAGGCGCCTTCGTTGTATTCATAACGAATTCAAGATTTCTAGAGCTTGAAGAGATAAGCACACTCAGTTTGTCGTTTCCTTTCAGACGATCAACATCCGTTGGTACGACTGGTGAGATGACATCGGCTTCACCGGTTTCCAGCATGATGGAACGTGCGGAGTTTTCCGGTACCGGTTTAAATGTAATCGACTTTACTTTCGGCTTGCCGCCCCAGTAATTCGGATTCGCTTCAAACACAAGCTTCGTGCCTGGAGTCCATTCCTTCAGAATAAATGGGCCTGCACCAACCGGTGCTTTGCCGACGCCTTTGCCTTTCTCTTGCAAGCTTTTCGGACTATGGATCGCGCCGGCTGCTTGTGCTAGACAGGTTAAAGCAGGTCCGAACGGGAACTTAAGATCAAAGCTGACCTGAAGCTCACTATCCACATTCACTTTATCGATGAACTCGGAGTAGAACGAATAGCGATTCAGCTTGTTGTCTTTGTTCAAAACGCGATCAAATGTAATCTTAACTGCTTCTGCATTAAATGGGGTATCGTCTTGGAATTTCACCCCTTCACGCAGCTTGAACGTGATTTTTTTTCCATCCGGTGAGATCGTCCACTCTTTAGCCAGTTGAGGCACGATTTTCCCGTCTTTGTCCAAAGTCACCAGCTTGTCAAATACGAGCTCGGTAGCATTGTTGGAAAGCGCGTCACTGCTATCCTGCGGATCCAATATGGTCGGTTCTGCACCCAATGCAACAACCAGATCCTTTGGTTCCACTGCGGCTTGAGCGCCTGCTCCGGAAGAATTGGTCGAAGGCGACGAAGAGTTGCTGCAAGCGGACAGAAACAACATCGTACACATAAACACAAGAAATGAAATCTTTTTCAAAAGTAATTCCCCCCTAAAACCTAATATGAAGCCTCGTTATTACTTGCTCTCCACTTTTCAAACTCATCTCGTACTTGACGCAGCAATTCAGGATCAGAGCATAAATCATAAGCGGTCATGGCCAAGGCTTTGGTCGCTTGATTTAACCCCAGCATGCCCCCTTCTGAACCCGCAGCGTCACGGAATTCAGGGGTATGCGGTCTGACGTCGCCAATTCTAAAGTAAGGATGAATGGTGGCTGTTACTTGTCCCACATTACCTATATCAGAAGATCCTATTCCTCCATGCTCCGGAGGGTTCGTGACCTCGATACCCATAGAAATTAAGTTATCTCTAAACAAGCCGGATAAAAATTTATTATTGTTTCTTTCCGCATAGATTAAACCTTCTTCGATCTCAACTCTTGCCCCTACAGCTTCTGTACTGTGTCGAACGACCGTATAGATTTTCTCTCGAACCACTTTCAGCTCTTTTACCGTGGAAGCTCTGAACATAAATTTCGCTTCGCAAAATTCCGGGACAATGTTGGCTGCTTCTCCGCCTTTAGTAATAATTCCATGGATTCGAACATCCTGTTTAAAAAATTGACGCAAAGAGTTTATAGCCACATAGGAGTTAATTAACGCCTCTAATGCACTAATCCCTTTCTCTGGCTCAGAAGAAGCGTGAGCTTGCTTCCCATAAAATTTAAACGTTGTATCTACACACGCTAGCCCACCGCGGTTGACCATAAAGCTTTGACGCGGATGACAAAGCATCGCGGCATCTACATGATCAAATACTCCATGGTTGGTCATAATGATTTTACCGCCGCCATCCTCCTCGGCCGGTGTTCCATACACCTCGATGGTCCCCGGCAGCTCCGGGAATGCATCCTTTAAAGCCAGCGCGGCGCCAACAGCGGTCGTGCCGATTAAGTTATGGCCGCATGCGTGGCCGATCTCCGGCAAAGCGTCGTATTCGGCTAGCAAAGCAATGGTCGGTCCAGCTGCGCTTCCTCTCCAAGTAGCGCGGAAAGCGGTTTCCAAACCAGCTACACCGATTTCCACTTCGAAGCCCGCTTTCTTAAGAGGCTCGGTTAACCACTGTACAGCTTGGTGTTCGTTGAAAGCCAATTCTGGATTGGAATGAATCTGGAGAGCCAATTCTCTCATTTGACCGTCGCGGGCATCAACCGCATGCTGAATTCGTTTCTTAGCTAGCAATAGCTCCTCGATCACTTTCTCTCATCGCCTTTCGTACTGAACGTCTGATCTAAGCCAATTTTAAGCACTGGATTTCCATAAGTAAAATTAATATTTTTTGTATCGAGCCCAAGAAATTATTTATAACGAAAAAAAAGAACCAAAGTCCATCTTGGTTCCCTGCTCTTTTAAGTTTGATTTTTAATATAGGAGATAAACCGATTTACCACGGTATACTGCAGCGAAGCTTCTCTGTACAGCATCAGTGTGTCTCTTTTGATGGGCTCTCCGTTATTCCACACTAAGGGAATTTGATGCAGTTTTTCGTCCGGCTTCACAAACATACTAGGGATAATCGCGTATCCCAGACCGTTCTTCACCATTTCTTTGCAGGTTTCATACGTATCTACTTGCATCGTAATAAACGGGGGCACATTAAAACGCTCATACCACCATTCCTCAATCGTTCGACTCAAGGAAGAGTGCGATTGAACATAGGTCGACGATGATTTTCCGGTAAGCTTCGGAACTTTGTAATTTATTCTGGGCAGCTTAGGCAGCTGCTCCAATTCGATTCTCTCTTGCGAAATCACACTAATGTATCCTTCATGGACCAAGTATTTTTGGTCAAACCAATGAAAGTCCCCTCGAACAATCGCCAGATGGATCTCCTCCAGCTGCAGCAGTTCAAATATTTCATCGCTCAAGCCTGTATGAACATTGATCTGCACATTGGGATGAGCATTAAGAAAATTTCTTAATAATGGAGGAAGGCTGTGCAGGCCGAAATAGCTGAAAACGCCAATTCTAAGATTGCCTGTGACTTCATTACGCATGCTAACGAGGTAATCCTTCGTATTTCGTAACTCGATCAGATTTTTTTGAGCATACTTGACCAGGTATTCACCTTCAGGCGTAAGCTTGACCCCTCTGGTGTTTTTCGTAATAATGGGTACGCCGAAATCCTTTTCGATCTGCTGAAGCCTATAAGTCAGCGCAGGCTGCGTTATAAAAAGACGTTCCGCCGCTTTGGTCAAATTCTGCTCTTCCGAAATAAATTGGAGCATCAAACAGTCCTTCTCGTTCACGAGCTTCCCCCTTGAAATGACCTGATCCACATTTGTCTTATTATACAGCGATTGAGAGCATGTTTAAACCTATGCAAAAAAGGATCGGACATTCTCTTCGCTTATTTGGAATATTAGATTTTTCGGGACCTCAATTTGGCCTGGGTGAACAACAGCAGGTAGTCATAGCCACCGGCTTTGGAGTCCGTGCCGGACATGTTGAAGCCGCCGAAGGGATGAACGCCGACAAGTGCGCCGGTACACTTCCGGTTGATGTACAAGTTCCCGCAATGAACGGTTTCAAGCGCCTCTGCAATGCGCTCTTCGCTTGTCGAGAAGTACGAACCGGTCAGACCGAATTCCGTGTCGTTGTAGATCGCAATCGCATCTTTCCAATCCTTAGCTTTGGCCAAGGCCAGCACTGGTCCGAAAATTTCCTCCTGCATGATCCGCGCTTTACCGCTGACCTCGCCAAATACCGTTGGCCTAATGTAATACCCGTTCCCCGCCGCTTTCCCGCCGCCTGTCAGAAGCGTTCCTTCCTGTTTCCCCACCTCGATATACTCCAAAATTCGGTTGAATGATGCTTGATCGATCACGGGACCTACGGGGAAGTTTTCCTCCGGTAAGCCAACCTGCAGCTGCTCCGTCAAGGCTATCACTTTGCCCGCTACTTGCTCATACACGGATTCAACGACGATGGCTCTGGAGGCGGCCGAGCACTTCTGCCCTTGGAAGCCGAAGGCGGACGCCACGATCGCCGCTGCCGCCGCATCCAGATTCGCCGTTTCATCCACGATGATGCCGTCTTTACCGCCCATTTCAGCAATGACGCGCTTAATCCAGATTTGACCCGGTGCCGTCTCAGCAGCTAATTTGTTAATATGAAGACCTACTTCTTTCGAACCGGTAAAGCTGATGAACCGGGTTTTCGGATGCGTCGTCAAATAGTCTCCGACCTCAGCGCCGCTGCCTGGTATAAAATTGATCACGCCTGCCGGAAGGCCTACCTCTTGCATTAAGGAAACAAATTTATACGCAATGACCGGCGTGGTCGAAGCAGGCTTGAGCAGCACTGTATTCCCCGAGACGATCGCCGCGGTTGTCATCCCTACACAAATGGCCAGCGGGAAATTCCACGGGGGAATAATCACACCGACGCCGAGCGGAATGTAGCTGATAAAATTGTCTTCCCCCGCGATTTTAGCTAAGGGCAGCGTCTCGTTGATTACACTAAGCCGGATCATTTCACGTGCATAGAACTCCATAAAATCAATGGCCTCCGCCGTATCGACATCAGCTTCCACGTAATTCTTGCCTGATTCCAGGATCATCAAAGCCGAGAACTCAAGCTTGCGCTCGCGCATAAGCTTTGCCGCCTTCAATAAATACTCTGCACGAGCTCTAGGGGAAACCTTTTTCCATGTCTCGAAGGTATTTAAAGCAGCCTGCATTGCTTGCTCCGCGAGCGCCTGATCCGCTTTGCTGACGTAACCGATCACTTCATCGACGTTACCTGGGTTGATCGAAGTGATTTTCGCATCGGTTGCGATGCTCTCAGCCCCGATATACAGCGGGTACTCGCGGCCCAGCTCGCTCTTCACCTTTGCGACGGCCGCTCTCATGGCTTGCTTATTTTCTTCCTTGGTGAAATCGGTAAACGGTTCGTTTACATAAGGGGCAATTTTAGAAAATGTAGTCATAAATAAGGTCTCCTCCCCGGATGCGGATGACTATTTAAGCATATTTTTAAGCACAAACCAGACGTTCGCCGGCCGCTCGGCTAACCTTCGCATGAAATAGCCGAACCAATCGACACCAAATGGGATATAGACGCGAACGCGGTAGCCTTCTTTGACCAGCTGTTTTTGCAGCTCCTCGCAAATGCCGTACAGCATCTGAAATTCAAACCGATCTTTGGAAATCCCCTTCTCACTTACAAATTGCTTTGTGAAGCTGATAATCGCCTCATCATGGCTGGCCACGGCCGTGTAATTTCCGTTGGCCAAATGCATTTGAATGATTTGTTTATAATTCTCATCCACATCCCGCTTATGGGGATAAGCCACTTCTTCGGACTCCTTATAAGCGCCTTTCACCAGACGCAGATTGGCACCAAGCGAATTCAAATCCTTGATATCCTGTACTGTTCTGTACAAATACGCTTGAAGGACGATGCCAACATTGTCGTAATGCTCTCTAAGCTCTTTATAAATATCAAGCGAGATTTGGCAATGCGCATGATCCTCCATGTCGATCCGGACAAAATTGCCATGCTGGCGCGCTCGATCCAAAATACGTCTCATGCTGCGCATACACAGGTCTTTGCTGATATCCAGCCCGAGCGAGGTCATTTTTAATGAAAGATTGGAGTCTACACCTGAAGCGGCAACGGCGTCCAAGGTTTGGATGCACATGTCTGCGGAATGCAGCGCTTCTTCTTCGCTGGATACGAATTCGCCCAGATGATCCAAGGTGGCCACTCTGCCGTCTTGATTAAGCGACCGCACTGCTTCAATGGATTGCATAATCGTCTCTCCGGCTACAAAACGAGCGGCACCCAAGTGTAAACCGTATTTCTTGGCCAATCGGTTCGCAGAACGGCTTTTGCCCAAGGCTTGAAACAGGTTTCTCAGCACGACTTCCATGACTGTCCTTCCCTTCGGTTCACAGTATACGCTTACCAAGTAGCGATGCGATCAACCCTGTGGCAAGGCGAGCCGTTCGTCTCTTTTCATCCTGCAACGGATTGACCTCCACCACATCGATCGACGTCAAGCGTCCGGATTCCGCCAGCAGTTCACAGGCAAAGTGAGCTTCGCGGTACGTAAGGCCGCCGGGAACGGGCATGCCGACACCAGGAGCCTCCAATGGATCAAGGCAATCCATGTCCAAGCTAATATGAAGGCCGTCCGTTCCATGGCCCGCGATTTGCAGCGCCTTCTCCATCACCCTCTCGATGCCCATCCGGTCGATGTCATGCATCGTAAAACAGGCAATGCCTTCCGACTTCAGCATGTCCCGCTCCTCTGGGTCCACCTCACGAACGCCAATAATGACTACATTTTCCTTTTGGATCAGCGTATCCGAACCGGATAGTTCACTCAGCTTGAGCCGAGCTTTTCCAAGCGCAGCGGCAAGCGTCATCCCATTGAGATGGCCGGTCGGACTGGACTCTTCGGTATGTAATCCGACATGCGCATCGAAATAGATCACACCGAGGCTCGAGAAGTGACGAGTAAGCCCGGCAAACACACCGATGGATACGCTATGGTCGCCGCCCAACACGAGCGGAACCGAGCCCTGCTGAACGGCCAGCGAAACTTGCCCTGCAACAAGCTTGCTCATCTCTTTGACTTCCGATGGATGCTTGATCCTGCCTTCGCTTAGTACAGCAGGCGCAGGCGCTGGACATTCCACCTTGGTTTCACCTGCCAGCTCATAGGCCGTCTTGAGTAGCTGGCGCATGAGCCCTGCCTGAAGCAGGCTTTCCGGGCCCTCCTCCGTACCCGGCCGTCCGGCTCCAAGTCGGAATGGTACTTGAATCAACCTAACGCTTGACATGAGAGACCCCCTCCTTCTAATATATGTTGGATGCGCTCCAGCGCCCAATCCAATTGCTCCTTCGTAATGGTGAGAGGCGGCGCAAAACGAATCGTCGTCTCGTGCGTTTCTTTACATAGAATGCCGAGCTCTTTCAATCGCTCGCAGAAGGGACGCGCCGGCTCGTTCAGTTCCACCCCGATGAACAAGCCTCGCCCTCGTACTTCGATTACATGCGGACTTTCGATTAGGTGCAGCTGGTCGAGGAAGTAGTTCCCAAGCTCGAGCGACCGCTCGGCGAGTTTTTCTTCTTCCAAAACGCGGAGCGCTGCAATGGCTACCGCACAGCCAAGCGGATTTCCGCCGAACGTTGAGCCATGCGAGCCCGGATTAAACACACCGAGAATATCTTCATTAGCTGCAACCGCCGAGATCGGGAATACGCCGCCGCCGAGTGCTTTCCCCAGAATATAAACATCCGGGGTCACCGATTCCCACTCACATGCGAACCTCTTGCCTGTGCGGCCAAATCCGGTTTGAATTTCATCGGCGACAAAGAGCACGTTATTGTCCTTGCATAGCCGATATGCCTCCTTCAGGAAGCCTTCCTTAGGGATGAGAATACCAGCCTCACCTTGAATCGGTTCCACGAGAAAGGCGGCTGTATTAGCCGTGATCGCGTTTTTTAAGGCTTCCAAATCCCCGTAAGGAATGATTTTGTAGCCCGGAGTGAACGGCCCGAAGCCTTCTTTATATTCCTCGGAGGAAGAAAATGAAGTGATTGTGATCGTCCGACCATGGAAGTTGCCTTCGCATACGATAATCTCCGCCTGATTCGCTGGAACCTGCTTGACCTGATACGCCCAGCGTCTTACCGCTTTGAGCGCCGTTTCCACCGCTTCTGCCCCGGTGTTCATCGGCAGGATCATATCTTTCCCGGTCAACGTGGACAGCTTCTCATAAAAGATGCCCAGCTGATTGTTGTGAAACGCTCTTGAGGTCAGTGTCACGAGATCCGCTTGTGCTTTGAGCGCCCCAATAATTGTCGGATGCCGGTGTCCATGATTCAAAGCGGAGTAAGCGCTTAACATGTCCATGTAGCGATGGCCCTCGGGATCCTCCACCCAGACGCCCTCCGCCCGGGAAATGACAATCGGCAGCGGGTGATAGTTGTGCGCGCCGAACCTTTCCGTTTGCTTAATAATTTGGTTTGAATTGCTCATCCTTTTGCCACCCCTAGCTTCATAAAATCCTCTCTCCAAAAACAGAACCGATCAGCTCTACCGCTGCTCTAGCCGTTTTGTTCTGGAGATCGAACATCGGATTGACTTCGACAACCTCGGCCGATACCAGCACGCCGCGTTCATACAGCATTTCCATCGCCAGATGACTCTCGCGGTAGGAGAGGCCGCCGTTTACCGGCGTACCTACACCTGGAGCTTCCGCTGGATCCATTACATCCAGATCGAGACTGAGGTGAACGCCGTCCGTACAGGCCGTGACGATTTGAAGCGCCTCTTCCATGACCTGCTTCATGCCATATCGATCAATGTCATGCATCGTAAATACGCGAATGCCCTTGTCCTTAAGGAATGGTCGTTCGCCCGGATCAATGGATCTGGCTCCGATGATGACGACATTTTCGGGCCGCAGCTTTTTATCGATGCCGCCGATTGAAATGAGATCCGGATGACCATATCCTAGAGCAACGGCCAGTGACATACCATGAATGTTACCGGAGTAGGTTGTTTCGGCGGTGTTCACATCCGTATGAGCATCGAACCAAATCACGCCAAGCCTGCTTACGTGCTGCAGCACCCCCTTGATCGTACCGATCGCTATGCTGTGATCGCCGCCGAGCACGAGCGGAAATTGCCCTTGGCCCATGGCATCAGCAACCAAATGGCAGAGCTGTTTATTCACGCTGCTAATTTCCTGGAGATACTTGAGCTTCTCTCCTGCCTGACAGGTGTCCGTCTTTTGGAGGCTCACGGGAATATCGCCTATATCTTGCGTTTGATAACCAAGAGCCTCAAGTCTTTGGTGTACGTGGGAGCTTCTGATCGCATCAGGGCCCATCTCCACTCCCATACGATCAGCACCATATTTCAGCGGGACGCCGATAATCGAAACGTTGGTTTTGACGGCATCCATCGGTTGCACCTCTTTTCTCTTATTAACGCCATTGTAGCATGCGGTTTTTTTATGGAAAAATTGGAATATTCAATCGTTATGATTGAAAAATGTAATGGTCTGGGCGCAAAAAGCTATAGAAAAGAAAAAGACCTGATTACTTTTCAGCAATCAAGTCTTTGGAATATTCAAGATCATCTTCTCGCTTAGATTTTATCCTTCCTGACGCTTCCGCTCCAGCTCCCTCACTAAAGCCAAGGTTGACCCCTCTGCGAATGCACTCCTCCTGCTTTTAGCCACTGCGATGCGCTGTGAAGAATAAATTCCCGTATGTCCGGAGAACAAATAGCTCACCGTCACCGCTATGAACATAAAGATGGCTCCTTCCGCCCCAAACAATTCGAGCCCCATGAGAAAGCATGCAATTGGCGTATTCGTAGCTCCGCTAAACACGGCAATCAGTCCTAACCCGGCCAGAAACGGGGCTTGGATATGTAACAATGAACCTAGCGCGTTGCCGAGCGTCGCTCCAATAACGAATAGGGGCGTGACTTCGCCGCCTTGGAAGCCCGCGCCGAGCGTGATCGAGGTGAAGATCGTTTTCCACAAAAAAGCTAGCGGAGCCGTCGTTTCCGTGAACGATTGCGATAATAGCGGCAGCCCTAAGCCCAAGTAATCTCGTGTGCCAAGGGTGTACACCAGAACGATCACGATACAGCCGCCGACCGCGCTCTTCAGCACTGGATGGCGAAACAAAGCGGAGAAGCCTTTTTTGAGCCCATGGGTAAGCTCACTGAACAGAATGCTTGTCCAGCCAAATAAAACGGAAGCCACCGCTACCTTCACCAGCACAAGCAGCCCGAGCGAGGGCACCGTCCCGATCGCGTAGTGGGCATGATGAACTTCCCATAACCGGGTCGTGACGAGATCCCCCACAAAGCTGGCGACCAAGCATGGAAGCAGCGCTTCATGACGGATCATTCCGATCGCGACGACCTCCAGCCCGAACACGGTCCCCGCCAGCGGCGTGCCGAACACCGAGCCGAACCCGCTGCTAATCCCGCACATGAGCAGCAGCTTTCGGTCCTCTGCGCTGACTCGCAGACGCTTCCCCAGCCACTCCGACAAGCTCCCGCCCATTTGCACCGCGGTTCCTTCTCGGCCGGCCGAGCCGCCGAACAGATGCGTCAGCACCGTCCCCAGCAACACCAATGGAGCCATGCGCAGCGGGATCGTTTCAGAGCCTTGTCCAATCTGCTCGAGAATCAAATTATTGCCTTTGGCGCTATTTTTGCCAACTTTCATATAAAGATAACTTACTAGTGCTCCTCCAGCCGGCAGGCCAAATAATAACCAAGGGTACGCCAGCCGAAGCTCCGTCACCCGCTCCAAACTGTTCAAAAAGAACGCAGAGGCGCTTCCCGTCAGAAGCCCGACGAGACTGCCAAGAATGATCCACTTGATCCAGAACCACGCCGTCTCTGCGAGCAGCAGTCTGCGACCGTACTGCTTTGTCTTGTCCATCCACCGATTCATGCCGTCCCTACTTTCTTTCCCTCGTGAAAAAATGCAGATCCTCCCTATAGTACCACCAATCGGGGAAAAATTGGAGATGCCGCAGCACCTCCCCGGCCTTTTGTTACAATTTCGACATTTCTTTTTTTACTACCGCCCGGCGCTCTCGAAGATAGCTCAGGATCAGCTTCGGCTCCTTGTCGAATACGCTGGTTGACCATCTGCGCGTAGGATCCTCATGAATCGTCGATGAGATATTGCGGTACATTTGTTTCACGATGGGGGCGATCCGGTTTGTTGTGAAGGTGCTGCTTAGGGCCGCTTGGAGCATTTTTTTATACTTACTCCGTACCGATGAGTAGGCTAAGAGTCTTCGGGTCAATAAATTGTCTCCGGTGATGGGAATGGGCGAGCTTCCGGCAAGCCGGCCATAAGCATCTCTGCCCCAGGTCCCTTCGTAATCCCATGGGATGATGCGGTAGTAGCGATACTTTTTATGATAATAGAGATCGTAATTTTGGTTGAAGCCATCATAGTTTCCCGTCAGAACCGCGCCGACCAGCCACCGTAAATAATTATCAATATCCAGCTTGGAGGTTAAATAACTGTACAGCTCTTGGCGGTTCATCTCATTGAGGTTGGTTATCAATTGGATTAACCTTTCCTTATCCCGTCTGCTTCCGATCATCAGCCGGTAGCCGTCAAATAAAGACGATTTTTTTCGGTTCGTTTCCGGGCTGATGAGTCGAAAGTTTGCGTCGTCGTTCGTTGCATAAACGAGTGATTCCACTGGAATTTTCCGCTTATCAAAAAAAACTTGATCCACCGCTTCAAGCTTTAAATACACCCCTGCGCTTTTTCCGTTAATAAACAGTAATACGTGCTCCGTCCGAGGACAAGGCACCCCCAGCAGCTCAAAAAAACGAAAGGACAGCGCATTGCGAATCATCGAGGGATCGTCATACTCAGCATTAAAATGATAGGTGTAGCCGTCTTTGACAATCTCATACGATTTCTTCTTGTATTCCCTGGTATGGCCGCCCCGGTAGCGAAGCTTAATTTGCTCCATATTGCCTTTGTGTACATAAAAGCCGTCTGCAAACGTCCCGTTCCATATGTTCTCTCTTAGCACACGCTGTTCTTGATCAGGAATGACAATGCGCCAGATCGGAAGTGCCATCGTACTTTTCACCTTCCTTGAAGAAGATAAAAAAGCCTATCGGGTTGGATAGGCTTCGATGGAATACAATATGCAGAGAGCAGGAGAGTTGGACACGGCTTCCGCCCTTGACGAGCAATTATTCGCCGCCGGTTGTGCCGCGGGAGCCGCGGGAACCGCGAGTACCTCTCGTACCGTGAGAGCCACGGGTGCCATGAGTGCCTTTCGTTCCGTGAGAGCCACGGGTGCCATGAGTGCCTTTCGAGCCATGGGAGCCGCGGGAGCCGCGTGTTCCTCCTGTGCCTTTGGAACCATGTGTCCCTTTCGTGCCGCGAGAACCTTGGGAACCGCGAGTACCTTTCGAGCCATGGGAGCCCTTCGAACCGCCAGTGCCTTTCGAGCCATGAGAGCCCTTCGAGCCATGGGAGCCTTTGGAACCGCCAGTGCCCTTCGAGCCGCGAGTGCCTTTCGAGCCGCGGGTGCCTTTCGAGCCGCGGGTGCCCTTGGAGCCGCCTTTCGAGCCACGGGAGCCTTTCGAGCCGCCCTTAGAGCCGCCTTTCGAACCCCCCTTGGATCCACCAGAGCGAGCTTTGCTGATTTCGCCTTCTTTTTCGGATTCTGTTATGAAGATTTCATTTTCCAAGTGATAACAACCTCCTTCTCAATGAGTAATATAATATATGAGTCTGCTATTCAATCTGATAGGGATAAAAGAGGAGCTGGTAAAAAATAGAGAATAACCTATAATGCTATAAACACAAAAAAAACACCGGGAGACTTCTCCCGATGTTTAGGAACCTGCCTATTCCTATTTACTTGTTGAACAGCGAGCGGTAATGCCCATAGCCTTCCCTCTCGAGGTCTTCCACGGGAATAAACCGAAGCGCCGCGGAATTGATGCAATACCGCAAGCCTGTAGGCGCAGGCCCGTCATGAAACACATGCCCGAGGTGCGAGTCCGCTTCCTTACTGCGAACCTCGGTGCGAACCATGAAATGGCTCAGATCTGTTTTTTCCTTGATTTGGCTTGCCATCAGCGGCTTTGTAAAGCTCGGCCACCCGCAGCCGGAGTCGAATTTATCGAGCGAGCTGAACAACGGCTCCCCCGACACCACATCCACGTACAAGCCTTCACGATGGTTATCCCAATATTCGCCGGTAAACGCCCGCTCCGTGCCGTTGTTCTGAGTCACTTCAAATTGAATCGGCGTCAAGCGGCTGCGCAATTCATCCAGATCCTTCTCCTGCTTCCAGTGGGCTTCCAAGAATGCCTCTCGGCCAGAGCCCTTCCTATACATCTTATACCGCATCGGCTGCTTTTTGTAATATCCCTGATGGTAGTCTTCCGCAGGATAAAAGACAGACGCCGGCTCGATCGGAACGACAATCGGTCGATCGAATCGACCGCTCTCCGCAAGCTGCTGCTTGGAAGCTTCTGCTTGCTCCCGCTGCGCCACCGAATGATAGAAAATGGCCGTCCGATACGAGGAGCCGCGATCATGAAACTGCCCTCCTGCGTCGGTAGGGTCAATTTGCCGCCAAAAGAGGTCCAGCAGCTTTTCGTACGGAAATACGGCAGGATCAAACACAATTTGTACCGCCTCGGTATGACCGGTGGTATGCGTGCAAACCTCTTCATACGTGGGATTAACCGTGTGTCCTCCCGTATACCCCGAAGTGACCTTCACAATGCCAGGCATCTCCTCGAAAGGCGATACCATGCACCAAAAACAGCCTCCCGCAAACGTAGCCAATTCCAAACCGTTCTCGAGCTGTTCAGCTGCCAAATGACCTCTCCTCCTTTGGGATGCCGTCGGCGATCCCTGCTTCGTTCTATTTTATTCCAAATCGATCACATAGAGTCGTGACGTTTCTTCCCAAATCGCTCCCGGTTCAAGCGCAAACAATCCGACTTCGTCCGCAGGCAACTGAAGGTTAGGCGCATTCACCAGATTGATCTGCGGCTCCGGACAGAAAAATTGGCCGGATGCATTGCTGTTCCAAATCATCCACTGCTTATAGGTGGTACCGACATCGTATACCAGCTTCACTTTACTCCGCGTATCGGTGAGTTCCATCCGGTTGCGCCCGTTTTGTGGAACAGCCGTGTAATGATTGTCCATCGCTGCAAAATAGGGTGATACGCCTCCGCGCTTCATTAGCTCTTCCTCCGCAGTCAGCGGCTGATACGAGCCTGTCGGCAGCATGCGGTCGCTCATCTCCCAGCGTTCCCCGATGGTCATCGTGAAACGTTGATCCGCCGCTGTGCTGCCCGGTGCGAACGGGGCATTGATCGCCGTATGGAACGCGAGCAAGCAGGGCATCGATTCCTGTCCTTCATTGCGAACCGTAATTTGCTGATGAAGCCCGTCGCTACTGAGCGTATACCGCAGCCGGATTGTGAAGGTAAACGGCAAGTAAGCATGCACCGAATGGCCCTCTTTTACTTGCAAAACCAACGTTACCTGCGCTTCCCCCCCTTGTGCACCAAAGCTTTCCACAGTCCAAGGAATATTATGTACAAACCCGTGAAGATGGTTGCCCGTTCTCGCTTCATTCACCGGCAGCTGGTACACCTTCCCGTTCCAAGGGAACTTGCCGTCCTCGTAGCGGTTGGGTGGAAACAACACTGGAATGCCGTGAATGATCGGATTCGCCTTGAAGGCTTCCATCTCATCCGCCGCCGGTTCATGCAGAAACTGATACTGCTTCACGGTATCGCGAAATGCAATCAAATTCGCACCGATGCCCGGCAGCAACGCCGCTTGATAAGGCCCTGCGTTCAGCCACACCGCTTGTTCCCCTTGATACAACTCTTCATAGGCCGAAGCCGTTACGTTCGTCACCAAAATCTCCTCCTCCAAGTCGTTCATCATCCTTATCTACTCTACCAAAAATAGGCTGCATTGAACAGTCCGACAAGTTCGCCCACTCCACCTCTAACGCGCCGCAAACAAGAAAAAAACCGGGAGAACGAGTCTCCCGGCCTGACCTAATGATAAACCGACATTATCTTACTCTGGCACTACCAGAAAGTTGTTGTTCTGCAATTTGAACTAAGCGACGAGTGATGTTCCCTCCGATGGCTCCTGCATCACGGGTAGCCATAAAGCCCATGTACCCATCTTGCGGAATTTGAATGCCCAATTCTTGTGCGACTTCATACTTCATTTGCGACAGTGCCGCTGTTGCTTGTGGTACCACCAGAGTGTTGCTGGAACGAGATTGACCTGCCATAAGTATGACCTCCTAAGTTGGGTGTGAAAGCACTTTTTCTAGTGCCGTAGGTGTATTATGTTCCCGGCATGAGGTTATTATGCGATCTATGAAAAAAATTTTTCAAACGCTCTGAAGCCTTCGTATACCTGTAAAGGACACGAAAAAACGGCCCCTACAAAAGAGTTGAGAGGCCGCTGCATACTCATTGTGCCATTCTAGATTTCAACGCTCTGCAATGTCAGCTGCCACGCCATCCTGCTCGTTGGATCCAAAGTGTCGGTCGTAGAATCGGACAATGTAGCATCCGGGCGCAGCAAGCTTCCATCCAAATCGGTCAACACCACCAACCGACTCATCGTTACGCCTCCTCTTCTTCTTCTCCTTCTTCTACATCTTCCCATTCGATTTGTAGGTTGCGGTCCGCCCAATTGCGAACGACGATTTCCATCGCGCTTTCCTTCTCTTCCTCCGTCAGCTCCTCCAGCTTATAGTCATCCACTTCGATCGAAGCGGCCTTGACCAGCTCCCCACCGATCGATATCTTGATGTTCAACAGCATGCGCACACTCGCTCCTTAGCGGAAAAACCAATGTCCCGCGCCCCGCTTCCCGCGTTTTCACGGAAAGGTAGGCTTAGGAGCATTGGTTTTTCTAGTTCATAACTAATTATCCTATAGCCGCTTCAGCACTCTGCAGGTTCTCGTACAGCGCGGCGTATTGCTGCGCCGATTTGCGCCAGCTGAAGTCTTTTTTCTTAATGTTCGCCATCAAGCGGCTCCATACCTCCGGCTCACGGTACAGCTGTACCGCACGCTCCACGGTATAAAGCATATCATGCGCATTATAATTTGCAAAGCTAAAGCCGGTGCCTTCGCCGGTTTCTTCGTTATACGGTTGCACCGTATCCTTCAGTCCTCCGGTCTCACGCACAATCGGCACGCTGCGGTAGCGCATCGCGATGAGCTGTCCGATCCCGCACGGCTCAAACAGCGACGGCATCAGGAACAGGTCCGAGCCGGCATAAATTTGCCGCGCCAGCGGCTCATCGAAGCGGATTTGCGCCGACAGCTTGTCCGGGAACGTATTCGCCGCCCATTGAAATAGCTGCTCAAACTGTTGATCGCCGGTGCCAAGCACCACCCACTGCGCATCGAGCGCCATCAGCTCGCTGATAACCCGATCGATCAGGGAAAGCCCCTTCTGATCCACCAGACGAGTGACCAGTGCAATAAGCGGGACATCCTTGTTCACCGGAAGGCCGAGACGCTCCTGCAGCTTCATTTTGCTTTGCTGCTTTTTGACGAGCGAATCGCGGAAGTGAATTTCCAGCCGCGGATCCGACATCGGATCGAACTCTTCGTAATCGATGCCGTTAATAATGCCGGTCAAGCGATGGGCTTGACTGCGCAGCAGCCCGTCCAAATTTTCACCGAAGTACGGCGTTTGAATCTCCTCTGCGTACGTCGGGCTGACCGTCGTAATGTAGTCGGAGTAGAGCAGGCCGCCCTTCAGGAAGCTCGCTCCTCCGTGCATCTCCAGTGCGTACCCGCCGAAATGCTCGTCCCCTAATGCGAAGTAATCTTTGAACGCGTCCTTCGAGAAGGTTCCCTGATATCTCAAATTATGAATGGTGACTACAGTCTTAATGTGAGCATATTCCGGCTGATAAGAAAAGTGCGCCCTATACAGCACCGGTATCATGCTGGCCTGCCAATCGTGGCAGTGAATCACATCCGGCATGAAATCGAGATGCTGAATCGCATCAAGCACAGCCCGGCAGTAGAAAGCGTAACGTTCCGCATCATCGCCATAGCCGTAACATCCCGTACGATTGAAATAATATTCGTTATCGATGAAATAGTACGTGATGCCCTCATGCACCAGCTGGCGAATCCCGCAAAACAAATTTCTCCAGCCCATTTGCAGCTGAAATGCGACCACCTGCTCCATCTGCTCCACGAAATGCTCGGGAATGTCATGATACTTCGGCAAAATGACTCGCACGTCAACACCGAGCTTCGCGAGCTCCTTTGGAAGCGAGCCGATCACATCGGCCAGCCCTCCCGTTTTAACAAAAGGTACGGCTTCTGACGCGGCAAATAACACTTTCATGGCTTCCTACCACTCCTTTATTTGTTTAGGTCCGAGCGAGCTCGTGCTAGTTGATTCCCCACCCAGCTCGGCCCGCCCGAACGCGTTAGGCTCGCCATTAGATCACCTTGGTTTTGGATGCAATGAACGGCGCTTGCTTATCTCCAGTAAGAACTCGACCTCTGCTAATAAATACGTCTTTATCTAAAATGGCATTTTCAATAATGACATTTTCTTCGATCTCGCAGTTTTGGAGGATAATACTGTTCTTCACGTAAGCGCCTTTGCGGATTTTGACACCGCGGAACAGGATGCTGTTCTCCACTTTGCCTTCAATGACGCAGCCATTGGCAATAAGCGAATTGCGCGCATGGGCATTTTCCGCGTAGCGGGCCGGCGGTTCATCCTTGACCTTGGTATAGATCAGGTTCTTCTGGAAGAACAGCTCGCGCCAGATTTTCGGGTTCAGCAGCTGCATGCTGTGCTTGTAATAGCTTTGGATCGTATTAACAATGCCCGTATAGCCTTCGTGCAAATAGCCATACACATCCAGCTTGTCGATGTTCTTCATAATGCCGTCGCGTACGAGATGGTCGTAGCCTTGAGCCAGGCACGTTTCAACCATGTCAAGCAGCAGCTCCTTGCTCATGATATACATCTCGAGCGATACGTTGTCCGTCCGCAGACGTCCCGAATGATCCTCGATCACCGTGACCTTGCCGTCTTCTTTCACCGCCATGCGGCGGAATTTGGCGAAATCGTCATCGTCCGACTTCTTGTAGACGACCGTCACATCGGCACGGCGTTCGATATGGTAATCGAGTACCTCGTTGAAATCGATGTTGCAAATCATGTGGCTGCGGGAGACGACCACATACTCTTCGCGGCCGCGGTAAAAATAATCCCGGTGGCTGTAAAATTGGAACAAATCGCCTCGTGCCATTCCTGTCGTTTCGTGCAGCACTGCAGGCAGGAGGAACATCCCGCCGCGTTTGCGGTCCAAGTCCCATTCCTTGCCGGAGCCCAGGTGGTCCATCAGCGAACGGTACTTATGCTGTGTGAACACCGCCACATTCTCAATGCCGGAGTTAACCATGTTCGACAAAGTAAAATCGATCAGCCGATAGCGCGAGCCGAAAGGCACGGACGCCACGCAGCGGTTGTAAGTCAGCTCTTCCAGATCATCCGGCTCGTTCACCAAATTAATTACGCCCATCATACGTTTCATGAGAACTCACCCTTTCGCCGCGCTACTTGTAGTCAAGCTGATGTGCTCATTGCCGCCAATCAAAATGATGTCTTGAGGGCCGTCCTCTTCAGGTGCGCCGATCACGCAGCCATCGTCTACCACCGTTCCCTCGCCGATGATGGACTTATAAATCTTGACGTTCTTTCCGATCGAAACGTTGGGCATAATGACAGAGTCTTTGATCAAGCTGCCTTCGCCTACTTCTACACCATAGAACAGAACCGAGTGGTCGATCTCGCCGAAGACGCAGCACCCTTCATTCACCAAGGAGCGGCGCACTTGAGCGGTGGACGACACATACTGTCCCGGCTGGCACGGGTTAACCGAATAGATGCGCCATTCGCGATCGTTCAGGTTAAACTCGGGCTCAACCTCAAGCAGGTCCATATTCGCTTCCCACAGCGATTGAATCGTACCGACATCCTTCCAGTAGCCTTCGAACGGATAAGCGAACATGCCCCGACCGTCGCGCAGCATACGCGGGATCAGATCCTTACCGAAATCTTTGCTGGAATTCGGATCTTCTTCATCGATGATCAGATTCTCTTTGAGCGCCTTCCAGTTGAAGATGTAAATGCCCATGGAAGCCAGATTGCTCTTCGGCTCCTTCGGCTTCTCCGCAAACTCCGTAATCCGGTCTTCGTCATCCGTGCTCATGATCCCGAAGCGGCTGGCCTCTTCCCATTTCACTTCAATGACCGCGATCGTGGCGTCGGCATTCTTACGCTTGTGGAAGTCCAACATTTTATCGTAGTCCATCTTGTAGATGTGGTCGCCGGAGATGATCAGTACATATTCCGGGTCATACTGCTCGATGAACGAAATATTCCGGTAAATTGCATTTGCCGTGCCTTTATACCAATCGCCGCCGCTCTGCTCCATGAAGGGAGGCAGTACGGTAACACCGCCGTTCTTGCGGTCAAGATCCCAAGGGGTTCCGATACCGATATACGTATTCAGGACGAGAGGCTGATACTGCGTCAGCACACCTACGGTGTCGATGCCGGAGTTCGTGCAATTACTAAGCGTAAAATCGATGATCCGGTACTTTCCACCAAAATGAACTGCGGGCTTCGCCAATTTGTTCGTTAACAGCCCTAATCGTCTTCCTTCGCCACCAGCCAGCAGCATGGCTACACATTCTTTTTTACGCATCGGCTTTGCCCCTTTCTTTACCTCTCTTTGCGATTGGCTTGCTAATGGAGATTGGTTTGAAAATGACCGTAGACAGCGGCGGTACAGCAATATGCAGGCTGAACGGCTGATAGTGCCAGGACACCTTCTCCGTCTTCAGCTTCCCGGGATTGAGCTTTCCGGAGCCTCCATACACTCCCGCGTCGCTGTTGAAGCGTTCTACGTACTCTCCGGCAAACGGAACTCCGATTCGGTACTTCGGATGGTACACCGGAGTAAAATTGTTCACGATAATTAAGAAATCGTCCGGATTATTCGATTTCCGCATGAACGTCGTAATGCTCTGCTTCTGATCGTGCGGATCGATCCAGGTGAAGCCTTCGGGCTGATGATCGAGCTCCCACAAAGCCGGCTCCTGCAAATACAGATGGTTGAGGTCCCGGGAATACTGCTTCAAGCTGCGGTGACTATCGTAGCCGAGCATTTCCCAGTCGAGATCCTCCAGATCCTTCCACTCGTCATATTGACCGAATTCGCCGCCCATGAACAGCAGCTTTTTACCCGGATGCCCCATCATGTAGCCCAGAAGCACCCGCAGTCCCGCAAACTTTTGCCAGTAATCGCCCGGCATTTTGTTCAACAGCGATTTCTTGCCGTGCACCACCTCGTCATGGGAGAGCGGCAGCACGTAGTTCTCGGAATACGTGTACATGAAGCTGAAGGTGAGCAGATTGTGGCTGCCCCGCCGAAAATACGGATCGATCGCCATATATTTCAGCATGTCGTTCATCCAGCCCATGTTCCACTTGTAATTGAAGCCTAGACCTCCTGAATGAACCGGTGCCGTAACCAGCGGCCATGCCGAAGAGTCCTCGGCCATCATGAGCGCATCCGGATAATAACCAAACACCGTGTGATTGAGCTTTTTGAGAAATTCGATCGCTTCGAGGTTCTCGTCCCCGCCATTCGCGTTCTTGATCCACTGTTCTTTCGGTTTGCCGAAGTTCAAGTAGAGCAAGCTGGCCACCGCATCGACCCGTAGTCCGTCAATATGGTAGACATCCATCCAAAACAGCGCATTGGAGATTAAGAAGCTGACGACCTCAGGCTTGGTAAAATCAAACGTCAACGTCCCCCATTCTGGTTTCTCGGCCATCACCGGGTCGTCATACTCGTACAAAGGCTTTCCGTCGAATTCGCGTAATCCGTGCTCGTCTTTGACGAAATGCCCCGGCACCCAGTCCATGATGACGCCAATGCCTTCTTGGTGACAGCGGTCGACGAAATACATGAAATCCTTCGGTGCGCCAAACCGGCTCGTGACGGAGTAGTATCCTGTCGCTTGATATCCCCAAGACCGGTCGTACGGATGCTCGGCCAGCGGCAGCAGCTCGATGTGGGTGTACCCCATGTCCTTCACGTACGCGACAAGCTCATCAGCGAGCTCACGGTAGGTGTAGTAGCTTCCGTCCGGCTTCTTCTTCCACGTTCCCATGTGAACCTCATAGATGTTCATCGGGGAATGATAAATCGAGCGCTGCTGCTTTTGCTCCTGCCATGCCTGATCCGCCCATTCGTAGCCTTCTAGCGAATAGACCCGCGAAGCGGTGCCCGGCTTCAGCTCCGACCAGTACGCATACGGATCCGCCTTGTAGACCAGAGTACCGGTCTGCGTGACGATCTCGTACTTGTAAAACTCGCCTTCGCCGACCTCCGGCACAAATACAGACCAGACCCCCCAAGTGCTGATTCTCTGCATGGGATGCTCCGTGCCGTCCCAGCAGTTAAAATCTCCGACGACCCGAACTTCTCGGGCATGTGGAGCCCACACCGTAAAGCGTACACCGGATATCCCGTCGACTTCAGCAACATGCGCACCGAGCATGCGATAGCTCTGGAACAAATTGCCTTCATGGAACAAATACAAGTCCTCCGGAACGGGGATTAAGCTCATCACAGTTCATTCATCCCCTTTTTGTATAATTTTTAGGTGCATATTACAGAAATACTACGCGGATCGCAAAATTCCTCTCGATAGCTTCTGTCGAGACTTGTATACTTTTCGACAATTATCCTAATATATGGTAGTCCTTTTTGAATAAAAAGCAGGATTTTGTCGTTATTCGTAGAATAAGAAAGAAGTACACAATTATTTCACATTTAACCATGAGGAAGGAAAGAAGTAATCCATGATGAACGACAAAGTGAAGGGCTTGGTGCTTGGCTTATCGCTGGGGGTCATGCTTACCGGCTCTATCGCCTATGCGAGCGGAACACAGATTGAAGTATATTTTAAAAATCTGAAATATATGTTTGACGGAATTGAGAAAAAACCAACCGAAGACCAAGGCTCCGGCTTTATTTATAACGGCACAACCTACGTTCCTCTCCGCTTTGTGAGCGAAGCGCTGGGCAAGGAAGTTGGTTTTGATGCTGATACTGACACGATCTGGGTAGGCAAAAATCCGACAACGATCGTAAGCACCTACAAAGGCGGTCAAGTCACGCAAGCCGACCTGGACAAATACATGGCGGTCACTCGTGTTTTGAACCCGCAGAATGCGCAGTATGAGACGCAGAAGGCTTATAAAGAGTACTTGGTGAAACAGCTGATCGGATACCGGGTTCTGAGCGGACGGATGACCGACGAGATGAAGGCGGCGCTTCCGGATGCGGTGAATGCACAGTTCGAGGAGCTTAAGCAGATGCTGCTGAACAGCCAGCAAGGGACGGATTTCGCAACCATTCTGTCCAAAAACGGAATCACGGAGCAGGATCTGCGCGCTTTCATCGAACAGCACATTGCGACAGGTAAAGTGCTGAACGCGTTAACTTCTGACGCAGCACTGCAGGCTGCCTATGATGAGAAAGCGAAGACCGGCCAATTCATTACGGCGTCCGTACGTCATATCTTAATTGGGTTTACGGACGCGAGCGGAAAAGCCCGCTCCAAGGAAGACGCGCTGAAGCTCGCCAACGAAGTTAAGGCGAAGCTGGATAACGGCGGCAATTTCGCCGATTTGGCGAAGCAGTATTCAGATGATCCGGGCTCCAAGGATAATGGCGGTCTTTATGCCGATGCGGCAGTGAGCGATTGGGTGGAACCGTTCAAGAAGGCGGCCATCGAGCTGGAGCTGAACAAGATCAGCGATCCGGTCGAAACGACTTATGGCTACCATGTTATGCGCGTCGAAGCCCGCAGCACGCGAACCTTGAATGAGGTGAAGGATCAGCTGCTACAAGATTTTACGAACCAAGATTATAATAAATTTATGACGCAAGAGCTTCCGACGTTGATTGAGAAGCTTGAGGTGCCGGGTAAATAAGCATTAGATTTATTAAATAAAGTCCCCTCACGGGACTTTATTTTTTTCTCTACGCTATTGCGGGCGGAAAATATGGAATCGGATAGCCATATCGTGTAAAATGTTTAGGGACGTTTGGCAATACTGGTAAGCAACACTATGAATAAAGGATGGCGGAAACGAATGTTTGCAGCACAAGATTGGAAAGATTACGAGCTTATCGATACGGGCGGCGGCGAAAAGCTGGAGCGCTGGGGGGATATCGTACTTCGGCGGCCGGATCCACAGATCATCTGGCCTTTGGTGAAGGAGACCGGTGCCTGGAAAGAGGCCGATGCTCATTATCATCGCAGCTCCAGCGGCGGAGGCAGCTGGTCGAACACCAAGCAAATTCCAGAGCGCTGGACGATCTCGTATAATGGGCTTTCATTTCATATTAAACCGACCAGCTTCAAGCATACCGGACTGTTTCCGGAGCAAGCGGTCAACTGGAGCTGGATGATCGAGAAAATTCGCGGAGCGGGACGCCCGATTAAGGTGCTGAACCTGTTTGCCTATACAGGAGGAGCTTCCGTTGCGTGCGCTTCGGCTGGTGCTGAGGTATGCCATGTCGACGCCTCTAAAGGCGTTGTCACTTGGGCAAAGGAAAACCTGCAGCTATCCGGCCTGGGCGACCGTCCAGTTCGGTTTATTACCGACGACGTATTCAAGTTCGTCCAACGTGAGCAGCGCCGCGGCAGCAAGTATGATGCGATTATTATGGATCCGCCTTCTTACGGACGCGGACCGAATGGAGAAACCTGGAAGCTTGAAACCGACCTGTATCCCTTCGTGGAATCGTGCATGAGCATCTTAACGGACAAGCCGCTCTTTTTCTTGATCAACTCCTACACCACAGGCATTTCGGCCACCGTTCTGAAAAATATTTTATCGCTTTCGCTAGCCCGCAAGTTTGGCGGTACGCTTACCTGCGGCGAAATCGGACTGCCGATCACGGCATCCAAGCTGACGCTGCCTTGCGGCATCTTGGGCCGTTGGGAGGCCTAGAGGAATGGGCAGCGCAGCTTCTACCATTCCAGTGCTATACGAAGACAACCACGTGATTGTCGTCGTGAAGCCCCCCAATATTCCGACGCAGGAGGATGATTCGAAGGATCCCGATCTGCTGAGCCTGATCAAGGCGGACTTGAAGGTGCGGCATCAGAAGCCGGGCAATGTGTATCTGGGTCTGGTTCACCGGCTGGACCGTCCGGTCGGGGGTGTTATGGTATTCGCCAAAACCTCCAAAGCCGCCTCTCGCTTGTCCGACGCGGTTCGAACCCGGGCAATCCGGAAAATCTATACCGCTGTCGTCAATGGGAAGCCGAGGGATCCGCAAGGCCAGCTGCGGCATCATTTGATCAAGGATGCGAAAACGAACATGGTTTCAGTCGTTCCTGCCGGCAAAGCAGGTGCCAAAGAAGCGATTCTTGATTACCGCGTGCTCGGCTCGCTAGATGGGCTGTCGCTTGTTCAAGTTGAGCTTCATACGGGCCGGCCCCATCAAATCCGGGTGCAGTTCATGACCATCGGCTGCCCGCTCGTTGGTGACCAGCGATACGGCAGCATGCACACGAAGCCCGGACAGCAGATTGCGCTCTGGTCCACCGAGCTCGGCTTTGAGCATCCGGTGACGAAAGAAGAACTTCGCTTTACTTCTTCCCCGCCACGGAGCTTTCCATGGATTTTGTGGGAAGCCGCTTTTCAATAAGCCGCATATCGCACAAAGACCTCCCGTCTGCTCTCTTCAACGAGCTTCCGGGAGGTCTTTTGTTAAGCGTTCGCCACTTTTCCGAGCAAATAAACGAGCAGCTGCTGATTGTGTGATGAAATTCGGCTGAGATACGCCTGGAGAAATCGTTCACGGATCTGAACGCCACGCTCACATTCCTGCAGCCCTTTCTCCGTCACCACCACCCAAACGATTCGGCGGTCCTTCGCATCCCGTTCTCTGGCGATCAATCCGTTCTTCTCCATACGATCGAGCAGCGTTGTGATCGCTGCCGGGGTAGTATCCAAGTGATCAATAAAGTCGGACGGCTTCATCTTGTCCTTGCCGGAGCCAAGCAAAAGCTCAATCACCGTCAGCTGTCCTTCTGTTAACGTAGGTGCCAATTCCGTCTCCATGTGCGTACGCAGATCCTTAGACAGCTTCCACCACAGCTTGGCAAATTCTTGGGTAATCAATTGTGTATCACTCCCGCGAATAATCCAATTTTTTCCCTATTATAACACCCCTTCACCGTCTTTTAAAGGTTAACATCCTAAATATTTTAGGACATGAACCGATAAAATGAGGTACCATTTGACCCGCTTCAACATATATTGCATACAAGATCGTCGCCTACGGGCGCAGCTTGTCAAACGATGGAGACAAGGTGGGAAAATTCATGGAAGCTTGGAAGGAAAAAATTGGCGAGGCTGCACTTCAAGAGGGAATAATTAACGACCCAAGCTGGCTCGAGAAGCTTGACGAACCGATGCCAGTGTGGGTCGTTTTGCAATTGATGCTGAAGCTAAAAGAACAGCTGGAGACCAACTATATCAGCTACGATTAAACAAATTTGATCAACTCAGTGATCGAATCGGTCTTGCCGAGCGGGAGAATCTGCTTCCCGGACGTTTTGCGATCTTCGATCGGAGCTTGCTCGGTAGAGAATACAGCGCGTTCACCGGTGCTCAGAATGGCGGTCAGCTCAAACGGTTCTTTCACTACGAAGGCGCTTTTCAGACCCGTTCCGTTCGGTCGTACCCGCTTGCCCTCTTTAATCTCAAAGGTGAAAATCCCTTTGCCGCCACGGCCTTGGGTCGGATAATCGACCATCAGCGACCGCTTGGCGTAAGCGGTGTCTGAGACGACCAGAACCTCGCCTTCGTCGCCGTCCACCCACTCCGATGCTACTACCTCGTCATCCTCTTTCAACTGGATGCCTCGCACGCCGCCTGCTGCACGGCCCATCGGATTGACTTCGTCTTCCTTGAAACGAATCGCCATCCCCTGTTTCGTCACCAAGAGCAGCTCCTTGCCTCCAGTACTCAAAAGGACATTCTGAACCGCGTCCTGATCGGATACTTTACAAGCGACGATCCCGATGGAACGGTTGGTGGCATATTCCTTAAGCTCGGTCCGCTTGACCTGGCCGCGTCGGGTAACGAAGACCAGCGATTTGCCTGGATCTTCGAAATCCTTGACCGGAATCACATGGACAATTCGGTCGTCCTTCGGAATCGGGATTACATTGACGATTGCTGTCCCGTTATCCTTCCATTTGTACTCCGGTATTTGGTGGACAGGCAGCAGGAAGTATTGGCCCTTTTGCGTAAAGATCAACAGGTTCTCCAGCGTATTTACATCCAGTAAATAGCGGAGATAGTCCCTTTCCTTCATGCCGGTCTTATCGATTTCGCCGCCGGAGCGGATGAAGGACAGCTTGCCTGTCCGCTTAATGTATCCTTCGTTTGACAGCGTCACGAATACATCCTCGGCGGTGACCATAACCTCCAGGTTCACCTTCAACTCCTCAATCTCATCTTGGATCGAGGAACGGCGGTCGATACCGTATTTATCGCGAATTTGCGCGATCTCATCCTTGATAACGGCCAGCAGCTTCTTCTCGCTGCCCAGAATGCCTTGCAGGTAAGCAATCGTCTTCTGAACCTCTTTCAGCTCTTTCTCGAGTGAATGAATTTCAAGGTTCGTCAAACGATACAGCTGCAACGTTAAGATAGCGTCCGCTTGGCGCTCGGTAAATCCGAACTTCGCAACCAAGTTATTCTGTGCGTCTTGACGGTTCTTGGAGGCTTTGATCGCAGCGATGACCTCGTCCAGAATGTTCAGCGCCTTAACTAAGCCTTCGAGCACGTGAGCGCGATCTTCCGCCTTCTCCAGCTCAAACCGCGAGCGGTGCGTGACGACTTCCTTCTGATGCGCGATATACGCTTCCAGCATCTCGACCAAGCCGAGCTGCTTCGGCGTTTTGTTGACAATCGCCACCATGTTGAAGTTGTACGCCACCTGCAAATCCGTCTTTTTCAGCAAATACGCCAAAATTCCCTGCGCATCCGCATCCTTCTTCAGCTCGACAACAATCCGCAAGCCTTCGCGGCCGCTTTCGTCGCGAACCTCGGAGATACCCTCGATTTTTTTCTCCAGCCGAATATTTTCCATCGCCGTGACCAGACGAGACTTGACCACTTGATATGGAATTTCAGTAATGACGATCGTCTGGCGTCCGCCGCGCTGATCTTCAATCGAAGTGCGTGAGCGATGATAAATCCGACCACGGCCGGTGCGATACGCTTCACGGATACCTTCAGAGCCCATAATGATGCCCCCGGTAGGAAAATCCGGTCCGCGCACGATACTCATCAATTCCTCCAGCGTCGACTCCGGCTTATCGATCAGCGCGATGCAAGCGTTGATGACTTCACGCAGGTTATGCGTCGGAATTTCGGTGGCAAAGCCGGACGAAATTCCGCTTACCCCATTGACAAGCAGGTTCGGGAAACGAGCCGGCAGTACAACCGGTTCCTTGGTCGTGTTGTCGAAATTATCTTTGAACTGTACCGTGCGTTTCTCGATATCACGCAGCAGCTCCATCGCAATTTCCGACAAGCGTGCCTCCGTATATCGCATCGCTGCAGCCGGATCATCGTCAAGCGAGCCCCAGTTGCCGTGGCCATCGACCAGCACATGGCCCATTTTCCATGGCTGCGCCATCCGCACCATGCCCTCGTAAATAGAGGAGTCGCCATGCGGATGATAGTTACCCATGACATCCCCTACGGTTTTGGCCGATTTGCGGTACGGCTTGTCCGGCGTGTTGCCGGCATCGTACATCGCGTACAAAATCCGACGCTGTACAGGCTTCAGCCCGTCCCGAACATCGGGAATGGCACGATCCTGAATAATATATTTGGAATACCGGCCGAATCGGTCTCCAACTACCTCTTCCAGAAAGGCCGGTAAAAATTGTTCTAGTGTACTCAAGCGTAAGGCCCCCCGTTATTCCTCAAATTCCGTGAAGTCCACGTTCTCGATAATCCAGCGCTTGCGAGGATCGACTTTGTCGCCCATCAGCGTTGAAACGCGGCGCTCCGCCTTGGCTGCGTCCTCAATCTGAACCTGCAGCAGCGTTCGCGTGGCGGGATCCATCGTCGTCTCCCACAGCTGGTCCGGGTTCATCTCACCAAGTCCCTTGTAGCGCTGCAGCTCAATGCTCTTGCCCAGTTCTTTGGTGAGCACGGTGAGCTGCTCATCTGTCCAAGCGTAACGAATGGTGCTGTTTTTGCCCGCTTTCTTCGTCACTTTATACAGCGGAGGCTGCGCGATATAGACCTTGCCGGCATCGATCAAAGGCTTCATGTAGCGATAGAAGAACGTGAGCAGCAGCACCTGGATATGCGCACCGTCGGTGTCGGCATCGGTCATAATAATAATTTTGGCATAATTGCTTTCCGATACGTCAAACTCCGGTCCGACACCTGCTCCGATGGCAGCAATAATCGCTTTGTACTCTTCGTTCTTCATGATATCGAGCAGCTTGGCCTTCTCCGGATTCATCGGCTTGCCCTTGAGCGGCAAAATCGCCTGGTGGCGAGAATCGCGTCCCTGCTTGGCAGAGCCGCCGGCCGAGTCCCCTTCCACGATAAACAGCTCGTTGCGCGTGTAATCCTTCGACTGCGCAGGCGTCAGCTTACCGCCAAGGTTCGAGCTTTCGCTCTTGCCTTTCTTCCCGCTTCGCACTTCTTCACGTGCTTTACGGGCCGCTTCGCGCGCTTTGGCGGATTGAATCGCCTTCTTCATGATCATCTGCGCCACTTGCGGATTTTCCTCAAGAAACACCGACATTTTATCCGAAACGACGGCATCTACGACACTTCTTGCCGAGGCGCTGCCGAGCTGATCCTTCGTCTGGCCGACGAATTCAACCTCGCCCATCTTGATGTTGATGACCGCCATCATGCCCTCGCGCAAATCTTGGCCGTCGAGGTTTTTCTCCTTCTCCTTGAGCATGCCGTTCTTGCGGGCATAGTCATTCATAACGCGCGTGTATGCGGTTTTGAACCCGGTTTCATGCGTACCGCCGCCGCGGGTCGGGATCGAGTTGACGAACGAGACGAGCGTTTCCGTGTAGCCGTCGTTATACTGCAGCGCTACCTCAACCTCAATGTCGTCCTTCTCGGCGGTAAAATGAATCACATCGTGCAGAACAGCCTTCTCCTCGTTCAAGAACTGAACGAACTGGCTGGCGCCGCCCACGTATTGAAACTCTTCCTGCTTGTCCGCGCGCAGATCGGTAATCGTTACTTTCAACCCGGAGTTCAAAAACGCGATTTCCTGTAAGCGCTCATATAGCGTATCGTAGTTGATCGTCGTTCCGCCTTGGAACACGCGCTTGTCCGGCTTGAACGTCACTTTTGTTCCTGTTTTGCGGGTGTTTCCGAGCACTTCCAGACCGGTGACCGGCTCCCCGACATGCTCCTTGCCCTGCTCGCCCACCCAATATTCAAAGCGTTGACGATGGATTTTACCTTCACGGTAAATCTCCACCTCAAGCCACTCGGACAACGCGTTCGTTACCGAGGCGCCTACGCCGTGAAGACCGCCGGACTTTTTATATCCTCCGCCGCCGAACTTGCCGCCCGCATGAAGAATAGTAAATACCACCTGAGGGGTTGGAATACCCATCTTATGCATGCCGGTCGGAATGCCGCGGCCGTTGTCGAATACCGTCACCGATTGATCCTTATGGATCGTTACGTCGATCTGGGTACAGTGCTTGGCCAGGTGCTCGTCCACGGCGTTGTCGACGATTTCCCATACCAAGTGATGAAGCCCGGATGCGCTGGTGCTGCCTATGTACATCCCCGGACGTTTACGTACCGCTACAAGACCTTCCAGCACCTGTATATCGTCAGCGCCGTACTCCTGCGTCGGTTCGGTAAGCTCCGCAGCTGCTTCTGTTGCTGTATCTGCTTTCGTTTTTCCAAACAAATCGAGTTGTTCTGCCAAATTCGCAGCCTCCCTAACACGTAAGTCATCCATTCAGCTAACATGCATTATAACATTTGAACGGATTAGTTCAAGACATCTTTTTTCGTGAACACCGTAAATGAGATCAGAACGGAAACCAATCCCCATACGGTAAGCACGGTTAAGGAGAACGGCAAACTCATGCCTTTGATGGGCGGAAGCGCCCCGGTCAAGTAGTCGGTCAAGCGCAAATTGACCATGAAAAAATATTTTGCCGTTTCCCATGAGGACACCATATTGGCGAGAATCGTGCCGGAAATCAGCACCGCCAGCATAATGCCCATCCCAGCCGCCGTGCTTCGAACAAGCACCGAAATCATTAGCGTCATAATGCCAACAATTAGCGCGGAATACCACACCAGTCCGAGCTCCATAATTAAATACAGCCATTGCGAAACTGGACGCACGGAGGCAAAATTAACTTCCGTTCCGGTCACTTGAAAGCCGAAGAAAACCGGCATATCCCAGCCGCCGTACCCGAAAACAATCCCGGAGATCAAATAACAAAGCGCACCGGTAGCCAGTACGATGAAGGAGACAAACAAAATGACGGTGATCAGCTTGCTGAGCAAAACCTTCCATCGCTGCACCGGTCGGGTAAGCAGAAGCTTGATCGTACCCGTCGAGTGCTCACCGGAAACCAAGTCCGCCGCGACCACCATCACCATGAGCGGAATGAAGAGGCCTACCGCATTTTTGACAAACTCTCTTGTAAAGGTTACCCCGTTCGGTGCGGACGGATTCACATCTTTATCCAAATAGTATTGGGCGAGCTTCACCTCCACCTTGCGAAACTGCTTCCATTCCTCCGGCATCCGGCTGCTGCCAAGGCTTCGAGTGTAATCCACAATCTTCTGCCGCTGCTCTGCACGCCAATCCGTGGTGCCGAACTGCTTCAGATTGTTTTGCGCAACCTTCATTTGGGCGTATGTAAACATAGGGATAATAGCGGCGAGAATGAGCAGCACGACGAGCAGCCTCTTTTTCATCACCAGCTTGATGCATTCATTCTTGACGAGCGGATAGATGCTAACCAATACGTTCTCCCTCCGTTAGCTTTAAGAATAAGTCCTCCAAAGTCGGGTGCTTGATCTCAATACCGAACAGCTGGACCCCCAGCTCGACCATGCGGCGTGAAATGACCGGGATTGTGTCGGGATTCATTTGAACGACGATCTTTTCAGGAACGGATGTCCGTTCACCAGATTCGTACGACTCCTCTTGCTGCGATAAGATTTGAACCTCATGCTCGGTAAGCAGCACATCCAATGCTTTCGCCTGTGGCAGCACACTCCAAACCACGGTACTGACGGATTCATCGATTAGTGCCGCGACTTCTCCAACGCGAATCACTTCGCCGTGACTAATAATCGCCACCCGATCGCACATCTGCTGAATCTCGCTGAGCAAATGGCTGGAGACGAACAAGCTGAGTCCCTTATCGGCCAAGCTGCGAATAAATTCTCGAAGCTCTTTGATCCCCTGCGGGTCGAGACCATTTGTCGGCTCGTCCAAAATCAGCAGCTTCGGATCGTTCAGCAGCGCTTGAGCAATCCCCAGACGCTGGCGCATGCCGAGGGAATACGTCTTCACCTTGTCATGAATGCGCACATCCATGCCGACGATATCCACGACCTCTCGAATCCGATTCTCGGTAATGCCGGGCAGCATACGAGCAAAGTGCTCCAGGTTTTCCCACCCGCTCAAATAACCGTACAGCTCCGGGTTTTCCACGATACAGCCGACATACTGGAGCGCCTCGTTGTGATGCGACTGAACATCGTACCCGCAGATCGTGATCGAGCCTGACGTCGGCTTAATCAAATCCACCAGCATTCGGATGGTCGTCGTTTTCCCTGACCCGTTCGGGCCGAGAAAGCCGAAAATTTCACCGGCCTTGACATCAAACGAGATGCCTTTAATGATCAACCGTTTGCCGATCTGCTTCTTGACATTGTTGACGGATA
This sequence comes from Paenibacillus cremeus, assembly GCF_007786445.1. Taxonomy (GTDB): domain Bacteria; phylum Bacillota; class Bacilli; order Paenibacillales; family NBRC-103111; genus Paenibacillus_G; species Paenibacillus_G cremeus. The sequence continues at coordinate 202,112 of NZ_VNJI01000002.1, read as the reverse complement.
AAACAACCGATGCGTTCCGCCCTTTTTCAGCGTGCTCTGCTCCCATTCATGTCCCTCCCTAGGCCATCCCCATAGCCTTATTTCAAAATATCGGCGATCCGCTGCGCAATACGCTCATAACCGTTTTGATTCGGATGAAAATGGTCGCTGTATATATACTTGGTTAAATTCAGCTCAAATAAATCATAGGTCGGCACCACTGTAATATTCGGATACCGATTGGCCAATTCAAACGCACTCGTATTCCATTGCTGTACGATCGGCGCCCCAGTCCGGTCTTTATCCAGATCTAGAAACGGATAGTAAAGCCCTACGTACATAATTTTCGCATTCGGATTCACTTTGGCGATACGGTCAAAAATTTGGCCCAGCCTCTTCAAAGCTTCTGGTGAGCGCTCTGCCGCTGCTTTCGGGTTAAACCCTTCCCCATTCTGGGTATTAAAAATATCCGCTCCGCCGTCAAATAAGTCATTTCCGCCGATCGTGAGCAGAATCAAATCCGCTTCGCTGATGGATTTATCGATATCTTTTTTCGTGTCCCAATCCTTCAGCATATCAGCCGTACGATAGCCGGGAATCGCGAAGTTATTAAATACATACACCGGCTTACCGAGCTGCTTCTCCAGCTTGTCCCTAACTTGACCCACATAGCCTTTCCCCGTCAAATCTCCGGTTCCAGCGGTTAAGGAATCGCCCAGCGCGACGATTTGGATTTTGTCCTTGGCATTCCATGCATCCTGCTTGGGCTTGTCCTGGGTCTGTGGAGCCGTCTGCGGAGCTCCGGGCTCCTCTGAAACGACAGGCTTGGGATACATAATTTGATTGACGGCATACGCAAAACCGAAAATACATAGCAATGTAGACAAAAGCGCCACCAAACCAACTGTCCGCCATAACCAACGCGTAGTAATCACATGCACTCCCCCTGCTTCTCCATGATTCTGATCACTCGTCGTTTTCCTTTTTTTAGAGTAGCGGTTTGACAGGGCATTTGCAAATGTACCAAAAAGCCCTAGCAGCGGTTGCGACCGCTTGGACTAGGACCTCTTGCGTAACGAACAAATGTTTGCTATATTGCAATTATAGCTGTAAGTATTTCATCGGATTTTGCTGATGTCCGTTCTGAATGATTTCGAAGTGCAGGTGAACGCCTGTGGCATTGCCTGTACTGCCCATAACACCGATGCGATCGCCTTTTCTAACGGCTTCCCCTTGACTCACTTCGATCTTGCTTAAATGCCCGTACAGCGTTTCGAAGCCGTTCTGATGATCGATGATGATGCAATTGCCGTAACCGGATTTGACTCCCGCGAACGTAACTTTCCCATGGTCGGAGGCCAGGATCGCGCGCTGCTCGGATACGAGATCCGTGCCATTATTATGCGTCGTTCCCCACCGTGCGCCGAATTCACTTGTAATTTTCGCCCTCAAGACCGGAGATATAAAGGAGCCGCTGCCGATCCCTGCGACAACCTTCGTTCCCTGCCGTACCACCGTTTGTTCAGGAGACTCCAGGATCGTTTCACTTAACTCGCTTTTCTCCGTCGTTTGTCCGCCCACGCTTATCGTTTGAATCGTCACCTCTTTTTTTCCAGGCTTGCCTTGTGATTTGATTTGAAGCACCCCGGCTCTCAGCTCATCATCCTTTTCGTAGACAATGCTGCTTGGGATTTTTTGCTGCTCTGTGCGCGTCTCCACGATTTTCACGGTCAGAAGTGGCTGCAGGACAGTCAAATTCAGCACGTCCCCGATGTGGATAATATCGTTCTTAATCCCCGGATTGTTCGTATAAATTGCATCTGGTGAAATTTTGAACTGCTGCGCAATTAGGGAAATGCAGTCGCCCTTTTGAACTTCGTATTCCACAGGTTGTACATTACCGGTATGTATTCGCTCAAGCACCGCATCAGGGGCTTCGATTTTGCCAGGCGCGACGGCGGTTTCAACAATTTGCACGTTTTGCACGAAGCCTGTGCTGAACGATGCTTCGGACGCTGAGGATTTCTCCTTAGCTATAAAAGGAGCTTGGATCTTCGCCAGCAGCGCTTCAGCAGTCGCGGCATCCTTCACCAAGCCGACGGCTTCGCCATTTACTCGGACTTCCGCCGCGAGTACGGCAATCATAATCCGATCGCTTAACGCGGCGAATACGGCATCGTTATCGAACATCCCATGAAATGGGTTGTGGCTTGGCTCAAATCGGAGCCGCTCCAAATTGGAGGTGACTCGCAAACCATCATTTTGCCGGGAAATTTCCTCATACCGCATTGCCTTCCACTTCATAACAACCTCCGGATCACTAACCGTTCCAAGATTCGCATCATCCAAGAACACATCATACCGATTCGCAGGCACTGGCAGCTTTGTTTTGACCAACAATCGACCAGAAACCACCACCGCCACAATCATGGTAAGGGCCAATATCCATTGAATGACCTCCAGCGTCTTGCGTACTACCTGTCCGCTATCCTTCAACGTAAATTTCCTCCCTGTTATGGATGTTTGGTTTCTCCTGCAAAACCAAGTTCAGCCATGCCTTTTCATGTATATGTGGCTTCAGCCCGAATAAGACAAAAAACGAAAAAACCTCCCGTTTGAACGGAAGGTTTCGGTACTTAACGTCGAATAAATCAACCTGTTTCCTGCAAAAATCGGTACTGAGCTTGAATTAATCCGTGGTAGATGCCCTTGTGCTGCATGAGCGCGTCATGATTGCCCTGCTCCATAATTTGCCCATGGTCGAGTACTAAAATGTGATCCGCATGCCGGATCGTAGATAAACGGTGTGCAATGATAAACGAGGTGCGTCCGTGCAGAAGCGTTTTGAGTGCTTCTTGAATTTTCAGCTCCGTCTCCGTATCAATACTCGCCGTAGCTTCGTCAAGAATGAGCACCCGAGGATCGGCTAATAAGGCTCTCGCAAACGACAACAGCTGGCGCTGGCCCATCGAAAGCACATTACCGCGTTCCTGCACCTCCGTATCGTAGCCATGCGGCAGGTTCACGATAAAGTCGTGCGCACGAACTGCTTTAGCCGCGGCCACAATCTCCTCATCCGTCGCGTTCAGCCGTCCGAAGCGAATATTATCCCGAATCGTGCCTGAGAAAATAAACGTGTCCTGCAGCACGATTCCTACCTGCGAACGCAGGCTTGATATCGTTACATCCCTGATATCATGGCCGTCGATGGTCACACTGCCATTCGTCACATCGTAAAATCGGCACAAAAGATTGATAATCGTACTCTTACCGGAGCCCGTATGCCCAACGAGCGCGATCGATTGGCCTGCTTTCACGCTTAAATCGATTCGTTTCAAAGCATGCCTGCCCGGCTCGTATTCAAACTCCACCTGCTTAAATTCAATGTTGCCTTGAATCTTGGGCAGCTCTTGGGCGGAGGTTTTCTCGGCCACGTTAGGCACTTCGTCGATGAATTCAAAAATACGCTCCGAGGAAGCCATGGCAATCAGCATCTGTGTGTACATTTGTCCGAGACGATTGATCGGCTCCCAGAAAAGTCCAATGTAGGTGCCGAAGGCCACGAGCAAACCGATCGAAATTTCACCTTCCTGAATCAAATGCGCTCCAAACCAGAACAAAATACAGTAGCCGATGGCTCCGGTGCACTCAATGATCGGACCAAACGATTGGTTCAGGATCGACGCCCGGTTCCAATGATAATGGTTATCCTGATTCATTTGCTCAAAGAAAGCGATATTTTCCTTCTCCTGCGTGTAAGCCTGCGTCACTTTAATCCCTTGAATACATTCGTTCAAATGCGCGTTAATTCGCGATTGTCTCGTCTGGACGACCTGCCATGCCCGGCGGATTTTGACCCTCAGCTTGGTCGAGATCATGAACATAATCGGAACCGTGACAATAATGGCTAAGCCCAGCTTCCAATTGATGAACAGTAAGATAAAAATAATGCCGCAAAGCTGCACACAGTCAATCATTAAGTTGACAGCGCCATTCGTAAACAAGTCCTGAAGCGAATTGACATAGTTCGTGATCCGCACCAAGATCGAGCCGGCCGGCCGTTTGTCGAAAAATTTGAACGATAATCGCTGAATATGACTGAACAGATCATGTCGCAAATCGTAGATGACTTGTTGACCGATCATATTCGTAAACCGGACACGAAAGTTATTCGCTCCCCATTGAATCGCATAAAGGCAGAGCATTCCGCCAACGCAAAGGAATAGCGTCTTACTATCGCCGGTTTTCAAAGCATGGTCAATGGCATAAGCGATCAAAAGCGGGTTCAGCAGCTTCGTAATCGCTCCCACAACCATCATGATCAGGACGATCGGTATGATCTGTCTGGCGTACGGCTTCATGTATGTACTTAAGCGCTTGACCTGCGCCCAGTCGAACCCTTTGTCGAGCTCTTCATCGTCCTGGTAGACGAACCGTTTCTGAATTTCTTTATCTGATGCACTTTGTACGCTCATTGTGCGACCCTCCTAACTTTAGCCTGTGACGAAGCGGCAACTTCCGCGGCAGCCGACGGCTGAATCGGTTCCACATCGGGTTGTGCATCCGAGTCGCTAGGCTGATCGGCGTATTGGATTTTATAGGTTTCGAGGTAAGGTCCAGGCTGTGCCAACAGCTCGGCATGCGTACCGCGTTGAACAATCCGGCCTTCGTCGAGCACAATAATCTCGTTGGCATGCTTCAAAGAAGAGATACGGTGAGCGATAATAAAGGTCGTTCGGCCCTTCATGACTTCGCCAAAGCCCTGTTGAATTTCATGCTCCGTCTCCATATCGACTGCACTTGTAGCATCATCGAGGATCAGTATTTTCGGGTTGATGATCAGTGCCCGAGCGATCGCAATCCGCTGCTTTTGCCCGCCGGACAGACCTAGTCCCCGTTCACCGACAATCGTGTTGTAGCCCAGCGGCAGCTCCATAATAAAATCATGCGCTTTGGCCAGCTTAGCCGCTTTGATGATGTCCTCCATTGACACGTCCTTCATGCCGTAGGCAATATTGTTTCGAATCGTCGAGGAGAACAGAAATGTTTCTTGAAACACGATCGCCATCTGGCTTCGTAAGCTCTCCAGCTGAAGGTCGCGGATATCGGTGCCGTCAAGCGTAATTCGTCCGTCCTTTACGTTGTAGGCGCGCAGCAGCAGCTGAATAACGGTCGACTTGCCCGATCCTGTCCCGCCGAGCAGCCCGATGACGGAGCCGGCCGGGGCATCCAATGAAAAATCAGTCAGCGCCGGTTGTTTCTCCGTGTAGGCAAAGGTGACGTTTTCAAATCGAACATGACCTTGAACCTGCGACGGAATAAGCGCTTTCGCATTGTCCTTGTTTTTCACATGAATGTAAGTGTGGAGCACTTCGAGCAGCCGCTCTCCAGCCGCCTTGGACTGTGTAAAGTTATTGATATGGAATCCAATCCCCCACATAGGGCCGATAATAAACCAGATTAAGCTGAAAAAAGCAACGAGCTCGCCGAGCGTAATCGACTGGTTAATTACCATCATACCGCCGGTGCCCAGCAGAATGACCACACTCAAGTTCGCCAAAAGCTCCATGAGCGGGAAATATTTCGCCCAAATGCCGGAGGTCAAAATATTGTTCGATTTGTACTCCTGATTGCGGTTCGAAAATTTCTCAATCTCGTGCGGTTCGCGTGAAAACGATTTGACGGTGCGCACTCCGGTAATGGTTTCTTGCACGGAGGTAGTCATCGAGCTCATCGATTGGCGGATCGACCGAAAAGCCGGATGGATTTTGCCTTCGAAGCGGATCGCGGTCATAGCCAGAAAAGGCATGGTCACGACCGTTAAAAGTGTCAGCTTCCAATTGATCGTCATCATCATGATCGTCCCGAAGGTGAGCATCATACAGACGTTCAAGATTTGGACGAAGCCGAACCCGATAAAATCCCTGACTGCCGTCAGGTCCGCCGTTAGCCGGGACATCAAATCTCCAGTGCGTGCCTGATCGTAGTACTGAAACGACAAATACTGAAGCTTTTCGTACGTTGCATTGCGAAGATTGTAGGCCGTCTGATTACCCAGCTTCGAGCTGTTCACCCCGTGCAAAAATTGAAAGGTCGCCTTCGTTACCATAACGCCGACAACCGAGAGCGCAAGATAGGGAACTTTGTCAAATTGGCCTTTCGTAATGACTTCGTCGATCAGATAGCGAAACAAATTCGGATACACCAGCCCGAGTGATGTCGCTACCATCAAAAACGCGATCGATGCAAACAAATACCTTCGTTCTGACCAGTAATACTCCTTCAGCTGCTTGAACACTTCCATGTGTGACCCTCCTTTTGTTGCAACTGCTTATTGGGATTTTAAACATTAGCAGCTGTCAACGTTGTTGCAACGGTATCGGGAATTTCGACGATAACCGTTGTCAACGTTCGATCCATCCAGTTGTCATTTTAAGCGCTTGCAAGGCGAATGTATGATCGCTTTGGAAGCGATTCAAGCTCTGTTTTGAAGTGTAGCACCCTTACTGAGGGGCGGCAAATAAGCGATCTTCCATAATTTTGGTTATACCGGAAAATTTCATCAAATGGTCACAAATTGCACGCTGAGTCCCACTATTTCTCCCAAATGGTACGTTATCTTCAAGATGTAAACCCTTTCATGAAAACAAAAAAGAAAGGGCGCGCCTTTTCAAGCAATCGCCCTTTCCCGTACTTACATTAATATATGAAGTTACTGTATTCCCTGCACCAAACGCGCATGTTTGGCTTGCAGCTCGTTCAAATCCACCTTCATTTCCAGTGCGCTCAAGAGCCCTTCGACATGCTCCTCTAACGCTTGCCGCATATGCTCCGACAATAGCTGGTAGACCGACTTCAGCTGACCTGCATACGCCTCGACTAAAGCCGCCGCCTGCGACTCGGCAAACTGAGTCATCGGCTGGTTTAGCTTTCCTTCGAGCTCCTTACGAAGCTGCAGCTTGCCGTCGCCTTCGAAAAATTGCTTGGCGTTTTTGAAATAGCCGGTCAGCCATTTCAGTTGGATATCTCCGGCTTGGAGCGTCCCTTCCAGCGTTGGCGTAGTCAGCTTCGCTTGGTTCCCCTCCGAATAATCGAACGTCGGAATACCCGACTGGATCGCCTCCGCCCACTGTTTAGCCGCCTGGCGGTTCAGGTGATGGATTTTCTTTTCTACTCGAAGCGTAGTCGCCAGCACCTCTTGGGTTAAATCAAAAGATAGCATGCGCTTAAAATCTTCCCAAGCCGACTGCATCACGAGCTTGCTATCCCGCGAATCTTCGCGGAACACCGATGGGTTAAAAGCCATATTGAACAGGTCCCCGAAGCGGAATGCCGTTCGCTGCTTCACGTAGTACATTAATTCCTGAATTTCCTTCTCCAGCTCCCTGACTTCAGCTGCTGGGTCCGGATGGTCGAGCAGCTTTGCAGCCGTCGCTAACGCTTGGCGCAGCTCCCCAGCCTGGCGAACGCGCTCCGACGCATCCGTTCTAGCTCCATCCATCCAGCGCTGAAGCACATCTGCCGCGCGGCGGATGTCGGCATCCCCTGCCTGAATGGCCATATCCGACAATTCCTCAAAGGTAAACCGGACGAATTCCTGCTCAAACCGCAAAATCCCCGATTGCGCAACGGTTTCCTCTTCCTGTCCCAGTTTCCCTTCCAGTGCGTAGTAGCTGGACAGCGGATAAATACGCGGATGACGGATGCCATGCTGGAGCAAATTGCTTTCTACGTGCGAGACGACGCCTTCGAGCTCTTCTGCGGAGGACGCCAGATCGGCCGCGTTGACGATAAAGAACATTTTATCCAGCTCAAAGCTGTCCTTTACACGACCCAGCTGCAGCAAAAATTCTTTATCTGCATGCGAGAACGCATGGTTATAATACGTGACGAACAAGATCGCGTCCGCATTTTTGATGTATTCAAACGCCACGCCCGTGTGACGGGCATTGATGGAGTCCGCCCCTGGCGTATCCACCAGGACAATGCCCTGCTCTGTGAGCGGGTTGGCATAGTACAGCTCGATGAGATCCACGAAGCACGATTTGCTCTCCTCTGCCGCATAGCTGCCGAACTCTTCCGCCGTTGCTCTCAGCTCCTGGCCGAGGTTCGGGCCCATGGCCGCCCAGCCTTTCTCAACGGCTTTGAGGAACGTGTAATGCGGCTTGCCCTTGCCGGGCACCTGCTCCGCACTGAGCTTCGCGATTGCCGTCAACGCCTGCTCCAGCGAATCGACGTTCACGCCCAGCACTTCCAGGGAGTACAAGATGTCCGATGCGAGGCGCTCCCGGCTTTTCATCTTGATCTTGGCCGTGCCGTGAGGCCAACCGGCTTCCGGCTCCGGCGGCATGATCTTATTGATTGCCGCCGTGGTTGGATTTGGCGACACGGGCAGCACCCTCTCGCCGATCAGCGCGTTGGCAAACGACGATTTGCCCGCGCTGAAGGCGCCGAACAGCGCGACCGTGAAGCGGTTGTGGCCGAGCCGCTCCGCCTTCTCCTGCAAGGAGCGGCGAATGGTTTGCAGCGCAGCGATGCCGGCGAGCTCGCCAGCCGCGGCGTTCAGCCGCGCGGCGGCATCGCGCAGCCGCTGGCGGTGGCCGCCGGCGGCGAGCGCCGCCGAGCCGCCCGCGCTGGCGCCGCGGCCCGCGCCCGGCGTGACCCACGCGAGGGACTCGCGGGGGTCACGCGCCACGGGCGCGGGCTGCGCAGCGGGCGCCGCCGGCGCGGCGGCTAGCGCGGGCAGCGCCGGCGCGGCCGCGGCCGGCAGCTGCGCGAGCAGCGCCGCGCTGTAGGCGGCCTCGCGCTGCGCGAGCCGCTCGAGCTCGCGCAGGCTGCCGAGGCGCGCCTCGAGCGCAGCGAGCTCGCGCTGCAGCGCGGCGCGGCGCGGCTCGAGCGCAGCGGCCAGCTGCGCGAGCAGCGCGTCGGCAGCGGCGAACGCCGCCTTGCGGTACAAGCTCTTCATCTCCGCAGCAATGTGCTTCGAATAGGTCAACGTGTACTCATTGCCGAAAACGGCGCCTTCGTTCACTTGACTGGCCAGCCAGGCCGGGGTCACGTCCACGCGAATTTGATCCGCCGCCTCCGTGATGGCGGCTGCAGCAAGACCTTGGCCCTCCAGACCGGCTTTGACCGCCTGCTGAACGTGCCGCGCAATCTGCGTCTCCACCTGCGACGCAAAATCCTTATGGAACGCGCCGAGCCGCTGTTCCACCTCGGCCGCCGTCTTCGCGGCCGAGCCAAACCAACCCACCTTAAAGCCGGGGCGCCGGCTTTCCAAGTACACGTGCGCGAGGTCGCGCGTCACGGCAGGGATCACGTTCGCGTTGTCGAGGACCGACGCGACTGCCCCACGCACTGCCGCCTCCAGCTGCTGCGGCAGCGCAGACAAATGCTCCAGCTCGCTACTCGCTTCCGCGAACAACGCCTGCGCCGACTCGCTGCCCTCGTCAGCCGCAAGCTGGGCGCGCAGCGCCTCCTTGGCCGGCTCATTCGCTTCGGCCATCTTGGCGGCATGCGCCGCAGCCAAAGCCCGCGCCGACTTCTCCAGGCTGAGCCGCACCAGCGGCTCCCGGAGCTCAATCAGTCGGCCCAGCAGCCACTCGAGCTGGTTCCACTGGCTCGAGGGATGATCCGGCTTCTTCACCGAGGTGTAGAGAATGCCGTCCGGATGAACATGCCAGTTCGCAAACGCCTCGCGAACCCCATCCTGATACTTCGAGAACGGCAGCTCCTGCTCCCGATGCTTATCGATCATATTGACGATCAAGTAAAGGGGCTTTCCCCACTCCGTCATTTTCTTCGTAAACGACAAATTGATCTCGGACTGCACATGGTTATAGTCCATCACATAAAAAACGACGTCCGCCAAATGCAGCGCCGACTCCGTCGCCAGCTGATGCGCATCATCCGTCGAATCGATGCCCGGGGTGTCCAGCAGCGCAGCGTGCTCGCCTAAGAACGGAATCGGATACTGAATCTCTACCGTTTCAATCGTTTCCCCGTCCCGGCAATGCTCCGCCAGCTCCGATAAAGGCACCCGCTCCACACGGGTGGCTTCAGCAGCTGTGGAGGTTACGTCTACTCGCCTTAGTATGCGTGCTTCGGCTTCCCCATTGACAATGCTGACAATATTGGCACTCGTCGGAATCGGGCTGGAGGGCAGCAGCGGATGCCCGCACAGCTTATTAATCAAACTCGATTTCCCCGCCGAAAAATGGCCGCACATCGCGATCGACAACCGACCGCTTTCCGCTTTCTTGAGCAGCTGCCGCAGCTTTCGGCCGTTCTCAGCGTCTCCCGCTTGTTCCACCTGCTCCAGCAATCCTCTTACCGCTTCGACTGCCTGATCCCCAGTCGTCATTCGTATCATTTCCCCAGTAGTCGTCATGACGTTCTTCATCCTTCTCTCTACCCATACTTCCTCTATCTAAAAACCGAACCGATCTTTTTTTTCTTTTTTCGTTCGCCCGAACATACAGGGAGAGTAGAGAGCCGTTTCTTTGCCGGAGATTTTATGTGCTGCCTTTGAAAATGAATTCTAACTATCTAATCTAATCAAAAAGAATTCATTTTCAAGAGCAGCCGGAGGCAAAGAGAACGGACTCGCAGCGATCCTCCCTATGTTTTAGGCTTTCATGCGCCGAACTAAAAAGAAAAAACCGAATCGCTTCGGTTTTTAGTGTACCATATTTTCCGTTTCGGGAATAAAAATTTCGAACAGATCGCGATGCTGCAAGATCGTGATGTCCTTATCCCGCACCTTCATCACAACCACCTCAGGGCGCTGCTTCATGCGGTTCAAGTAGTTCTCAGGCACGGAGCCGGACTCAGAGACTACGATGCCCTCCACTTGCTTTTCTTCGTTTTCCTTGAGCGGGGTTTCAAGCACCTTCTCGTAAATATCTGAGAACACTTCAAAATCCTTTGTATATACCGATATGCATTTCATGGGTTAATCCTATCCTTTCTTTTCACGCTTTGGCTGTTTTTGTCTTTGATATAGGTTTCCTAGTCGGGGTCGTTTTCATACGTTTTTTTCCTTCACGACAGTGCTCCAGCAGCGGACATAGCTCGCACTGCGGATTTTGCGCCTTGCAATGGTAGCGTCCGAAAAAAATGAGACGATGATGCGTCTGCGTCCATTCCTCGCGAGGCACCCGCTTCATCAGCTTCTTTTCCACTTCCAGAACGGAATCCTTCTCCGCCGCAAAGCCAAGCCGTTTCGACACTCGTTCGACATGGGTATCCACGGCGATGGCCGGGACCCCGAACGCATTGGACATGACGACATTGGCCGTTTTTCGGCCGACGCCCGGAAGCTCAACCAGCTTCTCGTGCTCCTGAGGGATTTCCCCTTGGTGCTTGTCCAACAGCAGTGCGCAGAGGGCTTGAATATTTTTGGCCTTATTGCGAAAAAGCCCGATCCGTCGTATATCCTGCTCCAGCTCCTCTAGAGGAACCACCAAATAGTCTTCTGGCCGTTTATACTTTTGAAACAGGGTCGCCGTCACTTTGTTTACCGTTTCGTCTGTGCACTGGGCAGATAACAGAACGGCAATGGTCAGCTCAAACGGATTGGAGTGATTCAGCTCGCAATGGGCGTCGGGGAACATATCGGCGATGATGTCTAGTATGTATCGTGCTTGCTTCTGATTCAACGCCCCCGCTCCCTTCGACTTACCTATTACTGTTAGTTTACCGAATTGAAAGAATCGAATCAATCTCTGTAGCTGACAAAATGCGAACTTTTTACGAAAAAAAACCGCCTATGCAGCAGAACTCTACCACATAGACGGTGCTAAGCTAAAAAAAGTTTCAAAAAGAAAGAGAAATTAGTTCTTTTCAATCTCCATAATTTTATCATCCAGCACGTACACATTCACTTCATCGTTCTCAACAAATGTACTTGCGGCGACCGCTTGCGTTCCTTGATGCAGATAAGCCTTGGCATAGAAATTGTATGTCGTCTTGTCTCCCGCCGCCGTTGGCTTCAGCTGCAGCAAATTCAGCACATAATCGTAGGATGCGATTGTCCGCTTGGCTGTCGCAGCTACGTTAATGATCATTTTATCGTTCACATCTTTGCTCACTTCCACCCGATCGTTCACCTTCACCGTCGAAAGGGCGCTTGACGTTGCACCGTTCGCCTTGACGGTAAATTGCTGACCAACTGGCAGCACTTGAACGCCACCTTGGTAGTCCTGGACCGTGATCGTCCCCAGCGTGGCATCAACGGAAGTCACCTTCCCGCGGACCGTCTTCAGCATGACCAACTGCGTGAGCTGCGAGCCGTTAAAGTTGGCTTTGACATAGTCGTCCACTTGAATATCTTCGAAGGCATGTGTGGCTTTGCCTGGATTCACAATCTTGTCGTTGCTGTCAATCAAGAAGGTCAGCTGTGCGCCTGTCTCGTCTTTCACAGTGAGCTGACGAGCACCGCTGTTGACCAAAGTCGTCTTAAACACGCCAATCTTCTTCGACATAATGGACGTTACGAAATCCTGTGAAATGGCTAGACCGACGCTAACCGTATCGCCAACCTTCAAGTCCGCCACGGTGGCTCCCGATCGATTCAGCATATCTACCGCCATGCCAGAGCTTATTTTAAAAGGCAAGCTTTGGCCGCTGGCGGTACGAATCGTGATATCTCCGGTGGCCGTGTTCAGCAAAGCTACGGTGCCATCGATTTGAACCGTGAGTGCCAGCGACACGACCTTATCTTTAGACACCTTCAAATCGACCTTTTTCCCCTTAGAGAACATGCTTGTGAAATTGCTTAGCGGCACGACTGAGTCTGCGAATTTAATCGTGGTCGTGTCGGCCAGCTTATAAGCCGCTACACTGCCATTATCCGCCGTAATCGTCAGAACCTTAGCATCTTGGTCATAGCTGAGAATCGACGCGAACACATACTGCTTGATGGAACGGTTAGTCACCGAAACGCCTACGACTTTGTTATTGAGCAAATCCACCTTCAAATCATCGCCGGCTTCAATATCGTACAAGCTCGCACTCGCAAGCCCGTCAATCGTCACCTGTACGTTATCTGCCACGTAATAAGCGTCCAGTGTTGTCCCGCTGCTCTTGGTAATTGTCATGATCGTCTTATCTTCACTAAGACTGATCAATTTACCTTGTACCGTTTGGCCGTAGTCTGCCTGCTTGCGAACCGCTACGGAGGTCAGCTCACCGTTTTTGACTTCATAGGCAATCGTATCCCCTACACGCACCTTAGTAAAATCAGCTGCCGAACCGTCCGTCATCGTAAACGCGGTACGTGTGCTGACCGTATAGACTTCATTTTGGCCCAAGGATTTTTCGAGTAACGTAATTTGGTTCTTATCTTTGTCAATGCCGAGAATCGTTCCTTCAGCAGATTTACTGATCGGTACTTGCTTCACAATAATTTGTGTAATCTTCTGATCCTTCAGCAGCGAATTTTTCTGCAGAGCAATGGTGCTGCCCGGCGCGATGGAGCCAATGCTGAGGCCGCGGCCGTCCTTATCCGTTACTGCTACATTCGCAGCGATCTCATACAGACGCTTTTGACCGCCTTGCTGCAGCGAAACAATCATTTGATCTAAATACACTTCGTTAAGTGTTCCTTCGTAGGTATCCAGCTTTTGCTGATCATTCGTTAACTCGACGTATACGGCATTCCCTTGATTTTGCACGACGTACACTTCATTCGTCAGCTTTATGCTCGACAGCGGGATGCGGGTGTCGTCTTTGGCATTGTAAATTGGCGTATCCGCAGAAAGCGTATAGTCTTTCGTATCGCCTTGTGCGTTCATGAGACTGATCTTGTTGCCTGTTTGACCCATCAGGTAACCGATCGCAACACGGTCAGAGCGGGTTGTCAGCTCTTTATCCGCGCGACTTAAGAACGTGGCCATTTGCGCACGGGTGACTTTGCCTTTCGGCTGGAACGTGTTACCATCCATCCCTTGGACGATCTTCAGCTGCACCGCAGCGTTCACGTACCCGTTAGCCCATGTGGAGAAGTCCCCCGCGTCACTGAAGGTCGATGCGTTAGCCGCCTGCTGCTTGGCCAGATCCTGCTTACCAATGGCGCGAATGACCAGCTTGGCCACCCATTCCCGAGTAGCTTCGCGTGCTCCCCAAGATGACTTGGCAGCCGTACCGTCCACTTCCTCCGACGGAACAATGATTTGTTTATCAAAGGCATAGGCTATGTATGGCTTGGCATAGTCGCTGACCAATACCGGGAGTACCGTTTCCGCTTTATTTTTCAACGCATCTTGCTCGAGGCCCATCATCCGGATCACCATAATAATGACGTCCTGTTGGGAAACGGAAATTTCCGGACGGAATTCCTTCTTCTCGAAGCCTTGAATAATCCCCAGCGAAGCAAGCTTGGTAATATGTTTAATTGCCCAGTGCTGCGCGCTGACATCGGAGAAGCTCAGTCCGTTGTCGCTCGTCGTGCTGGTCACCGTTGTGTTCCCTAGATCAGCCGCATATACAGGGCTGCTCGCCATAATGGAGACTGCGAGTACCGCGGTTGTCAGCTTGCGGATTTGTTGCTTCTTTTTATTGTTCATGAAATAAATAAGCTCCTCTCAATAATCGTCCGTTGTCATCTTGATGCAGCTAGCTGCGCTTGATCGGATGAAGCAGCTCCATGTGGCCCATCAAGCTGTCGACTTTTTTGCCGTCGAGCAAAATGTCGATGGTTTTCACCTCTGCAAATTGAAACAAGGTTTGCTGGATCGCGGTTAGAAGCATTTCCTCTCCACCGGAGCCGAGTATCGATTCATTCGGCATGGACAGATCTACGGTCAAGTCCCCGTTTTTGATCGCAGCGGATTTGATCGTGAACCCCTTCATCAGCGGCAGCGCCTTCTCATCCTTGCTTACCGTTAAAGCTTGAAGCGCCGCGGCATACTTGTCCGCATCCTGCTTGAAGCTGATCGTAACCTGCTTTTCCACCAGCTTTTCCATCTGGTCATCCCCAAAGTAGGCTTTTACCTGGAGCTGCTTACTCTGTGCTTCCGGTGTTGGAGTTGGTGCAGGCGTTTGCGCGGCTGGAGTACTGACCGAACCGCTTCCTTGGCTGGTTGACGCTTTCGGTGCTTGACCTGCTCCCTGCATGGCTTTTTGCCCGCAGCCGGCAAGCAGCAGCGCGGCGATCGCAGCCGCAGTTAATCCCTTATACCAATGGCTTTGCATCGTTACCCTCTCCTTTGCTGCAACTGATACGAATGTTCATCCGGTACCAGTTGTCACCTTTAGTCGATATTGAGTTGCTTCTTGATGGCGGCGACGAGAGATGCGGCAACTTGATTTTGAAAAGCATCCTGATACATGGCAGCCTCATCGATGTGATTCGTTAAGAATCCGATCTCTAGCAATACGGAAGGCATGGTCGTATTTTTAATCACATAGAATCGGTCCTGCTTCACTTTGCGGTCCGGGAACCCCGTTCCATCGATGAGATACTTGTGCATCAAGGCTGCAAAATCTTGACTTTGCTCGGTATAGTAATACGTCTCCGCTCCACGGGCCGTTTCGCCAGGAGCCGAATTGGCATGAATACTGACAAATAAGTCCGCTCCCGCTTCATTGGCCATCGCAGCCCGATCCGCCAGCTCGATAAAAGTATCGTCCGACCGGGTCATAATCGGCTCAATCATCGGCTCTTTCTGAAGCAGTGCCACTACTTTCTTGCCTAGTGAAAGAACGAAATCTTTCTCGTTGCGCTTTGTGATCGAAATCGCACCTGTATCTTTGCCGCCGTGGCCTGGATCGATCACTACCTTAAATTTGCCTTTACTGGTTGCCGGACTAAGCTTAAGCGTGATCTCCCCCGTCTGCTGCGCATCGGTTAGTTTTAAGTCTGACTTGCGGGGTAAATCTATTACTATTCTAACGATTGAAGGCTCTTTTGAAAATAGAGAATAACGAATCTGCGAGACTTGGTCCGATTTATCGGGCAGAGCCGCTTCGCCTTGGGCGTTCAATTTGGCTGCCATCAGCGGGTCGAGCTTCACATTCGGCAGATCGACAATGATTCGCTCCGGCCCTGACAGCTGAAACGAATTCGGCTTGATCGTAGCCTTGTCGCTTAGCTTGATGCTGACCGTATCGCCTTTTAGCAGAATACCTTGAACAATCGTCGTTGCTGGTGTGACCGGCGGTTGAACAGATGGCTGAGCAGATGTTGACTGGCCTGGTGCTGGCTGTTGATCCGTTGGTTTCTTGTCTCCCGCCGCTGGATCCCCTGCTTTAACCGTTTCTTCCGGTCTGAAGATAGAAGCCGGCTGATCGCTCGCTGCGTCAATGGTATTGTATAAAAATACGGATTTCGTAATCTCATCCCAAGTCACTTTCACTCCAAGCTGCTCGCTGACAAACCGGAGCGGAAGCATCGTATTACCATTGATAATCGATGGCGCCGCTTCCAACGTATAGGACTTGTTATTAACCATCGCGCTGGTTTTATCAATGAACAGCTGAATGCTTGTACTATCCTTATCTACCGTGACCTTCTTCGCTTTCGAATCCCAAGTCACCTTGGAGCCAACCGACTCTGCAATGACCCGTACCGGTACGATGGTCGTGTTGTTCACAATCTGCGGCGCAACCTCCGTAAGCAGCGGCTTGCCATTCATAAACAATTGAATTTGCGGCACAGCGGCAAGAGCGAGTGTAGGCAGCATCAATAACGAAACAAGCAGCAACGTCAACCAAGCAGTAATAACTTTCATCATCGCACCTCATTATGTAAAATTTTAGTGTACTTTATTAAGAATGGCGTGGCGCCATTTTCTGGATCAAAATGTGGCGAAAACAACCAATCTATTAGACTTTATTTCGGACAAAAAGTTGCACATTTTAATAGATTGTGTTGAAATAGCTAGATTTTGCAAGAATATGTGAGGAAAACGCAAAAAAACCGGAGGAATGTCCCCCGGTTTTTCAATACCTTTTATGCAACTCGCTCACCTTGAAGCTGCTTCAGCAAATCACGGAACTGCTCACCGGATAGCACTTCTTCAGCAATTAAGATGGCAAGCGACTGCTCGAATACCGTTCGATATTGCTCCAGCATCACGCGTGTCTTTTCGGTCAGATCCTCCAAAATTTGCGTGTTTTCTTTCATCAGCTCTTCTTTGGTGACCATGTTGCGATCGATAATGCCTAGACCTGTTAAACCTGCATCCATCATCGTGCGAACCATGTTCAATGCTTGTTCAAAATCGTTGCGCGAACCCGTGCTTCGACCGCCGTAGAACATTTCCTCAGCTACGGAGCCGCCTAATGCGATCATGATTTGATGCTCGATTTGTTCCTTCGTATACAAATATTGATCCTGCTGCGGATTGTGACGCACGAAGCCGAGTGCTTGGCCGCGCGGACTTAACGACACTTGCGATACCGAGCCTGGACGAACCAGCTCCGCCGAGATCGCATGGCCCAGCTCATGAAGCGCAACGCGTTCGCGCTCGCCCTTGGTCGATTCGCGATCCGTTTTCTCGCCGAGCATGACCTTATCCACGGCAAGGGACAAATGACGCTGCTCGATCGTCTCAAGCTCTTCACGCATCGCATAGATCGCGGCTTCGTTCATGACGCTCTCCAGCTGTGCCCCGGAAAAATGGAACGTTTCTTGTGCGATAGAATCCAAATTGACGCTCTCGGCCAGCGGCTTATTTTTCGCATGGATGTTCAAGATGTGCATCCGGCCTTTTTTATCCGGCAAATCCACCTCAATATGACGGTCAAATCGGCCTGGACGAAGAAGCGCCGGGTCCAGCATTTCCTTCCGGTTCGTCGCGGCAATAATCAATACACGAGGACTTTCCGATGTATGAATGCCATCCATCTCGGTCAACAGCTGATTCAACGTTTGATCATACTCACGATGCTGTCCACCGTCGCGCTTTCCGCCAATGACATCAATCTCGTCGATAAACACAATCGCACTTTCTTTATTTTCCTTGATCGCACGATTGCGCGCTTCTTTAAACAAATCACGGATTCGGCTGGCGCCTACCCCAACGTACATTTCAACGAACTCACTACCGGATGCCGCCATAAAAACAGAATTCGTATAATGCGCAGCAGCTTTGGCCATCAATGTTTTACCTGTTCCCGGAGGGCCGGTCAGCAATATCCCTTTCAACGGTCTAATCCCCAGACGTTTGATATCCTCATAACGAATCAGGAAGTCCAATGCCTCCTGCAGCTCTCTCTTGGCCCGGTCCTGTCCGCCGATATCATCAAAGGTCAAATAGCTTGGTGCTTTCGCCCGCGATTTGCTGCGATCCGATCCGATGCTGACTCCGTTGCGAGCCCGCGTCATGAAGAAAAACACACCTAAAATTACCGACATAAACACAATCGGAATGATATTCACGCCGACAAAGAACAAAAATGCGATCACTACCGGTACAGCGCCGATTAGAATCTCTTTACCGTATTTACTCATTAGGCCACACCCCCAAGGTCGCTGGTATGCGAGGCAGCATGATATACTTGCTCGATTCACCGTCCGTTAATGTGACATAAACATATTTATCATCCATCTCCGTGGATACTTTAACGCCGGCTCCCGTACTGTCTGCACGCGCCTGCAATGTTTTCGGAATTTGTGCATACTGCTTCGTCTCCATCGCTTGCGCCACATCAAATAAGGCGGATGACCACCATTGCTCCAGCTTAGGGGACGCGCTATTCACGATTTTCAGCTTTAGTTCCTTCTTACCCAGTGTAGAGCTTCCGTCCTTCAAAATCTGGTTATACACTTCGCGCAGATCAGTACCATCTTTGAGCTTCAGCTCCATCACCGCATCGGTACCGCCCAAATCCATTGAAACGAGATCTACACCCGGAATGCTTGCTACAACCTTCTGCATAGGATTCTCCATGGCAACACTACGATATCCAAAATATCCGCCGAACAATAAGAACGCAGATACGGAAACACTTATTAAAACAGGCAAGAGACGTATCTTCATCAGATGTCGTCCCCCTTTCTAGTAGTTAATATATCGCCCATCGCTATATTCATAGTATATCACGGCGTATATACCAAAGCTAATGCAATGAGTGGTAAGACAGCCATGAACTCAACAAAAAAGCCGCGAGCATGACGCTTTCCAGCGCTGCCGCGGCTTTCACTTTATTGAATGGACAGTCTCCAGGTATCGACCGGCTGACCATCTGCAAATCGATAATAGTCGTAATAATACTGCTCCTTGACTTCGCCCTCCGGCAGCTGCTTATAGAACACTTCCCAGACCGCCGTTCCATTCATCATCCCCGGAGTCACTCGAAGAACCTCCGCATCCGGCTGCTTCGCGAGCGTCTGATTTTGCGCTTGCTCCGCCGTAATGCCATTCGACGCCATTTCTGAGCGGACCTCGTCTTGTCCGACCCACACGAGCACCGGCTGACCGATTTTATCCTCGCCTTGAATGACCGTATAAGACTTTTCTCCTACGAATCGATCCACTTTCACAGCCTTCGTAAGAATGGTTTTCTCATAGGCCGACTGAACGGCTTCTCGCTGCGAGCCCCACTCATCGTCCATTACCGTCGTAAACATCCAGCTGGCCAAAATGACTGCCCCGACCAAAATGGCTACGGTTAGCAGCCACACCTTCCATTTGCGCCCTGTTCCCATGAATCTACGGCTCCACCTTTCGTTGCCTCACCGGCTTAGCCTGCGGTTAAACGCTCAAAGCACTGCTGCGCTTCAAACTTCACTTTTTCCTCGTCCATCGTTAAGCATTCGCCCTTCCGGACGACAAATCGTCCGTCAATGCATACATCCGTAACATCTCTTGAGGATGCCGAATAGACCACGTGTGAAATGAGGTTCGTCCGCGGATAAAAATGCGGCTGCTCCATATCCATCGCGATAAAATCAGCCTTCATGCCCGCCTTCAGCATGCCGACATCATTCAGCCAAATCGACTTCGCGCCGTCCAAGGTTCCCATTTTGAGCGCATCCCAAGCGGCGACCGCTACCGGATCTCCTGTTACGCCTTTATGAATTAAGGCCGCCAGACGAATTTCCTCCAGCATGTCCAAGTTGTTGTTGCTTGCCGCGCCATCCGTACCGAGAGAAACCAGGACCCCTGCTTTCAACAGCTCTGGAACACGCGCTACCCCGCTCGCCAGCTTCAAATTGCTGCCAGGGTTATGCGAAACTCTTACATCGTACTGCTTAAGAATCGCAATTTCTTCATCTGTCAAATGAACGGCATGAGCAACCAACGTCGGACGCGAGAACACGCCGAGCTTCTCCAGATGGGCAACCGGACGAAGTCCGTATTGATCCACATTATCCTGTACTTCTCTGGCGGTTTCCGACATATGCGTATGCATAGGAAGATTTAAGTCATGCGCGGCTTGTACGATGCGTTCAATATAATCCGGCGGGCAGGTATAAGGTCCGTGGGGCGACATCATAGCCGTGATCCGTCCATCTGCTTGTCCATGCCAATCTTTTGCGAACTGGATCGCTTCCGCCAATTTGGCGTCCTGCACTTCGCGAGGGCACAATCCGATTACGCCACGTGTCAAGCAAGCGCGAATTCCGCTCTCAACGGAAGCCTCCGCCACTTGATTCATATGATCATACATATCAACAAACGTCGTGGTGCCGCCTTTGATCATCTCAAGCAGAGACAGCATTGTACCGATTCTTACATCGTGGGACGTGAATTTGCCCTCCATCGGCCACATTTTTTCCTGAAGCCAAACTTGGAGTGCCATATCATCTCCATAGCCGCGGAGCAGTGACATGGCCGCATGACCATGCGTATTGACAAAGCCAGGCATATAGAGCTTTCCAGTGCCGTCGATTTTCTCGTCAAATTGTTCTTGCGGCTGCGGCGCTTCTTTACCTAAATATGTAATGCGGCTTCCTTCAACAACCATATATCCTTTTACAATGGGAGTCTGCTCGTCCATCGTAATAAATGTACCATTCGTAATTAACGTTCTTTTCATTTGTGTCACCCGTCCTTTTCAGCTGCAGCATCATAATCTCCACTCTACAATGTACCCTTTCATCATATCAAAAGCAAGCCAAGCACTCGAATTCCACTAGCAGAGATTGTCAATCATTTGAGATTATGAACCCTTTATGAACGGGAGAAACTATGATTGATTCCTCAGAACCGTTGTGTTATTTTTAATTTTGTGTGCTTTTTGGCTTTATTTACATTACATAAAGAGAACCATACTGGGGGGCAAATTGATGTTATTTGCGAAAAAGAATGATACCGACTTTCTGCTGCTGCTCATTAAAGCATCGGAAAATACGCTCGAAGCCGCTCAAGTGTTCCGTAATGCGGTCATGGGCGACCAGCCTCCGGCGACATTTTATCCGCAGCTGAAGGATTTGGAGAATAAAGGCGACCAAATTACGCACCAGATTTTCAAAGGTCTGAACAAAGTGTTTATTACGCCGATTGACCGTGAGGACATTATGGAGCTTGCCTCCAAAGTGGATGATGTAATGGATGGCATTGAAGCGTCCATCGCCCGTTTTGATTATTTGAACATCACAACCACGGATAATTATATGAAGGAATTTTCCGCGGTGATCGTAGCCAGCTGCCAGCATATTCTGGATGCCTTCAAGCTGCTCGCCAAAAAGAAATACATGCAGCTCACCGAGCACACCGTACAAATCAACAGCTTAGAGAATGAAGCGGATCGGCTCATGCGGGAAGGCATCCGTGAAATTTTCACCAATCCAAAGGATCCATACCATGACTTCAAGCTGAAAGAGCTCTATGAGCGTCTGGAGCAAACAACCGATGCATGTGAGGACGTCGCTAATATCCTGGAGAGTGTAGTGTTGAGATATTCTTAAGCGATTGCCCGAAGAACCAACACAGCTTGCCTAGGAGGATCACATGTCTAATATAACCATACTTATTATCATCGTTGCCTTGGCACTGCTATTTGATTTTATTAATGGGTTTCATGACACCGCCAATGCGATTGCAACATCGATCTCAACTCGTGCCATGTCTCCTCGATTTGCAGTGCTATTTGCAGCGGTGCTCAACTTTATAGGAGCCGTCTTCTCTTCCGAAGTCGCCAAAACGGTCGGGGGTAAAGTAGCGAATCCGGCCACCATACCCCACGGCATGGAGATAGTTATCGCTGCACTCCTTACGGCCATTATCTGGAATTTACTCACCTGGTATTACGGCATCCCTTCTTCGTCCTCCCATACATTGATCGGTTCGCTTGCTGGCGCAGTTATTGCAGGGGCTGGATCTAGCGCGCTGAATTGGTCGGGATTCAAAGAAATCGTCATTATTCTGGTGCTTTCGCCGATCGTAGCCTTTGCAACAGGGTTTGTCGTGATGTGGATTATAAAGATGTTGATTATGCTTGGCGGGAATCGATCCCGTACGAAACTGAACCGTCTGTTTCGAACACTTCAAATTTTCTCAGCCGGACTTCTTTCCTTCTCGCATGGCGGTAATGATGCCCAAAAAGCGATGGGAATCATCGTTTTCGCCTTAGTAGCTATGGGCTACCAAACGAATCTGGATGTTCCGATGTGGGTCAAAGTATGCGCCGCTACCGCGATGGGCCTTGGAACGTCGATCGGCGGGATGCGGATCATTAAGACGATGAGTAAGAAATTGATTAAAATCGAGCCGATCAACGGTTTTGCTTCCGATTTGAACTCTTCCATTGTCATTCAAACCTCTACGGCGATGGGGATGCCATTATCGACGACGCACGTAATTTCATCCTCGATCATCGGGACGGGCTCAGTTATGAGGTTCCACGATGTCAAGTGGTCGACTGTTACCAAGATGGTCATGACGTGGATCATTACGATTCCGATCAGTATTGCTCTCTCGTTCTTGATTTACAAAATTATTTTCGTTTTCTCCAGTTAAACGGTGAAGCAAAAAGCCCGAGGCGGTATGAATCGCCTCGGGCTTTCTTATGTCCATTTAATCTAAGTAATAAGCTAAGCTTTGCAGCTCCGCTGTAAAATCAGCGTGATGAACTCGTACCTCACTCGGTACTTTAATAATAATGGGTGCAAAATTCAGAATCGCCTCGACACCGGATTCCACAAACTGATTCGCAACCGCTTGGGCTTCCGCGGCTGGTACGGTAATGATACCGATCCTCACTTTCAGCTCCTGAATGATCGGGCACAACTCGTCCATCGATTTTACTTTCAGGTTATTGATGGATTCACCGATCTTGGTTCCTTGTGCATCAAACACGGCCACAATTTTCATATTATCTTTTAAATAAGCATTATAATTGCAAAGTGCTCGGCCTAAATTCCCTGCACCTACTAGCGCTACGGGAATCACTTTATCGATCTTGAGGATTTGTCTAATTTTTTCGATCAAATAATCGACGTCGTAGCCGATCCCTTTCTTTCCGAACTCGCCGAAATACGCCAAATCCTTGCGGATTTGCGCAGGATTCAGATCCAGCTTCTGACCTAAATCCTGCGACGATACGGTCGTTACATTTTTTTTGCTCAGCTCGTTTAAGAACCGGAGATAAATCGGCAGCCGTCGGACTACGGCCTCAGATATTTTCATCGTCTTCGTCATGCTTCGTTTTCACCCATCCACTGCTTTATTCTTGGCACCAGCTGGCTCGCATTCATGTGCTCGATTTTTGGACCGGGCAGTGAATATAAGAAATACTTACCATAGTTTGTATCAATAACACGGGTATCGTATATAATGACAATCCCTTTGTCCGATGCAGTACGCACCAGTCGCCCGAAGCCCTGCTTGAATCGAATCACGGCTTGCGGCACCGACAGCTTCATAAAAGCATTTTGATTCTGCTTTTTCAGCTTCTCGGTCTTCGCTTCGACCAGCGGGTGATTTGGTGGCTGAAATGGCAGCCTAACAATCGCAAGGCATGTCAGCGCGTCGCCCGGAATGTCGACCCCTTCCCAAAAGCTGCTCGTGCCTAGCAGAACACTGGCAGCGCTGCTTTGGAACAGTCGCGTCAGCTTGCTTCGATTGCTGCTGTCTACACCCTGGCCGAGCACATTAATGCCGAATGGCGCAAGCATCTCCTTCAGCGCAGCGTGCGTATTTTTGAGCATCCGGTTCGAGGTGAACAAGACCAGCATTCGCCCCTTCGTTTCGAGCGCAATTTCCGCCAGCGAAGGCACCAGCTTATCCATAAATTCTTTCTCCCCGCTGGCTCCGCCCCGAAGGGTCGGGAAATCGCGAGGAATCGCCACGAGCGCCTGCTGACGGTAGTTAAACGGAGAAGGCAGCTGCACCGTCTTTAATTTGCCATCCGCTTCTCCAAATTTCAACCCTAGCTGATCACAGGTATAGTCGAACGATTTGCCTACGGATAGCGTTGCCGAAGTCATGACTACGCTGTCCTTAACGTCGAAAAAGTGCTGCTTCAGCATCGCACTTACATCGATCGGAACACAAGTCAGCAGCAGCGAGCGGTTTTTGTTGTATTGTCCCGCTTCCATCCAGTACACGAAATTATCGTCCGGCATCGTCATAAAAAAGTGAAGCGCATCCCGATGACGAGTCAACTCCTTGACAGCTCCGCCCAAATCCGTGACGAGCGTCTGGATATTGTATTCGTCTTGGTACTCTTTCATTTCGTTCATCAGCTTGTCAAGCCGCTTGAGCGCTTCATTGAAGTTGGAGTGCATATTTTCTTCGAGCACAGCCAGCTTATCCCAACCGCCCGGCAGCTCCTCTTTTTTCAACCGGTAAACAAGGGTTCCGACTTCCGATTGGGTTGCATCACTGCTGCGAGTAACGACAAACTGATACAGGAGCTCGGTCAGCTGCTCCCACTCTTCCTTCAGGTTGATCAGCCGCTCCACCACTTGATCGATCACGATTCCCCAAGCCTTCGGACGCTCTTCTTCGAAGATCAGAAGCCGATGCCGCAGGGTTGACAGCTGGCCGGAACGAGCGTCTTTATACAGCCAGTGCAGTGTATTCAACAGGCCGTGGTAATGCAGCTCGATCCCCAAGTGCTTCCCGGCTACGTCTTCAAAATGATGCGCCTCATCGATCACCAGATGCTTGTAAGCCGGCAGAAGCCGATTATCCGCCCTAATATCGGTAAACAGCAGCGAGTGGTTTGTAATTACTACGTCGGCTGTATTCGCATCATGCCGCGCACGGTGATAGAAGCATTTTTTAAACCAGGGGCAGGCGCGGTTAAGACACGAATCCGAATCGCTCTCGACCGAATGCCAGAACTGCTTTCCCTTATTGGCAAAATGCAGCTCCTCATCATCGCCATGCTTCGTCTCGCCCAGCCATACAAGCATTTGACCTGCGGTTACCCGATCGTCGCGGCCATTTTCAAAATCCATAGTACTGATCTTTTGCTCAAATTTGCGTAGGCATAAGTAATGGCTGCGCCCTTTTAAAATTGACGCTTTAAAGCCAATGGGAAACAACGATTGCAAAAGCGGAACATCCCGCTCTCTCAGCTGCTCCTGCAAATTGATCGTATGGGTGCTGACTACGATTTTTTTCTCCTGCTTCATGCCATAATACAGTGCCGGGATCAAGTACCCTAACGACTTGCCGGTTCCCGTTCCCGCTTCGATCATCAGGTGCTGGTCCTTCTCGAAAGCGGTCTCGACGTCTTGCAACATTTGAACCTGCGCTTCTCGTTCCTCATACGCTTCAAACCGCTGCTGCAATAGCTGCTTCAGCTGCTCGTAAAACGCTGAAAACTCCTCCGGGAGCGCCTGAATGTCCTCATCCTCCCGCACCGGCTCCTCGTCGCCCCAATCGTTCACATTGAGTGCAAATTGGCGAAAATAGCGATCCGCATCGGCGTCCAACGGTTGATGAAGCTCTTTGTATAAGCGCATTTCTTGGATGAACCATCCGAAATCGCTCGAGGACTCCTCAAATACCATCTCTAAACGCTGAAGCGTCAGAAGCGGAAGCGTCTGAAAACGTTCTAGGCACCGAAGCCAGATGAGCGCGGTAACCTCCGCATCGCTGTCCGCTTGGTGGGGACGCTCATGCTCAATGCCGAAGGCATGGCACACCATAGACAGCTGCAAGCTGGATAGCCCCGGATACAGCACACGGAGCGCATCCATCGTATCCAACACACGACCGTCAAACGGAAAATACCCATTCTCATCGAGTGCCCGCTGCAAAAAAGACAAATCAAAGGCCACATTATGCGCTACGAGTACCGCATCCTGAAGCAGTGGTACCATCTCGGCCGCAACGACATCCATGGTAGGAGCGTCTTTGACCATCTCGTCATCGATTCCGGTCAACGCAGTAATAGAAGAAGGTATACTCAGCCCCGGGTTGACGAGTGAAGTATACCTATCTGTAATGGTCTGATCATTTATTATAAAGAGCCCGACTTGGATCACTCGATCCACCGCCGTGCTCCCTGTCGTTTCAAAATCCAAAACCGCGAATTTCATTGGTGCTCAAGTCATCCCTTCGTTCCACTCTCCACATAAGCATACCAATACTAGAGGGAAAAGGGAATAGCAAACTTATCCTTGGTGCCTTGGTGCTGCAGCGAAACCGATGGGTTCTATGATCTCGAAGATGAGAAGTCGAACTGCAGACCGCCCTTTTTCTCACAGCAAACACCTAAATCGATTAATGGCTGTACACTGGCCGGGTCCGTTCGATACGCCAAATTAAAAAACTCGCAAGCCTTATCCATATTTTGACGCTGTGCTTGAATACATCCCATGGCATTAAACGAGATGGCTCTTAATTGAAGATTTTCGGTCAACTGAGATAAAAAATGGAAGTGGGTGTAGCTTTCCGACGTTTCTCCTTTGCGGAGATAGGACATGGCCAGAAAAATACGGGCCAAATTGAAATCGGGATATAACCGGATCAGCTCTGCAAACTCCTCGATCGCTTGATCAAACATGTTGAGCTTGTAATAGCCCTGGCCGCGAATGAAGAGATCGGATCGCTTGCCGGAAAATTCGGGGTCGAACGGGTCATTGGTATCCGCCGCGAAGAGGGAGCCGCCGACCGACTGCGAGAGCTTCGCAAGCCGTTCTTCGAACAGCAGCCATTCTTCGATGTACGTGTCGCTCATTGCCTTCAGTGCGCGAAGCTTCTCTTGCAGCTCCCTGCGCTTCGCTCCTTTGGCCGAGGGCAACTCGGATGCCACTTCGCTCAACATATCATTCATGGAAGCAAAAAGATGCTTGAACATACGCTGCACCACCTTGAGCTTCAGTTAGTACAACCTCACGCCGCCCGGCGGCGCAGCTGTCTACTTTCGTTACATGGTATCTACATTGTGCGCCCGCTCGCCCCGTTTCATTCTCCCTACAGCACCGTGGAATGAATTTCTTCCTTCAGTACGCTAACCACCTTATTGTTTTCTCCCATAATGGCGATTTGTGGTGTGTGCTTGCGTGCTTCTTCCTCAGTCAGCATGACATATGAAATAATAATAACGACATCACCAGGCTGAACTAATCTTGCCGCGGCGCCATTCAAGCAAATCACGCCGGAGCCGCGAGGCCCGGGAATAATATACGTTTCAAGGCGTGCGCCGTTGTTGTTGTTGACGATCTGCACTTTTTCATTGGGAAGCATGTCGACCGCATCCAGTAAGTCTTGGTCGATCGTAATGCTGCCAACGTAGTTCAGGTTCGCCTCCGTGACGGTGGCCCGGTGAATTTTTGATTTTAGCATCGTTCGAAACACGGCTCTCGCCTCCTGCGGGTTCATTCATTACCGATTATAAATGCGGTTGTCGATCAAGCGGGTACGGCCAAATTTGACCGCCAAAGCGATGATAAAGCGTTCGCCTTCCCGAATCTGATCCATGGGTTCAAGGGCTGGATAAGTTAAAATGTCCGCATAGTCGATGACGGCGAGCGGTGCCGAGGCAATCCGGTCGGTCACAACGGTTCGTAATTGTTCAACTGTGATGGCTCCTTGCTGGGCCTCAAGCGCTTGTTCTGCATCGGATAAGGCACGAGAAAGCACAATTGCCTGTTGCCGCTCCTCATCGCTTAAATAGACGTTACGTGAGCTCATCGCAAGCCCATCATCCTCTCGTAGCGTCTCACAAGGCACAATGGTCAGCGGGATGTTCAGGTCGTAGACCATCTGTTCAATGACCGCCACCTGCTGTGCGTCCTTCATACCGAAGTAGGCAAAATCCGGCAGCACGATGTTAAAAAGCTTCGTTACAACGGTCGCCACGCCGTCAAAATGCCCCGGGCGAGACGCGCCGCACAACCGCTCGGTCACACCGGATACGCCTACGATCGTTTTCGTTGGCTTCGGATACATCTCGCTTACCTGCGGGAAAAAGACGATATCCGCACCAGCCGACTTCGCGATCGCCAAATCGCGCTCCACATCCCTCGGATACCGCTCGAAATCTTCATTCGGTCCGAACTGCAGCGGATTGACAAAAATGCTCAGCACAACGATGCTGCATTCCTTCCGTGCCCGCTCGAGTAAAGACGCATGGCCGCGGTGCAAGTAGCCCATCGTGGGTACAAAGCCGACAGTGGCCTTCGGAAGCTCCGCCCTTTTTTGCTTAATCGCCTGCCGCAGCTCTGAAATGGATTTAATAATCATCATAGGGCTGATGGCCCTCCTCTTGTTGAATAAACTCACGCTTATGTCGGCTGCTTCTCCCGTTGGGCTTCCGGCTGGGCTCCTGAAGTATTAGACTTAGCGGCGCTAGCGCTGGGATCTGCCCCATAGAGATGGGTTGGTGCCGGCGCCTTGTCTTCCAAACGGAACGCATGCTCCTGCGCCGGGAATTGCCGCTGTTTTACTTCGTCCACGTATTGACGAATGCCGTCTCGAATCGTATCGCCGATGTTTGCATATGTTTTGACAAAGCGTTTAGGGTGAGATTCTCCAGCATAGCCAAGCACATCATGGAATACAAGCACCTGTCCGTCGCACCCGGCCCCTGCGCCAATGCCGATCGTCGGAATGCTGAGCGCTTTCGTCACCTGCTCGGCCAGCTCTTCCGTCACGAGCTCCAGCACAATCGCGAAGGCCCCCGCTTCTTCCAAGGCCTTAGCATCCTCGACAAGCTTTTCGGCCTGCGACGAGCTTTTGCCCTGCACTTTAAAGCCGCCGATCTGATGAATCGACTGAGGGGTTAAACCAATGTGCCCCATCACTGGGATTCCGGCCTGCACTAAGGCACGGACCGCCGGGACGATCTCCGCGCCGCCCTCGAGCTTTAGCGCCTTTGCCAAGCCCTCCTGCATAATGCGCGCCGCGTTCCGAAGCGTCTGGTCCACACTGCCATGGTAAGTCATAAAAGGCATATCCGTAACTACGAAGGTGGTTTTCACCGCGCGGGTCACCGCCTTCGTATGGTAAATCATATCCTCCAACGTAACGGGTATGGTGGAGTCATAGCCGAGCACGACATTGCCTAATGAATCACCGACTAAGATCACATCGATCCCCGCTTGCTCCGCGAGCATTGCGGAAGGGTAATCATACGCTGTAATGACGCTGATCGGATTGCGGTCTTCCTTCATTCTTCTTAGCTTTGCCGTTGTAACCGGTCTTCGCGCTTCCATCCGTTCACCTACTCTCTTGGGTTTAGTCTTGCCATTAGTATTGCGTAATGCTGCCGGATTGTTGCAAACGCAAAAAAACCTTCCGCCAGGTACAGATGGCCAAAAGGTTCACATGGCAAAAAGAATCATATGATCCTTCTGTCTCGGTCCCGGACGGTTAGCCGGCGATAGCACCATCAGGTGTTCTCACGGCAACAAGGCTCAGAGCAGAATCCGACATAATGCTGGGTGCTGCAAATCATGAAAATGACTGCCAATCCAGAGTGCAATTCCTTACGGATACCGCCTCTGTAAAGACCATTATACCAAACTTTACATGATTAGTCATCTAAATTCGACATCACCGGAGTACAGTCTGTGAAGCGTTCCATCTGGTAAGCGAACCATTAATGCGCCGCTATCATCGATCGATTCCGAGATGCCTTCCACGACACCCTGCGCGGTTTGACAGCGAATGGGGCGGTTCAAAGAGACCGTCAGCAGCTCCCACAGCAGCTTAATCGCGCCAAAGCCCTTCTCTTGATACAGCCCGTAAAGCTGCTCCAGCTCCAGCAAAAATCGACACAGCAGCTCCACTCTGTCGATCGGATGTCCCGCTTCAATCGCCAGCGAAGTCGCAATGGACAGGAGCTCGCTAGGGTAGTCTTCTTTCTCCAAATTCACGCTGATGCCAACGCCCGCCACGACATGCTGAAGCCGTTCATCCTCAGCGCTCGATTCCAGCAGGATACCGGAAATTTTGCGGCCATGAATGAGCAGGTCATTCGGCCATTTGATTCCCGCTTCTACAGAGCAAACATTCCTAATCGTCCTGCAAAGTGCGACAGCGAATAACAAGGTAAGCTGAGGCGTCAACTGCAGCGGAAGATTCGGCTTCAGAATCAGGCTCATCCATAACCCCTTGCCTTTAGGAGAGTGCCACTTGCGGCCCATTCGGCCACGTCCGGCGGTCTGCTGCTCGGCAATGACCAGTGTACCTTCCGCGGCCCCTTCTTGAACCAATGCGTGGGCGATCGTTTGCGTTGAATCCACCTGGTCATAGTATTTCACGGTTTTACCGAAGCGTTCGGTTTGCAGTCCTGCGAGCAATCGGGCAATATCGAGCTTTTCAGGCTTGGCAAGTAAGCGATAGCCTTTGCGGGAAACGGCTTCGAACAGGTACCCCTGCTCTCTAAGCCGCTCCACTTGCTTCCATACGGCCGTCCGGCTAATTTGCAGCTTGCTGCTGATATCTTCTCCTGAGATAAAAGCGCCCTCTGCTTGCTCGAACAGCTCCAATAGTCGATCGGTCATCGTTTCTCTGTCTCCCGTATCTTGGCATAATTCAGTTGCGCGGCTTCCAGAAGCGCTTCCTGATCATTCGGCAGCAGGCCGAGCGCCACCGCTTCCAGCAGCTCCCCCAGCAGACGACCGAGCCATGGCCCAGGCTTGGTATCTAGTCTAGCTAGCAGCAGTTGACCGGTTACCTGCAGCTCCGACAGCTTGGATGCCGGAAGAGCATGGAGCCACGCTTCCCCTTCCTGGCTCCAATGCACATCAGCTTCTTGCGAATTCGCAAGCTGCCGATAAACCTGCCGCAGTCCATGCATGGCCTCAACTCCGTATCTAAGAGCCGTAAGGATCCAGATTCGCTTCAGCGTGCCGGCCTCCTCATCTCCAGACGATTGCTCGTTGAGAGAGTGAAGCATCTCATGCGCCGCCACCATGCTGCGTACCGCTTCGATCTGCTGTTTGGAAAAGGTAAGCAGCCGTAGGTCTTCCTCTACAGCAGCAGAGTCGATCTGCATTTCAATATAAAGGCATGCAAGACGCAGCAAGCTACCCGGCAAGGAACCGAGCTCGGTTTTTGGCTTCGCCCCCACGATACGGGCCAGCTGGAGCTCTTGCTTGGTATGGTCGAGTACGCCGCTATCGACAAGGAGCTGCAAAGCTAAGTCCGGATTGCGGCCGCCCAGCATCCGTTCCAGCTCTGCGCGTACCCGCTCCATGGCAATATGGCGAAGCAGCGTTTTCCCCGCCAGCAACGCCTGCCATGTCGAGTCTTCGATCCGTAGGCCATACTCAGACGCAAACCGTAAGCAGCGGAGCATCCGAAGGGCGTCCTCGCTGAACCGTTCCGCAGCGTGTCCTACGCAGCGCAGGATCCCTGCCCGCACATCGTCCATGCCATGGAACGGATCGATCAGCTGACCGTCTTGATCCATGGCCATGGCATTCATCGTAAAATCGCGCCGCTGCAGATCCTCCTGCAGGTTATCGATGTATTCGACTTCACTGGGGCGTCTAAAGCCTTCGTAATCGCCTTCTTTTCGAAAGGTCGTGACCTCATACGGCGTCCGTCCAATCAAAACGGTAACGGTTCCATGCTGGAGTCCGGTTGGGATAGTACGCTCAAACAAGGCTTGCACTTGTTCTGGCTTGGCCGAAGTGGCAATATCATAGTCCTTCACAGGTCGGCCTAACTGCCCGTCCCGGACGCAGCCCCCGACCAAGTACGCTTGATACCCCTGACCGACTAATCGCTTAACGACCTGCAGTGCCCCTTGCTGGAGTTGATCTGGCATAAGTGGGCGCTCCTTTGCTTCATTCCTCAACAATTGAGCGGCTTGGACTTGATCTCTTCCGGCAATTCACGCCCAAGCACGCGATAATAAATTTCTTCATACTGCCTTGTGATTACATCATTACAGAAAGTATATCTAGCACGCTGCAAACAGGCTTCCTTCATCTTCGCGTACATTCCTTCATCGGACAGCAGCAGCTTCGCATAGTTCGCCATTTGCTCCACTTCTCCGATTTCCGCCAAAAAGCCCGTCTCCCCATGCGTAATCAACTCCGGGATCCCGCCTGCGTTGGAAGCAATCGTAGGCACACCGCAAGCCATCGCCTCAAGGGCAACCAAGCCGAAGCTTTCCTTCTCTGACGGAAGCAGCATCAAGTCAGCAAGTGAGAGAAGCTGCGCCACATCGTCTTGCTTACCGCAGAAGGTCACCCGGTCGAGCAGGCCGCGTTCCTTCACCTTGCACAGCACCTTAGACAGCTCCGGTCCTTCGCCAACAAACAGCAATCTGGCCGGCACATCCTTACGCACCTGATCGAAAATTTCAACGACATCGGTCACACGCTTGACCGGTCTAAAGTTGGAAATGTGGATCAATATTTTCTCGTCGGGATGAGCAAACTCCTTACGGAGAGAGGCTACCTCCCGCGGATAGTACACGCGCTTGTCTACAAAGTTGTAGGCCAAATCAATCGGCTTCTCAATCCCGAGGAGCTTGCGCGTTTCCTGGATCAAGTCCTGCGAAACAGCCGTCACCGCATCGCTCTCATCAATCGCATAGCGAATGAGGTCGCTCAGCGACTCATCTTGGGCCAGCACCGTAATATCCGTGCCGTGCAGCGTCGTTACTACCTTCAGGTGCGGACCGACCATCTGCTTCGCCAGCAGTGCACATACCGCGTGCGGAATCGCATAATGAACATGGAGCACATCAAGCTCTTCCAGCTTGACCACCTGGGCCAATTTACTCGCCAGAGACAAGTCATACGGCGGATATTTGAACACGTAGTAATCATTGACTTCCACTTCATGATAAAAAATATTTTTATCGAATTTTCCTAAGCGAAACGGCATGCTGTGCGTAATAAAATGAACCTCATGTCCTTTTTCCGCAAGCAGCTTCCCGAGCTCCGTGGCGACGACGCCGGAACCGCCCAGGGTGGGATAGCATGTAATTCCGATTTTTAACCGGCTCATCTTGGTCAACCCCTTACCATTTATTAAAATACTAGGAATTAATTCAATCCGTTAGAACTGCTCCGTTAAATAGGGCAGCTTACTAATAAAGCCCTCCGCAAACGGCAGCGATCTTTTTTGGCCAAGCAGCTTGTCCCTGGCTTCCACCCGCTCCAAATAGCCCTGAGTTAACGGTGTCTGGACAGCATCATTACCCACCGCTTCAAATTGGGTCCGGTAAGCCCGCAGTGCAGCTGTCTTCTGCTCGTACACATCGGTCACATTGACCATCACACCCGGCTCGACGATATCATTGATAAAGTAGAAATAACTCTCGCCAACCGTATGAGCAGGTACTTCCGGCATGTAGCGGCGCAGCTTGGCATTGAATACCGCTTCCTGAACAAGCTTGCTGCAGGCGATATGATCGGGGTGGCGGTCCTCCCAGTAGGGGGCGAACACGAGCCGCGGCTTCCATTTTCGAATTTCCAAGACAATGCGCTCCACATGCTCTGGGGTCAAATACAGTCCACGATCCGGCATCTCCAGGTTGCTCCGCATGGCCAGCTTGAGCACCTCAGCAGCGGCTTCCGCTTCCTTCTTGCGGCTTTCTACTGTTCCATTGGACGACATCTCAGCAAGCGTCAGATCGCAGATCCCTACTCGGAGACCTGCCGCCGTATGCTTCGCGATGGTCCCTCCCATCCCAATCTCTGCGTCATCCGGATGCGCACCGAAAATCAGGATATCCAGCGTTTCCATACCAGCAGCCGTTATCATTCGTCTACACCCGGCTTATATTTATGTACTAATTCGCGCCATGCAAAATCTCCACGATCCAGCGCCTTCACCAAAATCTCAGCCGTCGCAATATTTGTTGCGCATGGAATCCCCTGCACGTCGCACAATCGGAGGAGCGCAATAATATCCGGCTCATGAGGCTGCGCCATCAGAGGATCCCGCAGAAAAATAATCAGATCCATCTCGTTAGTCGCCACCATGGCACCAATTTGCTGATCTCCGCCAAGCGGTCCTGACATGAACCGGTGGACGCTCAGCTGCGTCTTTTCCATAATTCGTGTGCCCGTCGTACCTGTTGCAAACAGTTTATGATGCGCGAACACCGTTTCGTAGGCAGTAACAAAATTTACGATTTCATCTTTCTTCCGATCATGTGCGATTAGTGCAATATTCATCGTCATGGAAGCCTCTCCCCTTTGTCGCAACTGTTACAGTTCGCAATCTCGTTGTCAGTTGTCAACATGTATAAAACAAGGACACGAACGGACCGTCCGGGCCTGCTCCTTGTCCTCATTCCTTCTAGTCTATAAAATGCTCAAAGCCGTATACAAGCCCTGTATACTCCATGACCTTTTGAATCGCAACTTTGACCCCAGGCATGTAACCTGCGCGATCATACGAATCATGGCGAATTTTAAGCGATTGCCCAAAGGCTCCAAAAATCACTTCCTGTTGAGCGAAAATGCCCGGCAGCCGTACGCTATGTATTCTAAAACCGTTATAATACCCGCCGCGGGAGCCCTCAATCGTCTCTTCCTCATTCGGGTTGCCTTGGCGCAGCTCTTTACGAACCTCGGAGATCAGCTCCGCTGTTTTGACCGATGTACCGCTTGGCGCATCCAGCTTCTGATCCCCATGATATTCGATGATTTCCAGGTGTGGAAAATATTTTGCCGCCTGCGCTGCGAACTTCATCATCAGGATCGCTCCGATCGAAAAGTTAGGCGCGATCAGTCCTCCGATGCCCTGCTCTTGGCATTGCTTGTCCAACTCTTCAATATCCTGCGGGGTAAAGCCGGTCGTGCCCATCACCGGACGAACCTGGTGGCGAATGGCTAGCCTAGTATTCAGAACAGCCGATTGGGGCGCGGTAAAGTCCACCAGCACATCCGGCTTAGTATTCATAAGTGCCATCTCCAGATCGTTCGTTACCATGACTCCGCACGGCTCCATGCCAACCATTCGCCCCGCATCCAGATCTTTGCTTGATCGATCCGTAGCCGCTACAAGCATAAGCTCCGGGTCATTAAGCACCAATTTGACCACTTCGCGCCCCATCCGGCCGCTTGCCCCTGCTACTGCCACTTTAATGATCTGACTCATCCTTTATTTCGACCCTTTCCGATAGTGTCCCGCTTGGGAACGCCTTCTGCATATATTGTCTCCACTTTAACTGATATTCCTCAATCAAACGATTGCCGATTGCATGCTGTGGATCCAGCTTAAGCAGCTCTTTGACCGCTTGGATGGCCAAGCTGAACTCTTGAAGCCGCGCATAAGCGATACTGAGCAGCAAAAATGCCTCGAGCGACAGCGGATCCAGCTCCACTGCCTGCTTGAGAAACGCTACCGCCAGCCACAAACGCTCATCCGTTTCTTCAAATAGCTTCTCCGCTTGAAATAGAAGCGCCTTTGCTTGCAGATGATTGTAATGAAACGTATAATGCTCATCTCGCGGATCCAGCTTTACCGCTTCTCGTGCATGGACTATTGCCTTCTCCAACTTATTGCTGCGTGCGTACGTTATGGACAGCTTGTAATGATACTCTGCACGGTCCGGCTTCAGGGCAATGGCTCGCTCGAACCAAGCGATGGCCTGCTCGAAGTCATGCTTAAGAATCGATTCATATGCTTTTCGAATGGCTTCTTCTCCATCCATTGTCCCATCCCCTTCCTGAAAAATAAGGCTGATGGTACAGCATATGAAGTACACTATTGATCCGTGTTAATTTTTGTCCACCGATCCGCATCTCGTGTACGGAATTTGTGCATTATTTTATCATGCGCTTCCGCCAGATCAATCCCAAGCGAATTAGCAAAGCAGATCGTAATGAACATAATATCGCCTAGCTCCAGCTCGATGGAATTGTCCTCTTCAGTCGCCTTTTTTGGTTTTTCACCGAATCGGTGATTCACTTCGCGGGCGAGCTCGCCGACTTCTTCTGACATGCGGGCCAGCATGGACAAGGGGCTGAAATAGCCCTCTTTAAACTGAGATATGTATTCATGGACCTCTTGTTGCAGGTCTTTTAACGTTCTTTCACTCATAGCTGCGTATGTTCACCCACCTTTCATTAACATGTTAACGCATAACAAGGCTCAATGACAAATTTTTTTTGCATGAACTTGGTAAGCTAAGTTGACAACGTATATCGACGAACCCCCGATGTAAGTTGCAACCTAAGAAAGAAGTTCATGCTATAATGGATGGTCAGGAGGGATGTCAACCATTGTCGAACTATACGCGAGCGCTGCGCACTACATTTCCTATTCTATTAGGCACGGCCATTTACGCCTTTGGGCTGCACTATTTCATCATTCCCAATGAGCTGATGGAAGGCGGCATTACCGGGATCTCACTGCTGCTTCATTATATTTTCGGCCTTCCGCCGTCCGTTACATCATTAATTATGAACTTCCCGCTGTTTTATCTAGGCTGGAGGGTGCTTGGCAAATCGTCAATGCTCTACACCATCATCGGTACCGTTTCGGTTTCTTTTTTTCTATGGGTCATGGAGCTGCTGATTCAAAAAGGGCTGATTGTTCCCTTTCGCACGGAGCACGATTATTTTCTGGTTACCGCCTATGCCGGCTTTACGGTGGGGACTGGGCTTGGGATTGTGTTTCGGTACGGCGGTACGACGGGCGGTGCAGACATTCTAGCCCGTATTGCTCAAAAGCTGAAAGGCTGGAGCATGGGGCAAATTATTTTGTGCATTGATGGGGTGGTCATTGGCTCTTCCATACTGTTCATCCCCAAAGAGAAAATTCTCTATACCTTCGTAGCCGTCTTTATCGCTTCCAAAATGATTGATATCATCATCGAAGGCGCCTATGCCGCACGGGCATTTACCATTATTACCGATCACTCCGAGACGGTTGCGGCAGCCATTACCAAGGAGCTGGACCGGGGAGCCACTTTGTTTCCGGCCGTCGGCGCTTATTCCAAGCAAAATAAAAATGTCATCTATTGCGTCGTCGCACGCAGTGAAATGAAAAGGCTTAAAGACATCGTCTACGTTGTCGATCCTCTCGCGTTTATCATAATCACGGAGGTGCACGACGTCGTCGGCGAAGGCTTTAAGCCCAAATAAGGTACATATTCAGTTATGCCTCATCAATGCGCTGAACAGTAACAAGCCCATCATTTTTTCTGGACAACCGCCAGCCCGCAAAGCCGAGGGCCATCATGATAACCGACCCAATCACCAGCGTCCAAAGGATCGGA
Organism: Paenibacillus cremeus; assembly: GCF_007786445.1. Taxonomy (GTDB): domain Bacteria; phylum Bacillota; class Bacilli; order Paenibacillales; family NBRC-103111; genus Paenibacillus_G; species Paenibacillus_G cremeus. The sequence continues at coordinate 164,582 of NZ_VNJI01000002.1, read as the reverse complement.
TTCTGCTGATCGGCATAAGGCAGGTAAGCCGTCGTTTCCCGCTTCATAAAGAGCTTATCGAGCGTCTGACGCATGGGGGTGACGGCATTTAAAATATTTTTATACGGCTCTGCGGATGAACTAATCTGCGTTTTTACAAACGTATTCAGCGAATCCATCTTTTCCACGTCTGTGGGACTGCGGCTAATCAGGAGGCTCGGGTGAATGACTCCATAGTGCTGGTCCAGCTGGGCTGCGATTTTTTGCAAATCCGCCTTGCTCTGCTGCTTCGCAGCTTGCTCCAGCAGATTCACATCATCTTGAAGCAGCTTATAGTACTGCAGCCACATCGGCTGGTTGCTGTGCGTCAGCGCATCGGTCGCCAGCCGAATTTTGGCCGCATACACTTGTCCTTCTCCCGCATTGATCTTCGCTGCATTAAATACGCGCTTCGCCTGCGTGATCGTCTCCGTAAGAGCGTTTATGCCCTCTACCGATGTGATTCCCTCGAATCGAATTTGCGGTACTTGATCGCTAAGCTGCTGCAGCCCCACTCTTCCGCCCTCGAAATTCCCTTTCATTACCTTCTGGTACATGTCGTCGGCCGTCTTATTCAACAGTTCTACTTTATGAAGCTGCTCCTGCGATGGCTTGGGTATCGCTGCCACTTTCGATTGCCCCACTGAGCTGCAGCCTAACAACAACGTGCCGGTAATCATCAGCATCATCAAGATTCCGGTCCACTTCCAATTCCTTGCTCCTAACATCGGACATCCTCTCCCAATATACAATTGGACAACGTGTCATAGCCGATAGCCATTGTCAATAGTAAATCCTATGGGAGTATGTCCAAGATTAGACCGATTTTCTCGGTGAGAACGCACGTAATTCCCGAATTAACCACATCACCATGGCGACCACCGCGCTGACGACGCTTAAGCTGATCGTAAAGGTCTCCACCGCAGGCAAATCATCCATTAAAACCTCAGGCAGCCAAGGAAAAACACCAGCGGTGTAGTCCATATAATCATTAAGAAACGCCCACGCCGCAGCGAGTACAACCGAAGACCACCGGTAACGATAAAATGCAAAATAAAGCAGCGCCTCTGCAGCCATCCCTAAGTGAGAGATCGAGAGCATCCAATCCTGCCAGACCAACGAATCTCCCTGATACGCCGAGGCCATAATCATCGAAACGGCCCATATGCCGTACTTGAACGAGGTAATGACCGCAAACGCTTCCACGAAGCCTCTAACGATCCCGGCTGGTTTATTGGATTGGTCGTCATTCCGTTTGCTTTCAATCAGCAAATAGATGAGCACGAATGTAAAGAATAAGCTGGCTGTTGGACTATCCGGCACAAACGGCAGCAGCCATGGCGAAATCTCCTGGGCCGTATATACCAGCTGCTTCCAATACCACTCGTAGCCATAGATCGTTCCAAGCAGATTGACCCAGAATAAGCTCCAGAGCATCCAACGGCTCCCTAAAAATTCACGTGAAAAATAATACGACAACCGCCAACTCCACACGTGTGCACTCTCCCTTCCAGTGATCTAAAAAAACCTGACCGCAGCAAACGGTCAGGTTTTTACTTATTGCTTCTTCTGTCTGGACAGCCAGTCAGCCAGCTTATCCATATCAGCCGCTGTCAGGCCTTTCTTGATGTTGTCATCGTATTGTGGGCTCATGTTTCCTTGACCCTTTTGAATGACGTTCATGATCGCTGCTTTATCTTTCTTATCTCCAATGCCGCGAAGCGCTGGGATACCGGAGGACGGCATTCCTTTCAGCTCGCCGCCATGGCAAGATACGCAAGTTGCTTTCTTGAAGATCTCAGCACCCGGATCATCCGGTGCAACGATGGCCGCCGCTTGGGCTGCGCCGCCCGGTTTGGCTGTTCCGCCGCCTTCGCCGCCCGCCCCCTTGGCTGCATGTAGCTCTTCTTCGCGCTTGATATGCTCAGGAATAATGTTCTTCTCCTTAAGCTCAAGCTCGTAATGATGCCACGATGTAACGGTCAAGTAAGCACAAGCGATCAAGCTCAGGAACATCAAGGAGCTAGCAATCGGACGCTTGTAGAAGCGTCTTTCCTTCCCTGTATCCAGGAAAGGCGCCATCATTAATCCGCCGAACAGGATCGCTGGTACAGCGAGTGTTCCCATAACGACGAAGTGATTGGATGTATAAGGATATTTCAGGAGCTGATACATGAACAAGAAGTACCAGTCTGGCATTGGAATGAATTGCGTGTTCGTCGGGTCAGCAGGATATCCGAGCGGAGCCGCTTCGGACATAACCAGCGTTAAGACACCGACCATTACGACAACGCCTACCATCCATTCCTTAAGCAAGAAGTTCGGAATGAACACTTCCGACTTCCCTGGATATGCAGAGAAATCTTGAGGGATCATTCGCGACGATTTGGCGCGAACACGTGAATCCCCAACAAACACGATTTTTTCGTCAGATTTATGACCGTGAGCCACTTAACGCCCCTCCTTCTCATTTCCTTAGCAGAATATTATAGTGGGCCTGAAATCCCTTGTTTACGAATCATGAAGAAGTGTCCAGCAAGCAACGCCAAGAGCGCGCCTGGAAGGAAGAACACATGAAGCGCAAAGAATCTCGTCAATGTTTGAGCCCCTACAATTTCGCCGCCTTGCAGGAAGATTTTAATGTAATCACCGAGATAAGGAACGGAAGCGGCAATTTTAATACCGACCTGAGTCGCAAAATAAGCTTTGTTGTCCCAAGGGAGCAAATACCCTGTGAAACCAAGGCCTAACATGACAAAGAAAATCAGCATACCTACGACCCAGTTCATTTCCCGCGGCGCCTTGTAAGAGCCTGTAAAGAACACGCGGAGCGTATGTAAGAACATCATAACGATAACCAAGCTGGCACCCCAGTGATGCATGCCGCGTACGATGACGCCGAAAGCAACCTTATGCTGCAGGTAGTCTACGCTCGCATAAGCATTGATAATATCCGGTACATAGTACATAGTCAGGAACATACCCGACAAAATTTGTATAACCGTGATAAAAAACGTCAATCCGCCAAAGCAATAAACGAATGCGGAAAAGTGATGCGCCGGGTTAACGTGCTCCGGAACCTCGTGATCCGCAACGTCTCTCCACATTGGCGTGATATCTAGACGTTCATCAATCCAGTTATAGACATTTTTAAACATCTGATGCTACGCCTCCTTATTACACCCGTTTGTTCGGACCGAGCTGACCGAGATAAACAAAGCCGTTTTCAATCTTCAATTCGTACTGGTCAAGCGGCGCGGGTGCTACGGCCAAGTTCTTGCCGTCCGACGTGTAGTGCGCGCCATGGCACGGACAGAAGTACTGATCCTTGTACTCCGGATTCGCGTTCCAGTTGACCGTACAGCCAAGATGCTTACAAGTTGGATTCAAAGCGAAGATCTTGCCATCTTTCCCTTTGGAAATCCACGCCTCAAGCTCTGGATCGCTCTCATACCAACCGTCGACTTGATGCACTTTGAATTTGAAGGATTTCGGCTCGTCCGTAATCTTCGACTCTTCCACAACCTTAACCCAAGCCGCTTGCGTCTTAGGTTTCAGGACTGGATCCACTGCAAACCGAATCATCGGGATGATCATTCCAGCACCCATGAATGCGCCGGCTCCGCCAAGGGTATAGGAAAGAAACTGACGTCTAGACATTTCGCGTCGTTTGACAGGTTTCTCGCCGTGCTGCGCCTCTTGATTCGTGTGATCGTTCATTCTTGTTCTACCCCCTTTTGCAACATATATCAGTCGTTCGACATAACTTTACACCAGATACTAGGACATAACTAATAATAGCCTACGTCTTAGGGTGCGTCAAGAATGAAGACGAGCCTTACTGCGCTGTAAAGCCAAGCGCCGCGGACAGTTTAACGAAATTGTCACAACTGTATTTCAGGCTTGGAGAATGTGGGCTCTTACATAGAATTTGCAGTTTTTCCACGGATCATACATCCCCCGAAATCATTGACTTCCACTCCATAGCTTAGTCATCGCGGCAGAGGCTTTTTGCTTTGCTTCCATTAAAGAGCTCTCCAGCTCGTCCGGTGTAAAGCGAAGAATAAGCTCCGCATTTCGACAGACGAGAGACACATGGTCTTCCGAACGGGCGGTTACGAGAACGACATAGCGAAACCCGCTTGCTTTCAAATTCGCGCAGACGGAATCCAACATGTCCGAACTGGCGGGATCCGATGTCGTTGTTCCATAGTGCAAAGCTGGGTAAGTAACTACTCTGCCTTTAAACGGGATTTCCAGCAGATCCAAGGCATCTCTTAACCGTTCAAGTTCCACCACGGCTTCCCATGGCGCCTCCACCCCCGACAGACCTGTGACTGGAAGGAGACACGTGTCTAAATAAGGCTTGAGCTCGTCCCAGCTGTGCTGCTCAATATCGTTGAATTTCATTTATTCACCTTCTTTCCACCCCATACTCTACCATAAAAAAAAGACATATGAACGTAGCTTCACATGTCTTTCATAAAATTGTCATGCCTTAAGGATCTGCCTGGATGTTACGCGAGGGAGCGAAGCGTATTGAGTTCGGTCGTGAGGGCAATAAAAGACGATTCGTCTCCCTTGGCGAGCGCTTGATCGATTTCTCTGTACAGATACTGTTCCTTATATTTGCGAAGCGCCTCGTCTAGCACCATCTCCGCAAACAAGCCCAGCATCATATCGTTTGTCACGTTCATTTTGCCCATAGTACCTACCTCCAAACTGGGTCTTGATCCTTTGCTTTGTTTACTTTTCAGCTATGGCTTCATTTGTTCACTCCGGTACTCTCCGCCCTTGATGCAGTAGCTTTCCATGGTTCGATGCATTCGCTCGAAGTCTGCTTCGGATAGTTCGCGAACCACTTTGGCAGGAGTTCCCAGAGAAAGCGTGCGTGGCGGAATCGACTTATTCTCAGTAACCAGCGCACCTGCCCCTATTAAAGCATATTCACCGATAGTGGCACCGTTTAGTACTATAGCCCCCATCCCGATTAATGTGCCTCTGCCCACCTCGCAGCCATGAATAATGGCACCGTGGCCAACGGAAACTTCATCCGCGATGATCAGTGGCTGATTGACATTGACATGACCAATACATCCGTCTTGAATGTTGCTCCGTTTGCCGATTCGAATGGGAGCCAGATCGCCCCGAAGCACCGTGTTGTACCAGATGCTTGCTCCTTCTTCAATGATCACATCCCCGATAATCTGCACCCCGGCCGCCAAAAATACTGTCGGGTGTACTTGAGGGACAATTCCGTTGTAGCTATGCAGCATGTTCATTCCCACTCCCTTATGTTGACAGCTAACATCGAAAGACCGAAGTTAGCTGCAACGTTGTTTGGTTTCATATCCCAATTTGGGAGTGATTGTAGCAAGTCGATTCAGCGCTTGTCAAACGGAATTACAATCTTTTCATCATCCGGAACATACGTTCCTTCGATAATCCCGCTGCCCAGACGCGTAATTTGAATCACGGTACCGCGCTGCGCGTCCTCACCGATCCGAAGCAGCCCCAAGTGCATCATCATTTGCAGGACTCGCTGCTCAAAGATCGATTCCGATGTGTCATAGTAAAACGGCCTGATGAGCTGAACCAGCGCTTCTCTTGTCGAATCGACCGTAACCCAGCCTTTCGCGAGCAGGTTCAACCAATGAACGAGCGACTGCAGATTTGGGATCGGCCCTTTATATAGACGCAGCCAAAATCGGTAAACGGACGCCGGATCTTCTTTCATTTCTCCGTCTACTCTTGCTATCCCCTTATCCGTAAGCGCCAACACTTGATTATGCTCCGAAATCAGATCATTATAGTAGCAATAATCATAGATGAAGGAGAACCGGTTCGGATAATCGCGGAACATGCGTCCGTAGCCGAATCTCCATGCCGTTTTGCCGACGGGTTCTTCCATCACGGCTAAGCGTTCGAGAATTTGCTGCAGGCTTCGTTTGTACATAACATTTTCCGAGGTTAACATGATCTCTTGACCCCGGAGATAATGCAAAAAGCTCCAAATATCGTCCACCATCAGCTTTTGTTCATCCCGATATACCGTTGGCTCATCCATAGACTCGAGCTTTTGCTGAAATTGTTTGCCGAGTGCCGCAATAAATCTGCGCTTTAAATCGAGCGGAACCTGAAACAAGTACCTCGTCTGATGCGAATACCCGCTGAACAACCACCCCCGCTGTTTAAAGCGTGCGATGACGTCTCTCGGATTCCAGTCAGGGCTGGCGTCCTCCTTATTAAACCGGCTCTGCTGAACCCGCGCGACCAACTCCTCCAGACTGAAGGAATCCCGCTTCTCAAACAGTAAAGAATTCAAAAAACGAACATCCTCAATGGACAACTCATCCACTTGTCCTTCGAAGATTTCCCTTCGACCGACGATCGACAGAATCGATTGAATGAGCTCGTTTTTGGAGTGTCCGTCGCATTTGCAGTTGTAATTCCCCGCAATGCGGCTAAGTTCATGGATGTCTGCGTAGCTTAACATATCCGCTAAATTCATGCGCTGCACCTCCGGAACATGGATCTCATTAACCATTATTGGACAATGTTCCGGTTTTAAACGCGGTGTGAAGAAACTTATTTTTTCCTATTGCGGTCGGTTAAGCCTAATCCGATGAAAACTCCGGCTACACAAATCAACACGATACTACTGTACAAAAAGTCATACCACATCTGTCTCACGCCCCGTTGTGTAAGTACATTATTTTATGCAGTAGGCGGACGAGATGCGCTTTCTACCGTTCAATCGGACTGGCTAATAAAATAAAAAAAGCTCAAGCCCTGATTGGCTTAAGCTCTGTTCTCCAAAACCGCCAAATGCGCGGTGCAATTCAGCAGGCTGCAAACCCACCCTTCGCTGGATTTCTGCAAAATGGTGAGCGACGTGTTCTGTAAATGCTCTTCAATTGTACGCCCAATGTAATGACCTAAGATCGGCGCAATGTATCCGCCATGACTCACCAGCAGAATCCGCTTGCCGCTGTGCTGATCCTCCAGATCATTTAGGAATGAGCCCCATCGCTCCAGTAACGCTTCATCGGTCTCCATCCCCAGATCCAACTCGCGCCACTTCTCGCCCCACCGCTGTACTCGTTCCTCCAGCGTCGTCCCCTCGACTTGCCCGAACGAACGCTCTCTCAATCTTCTATCTTCTCCCAAGATCGGAGTTCCCGTTACCTTGGAGATGGTCTGCGCCGTTTCACTCGCCCTCTTCAGATCGCTTGACAAAATGCCGTCCCAAGCCTCGCCAACAAGTCTATTCGCCAGCAGGTCTGCTTGAATGCGTCCTACTTCAGCTAACGGCGTATCCATCTGGCCCTGCATTCTTCCGGCTAAATTCCATTCGGTTGTCCCATGTCGTATAAATCCAATCGTTGTCATCCGAAGCAGTCTCCTTTAATAGGTTCGTATGAAATAAAAGAAAGCTCAGCCCTAATGGGCTTGAGCTACTCCATTGTCATTCTCAGCTTCTTGTTCTCGAGAGCCAATTCATGATGAGCAGTGTACTGGTCAATCCCAACAGCGAGATAAACAATATGTAATCCTTGACTGTATGGATCGGACCTACATGATACATAAATGGCTCACTGAAGCCTTTCAGGCTGGCCACGGCCGTTGGCATCGCGTGAACATTCATCGAATCCGTCTGGCTGCTTGCCAGGACCACCGGATCTCCAATGCGTCCAAATACAGCGGAATCATGACTGGTCGGCTGTTCTCCTCCACGCTCATTCAGGATGGAAAACATAAACGTGAACATAAACATCGCCAGACAAAGCGAGACGACTGCTGTCAAGTTGCGGCGCAGCTTGTATGAAAAATGATACAAACGGCCTCCGACCGGTACACGCCAAGAATCCTCCTGATAGATCCGTTTCATGACGCTTGAAGATACAGACATCGGTATCGCCGCCGGCTCACCGCCGTCAACCGAGGTGCGAATCAAATCGGTGCTCTCCTGCCAAATCTCGAATTCTTCTGCGCACGACCTGCACTGCTCAATATGTCTATCCACCACTTGTCGTTGCTCGTCTTCCTCCGGCAAGTCCCAGTAGATCCCTAGCCATTCCTCTATCTCGTCACATTTCATCTCCGGCTCATCTCCTCATACTCCTCAAAAATCGGTTCAAGAAAGTATGGTTCCAACTGAAGCTTCACGCTAGCCCTTGCTCTGAACAACAAAGATTTGACCGAACTGACCGTTTGGCCCAATATATTGGCAATCTCTTGATAATCCAGTTGGTCATACTCTCGCAAAATCAATGCGGAACGCTGTTTCTCGGGCAAGTTGTTGATTGCATCCCGTACCATGGACACCTTCTCGTTGCGAAGGATCGTTTGTTCGGGAAGTGCTTCCAATGCCGCCTGAGGCGTATATCCGCTCTGCTCCAAAGAAACCTGATTGTTTTTATGTTTACGCAGCTCGCTTAGAACGGTATTCCGTGCGATCGTGTACAGCCATGTCGAAAAGGTCGCTTCCACCTCGCGAAACGAGTTCAGACTCCGATAAGCCTTGTAAAACGTTTCATTGCAAAGATCCTCGGCCAATGACTCCATATGTGCACTTTTCAGCATGTGGAATATAAACGCTAAAATTTTGCGTTCGTAGCGGCGCATTAATTCATCGTAAAGCTCGACGTTGCCGTCTTTTATTTCTCTGATCAACTGGGAATCGGTCATTCGAAAGCGACCCTCCTTGTGATTCCTGTCGCAACTGCTGCAACTTTACTCCGCTGTCAGTTGTCAACACTAATTACTCCCAGCGATTCTTTATGTTATTACTATAAGGGAGTAAGAAAGTTGCGGTCATCCTCAAAATAATTTGCAGGAAAATAATATGACATACATTATTCGTGATCCTAGGTCAAAAATCCTGCTGAATCGACAAGTTTCATAAAAACTTCCAATAAACAGTGTGCACTTTTACCACTATATGATGGATTAAAGAAAAACAACCTTTATGGACAAAAAAAAGCCCGCCTGATAAATCAGGCGGTTGCACATAGTGCCATTATTCGGATAGGAGTGGAGAGAAACCATACTGTACTTTTATTATATGTATACGTTTTCAATTTGTCAACATTTTTTTGAAAGCGCTTTTTCGCCTCCCCTCGACGACGACACGTCTGTTGCGATACTGCGGAGTTGGGGTGGAGTTACTTGGGTGCGGAGAGCGCGTTTGTCCGTCTATGCCTGGCTTCCAGCAGGCGATAGACGGACACGCTTTACGTTTGAGCGCATGACTCTCGACTGCCCCCATTCGGGGTCAGCGAGAATGACCCAAACACAAAGAAAAAAGACTACACGTGAACCGCGTAGTCTTTTTTCAATAGCTCGAGGGCTTTGTCCATGTGGCTTTCTTCACTAAAGGATAAGCGAAGGACGCCAGGAACGTCTTCCCTGCTCTCGATGATTTGGATATTGCTCAGGTTGATGCGATGGCTGCCGAGCAGCGTTGTAATCTGTCCGATGACACCCGGATGGTCGGGAACATCAACATAAACATCGTAAAAAGAGTGAATAACACCCTTCCGGCGCTCTGGTAAGCCGTTACGGAACTGGTTGGCACGAAGGAATTCCTGCTCGATACCCGGACCATCACCCTTTTCAAGAAGACGGATGAAGCTGGCAATCTCTGCGTTCCAATCCTTCAGCAGTTGAAGCAGCACTGATTTATTGTCCAGCAGGATATCGCGCCAGATAATCGGATCGCTGGAAGCGATCCGGGTAATATCGCGGAAGCCTCCGGCGGCCAAATCCTTGTACAACGAATTCGATTCGTTGTAGCCGGCGATTTGGTTGACCAAAGCGACTGCGATAATATGCGGCAAATGGCTGATAGCGCCGACAATTTCATCGTGCCGCGCCGGATCTACCTTGACGATATGCGCTTTCGTCCATTTGAGGAGCTCGGCCAACCGATCATAAACTTCTTGCGGCGTCCGTGATTCCGGTGTCAGAACGTAAAACGCATTTTCGAACAAACGCGAAGTTGCCGCCTCTACACCGGATTTTTCTTTACCGGCCATCGGATGACCGCCGATAAAATACGCATCCTTCAGTTGAAGCTGAGCCGCACAGCGTGCAATAGAAGCTTTGGTGCTGCCAACATCCGTAATGATGCAACCAGGCTTAAGTGGAAGCTTAGACAGCTTAAGTAAATACTCTTCCAAGTTGCCTACGGGTACGCACAGGAAAATATAATCGGCGTCGCGAACGGCTTCCTCCATCGAGGTGGTCGCTTCGTCCACGACTTCCCGCTTCAAATATTTTTCCACGGAGCTTGGATTGTTCGAATGTCCTACTACTTTAATGCCTGGCTTGCCTTTGAAGCACATAGCTAACGATCCGCCGATTAAACCTACGGCGAATATAGTGATTTTTGTCATTAAACAGTCACTTCGCTGAGAACCTGCTCCAGCGCCTCTAAAAATTTATTGTTTTGCTCTTCGCTGCCAACGGTCACGCGGATTTTGGTCGGATAGCCCCAGCTTGGATCATGTCGGATAATGATTCCTTTTCTAAGCAGCGCTTGGAATACAGCAGCGCCAGAGCGCTTTACGTCTACCATAATAAAGTTGCCGTGAGCATCGAAATAAGGCAGTCCAAGCTCGTCGAATTTGGCCTGCAATTGGCGAATTCCCTTGGCATTCGACTCGCGGCAGAAATCGATGAATGCTTGATCGCTTGCTGCAGCTAAAGCTGCTTTTTGTGCGAACGTAGTCGTATTGAACGGCTCCCGCACTTGGTTGATCGAACGGATCACGTCTGGATGACCAACGCCGTAGCCGATCCGGAGGGATGCAAGGCCATAGATTTTAGAGAAGGTACGGAGAAGAACGATATTCTTATGCTGCTTCAATAGTGCGAAGCCATCCGGATATTGATCAGTAACGTTGTATTCCGCATAGGCTTCATCAAGAACGACCAACACATGCTTCGGAACAGCTTCCATGAAATCCTTGACTTCCTTCTCCGTCAGCATTGTGCCGGTCGGATTGTTCGGATTGCAAATCCAAACGACTTTCGTTTTATCATTCACTTTAGCAAGCATTGCTTTCAAATCATGTGTGCCCGTTTCATCAACCGGAACTTCAATAACGACCGCACCTTCCACTTCAGCATTATGACGATACTGAGGGAAAGTTGGCACGGCATAAATGGTCTCTTCTCCTGGAGACAGAAACGCACGAGCGATCATCATAATGATTTCGTCGGATCCTGCACCAAAAATAATTTGGTTCGGCTCTACGCCAAACTGTGCGGACAGCGCTGCGGTCAGCTCTACTGCCCCGCCGTCCGGATAAATGCTAACCTGATCGATAGCTGCTAGAATCGCTTCTTTCGCCTTCGGCGAATATCCGAACGGATTTTCGTTGGAGGCCAGCTTAATTACTTCGGTCAATCCCAGCTCGCGCTTAACTTCATCAATAGGTTTACCCGGTTGGTATACCGGCAAGTGGACAATATTCTTTTTCGGTTGCACGAAATGGTCACCTCGTCGAATGAGAAATGGGTGCTAGTTTCCCATTAATTCTCTCACATATTTGTGAATTTGCAAGAGCCCTTGCGATTTTGTTTGTTCGTTCGTGAGCAGGGGCAGTGCATCTTCAACTTGTCGAACCAAAGCACTGCCTACAACTACTCCGTCACAAATTTGCGAAAACCGGGCATATTGCTCATGGTTTGAAATCCCGAAGCCAACGGCAATCGGCAGATTAGTCGATTTTTTAACCGTGTCCAGAAACTCATCAATCCCGGTATGGAATTGCGTCCGAGTCCCTGTAACGCCCAAGGAGGATACGCAATAAACGAACCCGCTGGCACGCGATGCGATCCGTTGAACCCGCTCCTTCGAGGTTGGCGCAACAAGCGGAATCAAATGAATATTATAGCGCTCTGCAAGTACTCTAACCTCTGCATCCTCTTCCATCGGCAGGTCTGGAATGATCAAACCGCTGATCTCATTCTCGGCCAAAATCGGGAAGATGCGTTCCAAGCCGATTTGAAGCACAGGGTTATAGTAAGTAAACAGGATAAAAGGAAGCTCGCAGCCTTCGCTGCGGGCCGTTTTCGCCGCTCCGATGACATCCAATATCGATATGCGTGCACCTTTGAGGGCGCGCTGCGAGGAGCGTTGAATGACCGGACCGTCGGCTAAAGGATCGGAGTACGGCACACCGAGCTCCACGATGCTTGCGCCGGTTTTTTCCAGCTCCTTAATAATATCGATCGAGGTACGGACGTCCGGATCGCCGATCGTCAAAAATGGAATAAACGCAGGCTGCTTCAGTGCGCGTTGCTCTGCAAATTTACGATCAATGCGATTCATTCACGCCGCCTCCCAAATATTTCATGATCGCTTCCACGTCTTTGTCGCCACGGCCGGACAAGCTCACCACAATGATTTCATCCTTGGCCATTGTCGGCGCCAGCTTGGTCACGTGCGCAATGGCATGAGCGCTTTCAAGCGCTGGAATAATGCCTTCGGTACGGCTGAGCAGCTGCAGTGCATCCAACGCTTCTTTATCCGTGATCGGCACATACTCAGCGCGGCCGGTATCTTTCAAATGTGCGTGCTCCGGTCCAATGCCCGGATAATCCAAGCCTGCGGAAATCGAGTGCGCCTCTTGAACTTGTCCATGCTCATCCTGCAGCAGGAAGCTGTAGGAGCCTTGGAACACGCCTACCGTTCCTTTGGTCATCGTGGCCGCATGCTGCTCGGTTTCGACACCGTGCCCCGCTGCCTCTACACCGATTAAACGAACGCCGTCGTCTTGAACGAATGGATAAAAAATACCAATCGCATTGCTTCCGCCGCCTACAGCCGCTACAACCGCATCGGGCAGACGACCTTCTTGCTCTACAATTTGCTTGCGGGACTCATCGCCAATAATGCGCTGGAAATCACGAACCATCATCGGATACGGGTGAGGCCCTGTAGCCGAGCCAAGAATGTAGAACGTATCTTCAACCTCGCTAACCCAGTACCGCAGCGTTTCGTTGCATGCATCTTTCAGCGTACGTGTACCAGAAGTGACAGGCACAACCTCAGCGCCCAGCAGATTCATCCGAAACACGTTCAGCTGCTGACGTTTAATGTCTTCTTCGCCCATAAACACTTTGCACTCAAATCCGAGTAAAGCGGCTACGGTCGCAGTTGCCACGCCGTGCTGACCTGCTCCGGTCTCAGCGATGATTTTGGTTTTGCCCATCCATTTGGCCAGCAGCCCTTGCCCCAGTGCGTTGTTGATTTTGTGAGCGCCGGTATGATTCAGGTCTTCCCGCTTCAAATAAATTTTGGCGCCGCCCAGCGTCTCGGTTAACCGCTCAGCATAGTAGAGTGACGTCGGCCGCCCCGAATACCGGTGCAGCAAGTAGTTCAGCTCCTGCTGAAATTTCTCTTCTTTCGTATATTTCTTAAATGCTTCCTCCAGCTCAATCAAAGCGTTCATCAAGGTTTCCGGCACATAACGCCCGCCGAATTTCCCGAATCGGCCATACTCATCCGGTCCATTAAACAATGGTTTTCACCCTTTCGACAAAGCTGCGTATTTTGGTTAAGTCTTTGATGCCATCGGTTTCAACACCGCTGGAAACGTCTACCCCATCGGGGGCATAGGTCTGAATCAAATCTGCTACATTGTCAGGAGCAAGTCCTCCGGCAACAAGCAGCGGTATGCCTGCTTGTCTGCACCAGGACAGGAATGGCGGGATGGCGTCCCAATCAAACGTTTTGCCTGAGCCACCGCCATAAACGGGGTCAAAGGTATCGAGAAGCACACCGTCGATATATGGCTTATACGAACTGAGAATCGCCTCAGGACTGGAATCCTGCGATTGCTCACCGCCCGCACTCGTGCTGGTGACTGAGATCACCTTGAACACACAGACACCTGGAAACGTCTCTTTAACCCAGCAGCAAAAAGCGGCATCCTCCTGCCCGTGTAGCTGGATCACATCGAGCGGCGCTTTGTCCAATACGGCACTCAACTCTTCTTTCGAAGGATTGACGAACACACCGACCGCCTCGGGCCGGCCTGCTGTCCCTTTTACCGGCAGTCCTTGCCGGATCAGCTCTCCTGCTTGCTCGGGCGTAACCTGACGCTTGCTCCGAGCAAACATAAAGCCGATATGATCAACGGCAAGACCGGCCGTCTCACGAACCGCTTCAACGGTTTGGAGACCGCAAATTTTTACCATCGCCATGACCTACAGCTCCTTGGACGCATATTCACCCATAAGAAGATGAACGGCATCAGTCACGTCCGGCTGGCGCATGAAATGCTCTCCAACCAGCACCGCACGGGCTCCCACGGAATGCAGCCAGTCAATTTCGGACGCCTTCGAGATGCCGCTTTCGCTGACTACCGTAATCCCGGCAGGAATATGCTTCACAAGCTCCTCGGTCGTTCCCAGGTCGGTGACGAACGTCTTGAGGTTGCGGTTATTGATCCCGACAAGAGTAGGACTAAGCTCCAATACCCGATCCAGCTCTTCCTTGTCATGCACCTCGATCAGTACATCCAAGCCGATGCTGCGGGCGATCGATTGGAATTCTCTCGTTTGCTCTGTCGTAAGAATCGCAGCGATCAGCAGAATGGCATCTGCCCCAATGCAGCGGGCTTCATAGATTTGATGTGGATCGATCGTAAAATCCTTGCGCAGGATCGGTATGTTCACCGATTGACGGATTTGGCTCAGATACGCATTCGCGCCCTGAAAATACTGTACATCGGTCAGCACGGAGATGCAATCTGCACCGGCACGTTCATATGCCTGAGCCAGCTGTACCGGCTCGAAATCGTCCCGGATCAATCCTTTGGACGGAGATGCTTTTTTCACTTCGGCAATTAGCCCCATCGGACGTTTCCGCGAGACCGTCAGCGCCTTCTCAAAGCCTAAGGTGGCTGGGAGCTCCGCAATGCGGCGCTCCATTTCGGCAATCGACAACCGTGCTTTTAGCTCGGCTACCTCTACTGTTTTCGTTGCTACGATTTTATCAAGAAACATGGCTCATTTCTCCCGTACACTGAACTAATTGCTCGAGTTTGGCCTTCGCGCGGCCGGAGTCAATCACTTGCGCGGCGTATTTGACGCCTTCCTGCAGCGTGGACGTAGTCCCCGTGACATAGAAGCATGCACCTGCATTCGCCAGCACAATATCGCGGCAAGCGCCGGTCTCGCCATTGAAAATATTACGAATAATCTCGGCATTCACAACTGGATCTCCGCCTACAACATCCTTCACCGAATAAGTACGCAGCCCGAGATCATCCGGAGTGATATCAAAGGTATGAATCTCCCCTTCTTTGAGCTCCGTAATCTGAGTCGGAGCCGAGATGCTGATTTCATCCAGCCCGTCATAGCTTGCTACAACGAGGGAACGCTTTACGCCCAAGGCTTGCATAACATGAGCGATTGTCTCCGTTTTGCCACGATCATAAATGCCCAGCACTTGGCGGTCAGCCCCAGCAGGGTTGGTCAGTGGTCCGAGCAGGTTGAACACCGTCCGCACCCCTAATTCCCGCCGCGGCGCCGCTACATGCTTCATTGATTGATGATAGAGCTGCGCAAACATGAAGCAGATTCCTACATTCTCCAGGCAATAAGCGGCCTGCTCTTGATTCAAGCGAATATTGACGCCCAGCGCTTCGAGCACATCCGCACTGCCGCTTTTGCTGGACATCGCTTTATTCCCGTGTTTAGCCACGCGAATGCCGCCTGCTGCGGCAACGATAGCGGACGTGGTGGAAATGTTGAACGTATCCGCTCCATCGCCGCCTGTGCCGCATGTATCCAGCAGGTTCACACGCTCGGTGTGCACCCGGTTTGCCTTCGCGCGCATCGTCTCCGCAAAGCCGGCAATTTCCTCGATCGTCTCACCTTTAATGCTAAGCCCGGTCAGCAAACCTCCGATCTGAGCCGGTGTTGCTTCGCCTTCCATGATCGCCGACATGACATCCCGCGCTTCCGCCCGTGTCAAATGCTGCTGTAAAATCACTTTCTTAACTGCCTGTTGAATCGTAGTTTTTTGCTGCTCCATCGTTTTCATGCCTCCCCATAAACTGTAATTCTATAGAACTCCTGCAGTTACATGCAGATCGAGTTATTCGTAATAGTCATGATTGATCAGTGCATATTCCTTCGGCTTGGATGCGAAGACTGCTTCCGCCGTGCGAATCGATTTCAGCATGCCCTTCGCTTTATTGACCGTTTCCTGATACTCGCTCTCCGGTACGGAATCCCACACGATGCCGGCTCCAGCCTGCACGTACGCTTTTCCTTTTTTGAAAATGATCGTCCGAATCGTGATACATGTATCCAGGTTGCCGGAAAAGCCTAGGTAGCCAATCGCACCCGCATAGGCGCCGCGCGCTTCATTCTCCAGCTCGGCGATAATCTCCATCGCTCTGAGCTTAGGAGCTCCCGAAACCGTCCCTGCAGGCAAGCAGGAAATGAACGCATCGTAGAAATCTTTATCCTTGGCAAGCTTCCCTGACACATTGGACACGATATGCATGACGTGGGAGTATCTCTCAATTTGCATGAACGTATCGCATTTGACGGTCCCGAATTCCGATACACGCCCGATGTCGTTGCGGCCCAGATCGACGAGCATCAGATGCTCCGCACGCTCCTTCTCGTCTGCCAGCAGTTCTTTCTCCAACGCCAAGTCCTCTTCTTGAGTCTTGCCTCGAGGACGGGTCCCAGCGATCGGCCGGGTCTCCACCTTCTCATCCTCCACTCGTACAAGCATCTCTGGGGACGTACCAACAATCACCTCATCGTCCATTTTGAGGCAGTACATATATGGCGAAGGATTCATGGTGCGCAAGATTCGGTACACATGCAGCGGCGAAACATCCGTTTCGATCTCGAAGCGCTGTGATAGCACGACTTGAAAAATATCCCCAGACCGGATATATTCCTTGGCCTTCTCCACGTTAGAGATAAATTGCTCCTTCGTTAAGTTCGAACGAATCTCGCCCAGGTCCACATCGTCCGGAATCGGTTGATGCGTCATGGACAGCGCCGGCAACGGCCGCTTCAAGCGTTCAATCGTCGCGTCGATCTTAGCGCAGGTTTGCTCATAGGCAGCGATAATTTCCGCGTCTGTACCATGGGGAGGCACATGGACGTTGGCAATCACCTTCAGCTGCTGTTTGAAATGATCGAACACTATAACCTGATCGCAGAACATAAACTCGATATCGTTCATTTGCAGATCATCGTTCCGGTGTTTCGGTAGCTTTTCATAATATTGCAGCAGATCGTATCCGAAAAATCCGACCGCACCGCCGGTAAAGCGCGGCAAATCCGGAAGGGATGGACTCGTGTAATCACGAAGATATGCTTTCAGCACATCGACCGGTTTTTCGCGGGATTCTTTGACTCCCTCCGGTCCTTCAATTTGGGTTACGCCGTTTTTCGCATGGATCAGCATGAACGGGTCCGTGCCGATGAAGGAATATCGAGCCCATTTCACTCCACCTTCAACGCTCTCCAGTAAGAACGCCCGCTTCTCCTCATAAAAATGCTGAAACACGCGAATCGGGGTTTCCGTATCGGCCATCATGTGGCGTACGACGGGAATCAAATTGTACTGTCTTGCCAGTCGAATGACTTCGCTCGCTTCCGGTGTGTACATGGTCCATCTCTCCTCTACTCGTCTCATCATGCTTCGCTGGTCTGTTAAAAACAAAAAAACCTCTACAACAAGGTAGAGGTGTACATCCAGAAGATGGCTGTCTTCTGCCAATAGAATCGATCGATTAATTTGCAGCACGAAAGTAACGAAAAAGAAAATAAGGTCACTATACAAGTGTGCGCAACTAATCCAACTTCTCTTAGCAAAAAACAATAAAACGACTCATCTCAACTGAACTCAACTAGCTCTACTCTGCTCAACCGATTGGCCAGCTAATGCTCCCAAAAGCTGCACCAATGAAATACTTAAACTAACTATACTACCTCTATTATGCTTTTGTCAATTTGGATAAGTCAGGACGAAGACGCATAGCCTGCTTCATATAAACATGGTTAATTTCCTGCTGACTCTTCTCGGTGTTCACCATGACCATTAAGCGAATGCACTTGGCCAAGCTGCCTTCCACCGGGATTTCAACGGAGCACATCAGCGGAACCAGCTCCCAGCCGGCCATCTGACGGATCGTCTTCGCAGGGAAGGTTGCCGTCAGATCTTGTGTTACCGTAATATAAACGCAAGCGATTTCTTCCGGCACGATTCCATTCTCAAGAATGATTTGGTTCAGCAGCTCGGAAGTCGAAGCTAAAATTTCGTTCTCCTCATTGTGCTCCACCGTTGTGGCGCCGCGAATTCCCCGTACAAACATGCGTCAGTCCTCCTGTTTTAATTGATCCACGATGTCTCTGACCCAATCCGCGGATACATTTTTGTTAATTTCTACTTTGCCGATGTCCGTTGGGACGATGTAAACAATCTTGCTTTCGCTAAATTTCTTATCGTGCATCATGGCACTCATAATGGCATCGGTATCCATATGAGCTGGAATGGCGGTTGGAAGGCCGAATTTCTTAAAAATCCGTTTAGTCACCGTATACACATGCTCCGGATTGCCCATACGGACGGACAGCTTGGCTGCTCCAACCATGCCAATGGCGATCGCTTCTCCGTGCAGCAGCTCGTTATAGCCGGCAACGGCCTCCAGCGCATGCCCGATCGTATGGCCGAGGTTCAGGATGGCGCGAAGATCATTCTCGCGTTCATCTTGGGACACCACGGCCGCCTTCACCCTACAGCCCATGTAAAGGCCATACTGCAGCGCCTCCGGGTCCAATCCAACCAGCTTGTCGGCATTGTCTTCGCACCATGCGGTGAATTCGGCGTCCCAGATCAAGCCATGCTTGATCATCTCCGATAGTCCGGAGCGGACGTCGCGATCCGGCAGGGTACGAAGCGTCGCAGTATCGTACAGCACCATCTCCGGCTGATGAAACGCGCCGATAATGTTTTTGGCCAGCGGATGATTCACAGCTACCTTGCCGCCGACACTGCTATCATGCGCCAGAATCGTCGTTGGAATTTGCACGAAGCGCACTCCACGCATGTAGCTCGCTGCAACAAAGCCGGCCAAATCCCCTACGACACCGCCACCGAGAGCGATCACAGTAGATTTGCGGTCCAGTCCAGCTTGCAGTGCAGTCGTGACAACATCTTCAAGAACCTTGAGTGACTTGGATTTCTCACCGGACGCCACCACATGTGATGCCGTCGTATAGCCAGCCGTGCGAAGCAGACTGACTACCGGTTCCAAGAAATGCTCCGCCACATGATCATCCGTCACAACAAGCAGCGGTGAACCTTTCCCAATTCCGTGCTTCTCAAACAAAGTACCAATGTCATTCAAAATGCCTTCGCCGATATAAATCGGGTACGATCTTGCTCCCAAATCTACCGTTAGCTCTCTCATAGTACCGACTCTCCCGATCCGGATTAATACTGCTTGATCTGCTCCAGGTAGCTCTCATAATTGCGGCGAATCTCCTCGATGGAGTCACCACCGAATTTCTCCATAAATGCGCGGGCCACTTCCCAAGCGATGACGTTCTCCATGATAACACCAGCAGCAGGCACGGCACACGTGTCTGAACGCTCAACCTGAGCAGTGAAGGCTTCCTTCGTGTCGATATCTACGCTTTGCAGAGCTTTGTAGAGGGTGGAGATCGGCTTCATTACACCGCGAACAACAATTTGCTCGCCTGTCGTCATTCCACCCTCGAAGCCGCCGGCACGATTCGTTGCGCGGTAAAATCCACGGGACTCATCATGCATGATCTCATCATGCACAGAGGAGCCTCTACGCTCAGCCGCTTCAAAGCCAATGCCGAACTCTACGCCTTTGAACGCTTGAATCGACAATACCGCTTGCGCAATGCGGCCATCAAGCTTGCGATCCCATTGCACGTGGCTGCCCAGCCCGGTTGGAACGCCTTCGATAATGCATTCTACGATACCACCAAGCGTATCCCCGTCATCCTTAGCGGCATCAATCGCAGCGATCATGCGTGCTTCCGCATCTTGATCCGTCACCCGCAGCGGCGACTCTTCCGTAATTGAAATCAGCTCATCAATCGGCAGCTCGCGGCGCTGAATTTCCACTTCGCCGATCCGGATAACCTGTCCCGCCACTTTAATGCCGAATTCCTTTAACAGCTGCCGAGCCATACCCCCAACTGCTACGCGCATCGTCGTTTCGCGTGCGCTGGAACGCTCAAGAATATTGCGAAGATCGCGCTGATTATACTTCAATCCGCCGTTCAGATCGGCATGTCCCGGACGCGGACGGTTCACCCGGCGCTTCGTCTCGTCGCTGCCTTCAATCGGTTCGATATTCATAACGGAGGTCCAGTGCTTCCAATCGTTGTTCTCAACGACCAATGCAATCGGCGCTCCTGTAGTTTTGCCGTGTCTCACACCGCCCACGATGTTGGCGGTATCCTTCTCAATCTGCATGCGCCGGCCACGTCCATAGCCTTTCTGGCGGCGAGCCAGCTGGAAGTTAACTTCTTCAAAGTTAATGGTTAAATTGCTTGGAAAACCTTCGATAATGGTCGTAAGCTGCGGACCATGCGTCTCTCCTGCTGTTAAATATCTCATTTGGTTGTCCCCTTTCATCCTATCCCGATAAGGCATATCTTGCAGCGTCCTTGAACCTACAGCCGCCATCCGCCTAGGACGCTTTAGCGCTTTTATGTGCTAAGTCCTTTTGCTCATTATAGTATAGGTGCCACCGTTTGACAAGAAAATGAAGCCATAAAAAAAGCGCTGCGGAACGACATCACGCCGTTCAACAACGCTTTTTGAAAAAGATACACCGCTGCTAGCCATTCACCGGCTGTCTGCCCCGTACGCGGCTGCTTTCGATCCATTCCGGATCATTCACCATGCCGACGATCTGCAAGGAGTCGATCCCCAGAATTTGCGCGCACTCTTGCATTGTAATAAAGCCCCGACGATAAGCTGTGATGACTTTTCGTTTATCCATACGGCCCCTCCTGAACAGTTTATGCCGGAAATAGCTTCCATAACATAATATTCATAGTATGGGATCGTTTGGTAACCTTTATTCACTAAGCCCCTGACTTTCGGTAAAAAAACGTTTCGGCTGGCTCCAAGCCATATTGCCCTGGACTAAAGATTTGCTCGGTACTACCGACGAACAAGATCCCGCCCGGCTTAAGCGCATGGGCAAACTTTTGATACAGTACATGCTTCGCTTCTTCGGTAAAATAGATCATAACATTGCGGCAAATAATGAGATCAAAATTAGTATCAAACCGATCGATAAGTAAGTTTTGCTTCTGGTATTTAATGGCGGTTTTCAGCGTATCCGATATGTGATAAGTCAGGTTTTCTTGCCGATAATATTTTTTCAAATACTTAGCGGGTACATCCCGGACCGAGCGATCGGCGTAGATGCCTTTCTTGGCCTTGTCGAGGGCACCGTCGTCAATATCCGTCGCAAACAGCTGGGCGTCGTTCAAGGCTCCGAGCTCGGAGAGGATCATCGCCAGCGTATACGGCTCTTCACCAGTCGAGCAAGCGGCGCTCCAGCATTTAAGTCGGCGTGATTTGCGGTGCATCTCGGGAAGGAAGCGCTGCTCCAGCACTTCCCATCGGTTAGGGTTACGCCAAAACTCCGAAACGTTAATCGTCATCCGGTCCAAGAACTCGTAAAACAGATCCTTGTCCTTTGTCATCGCATCAAAAAAGGCACTAAACGTGTTATACCCCTTTTTCAACCGCAGCGTGGTAAGACGACGTTTCATTTGAGCTTCTTTATACTGTGCTAAATCAATGGATGTATAATCCTTCACTTTTTGAATGAATAAAAGGAAATCTTTATCGTCTTCCATCTCTACAACCCCGCTTTTATCAGATCCAGGCTTCGATGTTTTTCGTATAGCTTACGATTTCCTCTGGCGTAAAATAGTTGCCGATTTCATAGGCTGCGCTTTCAGCCGAATCCGAGCCATGGATCAAATTGAGCCTGGTTGTGACGGAGAAATCCGAACGAATGGTGCCCGGCGCCGCTTCCAACGCGTCCGTCTTTCCGATCATCGCGCGGGACAAAGCAATGATGCGATCCCCTTCCCATACCATGGCAAACACTGGTCCGGAAGTGATGAAGCGGATCAGATTGTCATAAAAAGGCTTGCCGAGATGCTCTGCGTAATGCTTTTCAGCCAACTCCTGACTCACTTGCAGAAATTTGGCGGCGACCAAACGAAAGCCTTTGCGCTCAAAGCGGCCCACGATCTCTCCAATCAAACCTCTTTGGACGCCATCCGGCTTAATCATGATAAACGTTCTTTCCATTACAAATCGACTCCCTTCATAATCTTACTATATCATAGAAACTTAATGGTGATAATCTTCTAGTAGGACCTATTGCCTATAAAATGTGCAATGCTAATCAAATCTTTTTTGGCTTGAATATCAGGAAGGCTCTGCAGTGCTGCAATAGCTTTGTCTATGTATTTGGATGCCATCGCTTCTGAACGCGCAATTCCTTCACTTTGGCGCACGATGTTAAGAAACGGATTCACATCGGTTTGTCCGTCGGTGTCCTGAATGACCTTGAGCTCTCTTAGCAGCTCAGGCTTTAGCTTCTCATTCTGAAGCGCAAATATGACCGGAATGGTGATGTTGCCTTGCTTTATGTCATTGCCGGGCGGCTTGCCGATCTCCTTCTCCGTGCCGAATAAATCCAGCAAGTCATCTCTGACTTGAAACGCCATCCCCACATTGTATCCGAAAATGTACAGCTGACGTGCCGCTTTCTCCGATGCGCCCGCGGCGACCGCCCCAAGCTGACAGCTAATAGCGATAAGCAGTGCTGTCTTTCGCTTAATGCGCAGCAAGTAATCCCTGATCGACTGCTCGCTGTTGAAGAAAAAGCGGATTTGCTCCATCTCCCCGATACAAACCTGCACAATGGCTTTGGACATGATTTGGTGGATGAGCGGATTAGACAGCTTCGTTACGATATTCAGCGCTTTGGCAAATATGTAGTCACCCGTATACATGGCAATCCGGTTATCCCATTTCGATCGAACCGTCAGCTGGCCCCTACGGGTATTCGCATCGTCTATCACGTCATCATGAACCAGCGTAGCCATATGGATCAGCTCGAGCGGAACGGCCACGTGCTTCACCTGTTCCAGATCGTAGGTTCCAAACTTGGCTCCGAGCAGAACGAAGACAGGCCGGATACGCTTCCCACCTGCCTTGAGCAAATGCAGCGAAGCTTCTCGGAGCATCGGATGCTCCACATCAATGCTTCGCTCCAGTTCTTTCTCAATATAATTGATATCTTTTTTCAATTTGGCGTAAATATCCAACAGTTTCATTCCGTCACCCGTACTACAGAATTATGATTCCATATATGCAGCTTCACTTCCCGATCCAAGAAACCGAGCTCCGTTGCATATTGATAATACAGCTGCAGCCCTTCCCACTGCTTCGGGCCAAACTCATAGCTTAGGTTTGAAAAATAGTGCTCCCAATACTCGGCTGTTCCACCGATGAGCTTCTGGGCATCATTAATCATTCCTGTCATATCGGCAAGCGATTTGCGCTTGCTTTCCAGAAAGGCTTCGTAGATCCGTTCAATCTGCTCCGGCTGCTGTTCTACAACTTCCTTGCGGATCGTGCACACGGCAAAAGACATCCATTGTCCCGTCAGGCGGGTCCATTCTGCTCCGAGATCCGTAACCATATATCCATTGTCTTCCCAGCTGGCGCGGATGGCATGGTCGCCGATGAGCAGCGCTGCGTCAGCTGTCTTCATCATCGTATCCAACTCCGGGGCTGCGTACACGTAGTTCGGCTCCAGATGGTAAAATTTGTATAAAATAATTTTCAGCAGATTAACCGATGTAGCCGAGGTAGTAGGCAGCGCAATTGTAGCACTCGTCAACTCTTCAATCGGCTTGCGGTGAAAGAAAAGAATCGAATTCACATGACTGTAGCTGCTAACCGACATATCAGGGAACAGCATGTATTTCTCATAATTTTCACCGTAAGCAAACGATGAAATCGGTCCGATATCAATTTCCCCTTGGGCCATCGCCTTGTTCAAGCCCGTCGGCACTTGCTGAGTTACTTCCAGTTCATTACCAAAGGCAGAAAACGGAAAATAATAAAAGAGCGGCCAAACATTCGTAAAATCAATGCGGCCGATTCGAATCACCGGATTGTTCGTTGTCATTTGACATACCCCATCTTTTATACATTTGATGTTCAATTTCCATGCTGTCCAGTAATTTTCCCACCATAAAATCAATCATATCGTCCATTGATTGCGGCCCCTGATAAAAAGCAGGCATAGCCGGAACGATCCGAACTCCCATGCGCGACAGCTTCAGCATGTTCTCCAGATGAATCGCATGCAGCGGTGTTTCCCGCGGGACAAGGATTAGCTTACGGCCTTCCTTCAGCATGACGTCCGCCGTACGCTCCAGCAGGTTGTCCGAGGCTCCATTCGCAATCGCGGCCAGCGTCCCCATGGAGCACGGTACGATGACCATCCCTTTGGTTAAAAACGAGCCGCTTGCGGTTTTCCCCCCGATGTCTTGAATGGGATAATACTCCAGCTTGCCAGTTCCCTCGCTGAATTGGGCTTCAATCGTTTGCTGCCGCTTGGCAGCGTCCCATCCCAGTTCTTCCTTCAGCACGCGCCAGCCGGCATCCGTGATCAGCAAATGAATGTTCTCTCCCATAGACAGCATAAAACGGCATAACCGGACGCCGTATGCCGCACCGCTGGCGCCGGTGATGCCGATCACCCACGGTCTGGTCATCGCCCAAACACCACCAAATCAACGAGAGTAAATACAAATAGGGCCATGCTCAAGGCGCTGTTCATCGTAAAAAACGCCGTATTTACACGGGTCAAGTCATTCGGCTTCACAATGTAGTGCTCATACATTAACAGGGCATAAGAGATGATTACACCGACTAAATAAACCCAGGAAAGCGACGTCATCAAGTACAAAGCGATAAATCCGGCTGCGGTAATCAGATGAAACCAACGTGCAAGGCGAAGCGCCTTCGGAATACCAAAGCGGCTGGGAATCGAATGCAAGCCCTCTTTCCGGTCGAATTCGGTGTCCTGGCACGCATAAATGACATCAAAGCCTGCAAGCCAAAAAACGATCGCAACATAGAACACAACCGCCGGAGCGGAAATACTACCGGTTACTGCAACCCAGCCGCCAAGCGGCGCCAAAGCAATCGTTAAACCAAGAAACAGATGGCAAGCCCAAGTAAATCGCTTCGTGTAAGAGTAAAAGACGAGAAAAAATACCGCGATCGGAAGCAGCTTTACACACAGCGGGTTTAGCTTTGCAGCGGCCCAGAATAACAATAAAAACGAGACGATAACAAAAATGATGGCTTCTTTCGAGCTAATAAGACCGGCGGGAATGGCACGCATGGCTGTTCGTGGGTTTTTGGCATCGAACACTTTATCAATAATCCGGTTCAGCCCCATCGCTGCGCTTCTAGCCCCTACCATAGCGAGTAAAATCCAACCGATTTGACTCCATGAAGGAAGATGGCCAAAATTGACGACCGAGCCGAGTAGCGCCCCCATAAACGCAAAGGGCAGTGCAAAGAGCGTATGCTCAATTTTAATCATTTCTAAAAAGATTTTGGTCTTTTTCCAAACCATTGTGTGGACATCTCCTTAGGCTCATTTTGCCGCATCCGGCTTAATGCCGATATGCAGCGCCGCAATGCCGCCCGTCAGCGGATAGGCCTCGACTTTCGTCAGCCCCGTCTTACGAAAAATGTCGGCGAGCTGTTTATGGTCGGGAAAATGAATCAATGACTCCGGAAGCCACTTGTACTGCTCATATCGCTTAGCTATTAGCTTGCCGAGCATCGGCAGAACGCGTTGAAAATAGAAGTAATAAATCGATTTAAACGGCTGCCAGGTCGGCTTGGATAGCTCGAGAGAAACGACCATCCCCCCCGGCTTCACCACCCGCTGCATTTCCTCAATCACCTTCACCAAATCAGGCACGTTGCGAAGTGCAAAGCCGATTGTAGCGTAATCGAACGAGTTGTCCTCAAAAGGGAGCTCCATAGCATTGCCCCGAACGAGCTTGATCTGCTTGTCCAGACCTATGCGACGTACTTTCTCTGCGCCAACATCCAGCATATTTTGGCTGAAATCGAGTCCGACCATAGGGCCTGTCCCGCTAGCTTCCGCTAGGCTGATCGTCCAGTCGCAGGTGCCGCAGCACAGATCAATGGCTGTACTGCCGGGCTTTACGTTCATTTTCTTCATCGTGAAATTTCTCCACGCTTTATGACGCCTGAAGCTCAAAATATCGTTCATCAAATCGTATTTCGGAGCAATGCTCTCAAATACGGAATGAACAAACTGCTCTTTGGATTTTCCTTGCATGCTCATCACCTCAAACTTCCTGTGTTGCACTCTTGTTGGTTAAATACCAGCGGAACGACTCTCCGATGGCTTGAAGCTCCTTGCCCAGCTTGTCCGACTCCAATAACTCGAGCTTCTCTTCAAGCTCCGTCATGCAAGCATCGAGCTGATCATGAAGCTGCGGCGTGATCTTATACTTCATCCAAAGCGAGCGAAGCTTAGATGGGTCAGGGTCATGGTGCTGAAGAAGCTGCTTCTCATCCTTGGTGCCGCATTGCATCACATGCCAAAAACCCCAGCTTTCCCTAAATTCTTGGGAAGTCTCGGAACGAATAATTTCTTGTACCAGCACCTCGCAGCGCGTAAACAATCGAAGCATCTCCGGCCACACGTTAAAAAAGCGATCTTCAAGCATGGAAGCAAACGAAAGAAACAGCTGCGTCTTCACTTCCACGGAATGACGGATATATTCATCGGCGGTAAGCTTCAGCTGCTTCATCAGGAGATACAGGTTCATTTTCAACCGGTTGGCTTCACAAATGGCGCTGGACAGCACTCCGACAAGATCGATATGTCCCGCATAGGAAAGCAAATAATAAAAGCGGCTGCTGAAATAGTCGCCTGCCAGCACCTTCAGCTGCCGCGAACGCGCGGCTTTCTCTTCTTTGACATCGTTGGTGATGCTCACCATATCATGCGTGTCCAATCCGAGCTGTACAAGCGAGGTAACCAAGGCATAAAGCTCGCTATTCCCAGACAATGCGCTGTGTTTATTTAAAAAGGCATACAGCAGCCGTGTGCGGTACTCAGGAAAGCGCGGCAGATCCGTATGCTTGAGAATCATGTCGTGTTCCATATATTTTTTGGCCATCTCGGGTATTCGATAAGAGTTCATATGTAAGCCTCCGAAGCTTGCTGCAACTGGGACCTCGAACCCGTCGATGTCAAGTTGTCAACCGTTGCATCAATCTAATCTTGTTCTTTACTTCATCATCTAAATTATTATAGCACAAACGGATAGGATGCGCATGTCGATAGCGATTAGCTTTTTTCTTTCGTGCGCTCCTGCCATTTCGGCGTGTAGGTCATGCGATAATGGGCATCCAAATACTGCTGCAGCTCATCTAGGCTTTGCGGATGGATCCTTGAATCGCTCGGAAGCCACTTCTCCCGTCTAGCATCGGATGCAATAAGCAGTTGGGGACTTGCGCCCTGATCAGCCGAAGAATCCAATACCCGTATGAGCACTTGATGGATATTCGTGGATGCGCCGAACAAATAGCGCGGAATTTCGTATAAATCCTTCACCATATCGGTAGGCTCGGTTGTCTTGACGGCAAGCAAATCAATCGAGACGATCGCATGATTAATCTCCACCCGGCGGATGCGCAAATGCAGCTGCATTTTCGATACGACATCCACAATATTGCCTTCCGAAACCGGCTGTGCTTTCACTGTACGAAACACGCCTGCGGTCTCATCCAGCACGGACAAATATGATAATGACACGGCAACTGCACCCGAGATCACAGTCATGATAAGAACACGGGAAAACCATTTCATTGAACCGCACCCTTTCAATGTTTGGCCAAACTCCTGTCCTTATCATTGTACAACGAAAAAAAGCAGGCTATGCCTGCGCCGGCTTAAAAAATTATTCCTCTGTATCCATTACGCCGAATTTCGTCATCACGACCGCTTTCCCGCGAATTTTGACAGCAGAGGTATGATCTGTGAATTGTGCAATCATAATTTCACCCTTGTCGAGCTTTTCCGTATGGTGAAACTTCGTATCCTGTCCACGCGTCAGCCCGATGACCTGAACTCCATTCTCTTTGGCTTTAATCACAAAATAATCATTCTGATTTGCATCCATAATCCGTTCCCTCCCGCTCCTAATGTTAAACTATTCCTTATGATGCAGAAAAAAAAG
Source organism: Paenibacillus cremeus (assembly GCF_007786445.1). Classification (GTDB taxonomy): domain Bacteria; phylum Bacillota; class Bacilli; order Paenibacillales; family NBRC-103111; genus Paenibacillus_G; species Paenibacillus_G cremeus. The sequence continues at coordinate 136,178 of NZ_VNJI01000002.1, read as the reverse complement.
GCCGCTGTCAACCGCAGACGCCGCTTGAACAAAAGAAAAGCTGCCTATTAGGCAGCTACAGTGTCTTTCGCATAAGCTTTTTGTTTGGCATTGTAAAAGCCTTTGAAACGGCTCGGCACTAGATTGGAAGCCAATCGAATGATGAGATCGGCCAGCTTGACTACGCCATAGGCAAACGCCATACCCGCAATGACGTCGAGCACCCAGTGAATTTGCAGGTACATCGTCGAAAAAATAATGGACGCACAGTAAGTGACCATCATATATTTGAAAATCTTATCTTTCTCCCGCAGGGCGAGCAGCAGCATCGCGAAAGAAATGGACGTATGCATACTAGGGAAGCAATTCATTACGTTGACGAGCAATTCGTTCTCCGTAGCGAAATTACGGTGAAGCAAATCCGGCTGCCCTTTCACCCACCAGACTTCGCGAAGCAAGATCAGGTTGTAGAACGGCAGAATGAGTGGAAATTGCAGCAAATGTCCCGACAAGGCGTAAGACATCATTTTCTTAATGCTCTTCGTCCAAAAGCTACGGACAATACAGATCCACAAGGAAAGCACGAAGCCATAATTATAAATCCAGCCCATGATTTGATCCATCAATGGAGACTTGAAGGTTCTAGCCCACCCCGCACTATTCAGCGGAATGCTCTTCATGAAATTATCCCATTGCAGCAGGTGACGATTCTTCTCGAACATCCAGTTAGCAATATCCCACCAGAAGCCGTTGCCTGTTCCGTAGAAATAATAGAAGACGCCCAGAAGTGGAATACCAAATATAAAAAAACGTTTCCAATCCACATCAATTTGATCTTTGCGGACACCCATCAAGCAGACACATAGCAATACCCAGCATTCGATACTCCAGTTGCCTACAACCCCAATCCGCCAGATCAAAAATATGGATGCCAGAATCCCGTACATATTCCAATCATTCGCACGGACCCATTGATTGAATCTTTCTCTCATTCTCGTTCTTCCCCCTGTGTCGAAGCTGTAAGCAGCACAAAAATTAGGACAACTTAGTATAACAAATATCTTTGAAATTTGCTTCATAAATTTTTAACAAAAGAAAAAGACACCGGATTGACGATGTCTCTTCCATGGTCGGAGTAACACGATTCGAACGTGCGACCTCACCCACCCCAAGGGTGCGCGCTACCAGGCTGCGCCATACCCCGATATGAACCGCAACTCTCTCAAAACATTTACTACTACTTAACTTGATTATACTATACGAGCTTTGGGCCATGCAATACTTTTAGCGGCATATAAAAACGCCTGAATCTATAACTAGATCCAAGCGTTTCGTCATTTAAGCGTATGTAAAAATTACTGAACGCCGTCTTTCAGCGCTTTACCAGGCTTGAACGCTGGAATTTTGCTGGAAGGGATTTCGATTTCTTCCCCTGTTTGCGGATTACGTCCTTTACGGGCGGAACGCTCACGAACTTCGAAGTTCCCGAAACCAACCAGTTGCACTTTATCGCCGCTCTGCAGAGCTTCGGAGATCGCGTCGAATACGGCTTCAACCGCTTTCGTTGCGTCCTTCTTGGAAAGCTCGGAGGACTCAGCCACCTTGTTGATCAAATCGGATTTATTCATTCGATTCACCTCCCCCCAATGAAAAGCCTTATTCCTGTTATTCTCTTTGTTAACCGTTTCACCGAAAAATATACATTGATCAGCTATCAGAGCAAAGAAATCAAGATTATAGTAATACAGCTTATCTGGTTTTTCAAGTGAAAAGATAAAAAATGCACCAAAAGGTGCATTTTTCGCGGAATTGCAATGCAAATTTTATGAACTTTTTTATGATATCTTACAAAATGATTGCAATTAAGCCGCCGGATCCTTCGTTAATAATTCGTCCAAGCGTTTCTTGGAGCTTATATCTGGCGTTATCCGGCATCATCGCAAGCTTGCCTTGAATGCCCTCGCGCACGATCGAGTGCAGTGAACGACCGAAGATATCGGACTCCCAAATCTTCAACGGATTCGCTTCGAAGTCCTGCATCAGATAGCGGACGAGCTCTTCGCTTTGCTTCTCGGTGCCGATGATTGGAGAAAATTCGGATTCCACATCGACGCGGATCATATGAATCGAAGGTGCCGTTGCTTTCAGCCGGACCCCGAAACGCGAGCCTTGACGAATAAGCTCCGGCTCATCGAGGTTCATCTCTGCAAGCGATGGCGGTGCAATGCCATAGCCAGTCGTCTTCACCATCTCAAGCGCTTCGGCGAAATGATCGTATTCACGCTTGGCATGCGTAAATTCCTGCATGAGCTGGAGCAGATGATCTTTGCCTCGGATTTCTACGCCGACAACCTCCATCAAGATCCGATCGTACAGCTCATCTGGAGCGTACAAATCGATCTCCGCCACACCTTGCCCCATGTTCATACCGGCGAGTGCCGCTTTATCAATAAATTCGTACTCCTCGAAATTGGTGACGACTCGATCCACATCACGCAGCCTGCGGATGTCCTGCACCGTCTCGCGAACCGAGCTCTCGAAGTTGGAGCGGAGCCAGTGATTCTCCTCCAGCACCATCACCCAGCTAGGCAGGTTCACATTCACTTCGTGCACAGGGAATTCGTACAGCACCTCGCGGAGCACGGACATCATATCGTCTTCCTGCATATTCGCTACGCTCATCGCGACAACCGGCACGTCGTGTCTTGCCTGCAGATTGCCCCGCAGCTCCTGCACCGCTTCGCTGTTCGGCTTCGTGGAGTTGACAATGACGATAAACGGCTTGCCGACTTCCTTCAGCTCATTGATAATGCGCTCTTCGGCATCCACATAAGAGGCACGTGGAATTTCCGCAATGGAGCCATCCGTCGTAATGACCACACCCAGTGTGGCGTGCTCTTGGATGACCTTGCGGGTACCGATTTCAGCCGCTTCCTGGAACGGTATCGCTTCATCAAACCAAGGCGTATTAATCATGCGCGGACCATTTTCATCCTCGTAGCCCTTGGCTCCTTCCACGACATATCCAACGCAATCGACTAAACGAACATTAACATTCAGTCCTTCCGCAACGTGCAGCTGCACCGCATTATTCGGCACGAATTTCGGCTCAGTCGTCATGATGGTCCGGCCCGCGGCACTTTGCGGCAACTCATCCGTCGCCCGAATGCGATCGGCTTCATTCTGAATATTTGGAAGCACGATCGATTCCATAAAGCGCTTGATGAAGGTTGATTTTCCTGTACGGACCGCTCCAACGACCCCCAGGTAAATATCCCCGCCAGTACGCTCTGCAATGTCCTTAAAGATATCCACTTTTTCCAATGAGAATCCCTCCTACAGGTGGTTTAAGACGAAACTCGTACATGCTTCGGACTAGTACAATATATGTATTGCGTATCAAAATATGATCGGTAGACCCAACTTTTATTTTGACCACTCCTTGCTGTACCGTTATTGCCGCATGCTTCGCGACTTCATCCTTGTCAAATATATGTAGGGCGGATGCAGGTTATTCTAGCTATTTTGAAAAAATAAAAAAACCTCTATCGCCTTTTTTGAAGGTTTATAGAGGTTGGTTAATAGAGTTAGGGCGCCGTAAACGGAACCGGCTGTCCATTGTGCCAAAAATAAGGGAAGGAGCGCGCCGGCACATAGAATGATTCCTGTACCAGCAGCTGTCTTAAATCCTGCTTGGGATCAAGCTTGCTCTGGAGCTGTTTTTTGTCAATCAATCGCATAATCTCCGGCGCATAATCAATGGCTACAACTCCGGAATCATGGAGCATGAACGGCAATTTGATCTCCCGCGAGTACATGCTCTGGACTTCGTCCGGCTTTCTGGACAGCTTCGCATAATCGATTGTCGAAAACCCTTGAGCGATGGCTTGTCCTTTGGGCAGCTGGCCGGTTTTGGCTTTGTAATCGTCGACTGCTTTTTGCAAATCCACCGTTTGTTGGAAGGACGGGATGTCCATCATTTTAACCGTCGGCTTCGTCTCCGCATCCACCAGCACATAAGTAGCTGTACCGCCATTTTCAAACGCATTGGCAGGTACGGTGCTGAGATACGGTCCCTTCAGCTTTTTAAAATCAATCGGGTATTTCTCATAGATTGGCGTCGTTTCTTCGCTGTTCTTGATCGGAAGCACGCCGGTCTTCGCTTTATATTGGTCAATGGCGTTCTGCACCAGCACCACGTATTCTCCGCTGGCAATTTGATTTTCCTTGCGCATTTCTTTTGGGTATAAACAGCCGCTCAGCAGCGTAAAGATCAAAGCCACCGCCGCCAAACGTATCAAGCTCTTCATTACCAGCCCTCCTCTTGTTGTTGCTCCAGCTGCTTGCGAATCGCAGCCTTCAGCGGATCCTCCGGTATGGTGACCGTCACATCCCCCGTAATTTTAGCTTGGCAAGCCAGCCGGTAGCCCTCGTTATCCATGCCGCCCAGCTTCAGGCGTTCGTTCGTATTCAGCCCCGCCAGTCCCGAACCGCTTGTGACCCTGACCTTGCACATCAGGCATGCAGCTTTGCCGCTGCAGCGCGTGCGGATATGCACCTTAGCCTTGGCCGCAGCGCCAAGTACGGTTGTACCGGGAGCCACCTGAACTTTTTTGTTGTCCGGCAGGAAGGTGATTTGTGGCATAGGACTAGCTCCTTTTTGGTTATAATGCTAGAAATACACAGGCGTTATGAAAGCAGCTGTTCGCACTTATGACGCAGGATGGGGCTGAACGTATTCCGCTCCGCCAAACGCTCGAATAAGGCTCTATGCTGAGGCAAATCATTGGCCCGGCATGCTTCCGCGATCGCTTCGTACCGATCCGGCCTTGCTCGCAGTACGTTGAAAATCAGTTCATGCACGAGCGGCATAAGTGTGATCCGTTCATTCGTGGCCAATTCAATGTGCACCTCGGATTCGGTATGTAGGAAATCCGCTTCCACCCGGTACTCACTTTCCAATGCCCGTACTTCAAAGGCTCCGACGAGTTCCACTCGGACACCACCAATATCATAATGACTCAGTATGGAACGGTAAATATTCGTTTCGCTTTCTGCCTGCGGATCAACGGAATACGCTTGCAGTGCCTGATGCATCGCATGCGCTTGACCACGGTCAATATAAATATCCAAGTCACGGGGCTCAGCAGCCAGCGGTACGCCTTGAATCAGAAGTCCCGTGCTACCACCTACAAGCCATGATAAGTTCAACCCTTGCGTTCGAAGTGACAACTCCATCATTGCCGCCTGCAAGGGATCGGTCAGCTTGCTATTCATATGTTTATTCATCTTCTCATCATCCTGCTATGTTAAAAATAAGGTTTATGTGTCACAGATACTTCGCCTTCCGAGCGAATCTTTGCCTGGCAGCCCAGACGGTAGCCTTCTTCGATCTCCTCCGGCTCTAGGGCGTCAAGCTCTTCTTCAGAAACCTCTGATAAATGCTCCATTCCTTTTGTTACAAGACAACGGCAGCGTGAGCAAGTGCCTCTCATACAAGAAAAGCCCCAATCCACCTCATGCTTTAGCGCCATGTCCAAGATGGTGAACCCTTTGACAGGCTCCACGGTTTTGTTCACTCTTCGTCCTGCTAGCGTAATCATTGCTTTTGGTAACCCCCCGGTCAAACGAGATGATCTAAAACATCGATACAATCATATAGAGTAGTATCGGGATAAACATTAAAAACGCGACCAGCGACAACAGCACCCGCACCACGCCGGTTGTTTTACTGCGCGCAAATGAAATTAAAACCGATGCGGCAATCATTAGTCCAATGGCGATAAAGGATGCCCACATCTTGTCCATCGACGTCAACACTTGACTTCCAACCCCCAGCCCTTTTTTTACAATAGCATAATCATATCACAAAAAAAGCACAAGCGCGCTTCCCAGCGGCCTATGCCATCAAAATGTTGAAAATACAAATTATTTTTTCATAATCATCTTCATCAGCTGCTCCATGTTGCTTGCGTTCATTTTGCTGCTCTTGATCGCATCGATTATATCGTTCGTCGTTTGTTCTGAGACAGGAATGTTCACCAGGCTGGATACTTGCTTAATGAGCTGCCGGAGCTGCGCATCGCTCTGAAGCGTGGAAGGCTTGACACCGCTGGCGAGTTTATATATGTCATTTTCAGAAACGGATTTCCCCGTCTTCTTCTTCACGACATTCAGCACGTCTTTAGACATGTTCTTATTATCTGGCATCGCTTGCATTACCTCCTCAGACTATAAATTGCAACCTAAGTCTGAGGTATTATATGTATATTAAACCATAGCTGTGTAGGCGCTTGACTACTCGCGCCGCGGTAATCTCACAATCGAGCGGTCATTCCTGGTCCGCCCATCCGTTTTGGAAAGGCTCTGCCAAATCTTCGATTTCATGCGTTCGGCCACGACCCATGAGATCCTCCACCGCCAATTGGGGCTCCTTCCCGTCGAACAGCACATGATGAAGCTCACTGGTAATAGGCATGGCGATCTCATATTGACTTGCTAGGCGATAGGCGGCTTGCGTTGTCTTCACACCCTCCACTACCATCCCCATCCGACTCAGCACTTCATCCAGGCTTAGTCCTTGGGCAAGCAGCGAACCGGCTCTCCAGTTCCGACTATGCTGGCTGGTGCAAGTCACCACCAGGTCGCCAATACCAGCGAGACCTGAGAACGTCAACGGATTGGCCCCCATAGCCGTGCCGAGTCTGGCAATTTCAGCAAGCCCTCGAGTCAGGAGGGCTGCTTTGGCGTTATCGCCGAAACCGAGACCGTCCGACAGTCCTGCGCCGAGTGCAATGATGTTCTTTAGCGCACCGCCAACCTCAACGCCTACCACATCCGGGTTCGTATACACCCTAAAGTATGGAGCGATCAGCAAGTCCTGAGCCTTCTCCGCCTCATTCTTATCTATAGAAGCTACTACGACGGTGGTTGGTCGACGCTCGATCACTTCCTCGGCGTGGCTCGGACCGGATAATACGACAATACGGTTAGCATCATAGCCCTTCAGCTCGTCGGACAGCACTTCGGTCATCCGTTTCAGGCTGCCGGCTTCAAAGCCTTTCGTCGCATGGACAACCGTCGTCTGCTCCGACAAGAACGGCTGCATCTGCGAAGCCACATCTCGCATCGCTGCCGATGGGGCAACAATGATGACCGCATCCGCAGCCTGCAGCGCTTCTTCCATCGAATCCGTGGCACGAATGCGCTCGGATAGGATCGCATTCGGCAAAAACCGATGATTGCGATGGCGGCTGTTGATTTCCTCTACCTGATCCTTGTTACGAGACCATAGGGCAACCTGATGACCGTTATCCGCCAGCACTGAGGCAATTGCCGTTCCCCAGCTGCCCGCTACGAGCACCGCCGTTTTGCTTGTCTTTGGCATCCATGCTCACCTCCTACTAACGCAAGCTAAGCTTGTCTCTTTGCGCCAAGCTTATTTTCTTTACCTGTCAAGAGCTTCGCAATATTGGAACGGTGACGCACCCAAGCGAATACGAATAAGAGCAAGCTAAGTACAAAAATTTCCGTCGGATAGTGCATAAACCAAATCAAAATAGGTAAGAGTGCAGTAAACACGAGCGAACCGAGTGAGACATAACGTGTTGCAGCTATCGCAAGAATGCAAACTATCCCAGCGAACAACGCCGGCAAGAAGGCCAGGGTCACCATGACACCAATCGTTGTGGCGATCCCTTTTCCTCCGCGAAAGCCGAAGAAAACAGGCCAATTGTGCCCGGCGATGACGCAGACTCCCGCAAGCACTTGAATCAGCGGATCGCCACCGCTATGAAGGGTGCCGATCCACACTGCGGCAACGCCCTTCAGCATATCCAGCAGAAGGACGGTAATCCCGGGACCCTTGCCAAGCACACGAAGGGTGTTCGTGGCCCCGGCATTACCGCTACCATGCTTCCGGATATCGATGCCTTTGAGCAGTCTTCCTGCCAAATAACTAAAGCTGATCGAACCGAGCAAATAACTGATCAAAGCCGATAACAAGCTAATCAAGTCGCCTCTCTCCTATTCATCTTCCGATTTGCGTCTCGTGAACAACCGAAGGGGAGTCCCTTCGAAGCCGAAGGCCGCACGAATTTTATTTTCCAAATAGCGCGTATAGGAGAAATGCATCAGCTCCGGATCGTTAACGAAGAACACAAACGTCGGAGGCTTCACCGCCACTTGCGTAGCGTAATTGATTTTGAGGCGCTTGCCCTTGTCCGTAGGAGGCGGCGTAATGGCCACTGCATCGGAAATGACATCGTTGAGCACGTGCGTTTGCACTCGGAGTGCGTGCTGTTCCGCTACGGTGTTCACAACCGGCAGCAGCTTATGCAGCTTCTGCTTGGTTTTGGCCGAAACATAAACCACAGGCGCGTACGTCATGAACAAGAAGTGATCGCGGATTTTTTGCGTGAACTGGTGCATCGTTTTGTCGTCTTTCTCTACGATATCCCACTTATTGACAACGAAAATCGCTGCTTTCCCTGCTTCGTGCGCGAAACCGGCTACGTGCTTGTCCTGCTCAATGATGCCAACCTCACCGTCGATAACGACAAGTACAACATCCGCGCGCTCGATGGCTTTCATGGCCCGCATCACGCTGTATTTTTCCGTGTTCTCGTACACCTTGCCGCGTTTGCGCATCCCGGCGGTATCGATAATGACGTATTTTTGCCCATCTTTTTCAAACGGTGTATCGATGGCATCTCTCGTCGTACCTTCCACATCACTGACAATAACGCGCTCTTCACCCAAAATCGCGTTGACCAAAGAGGATTTACCTACGTTCGGACGGCCGATCAAAGCGACTTTGATCACATCCTCGCCGTACTCATCATCCTGCTTATCTGGGAAATGCTTGATCACTTCATCAAGCAAATCGCCCAGACCTGTGCCGTGAGCGCCGGAAATGCCAACGACTTCACCGAACCCTAAGCTGTAAAACTCATAAATGTCATCCATCCGCTGAAGGTTGTCCACTTTATTGACAGCGACAACGACCGGCTTCTTCGCGCGGTATAATATCTCCGCCACTTCACTATCCGCAGGCGTGATGCCTGCTTTCGCATCCACCATGAACATGATCACGTCGGCTTCTTCAATGGCCAATTCCGCTTGAACGCGAACCGAACGCAGAATATGGTCCTCGCCTTCAATCTCAATCCCACCCGTATCAATGACGCTGAAATGGGTGTTCAGCCATTCACCGTTCCCATATAACCGATCCCGAGTCACACCGGGTTTATCCTCTACAATCGCCAGCTTATCCCCGATGATTCGGTTAAAAATCGTGGATTTGCCCACATTAGGGCGGCCGACAATCGCTACGATAGGCCTTGCCATTATGCACTTCATTCCCTTCTAATGTACAACCATCTTCCATAAACCTTCAATATCAAAACAATATTATACCAAAATCAGCCGAACAAGTAAATGAACTACCCGTTTCCGCCGCCACTGGAGTGATCGACCAGAATGAGAGTACCGTTTAGCAGGTCGTGCGTTGCCGCATCCAAAATTTTTTCCAGTCGAAACGCTACTTCCTGCTGCTCCTTGGGGGACTCGACGATGAAAATCGGCGCGCCGCCGGCCACCTTCTCCTTGTCCATAGAAACGACCGCCACGATCTTACCCATGGTTCATGCGCCTGCCTTTCCATTGTTGTTAACCCCAGCCTCACTTGGCATCCGTACCGCGCTTTCCAGAATCGGGCAACGCATGGCAACCACTCTGGCCTTCTCGGGGTCGTGCTCCTGGGGAAGCAGCAGCATGGCCAAGCGGCCATCGTTCATATCCAGCTTCGCTAAAGGGATTAATGCTGGCTCGCCTGTATCCCGGTGAACCCCCATAATGGTCGAAACATCATGCAGCAGCGCTTGGCGCTGGCCGGGATTGGAGAGCGTAATCCGACTGTTTCGATTCTTTGGCTCCAAAATCAGTCCGATCGCCTTCTCACGAATTACGTTCTGAGTATCGCCTAACCCAACATTCATGATATAAATATCATCCACAAATAAATCGGGCCCGTCGATCTTCACCTGTCCCACACGAACATTCGCGATATGTGAAATGTTCTCGCCCGTTTTGAAATAATTCGTAATGAGGATCGACAGGATCCCAGCCGCAATCCCCCAATACCAGTACAGCACGATGCTAAAAAAGGAAGTCACTAACGAAGTAAAGATGACTAGATAGTTGCGTCCCTCAAACACCATAGCAATGCCTTCGATGTAAGTGGCACCGCGTGGAACGAGCTCCATGCTATCGATTTTACTCAGCGTTTGCCGTTCCATGTTGCGGACATCGCGAAATTGTTGAGCGGCCGCTCCCAGAAAGGTGATCGCTGTATAATTTTTCTCCAATAGGGCTGGGATCGCCACAGCTCCCAAGCCGGCTGCAATGACACCAAGGGCAATATGAATGATTTTCCCGTGCGGATACGTGGGATACTGCCTGTAATCCGTTCTGAGCATATTCAGCCTGGCGCCGAGACCAAAGATAACCCCAAGGATAACGCCTACCGTATATTTTTGTTCTACGATCCATGCCCACATCCAAACCACTTCCTTTTTGCGTCACTTTGGCAGGCTACGAGAGCTTGGCCGTTATTCTCTACGGTTACGGATCGTCTCCCAAACAAATCCGGCAGCGCGTTTGAAGCCTTCCAGCATCGATAATACTGCCATGGATAACGTTCGCGTCATGAACATCGTCATCCACCATAGATCTTGAAACGCAGCTCCCCCCATACTCATCTGCACATGCTCTTTATGCGAATACGCGAACATGCCGTCACCAATCAACAATCCGATCGATACGGCAGCGATTTGAAGCGCCGATTGGCGCAGTGTTACCGCAGCTAACAGGCCGATAATCCCCGAGATGGTCACCGTTGTGCTGTAAACGATTATCGAGGGTATCAGATGCAGGCTTTCCTTCAAAAAGAAGGAGACGGAGCCCAGCAGCAAGCCTACCGAAATCACATGCAGCCTCAGCATGGCACCGGAAGCTCGGGCTATCGCGATCCCCGACGTAATAAGGAGCAAGCCTACAATCCCGCTATAATGCACCCCGTTCCAGCTCCAGCTCCCCAGAGAACAAAGCAGCCAGAAAATAAAAAAAAGAAGTAGACTCTGGTGAGTAATACCTCTTATGATGACGTTCTTCCAGCCACTGGCGAACAGAATCAGTGAGATCACCATCAGCACTGAGGACAAATAGCCTGCATTCATTCGCACCCACCTAACGAAAAATTTTTCTTGAGCCGCTCCTTACACTCCAATAAGAGGGAAGAGTGCTGCTCCCGAACTTTTTCCTTAGTATGGCTTTTCTGTATGGTTTTCATTACTTGCGCTTCGCATATCCTTGGCGGCGAGCGTAAGCCTCCGTGGAGATCCCTCTTGCAGTGCACCATGCCGCCGTTTCTCCCGTAATGACTACAGGAGCCTCGGCAAGGGAAGCCATCGTTCGCGAGCCCATCGCCGTCATGAGCAAGCGCAGCTCGCTATGCAGCGACTCGATCCGCTTGATTAGCGCCTCTGTCCCATCGGAGCGAAGCAGCTTCAGCAGCCCGCCGGCCATCCCTACAGCTGAAGCGCCGAGCGTTAGCGCTTTGCAAATGTCCACTGCTTCGCCGATCCCCCCCGTCGCAATAATCGAGACTTGACTTGTATGACTCCGCTTGGCTTCCAGCGCCTCAAGCAAGGCTACTGAGGTCGTGCAGCCCCAGTCGTTCAACCATTCCATCGGCTGCTCCCGTCGGGCATTTTCAATTGCGGCAAAATTGGTGCCCCCCCGGCCGCCTACGTCAATGATTTGCACTCCGCAATCCAGCAGCGCTTCTGCGCTTTCGCTCACCATGCCAAACCCTACTTCTTTCACGATCACCGGTATGCCTACTTGTCGCACGATGGCTTCGATCCGCTCCAGCATGCCGCTGAAATTCCGGTCTCCCTCCGGCATGATCAGCTCCTGCATCACATTCAAGTGAATTTGAAGCGCATCCGCCCGCAGCATCTCGATCGCTTGTCTCGCTTGCTCCACGGTCGCTTCACTGCCAAGATTGGCAAACACGATCCCCTCCGGATTCACTTTCCGAACCACTTCGTAGCTGGAGGATACCTCCGGATTGCGAAGGGCGGACATCTGCGAGCCAACCGCCATGGCAAGTCCGGTTTCACGGGCGGCTATGGCAAGCTCCCGGTTAATCTCCTCGGTCTCCTGTGCCCCTCCGGTCATCGCATTAATAATAATCGGCGAGCTCAGAATGAGTTCGCCGATTTGGGTTTGTAATGCTATGTGATCCGAAGCGATGCCAGGCAGACAATTAGGAATCAGCTTGACATCCTGGAAGCCATGCTTCCCGCTTTGTCCAAGCCGAAGCGCATGATGCACATGCTCCATTTTCCTGGAAATACGCACTTCGGATTCCTCTTTTCGTTGATCTGCTTATTTAAATTTGCTTAACATGTCGCCAAACTTATCGCCCAGCGTCGTCTTGAAGCCCTCTTCATGGGAGATCGATTCCTGCTTGCGTGGCGCTCTCTCACGTTCTGGTCTTGGCTCGCGAGGCTCACGGGCAGGCGCTTCTTCGGTTTCCTTGATGCTCAAGGAAATGCGCTTCTCGTCCGGGTTCATGTCCAGCACCTTCACTTGAACTTGTTGCCCTTCCTTCAGCACTTCTTGCGGCGTTGCGACATGCTTGTGGGAAATTTGCGAGATATGCACCAAGCCTTCCACACCAGGCGCCACTTCAACGAAAGCACCGAAGTTCACCAGTCGCTTCACTGTACCCGTTACGATATCGCCCGTCTTGATGCTGCTGATCGACTGCCAAGGCCCTGGCTGCGTTGCCCGGATGCTCAAGGAAATGCGCTCATTCTCCGGATCCACCTTCAATACTTGTACTTTCACTTTGTCGCCTTCTTTAACGACTTCCGAAGGGGTTTCTACATGATGCCATGCCATTTCGGAAATGTGCACCAAGCCGTCTACGCCGCCGATATCGATAAACGCACCAAATTGCGTCAGGCGCTGAACCGTACCGTCCAACGTTTGGCCAACCGAAATTTTGGACAAGGTTTCTTTCTTTTTGACGTCGAATTCTTCATCCAGAACGTCTTTTTGGGACAAAACTACTTTGTTCTTCTCTTTATCCATTTCTTTGACGCGAAGACGAAGCGTACGGCCTTTGTAATCGCTGAAATCTTCAACGAATGTGCGCTCTACCATCGATGCCGGAACGAAGCCGCGAAGACCAACGTCAACGACCAAGCCGCCTTTGACAACTTCAGCTACTTTCGCTTCAAGGACCGTTTTATTCTCCATATCGGCATTCAGCTTATCCCAAGCTTTCTCGCTGTCGATCGCACGCTTGGAGAGAACAAGCTTCTCTTTGTGGTCGTCGATGGTCAATACTTTCAGCTCGACCTCTTGACCAGCGCCAATCCCTTCAGCAGCATCTTCGATTTGAACCGAAGAAAGCTCGCGCAATGGGATCACACCGTCATACTTGTAACCCACGTCAACAATCGCTTGATCGGAGTCAACTTTAATGACTTTCCCTTTGACGATATCGCCTTTCTTTAAAAAGGTTACATTCGCCATCGATTCTTCCTGGGTTACCTCTGCTTGTTCCACTTTAACTTCTTCTGACATGTCGAATACCCTCCTTAGCAACCTGACAACAATGTATTTGGAAAATAAATTACTTCATCATTTTTTTAAGTATGCCACGATTTATGATTTCGATTCGTATTGCTTTACCATCGTTCGGATGGTAGCCATGATTTTATCCGTCGCTTGCTCCAAGCCTTCAGATCCGCTGTCGGCAAATTCCGTTATATCGACCGGTGGGCCGTAAATCACCTTCATCTGACGGAACAGCTTATATTGCCCGACGATGGCCGCCGGTATCACCGTGGCACCGGATTTGAGCGCCAGACTGGCTGCGCCCTTCTTTCCCATTCCGCCGGCATTGCTGCGCGTTCCTTCAGGGAAAATGCCTAGAATCTCTCCATCCTTCAACAGCTGAATGGACAACCGTATAGATTCTTTACTAACACCGCCGCGTTTGACAGGAAATGCACAAATCCGCGGTAGTACGTAGCTTAGAACAGGCAGTTCGAACAGCTCCGCTTTGGCCATATAATGCACTTTGCGATCGATCGGCGAGCCAAGCAGCGGCGGATCAAAGTTGCTGGTGTGATTCGCACACAGTACAACCGGCCCGCTGAGGGGAATGTTCTCTGTCCCAATCGCCTTCAAGCGGTAAAAAAAACCAAAGATAAATCGAAACATGCCGCGAAGCGTCACATAAAGCATCTTACGTCCCTCCGCTCACCTGCGTCTTGCAAAGTTCCAAAATGGATTCCACCACTTCCGGAATCGTCATTTGGGTCGTATCCATCAAAACGGCATCCGGTGCTTTCACAAGTGGTGAAGCCTCCCGCTGCTCATCCATCCGGTCCCGCTCGGCAATTTCCTGTTCCAGACGCTCGAGAGTAATTCCCTGCTGCACGTCTTGTATTTCTTTGAAGCGACGTTCTGCTCGAATGCGGACACTTGCGGTCAGAAAGATCTTCACTTCTGCATCCGGCAGCACATGGCTTCCGATATCGCGGCCGTCCATCACCACGCCTTTGCTCTGAGCAAGCTCCTTCTGCTTGGCCACCAGAATGCTGCGAATTTCAGCGATGGAGGAAACGCGGGATACGTTGCCTGTCACTTCGGCCGTTCGAATAACCCCTGTGACCTCAGCCCCATCGACAAAAACAAGCTGACCTTGTGGTCCCGGCATAAGACGAATATCCATACTGTTTGCCAGTTGGATCATCTCCGCAGTTTGATCCGGCTCCAAGCCCTTCTGCAGGATGCTCCAAGTAACCGCTCGGTACATTGCCCCGGTATCGATGTAAATAAAGCCAAGCGCTTCTGCGACGAGCCGGGCGATCGTGCTTTTCCCTGCTCCTGCCGGGCCATCGATCGCGATGTTAAACTTTTCCAAGATGCGGCCTCCTAACAAGATTGAAAGCGGACGAGCCCGCCAAAAAAAAACAGGCCGAAGCCTCGAACGAAGAAAATTATACCATACGTATGACAAGAATTGCAAAACGAACCGAGGTCTTGTTCACTTCTCCATGGCTTTACTGCCGTCAGCACGGTACGGATTTCCCTCGAGCTGCTCCACTTTAACTAATAAGTATCGCACATGAGCATTCTGAAGCAAGAGCTGGGCGGCCATTAGCGCAACGAATAGCAGAATGACCATGACAGCCAGCACCTTTTCCACACGTTTGCCAAAGATTAAGAATAGCTCCTCGTACGATGCTTCGCGTTTCTTTTGCTTCTCTTGCTCCATGTGCGTCACCCATCTCTGATTTTGGGTGGTAGTTTATCCAAATTTGTTGGAATTTATTCCCTAGCGTTTTCTAAAGTCGAGCTGACGCTCAAAGCAATAGCGGATAATCTTCTGCCGGTCGCGGTCGGTGATTTCCGAATACCTCATCATGACCTGCTGCTTACCGGTTTCCATCGGCTTAACTCGTACGACCTCGCTTTTGAAAGGCACATGCTCGATCAGTCCGTTCTTATAAGGCACGAGGAGCCAGCACTGAACCACATAACCGGACACCACCGGAACATACTCATCGCACAAGAAGGAAATGCCTCCGCCCCCGACATCATCGGTCAAGGAAACAAATTGCAGCTGCTCCGAAAATTTCACAGCTAGTTCCAATTCGGCGGGCACGCGAAGGAAATTTCGCCGCTGTACTTTCGTGATGGCATCCAGCTCCGGCTTCTTGATATGCACCAGCCGAATCACGTCGTCGGTAAAGCCCATTACCGAGGTGTTAAAATAGTTCTTCACGCCGCCATCCGTTACGAAATAAACCGACAGCTCGTCCCCGTGATACAAACGTTTCAATCGACCGCTTTTCTCATTGATCGGGATTTCCATGCTAATGTACGTGTCTGTTATATCAGCTATCCTCGATTTGCTTTCCTGCCGGGCTTCCTCTTCATCTATTGAATTCACTTGTATGTATAAGATCTGATTCACTTTTGGAAGCAAATTGTATGCACCCCCGGGTCATGTCTGGTCTTTATTATAACACGCGGGGAAAATATGGGAAGCGGTAAAAATAGCGGCCGATGCCTTCTGAGTGGCAATAAAATTTGGACAAACGCTCCCGCGGTCTCCGGTGAAATAACCATTTGCTCTTCCTCAAACACGTTTTGCTTCAATCCCCTGAAAAAATTTAAAATGTGAAGATTGAGCAAAAAACTCGCCGCAAATGGGTATTTCTCCTTCGACACTTGGTCGTATTTGTCCATGTAAAAGGCCCGATGAAATCCATCGGGCCTAATTTTGTTAATAGGGGAGCAAAAAAGCTAACTCACTTCGTAACTTGGGCTTCGTCTTTGCCGATCCGGTCGATTTTCTCCTCGGCGCCGCTCTCCGCATTGACGTAGATGCGGTAAATGCCGCCATTCACGCGTCCGATGTACTGGTAGCAGAGCACTTCCTCTTCCACATCGTTGCGGATGAGCGCTTTGTGCACGCTGTCTACTTTGAAGTTGGCGCTTAAGGTTTTACGAGCTTCCTCATCCGACAGCTTGGCTGCATTCACTTGACGATCCTTCTTGTCATACACGTAATCGGAGGCTTCGACACCCACGACCTCAGCGTTGTCCAGGGCCACCTTCACAGCAACCTTCTCCAAATAGTTGATGATGTCATTGGTTCGTGCAGCAAAGGTTAGGTTAGCGACGTTATTGTATTCGTCATAGCTTACAGCCGTCATATCTTTATAGTTGTGCTCGTCCAAAAACTGCGCAGCTTTGTCCCGCGCGGCACGCAGATCCACCTTTTTCTCCGGCACATTCCGAGCCGCATTATACCAGAGCAGCTGCCCGCCCTTCTTGGAGAAGTCCATATGAACCAAGCCGTCGCTGGTTCCCTCTTTCGGAGCGCTCACGCTGTAGGACTGGTATTCGGTTCCCGCTCCATTTTCCACGACCTGTAGGCTGGAAGGATCTTGGATACCCAGAAATTGCGCGGCTTTTTGCTTGACCTCATCGGCGCTGATCTCTTGACCCGAAAGCATGTTCATATTGCGGTTCTGATACGCGCTCATCACCGTCGGGCTCCAGTTGATTTCCGGATATTCGCCGACTTTTTTATCTACCATGGTGAATCCGTCGATAATAGCGTTATCCGATTGCTCCTTATGGGTAGCCAGAGCAAGCTCGACATCCATCCAGCGCAGGTTACTGGCCAGCACTTTATCCTGCACGCCGCGCAGCTCGGTGGAAATGTCATTTGCATGCTCGTAGAGCGTATTCAAGGTTTTGATTTCATTCTCGTCCAGTGGCTGCTTGCTTAAATCCCGCACGGCCGCGCGGTAGGCAAAATTCGAAATTTTCGATAGAAAATCATCGGTCTTGTTAAACGGCAGCATGCCCAGCGGCAGCTGGCTGATTTCATTTTGCGCCTGACTTGTGATCCGCCATACGTTGATCAGCCCTTTTTTGTAGGCATCCTGCGACGTGGAATTGACCGCGAGCGTATTGCCAAGCTCCGAATGCAGTTTATCCACATGGAACGACAGGTCGTGGAACGCTCTTTGGTATTGATTCTCGGCCTTGATCAGCACCGAGTTTTTCTCCTGGTGCTCTAAGTACCCCCACACGCCGGTGCCGATGAGCGCGATCAGAAGAATCGGAAACATGACGATACTCAATCGTTTGTACATGTTCTAATAAGCCCCTTTCATAACAAAAACTTGGACTTAGTGTTCGCCTGAAGTACAGGGCTTTATGCAACAAAAAAAGCCGGCCCGCGGCCGACTCTCCTACTCCCTAAAAATCAGTTGTTTCGATATAGAAATCCTTGTCATTATTGCAAATGCACTGCTTGAAGCCCGTATCGATTCTACCCTTTTCCTTTTTCCCTTTCAAAATGAACCGTTCCCCACATGCCTTACAGCGAATGGTTACTTTTACACGTGTGCCGACCGACGTCATGGATTCCCTCCGTACTGGGTTTTACTAGCCAGTATGGACACACCTGTCAAATTTTAACCTGATCCTCTGGATGAATCACCCGCAGCGGCGACTTGGCATTCGCCCGATTCACTTTCCATAAGCTTCGCATCCACAGGAACGCCATCAGCGGCACCATGAACCAGATCCAGTACGTCTTGGTCACCAGCATCGTATAATCGAATACGCCATGCCAGAACAGCGGCAGCACCAAGGCAAGAAGCAGATGCTTGTTCCCGCCATCCGGTGAAAATTTCGCTTTCCCCAAGTGATAGCCCATAATCACACCGAACATCGCATGACCGGATACCGGCAAAAACGCCCGCATCATCAGCGCCGAGAAGCCGGAGTCATTCAGAAACGCATACAGCACATTCTCCAGTGTCGCGAATCCGAGTGAAGTGGCGACGGCGTACACGATTCCATCATAAGGCTCATCGAACGAGGTATGCTTGAAAATAATAAAGTAAACCAGAAACCACTTAAAGAACTCTTCAATCCCCGCCGAGGTAAGAAAGGAAAAGACAAACGGATTTTCGCCCAAGCCTTGGACCAATGCGCGCTGAAGCACCATAACCGGAAAAACCAGCAGCACGCCAAACAGAAATAATTTGAGCACAAGGGATATCGGCTCCGGGTCATAACGGTCTTTCAAGTAAAAATATGACATCAGAGCGACACCAGGAGCAATAGCCGCCATCAGGACAGATAAGACGCTCACAGTGTCCCCCCTTCCAGTTCATTTATTAGTTCACCCAACCGCGGAATCGCGCCGCCTCCGCCATCTTGCGGACGCCGACCATATATGCGGCCAGTCTCATATCGACATTTCTTGTCACATGAACATTATAGACATTTTCAAAGCCTTTTTCCATCATAACTTGCAGTCTGGCATGCACTTCCGCTTCTGTCCAGTAATATCCTTGGTTATTCTGCACCCATTCAAAATAGGATACAACAACGCCTCCAGCGCTGGCAAGCACGTCCGGCACGAGCAGGATGCCGCGATCCGTGAGCACCTTCGTGGCTTCCAAGGTCGTCGGTCCGTTTGCCGCTTCAACCACGATCGGCGCTTTGATCCGGTCCGCATTCTCCAGCGTAATTTGATTCTCAATCGCCGCGGGGACTAAAATATCGCATTCCTGCTCCAGCAGCTCTTTATTCGTAATCGTGTTATTGAACAGCTTCGTGACCGTACCGAACGAATCGCGGCGATCCAGCAAATAATCGATGTCCAGTCCCTCCGGTCGGTACAACGCGGCATACACATCGGAGATACCGATCACTTTTGCTCCCGCGTCATGCATGAATTTGGCCAAGTAGCTGCCGGCATTGCCGAAGCCTTGGATGACAACCCGGGCATCCTTGAGCGGGATATTCTTTTTCTTCAGCGCCTGATCGATCATGATCGTCACGCCTTTGGCTGTGGCCGTTTCCCGGCCATGCGAGCCTCCCAGCACCAGCGGCTTGCCTGTAATAAAGCCAGGGGAATCAAATTCGCGAATGCGGCTGTATTCGTCCATCATCCAAGCCATGATCTGTGAGTTCGTCATTACGTCGGGTGCGGGGATATCCTTCGACGGTCCGACGATTTGGCTGATCGCGCGGACATAGCCGCGGCTTAGCCTCTCGAGCTCTCGAAACGACATTTGGCGTGGATCACAAATAATACCGCCCTTGCCTCCGCCATAGGGCAGATCCACAATCCCGCATTTCAAGCTCATCCAAATCGACAGCGCCTTCACTTCATCCTCGTGCACATCTGGGTGAAAACGGACGCCGCCCTTCGTCGGTCCCACCGCGTCATTGTGCTGGGCCCGATACCCCGTGAAAATTTTAACCGAATCGTTGTCCATCCTTACCGGAATGCGAACGGTCAACACCCGCATCGGCTCCTTCAGCAGTTCCACCATCGCCTGAGAATAGCCGAGCTTGGTCAGCGCCTCCTCGATAATGAGCTGCGTGGACTCTAACACGTTTAAATTTTCAGCCATCCTGATCATCCTTTGCTGGGTCAATTTGCATAAATACCGTCAGATTTCCATATTGCCCTTCCGGAACCAACATCCTGTTTGTATTCTTGCACTTTCCTCCCGACCCAATTCACGAACCCCCTAAACCGCAAAAAAAAGCATCCCACAAAAACAATACTGTTTTTGAGAATGCTTCTCTTACCCCGAAACCATGTGAACGAGCTTCGCCGATATTAAAATTTGGAGCATAGTACTTTTATGGCATCGGATTCAATGACCGTCTTGCCGTACTCTTCGAGCACCGCTTGCGTCACGGACGCAGCTTCGCCGAATTCCGAAAGCACTGCAACGATGGACTGTAGCCGCTTATCTTCCATCTCCACGGCATCCAGCACCAGAATCCATTTATTCTTGTAGGAGTACAGCGTTCCGCCTTCGATCAGGAGCGGATTCACAACCTTGGCCATACGCAGCAGATCCTCGAAGTCGTGAAATGCGTAAGTGATCTGATCCGTCTCATCCATGGTGACTTCCAGTTCGTACACTTCTTCCACTTCGTCGTCCATGGCATCATCCGCGTGACTGAAATTCATTCTCCCGCGTGTCACGATAACGACCATTCCTTGTGCAGGGCTGGCAAGTACTTCAACGGCAAGCGGACCCGTAGCGTCGAACCCTAGTTCCATATAGGCTTGGTCCATCATTTCGCTAAACAGTTCATGAACCTTAGGGATCTCTCTCCACATATCATCCTTGTGAATACCGCGCTCCGTTAAGTCATCGAATGTGAGGAAAATCCGTATCTTGTCCTGACTTAATCGCTCCATTTTCATACTGGATTCCTCCTAACCGACTGTGATAACAGTTTATGAAGTTTGGTTAACAAAGGTGTAACGGGTATATGTATACAATACTCTTAATTAGCGATTTAAGAGTTTGTATTCCATACTAACATCTATTATATCACAAACACTGGAGAAAAGAACGGTTAAAGGCTGAATTTTCCCTCAATATACGTAAAAAGACGCGGAACCCGTCCCACAGGGCCTAAGCACTATGGGACGAGAACCGCGTCATTATGGCTTTTTTAAGAATCGCAGAACCTACTGTACTTGCGATTGTTCGCTCTGGTTGTTGCTCGATAAAATTTCATTTACTTGCGCCTTCAGCTGTGGATCCTGATTGACGAACTCCGTAACTTTGGACATGCCGCCGGCAGCAGCTGCGCTAAACTGCTCCTCATGGCCTTTTGCCTTATTGCCTTGGAACGAAGCATTCGATTTAGCCGATCCGGAGGAATCGCCAAATTTGGACTTGCTCTTATCCGACTTATCGTTCATGGAATTCATCATCATGCTCCCAAGCGCGTCATTTTTGCCCAATACCGACCAGAGCATCGGCTTGCTTTTTCCCGTTAAATAAACAGCAGCTGCAGCCCCTACGAGACCGCCCAGTAAGAAAGCACCGAATCTCATGTGATCACACCCCTCCATTGGTTTCGGTAACGCCCTTATTTTCCGCTATCCTGCAAACGAGCATGCATGATAAAATAAGGGAATCGCCTTATAACCAGTGAAGGTTACTACTTCTAAGGAACAGGAGTCTTCCCCTACATGACAAGCAAATGGACCATTCTCGCGGCGGCCGCCGTACTGCTCACCGCATGTACCGCTGCACCTGCAAACTCCCCTCAGCCAGAGCCTACCGCTGCGCCTCAACCTGCAGCCACTGCTGCTTCTGTCCCTCAAGAGCCGAAGACCGAAACCAAGCCTGCCGAAGCTTCTCCGCCGCCTGTACTAGAACCAAAGCCGCAAGCCACGGAGCCTCCGAAGGAAGCGGAAAAAACATACATGCTGAATCCGAAAACCTATGATATTGTCCCCATCGATCCGGCGAAGACGGAGAAAAAGGTAGTGCTGCTTACTTTTGACGATGGCCCGAAGGATTTGGAGATGAACACAGGATTGCTGGATACGCTGGATAAGCATCACGCAAAAGCGATTTTTTTCTTGAATGGATACCGCATCAAGCAAAAGCCGGAGCTGGTCAAACTCATCGCTTCCCGCGGCCAAACGATCGGCAATCACTCCTGGGATCATAATGACTTGAAGAAGGAAAGCAAAGAAAATCTGGAGCACCAAATCGGGGATGTACAGCGGGCCATTAAAGACCTTACAGGGAAAGCCCCGAGCTTCTTCCGTCCACCGTTTGGGTCCGGCAGCGATGACGTCAGGGCAAAGGCCAAAGACGAAAAATTGCTCTATATGACGTGGTCCAACGGGTCGTTAGACTGGGAGATGACGGTGAAAAACAACAATCCGGATAAAGTGATCAGCAATGTCTTTGAGCAGCTTCGTCCTGGAAGCAACATTCTGATGCACGAGCTGCCTTGGACGGTTCAAACGTTGGATAATCTGCTCACTAGGCTGGAGGAGAAGGGGTACGGCTTCGTCGATCCGAATACGATTGAAGTTCCCTAGGCTCTAGGTACTGACCAGCTTCCAGCCCCAAACAAACAATCCGGCTACAAGCAGTATAAACATCCAAAGCAGCGACCTGTAAAAGTAATGCACATACTTTTCTTTTTCAGGCGGATGCACCGATTTGCGCGGCGGTAGGTAGTGCTCGTCCTCACTCGCTGCCGCGGGTGCTTCCGTCTGTTTGTGCTCCTCTGGAATCCGATTCGTGGCGGGTGTTGATTTGCCTCTCATGTTAGCTCTCTCTCCTGTACCGCAGTATGCAGCCCATAACAAAATCAATCAGAAAATGTGCGGCAATCGGGGTCCAAAGCGTACCGGTATGGACATAAATGTACCCTAAGCCATAGCTGATGCTGAACACCAGTCCCGTCATAATCCAATGCTGCAAATACCGGATGTGAATTGCCGCAAACAAAATACTGGTCCAATAGGCCCCCCACCAGCTCTGAATCGCGCCTCTGAACAGCAGTTCTTCACAAAACGCCACCACGAGTGAAAGCAAGGCAATATGCCATAAGGGCCGATTTTTAAACAGCATCTCATTGATTCCGCCGTCATCCGTGACTTCAGGGGGAACCCAGCGAGACAAAATTAGATCGAGAATTAGTACCAACAGCGCATACCCCGCAGCCCATGCCAAGATCGAATATCCCGGCTTGATAGAGAACATCGTACTGAGCTGCGGTTTTTGAAACAGCAGGAGAATAACGGCCAGCACCACCACCAAGGACTGCGTTATATACAGGTTTGCAAGCAAAAAGTGGTCGTCTACCTCGTCTAAATTCACCTTATGAAACTTAAGATTCTTAAAATTAAATTTCTTCATAAATATTCCCTTTTTCGACAATTTGACCTATACTTACTGCATAGAGATAGGAGCAGGGGTGTATGAGACATGGAAAAACGACTGAACCGAACGGACTACTTATTTGCCGCTACTTTTATTTTTATGCTTGTAGTAGCACTAGGGGCCTTCTTCTTTGGTCTCAGAATGGGCCAGGATCGATCCGCACTTAAATACGAAGATCAGATTGCCAAGCAGAATGAAGCTGCTAATAGCTTTACCGCATACCATCAACAGTATTTGGTCTCTTTCTATCATACCATTTATGTACAGTACAGGGAATTTCACAAAAAGTGGTTCGACAAAATGGACGAGCTTCAGACAAATCACTCTGCTGACGCTTCGCTTATTATAAAGGATCTCGGCAAGCTTGCTCAAGAAAATTATGATCGTCTAGGCAGTAAGACCATGCCGGATTCCTCCCCGCTGCTGCAGGACGCGCTGAAGGATTATATGAAAAGCCTGAAGCTGTTCAGCGAGGCCATGAAGGACTATGCGCCTAAGGCGAACGCCGTGTCCGGATCGGAGCTTGTAGCCCAGCTGGGAAACGATGCTTACTTGGGGGAAGCGAAGAACTTCGCACTGAAAGCCGAGAAGGAATACTACGATGCGATAATCAAATGGAACGAAACCGTCAATAGCGGGTTTAAACCGATTGATGTAAGCAAGCCCCTTTCGCTGAACGATTGGAGCGCGCTGAACTTTAATATGAAAAACGATTATATCGCACAGCAGCTGCTTGCCGCCAAATCGTTTAAACCGTTCACACCGCAAGACATGACTAGCCGGATAGACGAGATGATTGCTTCAGGTCAAGTTAAAAAGATGAGTCTTAGTGACGTTAAACAGGTTATTGACATGCTCATGGGTACGGATGCGGTTCGTCCTGGTGACTTCTTGCGCAACAAGAGCAAGCAGTACATGAATGAAACCATGCCGCAGCTCCCCTTTTTCACGAATTGATTGATAAACAAAATGACCGAAGGGTTTTCGCTCCTGTCGGTCATTTTTCCTTTCTGGTCAGTCGTATTGGAATCCGCGCAATTGAGCCAGTGCCGCCATGCCGCCTTCCACGTTCACCACGTGCTCAAAGCCCTGCTGCATTAAATAGTAGCTCACATGCATGCTGCGTACACCATGAGCGCAAACTACGTAAATAGGCTTCTCCTTAGGAAGCTCCTCCAGCTTGGCAGGAATCGAATTCATCGGCATGAGCTGGATGCCCTCCAGGTGATAATACTCCCACTCGTAGGGCTCCCTGACATCGATAAGAAGCGCTTCATGCAGGATTCCTTCCTCCATTTGGCGCAAGAAATCATCCGGTTCAATTTGATCGATTGACATCTTAAAGTCCCTCCTCTAGTCCATTTTTATCTTAGCATGACGTGCTATAGATTCACAAAAATTTCGTAATTCAAAATCCATTCGACACCTATTGACAGGCCCGAAAAACTCATGGTAAGCTAGTGAAAATTTAACTTTAGAAACAATGCTTTGACGGAGCCAAGCAAAGACGAAACGTACAGAGAGCCGGTGGTTGGTGTGAACCGGACGCCTTCGATTTGCGGAGCACTCCCGAGTTGCTGCGGTGAATTCTTAAATTAGCCGCGGACGGCAGGAAGCCGTTACCCTTCCAGGTCTGCATGCAGACCGAATGAGGCTGGATACGCGAGTGTTCAGCGAATTAGGGTGGTACCACGAGAGCCAGAACTCTTCGTCCCTTGTATACGCTAGACGTGTCGGGATGGAGAGTTTTTTTGCGTTCACACAAATAAGATGTACAAATTCGGGAGGGGAATTGGAAATGTTCAAAGTGTTAGTCATGGATGGAATCAGTGATATGGGGATTCAACTGCTTTACGATGCGCCAGATGTAGAGGTAGAGAAAAAGAATGGCTTGTCCGAAGATGAGCTTGTAGCCATCATCGGAGATTACGATGCTCTCTTGGTTCGCAGCGCGACGAAGGTAACGGATCGCATTATGGGTGCCAGCGACCGTTTGAAGGTTGTAGGCCGTGCCGGTGTTGGCGTAGACAACATCGATCTGGAAGCTGCTACCAAGCGCGGGATTGTTGTTATTAACGCTCCAGACGGAAACACGATCGCTACTTGCGAATTGACGTTTGCCATGATGATGTCGACAGCCCGGATGATTCCACAAGCTTATAAGAAGACGGTAGGCGGCGAGTGGGACCGCAAAACGTTCGTCGGCGTAGAGCTTCGCAATAAAGTACTCGGCGTACTCGGCATGGGCCGCATCGGCAGCGAAGTAGCTAAGCGCGCCAAAGCGTTCGGTATGACCGTTCTCGGCTATGACCCATTCTTGACGGAAGAGCGCGCGGAGAAAATTGGCGTGAAGCTTGGCACCGTTAACGAAATTTGTGCGAAAGCCGACTTCATTACCGTTCACACACCACTCACGAATGAAACACGCCACATGATCAGCCGTCCGCAATTCGAGCTGATGAAGAAAGGCGCACGCATTATCAACTGCGCCCGCGGCGGGATCATCGATGAGATGGCGCTGGTGGAAGCGGTCAATTCCGGGATTGTAGCCGGTGCCGCCTTCGACGTATTCGAATCGGAGCCGCCTGCAGCTGATCATCCGTTCCTGAACCACCCGAAAATTATCGTTACTCCTCACCTCGGTGCATCGACGGTAGAGGCGCAAGAAAATGTCGCCATCGACGTTTCCGAAGAAGTATTGCATATTCTTCGTGACGAGCCGTTCAAAAACGCAGTAAACATGCCTCCGGTACCGGCGAACGTTCTGAATAAGCTGCAGCCATACTTCAACCTGGGGATTAAGCTTGGCGAATTCCTTGGTCAAACGATCGAAGGCGCGGTTAGCGAAATTACCGTCAGCTACAGCGGCGATCTGATCGATACGGATACGTCCCCGCTCACCCGTCACGTTGTGAAGGGCGTGCTGTCCAACCAGCTCGAGGGCGTAAACATCGTCAATGCAATGCACCTGGCAAAAACCCGTGGCGTCAATGTCGTCGTTCAAACGTCAGCCGCATCGGAAACTTTTACGAACCTTGTAACCGTAACACTCAAAACCAAGAACGAACAGCGCACATTGGCTGGTACGCTACTTGCTGGCTACGGCGAGCGCATCGTGCAGATCGACCAGTATCCGGTTGACGTTGCTCCATCGGGCAACCTGCTGCTCATCTCGCATAATGATAAGCCGGGGATCATCGGTAAAGTCGGTACGCTGCTTGGTACCAACGACGTGAACATCGCTACCATGCAGGTTGGACGGAAAGTGATCGGCGGCGCGGCGATTATGGTGCTTACTGTCGATAAAGGAACTCCAGGCAACGTTATTGAGCAATTGGAGCAGCTTCCAGAGCTTATCCGTGTGCGCGAACTTACACTATAAATGTTTGAATTGTTAGAAAAATCGAAATTGTTTCACGACCAACAAGAAAATTAATGAAATTTCAACAAAAAGCCAAAGCCTCCGACAGTAATGTCAGAGGCTTTGGCTTTTTCATTCATCTCACTCGCACGGAAGAATGACGGAAAATGTCGTTCCTTGTCCGACTTGGCTCTTCACGTTTACGACGCCTCCGTGCAGTTCTACAATGTTTTTCACGATGGAAAGTCCTAAACCCGTTCCGCCGGAAGCGCCGCGTGTACGGGCTTTGTCGGCTTTGTAGAAGCGTTCGAAAATATAAGGCACATCCTCCGGCGGAATCCCGAAGCCCTCATCTGAAATTTCGATTTGCACGGCCCTCTTCTCTTTCCACCGCTGAATGGAGGCTTTGATCTCAATCCGGGCTCCGGCGGGCGTGTGCCGCAGCGCATTATCCAGCAGGTTGGTTAGCACTTGCTCCAATCGATCCTCGTCGGCATGACCGACGATGGGATCGCCTTCGGGCAGCGTAAGCGACATGTTCACATCGCTGTCCTTCGACAGCGCCGCAAATTTCCGGTGTACCCGTCGTAAGAACGCTCGCACATCGAGCTCCCTGAAATGCATCTCCATTCGACCGGTTTCCATTTTAGCCAAGTCCAGCAGGTCCTTTACCAAGCGGCCCATCCGAAGCGATTCATCGTGGATGACTTGGGCCAGCTCTTTGCGTTCCTCCGGTGTCCCGGCAATGTCATCGATCAGCGCCTCACTGTAGCCTTGCAGCATGGAGAGAGGTGTACGCAGCTCATGCGACACGTTCGCTACGAAGTCCTTGCGGAACTTGTCGAGACGATGCTCCTCCGTCACGTTCCGCATGACCGCGACAACTCCGCGCACGATGTCATGAGAGTACAGAGGCGCCATTACGATGGACCACACATCACTTTGCACATGCACCTTGGAGGTCATCCCTCTGGCTTCCGAGATCACGGCTGCAAAGAGCGGCTGCATCGGAATAGGAATAAGATCAGCCGACCTCGAGCCTGTGATCGGACTGTCCGAATCAAGCCATTCCTCCGACCCTTCGATCTGATTCCATTCGTTAATCAGCTTCTCTCCTTGCGGGTTGGTCAAGATGACTTTGCCCTCCGCATCGGAGGTAATCACCGCATCCGTCATGCTTCGTAGAACACTGGACAAGTGCTCCTTTTCATGACTGAGCGCTTTGACGGTATCGGACAGCTGCTCTCCCATGTGATTGAACGTCTTCCCGAGCTCCCCGATCTCGTCTGAGGAGGTAATCGGTACTCGCGTGCCGTACTCTCCCATGGAGATGAGGTCCGCCGCTTTTTTCAGCTTCTGCAGGGGTTGGGTGATGCGTGTAAGCAGAAAGAAGGCAAAGAACGTCGTCATTAAGAAGCCGGCCACACCTACTACAACGAACAGACGTTTGACGTAATACTGTGTCTCCTCCGATGATTGCGTCAGCTGGTACAGAATCAGCGCACCGCCAACCGTGGTCTGCGACTCGTTCATAAACGGAACCGCGACGGCCGTATACTGGCTATTCGTAATCGATCTGGGGACTTGTCCTCCAGTCAGGCGATTGTCGATCTCTTGCCCGCTAAACACCTTTTGCAGGTCGGCCTTGAGAAAAAAGTCGTCGTAGCGCAGGCTTCGATCCTTCGGCTGCTCGAGGCTCAGGTCCATCTGCTTGAAGTCGGGAGTTACCAAGAAGGTGTTCGCATCCTGCGCACTTAGCAGCTCGTTCACGACCTGAAGGTATCTTCGTTCTTCCTTGTGCAGAGAAATCTCGGCCGCGAGCTTCACCGCCAGTTTATGCAGATTCTCGGTTTGATCCTGGGATTTCGGAAACGACGTTTCGATATAACGGAATAAAAAGAGGCTGAGAGTCAAAAGCACGACTACAACCAGCCCGATAATGGTAATCCACAGTTTTCCTACTACGCTCTTTAAAATAAACACGTTATTTCGGCACCTCGAGCTTATAGCCCACGCCCCATACCGTCGTGATCATGCCTGCGGCGTCCGGTGACACTTTATTCAGCTTTTCTCTCAGCCGTTTCACATGGGTATCCACTGTGCGCAGATCCCCGAAAAACTCATAGTTCCATACATCCTTCAGCAGCTCTTCGCGAGAAAATACTTTGTCCGGCGAGACGGCTAAATAATGCAGAAGCTCATATTCCTTTGGCGTCAGCGCCACCTCTTGGCCGCCGGCCGTTACGCGGTGCGCATCATGCTCAATAATCAGATTCGGAAACACAATATTGTTGCTTGAATTGACCTCTTTGGACAAGTAGGCCGTAACGGAAGACCGGCGAAGAATCGCTTTCACTCGATAAATCACTTCACGGGGACTAAACGGCTTGACGACATAATCGTCGGCACCCGATTCGAAGCCTTGAACGCGGTTCGTCTCTTCCCCTTTGGCGGTCAGCATAATGATCGGTGTGGATTTGACCTGGCGCAGCCGGGCACATACTTCATTCCCGTCGATCCCCGGCAGCATGACATCCAGCAAAATCAGGTCGTAGTCCGTTTCCATCGCCTTGCGCAAAGCGGTCTCACCGTCTTCGGCTTCGTCGATGGTGTAATTCTCTTTCTCCAGGTACATGCGAAGCAAACGGCGAATTCGTTCCTCGTCATCGACGACCAAAATCGTTGTTTTCATCTCTGTCATCCTTGAGCCCTCCCTTGAAAGCTAGTTTCATATGCTATGAGTGAATTACGCGCCGGAGTAAGAATGCAGCCCGGCAATGACCAAGTTGACGCCAATCAGCGTAAACATAACGACTAGAAAGCCGATAACGGACAGCCAAGCGGATTTTTTTCCCTGCCAGCCTCTAGACAATCTGAGGTGCAAGTAGGCGGCGTAAAACAGCCAAACAATCAGCGCCCAAACTTCCTTCGGGTCCCATCCCCAGAATCGGCCCCATGCTTCCGCGGCCCAGATCATCGCAAACACGAGCGCGCCGAGCGTAAAAATCGGGTAACCAATGGCGATCGCCCGATAACCGATCTCATCCACGTCGTCGGGATCCATACCGGAAAGCAAAGGCTGCAGGGTAGCACCAAGCGGCTTGCGGGCAATCAGTCGAAGCAGGCCATACAGCACCGCGCCGCAGAACACCGACCATATGACCGTGTTGAACTTCCGTCCGGCATTCGCGCCCTTCATCCACGATGGAGCTTCGAACGGTGGCTCGGTCATCCCAAGGAACGGCTTCATTTCGACCTGCTCGCCTTGATATGGCTTTACAATCGGCGGAAGCACGTAATCGACATTTTGCTTCACGACCTGCTCTACGTTATCCTTGCCAGTCACCATTACATCATTGGCGAAACGGGCGTGATAGCCGGCTGCGTTGAAGCTGAAGATCGCAATGACGAACGCCAGAATCATAACTAGCGTAAAAATCGTAAATTCAACACCACGCTGTTCTTTCCGGTCCCCTTTGGACGTGCCTTTAAAATTCACGCTCTGAATCAAGTACATAAGCCCTGCGGCAAAACCGACGGCGAAGAAGGCTTCGCCAAAAGCGGCCGTAGTCACGTGAATTTTTAGCCAATAGCTTTGCAGCGCCGGGATCAGCGGCTGAACTTCCCGCGGAAAGACGGACGCGTAAGCGATCACGATTATGGCCACAGGAAGTGCGAATACCCCCAGCACCGCCGTGCGGTAAAGCAAAAATACAATAATGAATGCCAGAACGATCATCATTCCCAAGAAGGTCATAAACTCAAACATATTACTTGTCGGGATATGCCCAGCTTCCGCCCATCTCTTGAAGAAATAGGTCAATTGGGATATAAAACCGATGATGGTCAGCACAAGACCGATATTCCCCCAGCGTTTCCCGTAGGCCACTGGATCGGTAACCATAACGGAACTTTTTCCGGTAATGGCTACCACAAACACCAACAAAGCTACGGCGTAGACGATAAATGCACCCAGCAAAAACGAACTGCTCACGTCTCTGTTCCCCTTCTTTCTAACGTCTTGGGATCAACCTCAATCCCCGTTTTTTGCAGCATGCCTACCACTTCTTTGCGGACGCCGAACCAGTTCTTGTTCGTGTGTGCCCCAAGCGTCAGCTGCCTGTCATCAATGCGCAACCAAATGCGGCGGTGCTGCCAATAGAAGCCCATCACCAGGCCGATCATCGAAATGGCGGCGCCCACCCAAATGAACGGCATCGCGCGGTCCACTCTAAGGTTCAAATAGCTGACGTATTCCGAAATGGACACGTCGTCCATCGAGTTCACGGACAAATCCAGCTTGGCTGCCAGCGCTCCGTTCAGGTCATCCTGGCGGAAATTCACTTTGTCCACCTGACGCGGGAAATAAATAAACGTTTCTCCTTGCGTCTGAAGCCCTGGGCCGGTCACGAGAAAAACAAAGGCTGGAACCTTCGGCTGATTGGACAATGTAATCGGCAGTCCTTTACTGTCCAAGCTGAATTCTGGAAAATACGCCTTCAGCCTAAGCTCATAAGGTCCTGCTTTATAGGATTCCGCCGGCTTGTCCATGCTAATGTCAAGCTGGCCGTATACTTCTCCGGTCTGCTTGTTTTTCAGCGACGGCTTGACAGCAATCAGCATCGGATCGGATTTGAAGTCAAATTGATACGCCATAAACCCTTTATATTCAAGCGGTTTATTCACGATAATGTCCTGGCGGTGAACCTCTTGGAGCACAGGCTCTTTGGAGGGGTCATCGCAGTTCGCAGTACACTCATAGAGAACGGCTTTCGTTTCGTAGGTTTTCGGTACATCCTGCCCTTTCGCGCGGAAGTCTGCTGACATTTCATCCTCAGAGTAAAAATCAATCGTAAACTTTTCGTTTTTCAAATAATACGAGGTTTCGGGAATCTTCACGATCTTCCCTTCCGGAAAGGCTACGTGCTGATCCATATGCCAACCGGGTATGCTGCGCATTAAGACGGCTGATAGAAAAATAATCAGTCCGATATGATTAATATAAGGCCCCCAGCGGCTAAACCGATATTTCTCCGCCAGCAGCGCCGTGCCGTCTTGCTCCGTATGAACTCGATAATGCTGCTTCTTCAGCGCTTCGGCTGCTTTCGTTGTCCAAGCCTCGGTAGTATCAGCTGCAACGGGCATTGGACCGGAATACGTTACCTTTTGTCTCGTAAGGAAGGTAAGGTGTTTGCGGATTTGCTGCTTGCTCAGTGCCCGATAGAGCGGCAGCACACGGTCCAAGCTGCAGACCACCAGCGATGTGCCGATCATGAACAGCAAGGTTATAAACCACCAGGACTCGAAGGTATGCGATAAGCCCAGAAGATAATAAATCTGTCCTGTCGTGCCATACGTATCCTTGTAATACGTGGAAGGATCGAAGTTTAAAAAGGTGCTTTCTTGCGGATAAATAGTCCCCAGTGCGGATGCGATCAGAGTAACAATAATCATGTACACCGCATTTTTTACTGAGGAAAAAAAGTTCCACACCCGGTCCAGCAGTCCCGGATTTTCGCGCTGCGAACGTCTCGCCACGCCGTCATAACGCATCTCCAGCGGCTCATTAGCCGTGTCATCCTCGAGTAGAGGCTTGCCGCAGGATTCGCAAAGGACGGTGCCGACATGATTCTGGTGGCCGCATTCGCATTTGGTGTTTTGAATCATGGTGCCTCCTAGGCATAAATAAAAAGCGGTTAAGTGCGGGTAGGGAGATTACCTCCAGCCGCTCTTGAAATCGAGTTTTTTATTATTGGATTAGGTGGTATAAACTCGATTTCAAAGGCGGCCCGTAAACTTTCCGGTAACTCCCTATCCCGCTGTCAGCTTTTTATTTCTGCCGTCGTTTTTAGTAGGGTAGTAAGGGTTTGCTCGATGAACGGTTCGTCCATCTGGCCGATTCGGATGACGGCGATTTTGCCGTCGGGACCAATGAAGAAGGTCGTTGGGTATTGCGAAACACCGTATTTCTTGCGGTTCTCTTCATTCTTATCAAACAAGATCGGGAAAGTGACTTTATATTGATTGATAAAGTTCTCCACGGCGACACGGGGCTCGTCTAGATTCAGGCCTAGAATTTCCACGTTTTTCCCCGCCCATTTGGCATGCTGCCGCTCCAGTGCCGGCATCTCGTCGCGGCATGGCTCGCAGAACGTTCCCCAGTAGTTCACGACAACCACTTTGCCCTTGTAATCCGACAGCTTGTGCGTCTTGCCGTCCAGCCCCAGCAAGGTGAAATCGGGCGCTTTGGAACCGACTACAGGCTTCTTGTCGCTCAGAAACACGTTGCTGATGAGCGTCAGGGCGCCGATTACGACAATCACGGCAAAAATGGCGATTTGAATCCACTTTTTATTTTTCCCCATCATCCCACACCTTCAAACGATATGAAAAGGGCTAAGCTGCTGCCCAATCTCTATCTCATTATAGCGGAATATGTCACAGACGATGATTCGCCTTTTTGAATTTTATGTGTCTCCGCCTGGAGCCTGATCTTGTCCCGCTTTAAGCGCTTCCTCGCGAAGCTCTTCGACCTCCTGCGGCGTCAAGTGGCGGTGCTTGCCCCGAGGCACGCCGGAAAGCTGAATCGGTCCGAATTGAACCCGCTTCAGCTTGATGACAGGATGATGAATGGCGTCGAACATCCGCCTGACCTGGCGGTTGCGCCCCTCGTAAATCGTGATTTTCACGATGGTTTCTTTTTTATCCAAATCGATATCCTGATACTCTACTTCGGCAGGAGCTGTCATGCCGTCCTCGAGCTTGATTCCGCTTCTCAGCTTGTCCAGCAAGCTGCCATGGGGCGTTCCCTTCACTGTCGCCAAGTACGTCCGGGGCACATGGTGCTTCGGATGCGTCAGCAAATGTGCAAACTCTCCGTCATTGGTAAGCAAAAGAAGACCCTCCGTGTCATAGTCGAGCCGACCGACCGGATAGATCCGTTCTTTAATATTTTTGAAAAATTCCGTGACCGTCTTGCGGCCTTCCGGGTCCTGAGCGCTAGTGATGACACCCTTTGGCTTATTGAAGATGACATACACCTTCTGCTGCCGACGAATCGGACGCCCGTCCACCTTAATAAAATCCTGGGCCGGATTCACCTTCACACCCAGGGTTGTTACTACTTCATCATTGACCTGCACCCGTCCGGCCGTAATCAATTCTTCACATTTGCGGCGGGAAGCTACGCCTGCTTCAGCCAATACTTTCTGCAATCTTTCCATCTTTGGAAATCACCTCATGCTAATGATACCTATCCTCGGGTGAAATCACAAGTTGAGCCCATGGAAACAACTTTCCGGGGCACGAAATGGAATGCGGAAATATATCTTCCGGCTGAAACTCATGCATTTCCGACAAGCGGAGAATCAATTTATTCAAAATGAACAGCTGTTCTTTCTGCTCGGGAGTAAACGCGGTTCTCGCATGCGTATAGTCCCCTTCCAGACAAACATGGATGTACAGCGGATCGGTTTGTTCGGAAGAAGGGATGATTGCCCCGTTTTTGGCGATAAAGAAATCATACCCTTTTCCATTAATCGAAGGACAAACGGAGTGATGAATGACGATTCCGTAATACGGCATGCAGTTCACCTCTTCAATCAAGGGCTACCTGCTACAGTATATGTGCGGAACCAATAGGGGTGCAAAGCGAGGGACTGGTGGTTGTTAGCTGCCAAATACCAGGAAACAAATGACAATGGAAGCAATAAAGCCGACCGCATCAGAAATTAGACCAACCTTCAAGGCGTAGCCGGCCTTTCGTATGCCAATCGCGCCAAAATACACCGTAATTACATACAGCGTCGTGTCCGTGCTGCCTTGGATGGTGGAAGCGATCCGTCCGACCATCGAATCCGGTCCGAATTGCGAAATCAAATCCGCCGTAAACGCAAGCGATCCTGCCCCGGTAATCGGACGCAGTAAAGCAAGGGGGATCACCTCGCTGGGTACGCCCACCATCTCGCAAAGCGGCTTCAGCCAGCCGATAAACAGTTCCATCGCTCCGGAAGCGCGGAACACGCTGATTGCCACCATCATGCCCACCAGATGCGGAATAATGCGGATCGCCGTATCAAAGCCGTCTTTTGCCCCGTCGACGAACGATTCGTAAACGGAGATCTTACGGTACGCGGCATAGAGCGGTATAAAAACAATAATCACCGGGATCGCCCAGGCGGAGATCAGATTAATCCAATCGTACACAAGCCGTCACCCTTTCCCTGGACCGATCGGCGTGCTGTATTTGCGATACCACTTGTCCACGACAACGGCGGCCAAGGTCGAGACGAAGGTAGCGATCAGTGTCGTTCCCACGATCTCCGCAGGGTTCGCAGAATTGTAGCTCATCCGAATCGCGATCAGCGTCGTCGGTATCAACGTGATGCTGGCTGTATTCAAGGCCAACAAGGTACACATCGCGGGGCTGGCTGCTTCTTTGTTCGGGTTCAGCCGCTGCAGCTCCTGCATCGCCTTAATGCCCATGGGCGTCGCCGCATTGCCCAGACCAAAAATATTGGCACTCATGTTGGACATGATGTAACCAAGCGCCGGATGATCCTTGGGCACCCCCGGGAATAAAAAGCGCACGATCGGGCTGAGCAGTCTTGCCAGCTTCTGCAGCAGCCCTGCATCTTCCGCAATCCGCATCATGCCGAGCCAAAACACCATAATGCTGATCAAGCCGAAGCAAACGGTAACGCCACTTTTGGCGCCATCGAAGACAGCTTCCGTCACGAGCTCGATTTTTCCTTGAAATGCGGCCACGATAAAACCGGCAACCATAAAGAACAGCCAGATGAAATTGACCATAGTAGACGTCTGCCTCCTTTCTTTTGCTGCAAGCGGGATTAATCGCTTTTCCCAGTGAACATGACTCGAGTGAATGCGTTGAGGACATACAGCCATTTTTGGACGTAGTAGCCCTTATACTCGCTGAAGCTTTCGCTGGATTCGGTAAAGGAAAATGCCGATTGCTGTTTCCAGCTCAGCCGCGGACTATCCTTCACCACGAGCGGAACCGCTCCAACCTGCTTGCCGTCCAGCAAAAATTGCAGCTGTCCCGCATCGCCAAGCCGGTAGTTGGTCGATGCCGGATCATTCAGCACCAGCTTGCGCGTGAAGCGGTTTTGTTCCGCTTGCTCTGCCGCATAGCTGAACGATGCGCCAGCCACGAGGCCGGTCTGGTCGATCGGCTCACCTTTTTGCGCCAAAGGGAGCAGCGGATAATGCTGGAAGCCGTAATCCAACAGCTTGGCATGGTCCGCCCAATCGTTGGAGTCATTCAATGTAACGACAGCAAACTGCTGACCGTTACGCGTTGCAGATGAAATCAAACAGCGCTTGGCCAGCTTGGTATAGCCTGTTTTCACGCCATCCGAGCCGCTATAGAGGGAGAGCATTTTATTTTTGTTGATCCATGTGTAGTCCCACGATTCGTTCGGGTTCGGCACCTTCTTCACTTTCGTGCTGACGATTTCCTGGAAGACGGGATTTTTCAAAGCGTATGCAGTGAGCTTGGCCATATCGTTGGCAGTAGAGTAGTGACCTTCTTGATCGAGGCCCGACGGATTTTTAAAGCTGGAATTGGTCATCCCGATCATCTTGGCTTCCTCATTCATCAGGTAGGCGAACCCTTCCACACTGCCTCCGACGTGCTCCGCGATCGTTGTCGCCGCATCGTTGCCGGAGCGCAGCATCATGCCGAAGAGCAGGTCTTTCAAGTTCATTTCCTCATTCAGCTTCAGGTAAATCGAAGAGCCTTCCTTGCCAAAAGCGTTCTTACTGACCTTGGCCATATCCGTCAGCTTCCCGTGCTCAATCGCAACGATGGCCGTCATCACCTTGGTCAGACTGGCAATTCGCATCGGTTTGTCCCCTTTGACGCTATAGATCACCCGACCGGAGGTAACGTCGATCAAAGCTGCCGCCTCGGCATTGGATGACACCGCAGGCGCCGCATCCAGGACGGCAGGCGAAGGCCATCCCATTCCCCCTGTCCATAAAAGCAGCATGGCGAGTAAAAGTTTTTTCATGGTTCTCCTCCCGTTCCAAGACAAGCAATACTCATCTTGTACATGTATATGCTGGGGGGTTCCGGTTATGTCGTCCAAGCACGGGAACACAAAAAAACGAGGCCCTAGGTGCCCCGCCATCGTTCATATCTTCAACTGATAATCGGTTCAATACAGTCCGCCTCATCATACTGCACACGCCCAACCTTAGGGTCGACGGCGTAAAATTCCATCGCTTCCGCCGGATAGGGTGACAGGAGCGGCAAAAACTCTTTCTCCTCTTGGATCCTGCGGTTCAGCCAAAGCCGTTCCGCTTCCCCGTTCAGTATAACCGGCATTCGCTCATGAATGGGGCTTACCAGCGTGTTAGCGGACGTAGTTAGAATCGTACACGTATGAAGCTTCGAACCGTCCGGAGTCTGCCAGGTGTCATACAGCGCCGCCATGCCGAACAAGCTCCGGTCCTTCATTCGGAAGCGCATCGGCTGCTTCGTCTTGCCGGACACTTTCCATTCATAAAAGCCGTCGGCAGGCACGATACACCGCTTCCGTGCTAATAACGAGCGAAACGCCGGCTTCTCCGCGACCGTTTCCGAGCGGGCATTGATCATTCGAAAAGCGGATTTATCGTCCTTCGACCATGAAGGCACCAGTCCCCACCGGAGCTCCCCCATCCGACGGCCTGCCTCCGCGTGATCCGCGCCAATAATCGCCGGAATCCATTGGCCGGGGGCCGCATTGTATCTGGGCTGATATTTACCTGGTCTGATGTCCAATAGAAACCGCAGCATCAGCTCTTCCCATTCTGCGGTAATCGTATACCGTCCGCACATAAGATGCCTCCTCTGTTGCAACTAACTTAATGCTCGTCCACTTTGCTTACGAACACAGTTAGCTTACTCGATAAATCCACCTCATAAGGCGCCTTGAAAATTTCCCCGTCGGGGCCTTCCAGGACCCGTACGACCGGCCGCTGCGGCACGGCTGGATTGATGCGGACGACTACACCGCGTTCGCCCGAGCTCAAGGTTACCGTCAAGCCGAGCGGATAGATGGCAACATTATCGCGGAACAGAGCTACTTTTTTCTGCTCATACAGCGTGCCGACGCCTGCAAACAAGTTTTCCATCGCTTGGTGAGGCAGCATCGCAAGGCGGTGCGCCCGGTGCGTTGTCATGGCGTCGTAGCTGTCCGCCACGGCAATCCATTTGGCATAATCATGGATTTCCTTGCCCTTAATTCCGCGCGGATAGCCGCTGCCATTTTCCCGTTCATGATGCTGGAATGCACAATGAGCGGACAGCAGCGGCATGTTTGGCTCATCCTTGAGCATTCGAAATCCGATTTCGGTATGCTTTTTTATTTCGTCAAATTCTTCCGAGGTAAGCCGTCCAGGTTTTTGAATCAGCGCTTGATTAATCTTCGTTTTGCCGATATCATGCAGCAAAGCTCCAAGTCCCAGCGTCATCAAGTCATCCCGTGAATAGCCGTTGACCATGCCAAGCATCGTCGTATATACACAAACGTTTAAGGAATGCTGGTATAAGTAAGTGTTCAGAACATTCATGTTCATCAGCATGATCATTGTTCCTGGCTTTTCATTCAAATCATCCAGAATCATCTTCATCACATTGCCAAACGCTTTCCCGAGCACATGGCTCTTCGAAAGCTTTCGCTGACCGGTCGTTTCCATGAACGCCCTGTAATGCGTACGAATTTCGGTTATAGCCTTCATTCGGGTTTCCCCGGAGAGCGGATCCTCTATTTGAATATCATCGGTAACAGCATCTTTGATGTAAACAAAATCCACACCATACTGCTGCAGCCGCTGGATCAGTCCTTGAGTCAGTTCCACATTCTCGTTTAGAAGAATGATTCCTTCCTCACTGAAAATACATCGTCCAAGTCGCATGCCCGGAGTGCATGTTCTAGTCGGCAGCAACCGCACATAACCACTCTCCCACTACAAAAGTCCTATATAAAAATTACTATAGTGCATGATCCGATAAAGAGCAATGGGAATATGAAAAATGAATGAAAATGCAAAGAGCCGCTCCTGAACAAGGAGCAGCCTTTGAATAGTGAAGCATTGTAACGTTATACAATAAAGTTCTGATTCTCAACATGGTTGGTGATTTGCGTCTCGCCGGTGCCGGTATGCGCCTTGCCCCTCATCATGGATTGGATGCGGTCCACGACGTGCGGAGCGGAATCGATCAAGCGCTCGAGCAGATGTGTTTGGTTGTCCAGCGGAACGATTTTAACCCCTTGCTTACCGACCACCAAAAAAGCAATAGGTGTAATCGAAACTCCGCCACCGCTGCCTCCTCCAAACGGGAGAGAGACATGCGCCTTGGCAGCGTCGCTTTGGTTATGTTGAGACGAGTCCTCATTCACAAACTCGCTGCCTCCGGCCGCGAATCCGAAGCCCACTTTGCTGATCGGCATAATTACGCTACCGTCCGGTGTTTCGACCGGGTCGCCGACAATCGTATTGACGTCAACCATTTCTTTGATGTTTTCCATCGCCGTTTTCATTAGGCCTTGGATTGGATGATCTGACATCGAAGTTCCCTCCTTGAAATAAAAAATGAAAGGCTTGATTCAACCTTAGACTTCCCTATGAGCTTGACCGCTATTCGCTATACCGGCCGCTTCGCTGCCCGTTGCAGGATGGACCGCCATGTTTTCCAGCCATCCTTGACCTTCAATACCCGAATCAGCAGTTGTACGCCGGCCATCATGATATGTATCACTCGAATGTAGCCATGGCTCTCAATTTCTGTGTCCATCGCCATTCCGTTGAACACCGGCACAACCTGCAGCTTCGGCCGCGTCTCCAGTTGAATAAAGCGGAAGATATAGCCGAGCAGCGAGGTCTTTAGCCCCCACACCATGCCGGCGGTAATGGCTGTTTCGGGTGCGTCGCCGACGCCGACGGACGTATTCCAAATAAGCTTCGTGCAATGCACTTGCGCCAAGCAGCCCTTCAGCCATTCGTTAAAATGAAAGCAATGATGCAGCAGCTCTCGAACGTCTTTAAACGCCTGTTTAATATCCTCCGGCTTAATATGACGCTTCTGATCGGCCATCAAATTACCCTCGCTTGCGTTCACCTGCTCGGTTTTGACTACAAGTCCGTCATACAAGCCCTTGAATTTCATCAGCGGCATTTTAAAGCGAAGACGAACGATGCCATAAAGTGCTTTAACGTGCAACGTAAACTCGTCGTTGTTTTTTCTCCGGGAACAGACCAGCATGATCTTTACTTTGCTGACCGCTATTAGCGCCAATACAATTAACAGACATGCCGCGCCAATCCAAACCCAATGCATCACGCGCAATGCCACCCCTCCCCAAATCCGAGCACAAAAAACTTCCAGTTCCGGAAGCCAAAGCTTCTTTCCTTGGAAGTTAGTATTGCCCGTTAGAACATTAATGTTCCTTGTCAGCTTTCGCCACTTCTTCGAACGTAATCTGCTCTCCATCCAGCTTCTCGAACAGCAGCCGGGTTTCTTCTTCCAGATTATCATCGTTCTCAAACAGAGACGTTTCCGGGAGGTCGTCGATGGAGGCCAATGCGAAATAATCCAAAAACGGCTTCGTTGTGCCGTACAGGATCGGACGTCCCGGTGCATCGGCCCGGTCCACCTCGTGGATCAAATCCTTGGCGACCAAAGTCTGCAAGGCCCGCTCCGACTTGACGCCGCGAATTTCTTCGATGTCGATGCGTGTAATAGGCTGCCGATAAGCGACAATCGCGAGCGTCTCCAGCGCTGCTTGAGACAGGGATGCCTTCGAGGGCGAATAAGCGAGTCGCTCGAAGTACGCCGCGTGTTCCGGCTTGGTCGCGAGCTGATACGTGCCGGCCAGCTTCACAATTTGGATGCCCCGTTCGCCGCGGATCAAATCGGCTTGCAACTCGAGTATGAGCTCGTCGATGAATTGTGGGTCCTGTTCAAGCACTTCGGCGAGCTGCTTGATGTTTAGTCCTTCGTCGCCAGCTACGAACAGCAAGCCTTCAATAGCTGACTTCATTTGCCCAGAATTCATTCGCCGTCCCCCCCTCTCTGGCTTGAATCACGATGTCATCGAACAGCTTATGCTGGAAGCAAACGATCTTCTTCACCTTCATCAGCTCCAGCATCGCTAAAAAGGTCACGACGATCGAATCCTTGGTCACTTCGGCATCCATCAGCTTGGAAAACATGACGCGGCCGCCCAGCTTCTCGAGAATGTCGACCAGCTGGAACATCCGATCCTTGACCGATATTTCGTCCTTGCGGATTTTGGCAACCGTGTTGCGGCTCTGCATTCTTCTTAGCGCTTTACGAAACGCATTAACCAGATCGGAGACATGCAGCCCCTTTACCGGATTCTCCTGAACATTCGGAACATATGGCGTCAAATCCTCGGGCTCCCGGGTGTAGATGAGACTGCGCTCGACCTCTTTATCCCGCAAGTGATCCGCGATGGCCTTGTATTTCCGATATTCAATCAGCTTCGCCACGAGCTCGGCCCGTGGGTCATAATCCTCATCCATCAGGTAATCGTCAAAGTCCAGATCCAGCACCGGCGGCTTTGGAAGAAGCATCTTGCTTTTAATGGACAGCAGGGTAGCCGCCATGACGAGAAACTCACTGGTCACTTCCAGCTCCAGCTCCGTCATTGCGTCCAAATATTCCATGTATTGATCTGTGATGTCTTTAATCGGAATGTCGTAGATGTCGACTTCCGCTTGGTCGATCAAGTGCAGCAGCAAATCAAGGGGGCCCTCAAAGGTTTCCAGTTTTACCGTGACTTTCACTTTCCATTCGTTCCCCCTTAATTCCATGCAGCTTGCATTTATTTAGAAAATTGTTTTGTCAGGTTCGCCATTTCGATCGCGGTGACTGCCGCTTCCCAGCCCTTGTTGCCTGCTTTGGTGCCTGCGCGCTCCACCGCTTGCTCGATGGAATCGGTCGTCAGGACGCCGAAGATCGTAGGTACGCCTGTTTTCAATGCGATGGCGGAAACGCCTTTGGCAGCTTCGTTGCAGACATAGTCAAAATGTGGAGTGGATCCGCGAATTACCGCACCTAATGTGATCACTGCGTCATAACGGCCGCTTTCGGCCATTTTTTGTGCGATCAATGGGATTTCGAAGGCGCCTGGCACCCAAGCGATCTCGATTTCGTCTTCCTGAACGCCATGGCGCTTCAGTGCGTCTTGTGCGCCGCCGAGCAGCTTGTGAGTAATAAACTCGTTAAAGCGTCCTACCACGATGCCATACTTCATGCCTTGCGAAACTAAGTGTCCTTCGTATACTTTCGCCATTTGTGCTCTACATCCTTCCGGTTTGTCGAATTATTTTTTGGCAGACTCGTTGTTGAACTCCAGCAAATGCCCGAGCTTCGTCTGTTTCGTGTGCAGGTAGTTCGTGTTGTCTTCGTTTTCTTCCATTTGGATCGGAACCCGTTCGACGACCTCCAGCCCATAGCCTTCCAAGCCGCGAATTTTACGTGGATTGTTGGTTAACAGGCGGATTTTTCGAACGCCCACATCCTTCAGGATTTGAGCTCCGATACCGTAATCGCGCAAATCCGGGCCAAAGCCTAGCTTCAGGTTCGC
The DNA here is from genome assembly GCF_007786445.1 of Paenibacillus cremeus. Taxonomy (GTDB): domain Bacteria; phylum Bacillota; class Bacilli; order Paenibacillales; family NBRC-103111; genus Paenibacillus_G; species Paenibacillus_G cremeus. The sequence continues at coordinate 93,861 of NZ_VNJI01000002.1, read as the reverse complement.
ATCGACGGTGTCGAGGCCCTGCTCCTGCAGCTTATAAGCCTTCAGCTTGTTAATCAGCCCGATGCCGCGGCCTTCTTGGCGCATATACAGCAGCACGCCTGCGCCTGCTTCGTCGATTTGCTTCAACGCGGCGGCCAGCTGTGGTCCGCAATCGCAGCGGTGCGAGTGAAACACATCGCCGGTCAAGCATTCCGAGTGCACGCGCACCAGGGTCGGGCGGTCGCTGTCGATTTTTCCTTTGATTAAGGCGACGTGCTCCTTCTGATCGACAACATTTGAGTAAGCGATCGCGTTGAACACGCCAAAATCGGTGGGCATTCGCACTTCAACTTCGCGCTGCACCAGCTTTTCCTTATGATTGCGATATTGAATCAAATCGGCGATCGTAATGATTTTGAGGCCGTGCTTCTGGCTGAATTCCATCAGATCCGGCACGCGCGCCATTTCGCCGTCTTCCTTAATGATCTCGCAAATGACGGCCGCCGGGTAGGAGCCGCACATCCGCGCCAAATCCACTGCCGCTTCCGTATGGCCTGCACGGCGGAGAACCCCGCCCTTCTTCGAGATCAGCGGGAAAATATGTCCTGGCCGGCGGAAGTTATGCGGCTTCGTTTTTGGATCGATCAGCGATTTTACGGTGCGTGAGCGCTCCGCGGCGGATATGCCCGTAGTCGTTTCGACATGATCGACGGATACGGTGAAGGCTGTGCCATGGTAATCTGTGTTGCGCACTACCATCGGTGGCAAGTCCAGCTCCTGAGCCCGCTCCTCCGTGATGGGGCAGCACACCAGACCTCGGCCTTCTTTGATCATGAAGTTGATCACTTCCGGTGTCGCCTTTTCGGCGAGCGCAATGAAATCGCCCTCATTCTCGCGATCCTCATCATCCACCACAATAATCACTTTACCCAGCATCAGATCGTATATCGCTTCTTCAATCGTATGAAATTTTGTTTCGGCCATCCTTCTCACTCCCTTTGTTGCAACTGTTTTACATAAAGCCGTGCTCAGACAAGAATGCTTCGGTCAGCTTGCCGGAACCGCGTTTTGCACCGGCATCGGCGCCCCCTGGAAAAGTGAGCAGGCGCTCGATGTATTTCCCCAGCACATCGCATTCCAGATTCACTTCGTCGCCTTGCTTTTTGTACTGCAGGACAGTTTCCGCCAAGGTATGAGGGATGATCGAGACGGTAAAAGAGCTCTCCTGCGCCTCCACCACCGTCAAGCTAATCCCGTCGATGGTAATGGAGCCGTGCGGAATGATGTATCTCAGAATGCCCGCATCCCGCGGTTCCACGCGAAACACAACGGCATTCTCCTCGGGAATTCGACTCGCGATGATGCCGGTGGAGTCGACATGCCCTTGCACGATATGGCCTCCGAACCGTCCATTAGCCGCCATCGCCCGCTCTAGATTGACCGGTGAGCCTGAGGCCAGCCTGGAGAGGTTCGTGCGCCGGAACGTCTCGGGCATCACATCGACCGTGAAGGAAGCCGCGTCAAACGCGATGACTGTAAGGCATACCCCGTTGACGGCAATGCTGTCGCCGAGCTTCACATCGTCCAGTATTTTGCGGGCGCCGATGGTCAGCACCATGGCTTGTCCTTGCTTGGTGATGCGGCTGAGTGTGCCTTGTTCTTCAATGATGCCAGTAAACATGGCTTATTGCACCTCATTCCCATACCGGGGGTACCCGGTGATGCAGATGTCGTCTTCGAACTGCTGCAGGCTGATGCGCTCCAAACGGATCGCCTCCTGCATCGCCTCGAAGCCGGCGAAATCGAAATTGCCGGGGGCAAGCGGGCCCCCGCCGATGATTTTCGGTGCGAAGAAGAGCACCAGCTTATCCACCAGGCGCTGCTCCAAGAGCGCGCCGCTCAGCTTGCCGCCGCCCTCGACGAGCAGCGAGCCGATCTCGCGCTCGCCGAGCCGCGCCATGGTGGCGGAAAGGTCGACTGCTGGCCCAGGGCCGCAGTCGATGATGGTGACGCCGCGCGCTTCCAGCTCGCGGCGGCGGGCCTCCGGCGCCCGGTCGGTCGTCAGGACGACTGTGGGCGCCGCCCCATCCCGGACGAGCTGCGCGTCCGGGGAAAGCCGCAGCGTCGAGTCGACGACGACGCGCGTGGGGTTCAGACCCGGCACGTCGAGCCGGGTCGTGAGGGCGGGGTCATCGGCCAGCACGGTGCCGATGCCGACCATGATCGCCTGATGGCGATGGCGCAGCGTGTGGACGAACGAGCGCGAGGCGCTGTTCGTGATCCACTTGCTGTCGCCTGTCTTCGCGGCGATCTTGCCGTCCAGCGTGCTGGCGGACTTGACGGTGACAAAGGGCCGGCGGGACGTGATGAACTTATTGAACGTTTCGTTCAATAAGTTCGCTTCCCGCTCGAGCAGCCCGCTAGTCACCTCGATGCCGTGCGCACGCAGCCTGTTCAGCCCGCTCCCGGCCACGAGCGGGTTCGGGTCCGTCGCCGCCACGACGACCCGCTGGACCCCCTCGCGGATCAGCCGGTCGCTGCAGGGCGGCGTCTTGCCGTGGTGGCTGCATGGCTCCAGCGTCACGTAAGCCGTGCTTCCCTTGGCTTCCGGGCCAGCCATCTGCAGCGCGTGGATTTCCGCGTGCGCTTCCCCACGCTTCAAGTGGGCTCCCATCCCGACGATGCGCCCGTCCTTTACCAGCACGCAGCCTACCACCGGATTAATGCCGGTTTGGCCGGTGGCTGCCGAAGCCAGCTGCAGCGCCAGCTTCATATAATACTCATCCGATATCGGATCAAGCATGTTTAATCTCTCCCTTGAACCTCAACAAGGGGCGGGATGCAAAAAAGCCCCATCATTGCTCTCATTACGAAAGCAAGCATGGGGCTGGTCTGACAAGAGCAGTGACATGCGTAAGCACATCGGTAAAAACGGGAAAAGTACCGTCCAATGGGTCGCGGAGGCTCCAAACACAGAAAGAGTGCGCATTTGCTTAAGTGGCTCAAATCGCTGTGTTGGTTGGAGTTGGCGCATACGGAAACAAACCGTGCACACGGGTGACTACCGCTTGGCGGGTTGAATGCCACTCACTTGGAGCGGCACCGCCGATTGACAGCCCTAAATGCATGCACGTTAACCTACACGCATGTGAAAACACGCACATGATTGGACAAAAAACATGACACAAATCCCGCTTCCCCTTCTCTCATCCAGACTATACTGTCGGTCTCGGAATTGCACCGAGTCCACCGGCAGCGGTGAGCACTAGTACTGCACCGCCACACGGGTCACGGACTAATCCTGAAACTCGCTAGAGCTAACAGGAATCACCGCCGGTAGGGAATTGCACCCTGCCCCGAAGGTTTAGCATTGCAAATCAAACAAATTAAACTTCTTTAACTTGAATGGATTCCATTTTGTCGCGGCCTTTGAAAGCATCGACGTGTTCCATCCCGCTAACCACTTTACCGAATACGGTATGTTGGCCATCGAGATGTGGCTGCGGCTGGTAGCAAATATAGAACTGGCTGCCGCCGGTATTGCGTCCAGCATGCGCCATAGCGAGCGTACCGCGCTCATGCTTGTTCGGGTTGATTTCGCAGTTGATTTGGTAGCCAGGTCCACCCGTGCCAGTGCCGTGAGGGCAGCCGCCTTGAGCTACGAAACCAGGAATAACGCGGTGGAATACAACGCCATTGTAGAAGCCTTCGCCAGCCAGCTTCTCGAAATTTGCAACGGTATTCGGCGCATCCTTGTCGAACAGATCGAGGACGATTTCGTTACCGTCCGCCATTTTAATGGTTGCTTGCTTTGCCATAGTTATGTACACTCCTTTAATTTCCTGTTGATCTTGCATATCGACACTATTCTACTATGAAAAGTCCCTTTATACAAATGCGTCTCAGTATGCCAGCTATGTGATCGTCGATGTGACTTGTTAAAAACCCTCGCAGCAGTGAAAATGTACCGTTAGTTTCAGCCGCTTTTACCCATTATCCCTTTACCTCAGAACATCACGTATAGCAGCCGAAACCATTCTGAAGCGAAGGGATAATAATTGTAAGCTGCGTTGAATCGTACCCCTACAGCCTGACTTTCCAGCTCCTGATCCATCGGGATAGTGTTCATACGCCCCAACTGAGAAGACCCTATCCCCCGCCGACCAGTCACTCAATTAAACCGTCTTGCTCACCTGCATCATGCGCTCAGGCACTACATCGTTGCCAACCAAGTCATCAAAGGTCTCGCGTTTTACCACGACATCCGCTTGACCGTCTTTGACGAAAACGACTGCCGGCCGGCGAATCCGGTTGTAATTGCTGGCCATCGCGTAGTTGTAAGCACCGGTGCACGCTACAGCGAGCAGATCACCCGAAATCACCTTCGGCAGGTTAATGTCCCAGATCAGCATATCTCCGCTCTCGCAGCATTTGCCTGCGACGGATACGACTTCCTCGTTCGCATCGTTGCCACGGTTGGCGAGCATTGCCTCGTACACAGCCTCGTACAGAGCCGGACGCGGATTGTCCGTCATGCCTCCATCGACGGAGACGTACTTGCGGACGCCTGGGATGTCTTTATGCGTTCCGACGGTATACAGCGTCGTGCCTGAATCGCCGACGATGCTGCGGCCAGGCTCGGACCAAATTTCAGGCAGCGGATAGCCTTCCGCGCTGAATTTCGTTTGGATCGAATCTGCGATGGCTTCTACATAGCTTGCCACCGGTAAAGGCGTATCGCCTTCGACGTAGCGAATCCCAAAGCCGCCGCCTACGTTGATGACCGGGAACAGCACATTCAGCTCATCACGCACTTGCACCGCGAAATCAGCCACTTTATCTACGGCCATTTTAAAGCCGGTTGTTTCGAAAATTTGCGAGCCGATGTGCGAATGAACCCCGAGCAGTTCCAAGTGCGGAAGCTCCGAAGCTTCTTTCACCGCAGCATAGGCGGATCCATTGCCCAAATCAAAGCCAAACTTGGAATCGGTTTGACCTGTGGAAATGTACTCGTGTGTGTGTGCCTCGACGCCTGGTGTGATGCGCAGCAGCACGTTGACCTTCTGGCGCTTTTCTCCAGCAATCGCATTGAGCATATGAAGCTCTACGAAATTATCGACGACGAAGCAGCCGATGCCCGCATCGATCGCCATTTGGATTTCCTGAGGCGTTTTGTTGTTGCCGTGAAAGTGGATGCGCGCAGCAGGAAACCCTGCCTGCAGCGCAGTATAAAGCTCGCCGTCTGAAACGACATCCAGCGACATTCCTTCTTCTTCTGCAATCCGGCACATGGCCTTTACGCAGAACGCTTTACTGGCGTATGCCACTTGAAATTTCAAGCCTGTACCGCGGAACGCATCAACGTACTCGCGGCAGCGCTGACGAATAAGCGCCTCGTCCATTATATATAAAGGGGTTCCGTAGCGCGCGGCCAGCTCGACCGTATCGCAACCGCCGATCTCCAAATGTCCCAGCTTGTTAATTGTACTTGTACCATGTAAATACATCTTCTGCTGATCCCTCTTCTCTGAAAAAGACATTACTTTAAAAGTATCATAGAAAGACACCCGATACAACAGCAAAAAGAACCCCCAAGCCAATCGCCTATGACTGCCGGGAGTTCTAATCGCACTGCTTAATTTTTTTGAGGCTGACGTGTGCTGTCCGTTGTTTTGGTCAAGCTCATCCGCGTCTTCATGGACAAGAACGGCTTTCTAATAATGATATTGAACATCGCGTTGGCATTAAACGGAATGAACGGCCACATATACGGCGTATTATACGCTCGCTGCACCACTAAAAAGATAACGAGCACCGTGCTTCCGATCACAAGCCCCGGCACCTTGAAAAACGCAGCGGCGAGCAGCAGGGCTAGCCTCGACAGCCTGTTGGCCAAGCTTAACTCATAGCTCGGTGTAGCAAAGGTTCCGACCGCGGCAATGGCCATGTAAAGAATTACCTCATTGACGAATAACCCTGTCTTGACTGCCACATCTCCGATCATGACGGCAGCGACCAAGCCCATAGCTGTCGCTAGCGGGGCTGGCGTATGCACAGCAGCCATCCGCATTAAATCGATGCCTGCCTCAGCGATGACGAACTGTCCGAGCAGCGGGATTTTGGCCGGCTTCTCCGGTCCCAGAAATTCCAGGCCCACCGGCTTTAATTCCGGCGATGAAACAATCAAAAACCAAAGTGGAAGCAAAAATAGCGACGCCAGGATGCCCGTGAACCGGACCCACCGGAAATAGGTTCCGATGAACGGTGTCTGACGGTATTCCTCCGCATGCTGGATGTGATGAAAGAACGTCGTCGGCAAAATCATGACGGACGGTGACGTATCTACGAAAATAATCATATGTCCTTCTAGGAGGTGAGCCGAAACAACATCCGGGCGCTCCGAGAATCGGACCATGGGATATGGATTCCACCCTTTGCCTATAATTGCCTCTTCCAGCTGCTTTTCCGCCAGCGGCAGCCCGTCGACCTTCACGCTCTTGATTTTATCGCGCACCGCTTCCACCAGATTCATATCGCAGATGTCCTGTATATAAGCGATGCAAATATCGGTTTGGGTCCGCTTGCCGACCTGCGTGATTTCCAGCTTCAAACGCGGGTCGCGGATTCTTCTGCGCACCAGCGTTACGTTGGTCAGCAGCGTCTCTACAAAGCCGTCGCGCGAACCCCGTACCACCCGTTCCAGATCCGGCTCCTCGGTCGAGCGGACGGGAAACGTTTTGGCGTCCACAAGGATGGCCTCTTCTTGACCTTCGAAGAAAAATGCGGTACCGCCCATCGCTACATTGTCGACGGCTTCCTTCAGCTTCGACGTTGTCTTGACCTGAATATGCGGAATTAGCGCTTCATCGAAGAGCGTGATCAAGCTCGAATGCTGATCCTTGCCTTCTCCTTCTTGCTTTTCTTCCTCGTTTGTATAATTAGCTCGGTACCTGTTCCTTGACGTTTGCTCCTGCTGCTGCTCCCCCTCATTGCCGGCATAAGACAGCCGCTCGAGAATTTCCGTCAGCACAAAGTCCTTGGCAAAGCCGTTATAATAAAAGATCCCGGTTTTCTGTCCGCCAAACACCATCTCCCGGAATACAACGTCGAAGCTTTTGTTCAGCCCCACTTTTTCTTCCAACGCTCGTTTCAGCCGTCCAAAATCGGTCGGGATCTGAGTTTCTTCCTTCAGCTCCAGCTCCTCTGACGTCATATGCTCCTCGGACTTGCCTTTCCCTTGACCTTTAGCGGAGGCTTGATTCTCGTGATTCCCTCCTTCCGGATTTCCATGCTCCTGCTGATGATGTGCCTGCGCGTGTACCTCTGGCTGATCTATAATGTTACCCTCACTGTCAATCGCCAGCTTCGGCTCCGCTTGCTTCGTTTGCCCGTCCGCTTCGCTGCTTAGCCTGCCTTTCTTCAGCTGTGCCCGCTTGACTTTGTACATCGCTTCCTGCCTCCCTTGTTATCATGACCCTATTATTGCCAACTCTTCGCTCCGTTACTATTCAAGCACTCCAAGCCAGTCGATTAGTGAGCCGATGACCTTTCCAAAAACCATCGCCATAAGCAGCCAAATCATGTAGGATTCCATCCCAATCCGCTTGGCTAGGATCGGCAGCACATTGATGACTTCCGTCAGAGCAGCGGCCAGCATCCCGACAAAGCAACCGGCAAAAACCCCAAAAAGCGCCGTTGACATCGGAAACAAGCCATAGGACCAATCGAAAAAATCCGTCAGTGTAAAAAATAACGAGCCAAGCACCACCGCGCCTTCGTACCAGCGAATTTGCCGATATGATTTTGTCGTCTGCGCCAGCCTCGGAATCACGTCCAAAACGACCAGAAACGCCACCATCCCGCTTCCTACAGCAATCCCTCCACCGACACCGATGAAAATCAACAAGAGCCAGCTTAGCATCGCCATCACGAGCCCTCCTTGTGCTCCTTCGATCTCTCGTGCATTTTGCAATATTCTTCCGTGATCACGTAATGGTTCATGTTTTCTTGATACATAAACATTTCCACTTCCAGCGGACTCGGCTCTTCATTGAATTTTTTCTTAAACAAATGATTGAAAAAAATGATCATCCCGATCCCAATGCCGATCGAATATGGAATTTGCAGCAGCAGCGGGTGCTCGGTCTCTCTGCCGGTCAGCAGCTTGTAGATGTGCTGATGCACCGCAGCCATACTCACGTCGGCGTGAAAGTTCATTATGGCGAGCCCGGAGCCGGTAAAGAGCAGCAGCCACACCATTGCGATTAAGATTAGATTAGGCGGCTTCAGCTGTGCACGCACTTCGACCAGCGCATGGGGCTCCCCGAAATGCTCGATCTGCATCTGCGGGTAGATCGCCTTCACTTTGCTGACAATGAGCATCATATCGATCAGCACCAGGCTGCCGTCCTTTTCGGCCGGCTTATATACGATAAGCGCCTTCAGCTTGCTTTCATACTCCGGCTCGACTAGGAGCTGAGCAATGTCTGCGAGAACGATGTTTTCCCCTTTGCGGACCTGAATCCTCTTGCGTAAGCGAAGATAGAGGGTTGGACTAGGCGTGTATTGCATATCCGTATCCTCCCTTGAAATGCAGTTATTCCGTAGTATGGTTTAAAACCCTCATTCGATACAGAACAATCCCATGGGAAAAATCTGCAAAAATGAAAAAGAGCTAAGCGGTGTGCTTAACTCTTCTTCTTCACAGCTTCTATTCCCTTAGCGCGTCCTTCAGCTTGCTCGACATGCTTTCAAGCGGTCTGGCCGGTTTAGTGCTAGCGCTCTTCAGCTTCACGATCTCCGTTCGCAGCTCCTCCAAGCAATCCAGAAGCTCCCCATCCACATAACCGGCATCCTTGAACAGCTGCTCCAGTCCGGATTTTACTCGGTCGTAGGATTGTTGATATGTACGCTTCATCGGTAGTCCTTTACGCCCCCTCACTTCCAGTTCATTCGCTTATCCTAGCACAACTTTCGGCGGTTTGACCATAGCCGAAAGTTGTGCTTGCACAAAAAGAAAGACCAGCATAGCTACTGCGCTATCTGGTCCTTGATCGACTGCAATATTTTTTTCTCCAACCGGGATACCTGCACCTGAGAAATCCCCAGCCGACTGGCGACCTCGGACTGTGTCTGATCCCGGAAGTACCGCAGATACACGATGAGCCTTTCTCGTTCCGACAGCGTCCCAATGGCTTCGTTGAGCGCCAGCTTATCAAACCATTTATCCTGGCCATCGTCCGAAATTTGATCCATTAGTGTGATCGGATCGCCGTCATTCTCAAATACGGTCTCATGAATCGAGGACAAAGGCTTGTTGGCTTCCTGAGCGAAAACCACATCCTCCGGCGTAATTTGAAGCTCCTCGGCGACTTCCTTGATCGTCGGCAGCCTGCCGTTTCGTTTCGACAGCTCATCTTTTGTTTTCCTGATTTTATTGGCGAGCTCCTTGAGAGATCGACTGACCTTGAGCGTCCCATCGTCTCTTAGAAACCGCTGAATTTCTCCGATAATCATCGGTACCGCATAGGTCGAAAACTTCACATCATACGACAGATCAAACTTATCCACGGATTTCAGCAGGCCGATGCAGCCGATCTGGAACAGATCCTCTGCCTCGTAGCCGCGGTTCAAGAACCGCTGTACTACCGACCAAACCAAGCGGATATTGCAATTGACCAGCGTCTCCCGGGCCAGATGATCTCCGGTTTGGCTGAGCGCGATCAATCGTTTGACCTCGGTATCGTCCAAATAGCTGTGTGAGGCGTGCTTCAAATCCACATCCATAAGATCAGACCCCTAATTGAATAAGGCTTTTTTCGATTCGATTCGCTTCTTCATTTTGATGGTGGTTCCGGTTCCTACAGCGGTCGTTACATCCACTTCATCCATGAAATTTTCCATGATCGTAAAGCCCATCCCCGAGCGCTCAAGCTCCGGCTTAGAGGTATATAGAGGCTGTTTGGCCAGCTCCAGATCCTCGATGCCGTCTCCGCGATCTTCGACTGTGATAAACACCGTATCCCACTCAATCGCAGCGGTAATAGTGATTACGCCGTCCGGCCTGCTGTTATAGCCGTGAATAATGGAGTTGGTAACCGCCTCCGAAATGACGGTTTTAATATCCGTAAGCTCATCCAGCGTCGGATCGAGCTGAGAGACGAAGGCGGCGACGGTGACCCGTGCGAACGCTTCATTCTCCGAACGGCTGGCAAATTGCAGGGTCATAAAATTTCGTTCACTCATGATACGACCTCCAAACTTTGCAGCGCTAGTCTTTCATTATCTTGAATGGTCAAAATTTTGAATAACCCTGACATTTCAAACAAACGGTATACCGCAGGATTGACATCGCATACTACCATTTTGCCGCCTTTGGCCGTGATCTGCTTGTAGCGTCCAAGAATGACCCCTAGCCCGGAGCTGTCCATAAAGGTCAGCGCTTTCAAGCTCAAGATGACATGGCTGCTGTTGCCTCGCAGGATCGCTTCTTCCATTCGGGTTTTTACCGTTTCCGCCGTATGATGGTCCAGCTCCCCATGAAGCCGTACGATCAACGCCTTACGGTAATGCTCCAGTTCGATTTGCAGACTCAAGCTGCTCACTCCTTCCGCGTTGCAATGGCGGCCCTAGATACTGAAGTGCCAGCCCTGCAACATTGTGGTGCACACTCATTTCTACGCCGAGGAAACCTTTTCCTGCCCCCCGACAAAACTAGAAGAAATGCGCTACAAAAAGAAGAAATGCGACAGATTGCGCAAATATGCAGGAAGACCCCGTCAGAGATACGTCAGCTCCACGGGGTCTTAGGTGTTTAAAGCTACTAGGTGCGCCCTTTAGTCAAAGAAAAACATGCGCTTCGCCGTCCGTTTGGTGAGTGTCCAGAACCCGGCTTTTTTCACTTCCACTGGGGACTCCAGCGCAAATTCGGTCAATACTTGATCGCCTTTGTATACCACAATTTTGCCGATAGGCTGACCTACTGCGATCGGCGCTTTCAAATCCGGCAGCAGCTGCACCTCGTGCCGGATGCCATCTCCCGCTTCGCCCTTCTTGAGCAGCACGCTGTAGGAGTGTTTAGCGGTCAGCGGAACAATAGGCACCTCGCCTTTGCCGACCTTCATCTCGCCAATCGCGTCTCCGGTTTTATAAATCGGGAGGTTCGTATATTGGGAGAAGGCATAGTCGAACAGCTTGGTCACTTCCGCGTTGCGCGTTTTCGTATCCGGCTCGCCCATGACGACGGAAATGACGCGGAAATTATCGCGCTTAGCCGTTGCCGAGAGGCAAAATTTCGCTTCGCCGGTGTACCCAGTCTTCAGCCCATCCGCGCCGGAATAAAAGCGCACGAGCTTGTTCGTATTCACGAGCCAAAACGGCTTCGGCGACTCCTTGCGCAAATAGTCCTGATACGCTCCAGTAAACTTCGTAATCTCATCATGCTTGAGCAGCTCTCGAGACATCAGGGCAATATCGTAGGCTGAGGAAACATGATTATCCGCCGGCAGGCCATTGGCATTGAAAAAGCGTGTGTTCTTCATCCCCAGCTGCTGGGCACGCTCGTTCATCAGCCGAACGAAGGCTTCCTCGGAGCCGGCAATTTTTTCGGCCATCGCTACGGAAGCATCATTGCCTGACGCCATTGCGATGCCTTTGAGCATATCTTGTACGGTCATTTCTTCCCCGGTCTCAAGGAAAATTTGAGAGCCGCCCATCGAAGCAGCATACTCGCTGGTGCGAACCTTTTCATCCATTTTGATTTTTCCTTGATCGAGGGCTTCCATAATCAGCAGCATCGTCATAATTTTCGTGATGCTGGCCGGCGGCAGCTTGGCATCTTTATTTTTCTCGTAGATAATCGTGCCTGTATCCGCATCAAGAATGACGGCGGAGGCTGCACTAGGAGCTAAATCTACCGGCGCGGGTGCTTTCTTCTCTTCCGCAAATGCCGAAGGCAGCACAAAAAGCAGTAATAGCTGAGTGGACAACAAAAGCTTCATTACCTTGCTGAACATAACCTGTTCTACCCCTCCTGATGGAAGCTTATATGAAAGTGCTGGTAATCATTGTTGACTCTTTTTCCGTGAAATATTCTTCCAGGCGTAATTTTTCGCGTATTAATGCGAAAAATTACGCCATGAAAAAAAAGACCCGGGAGCGGACCGCTGGACGCAGTCACTTCTCTCGGGTTCATGTTATCGAATTCGGAAAACGGATACAGTCCGATTCAGTTCCTCCGCCAATTGGGCCAAGGAGCGAGCCGCCGCAGCTGTTTCTTCACTACTTGCAGCAGCCTCCTCGGTAACGGCAGAGATCGATTCGATCGAGTACAGCACCTCTGACGATTGGGCCGCCTGCTGTTCGCTCGCAGCTGCAATTTCCGTCATCCGATGGTTGGAGTCTTTCACCATCGACATAATATTTTCGAACGCTGCGCCGGTTTGTTTGGAAGAAAGGACGCCGGCTTGAACCGATTTCACGCTCTGCATTGTATTGGTCTGCATTCCCTTAATTATGTCCGTAATCTGCTTTGTCGCCTCGCTGCTGCGTTCAGCCAATTTGCGGACTTGATCCGCTACCACCGCAAAACCGAGGCCCTGATCTCCAGCCCTCGCCGCTTCTATAGCGGCGTTTAAGGCCAGTAGATTCGTCTGCTCGGCTATATCATCGATCACTTCGATGATTTCCCGATTTTTTTCGAATCTAGCTCTAGCCGGGACATCTGTTGGTTTAGCCGGTCCATTCCTTGAATGGAAGCGCTCAGAATTTGATTCCCTTCTTGGGCCAGGTGCATCGTTCTCCCAGAAAGCTCAGAGGCTTGTTCCGCGCTTTTAGCAACCGAGCTAATCGCCAGCGAGAAATCTTTGAACAGCTCGTTCATCTTTTGCGCTGACTTGGCTTGATTGGTGCCGCCAGTTGCAATGTCCTCCACCCCAGCGGAGATTTCCGTCGCAGTTGCAGACACCGTAGTGGCTGCCGATAATATTTTTTCGACGGTCAGCTTGAAAGCCTTGAGCATTCCGTTGAAGGACCGGTTCAACTGACCGATTTCATCATTGGAGCGATATTCCCCAGTGACGGTCAAATCTCCGGCCTCCGCGGAATGCATAAGCTCCTGCAGGCTCTGGACAGGCCGTGTAATGGCGCGAGTGATGGCCAAACCAATAACAACAAAAATTACCATAGAAACAGTCACGGACCCCAGTGAAATGAGCGCAGCGGACGCAGCACTGCTCAAATTATCCTTATTGATAGTCTCTGCCCGCTTGGCGGAGTAGTCGGTCATCTCTCGCATCACACTTTGGGCATCATCCATCAAAACGCTGACTTTGGTGCTGTATAGTTCATACGCTTCGGTATCCTTATTTTGAACGCTCAGTGATAGCGCATTATCCATTTCGGATATGAATACTTCATATTTTTCCTTAAATTTGTTCAAGAGCTCGGCCTGCTTGGGGTCCAAATTCGCCTTGTCCAGCTTGGCGACTTGTTCCTTATTTTTGACTAATCGATCTTTATAATCCGCGAGCAGCTTTTTTTGTAATTGCTCGTCTCGGGCGAGCATCGTTTCCAAGGCGAAGGAGGTGGCAGCCCGATTGTTAGTTCGAATTTCGACCATGGCCGCATTGGGAATAAAGATATCCGTATAGACAAGCTCCGAGTTGTGGGCCATCTGTTGGGTAAATTTGTACCCGATGATCCCGACGGTGATCACCATAATTAAGGCAATCGCAATCAGGGTAAAGATTTTGTAGACCAATCTCAAATCCCGCAGCAAGCTCATCATGTTTTCCCCTGCCCCCACTTTCATCTAATTGTCTAATACTATGTTCCTGCCGTTAATACTAAAGAATAATTATAAGTAATATTCTCTCTTAACTATTAGATAAGTGTTTAACTTTCTAACAAAAAAAGATGACTCCTGTTCGATCTCAGGAATCATCTTTTTCGGCCAATCCTATTTAAAATGTTGCACTCCGCGACTTGTTACAACGGCATAGATCAGCTTCGGCTTGGCCACCGGCTCCGGCTGAATAGCAAAGGCACTGATCGTGCGATTCAGCATCTGCTGCGTCTCCTCCGGCTTCTGATGGTTCATGTACAGCTCTGCCAGTGGCTCACCGGCCTGTACGGCATCGCCGACACGCTTGGTCAGCTTTAGGCCTACCGCCAGGTCGATCGTGTCCTCCTTCGTCGCGCGGCCCGCCCCCAGCAGCATCGCCGTCACGCCCAGCGACTCGGCGTCGATGGAAGCGACGTAGCCGCTGGCCGGCGCCGGCACCGCTACGCGATAAGGCGCTTGCGGCAGCTTCGACGGAGCGTCCACTACGCTGGCATCGCCGCCTTGTGCGCGAATCAGCTGCCGCAGCTTATCAAGCGCAGCACCGCTCTGCAGCAGCTGCCGCACCTGCGCCTTGCCCGCTTCCGCGTCCGCCGACTGGCCGCCTAGCTGCACCATATGGCCGGCCAGCTCAATGCAAAGCTCCGTCAGCTCGGTTGGCCCATGCCCGTTCAGCGTCTCGATTGCCTCCAGCACCTCCAGGCTATTCCCGATCGAGGGGCCGAGCGGTTCATCCATGTTCGTGATAACTGCCACGGTCTCGCGACCGACCTCTGTGCCGATCGCTACCATCGCCTGCGCCAGCTCCACGGACGCCTCCAGCGATTTCATGAACGCGCCCCGGCCGGTCTTCACGTCCAGCACGATCGCATCGGCGCCTGAAGCAATCTTCTTGCTCATAATGGAGCTGGCGATCAGCGGCACCGACTCTATCGTCGCGGTTACGTCGCGCAGGCCGTACAGCTTCTTATCGGCAGGGGTCATATTGCCGGATTGCCCGACAACCGCCACGCCAATGTCGTTGACCTGCTCCAGAAACTGCTCCTTCGTCCGCTCCACTTGAAAGCCTGGGATCGCCTCCAGCTTATCAATCGTTCCTCCAGTATGGCCTAAGCCACGGCCCGACATTTTAGCTACCGGAATCCCCGCAGCTGCGACGAGGGGAGCCAAAATGAGCGTCGTCGTGTCACCAACACCGCCGGTGCTGTGTTTGTCCACCTTCACGCCAGGAATCGAGCTCAGGTCCGCCTGATCGCCGGAGCGTGCCATCGCCAGGGTCAAATCAGCGGTTTCCCTCGCCGTCATCCCGTTAAAAAAGACCGCCATCGCCCAGGCGGACATCTGATAATCCGGGATCGTTCCTTTCGTATAGCCTTCAATTAAAAATGCGATCTCCTCTGATGACAGGACACCGCCGTCCCGTTTTTTATGTATGATATCGACTGTTCTCATCCGCGCTTACACCTCGTATCTACTTGGTTTTACATCTGTCACCCGTATTATATGCTTCCGGCCGCTAAAAGAAAAGAAAGCCGACGGGACTCTAGTCCCATCGGCTTTTTGCCTTGATGTTCAGATATTATTGAACAACAAGCTTCGTCTTCATATCCGCGTGTCCAGGACCGCAAGGAAGCGCGCAGTGCACTTCGTATGTTCCTGGCTTGTCGAAAGTGTATTCCATCGACTTGTTGTTGTTGTCCAGCTTCACGTTCGTTCCAACGATCTCAACCGCGTGCAGACCTTCCTTGTTCAGCAAGGAAACAGTCACTTTCTCTCCTGCTTTAACCGTATATTCCGGTTGATCAAAATGGTAGTTCGCAGCAGTAAATTTGAGCGTTGGGCCTGCAGTAGCCTCGTGGGCCATCTCCGCTTGACGAGCCGTAATGTTCTGGAACAAAACTCCCGTACCGAGGAGACAGGCGATGATGAACAGTGAAAACATAATCCACTTTTGCATAGGTATTCCCCCCTTACTGTTTAGCCGTAAAAACATATAGTCTTATTGTACAGAATACTGCCTAATTTACACATGCCTTTTGATGACGATCCGGTGAAAAATTTGTGACAAAATTGTACTAGGCGGGCGTGTTCTGTCGTTTCTTTGCCATTTTATCATAAAGTGCTGCCAACAACAAAATCTTGTCTCTCGGCACGGAAGCGCATAAAAAAACTCCGCCGCTCGGGCAGAGTTCATCACTTTATCGTTGGAAGCGGTCGCGAATTTGAAACCCGATGCCTCGTTCCTTCGCCTTGGCCTCTTTCTCCTTCATCTCGTTCACATCGGATACAATCCGGATGCGGCACGTGGCGCACAAGTTATGCTGCCGGATCGGCGAGTTGCAAGAGTTGCAAGGATAAGTTAGATTCGGATAGCTCATCAGGAGCAATCGGGACTCTTTAATAAACGAAACGATCTGCGATACCTTCACACCAGTCCCTTCGCTTAGCTCTTCGGTGGTCGCTTTGCGGTGATCTCTCAAATAATTCAAGCATTGATCGAGCTCGTTATCAAAGGAACGGATGCATTCCTGGCACATATTCCGGACATTCTTCTGATATACCTTGCCGCACTTGGGACAATTGGATACCATGAGCATGGTCATTACAGTTCCCCCTCTTAGGTCATGTTCACTGCTCTTAGCCTCGAAATGGTTCGAATGAATCAACCATTCGTAGTCCCATTTACCTAATTGTAGCACGAAGCTCCCAACTCGAACAGTAGGTTGACCATTTTTTTAGTTCTTCGGGCATGACTGTAAATAAGCTTTCGTCCAGATGTCATACTATAAACGAAGTAACCAGACCGATGAAGGAGGCAGAACCAAATGGCTGACAAGCAGCAGGGCCACGGCAACCAGAACACCACAACCCGCAACAGCGACAAGGGCGCTAAAAAATCAAAGTAGCAAGTCGCATAGGAGGAATCTCATGACTAACGATCCATCAGATCAGCAAGAGCTGGAGGCTCATCGAGCGGTGAATCATGCGCTGGCCGCGTTAAATGAAGCGCGGAACAGCCGAGAGCGCGATCGAGCCGTACAGCACGCCGAGGAACAGCTCAGCCAGGCGCAGCAGGACCTTGCGCAAGCCAGGCTGGACAACAATGACTAAAGACCATCGCCCCTCCTTCTGGAGGGGTTGTTTTTTTGGGGAACTCGCCTAAAAAAATAACCGTCCTCCATCGATCGGTTCAAATCGAGAGAGAACGGTTCTAAATGGATATGTAACTGGCTACACCGAAACTTCCTGCACAAAGCGCCGTACCAGCTCGATAAACACCGGCTTCGTCCGATTGGCTACCGCGACGACTTGCTCATGGGTCAGCGGCTCTAGATGCTCTCCAATGGCCATGTCGGTAATGCAGGAGATGCCCAGCACCTGAAGATCCGTATGGCTTGCGGCGATGACCTCTCCGACTGTGGACATGCCTATCGCATCGCCCCCCAGATTAGCGAGCATCGTCAGCTCCGCCGGCGGCAAATAGTTCGGCCCGGTAATCCCGGCATACACGCCCTCTTGCAGTCGAATCGGCTCTCCGCGCTCCTGCCCCATGCGCTCCCCGATCTGCTTCGCCAGCGCTCGGAAGCTGCGGCTATACGCTTGCGACATGTCCGGAAAGCGCGGCCCAAGCTCCGGATGGTTGACGCCCAGGAGCGGGTTGTCTCCGGTCATGTTCAGATGATCCGAGATCAGCATCAGATCGCCGGCTTGAAATCCGCGGTTCATGCCGCCTGCGGCGTTCGTAATGACCAGTGCCTTGACTCCGAGCTGCTTCATTACATAGATCGGGAACACTACTTTTTTCATGGAGTAGCCTTCGTAGTAATGAAAGCGCCCCTGCATCACGATCACGGTCTTGCCTTCCAGTGTGCCGATCACAAACTGCCCCGCATGTCCTTCTACAGTAGACACCGGAAAATGAGGAATATTCCCGTATGGAATCGAGATGGCGTCCTCCACCTGCTGCGCCATGTCTCCGAGGCCCGAGCCGAGCACCAGCCCCACGTCCAGTGTCCGGCGTCCGATTTGGTCGCTGATCCACTGTGCGGATTCGATGATTTGTTCAACGTAAGAACGGTCCACCCTTGTGCCACTCCTTTTTTCGCTATCGCTTACACCTTCGGGATGACGCCCAAGATGAGCTTCAAAAACGTCTGCTTCACGCGCTCTGTCGTTTCCATAACTTCCGCATGAGACAACGGCTGATCCAAAATGCCTGCAGCCATGTTGCTGATGCAGGAGAAGCCGAGCACCTCAATGCCTGCATGGCGAGCCACGATAACCTCCGCGACCGTCGACATCCCAACCGCATCCGCTCCAAGCGTACGCATCATGCGAATTTCCGCCGGGGTTTCATAGGATGGTCCGAGCAGACCGATGTAGACGCCTTCCTGCAGCTTGACGCCCTGCTCAGCAGCAACCGCTTTGGCCACTTCACGCATCCGCTTGCTGTACGCTTCGGACATATCCGGAAAGCGGACGCCCAGCTCGTTCAAGTTCGGCCCAATCAGCGGGTTGCGCGCCGTAAAGTTGATATGATCCTTAATCAGCATCAAGTCCCCTGCGACATAAGACGTGTTGATCCCACCGGCTGCGTTGGTGACTAGCAGCTTATCCACGCCGAGCTCTTTCATTACCCGTACCGGGAAGGATACCGTTTCCACACCATAGCCTTCGTACATATGGAAGCGGCCCTTCATCAGCAGAACATGACGTCCTTCGATCGTTCCGAGCAGCAGCTCGCCGGCATGCCCTTCAACAGTGGACACCGGAAAATGCGGGATATCCTCGTAATGAATGACGACCGCCTGCTCCACCAAATCGGCAATGACGCCGAGCCCGGAGCCGAGAATCAAGCCGATCTCCGGCTTCGCTGCATATTTACTGCGAATATACGCTGCAGCTTCTTGAATTTTGGTTAACGTGTTGGTTTGTTCCATGTGTTTTCGCCCCTCCCTGAAATACTTGCTAAGATTATTGTAATTGCTGCAAAAAGCTAGTCCCGTTGCCGGTCGTTGCCGTACCGAAGTTCTCGGATACGGTCGCACCGATGTCCGCAAAGGTGCTGCGCACGCCTAGCGTGTCCATGCGCTGCAGCGATGGGCTGTACACCAAGAGCGGCACATATTCGCGCGTATGGTCCGTGCCGGCATGAATCGGGTCGTTCCCATGATCCGCTGTTAAGATCAGCAGATCCTCCTCGCCGATCTTCTCCATCAGCTTCGGCAGCCATTCGTCGAACTCATTAAGCGCCTTTGCATACCCTTCCGGATCACGCCGGTGACCGTACAACGAATCGAAATCCACAAGGTTGGTGAAAAGCAGCCCTTGGAAGTCGTGCCCCATCAGCTCGATCGTTTTCTGGATGCCGTCCAGATTGCTCTTGGTTGGCGTCGCTTTCGTAACCCCTTCACCGTCAAAAATGTCATTGATTTTCCCAATCGCGATCACGTCCAGATCCGCGTCCTTGAGAAGATTCATAGCGGTTGGCGCCGGCGGCTTGACGGCGTAATCATGACGGTTCGGCGTCCGGGCGAACGCCCCTGGCTTGCCGACATACGGCCGGGCTATAACACGCCCCACAGCGTAAGGGTCCTCCAGCGTCAGCCTGCGGGCAATCTCGCAGCCCCGGTACAGCTCGCCGAGCGGGATAATTTCTTCATGAGCAGCAAGCTGGAACACGCTGTCCGCCGAGGTGTACACGATCCATGCTCCGGTCTTCATCTGCTCTTCGCCCAGCTCGTCCAGAATCTCGGTACCAGAAGCCGGCTTGTTGCCGATCACCTTGCGGCCGGTCTCCTTCTCGAACTGCTCAATGAGCTCCGGAGGAAAGCCCTCAGGAAAAACATTGAAGGGCGTTGTCACATTGAGTCCCATGATCTCCCAATGGCCTGTCATCGTATCTTTGCCGACGGAAACCTCCGCCATTTTACCGTAGTAGGCGCCCGGCTGATCGACATCGGCAATGCCTTGCAGCGGTTCGATCTTGCCTAGTCCTAGACGCTCCATATTCGGCAGCCGAAGTGCCGGCACCCGCTCTGCTATATGTCCTAACGTATGCGATCCGGCATCGCCAAACCGCGGCGCATCGGGAAGCTCCCCGATACCGACGCTATCGAGTACGATTAAACAAATGCGTTTAAATCTCATCACAGCACCTCCTTGTCATCATGGCTATTATCGCAAAATCGGCGCCAGTTTGCAAAAATCAGGAAATGAAAAAGCCCGCTCCCTTGGAGAGGGGCGAGCCATGACATTAGGATTCGATTCGAGCACGAGGGTGCGCCCGGTCGTACACATCCTTCATTTTTCCTCTAGCAACTTGAGCATAGATTTGGGTCGTGGAAATATCCGCATGCCCCAGCATTTCCTGGACGGACCTTAGATCGGCCCCATTCTCCAGCAGATGAGCGGCAAACGAATGCCGCAGCGTGTGCGGCGTAATATCCACCCGAATCTCCGATTCGACGGCATATCGCTTGATGATTTTCCAAAATCCCTGCCGCGTAATTCGCGTCCCCAAATGATTTATAAACAGCGCGTGTTCCTGTTTCGACTGCTTCAGCAGCTTGGGCCGCATGGACTCCATGTAAACGGTCAAGCATTGCGAGGCGATTTTTCCGAGCGGAATAATGCGCTCCTTCTCGTTCTTGCCCACGCAGCGGATAAAGCCGAGTGCCGGATGCACGCTGTCCACATCCAGTGAAATCAGCTCCGACACGCGAATGCCAGTCGCATACAGCAGCTCCAGCATCGCCTTATCGCGCATCCCGTTCGGAGTCGCCGTATGAGGCGCTTCCAGCAGCCGCTCCACATCTGTAACGCTCAGCACCTTGGGTACGCGCTTCTCCAGCTTCGGCGCCTCCACCTGGAGGGAGGGATCGGTCAAGAGCAGTCGCTCCCGGACCAGAAACTGGTAAAAAGCGCGAATCGACACCACACATCGAGACAGCGTCGCGGAGGCCCGGCCCATCTGCTTTAGTCTCAGCAGGTACGAAGAGATGTTGAGCTTCCCGCTCTCCTTCAAAGACGTTACGCCGGTCTGCTCTAAGTATTCAATATATTGTGATATATCGCGCTCATAAGACTCCAGCGTATTCGGCGCTAAGCTTCGTTCCGCGGCTAAATATCGGATAAATGACTCTACTTCCTGCTTCATTCGTTAACATTCCCCTTTTACGTTGTACAACGGGTGCAGTTCACTTACTTCCACACTAAGGGACCATTTTCCTGCCAGTTCATAAAGTTATTCACCGATCCGATAAAAAAGCTTCAGCCGCTCACCCATACCGAGGAAGGCATCTGGTATGCCGGATAGATCGCTCTGAAATACTTTGACGGCATGTCCAGCCGGTTCTTTGTACTTGGGCGTTGGCTCCAGCAGTCGGGAAACGAGCATGAGGCCGTGATACAGCACAAAGGTAAAGGCGATGAACAGCAGCACGAAGCGGAACCGCTCCGTCCATTTGCGCAAATGAAAGATCATAGTCTATCCCTCCGGTTTTTGAAAACAAGCCCTAGAGTAGACTATGATCTTGATGGAAGATTTATGAGCGCTGCAGCAACTTAGCTGATCGGCAAAAGGGAGTCCAGCGCCAAGTACGGCCGTCCCAGTGCTTCCGCCACCGCTCCATAGGTCACATGTCCCTGATACGTGTTTACGCCTTTCTTCAGCGATTGGTTCCCGTAGAGTGCTCTTGTCACGCCTTTGGACGCGAGCTCCAACGCATACGAGATCGTCACGTTCGTCAGCGCCAGCGTCGAGGTGCGCGGCACCGCCCCCGGCATGTTGGCCACAGCATAGTGCAGCACGCCATGCTTCTCATAGGTTGGATTGCTATGCGTCGTCACCCGATCTACGGTCTCGATCGAGCCGCCTTGATCCACCGCCACATCCACGATGACGGAGCCTGGCTTCATCTGCTTTACCATCTCTTCGGTCACCAGCTTCGGCGCCCGTGCTCCCGGAATGAGCACCGCTCCGATCAGCAGATCAGCCTTCTGCACGGCATTAGCGATGTTATACGGATTCGACATCAGCGTGCGGATACGGCCGAAGAACACATCGTCCAAGTACCGTAGACGCTCTGCGCTCCGTTCAATGACGACCACGTTCGCTCCGAGTCCGAGCGCCATCTTTGCCGCGTTCGTGCCGACGATCCCGCCGCCCAAAATGATGACGTCCGCCGGCGGCACGCCCGGCACGCCTCCCAGCAATATGCCCCGGCCGCCATACAGCTTCTCCAGATACTGCGCGCCGATCTGTATGGACATGCGTCCTGCCACCTCGCTCATCGGCGTCAGCAATGGCAAGCTGCCGTTCGGAAGCTGAATGGTCTCGTAGGCGATGCCGGTCATTTTGCTTTGAACAAGCGCTTCCGTCAGCTCGGCCTCCGCAGCCAGATGCAGGTACGTAAATAAAGTTAGATCCTCACGAAAATACTCGAATTCCGATGCCAGTGGCTCCTTCACTTTCATGATCATCTCCGACTGATTCCAAACCATAGCGGCAGTCGGCATAATGCTCGCGCCTTCTTTGGCATACTCCTCATCGGCAAACCCGCTGCCAAGCCCGGCACCGGCCTCTACCAGCACCGTATTTCCTGCGGCAGACAGCATGGCGGCGCCCCCCGGTGTCAGCGCAACCCGGTTCTCATTATTTTTAATTTCCCTCGGAACACCAATGATCATCTATACCCCTCCTGTGCTGCACTGTTATAGCGGCTCGAAGCTATCCGTTGTCACTTCACCCATCCTGAGCTTAGGTTTTGCCAAATCACGGCGAATATGTAACGAACGCAAAAAACCTTCATGCTTGATCCAACTCAAGACGAAGGTTTTGGTGTGTTCAGAATGCGAGTATATCTGCATTATGATGGACCTGATCAAAGGGCAATGACTCAGCTCTTGTTCTTATCTCGGCACCGGTGGCAAATCCCTTGAAAATCTAATCGGTGATCGAGAACTTGAAATGAATATTCCTTCTCCAGCCGTTCCTCTAACGGAGTCAGCCAGTCTTCCATAATTTCATCGACCGTCCCGCAATGGACACAAATCAAATGATGATGATGGTGATGATTGCTGTCATTGCGCAAATCGTAACGGGCTACGCCGTCGCCGAAGTTCATCTTCTCCACAACATGAAGCTCACTCAGAAGCTCCAGAGTCCGATAGACGGTGGCAAGACCGATTTCTGGCGCCTTGTCCTTGACGAGCATGAAGACATCTTCCGCACTCAGATGATCTTCCTCGTTCTCCAGCAGCACCCGAACGGTTGCCTCGCGCTGCGGCGTCAATTTGTAGCCTTGCGATTGCAGCTGCTGCTTTATTTTTTCAATGCGAGATTCCATGCTTCTCCCCCTGAAGGCCTTGCATAAGCAAAAATATGCATAGCAAAACCGCTGCGAAGTCCTGATTTCATTATAGGTGGAGGCTGCTGGGAAAGTCAAACCATTTTAAGAAGCGGCGAGCGAGACGAGCATGGGGGTAACCCATTTCATCATCATCGGAGACATATACGCCTGAAAGATGGCAACGCCTGCCAGCAGGACCGCCGAGCC
Organism: Paenibacillus cremeus; assembly: GCF_007786445.1. GTDB lineage: Bacteria > Bacillota > Bacilli > Paenibacillales > NBRC-103111 > Paenibacillus_G > Paenibacillus_G cremeus. The sequence continues at coordinate 70,482 of NZ_VNJI01000002.1, read as the reverse complement.
CAGCGTGACGCCGCAAAAACGCATGAAAGGCTCGTAGATCGCCCCTTTACGCGACATGAAGCGATTTTTCACCAAGTGGACGGAGAAGGCCAGAGCGGTTACACTGCAGACCATCAGTGTCGGGATGACGATCAAATTTTGCGGGACGACAGAGACGAGCGCGAACAGCAGCCCTTTCCACGACAGCGATCCGACCATATAGCCCACGGTAAACCCGACAAGCACGCCCTTCAAAAAATCAAGAATCAGGATCAGCGGAAGCCCGATCACGGACATACCCAGGATCCAAATAATGAGCAGCCATTTCATATGCATGCCGAAGGCATCCTTGAACGAGCCCGGAATGTCGCCCTCCAGTCCGCCTGATTGCACCGTGGAAAAAAAGTTGCTGAGGTAGCGCATGATTTCCTCTTTTTGCTCCACGGAGAGGGCGTTCACCATCACAGCGCCAAAGACGACACCCGTGACGAAAATGACGCCGACGAAAATGTAAAACGACATATGCTCCTTCAAATACTGCTCTACCGATCGATTCCGCAGCATGTGCTTAGCCTCCTATCAAACTTGCAATTGCTAGTCAATAGTACAAGTTATGACTAGAAGAGGCTCTTTATGACAGTAGGCGCTGATCCACTGAAGCGAAAATTCCGAGTCGTCGGACCAACGCCTAGCCTTTGACTTTGCCGTATTTGCCCCCCCCGCCTACTTCCAGCTCAAGCCGGCCTTCTCTTGCGCGAATGACGTAGTCCGCAATCGTCTCTCCCGCCACCTCGGCGATCTCTTCGAAGGACGTACGATGCAGAAGGTTCATCTCCGAGCCGAAGCGCTCGATTAACCGGGCGAACAGCTTGGGCCCCAGCCCCGGGATATACTCCAGTGGCACCTGATAATAGTACGGCGGCCTAGACTCAGGCACCCAGGGGACATCCCGGTCGGCGATGCTCAGAATCCGGTCCATCACGCCTCGGACGATTTTGGCATGCCCGCAGTAGCTGCAGCGCTCCACAATGGACGATTGTTCCTCCGTGATGCTGCCGCAGTCGGCGCAGTACGTGCGGTGATACTTGCCTAGACGCGGGTTCAGGCCATAATTGGCGAGCACCTTGCGGCCATCCTCCCCTGCGAGAGCCCGGCGAAATTCTTCGAAGGTCGGTGACGCCAGCTGCAGCTTGTTGTATTCCCGTCCGATTTTGGGCAGGGAATGCGCATCCGAATTGGTCAGGAACGTGTACCTATCAAGCTCGCTGATGTACCCCGCCATCTCCGAGTCGGCGCTCAGACCCAGCTCCACCGCCGCAATCCCGTCCAAATTGAGCAGATGCTCCATCCGGGTGGAACAGCTCCCGTAAACGCTTTTGTGCGGGGTAAAAATGTGCGCCGGAATCAGCAGTCCACCTCTGTCCAGCACCTCTTGCTGCAGCTCTCGTGCGGTCACGTAGATGCGCTGAGAGCTGAGCTGTACATTTTTCATGTGGCGCTGCATCCATTCGGTGAAGCTCTGCATATCCGCTAATCGAGGCAAGTAGGCAAGCAAATGCGCCGTTCCCAGGCCCGGGTCGCGCACCTCAATCTCGCTGCCCAGCATAATGGTGGACTGATGGTAACGAATGCCCCCGCCCTCCAGCTCTTCCATCTCGCCGGTGTCGAGATAATGCAGCATCTCCTGCTGCACGCCCGGAGAATGACAGTCGATAATGCCGACGATGTCCATACCTTTGCGTTCGGATGCTTCCCTAGCGATATTGTAGAATGTCAAATTGTTCGCCGCGCTGATTTTGACCGCTTGTCCCGCTTCCGTCCGTCCGATATGGATATGCAGGTCGGCATAATAGGATTTCATCGTTAGTAGCTTCCCGTCAGCTTGTAAATCTGCCATGCCTGAACGGCCATGATCGTCTTGGCGTCGCTAATCCGCTGCTCCCGAATGTAAGCCTGCGCCTGCTCCAGCGTGATCGCCTCCAGCGTCAAAAATTCATCCTCATCCGGCGTCGCTTCCCCTTTGATCAAGCCCTCGGCTACGTAGAGATGAATGATTTCATCGGCAAACCCAGGGGAGGTGTAAAAAGAGCTGAGCAACCGAATCGAGCCGCAAGTGTAGCCTGTTTCTTCAACCAACTCCCGTCTCGCAGCCCCCTCTGGGGCTTCACCGGCGTCCAGCTTGCCTGCTGGAATCTCGATCTGGCTTTTCTCGATCGGCTTGCGATACTGCTCCACGACGAGCATTTTGTCGTCTGGCGTGAGCGCCAGGACAGCGACTGCACCCGGATGCTTGATCAGCTCGCGGGTCGCTGTGGCGCCATTGGGCAGCTTGACGGTGTCGACTTGCAGCGAAATGATTTTGCCTTCAAAAATCGGAGTCGTGCTAATGGTGACTTCTTCAAATAATTTCGGGTTGGCTGATTCGGTCATGTCGCGTATCCCTCTTTTCATCGAATTGGGCAATAAAGTTCATTATACCATGATTCTGCAAATTCTCTGTCATATGCAGGTAGCATAAACGGCGACAGAGGCGAATAGGCTGAACTATATGAATCTAGCAATCGGGAGGAAGCCCTATGAAATCCTACTATACGCCTGATCAAGTTCGCCTAGTCGGCAAAGCTTGGGAAATTCGCAATCATCTCAAAACACTGCTTCGCTTGTCTACACCGGATATCACCCTCGAAGAAGCCTTAAAAGGCCGCTGCAGCAGCGAGGCTGTGTCGCAGCCTGAGAGCTTCCTCCAGCTGCTTACGGATTCAGGTCCGAGCTCGCGGCTGGGGAAGCGCAGATCAACTGGAGAGCCGCGTCGGCCGCAGCGCAAACCGCTGCAAAAAACAGCGGATCGTCGAGTAATCCCCTTCCCATCGAAGTAATCGGCGCTTCATACGCTTGAAACGCTGTCTCCATCTGCTCGACCGCAGGCGCTGCGATCCAGCGCAGCTCGTGCTCGCGCTCAAGCAGATCCTCCGCTTGCTCGCGCAGCAAGCGAAGCTGCTCCGCTGCACCTAGCAGCGGCAGCGGCACGATCGCTTCCGCGATCGCTGCCGTGCCCAGCGCGGTGCGCGTGTGGTGGCTCAGCCCGCAGTGGCGCTCCCGGGCGTCGCCAAAGCTGATCCGCGGGATGAATACCGGAAGCCCGCCCAATGCCCGCACGGCATTGACGAGCTCGCCGGTCTCCATCCCGCTGAAGCCCAAGGCCGTCCCCGTGCCCACGATTCCGGGCCCCATGGTGACGATGGCCAGATCAGCGTGAAGCACATGCTTCGCCGCAAGCAGCGCCGTGTACTTGTTCACGGCCTCCAAATCCCCGCCGTAGGCATGCCCGTAGGTGATCGTCCCGGCCAGCCAGCCGAGCGCCTTCAGCCGGGCGGCATGGCGGCTGACCGCAAGCGGCAGCGACCCGCCGTCCGTCATGATATACGCGATCCGCAGCGGACGCATCATGTTGGAATTGCCCATGCCTGTGCGGTATCGCAGCCAGCTGACTGCAGCCGGCAGCATGCTGTGCAGCTCGCCGATCAGCACCGGCAGCTGCTCCAGCGACCTGGCGCCGGCCAGTACCGCATGGTGAGGGCTGGCCTCCTCCTCGGCCGCGAGCACGCTTCGCTGAAGCGACGTGTAGCGCAGCTTCATGATGTGGCCAGGGCCAGGGCCAGGAGCGAAGAGCGGCGTCGGCCTATTCGTTTGTAGCGGCGCATGAACAAAATGAACGCCGCCGGTACCTAGCCCAAGCGATACCGCTGTTACGTTTGCCAGCACGTGATCCCCCGGCTCCAGCGGCTCAAACGCCGTAAGATCGTGAACAGCCCGGCAGCAGCTCCCGTCCGCCATCGTAAGCATAACTTCCTGCTCTGTGCCCCGCACACCCACAATGTCCTTTACCGTTCCCAGCTCCCATGCAATCCCCAAATCTGCTCCCCCCTTTCGAGTCACCAAGCTGATGGCACAAAAACGCTGCTTCCGACTCCCAGCAAGAGAACGGCCACTTGATGGCGCGTTCCCCTGCTGTTCGACGTAGAAGCAGCGTTGACTTAAGCTGTATGTGAGTTACCCTTGGGCAACCTCTTTGACGATCTGTACGACCACTTCCGCTGTTTTTACAAGATCGGAAATTGCAATGCGCTCCTTGGTCGTATGGATATCCAAGTACCCGATTGCCAGATTCACGGTTGGGATGCCGAAGCCGTTAAACATGTTGGCATCGCTGCCGCCGCCCGTATGGAACGTCTTAGGCGTGCAGCCGACATCGCTCAGCGCCTTCATCGCGAGCTTCACGACTGGCGTCTCGTCATTGTGCATGTAAGCAGGATAGATGACGTCGCTGACGAACTCGACCTGCGCGCCCATCTCCTGCGCCGCTTGCTCGCAGGCTGCACGCATTTTTTCTACCTGTGCGTACATTTTCTCGTTGACGATGCTGCGAGCCTCGCCCTCGAGCTTCACGCATTCCACCACGATGTTCGTCGCGCCATGCACTCCGCCTTCGAAGCGGCCAATATTCGCTGTTGTCTCATTGTCGATGCGGCCGAGCGGCATTTTGGAAATGGCCCTGCTAGCGACCGTAATCGCGCTTACACCATCCTCCGGGTTCACCCCAGCGTGAGCGGAACGACCGGTGAAGGTGATATAAATCTTCGCCTGCGTAGGAGCCGCTACTGCGATATCGCCGATTTTGCCGCTGGAGTCCAGCGCGTAGCCGAAGTCCGCGTCCATCCATTTGGCGTCCATGGCTCTGGAGCCGCGCAAGCCGGACTCTTCGCCTGCTGTAATGATGAACTGAATTTGGCCGTGCTCGATGTTATTTTCCTTCAGCACTTTGATCGTCTCGATCATTGCAGCCAGACCCGCTTTATCATCCGCGCCTAGAATTGTCGTACCATCGCTGCGGATATAGCCGTCGTCGCCGATTTGCGGCTTGATGCCTTTGCCCGGTGTGACCGTATCCATATGGCAGGTGAAGAACAGCTTTTGCAGCGCCTTACTAGAAGTCGCAGGGAGCGTGCAGATCAGGTTGCCGGAGCCGTGGCCCGTTACCGCAGCCGTATCATCCTCTTCTACTTTCAAGCCCAACGATGTGAACTTTTCCTTCAGCACGCGGCTGATTTCCTGCTCATACTTCGTCTCGCTGTCAATTTGCACCAATTCCAAAAATTCGTCCACCAAACGTTTTTGTTGTATCATCGACTTTCCTCCGCCTCACTGTTTGAGTTAAAATGTGTGTAGTAATCCTGTGAAGGAGTTGAATTCATTTGCAAAACAAGCTCATTTTTAAAATCGTCATTTATTTCATGATCGCATCCATGCTGCTGTCCACCATCTTGTTTACGGTGAACCTGTTTATGTAACTCCCTGGGCAGCTGGCCGACAACCGACATCGGAATTCCTCCGCTGTAACGGTTGCGACTTTAGTACAGCTTCGTGTCCTGATTGTAAGCCTCGAGATTCTCTTTCACGCGCTGCATGAAGCGGCCGCAGATGACGCCGTCCAGAATTCGGTGATCGAGGGACAAGCAGAGGTTGGCCATCGAGCGCACGGCGATCATATCCTGAATCACCACCGGCCTCTTCACGATCGATTCAAAGGTGAGAATCGCTGCCTGCGGGTAGTTGATGATCGGATACGACAGAATCGAACCGAAGGAGCCGGTATTGTTTACCGTAAAGGTGCCCCCCTGCAGATCGTCCAGCGTCAGCTTGCCGGCTCGGGCTTTCTTAGAATATGCGTCGATCTCGAGTGCGAGACCGGCGATATTTTTTTGGTCCGCTTTCTTGATGACCGGCGTTACCAAGGAATCCTCCGTACCTACGGCCAGCGAAATGTTAATATCGCGCTTGACGATAATTTTATCGACGGCCCATACCGAGTTGATGATCGGATAGTCTTTGATCGCATTGACGACCGCCTTCAGCAAAAAGGCCAAATACGTCAGGTTGACGCCTTCCTGCTTCATGAACTCGCCCTTTAGCTTGTTGCGCAGCAGCACCAGATTGGTCACGTCAACCTCGATCATCATCCAGCCATGCGGAATTTCCGTCTTGCTCTGACGCATATTCCGGGCGATGGCGTTGCGCATCGGGGTCACGTCCATCAGCGTCTCTCCGCGGCCTTCCAGCGGCTGCCCAATAACCTCCACGTTCGGAAGCGGCGGGGTCTGGGATAAGTGAATGCCCGTAGTGCGCACCGGAACTTTAGGCGGCGACGCAATGAAGACGCCCGCATCGGCGGCAGCGGCAGAAGCGGCGGCGTTCGTATCCTCTACGGACTGAACGGCTCCCTCAACCCTACCACCCGAAGCAATGTAATGTTCGATATCCTTACGCGTAATTCGTCCGCCAAGTCCGGTTCCTGTCACTTCGCTCAGCGTAATGCCATGCTCTCCTGCCAGCTTCAATACCGCCGGAGAATACCTCGCACTCATGCCAGCCTCTCCATCCGCTGGTTTGCGGCCTGCAGAAGCGGTATTCCCCGCCAAGCCTGCAGTGCCTGCAGATGCACCTGCTGCAGCGGCTTGATGCGGCTCCAGAATCATGCAGATGGCCTCCCCAACAGCCGCTGTCGTGCCCTCGCTTACAAGCAGCTGCGTCAGCGTGCCTGCAATCGGAGAAGGCATCTCAACGGTCACCTTATCGGTGATCAGCTCGCACAGCACATCGTACTGATCGATCACATCGCCCGGCTGCTTCAGCCACTTGGCGACCGTCGCCGACACGAGACTTTCCGCCAAATGAGGGACGGTAACCTCCGTCCCCATCTTCTTGTCGCTCATGCTTCGTTCCCCCTAAAACAACGCCAGCTTCCGCATGGCATCTTTAATCTTGTCCGTGTTCAGCAGATAAAATTTTTCCATCGGAGGGTTCATCCCAACGGCCGGAACGTCCGGTGCGCACAGCCGCATGATCGGAGCATCCAGCTCGAACAGCAGCTCCTCTGCAATGATCGCGGATACTTCGGCGCCCACGCCGCCGGTCTTATTGTCCTCGTGGATGATGAGCACCTTGCCGGTCTTCGACGCGGCTTGCAAAATCGCTTCGTTATCGAGCGGCTGCAAGGTCCGCAGATCGAGAATATGCACGCTGATGCTTTCTTTGGCCAATTCCTCCGCCGCTTGGAGCGCATACTGAACGGTGATTCCGTAGGAAATGACCGTAATGTCGCTGCCTTCCCGCTTCACATCCGCTTTGCCGATCTCCACGATATAATCGCCCTCTGGCACTTCTCCCGTGACGCCAAGATAGCATTTTTTATGTTCAAAATAAAGCACCGGATCCGCATCGCGAATCGCCGCCTTAAGCAGCCCTTTCGCATCGTACGGATTGGATGGCGCTACAATCTTAATTCCCGGTGTGCCGAAGAACACCGACTCCGGACATTGCGAGTGATACAACGCGCCGCCTCCGGTAGCTCCGTAAGGAGCTCGTACCACGATCGGACAGTTCCAATCGTTGTTGGAGCGGTAGCGGATTTTGGCCGCCTCGCTGATGATCTGGTTCGTCGCCGGGAAAATAAAGTCCGCGAATTGCATCTCTGCAATCGGCTTCATGCCGTACATCGCCGCTCCAATCGCTACGCCTGCAATCGCGGATTCCGCCAGAGGCGTATCCATAACCCGCTCTTCGCCGAATTGGTCTCTCAGGTCCTTTGTAGCGTTAAGCACGCCGCCTTTGCCTACATCTTCACCAAGCACAAACACGTTCTCGTCCCGCTCCATCTCTTCCTTCATCGCGGTACGAATCGCTTCCAAGTATGTAATGACTGCCATGCGCTACACCTCCCCTTTCTCGGCGTATACATGCCGCATCGTATCTTCCGGCGTCGGGAATGGCGCTTGATCTGCGTAATTCGTCGCTTCCGTAATCTCTTGCTTGATTTGCTCGGACAGCTCCTGATCCTGCTCTTCACTCCATAGGCCGCAATCGATTAAATATTTTTTGTACAGAGGCAGCCCGTCCTTCGACTTCTCCAGCTCCACCTCTTCCTTCGTCCGGTACAGCATATCGTTATCGGCCGTCGAGTGCGGCGAAATGCGGTACATAACCGCTTCGATGAGCGTTGGGCCTTCGCCTCGGATCGCTCGCTCGCGTGCTTCTTTCACCACGCGGTACACCTCGAGCGGATCGCGCCCGTCCACCTTCACGCCAGGGAAGCCGTAGCCGATCGCGCGCTCGGCAATGCTGCCGCTAATCTGCTTATGCAGCGGAACGGAGATGGCATACTGGTTATTTTCGCACATGAGAATAACCGGCAGCTTATGTACACCGGCAAAGTTGCAGCCCTCATGAAAATCGCCCTGGTTGCTGGAGCCTTCACCAAAGGTCGCAAACGCGACGAAATCCTGCTTCTTCATCTTCGCAGCCAGCGCAAAGCCTACCGCATGCGGCACTTGCGTCGTCACCGGAGAGGAGCCGGTTACAATGTTCAATTTCTTATGGCTGAAATGCCCCGGCATTTGGCGGCCGCCACTGTTCGGATCCTCCGCCTTGGCAAACACGGACAGCATCAGCTCCCGCATGCTCATGCCCGCGGTCAGTACAAACCCGTAATCGCGATAGTAAGGAAGGAAGTAATCCTTCCCGTTCTCTAACGCATATGCAGCCGCTACCTGCGCTGTCTCTTGCCCGATGCCGGAAACGTGAAAGGCGATTTTACCGGCCCGCTGCAGTACGAAACCACGCTCATCAAATCTGCGCGCTTTCAGCATGTATGTGTACATCTCGATGGCTTGTTGGTCCGAAAGCCCAAGCTGTCGATGCTTCATCAATTGTCCGATGGACATGGAGTAAACGCCTCCTTATGTATCGTGTTTCTTAAAACCAAACTTTAATACCTGGTGCTAATACTTAGCACTATATGTTTATTATAAACGGTTTGGTTTATGAACACAATTATATTCCGATTGCCCGGCCGTCTACGGCAAGCATTGCTTCGCCGAGAATTTCGGACAGCGTCGGATGCGGATGAATCGTTTGTCCCACTTCCCAAGGGGTGGCTTCGAGCAGCTGCGCCAGCGCCGCCTCCGAAATGTAGTCCGTTACGTGCACGCCAATCATATGTACTCCTAGCAGATCGTTCGTCTCCTTGTCGGCAATCACCTTCACGAAGCCGTCGCTTTCCCCATACACGAGCGCCTTCCCAAGCGCTTTGAAATGCACCTTCGACGTCTTGATCTGATGTCCCCGCTCTTTCGCCTGCTGCTCAGTGAGCCCAACGCTAGCCAACTCCGGGCGCGAGTAAACACAGCGTGGCACTTGGTGCGGCGAATACAGATGCGGCTTGTGTCCAGCCAGATGCTCGACCGCCACGATACCCTCATGTGCAGCCGCATGGGCCAGCTGTAAGCCCCCAATGCAATCGCCCACCGCATAAATGTGCGACTCGGCAGTCTGCATCATTTCGTTCACGCGAATGACGCCATTTTCGACCTTCACGTCCGTGTTCTCCAGCCCGATGCCATCTACATTCGCTTGACGTCCGACACAAACCAGCGCTTTTTCTGCCGTCAGCACCACTTGCTGGTCTTTATGCTCCACCGTTAACGAGACGGAGGTTTCTCCCTTTTGCAGCGTGTCCGCCAGCACCTTAGCTCCGGTTTTCACTGTGACTCCGCGCTTTTTGAGCAGTCGCTCCAGCTCGCGGGAGATGTCCTCATCCTCTGATGGCACCAGACGCGGAGCGTATTCGACGATCGTCACCGCTACACCAAAATCGCTCAGCATCGACGCCCATTCCACTCCGATAACACCGCCGCCAATGATGAGGATCGACTCTGGCAATTGTTCCAGTCGCAGCGCATCGTCACTGTTCAGCACGGTCGTTCCGTCCGTCGCAAGTCCTGGCAGACTTCTAGGCCTGGAGCCCGTAGCGATAATCAGCTTTTCAGGAACCAGCGTCAAAATCTCACCGTCTTCCTGCTCCACCGAAACCGTCCCGCTGCGCGGCGAAAAAATAGAAGGACCGATGACCCTCCCTCTGCCTTGAAACACGTCGATTTTATTTTTTTTCATCAAATACTGTACTCCGCCGTGAAGCTGCTCTACGATCGCGGTTTTGCGGCTCATCACTTTGGCAAAATCCAGCTGTACCCCGGACGCTTCAATGCCGAACCGGTCGCTTTCCTTCATCAACGCGTAAACTTCAGCACTCCGAAGCAATGCTTTACTAGGTATACACCCTTTATGTAAACATGTCCCGCCCAGCTTGTCCTGTTCTACAATCGCGGTCTTCTTACCCAGCTGCGCAGCACGAATAGCCGCCGTATAGCCGCCGATGCCACCGCCAAGTACGATCACATCATAAGTTTGCGTCATTAAGAAATTCCTCCTGCTCCTATGATTCTCTTTATAATAACCTTATTTTGCCGCAGAAATATAGTCCAATTTTCAAAATCGGCATGAATTCTTAATGAAATTGTGGTAACGTAGATCAGGTACGCGTATTTTGAACAGAACTAAAGGAGCACCTCATGAGACTCATCATTTCACGCTTTATCGCCATCTTACTGCTCGTTATTCCAGGCTTAGCTGCTACCTATGGCTTTCTTGCCATGAAAGATGCGCTGTTTGCCCAGTTTGATCCAAACGCCGCAGCTGCAGGCATCCCTTGGGGGAAATTTACGCTCGGCTTAATTTTATTCGCCGCCGGTGTCGCTTTTATTGGTGGTTGGACATTTTTCCGCGACCGCAAACGCAACTATGTAGCTCCCCGCTTCCGCGCCAAACGCAAAAAAAGGTAGGTACTGAACCTCTCCTACCTTTCCCCTATCCGCCCTCGCCCGAATTCATCGAGCCGCTGCAGCCATCGGTGGCTTTCAATGATTCGCGACAGAGAACGCCTCCAGGTCAGACCATGAAGCGCCGCCACGACCCCCAGCACCACCAGCTGCAGATAGACCGGAGTATAGGCAATATAGCTTGCACCCAGCGCAAAGCCGAGCATTCCCGCTCCGGTATCGCCCAGCATGAGCTTCCCCCGTAAATCGGGATAAGCCAGAAGCCCCGCTCCGATCAGCAGCAGCACCTCCCCACCCAAGAACAGCTTCCCATCATTCCCCACCACCAAAGGCACCCACAATAAAAAATAGCCCTTCAAGGCGCGTCCCGGCCGAACGTCGAGCAAATTCATCCCGTTGCTCATCAGCAGCGACAGCCCAGTCGCCAGCAGCAATTTCCCCATTCCTGAGACCTCGCCGCTGCCCGCAAAAAGAAGCAAACTCGCGGTCCCCACCACTGCAGCTTTCACCACTCCCGTGCTTGCGCTTCCATGTCTCCAGGCTCGCCAATGATTCTCGATGCCTTTGATTTGCTTATCGCCGATCAGATCATCCAGCAAGCCCGCCGCGCCAACCAAGGTAAGCGACAGCATGTATTCAGTCGATACATGGATAGGCACGGAAGGAACCAGTCGATAAACGAAGTAACCGCACAGCAGGACCAGCAATAGCAGCAGTCCGCTCGCTGTCGGAATCGAATCTCCATGATAGTTCGTGTCCGTCACTTTATGCGCCGTGAGAAACTTCATCAACCTCGGCAAAAACAGGGCTCCTGCTGCAAATAATCCCCCTACTTCGAGCACCCATGTGACCCATCCCATCAGCATACCGGTCTTCGCCAGCACTGCCAAAGCGTTCGGCTGATCGCATAAAATTGCTTCCCCCGGTGCAGCCAATCGCGCCATGCCCGTCCGGTTTCGCGATGGGTGAATGGAATCTGCAGCTCTTGAATCCGGTAGCCTAGCTTAATAGCGTCAATCAAGATGCCGACCTCTACGCCGAAGCCTGGAAAAGAACGACCGCTCCGCTGCAAAATTTCTCTGCGAACCGCCCTTTGCCCCGATAACGGTGCGGCTGCAGACAGCCCGGTTAAAGCGAGAACACCGTGCTTAGCCAGCTTTTTTACGAGACCCAGTCCCCCTGGCTTTACCGCCCGCGGCAGCTCAGCGATCGTCATGTCCGCCTCCCCCCGCAGAAGCGGCTCAATCAGCAGAGGAAAATTCATAGCGGAGCCTCCGAGATCGGCATCCAAAAACACACAAATTTCTCCAGCAGCCGCCTTCGCACCGGCATGAATGGCGGCTCCTTTCCCTTGATTTTTGGGCATCCGGAGCACCAGATCGACCCATGGAAGCGCTGCTTTGCACGTTCCGTCGGTGCTTCCGTCGTCAACGACGATGAACTCGAATTTGCAGCTGATGCCAGCGATCTGCGGTCTTGTCATGCGGTATGTATCCAATGCTTTTAGCGTCTCTGGAAGCCTCGCCTCCTCATTCCAAGCGGGAATGATGACGGATATGAGCGGTGCCATGCGGTTCACTCTCCCTTCGGAACCATTGCGGTAAAATCAGCTTCGGCTTTAGCTTGTCCAGCAAGCTTTGCGCTCGCAGCGGCCATGGTTTTGTCTGCTTTTGTAGGTATGGAAACAACCGGCTGATCCCTTTGGCATCCATCAATCGATTGCCAACCTTCATGCGCACAAGCCAGGTGCTGCCCATGCCATTGCGGCCTTTTTCCAAAAAATCATGCATGTGGCTGTGCAAGCCAACGGTGACGATCTCTTCACACTGGTGGTCATAGGCAAGCAAAAGCGCCAAATCCTCGCTCGTCCCACCGCACGCCACGATGACAGCAGCAGATTGTAGTCCCAGCGGCTCCAGCCGTACCAATCCGGGAGCCGCACCGCTCCGGTAACCGTGAACAACTAGCTCCGCACCACAGCGCAGCGCCTTGTCAGAAACACTGTCCATATCTCCGACAATGACATCCGGCTGATATCCTTGCTCCAGCAGCGCATCCGCTCCCCCGTCGACCCCTACGAGCACTGGGCGTACCGCCTGAATATAATCGTGTAAGCACACTAGATCCGCCTGATATCCGCTGCCTCTCACGACAACTACAACGGACCTTCCTCTGAAGCTCGTCCTCAGCTCCCGGCTTTTGAGCGGCTCAAATAGAAATTCCTTTTCCAGCTCGGCGTACCGCAGGGTGTTCTCGACGAACTTTTTCAACTCGTATGCTTCGCCATCTTTGGCCGTTTGGAATCGCTGAAACCAATCCTGTCTTGTAAACTGCCGGCAGGGTATGGATCCGTACGGATGCACCATAAGCTGCTCATTCGCAATCACAATTTCAGGTTCATCTTCAAGTAAGTCAAAATGGACCGGCTCCATTTCATAGATCGGCACCTCCGCATCCAATAGCGGCAATACTGCACTGGATGGGATTCGCCCGCTCATCGTTCGTCCTGCGTTGATAACCGCTTTGACCTTCGCCTGCAGCAGTCCTTGAACCGCCAGCTCGTCCAAATCGTCGTGCGCAATGACCGCGATGGCCCCATGGGGGATCCTCATGAGCAGTTTCTTGGTGCTTCGATCCACATGGGCCGTTCCCATTATAGGTACGTGATGATGATCAATGCTGCGACTAATCATAGTTCAAAACCCCGATCGACGCTCTGGATTTAGCATGCTTCCAGCGGGTCCGGCATAAGCTACTTTCATATGTAACGAAAGCTGACTTGTATTAGACCTTCCTCGCCTACTTTTCTTAAGCTAACCAATATCGCACTCAAAAATTCACGGAAGCCCTTACAATATTCTGCAATAAGCGAACTTTTCTTGTGCTATAATGGGTTTATCCTATGTCAAGGAGTAGATTCAATGCAAAAATCATGTCAGAAAATTGTTCGTGTTCAGAATGGTCTGATTACGGAAATTTATGATGGCTTGATCTACCGGCATTTCAACAATAATGAAAGCGCTTATAAAGAACTGCTGCTCGATGATGTCGGGCTCGAATTCGACGCGATCCTCGAAATCTATGAGAAGCTGATTTATGATTTGGCAGTTTCCAGCAGCGAGCTGCGCAGCTTCATCCTCAAGCGGCTTCCGGAAGGCTGGCTGGAGTGGGCTCAAGAGCTCTATTCCGAAATGCAACCGGAGGAGGCCCCCGTGCTTCAGACAACGCGTTCCATCCTGTAATTGCATCCGACGAGCTAGCATACTTCATCGCGGGCGACTCATACTAACAACGAACTCAACCGCTATGGAGGTGCCTTATATCATGATTGATAACCTGGAGAGCAATTATAACTGCGCAAGCGCAGGAACTGATCTTCACGAGCTGCAGAGCCAGCTGGACGCTTTGCAGAGCTCTGACACCGACAATCTTGACACGCAGCAGCAGGTCAATCGATTGGAGAATCAAATCCGTTTTATCAAAAATAAATGCGATATCCATCCGTAGAATCGCGGAATGCATGAAAAAAAAGAACGCCTCGAGCGAAAGCTTGAAGCGTTCTTTTTCATTGCTGATCTCCTATTGTGATTCGTATTAATGCAAACCGTAATGCCTGCTTACATAATCGTCAAAATGTTTACGGAAGCCCAATTTTTGCCACGTGTCCGGATGAATAAACAGAGGCATATAGAAGCGTTTGAACATGATGTGAGCCCTCCCTTTACCGGTTGTACTGATGTTATGTAATCTGCTTTTATTATAACCAAAATTACCACACATTTGAATAAAAAGTTAGCGCCATCCTCAATCTAACAGAAGATATCGAGGACTGAGGAGGAGCTCGTATGAACTCAAAAATGCTGCTTATTAACGTGGTTGTAATCTTGATAATTGTGGCTGGACTAGGCGCAGGGGTCTATTATTACAACCAGAACGCAAACTATATCAGCACCGATAACGCCCGCGTGGACGGGCAGCAAATTACCATTGCAGCCGCCGCTACCGGCAAGCTGACAGACTGGTATGGGCAGGTCGGCAAGCAGTATAATGCCGGCGATCGGGTCGGGGCGATCTCGGCACCCGGACAAACCGCAAAGATCGATGTGGATTTTCCAGTGGGCGGCACGATCGTTCAGCAGACCATTGTACCCAATTCATTCGTGGGTGCAGGTACTGCACTGGCTCGCGCTTACGATTTGAACAGCTTATGGGTTACAGCCAATATCGACGAGAAGCGTTACAACGATATTAAAGTTGGACAGCTGGTAGACGTGTACGTTGATTCGTTTCCTGGAACGGTCTTATCCGGCAAAGTAGACAAAATCGGTCTGGCGACCGCCGGCTCGTTCTCGCTGCTGCCAAGCTCCAATACAACAGCTAACTACACCAAAGTAGCTCAGGTCCTCCCTATCACAATTGTGCTTGAGGGGTACAAAGGGGTAGCGCTGGCTCCAGGGATGAGCGCGACAATTCGCGTTCATATATAGAGGGCCTATGGAAAAGGAAAATATTCATGTCGGCAGGACCCTCTCTGTCCTTCTTCTGGGGGCATTCATTTCCATCCTGAACCAAACGCTGATCAATATCGCTCTGCCCCATTTAATGACCGATTTCAATATGTCCGCTACGACAGCCCAATGGCTTTCAACCGCGTATATGCTGGTCAATGGGGTATTGATCCCGATTACTGCTTATTTGATCGCGACCTATGGAACCAGAAGCCTGTTCTTGTCCGCTATGCTGTTCTTTACGGCCGGCTCTGTCGTCTGTGCCATCACGCCCAATTTCACCATTATGCTCGCCGGACGCATCCTGCAGGCGATTGGAGCAGGCATCTTGATGCCGCTCGTGATGAGCGTTTTTCTGACCGTCTTTCCACCTGAAAAACGAGGCACGGCGATGGGAACAATGGGCATTGCCATGATTTTTGCTCCGGCAGTCGGTCCGACCTTGGCTGGATGGATTGTGCAGAATTACACCTGGCGCATCCTCTTCATCATGATGATCCCGCTTGGCATTATCGACATCATGCTAGCGCTGAAATGGCTGAAAAATGTGATTAAGCCTACATTTCCCAAGTTTGACGGTTGGGGTGCCGTTACCTCAACGCTCGGCTTCGGAGGTCTGCTCTATGGCTTCAGCGAAGCGGGCAGCAAAGGCTGGGGAAGCTTTACGGTCATCTGTTTTCTCTTGGTCGGCGCTCTGTTTATCGCCTTATTCGTCTTGCGGGAGCTGCGGATTGACCAGCCCCTGCTGGAGCTTAGGGTATTCCGCTACAACATCTTTACACTGACAACTATCATTGGCGCGGCGATCAACTTAACCATGTTCGGAGGCATGATTCTGCTGCCGATCTATTTGCAAAACATTCGAGGGTTTACCCCGCTGCAGGCTGGGCTGCTGATGCTTCCCGGGGCGCTGCTCATGGGTGTCATGTCTCCAATCTCAGGCGCCTTATTCGATCGAATCGGGGCCAGGCCATTGGCGATTATCGGCTTGATTATTACCTCAGTGACCACCTGGGAATTCAGCAGGCTCACTTCTGAAACGCCTTATAGCCATATTTTGCTGTTGTATACGACCCGGAGCTTTGGCATGTCGTTTATGATGATGACAATCCAAACAGCCGGTCTCAATCAAGTGCCGCTTCAGCTCGCCTCTCATGCCACGGCGATGTCGAACACGATGCGGCAAATTGCCGGTTCTATCGGGACTGCTTTGCTCGTCACCGTCATGACCTCAAGAACTACCATTCACTTGGGAGACTATGCTAATGCAATCACATCAAGCCACCCGCAAATCGTAAGTATGTTTCAGGGACTCTCCTCCATGATGTCCGCCGCGACTGGATTGCCGGAGCAGGCAGGACAAGCGCTTGCTCTTCAGACATTGTATGGAAAAGCAGCACAGGAATCGACCATCAAAGGAATCAATGATGCGTTTTTGGTGGCTACGCTGTTCGCGGTCATCGCGCTGTTCCTATCCTTCTTTGTTAACCGTGTAACTAAAGACAAGAACGTTAAGGTGTTGGAGCAGCCTCCCAAAGAGCTTCCGGAGCAGATCATCTTAGAACCTTCCAGGACTTAATGGACTTAATGCTTTAGCCGAAAGGAGCAGAAGGATGAAAATCTATGTAGTCTACGACAGTGAGAGTGAGCATACCGAAGTGCTGGCCCGCTCGATCGCCGATGGAGCAAGGCAAGTAGCGCATGCGGAGGTACGGATCGATCACGTCCGCGATGCGGATATTTACGATCTAGCCCATATGGATGCGATCATTTGGGGATGTCCGGGGCATTTCGGAACGATCAGCGCGGGGCTCAAAACTTGGATTGATCGACTTGGCTATCTGTGGGCAAAGGGCAAGCTCATTGGAAAGATTGGCGCCGTCTTTTGTACGACAGCAACCGTCCATGGCGGGATCGAAGCCACGATGCTGAACCTGATCACCCCTATGCTCCATCATGGAATGATCATCGTCGGCCTACCGGGCAATATTCCCGAAAATGCTTTATACGGCTCCTATTATGGAGTTGGCGTTACGTGTCCAGTAGAGCTGTCACCCGACGATCCTATGAATATGCCCAAGGATAATGATTTGGCCTTAGGCAGAGCACTTGGCAAACGTGTGGCTGAAATCACCAAAAAACTTACGATGCCGGACTAAGCAAAGGAGGAGGGCTATGCTGTACGGAATTGCCGTTGTCGTTATCGCTGCTGTTCTTTTTTTAATCGTGTATAACGTAAAAGCAGCCAAATCAACACCGCCGAAGACTGCGTCCGCTCCTGCCAAGACCGCTCAGAGCAAGGCGCCCTCTCAGGCCCCCCCGGAAAAACCGGCGACTGAAAACCAAGCGCCGCATGGTGCAAGGACTGAAGAAAAAGCCGGTACCCACATGGTGTCTTCAACGTCGGTTTCCCCGATCCAGGCTGAGCCCGAATCCGAGCCCGCGATGCCTAAAGCACCGATCCGAGAATTTTCCATGCCTGACCGTCCACTGCCGCCGCGAAAACCTCAGGCAAGCTCGCGCAACTGGGAGCAAAGCGACGACGAGTACCGAAAAGCGCTGAGAAGCTTTTCCGGCATGGGAGGCTCCTCCGACGCATCCAATGGGGAACCAAGGGATAAAGCGGGCCCCTTAACTAAAGATAACGATTTTCGTGAAGGGCTGCGTTCGCTGACCAATCAGGATAACCAGGAAGAAAGGGAGACCAGCAAATGAACACGACCGATTCGAGACCTGCTGACGATTCCTCCATCAGCGACAAGCAATTTAGGGAAGCGCTGCGGCATTTTGCCCAGACCGATGAGTCTCCTGCTGCGCTGCACGAATCGTCGAGGCAGGAGTTCGTTAACACTTTGGATGAGTCTGCACATCAAGAATGATCATGAACCAGCTGACCATTCAACAAATGAAACGGTTCCGGACCGAAGTGACCCGTTTTATGATGCTTTACAAATTCGCGCTGGATGAGATGGAAACGAAAATTGACATTTTGCAGGAAGAATTTCAATTTCTGCACGAATATAACCCGATTGAGCATACGAAATCCCGCTTGAAATCTCCCGAAAGCATCTTGAATAAACTGCAGCGCAAAGGCTGTGAGCTCTCTCTCCCCAGCATTCGAGCGCATATTAAAGATATCGCAGGGCTTCGGATTACCTGCTCCTTCTTGTCGGATATTTACATCATCCGGGAATTGCTGCAAAACCAAACCGACCTGCGGATTCTGGAGGAAAAGGATTATATCCGGCAGCCCAAAGCGAATGGCTATCAAAGCCTGCATCTGCTGGTCGAAATTCCCGTATTTATGTCCGACAGGGAGGAGCGAGTGTGCATTGAAGTGCAAATTCGCACCATTGCGATGGATTTCTGGGCGAGTCTGGAGCACAAAATTTATTACAAATACAATCATGGCGTGCCAGCCCCCTTGCTCCAAGAATTAAAAGAAGCCGCAGATGCTGCCGCGGCGCTCGACCGTCAGATGGAACGCCTCCATCAAGAGGTGGACAAAGTCAAAGAAGCCCAGGCCAAGAGCTCCGAGCTGAATCGCATTGTAATAAAAAACCAAGAATTTGTGCTGCCGGCCGCGTTCTTTAAGCTGATTGACGACAGCAGCAGCGGTTCTAACGGATAAAGCAAAACCACCATTCGTGCCCTAGAGCTGAATGGTGGTTTTTAATAGTGCTTATGTAACTGCTCCTAACCCTTTCAAGACACCTTATGCTCAATTCTAAGCTTGTCCGCCACCATGGCGATGAACTCGGAATTCGTCGGCTTCGCTTTCGAGATATTAATCGTATATCCGAATAGGTGGCTGATGCTGTCGATGTTGCCGCGCGTCCATGCGACTTCGATCGCATGGCGGATGGCGCGTTCGACGCGGGACGGGGTCGTTTTGTATTTGTCGGCAATCGCCGGATACAGCGTCTTCGTGATGGCGCCAAGAATTTCTATGTTGTTGTACACCATCGTGATCGCTTCACGCAAATACTGGTAGCCTTTAATATGCGCCGGCACACCGATTTCGTGAATGATCGTCGTAATGTTCGCATCCAGATTTTTTCCTTTTGGAAGCTGGACGACATTAGCCTTCAAAGATTGACCCGAAGAGGACGACATCGGCATCGACTGATTCGTGCTTACCAGCTGACGGATGCGGTTCGTCAAAATTTCCATGTCAAACGGCTTCAAAATATAATAAGATGCGCCCAATTGAACGGCTTTTTGCGTAATGTTTTCTTGACCAAAGGCGGTCAGCATAATAATCTTAGGCTGCGGCTTCAAATCCATCTCGCGCAGTCGCTCCAGGACGCCCAATCCGTCCAAGTGAGGCATAATAATGTCTAAGATCAGCACATCCGGAACTCGTTGGCTTTGCTCAATCAACCGGAGGACATCATTCCCGTTGTAGGCGACACCGGTGACCCTCATATCATCCTGGTCATCGATAAATTCAGATAAAAGATTCGTAAATTCTCGGTTGTCGTCTGCTAATAGAACTTCAATTGTTTGCAAAATAAGCGCCTCCTTCGTATATTGCTGTGGCTTTAGCATTATTTACCTAACATATGATTTCGACATGCACTTCAATTTTCCTTCTGTCGAATATTATTTTTCTGGATTTTTTTTGAATTCTATTTTATAATAAATAATTTCATTCAATATAATACACTATTCGACAAGGCGAGCTGTCTTTCGTCCCTAATGAAAGAAAAAACTGAAGCTCAACTAGCCTTCAGTTCTTCCGGTTGTTCCATCTCGGTTGGTCTTAGCATAATGCCTGCATCCTGAAGCATCCACTCAATGAAGCAGCCATAGCCGCTGGTCGGATCGTTCACGAACACATGGGTGACAGCACCAATCACTTTGCCGTTCTGAATGATCGGACTTCCGCTCATCCCCTGCACAATGCCTCCCGTTTTTTCCAATAGTCGAGGGTCCGTAATTTTGATGACCATGCCCTTTGTGGCGGGATATTCCTGTTTAGCGACATGAACGACTTCAATATCGAACTTCTCCACTTTTTGTCCGTTGACGACCGTATAGATTTGCGCCGGCCCTTCCTTTACGTCCTCGGCGAATGCTACCGGAAGCGCTTTGTTGATCAGACTGTGCTCAGGAGCGTTAAACATTTTACCGAAAATGCCAAACTGCGTATTTTTCTCAATATTGCCGATGGCTTTGCTCTCTTTGGAAAATTGCGCGCGCTTCTCTCCCGGCTCCCCATTCTGACTCTTGGAGATCGAGGTGACATTGGAATGCACGATCTCTCCATCACCGACCATAATCGGCGTTTGTGTATCCATATCTGTTATGACATGACCCAGCGCTCCATAGACGCCTTGATCCGGAGCATAGAACGTTAACGTCCCTACGCCTGCAGCGGAATCTCGAATGTAAAGCCCCAATCGGTATGCTTTGTCTACCGTGTCATAGGCGGGAGTAATTTGAATCTCGATGGTTTCATTATTGCGAAGAATCGTTAGCGTGATCGGGGTTTTGCTTTCCCCTGCCGCCTTCACCATGTCTGCGACTTTACTGACGTCATTGATCGGCTTCCCGTTCATTTTCAAAATCAGGTCGCCCAGCTGCACCTTCGCTTCCTCACCCGGTGAGGTCTTCTTGTCTTCGGCAATAGCTACCAAATGATGCCCTACAACCATAATGCCGGCGGATTTGAGCTTTACTCCGATGGTCTGACCGCCTGGGATCACCTTGAGGTCCGGAACGACATTGACTTTGACCGTCTTCAGTGGAATGGCGCCAAACAGCTTAAGTCGCATCTCCGCCTGTCCCGCTTTATACGATTCTAGCGAGATCGGCTGATGCAGATCGACCTGGAACGAGTGCTCGGCCGACCCATTGACCTTCAGGACCTCCGGGTGATTGACCGTCACTTGTGCGCTGACCGGCATCACAAGCTGCAATCGGGTTTGCTGTCCGGTGAACAGTCGGAGCTCCTCAGGAAATGAGGCAAAGCTTCGGAAAGGGGTGGTAAAGGTACCCAAACAAACGAAGAGGACGAGCAGTAATCCAATCAATCTTTTCCTCTGGTTGGAACTCAAAATCGCTCACGCTCCCTTGCTTCCTTGGCATAACGGCAAACCTGAATTTCGGAATCGCAAGTACGAATGCAAGCCGCCCAATCAAGCTTTGTGCTTACACCGTAAGGCTTTACCGCCGTTTGTGTACCTTTAAGTTAACCCCCGGCCATTTCTTTTATAACTCCAAAATGCTCCCACCATTAACAGTGAACCCACGCTTGTTCCAACCCATTTTATGCCAGTTGAGCCTTCTTATCGTTTGCCAGCAGGATCATCTCTTGGGCATGCTGCAGCGTTTTATCCGTTACTTCCACCCCGCCGAGCATGCGTGCCAGCTCATGGATCCGTTCGCTTTCG
The DNA here is from genome assembly GCF_007786445.1 of Paenibacillus cremeus. Classification (GTDB taxonomy): domain Bacteria; phylum Bacillota; class Bacilli; order Paenibacillales; family NBRC-103111; genus Paenibacillus_G; species Paenibacillus_G cremeus. Next base: position 48,867 of record NZ_VNJI01000002.1, on the reverse strand, counting down.
TCCAAGTCATCAATATTGGTATAAGTGCGGTCTCCGTCGGTCGTTTTATGAATGCGATAATGGACATCCGCCATGCAGGCCACCTGTGGCAAATGCGTAATTGAGAACACTTGGCAGCTGTCCGACAGCTTGGACATCTTCTCGGCGATCGCTTGCGCCGCGCGCCCGCTGACTCCCGTATCCACCTCGTCAAACACGAGCACAGGAATGCGATCCACCCGGGCAAAAATCGATTTCAGCGCGAGCATCACCCGTGAAATTTCCCCGCCGGAAGCGATTTTGCTTAACGAACGCAGCGGCTCGCCTGGATTGGCGGAAATCAAAAACTCCACTTGATCGGCTCCGTCCCGTGTCAGCTTGTACTCCCCTAGCGGATCGATCTGCACTCTAAATTGCGTTCGCTCCATATGGAGCTCCCGAAGCTCGGCAACGATCTCCGAGGCCAGACGCTCGGCCACCTGCTGCCGAACGGATGTCAAATCCGCCGCTAGCCGCAGAACCCGCTCCAAGGCATCTTGCTCTTGCTTTTGCAGCTGCCCAAGCTTCTCGTCCTTATTCTCAATCAAATCCAGCTCATGCTCGATTTTTTCTACATAGGCTATGATATCGGTTACCGATTCCCCATATTTTCTCCGAAGAGACGAGATTGTATCCAAGCGCTGCTCGATAAAATCCAGACGGGACGGATTGAACTCAATCTCGTCGCGATAGTCTCTCACCTGATAGGCGGCATCCTCGAGCTGGTAGTACGCGTTCTGCACCTGCTCGACCATCGGGCCCAGCTTTGATGCATCCAGCGCCGCAATATCCTGCAGCTTCTGAACAGCACGCCGAATCGCATCTAAGCCTTTGGCACCACCATAAAGCAGTTCGTATGCGTCGGCCGCGGATTGGTACAGCTTCTCGGCATTGGCCAATTTCCGCTTTTCCTCGGTGAGCGATTCGTCTTCGCCCGGCTTCAGCTTGGCAGAGCGGATCTCTTCTACCTGGAACCGGTACAAATCCATCATCTGCAGCGCCTGCTTGCTGGTCTCCTGCAGCTCGCGCACCTGCCTACGGATTGACTGATACTCGTCATAGGCCGCTTGATACGCCTTCTTAGCCGGCAAAATGTGCTGCTCCCCAAACAGATCCAGCCAGTTAATATGCTCATCGATATTGAACAGCGATTGGTGCTCATGCTGCCCATGAATATTAACCAGACGTTCCCCGATCTCCTTCAGCATCGCCAAGTTGACGAGTTGGCCGTTTACGCGGCTCGTGCTTTTGCCCTGTGCCGAAATTTCCCTGCGAATGATAAGATGCTCTTCCGCATCCGCTTCTATTCCCAGTCCGGATAAAACGGACCATACCGGATGATCCGCCCCCACGTGAAACAGCGCCTCAATGGTCGCTTTGTCGCTCCCATACCGAACCAGATCGGTCGAGCTCCGCCCGCCGGCAATTAAGCTCAAAGCATCAATGATAATGGATTTACCAGCACCGGTCTCCCCCGTGAGCACATGAAACCCGTTTTTACAATGTACTTGCACGTATTCTATGACCGCCAAGTGGCGAATGGACATCTCCAGCAGCATGATTTTAGCACCTCTTTTATCGCTAGCTAAGCATTCCTAAAATTTGATTCACGATATGCCCGCTATGCTCTTTGGTCCGGCAGATGATCAGAATCGTATCGTCTCCGCAAATCGTCCCCATAATTTCATTCCACTCCAGACTGTCGATCAGCGCACCGATCGCGTTCGCGGTACCGGGCAGGCTCTTGAGCACCACCAGGTTCTCCGTATAATCGATATGAACAAAATGATCATTCAGCGCCCGTTTGAGCCGCTGCAGCGGATTATAGCGTTGATCGGCTGGCATCGAATATTTATATCTGCCGTCATCCAGCGGCACTTTGATCAAATGCATCTCCTTAATATCTCGGGAAATGGTCGCTTGGGTAACATGAAAGCCTGCGGCGCGCAGTTGATCTACGAGTTCGTCTTGGGTTTCAATCTCGCCGTTCGTAATGATTTCGCGTATTTTAATATGTCGTTGGGCTTTCATTGGATCCTCCTAATCATAAGTGAAGGCTTCTACTCCTCATCATCGGCATCGATGTCAAAAATAAACCTGTCCACCTGCTTCGTTTCCAGATCTACATAGAGCACACCGGCGGTATGAGGATACAGCAGTTGATAGATCATCAGGTGCTCGCGGATCGCGCTTCCCGTCATGTCGAGCGGCTTCCGTTCCTTGGCCAGCTTAACGGTGAAGTATTCGCTGCCCTTTTTCACCACGTAATCGATAAAAAGCCGGCTGTGCAGCACTTCATCCTCATCATTGACCATAATTTGAATCGGAATTCGCAGCTTCCCGCTAACTACCCGATAGCCTTCCTCTTCGAGCAGCCCTATCGCCTCATCCTCAGGCACATCGTCCCCGGTCAAAAAGTCAAACGGACTGCCTTCCTCCACCGTACGCTTGATTCGACCGCGTGAATAAAGATACAGCCAGGCGGCTAGTCCCAGCACGATCAAAATAACGATGAATCCGTCTCCGCTTTGCATGATACCACCCCTGCTTGGTACTGTGTGGCAATAACATCCAAAGGTATTTATTCGTGCTTCCCCCGTCATTCTCCTCTAAAAAGGCAAAAAACTCATCCTATAGAGATGAGTTCTGCATGCTTTGCGACTCTTCGACGACTTGACGAATCATGCGGTCTAGTGCCGCTTCGTCTATTTTCGGCTCATGGATGCCGTTTTTCAAACAGGTTAAAAATTCAATATTGCCCTCTCCGCCCTTAATGGGTGAAAAGGTCAGCCCTTGGACCGCGAAGCCGATCTCTTGAGCGAACGTTAAGATCGAGTGCAGCACTTCCTTATGCGTAGCGGGATCCCGGACTACGCCGGACTTACCGACCTTCTCGCGTCCCGCTTCAAACTGCGGCTTAATGAGAGCCGCCACCTGCCCCCCAGGAGCCAGTAAAGCTTGAAGCGGCGGCAGGATCAGCTTGAGCGAAATGAATGAGACGTCGATGGAGGCAAACGTAGGCTGAGGGCCTTGCAAATCCCCCGGCTGCGTATATCGGAAGTTCGTCCGCTCCATGACGCACACGCGCGGATCCTTGCGAAGCGACCAGTCCAGCTGATTATAGCCGACGTCTACGGCATACACATAAGCTGCGCCGTTCTGCAGCGCGCAGTCTGTGAAGCCGCCGGTCGAGGCACCGATATCCAGCATGGTAGCCCCCGTCAAATCCAGCTGAAAATGCTTCAGTGCTTTCTCCAGCTTCAAGCCGCCGCGGCTAACGTAAGGATGAAGCGCTCCCTTGACTTGAATCCGGGCGGTGCGGGCAATTTTCGTTCCGGCTTTATCCACCGGCTCATCGTCGACCAGCACCAGTCCGGCCATCAATGCGGCTTTGGCTTTCTCTCTTGTTTCAAAATGTCCCTGCTCGACGAGCAGGACATCCAATCGTTCTTTTTCCACTTTATCTGAGGCCATGTATTGCTCCTTACTTTCCAGGTTGCGAATCCTCGAATCCTCGAATCCTCGGCCTTGGCTGGCGCTAAGCCATAGTACTATGCACGCTGCCGCTTGCGAGGTACCAGTGCCTGCAGTTCGGACACGAGACGTTCCGCCGTCAAGCCGACCTCCTGCCGCTGCTCGGGAATCGAGCCGTGCTCTACGAAGTAATCCGGCACGCCGATCATTTTGATTCGCATCCCGTACACGCCTTGGCTCGAGTAATATTCCAATACGCCGCTGCCAAAGCCGCCCATCTGGGCTCCTTCTTCCAGGGTGATCACCGGAATGTCCTCTTTCGCCAGCTGCAGCAGCATGCTTTCGTCCATCGGCTTAATGAAGCGCGCATTGACCACACGTACGGATACGCCTTCTTTGGCCAGCTGTTCAGCCGCTTCCAGTGCGATCGGGATCATTGGGCCAACCGCCAGAATCACAGCGTCGCTGCCCTGATGCAGCACTTCCCAAGTTCCGATCGGGATCGCTTTCAGCGGTTCATCCATCGGCACGCCAAGTCCATTGATCCGCGGGTAGCGGACCGCAATCGGACCGTCATTGTAGTCCACTGCCGTCTTCAGCATATGGCGCAGCTCATTCTCGTCCTTCGGCATCATCAGCGTCATGTTCGGAATGCTGCGAAGGAAAGCGATATCGTACACGCCTTGATGCGTTTCGCCGTCCGGTCCTACAAAGCCGGCGCGGTCAATCGCAAACGCTACATTCAAATTCGCACGGCAAATATCATGTACCACCTGATCGTAGGCTCGCTGCAGAAAGGTCGAGTACACCGCAAAAACCGGCTTAAAGCCTTCCGCTGCAAGTCCTGCTGAGAAAGTTGCCGCATGCTGCTCTGCAATCCCCACATCAAACATCCGATCTGGGAACGCATCGGCGAATTTGAGCAAGCCCGAGCCGCCCGGCATCGCAGGTGTGACTGCGACGATCCGCTGATCTTGCTTCGCCAGCTCAATCAGCGTATTGCCGAATACCTCGGTATACATCGGAGGACCGGCTGATTTGAGCATTTTGCCCGATTCGATCTTGTAAGGGCCGCCTCCGTGCCAAGTGTGTGAATCGGCTTCCGCCGGCGCATAGCCCTTGCCTTTGGTTGTGATGACATGAACAAGCACAGGTCCGATGATTTTATCGGCCTGTTTCAATGTCTCAAGCAGCAGCGGCAAATTATGACCGTCCACCGGTCCTAAATACGTGAAGCCCAGCTCTTCAAACCAAATGCCCGGTACAACCAAATATTTGAACGTGTCCTTCAAGCGCTCGGCTGTCTTTGCTAATGTCCCGCCGATGGCCGGAATTTTTTTGAGCAGATGCTCAACTTCTTCTTTCGCTTTCACATAATGCCGGTCCGAACGAATGCGTCCCAAATAATTGTGCAGCGCACCCACATTCGGAGCAATTGACATCTCGTTGTCGTTCAGAATGACCATCAAATTCCGCTTCTCGTGGCCGATATGGTTCAGTGCCTCGAGCGCCATGCCTCCGGTCAGCGCACCGTCGCCGATCATCGCAATGACTCGGTTATGCTCGCCCTTCAGGTCACGGGCCATGGCCATCCCCATCGCCGCCGACAGCGAGGTGCTGCTGTGTCCGGCTTCCCAGACATCATGCTCGCTCTCCGAGCGCTTGATAAACCCGCAAAGCCCCTTATATTTACGAAGTGTATCGAACTGATCCTTCCGTCCGGTCAAAATCTTGTGTACGTAGGATTGATGCCCTACATCAAATATAAATTTGTCCTTCGGACTATCGAACAGGTAGTGCAGTGCGATCGTTAGCTCGACAACACCAAGGTTAGGCGCGAGGTGACCGCCGGTAACCGAAAGCTTCTCTACAAGAAACTGCCGCGTTTCCTCAGCTACCTGCTCCAACTGCTCCGTTGTGAATCGCTTAAGATCTTCAGGCTGATGGATTAGATCGAGCAGCACGTTTGTTCCCCCGCTTTCCATGGTATGACGTGATAGTGCAAACTTACGTATCTGTCTCTAGTAGTGACCCCAGCTTATGGAGAGATTTATCGAAATTTGCTTGAAGACATTATAGCATAGGACCGGAAACCGCTCAAATTACGAGTGGAAAATAAAGTGAATTTTAGCGTTGTCACCGATCCTGACTTAATGGTCGCGGTTCATCAGAAAATCAGCCAGCTGCAGCAGCCTGGCCGGATTCGCAAAGCCCCCGTCCACAATCGCTTGCTTCGCTTCACGGGTCAGCTCCTCCACCTTCGCCTGCGATGCTTCAAGACCGATAAAATAAGGGTAGGTCACCTTCTGCTGCTTCACGTCGCTTTGTACGGGCTTGCCCAGCTTCTGCTCATCGCCGATTAAATCGAGAATGTCGTCTTGAATTTGAAACGCGAGACCAATGCATTGCCCGAAGCGCTCCAGCGCATGGAGTTTGGCGCTATCCGCACCTGCGATTCGTCCCCCCGCTTTGAGCGAGAAGATGATCAAATCACTGGTCTTATGCAGATGGATGTACTCCAGCTCAGATAGCTTGGTTAGCCCTTGCTCCCCAAGCATATCGGCTGCTTGCCCGCCTACCATTCCCGGTGCCCCGGCTAAACGGGACAGCTCCTCCACAATGTCAGCGACGCATTCCGCAGGAACCCCATGCTTCCGCGATGCCTGCACAACCGAAAAAAAGGCATGGGTCAGAAGCGCATCACCGGCCAGGACCGCCATCGCCTCGCCATATACCTTATGGTTCGTCGGTTTGCCCCGGCGAAAATCGTCATTATCCATCGCCGGCAAATCATCATGGATTAAGGAATAAGTGTGAATCATCTCCACCGCCAATGCCACCGGCAGTGCCGCCTCGGCGCTGCCCCCCAGTGCCTCAGCCGCAGCGATCACCAGAATCGGACGAAGCCTCTTGCCGCCGGCCATGAGCGAATACATCATCGATTCCTTAAGCGCCCCAGGAATATGCCACTCCGCAGGCAATGAACGTTCAAGCTCCGCTTCAACCCAAGTCGCTTTTTCTTTCAAATAATCTCGGATGCCAGTCTCCACAATCATCGGATAACCCCTTTTATGTCATTCAACCGGCTGGAATGGCTTCTTGACCATACCGCCGTCCTGCTCCAGCAGGACCTCGATTTTGCGTTCCACTTGCTCGAGCTTCTGACCGCACAGCTGCGAAAGCTTCATTCCTTCTTGAAACAGCTCAATCGCCTGCTCCAAAGGAACGTCCCCGCTCTCCAGCTGTGCGACGATGCGCTCCAGCTGATCCATCGCCTGCTCGAAGCTAGGCGTTGTTGGTTCCTGATTTGTCATTTGTTTTCTCCTCCATTGACCAAACATGACAATCGATTCGACCGTCAATTAAGCGCAGCTTCAAAATATCCCCGAGTTGAACCTGCTGCACTGACTTGACCAGCTGCTTTTCCTTCTCGTCGTACACCAGACCGTATCCCCGCTGCATGATCTTGAGCGGACTTAGTGCGTCCAGCTGACGGATCGCCGAGATCAGCTCCTGCTTCTTCCGCTTCGTAATCGTCTGAGTCGACAGACTCAGTCTCCGGTTCACCGTCTCCAGACGGGATCTCGAAAATGCAATCTGCTCCTTCGGATTGAAGACGGCCATCCGACGCTCGGATCGCATTAATCGCTCTTGCGACCGGGCTAGCCGGTTCTTTAATTTATAGGCCAGTTGCTCTTTCAGCCGATCCAGACGCTCCGCTTGCTGCTGAAGCAGCTGCCTGCGGGGATTCGTCAAGTAAGGTGACCGTTGAAGACGCTTTAAACGTTCTTTATTGCGGCCCAATTGGCCAGTAAGCCCCGCATATAGCTGCTGCTGCAAATAGGTCAGCTGCTGCTTCAGCTCCATATGATGAGTTACAGCCAGCTCAGCTGCCGCTGTTGGTGTCGCCGCCCGTAAATCAGCCACGAAATCGGCGATCGTAAAATCGGTTTCATGACCCACCGCGGAAATGATCGGCAAATTAGAAGCCGCAATCGCACGCGCTACCGCTTCCTCATTAAATGCCCATAATTCCTCCAGCGACCCGCCGCCGCGGCCGACAATCAGCACATCCACTTCGCCCAGCGCATTCATCTCTTGAATTGCTTTGATGATGGATGGCGCGGCCTGTGTTCCTTGAACCAGCACCGGGTACAGCAGAACCGGCACTGAAGGGTGACGCCGCTGCAGCGTGATGATGATATCACGGACCGCCGCGCCTGTCGGTGAAGTGATCACGCCGATCGCTTTGGGAAACCGCGGAATCGGCTTTTTCCTTACCGGGGCGAACAACCCTTCACCCTCCAGCTTTTTCTTCAATTGCTCGAAGGCTAAGTACAGGCTGCCAATCCCGTCAGGCTGCATCTGGGTTACGTAGAACTGATACTGCCCGTCCCGTTCGTAGACAGAGATATTCCCGCAAGCCAGCACCTTGGTGCCTTCCCGCGGGATAAAACCCATCCGTTGATTATAAGAAGCGAACATGATGCTTTTCAGCCGGCTGTCAGCATCCTTGAGCGTAAAGTACATGTGCCCGCTCGAATGGTGGGTGAAGTTGGAGATCTCCCCGCGTACCCACACATTTTGCAGCCTCTCGCTGCCTTCGAGCATCATTTTGATATACCGGTTCAGCTCTTTGATGGATAAAATGGGCTGCTTATTGTCCCTCATACGTTATACGGTGACCTTCACACCTGCTGCTCGCTCCGCCGATTCCAGCGTATTCTTCAGCAGCATGGTGATCGTCATCGGCCCTACACAGCCTGGAACGGGCGTAATGTAGCTAGCCGTGTCCAAGACATCGTCAAAATCCACGTCGCCTGCAAGCTTGCCCGTATCCTCGAGCCGGTTGATCCCCACGTCGATCACAACCGCACCCGGCTTCACGTGCTCGCGCTTCACCATTTTCGGTTTACCGACGGCTGCGACCAGGATATCGGCCTGACGCGTAATTTCTTCCAGGTTCTTCGTCCGGGAGTGAACAACCGTTACCGTCGCGTGCTCACGAAGCAGCAAAATTGCCATCGGTTTGCCGACGATGTTACTTCGGCCGATCACAACGGCATGCTTGCCAGCGATCTCCACGCCGACCTTCTTCAAAATTTCGATCACGCCAGCCGGCGTACATGGAGCAGGGCCTTCTTTACCGATCATAAGATTCCCCACATTGACCGGGTGGAAGCAGTCTGCGTCCTTATCCACGGCGATTGCCTCAACAACTCTCTCTTCGGAAATATGCTTTGGCAAAGGCGATTGAACCAGAATGCCATGGATCGCGCTATCGCCGTTCAGCTTCTCAATCAGGTCCAGCAATTCCTGCTCGGGCGTGTTCTCCGGAAGCTTGTACACTTCGGAATGCATGCCGGCTTCTTCGCAAGCTTTGGCTTTGTTGCGGACATACACATGGGAAGCCGGGTCGTCACCTACGATCACGACGGCGAGGCCAGGCTGAACGCCTTTGCTTTTCAGTGCTTCCACGTGCTCTTTAATTTCTGCGCGATAGGCGCTGACAATCTCTTTTCCATTAATAACTTGAGCGGACATGCCGGTTCGTTCCCCTTCCCCTATTTAGGCTTCCGGTGTTTGTTGTCGTAGCGACTCCAAATCCTTAATCATTTTGCCAAGCACACCATTTACGAACTTCCCCGATTCTTCCGTGCCAAAATGCTTCGCCATCTCGATTGCCTCATTGACGACAACCTTAGGCGGCACATCATCCCGAAACACCATCTCATATGTAGCTAAACGCAAAATCTCCCGGTCCACCCGCGACAGCCTGTCCATTTGCCAGCCCTTCAAATAATCCGCTAGCAATCCGTCGATCTGCTGCTTGTGCCCCAGCGTACCTTCTACCAGCTCGGTGATTTGCTGCGGCGTAATTTGGTCGCGTTCGCGCGTCAGCTGCGCTTCATCTTCCGTACGGGCTTCCTCCACGACATGAATAATCGCTTCCCCTGGCGTCGTTCCGTTCATTTCGATCTGGTAAAGACTTTGGAGCGCCAGCTCCCGTGCTAATCTGCGTCTCATGTAAATTAACTTCCTCCTGCTCTAATCGGCTCACAAAAAAAATCCTTGGTTATCCCAAGGATTTTACCGGAACAATCTCCATTTGTCCATGAGCCATTGCCAAGTCTCTTCTGCGGGAACCGCCGGTTCACCCCGGTCAATTCTTTTCCCTATATAATATCCAGTATATACGATCAATGCAAAGATTAACATATTCCACAGCCCGAAGAACAAATAAATGATGCCAAGCACCGCTCCGCTGATTGTACAGACGGTCTTACCCCGGTGCCCTTCCCACAGCTGTTGCCAAATTTGCTTCCACATCCGGGGAGCTCACCTCTATTCCACGCGGCTCTTGAACGAAGGGGCCGACTGCTGCTGAACATTGGCGATGAACACGGAAACAAACGCTACCGGAATCCCCGTAATGTCCTCAATGTGCCTCTTGACGTTCGCCTGCATTTCCTCCGTCAGCTGCGGAATCGAGCTCTCGCCGTCGACAATGGAACGAATCACAATTTCAAGGCCTGATTGATTGACCTTCACCCTGGCACGCAAATCTTTGACGCCACGTGTGCGCCCGGCCGCCTTCAGCGCAAGGTTCTCCACCGTATCCAGCGAGATGCGAATGTCACCGAATTCCGTCCGCTGATCGATCGACGGCACCGACGCTTTCCCTCTGCGCACCGAAATGTAGATAAAGCGGATGCTGATCAGTGCAACGATCAACGTTACGACGATGAAGCCGATGGCGGTATCCATATTGTAATAAACATTATGGGCAAACGTACCCGCTTGCTCGAATGAAATCAGTCCAAAAGCAGCAAATAAAAGAATCACGGATGCGATTAGAATTACAAAGCTAAAGAGCAGCAGCAGCAGCCTGTCCAATACTTTAATCACGAAATCTGACTCCTTCTGGGCATATGGACGAAACCCCCTGACGGTAAAGTAGGGGGTTCGACCGAGCAATAATGGGTTTATTTCACTCGCTGTACAGGGGCAGCTTCCGCCTCTTCGACCTTGTCCGCGCCTTTGAAAATAACATCGTGGACGTGAACGTTGACTTGCACTACGCTCAGACCCGTCATAGATTCAATCGCATTCTTTACATTTTGCTGAACGCCGCTCGCCACTTCAGGGATACGCGTTCCGAATTCAATGACAACGGATACGTCGATGGCCGCTTCACGCTGCCCTACCTCGACCTTCACGCCTTTGGACATGTTCTTGCGCCCCAGCAACTCAGCGATTCCGCCGGCAAACCCGCCGCTCATTCCGGCAACGCCCGGCACTTCCACCGTGGCCATTCCGGCGATGATCTCGATGACCTCGGGAGCGATCTGAATCGTGCCCATCTCGGTCTTCTCATAATCCGCAGCAATGATACTCATATTAAGGTCCTCCTCCAAGTATCCTGTGGCTTAAAAACTTGTCTTTATTGTATACTATACCATTCTCGCAAAAATATGACAACGAAGTGGCCAGGCTCTACGAGTCGGTTCGGCAGAGAGAAAGCCTCCTCCGGACTGGCTCCTAGGAGTTTGGATCGTTCACGTCATGCTCTTCCAAGAACTTGATATCAAAATCACCGGCTAAGAACTTTTTATGCTCCAGAAGCTTCAAGTGGAACGGAATCGTCGACGAAATCCCTTCGATCGTGAACTCGTTCAATGCCCGTTTCATGCGCTGAACGGCCTCGTCCCGGTCCTTGCCCCATACGATCAGCTTCGCGATCATCGAGTCGTAATGCGGCGGAATCGTGTAGCCCGGATAAGCCGCGCTGTCCACACGAACTCCGAAGCCGCCCGGAGGCAAGTAGAATTGAATTTGTCCGGCCGAAGGCATAAAGTTGCGGTTCGGGTCCTCGGCATTAATCCGGCACTCGATGGCATGTCCGTTAATCTGGACATCCGCTTGTGTGAAGGACATCGGCTCGCCTTCTGCGATCCGAATCATTTCTTTGATGATGTCGATACCGGTAATGTACTCGGTCACCGGATGCTCGACCTGGATCCGTGTGTTCATTTCCATGAAGTAGAACTGTCCGTCTTGACCCAGCAAAAACTCCAGCGTTCCCGCTCCGGAATAATCCACGGCCTTCGCAGCGCGAACCGCTGCCTCCCCCATGCGCTCACGGATATCAGGGGTGAGCACCGGACAAGGCGCTTCTTCGACCAGCTTCTGGCGTCGGCGCTGCACGGAGCAGTCCCGTTCGCCCAAATGCACCACGTTGCCATGCTTGTCGGCCAAAATTTGAATTTCGACGTGCTTCATGCCGGTCAAATACTTCTCCAGGTAGACGCCTGCATTGCCGAAAGCCTTTTGGGCTTCCTGCTGAGCGGTCGTGATTTGCTGGATCAGCATCTCTTCGTTCTCGGCCAGACGAATCCCTTTGCCTCCGCCGCCGGCAGTTGCTTTAATGATGATCGGGTAACCGATTTCACGTCCGAGGCGAATGGCCTCGTCCATGTCTTCCACAAGGCCTTCAGAGCCCGGGATGACCGGTACGCCCGCCTCCTTCATCGTCAGCTTGGCCACGGACTTGTCGCCCATCTTGCTGATCGCTTCTGGGGAAGGTCCGATAAAGGTAATGTTGCAGCTTTCGCAAATTTCTGCGAAGTCGGCATTTTCGGCTAAAAAGCCATAGCCCGGATGGATGGCATCGGTCTCTGTTAACGTAGCCACGCTCATCAGGTTTGTATAATTTAAATAGCTATCTTTGGATAAGGTAGGTCCGATGCAGTAAGCCTCGTCCGCAAGACGGACGTGCAGCGCTTCACGATCGGCCTCCGAGTATACCGCTACTGTGGAAATACCCAGCTCGCGGCAAGCGCGGATAATGCGCACGGCGATTTCTCCGCGATTAGCGATTAGTATTTTTTGAAACTTCAAGGGGGGATCCTCCTATGGTGATTACTCCGGTTTAACCAAGAACAGCGGTTGGCCGTACTCGACCAGCTGGCCGTTTTCTACGAGCACTTCTACGATTTCGCCCTTCACTTCGGCTTCGATCTCGTTCATCAGCTTCATCGCTTCGATAATACAGACGATCGATTTCTCTTTTACACTGCTGCCCTTGGAAACAAAGGCAGACGCGCCCGGAGATGGAGATTCATAGAACGTACCGACCATCGGGGAAGTAATTGTATGTAAATTAGAGTTTGCCGCAGCTGCAGCCGGTGCCGCCGCAGGAGCTTGTCCCGCTTGAGGAGCTTGCACTTGCGGTGTCAGGATCGGTTGGAACGCTTGCTGTACAGGAGTCGATGCTACGACGACCTGCTCGGTTTTGCTTGGTTTACGGATAAAAAGGCGGGAGCCTTCGCTTTCAATCTCTAGTTCTTGCAGGGAGGACGAATCCACCAGCTTGACCAATTCTTTAATTTCGCTCAATTTAAACACTAGGTTCACTCCTTTAGGCATCTGAAACAAACGACGATGTTATTATAACACAAAGTTCATTTTAGGAAAGAGTTTCTTAGAAAGCTCCCTATGAACTGAAAAAAAATCAGAGCCCGAGCAAGTCGGACTCTGAGGGCTATCGTTCAACTTACGGAATGTACTGAATGGAGATGTTGTCGGCGGTGATGCTCAGCTCTTTCATCACTTGATCTGCGATGCTAACCGCTTGGCTCTTTTCCAGCTTAGCCGATTGCACGGTTACTTTCCACTTGTTCGAATCTTGAGTCACAACCGCCTGCGGGAAGTCTTTCATCAGCGATTCTTCCAGGTTGGTTACTTTCGCTTCCATGTCTTGAATGCGGTCCAGGTCGGCTTGCGCTTTGCCAGCTACATCTGCTGCTTGCTTCGGATCGGAGATGATGGTGACCAGCTTCTCTACTTGCTTCGCCAGGTCTTCGTCACGCTTCATTTGCAGATTCACGAAGTAGTCGCTGCCGGATTTGGCTGTTGTTTGCATTTTCTCGAGCGTTTTGGCATCCTCTGTCTTGGCGTTCGACGCTTTGGATACCGGCTGAGCGGCAGGCGCTTGGCTCTTGGCATCCGGCTTCGCAGCCGAAGGCGTGTCCGTCTTGGTGCTGCTGGCTTTCGGATCGGAGGCTTTCGCGCCGGCTCCGTCGGCTGGAGTCGCTTGCTTCGAAGCGTCGGTTGCGGCTGCGCCCGGCTTCACGTCGGTTTTTACATCGGCTTTAGCATCTGTTTTAGCATCTGTTTTAGCATCAGTTTTCGCGTCGGACTTGACGTCACCTGCCGCCGGCTGCTTGCCATCCAGCTGCCCTGCGCTGATCGAAATTTCCTTTGTCTTCGGGCTCGACTTGCTGAGATCGAGGTTGTTGACGTCCTCGGTGAACAAGTAGTAAGCAGACAGCACGACCATCAAGCTGAGCATCGATACGAGCCAAACGGTTTGTCTTTTGGTGTTCATTGGAATTCCTCCCTAATGTGGTTTACTGTTTTCTCGGCAAAATCGAAATGCGGTGCGCCGGGACATCCAGGCCGCGCTCGACGGCTTCCGAGATCATTTTCTTGACGGTTAAGTTCTCCGCGCCTTTGGCGACGACGACTACCCCGCGAATTTTCGGTTTAATATATTTCGTGACGAGCGGCTGCTTCCCGCCGCCGGACACTTCGTACATGACGACTTCTCCACTGCGCGTAACATCGGTGATGTGGCGGGTGGCGCCATTCTTATCCTGCTCATTGGTCACCTGCTGCGTATCCTTCGTATTTTGCTGGACCGTGACTTCCTCCGTCGATTCGATCGTCACGAGCACTTCTACCTCGCCGACGCCGACGATTTTCGTTAAAATGTCCCTCAGCTGCGACTGGTAAGCCTCCTCGTATTCGCGGAAGGAGCTGCGCTCCTTGCTCCCCGCGCTGAGCACCGGCTTTTCTCCCTCCGGAGGCGACGCCCTGCTGCCTTCACCAATGGGGCCCACATCTTTTACCGTAATAAAAGCGTTGAGAATCATAAATGCTACCCCAATCAACCCTAAGATCAGCAGCCAGCGAAACGTCTGATTACGCTTCTCTTCCCCAGGACCGCCGCCGCCCAGCCATTTGCTGAATCCGTTCCATTTTTCTCCCATTGGTTCACCTCCCTTGCTGAATCGATAAGGCTATCTGATCGGGCTTCAGCTCCCAGTCCTGCTCCAGCATGTACATGATTTGCGTCTTCTTCTGCTCCAGCTCAGGCGTTAGAGCCGCTCCGGTGTTGTCCTTCATTCGTGCCGCAGGAACGGCTGGCGTAGTTCGGCTCCCGATCTGTATATCCGGCACCGTGACTCCAGAAACCGGCTTCACCGGCTCCATGCCAGCTTTGGGGGCGGCGCTGCCCTTGCTCGTCGGCGGTTGGGCTTTCGGGTCGACCGACACTGTGACTTGCTTGATGATTGCCTGCCCGCTGGCATCTGTGGCGGTCTCCACTTGAATGCTTTGCACGGTTACCCCTGTAGATTCGATTTTTCGTTTCATCAAATCGGCCGCTTGGTTTTGCACCAGCTGGTGTGTTTCTTTCTGCTGATAGCTGCGAATCGCATCGGCCCGCTGCTGAATGGTCGGCAAGGAAGCCATCGCGTCGTCCGAGCCTGCGCCGGACTGCTGACTGCCCGGTTGGAACAACGCGTCCGCGAGCAATTTTTCCATGTTCGTGTGCTTCTCGAATAAAGTCAGCAGCGGATGCAGCAGTGTGAGAAGCAGGAACAAGCTCATGACCGTCTTCACATAACGCTGCATGGATTGATTTGGCAGCAGCAAATCGACGAAGGTCGCCAGCAAGATGACGAGGATCACCGACTTCAGCCATCCGCTTAACCATTCCATTCCGATGCCTCCTTCCGCCTGTCAGCGCATCATGATCGATACGTTGCCTGCGGCAATCATTACGCTGATCGCAAGAAAAAACATGAATCCGACCACGGCCAGCGCTGCAAAAACGTAGATTAAGCTTTTTCCAATGGTCTCCAGACAGCCGATCATCGGGTTATCGCCTAGCGGCTGCATAATCGCGGCGGAAACATTATATATGAAGGCGAGCGCCATTATTTTCAATGCGGGAAACGCACACAGCACCAGGATGATGACAACCCCTGCAAGTCCGACGGCGTTTTTTACCAAGAGCGAAGCTCCGATGACGGTTTCCGAAGCGTCGGAGAACATCCGACCTACTACCGGGACAAAATTGCCGGCAATATATTTGGCCGTTCGGATCGTTACCCCATCCGTTACCGCCCCCGATGCCCCTTGAACGGTTACGACGCCCAAGAACACGGTAACGAAAACGCCTAGGCAGCCTAAGCTGACGGTGCGAAGCATATTGGCCAGCTGCGTCACTTTGTAGCGATCGCTGATGCCGCTTACGATGTGCAGCACGGCCGAGAAGAACAAGAGCGGAAAGACGATAAAGTAGATCGCTGTGCCGACGGCGTGAATCATAAACACAATGAGCGGATGCAGCACCGAGACGGAGACGACATTGCCCATGGAAGCCAGCAAGGTAAGCAGCAGCGGCACGACGGCGATCATGAAATGAATCATGTCATTGATGGCGGTTTTGGCATATCCGATGGCGACGCTGAAGCTGTTGACCGCCATAATCATCAGCACCATGAAGGAGATGGAGTAGGCGATTTTACTGACGGTGTTTTTTTCAAATGAGCTTTGGAGCGTTTCCAGCAGCATGCTGAAGATGGTGATGATGACGATGGAAACCAGTAATTTTCCGTTGTACAGCAGCTCGTGAAAAAAGTAGCGAAACAATCCATAGGCGATCGAGCTAAGACTGAAGTCTTTCGAGCCTGTCAGCAAGTCCATAAATTTGGGTGCCGGCCCCTCCGGGAAGTAGCCCCCGTACTGCTTCACAAGCTTCGTCCAAAATTGCTCAATCTGATCGGTCGGCAGGTGCTCCGCCTGTTCCTGAATCAGCTGTTCCGCCGGTGTTGCGGCCTGTACAGTAGCGTCGCAGCCCAAGGTCGTCCAGCAGCCGATCCCTGAACCTGCATTCAGCAGCAGCGCGGTCAAAAGAGCGATCCAGAGCAGCATTTGCTCCATTCGGCCTGTTTTGCATAGCTTCAGCATAGCCTCAACTCCTGGTAGATTCGCCTGCCGCTTCGTCCGCGTTCATTTACGCCGGGAGCAGCTTGACTACGGTCTCGATTATGACGGATACGATCGGGATGGCCATCACCATGATCAAAATTTTGCCGGACAGCTCGATTTTAGAAGCGATCGCTTCCTGACCTGCATCTCGGACGATCTGAGCGCCGAATTCGGCGATGTAGGCGATCCCGATAATTTTCAGAATCGTCTTCAGAAAAATCATATTGATATCCGCCCGGTTCGCCAAATCCTCGAGTACTCCGATGACATTCGAAACTTTGCCGATCAAGAACATGAAGATGGTGATGCCGGTAAAGGCGGTCAGCAGAAAGGCGAACATCGGCTTTTGTTCTTTAATGATCAGCACCAGCACCGTTGTTATCAGTCCGAGACCCACGACTTGTATAATCTCCACTGGCAGCACCCGCCCCTATTGAAACAAGAAAATGGTCTTGATTTCTTTAAACAAGTTATCCAGCATGCTGACGACCATGAACAGCACTACGACAAACCCGATGACCGTCACCCAATGCGCCATGTCTTCTTTTCCCATCTGCTTGAGCACGGTATGAATCATCGCGATAATGATCCCGATGCCGGCTATCTGGAATATCGCGTTTACATCCACGTTCATTGGCGGCACCTACCTTAAACCATTAAATTAATTCTCAGACACCGGCGTGATTGTCGCAACTGACACAGAGTCTGATGTAACAGTTGCAACTTAGTACATAAGTATTACTACTAATGCTCCAAGCAGAACACCGAGGCTTTTCCACATGCGCTCGTACCGCTGCTGCTCCTCCCGGGCGAGCTCTGCTTCCCCCTGCAGCTGACTTACCGCGAGCTTGAGGTGCTTCGCCTGGTCCTCCCGATCGGTCAGCCCGAGTGTGTGCCCGATTTGCAGGAACACTTCGCGCTCCGGCGTCTTCATGGCCGTATACCGCCAGTTCGCAGTCGCCGCCTGCTGCCAGATCGTCTGAACCGACCGCCCTGCCGCTTCCGCGAGCTCCTCCGCTGCTGTGTGAAATAACCGGCCAGCTGCGGATTGAGCGCTCCTTGCGACCAGGCTTAGCGCTTCCGGCAGCGGCGTAAAGCCGTAGTGAATCTCGGTTTCCAGCCGCTGAAGCAAGCGGATCAGATCGGCGATTTGCTTCGGCCGACGAACGAGCTGATTCGCCTGGTAAAACCCGAGCAGCGTTCCCGACAGCAGTATGAGCATCGCTCCCAGCAGCTTCAGCATCGTGGACTTCCCCGCTCCCTGGTGCTCTCCTGACTTGCCTCTCTCATCCGCCGAATCCCCCTTTTGCCGCTACTGTTTCATTCAGCCTCGTTCCCTGCCGGTCGAACACTGCAGCGCTCGGACTGCTTCCGACCGCCCCCAGCTTCCGCTCCAGCACCACGAAGCGCTCGAACACCCCTTCGCGAATCAGTTCCCGCAAAATCGGTCTCTTCGCCACGTCCGCTACGCTTCTGCCATGTGCCGTCGCGATGATGCCGATACCAGCATGGAGCGCTTCGTGGATCGCCTCCGCATCCTCGGCCCGGCCGATTTCGTCTGCGATCAGCACCTCCGGCGACATCGAGCGGATCATCATCATCATGCCTTCCGCCTTCGGACAGCCATCCAGCACGTCCGTTCTCGGCCCGACATCGAACCGTGGGACGCCTTTCACGCAGGCGGCAATTTCCGAGCGTTCATCCACGATGCCCACCTTAAAGCTGCGGCCGATGCCTGCTTCTTCACCTGCTGTATCACTTCCGCTGAACCGTCTCGCCAAGTCGCGGATCAAGGTCGTTTTGCCAAGCTGGGGTGGAGAAATCACCAGCGTCCGGTACACCTGCTCCCGCGAAGGCTCCAGCAAGTAAGGCCACACCGCCGCTCCCGCCTGCTTCCACTCCTTGGCGACCCGGATGTTGAAGCCGCTGATTTCCTTCACATACTTGACCTTTCCCTGCTCGACGACCGTGCGTCCGGAGAGTCCGATCCGATGGCCGCCAGCGACCGTGATGAATCCCCGCTTCAGCTCTTCCTCGAAGGTGTACATCGAATGCTGTGTCAGCTGCTCTAGCAAAATCGCACAATCCCGCCGCGAAGGTCGATAGGCTTGTTCCGAATTCGGGCCGATGGCGCCTTGCTCCGAAACAAATCCATGCCCCGCTCCCCAGATGACTTCCAGCGGTCTCGCTTCTCGGACTCGAATCTCTTGCAATTGCTCTAGGATTCGCGTTGATAGAGATGATAGGATGCGCTGCATAGCTTCAGAAAAATAGGGCAGTATGGCTGCAATCACGGCTGCTTCCCCCCAAGCTGTCCATCTTATTAATCATATGTATGGCCCAGCCTAGTGAAATATGACAGATTACTTTTTTAAGATTCCGATAAAAATGCAGCTGACGCCAGCGAGCACCCACAGCATTTTGCCATAGGACAGCTTATCTGCGAGCCCCACAAGTCCAATCGTCGTCGTCGTCAGCAGCACGAACGGTCCGACCAGCGCCAGCCCGGAATTGACGATCAGCGCCTTATCGATCTGATTCAGCCGCAGCATAATGAGCGCAGCAATGATCTCAATACTGCCCGAAATCATGCGCAGCGAGGCCATGCTCAATACGATTTTGTTCAGCAAAGGCGGTTTGCTCCTCTCTTTCGTGGTTTCATTTCATCTTATGCGGGCTCGTCTCCATTTAGGTCTATAGGATGGATTACAAGATTCAAGGGCACATCATGGGCACATCCCCAAATCACCATGCATATGATGATCCCGTAATCCACAATTCGTTACAGCGAGGCGATAGATGATGGAGGTTACCTCACCATTGCAGTGGAGTTCTTTGCTCAGCGATCCTACCGCAACACGTACAGTCAAACCGAGAGCCCTGGGGAGAACCATGGTGATCGATAAAGGATTAGGACTTCACGCCTTGGAAGATTTACTGGAAACAGCCGGCGCTTACATCGATATGCTGAAAATCGGTTTTGGCACCTCGCCGCTGTACTCCACTACCATGCTGAAGAGAAAAATCGAGCTGGCGAAGGCTTGCAATATCATGGTGTATCCGGGTGGCACGTTTTTGGAGGTTGCCCTGCGGCAGCGAGAGGTCGAGCATTTTTTCGATATGGTCACTTATTTGGGCTTCAACGGTTTGGAAGTGTCGGACGGGACGATTGAGGTGCCTAGGCCGGTGCGCAGCGAATTGATTCTCCGCGGCATCGACTCGGGCCTGAAGGTCATCACGGAGTACGGCAAAAAATGCTGGGGCTCTACCATTGAGGTCGACGAGCTGATCGAAACGGTCATTATCGACACCGAGCTGGGCGCGGAGCTGGTCACGATCGAGGGCCGGGAATCCGGCAAAGGCGTCGGCATTTTTGATGACAACGGGACCTGTAAGGACGAGGAAATCGAGCGGGTGCTGTCGATGGTACCGAGCCGGCATAAGCTGCTCTGGGAAGCCCCGCAAAAGGAGCAACAGGTGCATTTACTGCAAATGCTTGGCAACAGCATCCATCTGGGCAATATTTTGCCGAGTGATGTTATCTCATTGGAAGCACTGCGCCGCGGACTTCGTTCGGATACGCTGCTGATGGGCAAGGTGCCTTCGGACGAAGCGTCCGTCGAGGCACTGAATTGGGAAATTTAAAGGGATGTGCGGACAAAGGAGGCTCGCCTGAACCATGAACGTTCAAGTTATATCCTGCGTCAACGAGGCGCGGGCGGAGGATTTGAGCCAGAAAACCGTCGTTGTGATCGATGTGCTGCGAGCCACTTCGACCATGCTGACGGCACTGGCTAACGGCTGCCATGAGGTTGTGCCGGTAGAAACCGTCCTGCAAGCGAAAAGCCTCCAAACAGAAGGCACGCTGCTCGGAGGCGAACGATTCTGCAAAAAAATTCCCGGCTTTGATCTCGGCAACTCGCCGCTCGAGTACAAGAGCTATCAGGTCGCTGGAAAAACCGTCATAATCACGACAACCAACGGTACACGGGCGATTCAAAAAGCAAGCAAGGCCAATCACATTGTCATCGGAAGCATGTTAAACGCTAAGGCCTGCGCAGAGCGGATGGCCCAGTTGGATAACGAAATCGCGATACTATGTGCGGGAACGCAAGATCTGTTCTCCTTAGAGGACGGGTTATGCGCCGGACTCATTGCCGATGAGCTGCTTCGGCACCTTCAAGCAGCTTCGGGCAGCCCTGCCCAAGTATCGTTCAACGACTTCGGCTTGGCCATGCTGAACGCTTACCGCGAGGTGCAGCACCAGCTGACGGATACTTTGCTCTCTTGCGCCAACGGCAAACGGCTAACCAAGCTCGGCTTTAAGGATGATGTGCTGTATTGTGCCCAGGTGAATACGCTTGCGATAGCTCCGCAGGTCATCGGCGGGAAGCTCGAAGCGATCCCTGCTTGCTTGTAATTCGGTTCTAAAACAAGCCCCCCTTCATACAAATAAAGAGAATTGGAAGGACATCCTGACAACTGTTTTCACCAGTTGCCGACGAAGGGGTACAGTGCGCACATGAGCGGAGACTTATTGCTAGTGGCATTAATTATTATCGGACTCATCGGCCGTTCTCATATTATTACGACCGCCGCATGCATTCTGCTTGTCGTGAAGCTGATCAGCTTAGAGCGGTTCTTGCCTACGATTGAGCGCCGGGGGCTGGAGCTGGGACTGCTGTTTCTGACGATGGGTGTCCTCGTGCCGTTCGCCAGCGAGCGTATCTCGATTAAGGACGTCACCTCAATTTTCACCACTTGGCCGGGCATCCTTGCACTAATAGGCGGAGCCATTGCTACGTACATGAACGGCAAAGGTCTCGAGCTATTAAAAATAGACCCACAAATGATTGTGGGTCTTGTTATCGGTTCGATCTTCGGTATTATTTTTCTAAAAGGGATTCCCGTCGGTCCATTAATGGCCGCTGGGATCACCGCTTTCTTGCTAAAAGTATTTACATTCCTCTTCGATAAGATCCTTCGCTAAGCGAGGGGTCTTATCTTCTTTCCGATGGACCGCCAACGAACACAGTGGAGTCGGTGTCCAAGCCGTAAGCCGTATGCAGCGCTTGAACGACTTCGTTCAAACGACCGTTCTCGATTACGCAGGAGGTCTTGATCTCGGACGTGCTGACCATCAGAATGCTGATGCCCAGATCGGAGATCGCTGCGAACATCTTCGCTGCCACGCCCGGCGTACTAACCATGCCTGCACCAACGATGGAGACCTTCACCAGGTTCGTCTCGGAAGTGACTTCGCGGAAGCCTACGGTAGCACGAAGGCCTTCGATCGTCGTCAGCGCCTTATCCAAATCGTTCAGCGAGATCGTAAAGGAGAAGTCTGCACGGCCTCCAGCGACACCGCTTTGCACGATAATATCCACGTCGATTTGCTCGCTAGCAAGCGCCCCGAACACCTTCGCCAGCTGCCCCGGCTTCTCTTCTACACCCAGAATACTGATTCTCGCTACATTCTTATCGTAAGCAATGCCTCGTACTACGATGCCTTGTTCCATTGCTGCTTCCTCCTTCACATGCGTTCCTTCGTTATGATTGAAGCTGGATCTGACGACCAGCGACACGTTATAATTTTTGGCGTATTCCACGGCTCTTGGATGCAGCACCGCCGCTCCCAGGTTAGCAAGCTCCAGCATCTCATCGTACGTGATCTCGTTCAGCTTGCGGGCGCACTTGACGATCCGCGGATCTGTCGAGTAGACGCCGTCTACATCGGTGAAAATCTCGCACACGTCCGCGCCAATGCCTGCAGCCAGTGCGACCGCAGTCGTATCGGAGCCGCCGCGGCCCAGCGTCGTAATCTCGCCTTCCTCGGTCATCCCTTGGAATCCGGCAACAATCACAATCTTGTCATCTGCCAGCGCCTTCTTAACACGGTCCGGCTTCATATCGGTAATCCGCGCTTTCCCATGAACGGCTTCGGTGTACATCCCGGCTTGCCATCCTGTGAACGATACTGCGGAGCAGCCTAAGCTATGTATGGCCATGGACAAGAGGGCTACGGAAACCTGCTCGCCTGTCGACAAAAGCATATCCATCTCACGTGCCGTTGGCGGTACGGTACAAATCTGTTTCGTCAAATCGATCAAATCGTCCGTTGTATCGCCCATAGCGGAAACGACGACGACACATTGATGGCCTTCGCGCTTTCTCTCCACGATGCGGTTTGCTACGCGTTTCATTCGCTCCGCGTCACCTACGGAGCTTCCGCCGAATTTCATAACTATAAGAGACAAAGCTGTTCACTCCCAACCGTTACTTTTGCATACAAGTACCAATTATATCATATACACCTTTCCACATGAAATAGAAAAATGTCGAAAATTCAGACTGACTGAGGAAATCGATACAGATTACCCTCCAGGGTATGCTGCAAATGCTCGCGGTAAGCTTTCAGTGTACCTTCCCCCGTCACTATGAACACCCGATTCTTCTCTAAGCTGCGGCACCACAGCAAAAACCGTTCAACCAGCTGGCTGAACAGCATCCCCGGCAGCGTATCAATGCCCTGCAGCCACAAATGCTCTGGCAGTCCGCCCGCCAGCAGCAGTTCTGGGAAATTTGCCATGATGCGCTCCGGTTCCATCGGCATGTCGCAAGGCGGCGTCTGAAAATCATAGCGGAACGGGAATTGCCTCGGACCGGCCAACGGATGAACAAATCGGGCGCAGTCGGTTCCTTGGGACCAGATTTGAGCGGTTTGCAGCATGAAATTCGTTGGCCCGGTTATGAGTGCATCGCTTTCGGTCAATGGTTCGCTCTTTCTTAGCATAGCAGCCGCACGCCGGCCCCGCTCGGTTAAAGACGGATCCCGCAGCTCCTGGCCTGACGGTGTCCCCAGCCGATGCTTCGCCTCTACATGCAGCACAAAGATGATCTCCATTGTCCCTCACCTCGGCACGTGATGTCTTACCAATGTATGCGCTGCTGGCTCATCCTACGTCTTTTTTCGTCAGCATTTTTTGCAAAAAGTGCACAAGAATCGTGCTTGGTCCGCCACGAAAAAAGGCACCGGCAACCTTTTCAGGTATGCAGTGCCTTCTCAAGCCCTATCGACCGCGGGTCATCGGTTTTTCGAGTGAATAGAGCTCGTCCTCCATCACGGCCCATTTCTCGCCTACCAGCTTGCGGGCGTCGGCGATAGCATGGTTGTACATCACCGGCCCAAGCGCAGAGATCATGAAGTCAACGATCTGCTCCGCTGCTAAATTGCCGATGGACTCTGACCGTTCCTCTTCGAAATAGCTCTGGACCTGCTCGATAATCCGTTCTTTTTGTTCCTTGGGGAGTTTGAATGGAATCACGGATGCGTCGAATCTCCTTTAGTTGTCGTCGTTATGGATTCATAGTAGCATACCTGCGCCGCAGGCGATACCACGCCTCGGCATAAGCCTCAAAATCATGTGGGTGATGCACAAGACAGGTACCCATTCGTAAATATAAACCAATCAACGCCTCTTCATAAAGCTGCTTTTCCGAAAAGAAAGGCTGCGGCTGCAATAGGCGAGCTAAAGCGATGAAGCTCTCTTCCTCCAACTCTTCCGGAGAGGAGTAAAAAGCATAGCTTAGATCATACAGCGGCGGTCCGATGACCGGGGTAGGATCAATGACACCTTGCAGCCGCCCCTCGTGGAAAATAAAATTGTGTACCCCGCAATCCCCGTGCAGCAAATAAGCTCCTTCAGGGTCCACGCAAATGCATGTTTGCTTGACACACTCCTGAACAACTTCAGCAGACTCGGGCTCCAATCGGCTGCCGATGATTTCGATTGCTGACGCGACTCTATCCTCGAGAAATGCCCGCCATGTGGGAGCTAGCGCATCAATCCATCCCCAGCCATGCATATCCGGACGGTGCTCATATCGATTAATAAGCCGATCAATGAGCGTCACCAGCAGCTCCCGCTTCGTTATCGTGATCTTCGAGGTATCCACGTTGCCCGGAATAAACTCGTAGACGATAAATCGGTACGCAGGATCCGTGTACCTGAGCTGGGGCAAGAGGGACAAATGCGCATACGCCGCGAGAAAATCGGCCTCAGATCGAAGCACCTCCGCTTGATTTTGCTTAATGACTACCTTACTCACTCCACCGTCGTTCAGCACACCGACCTGACTGTTCGTCCCCCCGCTGAAAGCCGTATATTGGTTGAACCCTGCCGGAACAATCCGCTCACGCTGCAGCTCCTCTATGATCTCGTGAATATCCACCGCCGTGAACCTCTCCTAGCAAAATATTTTTTCAGGATCCCTTGACCCTGACATTAATGTCATCGTTTATACTTAAGCTACATCCTCAAGAAAGGAGCGAATCCGGCTTTGAAAATCGGTCAACTATCGAAGCTCACCGGTGCCAGCATCCGTTCCATCCGGTACTACGAAGCTCAAGGGCTCATCACGCCGAAGCGGTCGGACAACGGCTACCGTGAATACCATAACTTAGCGGTCGAGCAAATCCGTACGATCCAGTTTTATTTAAGCCTCGGCCTGTCGACGGAACAAATCGCTTCCTTTTTGCATTGTGTATTGAAGAATAAAGAAGCGTTCTGCCGCGATGTGCTGCCTGTCTATACGAGCAAGCTGGCTGAAATCGAGCAGCAGATCCAAACGCTGACCCAAATGAAATCCAATCTGGAAGAACGAATTCGCTCCATCCGTTCGGAGGAGTCCATCTATAAGGAGGCAACCTATCATGTCGATAAGACAAGTCAGTGAAACCGATTTCAGCTCAGCAATCCATGCCAAAAAGCTGGTACTGGTCGAATTCGGAGCACCTTGGTGCCCGCCATGCAACACGCTGCTCCCTATCTTGGAGAAGTTAGAGCCTGAGCTGAAAGGAGCCGTGTCCATTGTAAAAGTGAACGCGGATGACTGTCCGGATATTGCCGCACAATACGGGATCCTATCGATGCCCACAGTCATTTTGTTCAAATCGGGCCAGCCGGTCGACAAGCTCGTTGGTCTAAGACCCAAAGACGTTTATAAAAATTTGGTCGCCAAGCACCTTTAGCTTTTATAGGTCAGGTTGATATCGAACAGCTCCTTCAGCTCTCTGGAGATCAGGTCGTGGATCGCGGTGCCTTTCGTTTTGCTCCATGGGCCATATTGAAAAAACACAATAATTTCCGCCCTCAGCGCGTCGTATTTGCCTTTTTGCTCGAGATATTTTTTGGCAAAAAAGCTCATTAGGCAGTATACAGTGACCAGCAGCACAAAGGCACTTACCACGAGCCGGTTGGCA
Organism: Paenibacillus cremeus; assembly: GCF_007786445.1. Taxonomy (GTDB): domain Bacteria; phylum Bacillota; class Bacilli; order Paenibacillales; family NBRC-103111; genus Paenibacillus_G; species Paenibacillus_G cremeus. Next base: position 23,051 of record NZ_VNJI01000002.1, on the reverse strand, counting down.
GCGAACGTGTCGATGATATCCCACACACTACGGGAAGGCATCAATACGCGGTTGTAAAAATAATACGAGCAAACAAGCAGCAAAGACAGCATGCCCATGGTGCAAATGAACTGCCATCGCTTGTATCCGTCCATTTTTTTCTTGCGGTCGATTAATTCATTAATCATCGTGCTGGCGTCTGCCGACACCTCCGGATTGTCCCATGCCATCGCCTATCCCCTCCCTACAAGGAGTGTATGCGCCTGTCCTGCCGCTCATGGCATGGGATTGCAATTATTTTGCCGCGACTCGAATTCCTCCTTGGTCAAGCCTTGTCTCCAATGCTCCCTGAAAATCGCCACCCCATATTGAAACGTCCCGTTACGCGGATGACAGGTATGCGATTTGATGCTCCCTACCAGCTCGCCCTCCAACGTTTCTATGGCCAGCCGATACTGATCTCGCTCAGGCCGCAGCTGCGACTCCATCTCAGCCCATTGCATCGATCCTTCCAAGGATCTTGGCCAGTACACCTGGTCGCTCAATCTAGCCGCCTGCGTGTCCAGATCGTTGCGATGAAACCTCTCCCCGTCTGACGGCCGAACCGGCCTAAGCCTCACTTTCGTTCCTTCCCAAATATAATGGCTCATGAAAACCGCTCCTTAAGCCCGACTGCTGCGCATGCCTGCGACCAAATTTTTGGTTCCCTTGTATTGCTCAATCAACTGTTCATATTCCGGGGACTCCATACCATAGATCGCAATCCTTCCCTCGGTGTCATAGTGGACGCCCCAGCCGTATTTTTTGGGCAGCATCGAGGCCCGCATGCAGGGATGATTTTTTTGAAACAGCTCGGCCCGAATTTCATCAGCGCGACCCTTCACCATCTCATCGGGTATTTCTTTATGCCGAATATGCACTTCATACACGAGGTCGTCCAGTGTAAATTGATAAGGATGCCGTGAAAGCAGCTCGTATTGGATGACGTGTGCCGGTTTTTTCGCTGTTCTGGACACAGGCACTACGCTGCTCTGAACCGGACAATCCGGTGAAACTTGAACGAAGGTGTCCGCTACTTTCATAAGAAGTAAGTCGCCTCCTGCGGTTTGGTATTCCGTATATTTTACCACATTTTACAATTTTTCCGCACATCAAAAAAAGGACAACCCCCAAGATCCTATTGGATCCCAGAGGCTGCCCCTGCGTGTATGATGCTCGCCGCAACAGCTTATGCGCGGGAGATGTATTTGCCTTCACGTGTGTCGATCGACAGTACGTCGCCTTCGTTAATGAACAAAGGAACTTGGACGTTCAGGCCGGTTTCAACCTTCGCGTTCTTCGTTGCGCCTGTAGCTGTGTTACCCTTGATGCCCGGCTCGGTTTCTACAACCTTCAGATCTACGCTGTTTGGCAGGTTGATCCCGAGGATTTCGCCTTGGTAGCTCATGATGTTGATCATCATGTTGTCCTTCAGGAAGTTCAGCTCCCACTCGATTTGATTCTCGTCCAAGTTGAACTGGTCGAAAGTTTCGGTATCCATGAACACATGCTCTTGACCGCTAGCATACAGATATTGTACGGAACGGTTCTCAATGTGCGCGCGGCTTACGTTCTCGCCTGCACGGAATGTACGTTCAACGGTGTTGCCGTTGCGCAGGTTCTTCAGCTTGGAGCGAACGAATGCCGCGCCTTTACCTGGTTTCACGTGTTGGAAATCGATAACGGTGAACAAATCGGTATCTACTTGGATGGTCAAGCCTGTTTTAAAATCGTTTACTGAAATCACTACAAAAACCTCCCTGAAAATGTAAGCAGACGGCGTATGCCACTACTAAGCTGTAAATTATGATAGCACAATCAAGTCTTTGCTCGACTGTGTTAATCTGCGATTGCCGGAATCCGTGATGACGATGTCATCTTCAATGCGAACGCCGCCAAAGCCTGGCAAATAAATTCCGGGTTCCACTGTGACGACCATGCCTGGAGCCAAAACCGTATCGCCCATCTTGGATAGCCGCGGCGCTTCATGGATTTCCATTCCTACCCCGTGACCCAATCCATGCCCGAAGAAATCGCCATAGCCGTACTTGGTGATGATATCTCTGGCAACAGCATCCGCTTCGCGCCCGGTCATGCCCGGACGAATCTGATCCAGTGCGGCCAGCTGCGCCTCAAGCACGATATTGTAAATTTCCCGATGCTTATCCGTCGGCGTACCGAGCACAACCGTCCGCGTGATGTCGGAGCAGTACCCTTTGTAGTATGCGCCGTAATCGAGCTTTACAAATTCGTTCGTTCCTAGAATGCGTTCGCTTGCTTTACCATGCGGCAGAGCTGAGCGTTCACCGGAAGCGACGATCGTCTCGAACGAAGTCGATGCGGCCCCATGACTGCGAACAAACACTTCGATCTCCAGCGCGATTTCCTTCTCGCTCATTCCTGGCTTCAGCAGCCCGAGAATGTACGTGAACGTTTGATCGGCGAGGTCGGCCGCTTCCTGCAAAATCGCGATTTCGCCAGCATCCTTAATCATGCGCAGCGTTTCAACGAGTTTGTCCGTCGGTACGAGCTCGATCCCCGATAGCGTCTGTACATAGGATCGGTAGGCACCATAAGTAAGGTCGTCCTGCTCGAAGCCGAGCTTGGCGATCCCTTGCTTGGTAAGCAGGTCTTTAACGGTCTCCATCGCGTTAGGCGCATGCTCGATGACTTCGAACCCTGCAGCCTGCTGAGGCGCTTGCGTCATGTAGCGGAAATCGGTGAGCAGAATCGCCCGTGATTCCGTAATTAACACATACCCTGCAGAGCCTGTGAAGCCGGTCATGTACATGCGATTCGTGCTATTCGTGATCAATACGGCTGTGAGGCCCTTATCCTGCATAAGGCCGCGCAAGCGGCTAATCCGCTGCTGCTGCATCGTTATCCCTCCGACCGTTCAAGATGTTGTACCAGCGCTCGCAAGCCCAGCTCATAGCTGTCCACACCAAAACCGGCGATCTGGCCGACAGCGACCGGAGCGATCACCGAGGTATGGCGAAACGTTTCCCGTTTATGAATGTTGGAGATATGTACTTCGACCGTTGGTATTCCCACCGTGCTGACAGCATCTCGCAGCGCGTAGCTGTAATGGGTGAAAGCCCCGGGGTTGATTAAAATCCCATCCTTCGTGCCAAAAGCCGCATGGATCTTGTCGATCAAATCGCCCTCGTGATTGGATTGATAGCACTCCAGTCCAACCTCCAGCTCCCCTGCGAGACGGTTCAGCCTCTCGATGATCGCTTGGAGCGTCAATGACCCGTAAATACCTGGCTCCCGAACACCGAGCATGTTCAGGTTCGGTCCATTCAATAGTAAGATTTGCTTCACACGCGGAACCTCCCACCTGCTTGAAAAACCGCACATACCAAACTATCTTACCATAAGTTTCCCGGGTTTGAGAAGTCCTTTGCGATTTGCAGCCGATAACACGAATATTTCTAGGCCCTTTCCGGTTCGGATGAGGCATTTTTCAAGGGCTCACTCACGCGATGATCCGTAAATTCAAAGCTGATCGAATAGCCGATGAATAGTCCCCACAGGACGAAAAGACAAAAATCCGACAGAATCGTATTCAAATCAATGAATGCGATCCAATTCATCATTCCCGTTACCGGTCCAATCAAGAGGAAAATAATTCCCCACCAGACAGCACCGTATCCGATCCCGATCCAGGCGCTTTTGGCCTGAGAGAGCATGACGGAATATAACAAAGAAGCGACGACAGAAAATAGAATAAACGCCAGCCAGCCCGTCACCATGCCCTGCCAAGTGTTCACATACGAATGCAAAAAGAACGGTTCAATCAAAAAGCCGATCGGCAGTGTGGTGAAATGAAAATAATACTCGATGATCTTCAGTCCACCCCAGATTAAGCCGGCAAAAACGCCTATGTATAATGCGAAATTCCAGCGATTGGTTCGTTGACGCTCCATTGGATGCCGATTCATCGCAAAGCCTCCTTTATAGACTAATACACATGTAGTATACGCAAAACTTTGTTCTATAAACGGTAGCAATATGCATTCGGATTCGTTACAATAAGAGCACGCCCCATTCCATCCACTCCTATTTATAATCAGAAGAAGGTGCTATCAAATTGTCCGATAATCAACCGAATGCAATTTACGGCGGTCAGGCCGTCATCGAAGGCGTGATGTTTGCCGGTCAGAAGGTTCACGTAACGGCGGTTCGCCGAAAAGATAATTCCATCCATTATCTAGAGGTTCCGAAGAAAGAAATCGGCTGGGTGCAGACCCTCAAGCGCATTCCTCTCATTCGAGGCATCGTCGGCATTGTCGAAGCGAGCGCGAAGGGCGCACAGCACTTGAATTTCTCGGCTGAAGTGTTCGCAGAAGAGGAAGGCGTCGTGACCAAGGAAGAGGAGAAGCAGACACTCACCGGCCGGCTGACCATGATTCTGGGCGTAGCGTTTGTCGGAATCTTGTCCTTTATCTTTGGTAAGTTTATTTTCACGCTGGTCCCGCCAACAATCGAGCAGTTGTTGTTCGGCGGCTTGTTCAAGAACCAGATCGGCCATAACCTGCTGGAGGGCTTGATCAAAATTATTTTGCTCGTAGCTTATATTTATGGGATTTCGCTCACGCCAATGATCAAGCGGCTGTTTCAATACCACGGCGCTGAACACAAGGTCATCAGTGCCTACGAGGCGGGCCTGGAGCTCACCGTACAGAATGTGCAAAAGTTCAATACCCTGCATTACCGCTGCGGCAGCAGCTTTATCGTGTTTACCGTGCTGGTAGGCGTCGTGATCTATTCTTTCTTTCAATACGATTCGTTTGTGGAGCGTATTGTTCAGCGCATTATTTTGCTGCCGCTAGTCATTGGCGTGTCGTATGAAGTGCTGCGGTTTACCAACAGCCTGCGTGAAGTACCGGTGCTGCGTTTTCTCGGTTACCCGGGGCTGTGGCTTCAGCTGCTGACGACGAAGGAACCGACGGATGATCAAGTGGAAGTGTCGATTGCTTCATTCAACCGGATGCGTGAGCTGGATCGCCAGCACTTATAGAACTTGAACGTTTCTTAAGGGGAGTCGATGAGATGAGAAATCGTCAGAGCACACTCGCTTACATTATTTTCGGGCTGATCGCGATTGGGATTTTAGCGAACATCTTCGCCAACCCCGGCGCCTTCATCATCCCAGTGCTGGTATTCGGAGTCATCTTCTGGCTCTACAAATTCCCGCCAAATCGCTGGCGGAATGGAAGCGGGCGGACTCAGGCCCGTTATTCCAAGGGCAAACGAAGAAATGCCACCTTTCGTGTGATCAATGGCAATAAAGACGGCTCCGATGAGCCGCCTAAATATCATTAAGGCTGAAGCAGCAGGGTGCGCTCCCTGTTGCTTTTTTATTTTTACTGATGCAGCTCTTGCGATGTTCGGGTTTTGCGGTTCACGTGTGTCATGTATTTCTGCTTGTAATCGGTCAGCTTCCATTTCGCGAAAAAGGCCTGCGTCGCCTTCTGCCCCGACTCGAAGAGCTGCAGACTGTGCTCCTCTGTAATGTTAAACTCGGTCACGCTGATGCCCATTGTCGGGATTTTGATCGTACGGAATCGGTTCACCTCTTGAATATACCGCTCGTCATGCGCATCGAGCATCGTAGAGAACAACGCCTTCATCATGGTAAGCGGTCCGTAAATGACGTTCGGCTTCCCTTCTCCGCGGCCAACGAGCTGGAAGCCGATTGTAGGGATCATTTTATCGAGCGCCGGTGTCTCGGGAGTGTCGAACAGCCACAGAGGAAAATTGCTGAGCAGTGCGCCGTCCACGATGTAGACGAACTGTTGAGGGAACGACTCGCCCGGCAGACGCTTATCCGGCGCTTTCCGAATCACTACCGGGTCAAAGAAATACGGGATGGATGTGCTCATGCGAACCGCCTTGGCGATTAAAAAGCGATGCGGATCGACGCCGTATTGCGCAATATCGTCCGGGAGCACAAGCAGCTTTCGGCCTGAAATGTCCGAGGCGATGATACGAAGCTGGTTATGCTTCAGATCCCCGAACGTCCGGATGCCTTTGGCCAGCAGCAGATTATAGATCCAATGCTCCAAGGCTTCACCGGAATATAATCCTTTCTTAATAAAGAGCCGAGCTAGTGGACCGATCAGCTTCGTATCAAAGATCCGTGAGCGCTGCAAAAAGGTGCTGAAGGGCGTCGCCTCAATGATTTGCTTGAGCTCCTCCGACTTATAGCCCGCCGCGACCAGACTTGCAATGATGGCTCCCGATGACGTACCCGCCACTTGATGAAACCCGATCCCCAGCTGCTCCACCGCCGAAACGGCGCCAGCGAGCGCAATGCCTTTCACCCCGCCGCCCTCGAAAACCGCATTGATTTTCACATCATTTTCCCCGCTCTCCCCCATGATCTCCTTGCTCAGGTATATGTGAAGACGGATTGTACCTATGTCACAGTCGACCTAAAAAACAAAAACACCGGCAAGCTGGCTCGCCGATGTGTGTAATGAACATGTATAATATTAGGACTCTTCCAGCTCTTTCTTCAGCTGCTGCAGCTCTTCCATTCGTTTCGGATCACGCTTGAAAAACTCCACCAGCGACTCGATGCAGGTGATGGAGTCTGAACTCAGATGGTGCTCGATGCCTTCTACATCCTTATATATGTTTTCCTCGGACACGCCGATAATCGTCAAAAAGTCCTCCAGCAGCTGGTGCCTTACTACCAGTCGCTTGCCTACCCGCTGCCCTTTGGTCGTTAGCATCAAGCCGCGGTATTTTTCATAAATGAGGTAGTTGTCTTTATCCAGCTTCTGTATCATCTTCGTTACGGATGAAGGATGAACCTCCAGCCCTTCAGCAATATCGGAAACGCGCGCATAGCCCTTTTCATCGATCAGCTTATAAATTTTCTCCAGATAATCTTCCATGCTAGGCGTTGCCATTGGCGTTCCTCCTGTGCTTCACTTGGATTTCCATGACTGACCGCCTCTATAGAGATGCAAACTAAGTCACGATAAGCGCTATTTACTATATCACAGCCAGAACCTTCGAAGCAAGTCCAGCAACTTGCAAGCAAATCCGCATGTAACGGGAGGTACACCATTGTCTACAGCGGGAATTTTATCGCCTCCGGTCCGTGATACGCAGGTATTCGTGCCGGAGCTCGTCTATTTTGAACCGGATGCTTTGAACTACCCCAAGGGGCAAAAAATCCATGCCTGGGCAACGCAGCAAGGTCTCCCGATACGGATGACCACCTCGCATAACCGGATCACAAACTTGCCTGGTGACAGCGACCTGGAGAAATACCGGATCGCCAAGCGCACCCTTGTAGTGGGGATTCGGAAGACGCTGAAGTTCGACCAGTCCAAGCCCTCTGCGGAGTATGCCATCCCAGTCGCGACCGGATGCATGGCACACTGCCATTACTGCTACCTCCAGACCACGTTGGGAGCAAAGCCGTATATTCGAGTATATGTGAACACCGATGATATTTTGCAGCAGGCGAAGCAGTATATCGACGAACGAGCGCCTGAAATTACCCGGTTCGAAGCAGCGTGCACCTCCGATCCCGTTGGACTCGAGCATATCAGCGGTTCGCTCAAGGAATACATCGAATTTATGGGCAGAGAGCCGCTCGGACGACTGCGGTTTGTAACCAAGTTTCATCATGTGGAGCCGCTGCTCGACGCCAAGCATAACAAGCATACGCGGTTTCGGTTTAGCATTAACGCCGATTATGTAATCAAAAACTTTGAACCCGCCACCTCCAGCTTTTCCGAACGGATTACTGCAGCAGGCAAAGTGGCCAGAGCCGGCTATCCGCTGGGCTTTATCATTGCGCCAATCATTTGGCACGAGGGCTGGGAGAACGGCTACGCGGAGCTGCTGGCCCAATTAAAAGAGGCCCTTCCGCAGGAAGCGACCTCTGATTTGACGTTCGAGCTGATCCAGCATCGCTTCACCAAAACGGCGAAAACGATCATTCAGCAGCGGTATCCGAAAACCAAGCTGGAGATGGACGAAGCGAAGCGGAAGTACAAATGGGGCCGCTGGGGTCAAGGCAAATACGTGTACCCGGACGAACAGGCGAACACGCTCCGGGAGTTTATCACCGAGCACATCTTCACCCATTTTCCGCAAGCGAATATCGATTACTTCACTTAAGCTCTGGTTATACGAGCATCCAGGCGGGGGTAATGTTCTGAAGCCAGATCGTAATGCGCGTCATCTGATCCGTGTACAGCAAAATGGCGATAATCACCATCAAGCCCCCGCCTACCTTCATCATCAGGGACGAATAGCGCAATATCCATTTGGTCGACCCGATAAAAAAGGCGAGCACAAAGAACGGTACGGCAAAGCCAAGCGAATACGCCGAAATGAGCGGCAGCCAAGAGCCCGGATCCGTAGCCGCTAGCATGAGCATAGCCGACAAAATCGGCCCGATACAGGGCGACCAGCCTGCCGCGAAGCCGATCCCGATTAAGACGGAGCCGAGATAGCCTACCGGCTTGTACTTGAACTGCAGCTTGCGCTCTCGGAGCAGCCACTGCGGTTGAAAGACACCGAGCAAAAACAAGCCCATCGCAAAAATGAGAATCGCGGAAATTTGCCGTAACAAATCGCGATAATCCATAAAGGCATTGGCAATGACACTTGCACCTAATCCCAAGCTGTAAAAAATAATCGAAAAACCGAAGATGAAGGCCAGTGTATGCGTAACGAGTTTAAAGCGCACCTCTTTGCTCGATTGCTCGCTTTTCAGCTGATTGACGGAAATTCCCGTTATGTAGGATAAAAAGGACGGGTAAAGCGGCAGACAGCAAGGCGAGATGAAGGATGCAAACCCGGCCCACAGGGCGATCCACACGTTTAATTCCATGATGTTCGTTCACACTCCTCTATGTAAATCCAACAACTGCACCCATTTCAGATGCTAGAGCCTTAGGCCCCTCTTGACAAACAAGATCCCCACGAGCATTGCAATCAGCGCGAGCACGACCGTTGCTCCCGGCGCCAAATCCCAGACCCCGGCCGAGATGAGGCCTAACGCCACCGCAATCTCCGAGAACAAGATCGCCCAGAAAATCGAATGCTTAAAGCTTCGGGCCACAAGCAGACTGCAAGCGACCGGAATGGTCAGCAGCGAAGAAACGAGCAGCGCACCAACGATTTTGATCGAAACACTAATGACGAGCGCCGTCAGCATCGTGATCAAAATATTATAGAAGCGAAGCGGCAATCCACTGACACCCGCTGCATCCTCGTCGAAGAACAGCAGGAACATTTCTTTGAAATTGAACCAAACAACCGCGATCACGATCACAGCAACCCCGGCTACGACCCACAGGTCGGAATTGTCCAGCGTATAGATGCTCCCGAAAAAGTAGCTCATGACGTTGATATTGAAGCCTTTGCCGATCGTAAACAAAAAGGTGGCAAGCGCCACACCGCCGGACATGATGATAGCGATGGATAACTCCGCATAGGTCTTATACGCCTTGCGCAGCTTCTCGATGGCAAACGATGCCAGCAGGGCGAATACGAGCCCCATGCCTACCGGGTACACATTAATAAGAAAGCCGAGCGCGACACCGGCAATGGAGACGTGCGCAAGCGTATCGCCGATCATGGATAAGCGCCTGAGCACCAAAAACACGCCCATGAGTGGCGCGGTCAAGCCGATCAGCAGTCCTCCAAGCAGAGCACGCTGAAAGAAATACTCCGAAAAAATGTCCACTAGCTCAAAACCTCCATCGATTCCCTCAATTGCTGCATCGAATGGGTTAAATCCGTTTCGACGCAATCTTGCGGATCGTGCGTATGCTTCACATAAAAGGACAGGCCCCCGCTCCGCTGCACCGGCTGCTCCCCAAGGTACGCCTCCATCGCATCCATATCATGAGACACCATGATGAACGTAATATGATGATGCTGGTGCATATGCCGGATCATGCGGAAAAAGCCCGCCTGCGTCTCCGCGTCGATCCCCACCGTCGGCTCATCCAGAATAAGCAGCTCCGGGTTGTTGATCAGCGCTCTCGCGAGAAACACGCGCTGCTGCTGCCCGCCGGACAGCTGCCCGATCTTCCGGTCGGCCAAGTCCTCAATCCGCATGGCGTACAAGGCGTCATCCGCCTTTTGCAGCTGCGCTTTGGTGAGCCGGCGGAACATGTTCTTTTTGCCGTACAGTCCGGACGTGACAACCTCTCTTACCGTGGCTGGGAACAGCGGATTCAGCGCATTTTTCTGCGGGACATAGCCGATGCGCTCCCAATCCCGAAATTGCCCGATTGGCTGACCGAACAAGCGGATCTCCCCACGCGTGGGCCGAAGCAGGCCTACGATCATTTTCAGCAGCGTCGTCTTCCCTGCGCCGTTGGAGCCGATCAGACCGACAAAGTCTCGTTCCAGTACTTGGAACCGGAGACCGTCGATGACGGTTTTGTTCTCATAAGAAAAAAAGATGTCATCGATCGAGACGATCTGCTGATGACATCCGGAGTGAGCTGGTTTGTTCATGCGATTAGCTCCTTATTTCGAAGGTCTTCCTTCTATTTTAATGCTTTTAATAAATTATTCAAATTGTTGTCCATGACGGACAAATAATCTGCGCCCTTACTCACCTGCTCTTCGGTCAAGCCCTCCAGCGGATTCAGCACCAGCGTCTCGACGCCTGCATCCTTCGCGAGCGTTTTGGCCAGCTTGTCGGAAACCAGCTCTTCGAAGAAGATGTACTTGACGTTATTCGTTTTAATAAACTGCATGATGTCCTTCATATCCTTGGAGGTCGGCTCCGCGTCCGGCGACAGCCCCATAATCGGCATCTGCGTCAGCCCATATTGCTTAGCCAAGTAACCGAACGATTGGTGCGTAACGACGATTTGTTTCTTTGATGTCTGAGCAAGCTGCGACTTATACTTGGCATCCAGCTGATCGAGCTGATCGGCGAAGCGCTTGAAGTTAGCCTCGTAGTCCGCTTGATTGGCGGCATCCGCTTTGACAAGCGCGTCCTTGATGTTTTGCGCAATTTTCTTCGCATTCACCGGGCTAAGCCATATATGCGGATCATACTCGGATTCGTGCTTCTTGCTTTTTGCCTCGTCCTCATGCACATCTCCAGAGAGCATTAAATCGATACCCTTGCTCGTTTCGACCACCGTCGTTTTCGAATCCTTGGGCATGCTGTCAAGCGTATCTTTCACCCAGCCTTCGAATCCGGCGCCCAAATAAACGAACAGCTCGGCATGGGTTAAGTTATAAATATCGCGGCTTTTCGGCGACCAGTCATGGGGCTCTACCCCGGCCGGCACCATGTTGATGACATTCACGTGGCTGCCGCCGATTTTCGAAGCGAAATCATACATCGGGTAAAAGCTCGCTACGATGTTGATCTTACCCTGCACAAGCGAGGCTTGCGAACGGCTGCCGCAGGCGGATAAAGCCATGGACAGCACCAGTATGAGCAAAAGAGGAAGGATCAGCTTTCGAGTTACGGAAGATGACATGGATGATAACTCCTTTAAGTCGTTAATCGTAATTTTTATTAACAAGAACGTTTCTGATTATACGTCGCTGTTCTCCGATTTGTCAACCATGTTTACATGAAAAAGAAAAACACCTGCAAGGTGCATTGTGCATGCCCTTACAGGTGCTATCTTATCCAAAACTATTCTACGCGAACCGCTTGCTCTTGTACCTTGAGGCAAAGCTCAGCCGCTTTGAACGCGTGCTCTTGCGTCATCGCGTTCTCCGTGCGGTTAATGCAGTCGAGGATCAGCTGGCCGAAGAAGCGGTAGCCTACTTGGCCTTTGACCGTGAAGTGCTTTTCGCCTTCTTGGTTGACCAGATAAACGTGATCTCCTGTCTTCTCACGAGCGATATCGATGTATTTGCGAAGCTCGATATAGCCTTCGGTACCGAGGATGATCGTCCGTCCGTCACCCCATGTGCCCAGACCATCCGGTGTCAGCCAGTCTACGCGGAAGTAGAACGTAGCACCGTTATCGCCAGTCAGCGTAGCGTCGCCGAAATCCTCCAGCTCCGGATAATCCTTGTTATTATAGTTCGCTACCCGTGCGCTAGTGATTGTTGCATCCTTGGCGCCGGTGTAGTGCAGGAATTGCTCGATTTGGTGGCTTCCGATGTCGCACAGGATGCCGCCGTATTTTTCCTTCTCGAAAAACCATTGCGGACGGGACGGCGCGTTCAAGCGGTGCGGGCCCCAGCCCATCACTTGCACTACGCGGCCGATGGCGCCTTGCTCAATCAGCTCACCGGCAAACATCGCGCTCTCCACATGCAGACGCTCGCTGTAATAAACCATATATTTGCGGCCGGTTTCCTTCACCTTCGCACGGGCTGCTTCCAGGTGCTCGAGCTTCGTGAACGGCGTTTTGTCTGTGAAATAATCTTTGCCCGCATCCATAACGCGAACTCCGAGTGGACCGCGCTCCGATGGTACGGCTGCTGCGGCTACAAGCTTGATGTTAGGATCTTGAAGAATTTCTTCTTCGGAGGCTGCTGCTCTTGCTTGCGGAAACTTTTGTACGAAGGCTTCCACTTTCTTAGGATCCGGATCGTAAACGGCGACCAAGTCGGCGCCTGCTTCGATCAAGCCGTTGCACATCCCGTAAATATGACCGTGATCAAGCGCGACAGCGGCAAATGCGAATTCGCCCGGTTTCACAACAGGATTCGGCTTTCCTTGTGGAGCATAGTTCATTCCGTCGTTTGTTTGCATAGTTCAGTGGCCTCCCAAAATGGTATCAGAGCGTCTGTTGACAACCGGAATTGAAATGCTTCGATTAGCGGATGCAACATCGCTGACAACCGGAATCGCAGTCCTTCGATATCCTGTTGCAGCATCGCTGACAACCGACAACGGCATTCTTCGTTGCCGGTTGCAGCATTGTTAACGTGAACAATTTCTATTTTACCACAGATCCGTTAGGAATTTCATCAGAAACTGTAGCTAAAGTTAATTGTTCTCCCTGCGAAGCGGCCAAAATCATTCCTTGCGACAGCTCACCCCGCAATGTGACAGGCTTTAGGTTCGTTACGCAGATGACCTTGCGCCCGATCATTTGCTCCGGCGTGTAAAATTTCGCGATGCCCGACACCACTTGACGCTGCTCGAAGCCAAGATCCAGCTGCAGCTTCAGCAGCTTGTCGGCCTTCTTCACCGGCTCGGCGGCGATGACCTGCGCTACCCGTAGCTCGACTTTGAAGAAGTCGTCGATGGAAATTTCCGGCGCGCCTTCGGGATCGGCAACCTTCGGCTGGGCCGCAGCGGCTGGAGCTTTTGCATCTGCTTTTGCATCTGCTTTTGCAGCCGCCGGTTCCTCAGCAGCTTGCGCAGCCTGGCCTCCACCCATCGACTCGGCGATGTAGGCTACTTCCTTGTCAACCTCCAGACGCGGGAACATCACCTCGCCCTTCTCTACCCGCGTGCCCGCCGGCAGCGTACCGAAGGCGTGAATCGTATCCCAAGCGGTCAGCGATGCGTCCTTGATGCCGAGCTGCTGCCAAATTTTGCGCGGCGTCTCGGTCATGAACGGCTGCAGCAGCACAGAAGCGATACGGAGACTTTCCGCCAGGCAATACAGCACCGAACCCAGCGCCGGGCGTTTCGTCTCATCCTTGACCAGAGCCCAAGGCTGCGTCTCGTCAATGTACTTGTTCGTGCGGCTGATCATTTGCCAAATCGCCGTTAGCGCTACGGAGAATTCCAGCTTCTCCATCGCTTCCTCGACTTTGGCCACCGAGCTGCGCACCGTTTCGAGCAGCGTCGCGTCGAATTCGGTCGCGCCTTCGATATACGGCTGTACTTCGCCGCCGAAATATTTGTCGATCATCACCACAGTACGGCTGAGCAGGTTGCCCAGATCGTTGGCGAGGTCGAAGTTGACCCGCTCCACGAAGCTCTCCGGCGTAAACGTGCCGTCAGAGCCGAAAGGCACCTCGCGCATTAGGTAATAGCGCAGCGCATCGAGTCCATAGCGGTCGATCAGTGTAACCGGATCTACGACGTTGCCTTTGGATTTGGACATTTTGCCGTCCTTCATGAGCAGCCAGCCGTGGCTGAATACCTTCTTAGGCAGCGGCAGATCCAGCGCCATCAGCATGATCGGCCAAATGATCGTATGGAAGCGCACGATTTCCTTGCTCATCAAATGCACATCGGCCGGCCAAAACTCGCCGAACTTCGAATCGTCCTCGCTGCCATAGCCCAGAGCGGTAATGTAGTTGGACAAGGCGTCGATCCAGACGTAAATGACATGCTTAGGATTGCCCGGTACCCGGATTCCCCAGTCAAAGGTGGTACGGGAGACGGCGAGGTCCTCCAGACCCGGTTTAATGAAGTTGTTGATCATCTCGTTGCGGCGCGACTCCGGCTGGATAAAGTCCGGATTCTCTTCATAGAAGCGAATCAGACGATCGGCATACTTGCTGAGCCGGAAAAAGTAGCTCTCTTCCTTGACCAGCTCCACCGGCCGCCCGCAATCCGGGCACTTGCCGTCGACCAGCTTATTTTCGAGGAAAAACGACTCGCATGGCGTACAGTATAAGCCTTCGTAGTGGCCCAGATAAATATCGTCCTGCTCCATGAGGCGGGCGAAAATTTTCTCCACTGCTTGCTTGTGTCTCGGCTCCGTCGTGCGAATGAAGTCATCATAGGAAATGTCGAGCTTTTTCCACAGCTCCTTGATGCCTGCGACGATATCGTCGACGAACTGCTGCGGCGTCTTGCCCGTTTCTTTCGCTTTGCGTTCAATCTTCTGGCCGTGCTCATCAGTACCGGTCAAATACCTCACGTTGTAGCCGCGAAGCCTCTTGTAGCGTGCCATGACGTCGCCAGCCACCGTAGAATACGCATGCCCAATGTGGAGCTTATCGCTCGGATAGTAGATTGGGGTTGTGATGTAAAAGCTTGGTTTCTTGTCACTCATTTCATTTCAGCCTCCTTCAGAAAATACAAAAAAGCCCTCGTCCGCTTGGGACGAGAGCTTGTAGCTCACGTGGTACCACCCAACTTCCCCCGGAATCGGCAATCCATTACCGTTCAGGGCTCAGCAGCCGAGCCGCAGCTCGACCTTCCGTTAACGCCGGAAATGCGATGAAAGCTTACGTGCGGTCGCAGCCGAATTCGGCGGCAATGCATCGCTCACAATCATATCCTCCAGGACCATCTTCCTCCGCGTACACCAACCGGTTCTCAGCAGCTCCGGCTCTCTGTGTGGCTTCCTGTCGACAGCTGAAGCTGCTGCGACTAACGAAGTACTTATCCGTTCATGGGATGTTAAGGCAAATATATCGAATCTCCCCTATCCATGTCAAGGGACATGGTCAATGCCGCCGGGATGAAACGGATGACATTTGCAAATCCGCTTCACGGCAAGCCACGAGCCGCGTGCGGCACCGTGCTTCTCCAGCGCTTCCAGGGCATAAGCGGAGCAGGTCGGATAAAACCGGCAGGTCGGCGGCTTAAGCGGCGAAATGACCTTGCGGTAAAAGAGCACGCCGCCTTTCAGCACCTTTTTGACCATGTGACTCCCAGCTTCCTTCCCAGCTCATATGTGTACATTATGTATGTATGATGCCAAAAGTCACGGCGAATTGCAACCGATCGGAGAAAGGAATGCAGCGGGCACAAGCGGCTTTAGTTCATCAGCCGTTTGTACAGCTCGCCTAGCGGACCTATCAGCTCCAAGCCGCTTGTCCGCCGGATCCGTTCGGCCCCTTCGGTCATCGACAGCTGGCTGATCGCTACCGCTGCGCCGGCTTGCTCTGTCAGCTCGCGCAAAAACTGCTCGACGCGCTGATGGTACGCCTCGACCTCACCCTGCATCAGCAGCTGAAAGCTGTCTTCGGTAACAGCCGCTTCCGCATGAAGCGTAACACCTTTGGCTGCTGCGTACTGCCTCAGCCTGCCCATCGTCCCCTCCACGGTAGCCGGGTTGGTGAAGGCAAGCACCAGCTTCCGCTCCAGCGCGAGCAGCGCATCAAACCACGGTTCATCAATAGGGATGACCGGTATGGCCAGCTGCCTTTGGTCTTCCGGCAGCGTATCCAGAACCGCGATGTAATTGGTGCAGGTAATGACAATCGCATCGACTTCACAGCCCGCCATCCAAGCCAGCTGATCCAGCAGCTTCTCCCCTGCTCGCCGTAACGCGTCCTGTCCACCCGATCTCAAGTGCTCGATCATCCCAGGATCGACAAAATGCTTCAGTATCATTCCGGTTCCGGCGAATGCTTCGTCCAAGTACCGGATGTTCGAATGGTGCGCATGCAAGCAGGCGATCGTTCGGGGCAGCTTCGACGAACTGGAAGCGGATGAACCTGCAGATGCAACCTTCGGGTTAAGCTCTGCATTAGCCTCGCGCAGCAGGTCTCGCACTTCAGCCAGTCTGCTGGCTGCGCCCGGAGTCTCCTCCGGCTCGATCCATGCAAAGCCATCTCCCTCATACCGCGGAAACACATGCATATGATAATGGCCCAGATCATTGAACAGGCCGCCATTTTGCATCACACTGATGCCGTCGGGCTTGAAGGCCGTCTTAAGCGCACGGGACAGCTTCGACGCCGCCGCCATGATCGCAGCAGCCGTAGCCGCGTCCAACTCGTCCACATCCACCGCGTGCTGCTTAGGCAAAATGAGCACATGCCCCTCATGGATCGGAGCGATGTCCATCAGGCACGTGACATGCTCATCCTCAAATACGATGTGCGAAGGCTGAGTGCCGTTTGCGAGCCGGCAGCCTAAACATGAATGTTCCCCCACAGTTCCCACTCCTCTGAGCGATAGCAATTTGTGTATCATCTTACCATATTTTCGCACAAAAAAGTGGGAGAGGTGCCTACTGCGCGATCTTCTCCTCCATGGCCTCTGATGAGGCAGCCCCTCTGTACTCTAGCCGGCTGCGGAGCAGATTGCGTTCATTCCGGTAGTCCAGCATCATCCCCGCTCCAAGCGCGGTACAGTCCAGCGGCTGGTCCGCCACTTGCACCGGCACGCCGGTTTCGAGCCGGATGCGCTCATCCAGCCCTTGAAGCATTGCGCCGCCGCCGCACAGCAGCATGCCCTGCTCTACAATATCGCCGGCCAGCTCCGGCGGGCATTGCTCCAGCGTATAGCGGATCGCTTCGACGATCGCAGCAAGGAAATCGTCCAGCAAGCTGTAAATTTCGCTAGAGCTGATCGTCGCGGCCCTCGGTAGCCCGTCCAGCAGGTCGCGGCCTTTGATCGTGATGGTCGCTTCCTCCTTGAGCTCCATCGCCGAGCCGATCCGCATCTTGATTTCTTCCGCGGTGCGTTCGCCAATGGCCAGATTGTAGGCTCGTTTCACATAATCGATAATGTCCTTGTCAATGGACATGCCGGCGCGGCGAACCGTGTGGCTGACCACGATGCCGCCCAGCGACAGCACAGCGACTTGACTCGTCCCCCCGCCGATGTCCAGCACAAGCGAGCCGATCGGCTGATCGACCGGTAGTCCGGCCCCAAACGCTGCGGCCAGCGGCTCTTCCACCGCCAGCGCTTTTTTCGCGCCTTTATGTACGACGGTTTCTTCTACCGCGCGCTTCTGAACATTCGTGATGCCGCAGGGCACGGAAATATACACCTGCGAGCTCCTAAACCAGGGCGTCCGGCCTTGAATTTTGCGAATAAAATATTGCAGCATCGCCGTCGTGACATCGAAATTCGCGATGACACCGTCCTTCAGCGGATAAATAACATCCAAATTGCCGGGCGTCCGTCCAAGCATCGCCAGGGCTTCCTCGCCGACCGCCTGAATTTCTCCCGTATCCGTACGTACAGCAACAACGGAAGGCTCCCGCAGCACGATCCCTTTGCCCTGTTGGTAAATCACCGTGTTGGACGTCCCCAAATCAATCCCATATAGCATATCCCATCGTTTTAACATCTTTGTCTTACCTCCTCTTCTGTTGGTTCCAGCGAATGGAGCACTTTATAGCGTTCTCCTTCTCGTCTTGGTTTTGGGGGGCGCCACCGGAAAAAGGAAGGCTTTACCAAGCGGTTGATCACTGAATCGACAAAAAGCCCCTTCAAAATCGAGCTTTCTGCCGAAGGGTATAAGAGGCGGCCATTTCATGCGTCCTTGGCGTGACGATGAATGCCGACCAAATGGGGTTTGGAAGGTGTGACACAAGTGAGCAGCCCAAGATTTATTCAAAACCAATGGAGCAAGTGGAAAACCGCTGCATCGCAGCTGATCTCTACGGAATCGAAGGAGAGCTATGACGACGAAGTGATGGAGCTGGATCTGGAGCCGGAGTTTTATCAAAAATGCCTGCAAATGGCCAAAGCCGAGCAGACGTCGGTGTCCGCCGTAGTCCATTATATTTTGGAGCAGTATTTTACCGGGCGGTCCAATGAGAAGCTGGTCCAAGCCACCATGGAGCAGAAGGAGCGTAATCCGCTTCTGCAGCTGGATGCGCTGGTAAAGCGCTCGGAGCGGCGTATGGGAGAGGAGGCGCGCTATGAACACGCATGAGGAGGCTACTTATCCGCAGGCGATCTTTTTGGAGCAGACGGCACTGACGGCGTTTATGAACCCGAACGATCCGTATTATCTAAAAGCGCGGGCGCTGTTTTTTGAGCTGGATGATATGGACCGGCATTTGGTGACGACCAACTATGTGCTTTTTGATACGCATCAATGGCTGCGGAATCACTTCGATTATGCGGATGCGCAGGTGTTTCTCAATACGATGGACAAAGCCGTCCAGCAGGGCGTGCTGACCGTGCTTTCCGGGCGTCCCGAGCTGGAACAAGAGTCCAAGAGGCTCATTCTCGATTTTCCGAGCTACCAGTTCTCGCTGACGGAGGCGCTCACGGCGGTCGTGATGCTGTCGTACCAGATGAAACGGATTTTTACGTTTAATCCAAATTACACGTTCTTGTCCAAGCTGGACCGGGACATCAAGGTCATCCCCAGCGTCTGGTAAATCCGGCACATTCTAAAGATATCTTTAGATTGGACGACCTCGGCTGGCGGCAGGAATACCCTCTCGCCTCCGCGAATATTATCGACTGTCATCAACGGGTTGGCTAAAAATTTATTCGGGGAGGGTACAGCTTTGATCGTCGGAAACGGATCGCATGTGTATGAAGTGGCCGAGGGATGGGCGAAAATTCCGCCGCAGGTCACGCTTGGCTTTACGCACGGCATTGAAGTGGATGCTGAGGGGAATGTGTATGTGTTCCACACCGGGACACCGAGTATTGTCAAGCTGGATGCAAACGGCAACTTCTTAGCCGCTTACGGAGAGCAGTTCGAGGGTGGAGCGCATGGCTTTTATTTACATACCGAGGGCAAGGAGCAATTCTTCTACATAACGCATACGAAGCAAGGCTTTATGGCCAAGCTGACCTTGGACGGCCAGGAAGTGCTGCGACTCGGCACGCCGGATCTTCCGAACGTCTACGACGAGGAGCGCAAATTTGTGCCTACCGACGTCTGCGTGGCGCCCAATGGCGATATTTACGTGGCAGACGGCTATGGACAAAGCTGGATTCACCAATATGATGCCGAGGGCCGATATATCCGTTCCTGGGGCGGAAAAGGCTCGGAGCCGGGACAGCTGAAGTGTCCACACGGCATCTCGGTCAATCTGCGCGGAGAAGAGCCGGAGCTGTATGTGGCGGACCGCGGGAATTTCCGGATTCAAGTGTTTACCATGGATGGCGAGCACAAGCGATTTATCCTGGATGATATGGATATGCCCTGCAGCTTCTACTTCGACGGTGACGAAGTGCTGTTCCCTGACCTGCACAGCCGGGTGACCATCTTCGACCGGAATGACCGGCTGATCATGCATCTGGGCGAGGATCAGCAGGCCTATAAGCAGCAAGGCTGGCCGAACCTGCCGCTGGACTTTTTCCGCACGAACAAGTTCAGCTCCCCGCACGGTGTTTGCGTCGACAAGCAGCACAACGTGTACGTGGCCGAGTGGACGCAGTACGGCAGGATTACGAAGCTGATCCGCAAATAAAGCAAAAGTGGCGGCGCAAGGAGCATCCTCCTGCACCGCCACTTTTTTTATTCGTTGCAAACCCTCGCTGTAATCCACTGCGCCGCCGCCCACAAATCATCCGCGACATACTCCGGCTCCGTCTGCGCCCATGTGTGCCGATACGCGCCGAGCGAGCCCTGCCCCCAGCCGGTGCGCACCAGCACCTTCGAGGCGCCGACCGCTGCGGCGGCCAGCATATCCGTCGAGCCGACATCGCCGATCACGACGCACCTGCCAAGCTCAAGCCCATGCTCCTCCGCGGCTTGATGGAGCAAGCCAGGAGCCGGCTTATGGCACGCGCAGCCCTCCGACGGCGCATGCGGGCAAACATAGGCGCCATCAAAGCCATACTCAGCGAACTGGGCTTGGAATTGCTCCACAGTCGCTTCCCCACGCGCAATTCGGTGCTGATTCGTGAAGGCAAATACCTTTAACCCGGATGCTTTTAACATCGCGATCGCTTCGATCGATTTTTCATACGGAGCAAACTCCCGAGGATGCACAAAATGCCCGGTCCCGCCGATCGTACCGTCACGGTCGATAAATACCGCTTGGATGTCCCTCAAGAGCTTCATGCCTCGCCCTCCGCTATGTATTCCACCTGCCAGCAATCCCGCAGCGCACCCTCATGGCACTCATGATCGGGCAGCAGCTTCACCTTGCGGAAGCCGCATTTTTCATAGCATGCAAGCGCTCTCTTGTTCCACGCCTGGGGGTCCATCACCACCCGGGTGGCCCCGATGGTGTTCGTAATATAGTGAACCATGGCGCGGATCAGCGCGGTCCCGATCCCCCGGTTCCAATAACTCGTCTCCCCGATGAATTGATCCATGCCGTACACTTCGTCGCGCTGCGGATCGTAGCCATAGACCGAATACTCCATGTCCGAGATCGGATAAAACTGAATGTACCCGATCGCCTTGCCCGCATACAGCACAATACACCGCGATACCGGCTCGCCTTCCGCATAAAAATGCTCCCGAACCTTGTCGGCATCATGCGGACGGTCTCGCCCTTCATAATATTGCAGTACCTCCGGGTTATTTAGCCATTGCACCAGCAGCTGGGCATCCTTCTCCGTCAGCCGCCTTACCGATAACAGTCCGGTTGTGAACAGGAGCACGCCTACATCCCCGCCCTTTTTCGATCAGTTGTCACCTTTTATCATACCATAATATGGATAGTCCGACATGAGTCCATGGCTAATAAAAGGATACAATTTCAGCGGGCCTGATCGATCCACACGGATGTCTCCTCCGATGACGCTCCAAGATTTCCACTGCTTGAAGCAGCGTGTGCGAAGCTGCACACAGCTTAGCGAACGCTTCGTTTACGCGGCTTTCGAACCGGTCTGGAGCGAGCGGGAACGACGCTATGAGCTTGACGCTTCCTTTTTCGTTCATCCAATACTGTCCGTTGAGTGCAAACAGCACTTGGGACAAGCAAGTCACAGCGCGGAAGGAGCAGGCCGTATAGGCAGCATCGACTTTAGATGCCCCTTTGCGAGCAGCCCAGCTGAGGATCCTCAATCGCCCGCTGCGGCCAGCCCTGCGTGTTGAATATCTGAGCCTGCGGAACCCCTTGGGTGAATAAAATACTGCAGCCGCGTAATAAGGCTTGCTCCAGCTTGGCCCACTGGTCGGTTAAATCCAAGAGCCCTACGGTCACATCCAGGTCCCCGCCGGGGTTAAGCTCCTGCTCGTACATCAGCGGTTGAAGCACGTGGCTGTTAATGGAGTTTTTATCCGTTAAGCCGTCCAGGTATACGAGCGCCGCTTGCGAATTCGAGTGCCGGTTAAAAAATTTCCGAATAATCAGGTCGAGCGTCTCGCTAAACCGCTGAAGGACCTCAGATCCGGTTTCATGGCAGGGGCTGCAGCAGACAATCCCTTAGACTGAGGGACAGTGTACTTGCGAAGCCTGACCCAGCGTTCGCTTTGTACATAGGGTGGATTTGTTATAAGCTGGAAGCAGCTAGTTCATCACTTCATTTGGGAAGCGGGAGATTTTATTATGCATATTCAACTGACTGGGAAGCGCGCCGTAGTAAGCGGCTCTACCAAAGGGATCGGATACGCCATTGCTAGAGGGCTTGCCGCGGCTGGGGCGGCGGTGCTAATCAACGGCCGCTCGGAGCAGACTGTGGCGGCATCGGTGGACAAGCTGAAACGAGACGTTCCTGGTGCGGAAGTCGATGGAATTGCCGCCGACCTTAGTCGTGCGGAAGGTGTAAGCTGGCTCCTGGAGCATTGGCCAGAAGCGGATATCCTGGTCAACAATGTCGGCGTCTTCGAGCCGAAGCCGTTCTTTGAGATTACCGATGAGGAATGGGAGTATTACATGCAGCTCCATGTGATGGCTGCCATGCGGCTGTCGCGCCATTATGCCAAAGGCATGGTGGAGCGGGGCTGGGGGCGTGTGCTCTTTAATGCGAGCGTGACCGGGGGATTCTTCTCCGGTGAGATGGTGCATTACGGCACCGCCAAAGCGGCACTCCTGGGGCTTTCCCGCGGCATCGCCGAGAGCGTCGCCGGAAGCGGCGTCACGGTTAACAGCTTCCTGCCGGGGCCGACCCGGACCGAGCGGGTGGAAACATTCTTCGAAGGGGCGGCGCAAACCGCCGGCAAAACCTTTGAGCAGTTGGAGCAGGAAATGTATGCCGGTTCTCTCCCCACTTCCTTGGTTCAGCGGTTTATTCGTCCGGAGGAGGTGGCAAGCCTCGTCGTGTTCCTCGCTTCCGAGCAGGCCTCCGCCATTACCGGCGCAACGATGCGTGCAGACGGGGGCATTGTGCGTTCAATGGTGTAGTCCTTTCATGTAATGCCTGCTGGAAGCGAAAAAAAACTACAGCGGAATAACTATACGACTAAAGGTTTTCGCCCCCTGTTTATCGAAGTAATTAGGTAACCATTACTTTAATAACAGGGGTTTCTAATGCGTCCAAAAGATCGAATTGTGCCTGAAAAAACTATATATTTTCGACCTGAAATTACGAACTGCCC
>NZ_VNJI01000019.1 GCF_007786445.1 Paenibacillus cremeus | reverse complement strand
AAAATCCGATATAAATCAGCCGTTAGCTTCGTCTACAGAGTAGCATAATTCATTTCGAATGAACATTTTTTAAGCGGATATGACATCCGCTTGTTTGCTGTGCACATTTTGCTTGACTAAACCAAAAAAACTAACGGCACAGGACTTTGTCCCATGCCGTTTCGGATTACATTTTTATACCCAGTCTAGTCTTTGAGCTTAACTAAATGACATTGGCCTTATGGGGCACCCTTTTGTTATCCTTCGTATAACGGAAGCGTCTCCGGATCATCGGGCAGATCCAGCAAATAGACATTGGCATAGCCGCTCCGGTCGCTTGTAAACAGCAGCTGTCGACCGTCCGGACTGAAACGCGGATGGGCGTGGACGTACTGCGAATGAAAGCTGCAGCGATGCTCACAAAGCACCCGCGGTGGGCCAAAGACTCCGTTAATTCGTTTCCAGTAGATTAGATCGTTTAGTGGAAATCGGCCATCGACAACCACTTGGTCGAAGCCTTGAGAGTGCGCATGCCAATTGACGAATTCAAACTCTACTTCTTCCAGCTCCGTATTGTCGTAACGGATTTTGCCGAAAAAGCCAGCGGAACGATCCGCCTTGAAGCCATGATAGCCCACATGCACGCCATCCTCATGCCAATACTCGTGTCCAACGAGCTCGAAGGGCTCCTTTCGCTCGCGGATTTTCCAGATCGAACCGTTGGATAGATCCATCCCCCAGATGCGATGATCGACCAGATGCCAAGGCCCTTCATGGCAGAAGGTCAATAAATTCGGATTCGTTGGCGAAGCGTTCAGATGTCCGATCCAGGCACGATCTTCATGCAGAATTTCCCACCCGCCGTCGGAACGCGTTGAGATCCGGGCAATACGGCACAGCGGCTTGGCTTCCATAAGCTCCTGGTGGCCGACATAGCCATTAGTCAAGTCGAGCCGAATCCGATTAGAGAAATCTTCAGATAAGGACACCAACAGGTAGCTGTTATCCGCCGTACAGGTGATTTGACCTGTCTTAAAGCCTTCCATCCCCTGGAACACCAGCTCCTCTTTCAGTGTTAAGAGATCCAGCGAGATGATTTTTTGACCCATCCGATAATAAGCGTGGGTGCCCGACGGATTTAAGCAAACGCTTAGATCGGAGTGCTCCGGTCCAAGCTCCGTAAGCTGGGTGATTTCTCCCGTTGCTAGCTCCAAACTGTACAGATTGGTGCAGTTGTGACGGTCTGAGACGAACAAGATTTTGTTGCCGCCGTCGTACCAGCCGTTTTCTGTAAAATATAAATGCCGGCTGTGTCCTTTAAAATTCGTCAACTGACGAATCGCCACGCCGCTCTTCGGATCCGTGTAACGCTTCTCCTCGGAAGGCCATACTTTTCCTTTTTCGTTTATCATCCTGTTATCCACCTCGCTCGTCATGCGGTTCGTGCTATTCAGCAGCTGCCGCTATCCCCAATGTAGCGAAGGGTGGAGTAACAGACAATTGGACATTTTTGCACACTTCAAAAAAAGGGACAGCCTTCCAATAAAGAGGCGGTC
This sequence comes from Paenibacillus cremeus, assembly GCF_007786445.1. Taxonomy (GTDB): domain Bacteria; phylum Bacillota; class Bacilli; order Paenibacillales; family NBRC-103111; genus Paenibacillus_G; species Paenibacillus_G cremeus. The sequence goes on along the minus strand of NZ_VNJI01000019.1, from coordinate 120,154 downwards.
CCTTTCTTGTATAACAGCTTACTCAGCCGAGGCTTGCAGCACGATCTTGGCGGCTTTGCCGATCGGAGGCAGGCTCTTGGTCAGCACTCCGTTGTAGAAGCCGATGACTTTTGCACCTTTGACCAGGACGCTCTTGTCAATCGGTTGACCGTCCTTGCCCACGAGCGAGGTTTTGTCCGTCAGCTGCAGTACGATGGCGGATTGCGATTGCTCGGTCAAGCCGGCGCCTTTGATCAGAAGGCTGGTCACGCCATCCTCGCTAGTCCGTACTTCCTCAATCGAACCCGAAGTTCCGATGAAGTCGGCTGCTTCCGGCTTGGACACGATGGTAATCAAGTAAGCGGCCGTTTGCGGAGGCAGGCTCATCGTCATAGCCATGGAATGCTCCACTTCGATTTCCGTCCCAATCGTCAGATCCGAGAATTGAACCGTCGTGTCGGTGCTGTTGGCGGACGCGAAGAGGGTATCTTTGCTCACGTTCAGCACGATCCCGTCCGTCCCTACACCATTGATGCGAACGGTTTGGTGTCCGTCTTTGTTTTGCAGCGCGGTGATGATGCCTTTGGTCGTTGCGGTTTTAATTTTGCCTGCCGATGAAATGGAAACGGTGCTTTCGTTCACACTGACTTGAGCTTGCAGCATTTCGCTGACAAACGCAGCGGGAACGAACAATTTGCTGTCGACAAGGGCAGAGGCGGTGCCGAGCGGCTTGGACATTTTATTCATAGCATAGCGATCTTCGCCAGTGACGACGCTTGCTTGCAGGTTGCCTTTAACCAGGTCGGCCGACATCGTTTCCGCATTCCAAGTAAGAGTGAAGCCTAGTGCCTCAGCTACAGAACGAAGGGGGAGCATGGACTCTTTTGCATCGGCCAGTTTAAAGCCTCCAACCGATAATGGGGCCCCGTTCACGGTGACTTGGAGCTGCTCTTGGGCCATCGGTGCGGAAATGACGATCGCTTTGATCGGCTGTGGAGTGGCTTCTGCGGCATAGGCGGACCCTCCCATTAAAGAAATCGACAGGGCAGCGATGGCTGCAATTCGTTGGTTCATCCGATAGTTCATAATCAAGCTTCCTTTCTGTATGTACCAATGTTTTGATGACTTCAAGCTTATAAACGAGGCCCATCCTAACAATGTTGCCATTTGGATGTGGCTATTTTGTGACTCTACCGCCCGCCAAGCAAGAAAGTCAAAGCGCTGCAAGAAAGTGCAAACCCCGTGCAAGGCCTGATCAAAAGAATGCGATTGCCGCTTGCTCCCTCAAATCGTATAGTCAAAGCATAGAATTCCAAATTGCGAGGAGGAGCTTCTAACATGGAGTGGGGCGAGTTTCAGCAGCCGGGTGCGGCTTACCGGATTCAGCCGTTTTGGTTTTGGAATGGAGAGATGGATGACAGCCAAATTGAACGTCAAATTGAGGAGATGGCGGACAAAGGCTTGGGCGGATTTTTTGTTTGTGCGCGTCAAGGGTTGACCGTCCCTTATTTATCGCATGCTTGGTTCGCCAAGGTGCGGGTCGCGGTCGAATGTGCCAAACGCCTCGGGTTAGAGGTATGGCTGTACGATGAATATCCGTATCCGAGCGGGATCGCCGGCGGGGAAGTCACGCTCGAGCTGCCGGAGGCGAAGCATTACACGCTGACGCAGCATGTGGAACGCGTCCAAGGAGGAGCAGCGCTTAGCTTGGAGCTGCCGTGGGCACGGATCCTGAGCGCCAAAGCGGTACCTATTGGAGGGGACGGCACTAAACTGTGGGATCAGGCCGTGGATGTGCGCGAGATGATCGGGAACTATCAAGCGGATCCAATCTTTCAGAAGGCGGGACTGACGGCGTATAACCAGAAACGGTTTTTCACCTACCGGACGATTTACAAGCTGGTGTGGGACGTGCCACAAGGGGAGTGGGAAATCTCCATTTCCATGGAAAAAGAAATTGACGACTTCAAATATTACGGTACCTTCGTCGACCCGGGCAACAAAAAAGCGATGGAGACGTTCATCCGTCTTACGCACGAAAAATATGCCGAGCATTTTGGGGAGTATTTCGGTACGACGATTCGGGGTATGTTCACGGACGAAATCGGGTATCTCGGCAAAATTCCTTGGTCGCCGCAGCTGCCAGCCTTTTTCCGTGAGCGCTGCGGATATGAGCTTAAGGATCATTTGCAAGCGCTTCACGATACGGATTACCCGGATGCTGCGCGCATCCGCTATGACTTTTATCAAAGCGCGCATGAGCTGATCGTGGATTGCTACCACAAGCCGGTGCACGACTGGTGCGAGGCGCATGGACTGGAGTATATCGCGGAAGTGCCGGCGATGCGCATGACAACCCAGCGCTTTAGCCACATACCGGGAGGCGATTCGGGACACGAGAAGCTGGGACGGTCGCTCGATTGGATTCTCAACCGCTACGCGGGCAGCTTCCGCGACAATCCGAAGATGGCGACGTCGATTGCCCGCCAGCTCGGCCGGACACGCATTCTCGATGAGTGCTTCCATAGTGTAGGCTGGTCGATGACCCTGCAGGATGCCAAATGGATGATCGACCGCATGGCAGCGTACGGCGTCAATATGTTCAACTTCCATGCGTTCTTCTACACGCTGGACGGGATGGTGAAGCATGACGCGCCGCCGTCGCAGTTTTTGCAAAATCCGTATTGGGAACATTTCCGCCAATTGGGCGATTACACCGGCCGGATCAGCCAGCTGATGGCCTCCGGCACAGCCGACATCCGCATCGCGGTGCTCGACCCGACGACCACCTTGTGGCGGCATCTGGCGAACCCGATGCACCGGTTCCACTACGGCGGCGCGGATGGCGCCGAGAAGGAGCGGCTCGCTCGGCTGATGCAGGATTGGAATGCGATCAGCATTCATCTGCTGAAGCAGCGCCGCGACTATGATCACCTCGATCCGGAGATGCTTGCGGAAGCGCGGATCGAGAACCACCGCCTCGTGATCGGTCATGCGACATACGAGGCACTGGTACTGCCGCCGATGACGAACCTTGAGGCAGGGGCGTGGAAGGTGATCCGCGAGTTTGCAGCACAAGGCGGCGCGGTCATCGCGCTGGGTCTGCTGCCGCACGAGCGGATCGAGGAAGACAGCCCCGAGCCGGGCGAGGTGCTGGCGCTGTTCGGCGCGGATGCAGAGCACCGGGCCCAGTATTGGGCTGCGGCGGCGAATGCCGATGGGGCGCAGGCGGTTGTCAGGCGCGGAGCGAAGCGCGCCAGCTGGGTGCCGCGGCAGGCGGACCTCGCCGCGACCATGCAGCAGCTCACGGAGCTGCTGGAGGCGGTGGCGCCGGCGCCGGTGCGCTACGCGACGAGCGAGCCGTGCGAGTCGGTGCTGCTGCAGGTGCGCCAGCTGGCCGAGGGCCGCTACACGGCGTTCGTCAGCCAGCAGGAGGGCGAGCTCCTGAGCGCCGAGCTCTTGGTCGACGCCGCGCTGCTGACGGGGCTGGACGCGGATGCGACGCTGGCGTTCCGCGAGCTGGATCTGGAGACCGGCGAAGCGTACGCGCTGACTGCTGAGCGGCAGGGTAGCGGTCTCTGGCGCGTGAAGCTCCCGCTGGAGCCGTACCAAGCGAGACTTGTGGAGTGGACGCAGCCTAACGAAGCGCAATCCGCCTCCATCGCCAAATCTCGTCCGGAGGCAGCGCCAGTTACCGTATCGAAGCAAGGAGAATGGCAGGTCCAAGCGCTGTCACCGAATGCTGTCCGCTTCGACCACTTCCGATTGAGCATCGGAGACATTACAGCGCAAGAAGGCATCCCGGTCAAGGTGAAAACCTTCATTGACCAATGCGAGGACATCGCCGCCGAGCGGGAGTTCCCGGTCGCCTTCCGGCAAATGTTCGGCACGCCGCTGAAGCTCAGCATGGCGTACCCGCTGGCGTGCACGTTCCGCACGCAGGTACAAATCGATACGCTGCCAGAGTCCTGCAGCGTATTCATGGATGCATCCGCCATCTCCGGCGAGTGGACGCTGCGCATTAACGGCCACGCGCTGACGCGAAGCGATTTCCGCAGCAGCGAAGTGTACGACTACCGCAACATCGCCTGCGACGTCACGTCCTTCTTGCAGACCGGCGTCAATGAGCTCGCCGTCGAAGTGCAAGTCGCACACGATTGGGATGGCGTTGTCGATGCCCTCTATCTCGGCGGACCGTTCGGCGTCGCATTTACCGACACTACGAAGCCGGTCATCACCGCAGCGCCTGCGACCCAGCCGGAGCTGCCGGAGGTGTTCTGCCCAGGCTTCCCGTATTATGCCGGCAAGCTGTCCTACCAGCGCACGCTGCAGGTCGACGAACGGCCGACCACGCCGGAGTTTGAGCTGCGGCTTGCGGATTGGACCATCCACGATGAGGTGGAGGTTCGCCTGAACGGCCAAAGCCTCGGCGTGAGGCCATGGGCGCCATACCGCTGGACGGGCGAGAGCTCGCTGCTGCAAGCAGGCGACAATACGATCGAAGTCATCGTCACCTCTTCGCTGATCGGCCTGCTCGAAGGCAACTACTTCGATGATGCCGAGCATAAGGTGAAGCCGGTTTATGAGCGAGTGTAAGTAATAACATCCAGAAGTCGGTCCGATGACGGCGTATTAGCCTCGTTCGTCGGACCGGCGAACCTGAAAGGAGCCTGCGCATGGAACATATTGAAGCCGCAACGACACCGCGACCACAACGACGACCAGCCGCCAAGTCGCGGGTTTGGCTGGACCTGCGGCGTGATAAATACTTGTATTTGTTAGCGCTGCCAGGCCTGCTGTTTTTCCTTGTATTCAAATACGTACCGATGTTCAATGTCATCATCGCCTTCCAGAATTACTCTCCATTTATGGGGATCATGAAGAGCCCGTGGGTGGGCTTCATGCACTTCGAGCGGTTTTTCGCCAATCCGGATTTCATGCTGCTGTTCCGCAACACGATGGCGATCAACCTGCTGAATTTGGCGCTATTTTTCCCGCTGCCGATCGTGGTCTCGCTGATGCTCAACGAGGTGCGCAGCACGATTTATAAGCGCTTAGTGCAATCCATCGTCTACATGCCGCACTTCCTGTCCTGGGTCATCATCGCAGGCCTCACATTCCTGCTGTTCGCCAAGGGCCAGGGGGTCGTGAACAAAATGCTGGAGTCCGCCGGCTTTGCACGGATTGACTTCCTAACGAGCCCGAACCTGTTCTGGATCTTCGTAACCGGACAATCGATCTGGAAGGAGGCCGGCTGGGGCACGATCGTGTTCCTCGCGGCGATTGCCAGCGTTGATCCGCAGCTGTATGAAGCGGCGCGCATGGACGGGGCAGGGCGCTTGCGCCAAATGTGGCACGTGACATTGCCGGCCATTCGCAGTGTAATCGTCATCCTGCTGATCCTGCGTCTCGGTCATATTATGGATGTCGGCTTTGAGCAGATTTTCCTGATGTACAATGGTGCCGTATCCAAGGTAGCTGAGGTGTTCGACACCTACGTATACCGCGTCGGGATTCAGCAAGCGCAGTTCAGCTACAGCACCGCCGCCGGCTTGTTCAAATCGGTTGTGGGCCTTGCTCTCGTGCTGATTTCCAACAAGCTGGCCAAAAAATTCGGCGAAGAAGGCGTCTTTTAAGGAGGGTGAGCAGATGAAAACAAGCGTCGGTGATAAAATTTTTGATAGCGTCAACGGGCTGCTGCTCGCGCTTCTGGCGATCGTGACCTTTTTCCCGCTGTATTATGTGTTTGCCGTATCGTTCACGGATCCAACCGAATATTTGCAAAAAAAATTCGTGCTGTTCCCGCATACCTGGTCCTTCGCATCGTATGAGTACATGCTCTCGTCCAAAGCGTTCCTGCGCTCGCTCGGCAACAGCGGGTTTCTCGCCACCGTAGGCACTGCGTGCAGTCTCGTGGTCACTGCGGCGCTCGCGTACTCATTGTCCCGCAAACGGCTGCGCGGCCGTAAGACGTTCATGCTGCTCATCCTGCTGACCATCCTGTTCAGCCCGGGGATCATCCCGAACTATCTGGTCGTGCGCGAACTAGGCATGATTAACAGCATCTGGTCACTGATCATTCCGGCGTTAGCCAGCGGATGGAATGTGATCCTGATGAAAAGCTTTTTCGACAGCATTCCGGTCGAGCTGGAGGAATCCGCTCAGATCGACGGCTGCAACGATATCGGGATCTGGTTCCGCATCATTTTGCCGTTGTCACTCCCGTCTCTTGCTGCTTTCGGGTTGTTTTACGCGGTCGGCTACTGGAATCAATATTTCTCGGCCCTGCTGTACCTCAACGACGCTTCGAAGTGGCCGATTCAGGTGCTGCTGCAAAACATGCTGCTGAGCGCCAACAACAGCGACTTGGCTGTTTCCACGACGTCCTCGGTGGCACCGCCGTCCGAAACGCTGCAGATGGCCGCCGTCATCATCGCTACACTGCCGATTTTGCTCGTGTACCCGTTTTTGCAGAAGCATTTTGCCAAGGGTGCGATGGTCGGCTCGGTCAAAGGCTAGAGGAATACGACGAATGCGGTCCCAAGCCTGGTTCGGGGGAAAATTTTTTCTCTCGAATCGGGCTCTTCGCATGTAAGGCGTCGACAACCGGCATGGAGTCCGAAAAGGAATTCGGCGTCTGTGTGTGGAATATGTAAAAGCCATTCGACATAACAGGGCAACAGGAGGTGCGGCATGACAGAAACGTGGAAGAAATGGCTTCGCCTGGGCGGCGAGCGGGAGGAACGCGGGGGGTACCGGCGCAGCTTTTACCGTAAAAGCCTAACGCTGATTGTGCTGATCGCCTGCATTCCGGGCCTCATCATCGGGATGGGGATCTACTGGACCGCGACCAGCCAAATCGAAAACGAGCTGCAGCGTCTGCACCAAAGTCAAATCAAGCAGCGGGCAGAAAATATTGACGATCAGCTGATGTATCTGGAAATGACATTCTCCCATTGGACATTCGATCCGAAGTTCGACCAGCGGCTGAAGGATATCGATTTTGTGTATAAATACGACCAAGTGCAGGAGCTCTACCGGACGATGCTGGTGCTGGAATCGTCGCATCCGTTGATCAATCAAGTGGAGCTGTTTCTCACCAAGCCTAGGATGTTGACGCTTACAAAAGAGAAGTATCGATTTATGAGCGATCCGGCGGAGATTGAGCGGTATAACGCGCTGCTGCAGGAGAAGAAGACGATCTTCTGGACCGATGCGGACCCTAGCACAGCTAACGGCAGCGAAAAAAAGCTGACGCTCGTCACCAAGCTGCCTGGCGGGATGCCGGAGCAATTCGGGCTGCTTACGGCCACGCTCGATAAAACCAAGCTCAGCAAGCTGCTGCGCACGCTCACCCCTTACAATGAAGGTGCTAGCCTGTTGATGCCAGGCGACAGCGATTGGGCCATTACCGGCGACGATAAGCCAAGCGAGCTCGATCGGGCGATTCAAGACGAATATAAGAAACGGGAGGGGAAGAACGATTCCTTCCTGTTCACCTATAAAAACTCGACGTATTCCGTTTCCTCCGGCACGTTCTCTCGTCTAGGGATGACGTGGGTATACTTATCGGCGGCGCCGCTAACAGCGATTACCTCCCCTGTCATCTTCCTCTCGAAGCTGATCGTATTCATCAGCTTGGGCGGTCTGGTGCTGGCATTGCTGTTCTCGTGGCTCGCTTCCAATCGGCTGTACACGCCGGTGGATCGGCTGGTTCAGATGCTGTCCGGCTCAACGCGCGGCGCGCTCCGCACGGGCAGCAAGGATGAATTCGAGCTCATTGAGAAGCATTGGCTGGAGCTGAACCGCGAAAGCGAGACGCTGAAGGACAAGGTGGAGCAGCAGATGCCGCTCGTCCGCGAAGGCTTCATGCTGCAGCTTGTGCAGGGGTATTTGTTCTCCTACCATGAGCGCGATATTCGCGAACGGCTGAAGCATTACGGGCGCGAGGTGGACGGACGCTCGTTCGTCGCTATGATGATCCAGCTGCACGGCTTGTCGGCGCTGGAGGGACGGTTTTCTACGGGCGATGAGGAGCTCGTATCCTTCGCGGCTGCGAATATCATCGATGAAATGACGAAGGTGCGGCTCGACGGGGCGGAGGTCGTCAATTTCCACGATATGCGCATAGGCGTGCTCATTCTGGTGCCTGAGGACGTGGCGCCTCAGCGGCTGCGCAGCGATCTCCGCGAGCTGAGCGAGGAGCTGATCCAGGTCATCCGCCGCATTCTCAAGCTGTCCGTCACCGTGTCGTTCAGCCCTATGACGTCGCAGATCAAGCAGATTCCTTACTTGTTCGAAGAATCGCGGCAAGCATTGAGCTACCGGGATATGCCGGAGGAAGGCCAAATCATCGATCTCGAGCTGCTGGACAAAACGGATTCCCAGCGTAAGTTCCATTATCCGTTTCCGTTGGAGAAGGAGATCGTGCATGCAATCCGCATGGGCTCGGAGGATGAAGCGGCCGCGCTGATCGAGCAGTTTTTGGGCGAACTAACGCAAGAAGGACGGGCAGAGCTCGTCGTGCGCCAAGGCATGCTGCAGCTGCTGGGCAGTGTGCTCAACGCGATGATGCATTCCGGGATGAATCCGGTGCATATGTTTGCGGGCGCGAATCTGTTCGATGAGCTCAGTGTGCAAAAGGGACCGGACGACATGCTGCGCTGGTTCCGCAACCGGATCGTGCGCTCGTTCGTGCAGGAGCTGATCAGCAAGCAGGATTTCCACTTGAAGCAAATGGTCGAGCAAGTCGTGCTGTACTTAAACGAGAAGTATATGACGGACCTATCGCTGGAATCATGCGCCGATCAGTATGGTACAAGCCCATATACGCTGAGCCGTGCATTCAAGCAGATCACCGGCATCAATTTCATCGACTACTTAACGAACATCCGGATGGCGACCGCCAAGGAGCTGCTGAAGGAGAGCGAGCTAAAGATCACCGAGGTGGCGGAAAAAGTAGGCTACCAGCAAAGCTACTTCAACCGCATATTCAAAAAATACGAAGGCGTTACCCCCAGCCAATACCGCGACATGGTCCGGGAGGCATAGCATTTGTTTTAACGCCCGTCGGAGCTGGCTTCGGCGGGTATATTCATTTACTACTGGTCCTGCAATAAAGTGCAAACCCTTATCCAGCGCGGCTGCAAGAAAGTCCGATTGTCTGGAGAACCGCTCTGCTTTACCTTGAAGGAAGTGCAGCGGTTAAAGCCGGCTGCAATATATGAAACCGTTCACAATAAAGGGAGGAGTCTTGCAGTGAAAGTAAAAATGAAAAAACAAGCGTTGCTCAGCGTCGCTTCGATTCTCGCTTTGTCCGGCGTACTCGCAGCTTGCGGCGGGGGGAACAGCCAATCGGCATCCGCACCGGCCGGTGACGCAGCGAAAGCGGAGGATCCGCTTCAACTCAGCATCATGACGATTTTGTTAACCCCAACACCGGCGGCTGACGATAATCCGATCAAGCGGGCGATTGAGAAGGCGACGAACTCCAAAATGAACATTCAATGGGTATCGTCCAACACGTATAACGACAAGCTGAACGTGACTTTGGCCTCGGGGGACATTCCGGATCTGACCTACATTAGTGATCCGTTCTCTCCGGTATTCCGATCCATGGTACAGCAGGGCGCGTTCTGGGACATCACGAACTACATCAAGGACTATCCGAACCTGTCCAGCAAAATTTCCAAAACCGCTTGGGAGCTGACCAAGATGGAGGATGGCAAAAACTACTCCATCCCGCGTCCGCGTCCATCGGAAGCCGACAGCTTCTTCATCGTGCGGAAGGATTGGCTGGATGCACTGGGCATGAAGCCGCCAACAACGACCGATGAGCTGTACCAGATGATGAAAGCGTTCACCGAAAACGATCCGGACAAGAACGGCAAGAAAGACACCGTGGCCTTCACGGCGAACGTGAACCCGACGGATATGGGCTCGCTCGGGCCGATCGAAAATGCGTTTACCGGCGTCAACGGCAACTGGAAGCTGGTCGACGGCAAAATGGTTTACGCCGCGTTCCTGCCGGAAGAGCGCCAAGCGCTTGAATATTTGCGCAAGCTCGTAGCCGAGAAGCTGATTCCAGAAGACTTTGCTTCGATGAAAGGGACCCAGGTGAAGGATCTGTTCAAGGCCGGCAGAGCGGGTATGATCCAGGATAAGGCCGGTACAATGAACGACTACTTGCCGGACATTAAGAAAGCAGCTCCGAACTTCAAGGAAACCGACTTCTTCCCGCTGACTTCGGTGAACAACTACAATCCTAAGGGACCAGGCTTTGCCGGTACGCTGGCGATTCCGAAGAAGGTGCCTGAAGCGAAGATGAAGCGCATCCTGAAACTGGTGGACACTTGGATGAACGACGACGTGTTCAACATTCAGCAGTACGGCTTTGAAGGCACGCACTATACGGTCAAGGACGGCGTGAAGGTTGTCGATACGAAGAAGCTGAACGACGACAACGGCCCAGACTTTAACCAGATCGTGTATGTAGCGGATCCTTATGCGAGCTCGACCAAGGTGTTCTTCCCGAAAGAAGCCAACGATCTGTACAAGAAAATTCAGGACGAACGCGCGAAAAACAGTGTAGCCGACAGCAGCATCGGTCTGTTCTCGCCTACGTCGCAGCAATTCCTGCCGGAGTTCCAGAAGAACCTGCAGGATTTGAAAACGAAGATTTTGCTCGGCTCCGCGCCGATTACCGCTTGGGATGACTATGTAAACAAAATGAAGAACGATCCGAACATCGTGAAGATCAGCCAAGAAATGACGGACGCCTACAAGAAGCGTTCGGGCGGTAAATAAGCTTTAGAATAGAGGAAGCGAATGACCTGGCTGTAGCCATGTTCATTTCGCTCCCTCTATTTTTTCATCCAGCATTTCGTCGAGCAAGCCTGAATGCAAGAGCTTTACCTTCACCTGAATATCGGAGAGAGAGGACTCGGACAAGCGGAACGGGTGAAGTTTCGTTAGTTTGCTCCACTCTTGGTAGTGGTCTTTGTATGCAAAATACTCCAGCTGATAGATGTCAATCTTCTTTTTCAGCGCGGCAAGGTACGTTTGCTTGATCTGCTGCTTGACGACCGCTTCCGCCTTCTTCACCATTTCGGTCTCCGTCATGGGCGTATCGAGCTCGACAACATTGCCGGACAGCTCCACTGCGATGGAAAAGGTTGGCTCGCCTGAGCTGAACGAGGTGCTAATTTTGGGCTTAGGATGTTCAAGTGACAGGGTATCTACTGAATCTTGTGCGGCGGGAATAAGAATGGGGGATCGGACCGTTTCCGGAGTCATCCACCTTAAGCCTTCCAGCTGATTTTCATTTAAAGCGCCTAGATAGTGATCTTTCGTAATAAAATAAGCGCCATTCACCATCATTTTCGATTCCTTGGCGTCGTTGCGCTTCCATTGGGAATGATTAATGGTGATCGAAGGAACAATGACGGTTTTTCCGGGCTCGTGGATATCCGAAGCAAATTGCAAATAGCTGATCGGCTTGATCCAGGATCGCTGTTTATAGTTTTGGATCGGTTCGTGCTCAATGGTGGACAGCTCGGACAAATTGAAGAAAGCCGGTGTGACGAAGAGCTGATCCATCGGCTCCTTGGTCGCATAAACCCATGGCGTAAACCGAATTTCCCGGTAGCGGGTAATGGCGTCGTTAAATTCATCGGTTCCATGCGCTAAAGCTCGATCAGTAATAACGATCGACGTGATTTGACTCCATAAAATACGCTGCTGCGCGGTCCGGTAGAAGTCATTAAGTGCCATGTTAAAGGTTTCGCCCTTGCCTTTGCCGACCCAGGTTACGGCGGGTGTAGTGCTTTTTCGGGAGCCTTCCTGCTTCGCGACGGAGGAAAAATCCAGCATTTGGCCATAGGCAATGAATTGATTGTCGGCGTAGTCAAATCCAAGCGCGGTGATGTAGTTTATGTTTTCAATATAATGGATATCCCAGCAGCCGCTAAGCGTTAAGACGACCGGAAGCCATAGAAGCCTTCGGATCAGTGCACCCATCCTGCCCTTCCTCCTCCTTTCCAGACAGCTCTCAGCAAAATCATTCCATTTTTCTCATGCCGGTGCTGGTAATCTCTAAATGAACTTTAATATCCCCTAACGAGCTTGGATTCAGTGCGAGCGGCTGACTGTGGGTGAGCTCTTGCCATGATGAATAATGCTGCTTGTACAGCTCATTTTCCAGTTGATACAGATCTGAGCCGATGGCTAAGCCTTCATTATAGGTAAACCGGATTTCCTTCTCTACCGCCGCTTCCGTTAGCTGCTCCAGCTTTTGCATGGACATCTCCCCATGGAGCTCGACAATATTTCCTTTTAGCTTTACGTGGAGGGAAAACGTAGGATTTTGCCCGCTAAGGCGGCTTTCAATCTCAAAGGAGGGATTCTCCAAGGACACCGTGGCTTTCGCGCGATCCTCGTCCTTCACCACAATCGGCGATCGTCTGGTTCGATTCGATAACCACCGGATGCCCCGCAGCTTCTCATCATTCAACCAACCGTTGTACCGGTTGTCATGAATGATGAAGGCGCCATCGATCTCCAGCTTCGGATCCGGTTCCTGATTTCTTTTCCATTGCTCTTTGTCGATAGAAAGTGAGGGGAGAACGACGGTTTTACCGGGCTCAAGCAGATCCGAAAGCAGGTATAGTAAACGGATTGGCTGCACCCAGGAATGCTGCCGGTACGTCCCGATCGGCTCATGGATTAGCGTGGCAAGATGAGATAAATTAAAGAACGGCTGTACGGTAAACAACTGCTCGATGCTTTCCCGGGTACCATAAATCCAAGGCGTCACTCGCAGCTCCCGATAGCGCAGATGCGCGTCGTTCATTGTCATGAGTCCATGATTAATCATACGCTCGGATAAGATCATTGAAGAAACATGGGCCCAGACGACTCGCTTCTGCGCCGTTCGATACAGATCGGTGATCGCCAGATTCACGGTTTTCCCTTTGCCAATACCTACCCATACAATCGCCGGATCCGTCGATTTGGGGCCTTCCTGCCTGGACACGGCTGAAAAATCAACCATTTGGCCATAGGCGACAAATTGACCATCGACATAATCCATCCCAATGGCATTCACCAAATCGATATCTTCGAGATTTTGCATATCCCAGCAGCCGGTAATCCAAAGCAGGGAAGAAAATAAGACGCATAGCCCGAAGAGCTTCATGCGCCTTTTGAATGACATGGAGTGGTTATTTTTTAAACATTTTAGGCTTCGAATATTTCCACCTCCTCGGAACATCCAAAATCGCTTTCACCCAATCTCCCCCAAACGACGGAGGAGCCAGCGGCTCGAGGTATCCGATCCCAAAGGATTCCAAGCCGGCCATGTACATGATGATAAACATCATACTAATAAAGAAGCCGAACATGCCCATTAGCGACGACAAAATCAGCGAAAAAAAGCGCAAAATGCTAACCGTCCCGCTAAGCGATTGATTGACTAAAATAAAGGTAGCTACGGCTGTAACTGCAGAAACGACCAGCATGGTGGGCGAGGTTAAACCGGCGCGGATCGCGGAATCACCGACAATCAGCCCGCCAACGACGGCTACAGTTTGTCCGACGGCTCGGGGGAGACGGATGCCGGCTTCGCGAAACAGCTCGAACAAGCCCAGCATGAGCAGTGCTTCCAATGGCGCCGATAGGGGCAGGCCCAGCCTGGAGTTGGTCACCGTGGCCAGCAGCTTGAACGGGATCTGCTCCATATTAAACGCCGTGAGTGCAATCCAGAAGCCCGGCAAAAAGATGGATACGAAGAGCCCGAAGATTCGCAGCAGCCGTTCAAAGGCCACGAAATAAAACGGAAAATGTAAATCCTCCGGAGACTTGAGCTGCTCGGTCAGATTGGTAGGACCAATCAAGGCCATCGGCGAGCCGTTGACCAGCACGACAAAGCGGCCGCGCAGCAAGCACTCGGCGGCGAAGTCCGGCCGGCCAATGTAATCGAGCAGCGGGAAGAGCGAATATTTTTTGTCGCCCAGCACTTCTTCATACTGCATACTGCTGAACAAGGCGTTCGTTTCGTAGTTTAGGATGCGCTCCCTCGCTTGCTGGATGACCTCGGGGCTGGCCATATTTTTAAGATAGAGCAGGGAGACGACTGTATGGCTTTCTTTACCGATCTTAAACTGTTCGTTTTGCAGGTTAGGTGTCCGTAACCGCTTGCGAATCAAGGCGATATTGGTGGAGATTTCTTCGGTAAATCCATCGCGCGGACCCTTTAGCGAAATTTCCGTTGCGGATTCCTCCGGACTTCGCTTGGGTATTTTATCCATATTGTAGGAGTATATGCGGTTGGCGACAAAAATCATCAGATGCCCGCTGAATAAAGCAACCGTCCACTCCTCATCGGACTTCAGTTCATGAACTTGCAGGCTTTTTCCTATTTCTATTGCAATCTCATCATCGGGACAGTCTTCCTCCAGCACCTCCCTAAACACTGGAAGCACCGTCTCATTGAGCTGTTTGAAATCCGACATCCCTTCACAGAACACCAGGATTAGCAGAGTGGATTCCTCGGAAGGGTAGCATTCAATTATTATATCGGCCGAATTCTCAAATTGGGCTTGCAACGCAGCTTTATTCCATCTGGTGTCCAACATCATGAAGACATACCTTTCCTCTTGGTTTTCACATAAACCAGCACGAACAGAACTAGCGACAACGGAAGAATACAGAAGAAAACGGCCAAATAAAAATCCTTGATTAATCTGGAATAGATGGCTTCGGGGATTTTGACAACCACCATCAGAAACAGCATGGCCAAGCCAAACAGCCCGTAGCCGATCATTTTACTCTTCCTATTCTGCAGCTGCAGCAAATCGATCAGCAGATACAGCGACAACGAAATTCGTATAAACGCGCCCGAGATCCATTGGTAAATAGACAAAAAGTCGACATGGGAAACGAAGGCTCCCAGCTGAACCAGCCGCCATTGCTCATATGCCGGATATTTTAATTTCACGGCTTCATAGCCAAACGCTGCAATCGCACCCATCAAAGGCCCTAGGGTTAGCCCTCCGAGAAGGAACAATACCACTGCAAGGTGCCACCACTTTACGTCTTCCTTAATATGATGCTGAAACAGCAGCACTATGATGATCTCCAGCATGCTTGCTCCTACATAAGTCATGCAGAGTAAGATGGGGCCACTTCCCGTGGTAAATAGAGGGAACAACAAGCTGTACCGCTTCACTTGGAAATTGCTGCTCATGACAAAATAGCCTAAGCACCAAACGAAAGGCAGAAGAATACCCGCTGCAATGGCAATCGCCTTAATCCCTTTCGATGCCGCATACATGCACAGCAGAAGCAAAGTAGAGCATGTCAGCAGCATAGGCGTCTGGGGCAGGTAGGTGATTTTCGTCCATGTGATCACTTCCCGGAGGGTAATAAACATGTTGATGGTCATATACAAAAAAAATATTCCTATGAACACGGGCTTGAACCAGTTTAGCCGGCTCGTCTTTAGCCATTGCACAAGATTGGTCTGTTTGGTTTTCTTCATTATGTAAAAGGGAATGGTAACCCATAGGATGCAGAGCGGGACAGTGAAGATGATGCTGATCCATGAATCCTTTTTGGCGGCATCCAGCAGGAGAGGGAGAAGTGTCACATGATTAACCAGCCCCACCGTCATAATCATCAACATGCCCATTTGGAGTGCTGTGATTTTCTGATTATTCAAGATAAGCCTCTTTTCAGAAAAAGATGAATAGGACAATTATCTCCAAATTTAGACAGGGATAATCAACTTGGCTGATCCTGGTTCTTAACCGGTGTCAGCTTGTTTTATTTTCACATACGCTATGAGAGGAACAGTCTTCAGTCTGAGCTAGGGGGGAGACACGCATGTTAAGTCCAGAGGATGCCAACAAAATTATTGATGCCTTTTTAAGCCCGATGTGGTATTTCGTGACCTCGCAGGAGGACAAGGATGAGATTCACCGGCTGGCCGAGGAGCTGCGAAAGGCTTCAGGTCAGACATCTGATGGATAGGATTCTAACTAAGATGATGCAAAGGAGAGGGTGCGGTTGCTGAGTGTGAAAGATGCGAACAAGATTATCGAAGCGTTTCTCCAGCCGCGCTGGAATTTCGTTACTTCACCGGAGGAAAAAGATGAGCTCCACCGACTAGCCGACGAGCTTAGGAAAGCTGCAGCTCCAGCTCCGAAGTTAAGCTTTGCTGTGCTTAGCGATATCCAGTACTGGGACACAAAGGCGGCAGGGAAGTTTAGTGCAGCTCTGGCGGATTTATACCGTTTGAATCCTGAGCTGGACGACCTAGTGATTAACGGAGACCTTGGTGACGGGCGGCCCGAAGATTATGCGAAGCTCGGCGCTCTGGTACAGAATCATCCGTTAGCAGACCGAATCTACTATACGATTGGCAATCACGAATTTTATCAAGCTTATTACAACTCCCAAGGGGACTGGGCACCCGATTCGTTTCCCAATGGGGAGACGGATCACGCTTCAATCGCGCGGTTTTTACAGTTTACCGGATTGTCCGGCTTATATTATGACCGGTTGATTCAAGGGTCATTTCATGTTTCTGGGCTCCGAGCAATATAAACAATCCGATCCGGCGAATAACGAGGATGCTTGTCTATCCCCAGCCCAGCTTAGTTGGCTGCAGGAGAAGCTGCAAGAAAGTGCCGCTGCGCACAACCCGATGTTCGTGTTTCTTCATCAGCCGTTTCAAGGCACTGTATCCGGCAGTACAGAACGTGGCGTGGTGCAGCTGACGGAATTAAAGCAGCTATAGTCCAGCTATCCGGAGGTCATCTATTTTTCAGGTCATACACACTGGGAGCTGCCGCTTCCAACGACTCTGGTTCAAGGGGCGTTCACCATGGTGAACAGCTCCTCTGTAAGCTATCCCTACAACAACTATGACCAGACGATTCAGGAAAACCGCTCGGAGGGCTTGATCATTGATGTCTATGAGGATTTTGTTCATATCCGAGGCCGAGATTTTATAGCCCAAGCGTGGATTCCTGAAGCAGACAAGGAAGTCATCAGAACATTCTGATGGCTTTTTTTTATCTTAAAATCAACACTTCAGACATAGGAATATAGAGTACAGTTCGTCTTACATGCCATTGAAAAAAAGGTTGAGGTGAGAATGTGTCTGACAAGCCGGTGACCATATACGATATCGCACAGCTTGTAAATGCTTCCGCAGCTACCGTCTCCCGGGTGCTCAGCAACAGCAATTACCCGGTGAGCAGCGAGATGAGCAAGAAAATCAAGGAAGCCGCTAAGCAGCTCAACTATACCCCCAATATGCTGGGCCGGCAGTTGAAGAAAAATAACAGCATGTCCATCGGTGTCATCATTCCGTCGATCAGCAACCCATTTTATGCCGATGTCGTGCTCGGAATTGAAGAAATCGCACGTCAGTCCGGCTATCAGGTGCTCTTGTGCAACGCGCACCAGAATCCGAAGCTGGAAGCCGAATATTTGCAAACGCTGCTCGAGAAGCAGGTCAAGGGCGTCATTATCTCGTCGATCTCGCAGCGGAGGGGCTGGCTCAAGCCGTATCTGAATCGAGGGGTCAGCATCATTTCAATCGACCAGAGGATCGAGAGCCGCCAAGTCGTTCAAATCGGCTTTGACTACCGGCACGGCGCCTACCTCGCCTGCTCGCACCTGATTCAACGCGGTCACCGCCGCATTGCGTTTATCTCGGCCGCCCTGAATCGCTCTAGCCGGCAGCACATCCATCAGGGTTATCAGGATGCTATGCAGGAGGCCGGGATTACGCCTCTCAAAGCCTGGATACAGATTTCGGAGGACTGTGAAGACACGAAGTACTGCAGCACGTTTGAGTTCAATAACGGCAAGCAGCTGGCTCATCACCTGATTGCTATGCCTATTCAGGAGCGTCCAACGGCGATTCTAAGCTGCAACGATCTGACCGCTGCCGGGGCGATTAAAGAGCTGAAGGAACAGGGCATCGATGTTCCGGGTCAAATGTCCGTCATCGGGTTTGACAATATCGAGCTGTCGGAGATGCTGACGCCATCGCTTACGACGGTGAATTTGCCTAAGTATGAGCTGGGTACTCTGGCTTGCCGAACGCTGATGAATTTATTAAACGGGGACCACGTGGGTGAGCGAGAGATGATGCTGCCGCCGGAGGTCATCGAACGCGATTCTGTCGTGACACGACTGGAATAATTCGTACTTTCGCGCATAAAGATACAACATGCTCGCCGAATAGAAATCGATTTCTAGAAATCGGTTTCTATTGGACGGAATAACCGAAGGGGAGGGCTTATATGAACGTAAGAATATTGGAGAACGCCAAGGTGCTTGGGCAAGAGGCCGCAGAATTTTGCGCACAGGAGCTTCGGCGACTGATCAAGACCAAGGGGAAAGCCCGTTTGGTGCTTTCGACGGGGGCTTCGCAATTTGAAACGCTGGAATCGCTGGTCACGATGGACATTGATTGGAGCCGGGTTGAGATGTTTCACCTGGACGAATATGTGAATCTGCCATACGTCCATCCAGCCAGCTTCCGCAAATATTTAACGGAGCGGTTTCTCGATCAGCTGCCGATTCCGCTCGGGGAAGCGCACTTCGTAAATGGTGAAGGCGACCTGGAAACCAATATCGCTACCCTGACAAGAGAGATTCGAAAGGCGCCGATTGATCTTGCGCTCATCGGCATCGGAGAAAACGCGCATATTGCGTTCAACGACCCACCGGCAGATTTTGACACCCAGGAAGCCTATATTGTTGTGAATTTGGATGACAAATGTAAAAAGCAACAGGTGGGTGAGGGCTGGTTTGATACGCTGGATGACGTCCCCACTCAAGCGATCACGATGACGGTGCACCAAATTTTGCAAAGTGCCATGATCGTCTCCTGTGTCCCGCATAAGGTGAAGGCACACGCCATCCGCGACTTGTTTATGAACGATGTCACGAATCAAATTCCGGCGACCATCTTGAAAAATCATCCGAGCTTTACGCTGTTCATCGACGAGAATTCGGCATCCGAAGTAGATCGGGAGCTCATTGGGCATTTAAATTCCTAACTGCGTGTGTGGCTGTGGGACAGGCTGAGAGGAGTAAGGCACATGACCAAATCTTGGGCAGGCAGGCATTGGCTGACCGGGCAGACGATTAACGTTAGCGCCGAGGGTGGCAAAGTAGTCAATGTCGAGCGCATCTATCAACAGACGGACCGCTGGATCGCCCCCGGCTTGATCGACGTTCAGCTGAACGGGATCGGCGGATATGATTTGAACGATACGGAGCTGACCATCGACACCGTAAAGCAGATTGTCGGGGTTCTGCATCGCGGAGGAGTGACCCGCTTTTGTCCTACGGTCGTCACTGGGCCGAAGGAGCGAATGCTGCATTGTATTCGAACGATTGCAGCGGCTTGTGAGGCGGATCCGAAGGTAGCTCATGCAGTTATCGGGATTCACGTGGAGGGGCCGTTCATAGCCTCGGAGGATGGACCACGCGGTGCGCATAATCTTAAGTGGGTCCGTGACCCTGATTGGCAGGAGTTTCTGGAGTGGCATGAAGCCGCTGGAGGACGCCTGCGCAAAGTCACCTTGGCACCGGAAAAGCCTGGGGCCATCGCGTTTATCGAGCAGCTGCACCAGCTGGGCATCGTCGCTTCGATCGGGCATACCGCAGCATCGGAGGAGCACATCCAAGCGGCCGTCCGCGCCGGCGCAACGATGAGCACGCATCTGGGCAATGGCGCCCACCCGTATATCAAGCGTCACCCCAATTACATCTGGGCGCAGCTGGCGGAGGATCGGCTATGGGCAGGCCTTATCCCGGATGGGTTTCATCTGCCGATGTCCACGCTCAAAGTGATGATCCGCACCAAAAGCTCCAAGGCCATTCTAACCAGCGACGCCGTCAACCTGGCAGGAATGCCCCCCGGCAGATACACGACACATATTAACGACGATGTGATTTTGGAAGAAAGCGGCTTCCTGCATCTGGCGAGCACACCCGATATATTGGCCGGCTCAGCTACCCCTTTACATATCGGCATCCAGAGGGTAGCCGTCTCGGGGATCGCCTCGCTGGGCGAAGCGATTACGATGGCGACGAAGCATCCGGCGGAGCTGTTCGGATTGGATCAGCAAGGGATTGGAACGATTCAGACCGGTTCTCCGGCGGACTTGATTGTATACGAGCAGCACCCCGATAGAAGCTGGACGATTCTCGAAACGGTATCGAATGGTGAAACGGTGTACGAATACTCCAACCAAAAGGGATGATACCAAACCTATGAAAACCTACGCGATCGTCGGCGCAGGCAGCCGATGCACATCCATGTTCGCGCTTCCGCTTAGCACTCAGTTTCAAGACGTGGCCCGCATTGTCGGCGTTTACGATATCAATTTCAAGCGGGCCCAGCTGCTGAAGCAAAAATGCGGCGGGGATTTTCCGGTATACGACAGCTTCGAGCAAATGATCCAGGACGCCAAACCGGATATCGTGATCGTCACGACAATCGACCGGTACCATCATGAATACATAATCAAAGCGATGGAAATGGGCTGCGACGTTATCTCGGAGAAGCCGATGACCATCGATGAGGACAAATGCAACGCGATTCTGGAAGCGGAGCAGCGAACAGGCCGCAAAGTGACCGTTACGTTCAACATGAGATACAGACCGTTTGCCGCCCGCATCAAAGAGCTGCTTCAGCAGAATACGATCGGGCAAATTCTAAGCGTCCACTTCGAATGGTTCCTGGACACGGATCATGGCGCGGATTACTTCCGGCGCTGGCATCGCAAGAAAGAGAACTCCGGTGGGCTGCTGCTGCATAAATCGACGCATCATTTTGACTTCATCAACTGGCTTCTTGAAGAAGAGCCGGTTCAGGTGTCGGCCTTCGGCTCGCTGCGTTATTACGGCCCGACGCGGGAGGAGCGGGGGACCCGATGTTTGACCTGTAGTTATAAGTCCTCGTGCGAGTTTTTCTTCGATATCACCAAGCCATCGTTCCGGGAGCTGTACCTTGATTGCGAGGATGTCGACGGCTATTTCCGCGATCAATGCGTCTTCTCGGAGGAGATTGATATCGAGGATTCGGTGAGCCTGCACGTGAAATATGCCGGCGGAGCGCTGATGAGCTATTCGCTGACGGCGCATTCCCCGCTCGAGGGCTTCCGGCTGTCACTGAATGGCACGGACGGCCGCATGGAGGTCGAAACGTACCATGGCCGAGTCGGTCCGTTTGCTGGTGAAGACATCAACAAGCTCAAGGTGTATAACCGCGAGGAGGAAGAAATCACCTACAAGGTGCCTGTAGCCTTAGGTGCGCATGGCGGGGGTGACGAGCGGCTGCTCAAGATGCTGTTCCGGGGCAATCTGGAGGATCCGCTGCATCAGCAAGCGAGCTCCTGGGACGGGGCAATGTCCAATGCGATCGGATTTGCGGCCAACAAGTCGATGAGGGAAGGTCAATCGATTCTCATAAGTGATTTAGTTAAACGGTAAGGCGAAGAAAAAGGGAGGGTTTCTCGATGAGAAAAACGGTTTCGTTCACCCTGGCATCGTTGCTTATGACCGCATTGATTGGCTGCAGCGCAAGCCCAAGCGCACCGGCTTCCACCGGCACTGGCGGTGCTGCTGGAACTGCTGGAACACCCCAACCGGCACAGACCGCACAGGCAGATACCAGCAAAAGCAAAGACCCGATCAAGCTACGCGTCGCCTGGTGGGGCGGTCAATCGCGTCACGATTACACGCTGAAAATGATCGACATGTACGAGAAGGCGCATCCGAATGTGAAGATCGAAGCCGAGTACGCCGCCTTTGACGACTATTGGAAAAAGCTTGTTCCGCAAGCGGCAGCTAACGATTTGCCCGACGTGATCCAGATGAGCGTAGCCTACATCAGCCAGTTCGGCGACAGAGGCCAGTTGGAGGATCTCGGTCCTTACCTGCAAAAGGGCACAATCGACAAGAGCTCGATCTCCGATGCTTATCTGAAGGTCGGTCAATATAACGGTAAGCAGTATCAGCTTACGCTCGGCGTAAACGCGCTTGCGGTCGTCTACGATCCGCAGATGATCAAGGATGCTGGCGCCACGCTGCCGTCAAATAACTGGACATGGGACGATCTGGAAGCGATCGGCGCGAAGCTGAAAGCCAAGGGCAAGCTGGTTGCCGCCAACATCGATGACCGCAACTTCCTGTCCTTCTACCTGCGCTCCAATGGCGGCAACTTATTCCGTCCGGATGGGACCGCATTGGGGTATACCGACACGAAGCTGTACACCGATTATTACACCCGCCTGCAGCGCATGTACAACAACGGCTACCTGCTTGCGCTTGATAAACAAGCCCAGAAGAAAGGCGTACCGGAGGATGATGAGCTAGTCCTGGGTAACGCAGGGACAACGTTCACCTGGTCCAATCTGTTCGCCGCGGATTCGGCGATTGCCAAGCGCCCGCTGGAAATCGCGCCGCCGCCGGGACCGAACATCGACAAGGGGCTGTTCCTGCAGTCGAGCCAAGGGCTATCGGTCTCCAAAAATTCCAAAAACAAAGAAGAAGCCATTAACTTCGTGAACTTCATGATCAATGACATCGAAGCGAACAAAATCATGAAGGGCGAGCGCGGGGTTCCGATCTCCACGAAGGTGCAGGATGCGATCAAGCCGCTGCTCAGTCAAGCGGATCAAAAAATCGTAGACTACGTAGCCTGGGCAGGCACGCAAACCAAATCCGACAACCCGATTGATCCTGTAGGCGCAGTGGAGGTCTCCAAGCTGCTGACGGATACCAGCCAGCAAATTTTATACAACAAAATTTCGCCTGCCGATGCGTCCGCCAAGTTCTTCAAGGACTCCAACGCCATTTTGGCCAAAAACAAAAAATAGCTCTCAGCACGAGAATCAGGATCAGGACAGCGTCTACCGGCGCTGTTCTGGTTCATTTCTTCACTTTTTTAGCAAGGGGGGAAACCAATGAAGCTGCGTGACAATAACCATCTAGTCGGCTATTTGTTCATATCGCCGTTTGTGCTCGGATTTCTGATTTTTACGCTGTATCCTATTTTATCCTCCTTCTATTACTCCTTCACGGACTATAATCTGTTCGATGCGCCCCACTGGATCGGTCTTAACAACTACCAGAAGATTGTCCTCGACGACGAAAAATTGACCAAGTCGCTTCAAGTCACATTCACATATGTGTTCGCAAGCGTTCCGCTTCGTCTGGTGTTTGCGCTGTTTGTGGCCATGCTGCTCAATACGACAACCCGTGGGGTCGGGTTTTACCGTTCCACCTATTACTTGCCGTCGCTGATCGGGGGCAGTGTGGCCGTATCGATCATGTGGATTCAAGTGTTCGGGGATAAAGGGCTGCTCAATTCCCTCTTGGGTCTGATCGGCATCCATACGTCGACGTCATGGATCGGGAGTCCGGGTACGGCGCTGTGGACCTTGATCGCGCTTTCGGTTTGGCAGTTTGGTTCCTCCATGCTGATCTTTTTAGCCGGCTTGAAAAATATCCCCACATCTTACTATGAAGCCGCCAGCGTGGACGGAGCGACGCGGTGGTACCGATTTTTCCACATTACGCTGCCTCTGCTCAGTCCAATCATTTTGTTCAATCTGATCATGCAGACGATCTCGGCGTTCATGACGTTTACTCCGGCGTATGTCATCTCCCGTGGCGAGGGCGGTCCGCTCGATAATACGCTGCTCTATTCGCTGTATTTGTACCGGCGAGCGTTTGCCTTTTTCGAGATGGGTTACGCATCGGCCATGGCCTGGGTCATGCTGCTGATCGTGGCGGCGATTACGTTCGCCATCTTCAAATCGTCGAAGTATTGGGTGCATTACGAAGCGAAAGGGGAGGGATAGGATGCCCATCGTCTCAGCCAAATCCATTTCGAAGCATTTCATCATCAGCCTCTTTGCACTGGTCATGATCTACCCGATCCTGTGGCTCGCCGTCAGCTCCTTGAAGCCCAGCAGCGAGGTGTTCTCCACCGCCTATAGCTTGATCCCCAGCCGATTGGAGTTCAGTAACTATGTCAGCGGCTGGAAGGGCTTCGGGAACAACAGCTTCACCATCTTTTTCAAAAACTCGTTTATTATCGTGATCATCTCTACGCTCGGTGCGGTCGTGTCGTCGGCGCTGGTCGCCTATGGGCTGGCTCGGATTCCGTTTTGGGGCAAGTCGTTCTGGTTCAGCTGCGTGATGATGACCTTAATGCTGCCGCACGACGTGACGATCATTCCTCAGTACGTCATGTTTTCCAAGCTGGGCTGGGTGTCCTCGTTTAAGCCGGTTATCGTTCCGAGCTTTTTCGGGATGCCGTTCTTTATCTTCCTGATCATGCAGTTTATTCGGACGATCCCTACGGAGATGGATGAGGCGGCGAAAATGGACGGCTGCAGCAAATACTCAATCTTCTTCCGCATTATCGTTCCTCTGATTGTTCCTGCGCTGGTGACGGCCACAATCTTCTCGTTCTACTGGCGGTGGGACGATTTCATTACTCCGCTGCTTTATTTGAACAAGCCGCAGCTCTATCCGGTGTCGCTCGCGCTCAAGCTGTTCCTCGACGCCGATTCGACCAGCAACTGGGGCGGTATGTTCGCGATGTCCACGTTGTCACTGTTACCCGTTGTTCTGATCTTTTTCTTCTTCCAAAAATATATCGTTGAAGGCATCAGCACTAGCGGACTGAAGGGGTGAATCGAATGAAAAATCGCTATTTCAGCATCATCGGCTGCCGTCACGGACATATTGAAAAATTCATTCAAGAGATGATAGAGTTAGGGTATCGATGCGCCGGGATTTATGAAGGGGACGAGCCGTCGCTTGCGATCGCATTGTCGAACAAATATGATATCCCATTCGTCACCGAGCTGGAACCTGTACTGGCCCCCGGGGTGTCCATCGTGGGCACGTCCGCGATCAATCATCAGAAGATTGAGCTGATCGAAGTGTGCGAGAGCCTAGGGAAGCACATTATGCTGGATAAGCCGCTGGTGACCTCAAGAGTCGGGCTAAACCGGCTGGAGGCCGTGCTTGAGCGCAATGCCATTCAGGTCGGCTTGCTGCTGACCTCGAGGGACCGCAGGTCGATCGTGATGCTGAAGCAGAAGATCGACGAGGGCTATCTCGGCGACATCGTCAGCATCACGATGCGCAAGCCGCACAAGCTGACGCCCTCCAAGCGGGCTCCATGGCACTTCTCGAAGGAGCAAAACGGCGGGATTATCGTGGATCTGCTCATTCACGACTTCGACCTGCTGCGGTGGTTAACGGGGAAGGAAATCGCTCAGACCAGCAGTATGATGTCCAAAACTATCCTGCCCGAATACCCGGAGTTTTACGATACGGCCGCGGTGCAGGTGCGGCTGGAGGGGAATGTGCTGGCCCAGCTGTATACGGACTGGCATACGCCGGAGCAGTGCTGGACGTTTGGCGATGGACGCATTTTTGTCACCGGTACGAAGGGGAGCGCAGAGCTGCGGCTGCTGGGAGATCCGGCGATCGGCAGGGAGGAATTGATGTTCGCGATGACCCATGAGGAGAAGTTCCATCAGGTGGACTTGGTGGAGCCCTCGATTTCCGTGGTGGAGGATTTCCTCCAGCAAATCCAGGGAAAGCCGGGTCTCATCACGCATCAGGACCTGCTGCTGGCGAGCAGAGCGGCGATCGAAGCGGACGAGCAAGCCGTCATCTGGCGTTGAGCTGCTGGTTAACAATGGAGGAGGAAATCGGAAGTGTGGAATCCAGATGAATATCTCAAGTACTTGTATAACAGCATCGAGCCTGCGGAACGGTTCAAGGGCGATTCGGCGGAAGAATGGACAGCATGGAGGGATCGCTACCGTGCGCAGTTTATTCAGCGATTGGGCGGCTTCCCGGAGACAGCGCCAGAGCTGAACCCCGTGCTGCTGGAGTCGGTGGATTGCGGAAGCTACACCAGGCAGCGGATTCAAATCCAGACGTTCGAGCAGCTGCAGATGCCGGTGTACGTGCTGATCCCGAAGCAGGCGGACGAAGGCCGTCGGGCGGTCATCGCTTGCCACGGGCATGGGTACGGGAGCCGGGATATCGTCGGGCTGAAGCCTGATGGCTCACCGAAGGATGGGGAGCTCGGCTACCAGAAAAATTTTGCCGTCGAGCTCGTAGAACGCGGGTTTGTCGTCGTCGCGCCGGAGCTGTTCGGGTTCGGAGACCGGAAGCTAACAGAGAACGCCAAGGATCCGCATTCCTGCAACCGCTTGTCCAGCTTTCTGCTATCCATCGGTAAAACGATGGCATCCTACCGCGTGTACGAGACGATGCGCTGTGTCGATTATTTGCTGACGAGAGACGATGTAGATGGGCAGCGGATCGGGATTATGGGCATCTCGGGCGGCGGACTGGTCAGCTCGTTCACTGCGGCAGTTGATGAGCGGATTGCCGCAGCGGTCGTTAGCGGCTTCGGGAATACGTTCGAGGCGAGCATCTTAGCCATGCACCACTGCATTGACAACTATGTGCCGGGCCTGTCCTTGGACGTGGAGCTGCCTGATGTCATCAGCTTAATAGCACCACGGCCTCTGCTGCTCGAAGCGGGTAAAAGCGACCGCATTTTCCCGATCCACGGTACACTCGAAGCCTATGAAGCGCTTAGTATAGTCTATTCGCGGCTAGATGTCAGCGATCGCTTGGAGCTGGATTTATTCGAAGGTGAGCATGAAATCTCCGGGCGGGTAGCGTATGATTGGTTCGGCAAAATGTTGTGATGGTGACGCCCTGCGTTTACAAAATCTTTTCTTGTCATCAGCCTGGATACAGACTATAATGACCTTAGTTGAATGTAAGCGCGTTCACAAGGGCTGAGAACAGGAGAAACCCGAGTGCAAGCATTGCTTTCCCCGTCGAGCGGGAGAAGTATGTTTGCTTCGGGTTTTTTTTGTGATAATATCAGAATCTACCAGGTTTGAGCGGAGCTCAGAGATTCTGATGGTCCAATTCCAATGAAACAAACAAGGGGGAGTAACACGTGGCGAATCATCTTAGAAAACTAACGATTGCACTCAATATTGCTGCACTGTCACTAGCTGGATGTTCGGCGGCAAAGCCTGCTGAGCCTGCACCTGCAGCTGCGGATCAGCCGAAATCCGCGGAAAAATCTGATTTTGTCGTCTCTACAGAGCCTATTACATTAAAGCTGTATGCCAATGTCGTTCGTTTGTCGGATATCGAGTACAAGAACTTTTTTATCGATCCGATCAAGAAGAAGTATCCGAATATTACGATTGAGAAAGTGGATGGCGACCTGGAAAAGCTCGTCATGAGCGGGAACGTACCGGACCTGATCGTATCCGACAGCGATTGGCATATGCCGCTGCAAGCGCTGGATTTACCACTGGACTTAACGGACCTGGTCGCTCGCTCCAAGATGGATTTGAGCAAGTTTGTTCCGGAGACGATCCAAGCGGTCCGCAACCTCGATGCCAAAGGGAAAGAGCTGCAGGGCATTCCATATAACTTGAATCCTGGGGCGTTATTTTACAACAAAGACATCTTCGATAAATTCGGCGTTCCGTATCCGAAGGATGACATGCTCTGGAGCGACGTGCTGGAGCTGTCCCGCAAATTAACCAGGGCGCAGGACGGCGTCCAATATATTGGGTGGGACCCGCGCTTCCCCGATCACTTGGTCAGCCCGTATACCCAGCCTTTCGTAGATCCGAAAACCGGCAAAGCGCTCGTCGATATCCCGCTGTATCACAAGGTGCTGGAGCTGTTTAAAGCCAATTATGATCAACCGGGCGTGGTGGTTGGCAAAACGTATGCGTACGGACCGGACCAATTTATTAAAGACAAGAAATTGGCGATGCAAGCGGACTGGGTAGCCAAGCTGCAAAGCGACCTGCTGCAAGCGGATGCGAACGGCGTAGGAATCAACTGGGACGTCGTGACGAATCCGACCTTCGAGGATGCCAAGGGCAAAGGGCGCCATACGCTGACCAGCATGCTTGTCATTACGAAAGCCAGCAAGTATAAAGAGCAGGCGATGCAGGTGATTCAGCTGATCACGTCGCCGGAGCAGCAAATGGCGATGAGCAAGGACTCCCAGGTAACAGTCCTGAACGATCCGGAAATCGTTAAAGCTTATGGTACGGGAAATCCGGCATTGAAAGGCAAGAATACGGCGGCCTACTTCAAGTACAAATCGTCACCGACACCAACACCGAACAAATACGACAAAGAAGTGCAGACGCTGATTCGCAATATGCGCGGGGAGATGGCCCTGAACAAGAAGGATATCAACACCGTGCTCAGGGAAACGCAAGAGGCAGCGGATAAGAAGATCGCGGAATTGAGCAAGTAAATCCAATAGGATGAGTGAGTCCTTCGTTCGATGAAGGGCTCATTTTTTTTGCCGACGGCTGGCCCCGTCTAAGCAACTCTATGCGGCGAAAGAGGTTCTGCTGGAGCTTAACGCTTCATCAAGACCGGCGATAGACTGATGTGGACGAAATCGCAAGCGGCGCGGTTTTTTCCCTTTTGCTAGGAAACTTTATCGCTCCGAGTGCGTTTCATTGTATGGAGATGAAATTCGGAGGTGGGGCATATATTCAATACAAGTGTGATTATGGAGACCTGGGTAGGACCAAAGTGAATTTCACTTCCGAATTGATGATCGAGCTTATTCAACCAAACCATCCCATATTGGAGGTCATTTTCAAATGTCTTCAGCTCCCATTACCATCCGCGATGTCCGGACGATTCTGACTGCACCGCAGCGCATTAACCTCGTCGTCGTCAAAATCGAAACCTCGGAGCCCGGCCTGTACGGCCTCGGCTGCGCCACGTTCACCCAGCGCTACTTATCGGTCGCTTCGGCGATCGAAGACTACTTGAAGCCTTTTCTGATCGGCAAAGAGGTGCATCGGATCGAAGACATTTGGCAATCCGCCATGGTCAGCTCGTACTGGCGCAATGGGCCGGTGCTGAACAACGCGCTCTCAGGCGTGGATATGGCCTTATGGGACATTAAGGGAAAGCTGGCCGGCATGCCGCTGTACCAGCTGCTCGGGGGCAAATGCAGAGAAGCGGCAGCGGTTTACCGTCACGCCGACGGTCGGGACCTGCAGGAGCTGGAGGAAAGCGTAAGCGCCTTCAAGGAGCAGGGCTATCGCTACATTCGCTGCCAAATGGGCGGCTACGGGGGACGCGACCACCAACTGCATTCTCCGGAAGGTCGTCTGCCGGGAGCGTACTACGATCCGAACGAGTATGCGCGAAGCGTACCGCGGATTTTCGAACACGTTCGCAGCCGCTTCGGCAACGAGCTGGAGCTGCTGCACGATGTGCATGAACGGCTGGCGCCGATTGAAGCAGTCCGCTTGGCGAAGCAGCTCGAGCCGTACCGGCTGTTTTTCTTGGAGGATGCGCTCGCTCCGGAGCATATCGACTACTTCCACATGATCCGCCAGCAGTGCGCCACGCCGCTCGCAATGGGCGAGCTGTTCGTGCATCCAATGGAATGGCTGCCGCTCATTTCGAATCGGCTGATCGACTTCATCCGCGTACATATTAGCGCGATCGGCGGCATTACGCCGGCCCGCAAGCTGGCGATCTTATGTGAATCGTTCGGTGTACGCACCGCATGGCACGGACCGGGAGACGTTTCACCGATCGGTCACGCCGCGAATGTGCACCTAGATGTGAGCTCCCACAACTTCGGCGTGCAGGAGTGGAGTCCGATGAGCGAGGAGCTGGAGCACGTCTTCCCGGGCTGCCCGCAGATCAAGAACGGCTTCGTCTATCCGAACGAAAAGCCTGGCCTTGGGATGGATCTCGATGAGGAGCTGGCAGCGAAGTTTCCTTGCGTGAACAAGCTGCCGGAATGGACTTTGGCGCGGATTCCCGATGGGACGTCCGTGCGTCCGTAAAAGTTGACAATTGCTATCGTTGAAGCTTCGATAACAATTGCAATAAAGGAGGGGTCACCTATGAAGGTAGCCGTCACCGGAGCAAACGGCAGAGTCGGCAGGTATATGATTCAAGAGCTGCTGGATCACGGGTATGAGGTTCGCGCGGTCACGATGGAGCCGTGGGAGGAGTCGCCGGTCGAGCAGGCGCAGGCTGATGTGAAGGATGCGCAGCAGGTGTTTCAGGCGCTGTCGGGCTGCGACGCGGTCATTCATTTGGCTGCGATTCCAAGCCCGCACGGATATAGCGAAAGCCATATTTTTCAAAATAACACGATGGGTGTCTTTCATGTGCTGCATGCGGCGGGGGAGCTGGGGATGAAAAGGGCGGCCGTGGCCTCCAGCGATTGCGCCTTCGGGATCACCTTCAGCTTCCAAGAGACAAAGCCGGTCTACTTGCCTATGGATGAGCTGCATCCAGTAGCTCCCGACAACTGCTATGGCATGTCCAAGGTCGTTGGCGAGCAGATTGCCGAGGGCATGGCGAAGCGCTACGGCATGACGATCGCCTCCTTGCGGATTACCCATGTGCTCGAACCGAAGGATTACAGCAGCGGCTGGCTGACCAAAATCATCGACAACCCCGAGGCGGAGCCCTGGAACGTCTGGTCTTACTTGGACGTGCGCGACTGTGTCCGGGCGTTTCGTCTCAGCATCGAGAAGCCGTTCAGCGGCCACGAGGTGTTCTGCATCGCCAGCTCGGAGCAGCGCACTGCCATCCCGTCGAAGGAGCTCGCTTCACGGTTTTATCCCGATGCGGAGCTGAGGCAGCCTTTTACAGGCCGTGAAAGCTTCTTGAATTGTACGAAAGCAAAGACTATGCTTGGTTTTGAAGCTCAATACCTCATATCCCATACAGCGTCCGACACTAAGGAGGAGCAGGAATGACAACAGGGAACATACCCAAAATGATCAAAATTAGACAGCACTTTCAAGGGCCGCACATTGAAAATATTGAAGCTGCCGTATTCGAGCAGCTCGATAAGGCAGGCATAAGACAGCGACTTGCTCCGGGAGCGAGAGTAGCCATCACAGCTGGCAGCCGAGGCATCGCCAATATCGCTCTGATCATTCGTTCGGCGGTGCGAGCACTCAAAGAAACGGGGGCTCAGCCATTCATCGTCCCGGCCATGGGAAGCCACGGCGGAGCGACGGCCGAAGGCCAGATCGAGGTGCTGCACAGCCTCGGAGTCACGGAGTCGTACTGTGAGGCGCCGATTCTCTCCTCTATGGAGGTCGTGCAGATCGGAGAGACAGACGAGGGCATTCCGGTTTATACGGACCGATATGCACATGAAGCTGATGCTGTACTGTTGGTCGGCCGAGTCAAGCTGCATACCGATTTCAAGTCTCCGATCCAGATCGAGAGCGGATTGATGAAAATGGCCGCCATCGGGCTCGGCAAGCATAAGCAGGCGCTGCAAATTCACAGCTTCGGGGTCAAAGGCATCCGCGATATGATGCCGAAGGTGGCGGAGGTGGTATTGAGCCAAGGGAATGTGCTGTGCGGGCTGGCGATCGTGGAGAATGCCTTCGAGCAGACGGCCTATCTGGAGGCGATCCCGACCGACCGGATTGCCCAGCGTGAGAAGGAGCTGCTGCAGCTGTCGGCGGAGCTATTTCCGAAGCTGCCGTTCGAGGAGCTCGACATTCTGGTTGTGGACGAGATCGGCAAAAACCATAGCGGCACCGGGATGGACACGAACATCATTGGACGTCTCCGTATTCTTGGAGAAGAGGAGCTGGCCAGTCCGAGAGTGAAATACGTCATTGCCTGTGATTTAAGCGAGGAATCCCACGGGAACGCGCTCGGGATCGGGCTTGCCGATTTAACCACGCAGCGGCTGTTCGATAAGATCGATTTTCAAAAAATGAACGAAAATGTCATCACCAGCTCCTTCTTAACCCGGGCGGCGATTCCGATCGTCTTACAGAACGATAGAGAAGCGATGGAGGTGGCGCTGCGCTGCAATTGGGGGACGGCGGCCCGGGAGGCGCGAGTCGTTCGGATTCACAGCACGCTGCATCTGGAATACATGTACGTGTCCGAATCGCTCCTGCCCGAGCTTAGCGCGTTGCCGAATGTGGAAATCGTAGGGGAGCTGCAGGAAGTTAGTTTTGATGAACGGGGTAATTTTGCTTCAACGCTTTAAATTTAAAATTGAGCGTTCGGGTGCAGCTTCTTATCGGAGGCTGCATCTTTTTTTTGTGCCAATTTCATTTTTCGGTACGCCAGCATCAACACGATGTTGATCAGAAAGGCTGCGCTCATTAAGATAAATGGAATCCTCGAATCCATCTCGTACGTATAGCCGCCAATAATCCCCGATGGGGCAATAAACAGCAGCATGAACACCGCCAGGATGGAAATGATGCTCGCGCGCTTGTCATCCTCAATGTTATTGGCTAAGGATGCCTCTAGATAGGGCGTAGAAATGATCGTCCCTGCGGCATACAGAATGGTGCTGGCAATGGTCATTCCTAGATTCTGAGGCGGTGAAAAAATCAAAAGCAGATAAGACACTACCGACAGTCCAAAGCCAACCATCATATACCTATCTCCCAGCTGCTGCTTGAACCTGGGTATGACGAAGATCATGAGAAGCAGTGCTGCGCTGGAGGAAAAAGCCGGAAATAACGAAATCAAGCTGTCACCAAACTGAAGCGCATCCACCATGTACACGGACAGATAGGTATTGCGCATATTGAGCTGAAACTGAAACAATATGTAGATGCCGCAGACGATTAAAAGAAGCGGGTTGACCATCATCGTCCGGAGCGTCGACCAATATCCCCGAATACTGCTGCCTAGCGTCATGCTCAAGCTTTCCTTCTGCTTTCGTATCCCGGTCTCGGTTTCGTGAAGCTTCCAGTTCCGCAGAATGAACATGATCGTCATGCTGAGAAAAGCGAACATGTACATGATCCGCCCCGCAGTTGTCAGTCCCCACAGATCGACAAGCAGGCCGCCGAGCGGCGCCAGCAAGCCTCCGAACATACCGATCAGCTGCAGGATCGTATACACCTTAGGCCGAACATGCGGTTCTGTCCCTTCCACTAATAAGCAGTTCCACGGCGTTCCCGCCGCTTTGCCGAAGCTGTTAAAACAGGCGGCTAGGAGAAAAAACCAGAAATTTTGCGAAATCGCCCAAATGAGCGTCGCCATGCTCCAGCCGAGTACATCGAACACGAGCAGCGCCCGTTTTCGGCCCCAGCGATCCGTGTAATAGCCGCTGATCAAGGAGGTGACGATCTGCAGCACCAGATTGATGGACACGATCAAGCCGATCTGGGTCTTGCTCAGACCCATTTTTAGCATGTAGACCGAAGCGTAGGTAATAAAGAGGTTGTAAGCCAAAAGAAACATGGGTTCATAGAGCAGACAGTACTTGGCATTGCCTTTGATCTCACGCAGCACGGCGGGTGTCCTCCCATGAAGTTAAATGGTACTTCGTTGTAAACGCTTTATATATCATTGTAGCACATTCCAAGAGTTAAAATTGCAGTGGAATAAAAACTAGATAAGATAAAGGCTGTCCCTCACGGCAGTTAAGCTACGGTGAGAGGCAGCCTTTTTGTGCGTCCTAGTCGGAGTTACATCTCCATTTTGCCCATCCTATCGCCGTCCATCGCCACCATCATCGAGCCGCTGTCTCCGGCTTGATCCGGCTCGGGCGTGAGTTCTATCGGCGTGCCGAACTGCGGTAAAGCATGGGGCAGGTGGGTGCGCCCTCTGGAGAGCAGATGCCGTTTGTTGCCGCCGCCCCAGGGCACCCAGGAACGCGCGTTGCAGTAATGACACACATACGCTCGGCGGAATCGGTCATCCGTTTCGTTGCGATAGGAGCGGTGCAGCAAATGCGAGTGGAAGAACAGCACATCTCCCGGTTCCAATGCGACAGGGATCGCTTCGCCGTATTTGGCCGCCACCTCGGACAGCTTGTTGACTATATCATCCATTTCACTCGCGTTGCGAGCAGGGAACAGCCCTTGGATCTGCTTCTCGTTCGCATGCATATACGAGTTTGACTGCTGAACCGGTGGGTAGATCGGCTCGTTGTGCGAGCCCGGCGCAACCCACAGGCAGCCGTTGTCGGTGTCCGCCCGGTCCAGCGCGATCCAAGCTCCGATTAACGAATCCGGCTGCGTTTGGATATAAAACGAATCCTGATGCCAGCCTTGACCGCCCTTGCGCGGGGGATTAAAAAATAACATCGACTGCACCGCGAGCACATCCGGCCCAATCAATGCCTCGAGCACATCCAGCAAACGAGGGTGAAGAAGTCCCCATTCCGCGGTCGGATCCTCCCGATGCGGGTTATGAAGCCTGGCGGAGGCTAGACGGTTGTTCAGCTTTTGCGTCTCCGTCATCCATGCTGGCTGCGGAGAAAGATGATCCAGCTGGGTGATCCCGCCGGTATAAATTTGATCCGTCCATCCCTGCAGCCGCTTAGTATCCTCCGCATCCAGCATTCCTTTGACAATCAGATAGCCGTCCCGGTGGTAATGGACGTATTCCTCCACAGATACGGTGTAGCGTTCTCTAGTTCCGAGTGGGTTAGCCATGCGCACAGCCCCTTTTAGCAATGTGTCGGTTGATCTACACCCTTATTTTGCAAGAAAACGGAAAGCGCTACAATGGACGCAACCAAGGGAATGATGGACAAATTTGATATCGTTATTTCTTCTCTCGCTGCTCCAGCGTGAACGAATGATTGAGCGGATAAAAGCGTCCGTGAGCCTCGGGGGGAGCCAGCTCGTGCATCCGTTTGTCCCCGTAAGTTTTGCGGTACTCCGTCGCCGTCATCCCCATGCGCTGCGTAAACAGCCGGTGAAAGTAATATTCATCCGTGAAGCCGACTTCCCGGGCGATCTCCTTAATGCTGTCGGTTCGGCGGAGCAGCAGCTGACCAGCCAAGTCAAGCCTGCGCTTAATGATCCACTTCTTGGGCGAGAAGCCGGTGTGGTGCTGGAACATACGGGTAAAATGCTCATGCGACCAGCCGACGTTCTGGGCAAGCTCGAGAATATCCAGCGGTTCCGACAGATGGTCATCGATATACTGCATGGCATGATCGATCTGCATGGGCAGAGTCATCTCACTGGACAGTCTGGCATCCGGCTGAATCAGCTGCTCCAGCTCGTCCAGCAGCGCCAGAAACAGCGACTCCGACAGTCGCTTCCACTGCTCCGGCCGCCGATGGAAGTAAAACAGCAGCTGCTTCATCAGCATCGGAACAAGCGAATACTCCTGCAAGATCACGGACGAGACGGCGCTGCTGTGCAGCAGGGAGAACCGCTCCCGGACGGTGTCCTGGTGGCAGTCAAAGTGAATATAGAGATGACGCGTTGGCCGCTTGGGATCGAATTGGTAGGAATGCAGCTCGCCTGGTCGTGTGACGATCACACAGGGCAGCGTAAGCACATGCGGGGTATTTTCAACAGTGTATACTGTGGGGGTTCCGCTCGGAAAATAAACCAGCTCATAGTCGGTAATCCTGCGCTCAGGCAGCACATAGCCGGCTTTCACCGTTACGTCACCGGCATGATGGAATCGAATTTCGTTCGGCATCGATGGCAGGGCTCCTTCGTCTTAAAGCAATGAGGTTTCATACCATCTTCACTATAAAACATCGCGCAGCGCTTTGTCCCGCAAAGTTAAGAAAGATTTAGCATGGTACCCAATTCAGCCCATGAATCGAGCATAGTGGACGTAGGCTAAGGACATAATACCCCATATCAATGCCAAATAAAGGAGCAAGAGATCAAGGTATGGAAATCAATCCGGGACAACATATTACGCTGCACGGCTTCAATAACTTAACGAAATCGCTGAGCTTCAACATGTACGACGTCTGCTATACCGGAACGAAGGCCGAGCGCGAGGCCTACATCGCCTATATCGACGAGCAATACAGCTCGGATCGGCTCAAAAAAATATTAAAAACCGTCGCCGAAATTATCGGAGCTCACCCGCTCAATATCGCGCAGCAGGATTACGTCCCGCAAGGCGCGAGTGTCACGATGCTCGTGTCCGAAGGACCCGTCGTCGAGGTGCCGAACAGCAGCTATGAAGAATCGCCGGGACCGCTGCCGGAGAACGTGGTGATCCAGCTGGACAAAAGCCATATTACTGTCCATACGTACCCGGAATATCATCCGGACGAAGAGATCAGCACCTTTCGTGCGGACATTGATGTATCCACCTGCGGCGAAATTTCCCCGCTCAAGGCGCTGAATTATCTCATTCACTCGTTCGACACCGATATCATGACGCTGGATTACCGGGTGCGAGGCTTCACGCGGGACGTGAACGGGCAAAAGCTGTATATCGACCATCAAATCAGCTCCATCCAAAACTATATTCCGGATTCTATTATCGAACTGTACGATATGATCGACGTCAACGTGTACCAGGAAAACATTTTCCACACGAAATGCAAGCTGCGCGACTTTGATCTGAACAATTATTTGTTCGGGTTCACGAAGGATAAGCTGTCCAAGCAGGAGCAAATCAACATTACGGAGCGGCTAAAGGTGGAGATGGATGAAATTTTTTACGGGAAAAACATCGGGTGGCCCTGAGGGAGGGGGGGCTAAGGCGTTAGTGATACACAGGAATCCACCCTGTAATTTGCAGCAAGGACAAGATCACCTCAATGACAATGAGGATGACGACGATCCACTCCACAAACAGCCCCCGGATGGAGTGACTGATGGTGGAGAAGCCTTCCATCACATGATACAGCACTTCGGTTTTGCTTTTCATAATTTTGTACCGGTCATTCAGCTCAAAAAACTCCAGCATACGGTCATAAAATTCACCCGCGTCACTGCTTGTCCAGGTAATCTCCGGCTTATCAAGAATCATGACATACGCCAGGGTGTTATATTCGTGGCGCACGATCTTGGCTGTCGTCCGAGCCAGCTCTTTGTTCCCGATCCGCAAATTTCCTCGTTCAAACCGATCGATCATCATCTCCAGCCGATCATAAATGATACCCTGCTGCTCTTCGATTTTTTCAAGTGCTACGGACTTGGCGATAACGGTCGAGATCAGCTCCGGGTAGAAGCCCTGATATTCAGGCACCACCACGTAGGCGTCCGTCAGCTCGATTGTTTCGGTTTCCCCGACCTGCAGCCGGTAATCGTCCATATATTTGCTCGGATTCCAGTCCGCGACCTCCGGCTCGAACGTTTGCAGAAAGCCTAAGAACAACGTAATTTCCGCTTCGCTAAAATGATCGATGAAGACCACGCTTCCAAAGGAAAACACCAGCACTTGTCTAGACTCATCCATACCGGTACGTAAAATAGAGGTCAAATTGTCGCCCCGCAAGATCAACGGCTGCTCCCAAGTATATTTTTTAGGAATGCCGCAATAGATCGCAATTTTATTCAGTTCAATTTCATTGGCGACGGCATAGGCTTTAAACGTAATTTGGTGCACAGTCACACTCGCAGCTCCTTTCTGGACGACCGTTGGAAGGGGGAAGAGAAAAAAAGGCTACCTCCGGCAGCCTTCTTCGTTTTAAAAGGGCGTTTTATTGTTCTTGATTCGTGTTGTTTTGAGCAGCATTGGCATTCGCATTGTTCTGGAACGCTTCAGCCGCCTCCTCCGCGGAGAACTCCGTATCTGCTTCGCCGGCGACAGGCATTTTATTCAGTTCGGTTGCCTGTACGCTCGCTTTGTTGGTTTGATTTTGTGAATTGGCCATTAGGGCACCTCCTTCTTTGAGCTTTTTTAAGTTTTCCAAATTTGGAGAATTGTATGCGTGCACGGGCATCAGGGCTAGGATTCATATTTTTCCTAATATTAGCGCTTCGGAAAAAGTCAACAAATCGCTAGAAAAGCAATATTTTGGACATAAAACGAATAGATTTAACGGCTGCTATTCGATAAAATGATGTTAACGTGTGCATTACAATTTATCGGAAGCAGGTGACGGTTCCAATGAGCGGCAATTCCAAAGCTACTTACATTTACATGTCCATTTACTATTCGCTCATCTTCATGGCGCTGGGGGCGTTTTCCAGCTATCTCCCGATTTATTTCAATGAGATCAAGCTGGATCATTTCCAGATTGGACTCTTGGCGACAGCCGGATCGGTCACGGCGCTGCTCGCGCAGCCGCGTTGGGGTTTGGCTGCAGACCGTGCCACGTCGAAAAATCGGATACTGCTTGGGGCACTGTTGTTTAGCTCGTTAAGCGTGTGGCTGATGCCTGCGGTCGGGGGGCGGTTCTGGCTGCTGTTTGCCGTCTCGGTGCTGTTCTACGCTGTGCAATGCGTCATCAATCCGCTGGGAGATACGATCACACTGGAGATCGCTTCCAAATCAGGCTTCAACTTCTCACGCATCCGAACGGCCGGGTCCGTCGGGTATGCGATCATGGCTGCGGTTGCCGGGTGGCTGCTGGACAAAAATATTTACTACATGTTCCCCGTATTCTCCGGTATGCTGCTGCTCGCGTTTCTGGTCGCTTGGGGCATTCCTAAGGTTGAGGGGTACCAGCGGGATCGGAAGGTATCGCTCAAGGAGCTGTTCGCCAATCGGTCGCTGGTTCGCATCTACTTGTATACGCTTGCAGTCAACTCCACGCTCGGCTTCTTTTTCACCTTTCAGGCGGTGTTCAGCAAGGAGCAGGGGATTAGCACGGCACTGATTGGGTTAGGCGTCAGTATCGGCTCGATTAGCCAGTTCCCGTTTATGATTTTTTTCCAGCCTCTCTACAAGAGGTTTGGTATCTTTAACATTTTGCTGGTCTCCGGCTTGATTAATGCCTTCCGATGGGTGCTGTTCGCGACGTCCTCCAACCCGATCATTTATTTGGCGACCTGGGCGATGCACGGAGGAACGTTTATGCTGTTCTATCTTTGTCTTGCCGAATATGTCAGCACTCATGTGCCGAAGGAGCTCAAAGCCAGCGGCCAAATGATGAACTCCTTGTCGATGAATGCAATCAGCCGCACCATAGGCTCCTTGCTCGGGGGGCTGTACGCCGGCTGGTTCGGCATCCGCTCAGGCTTTGTGCTTAGCTCGATCATCTGCTTTGCGGCGGTGGCATTATTCTGGTATTTCCACACGCTGGAGAAAAAGCTAACCTCGAAGCATGGAGAGGCTTTGGAGCAGTAAACTAATAGAAGCAGCAGCACTCATCTCATCTTAACTGGGGGTTATGTCTATGGATATCATCGAATCGTTAATTCAGCATGTGCCCGTTCCACGGATGGTCAAGGTGAAGCAAGCTTTTAATTCGTTTGAAATTGAGGATGTAGCCTCAGAGGTACACGCTGCGCTGGGACAGTCCGGTGTGCTGGCCCGAATTAACCCGGGAGACCGGGTAGCGGTAGCTGTAGGGAGCCG
Organism: Paenibacillus cremeus; assembly: GCF_007786445.1. GTDB lineage: Bacteria > Bacillota > Bacilli > Paenibacillales > NBRC-103111 > Paenibacillus_G > Paenibacillus_G cremeus. The sequence continues at coordinate 80,821 of NZ_VNJI01000019.1, read as the reverse complement.
GGGGATCGCCGACTTGCCGATCTTGGTGCAAGAGATGATCCGTGCTTTGAAAAGCCAGGGGGCGGAGCCGTTCGTCGTTCCGGCGATGGGCAGCCACGGGGGAGCGACAGCGGAGGGGCAGCGGGATGTGCTCGAGCAGCTCGGTGTGACCGAGGCGTTCATCGGGGCTCCGATCCGGGCGAGCATGGAGGTCGTGCAAGTCGGCCAACTGGCCAAGGGGCTGCCGGTATTTATGGATAAGCAGGCATATGAAGCCGACAAAATCGTGGTGATCGCCCGCATTAAGCCGCACACGGCATTTAGTGGACCGTACGAAAGCGGCTTGTGCAAAATGGTCGCGATCGGACTCGGAAAGCAGAAGGGTGCGGATGCTGCGCATGCCTACAGCTTTAAATACATGGCGGAGCATGTCCCGGCCATTGCTGCAGTCTCGTTAAGCAGGACTCCGATTGTGTTCGGACTCGGCGTAATTGAAAACGCTTACGAACATCTGAGCAAAATCGTGGCCGTTCCTGCTGAACGGTTCATGGACGAGGAGCCGGGGCTGCTGCTGGAGGCCAAATCGCTGATGCCGAGGATTAGGTTTGATCCGTTCGACGTGCTGGTGATCGACGAGCTGGGCAAGGACATTTCCGGCTCCGGTATGGACCCGCACATCACTGGACGGTTCCCGACTCCATATGCCAGCGGGGGACCGCAGGTGAAGCGGATCGCCGTGCTCGGATTGACGCAGAAAACCCATGGCAATGCCAACGGGATCGGGCTGGCCGATGTCACGACAAGGAAAGTATTCGAACAGACGGAGTGGGAAAAAGGGTTCGCCAACGCGCTGACCAGCACGGTATCGGATTCGGTGCGGATGCCGATGTTCCTGAACACGGCGGAGCAGACGGTTAGAGCGGCGATCAAGCTCTCGAATGTGCCGGACTTTACGCAAGTGCGGCTGGTTCGTATCACGAATACGCTGCACTTGAGTGAAATCTGGATTTCCGAGAGCCTGCTGCCGGAAGCGAGGGAGAAGGAAGGACTTGAAATTTTAAGCGAGCCGGAGCAGATCAGCTGGTAAGCTTGTTATTCAGCGCGCCGGTTGACTGGGGCCTGCTCTGCCGAAGGTACACGGTGCCGAAGCCCAGCAGCAGCAGGCCTAGGATGGCAAAGCCATAGCTGAGGCCGATCGCGGTGATCAGCGTTCCGAATACCACCGGGTTCGTCAGCTGCACGAAGCGGTTGGACATCGTCCGCAGACTCATGGCCATCCCGCGCTCGCCGGCCTCTACGGTATGCGAAACCATCATCAGCGCCACCGGCTGATTGACGCTTGTGCAGGCTCCCCAGATGAACACGATCCCGGCAAGCAGCCAAAATTGCGGCTTCACCATCAGCAGCAGCAGGCAGATCGCTCCGCTAAAAATGCTGATCAGCATAATGCGCCGATGACCCAGCCAGCTCATCAGGTAGCCGGTAACCGGCCGAACAATAAATGCGGCCAGCGCAGAGACGGACAGCATATTCCCGATCTGCGTATGGGTAAGACCCGTGCCCGACAGAAAGAGAGGGAAAAACGTCGTCCGCACATCGATCAGCATAAACAAAATGCCGTTAAGCAGGATCGCGACTGCAAAGGGCTTGTTCTTGCGAATCAATTGGAAGCCGTCTAGGTAGCTTTTCCAGAAGGATGCTTTGTCAGCGGCGGCAGAAGAGACAGGAGACTTTCCGGTAGCATTGCTGGAAAGCTCCTTTTTTGTATCGTTAGAAGCTTGTTCGCTTTGCCTCTCTCTGCTCGCATAGGAACCCATCGGCAGAAAAACGGCCAGAATCAATCCCAGCACGTTAAACGCAGCAAACACATAGAATACGAACGAATAGCCGCCTACATCGGAAAAGAAGCCGCCAAGCGATGGTCCCACCAGCTGCCCCAGCGTATTGATGAATGAAAAATTCGAGATGATATGATTGCTCTTCTTCTCGTCACTCCGGTTCGCCGCAATGGAAGCCGCCGCCTGCAGTGCCCCCCAGGAGAACATCCCCCCGAAGCCGTTCAACATCTGTCCGATTACGACTAGAATCACATTTTCCAAATGAATGCCGACGATAGAGGAGACGCTGCTGATCAGGCAGAGCGTTGCTCCCACCCACACCGCGCGCCGTGTGCCCATGCGGTCGATCCGGCTGCCGATGGGCATGCCGAACAAAATCGGGATAATGGCATTGAGCGCGACAAAAAAACCGATCATGAAGGCTGCATACCCGACACTGTCGAAGTAGAGCGCCACAATCGGCCGTACCATATTCACACCTAGCATGTAAGCAAGCGATGAAGCCATAATCGACAGCAGGCTGATCCCGACCGTTCGCCGGTCCCCGCCACCCGCAGCAGCAAGTCCACTCATAGCACGACCACCTCGGAGATTAAGATTTCATGAAGCGTTTACATAAGCATACCATATTGCAGCGGTCGCTGATGCTATTCACCAGAGGAGGATTATAAAGAAATGTTTAGAAAATGGATTTTCCTCCAAATAGGTCTATCATATACGGATACACTTGGAAAGGTTGGTAGCCATCATCATGAATTCTACTTCAGCATTGTCGGGGAGAGAGGCTGTGCAAACCCAAGCGCAAGCGAGGTTTCCGATCTCCCTGTTATCTTTAACGGTCGGCGTCTTCGCCGTCGGCATGACCGAGTTTGTCATCATGGGAATCCTGCCCAATGTCGCCGCGGACCTTCATGTCAGCATCTCGCAGGCGGGGCAGTTGATCACAGGCTATGCCCTGGGTGTGGCTTTCGGCGGGCCTGTGTTGGCCATGCTGACTCATCGACTCCCGCAGAAAAAGCTGCTCCTGCTGCTCATGCTTATTTTTATACTCGGCAATCTGCTTGCCGTATTTGCACCTAACTACAGCATGGTCATGGTGGCGAGACTCATTACCTCACTTGCACACGGCACCTTCTTCGGAGTCGGTTCGGTCATCGCCGCGAGCCTCGTGAAGCCGGACCGGAGGGCCAGCGCGGTCTCCATCATGATGGCGGGGCTGACCATTGCTAATATCATCGGCGTTCCGGTGGGGACCTTCATCGGGCAGCATCTGGGGTGGCGCGCTACCTTCGGCGCTGTCGTGATCATGGGCGTCATTTCGCTCTTGGGCATCCTGCTCTTTATCCCTCGGCTGGAACAAAAAACATCCACCAGCCTGCTGCAGCAGGTACGAGCGTTGGCTCAGCCTAAGCTGCTCCTTGTCCTGCTCATCGGAGCGCTGGGGTGCAGCAGCTTGTTCATCGTCTTCACGTACATCGCTCCGATTCTGATGCAAATTACGGGCTTCGGGGAGAGCAGCGTAACATGGATCTTAATCTTGTTCGGCTGCGGGGTGACGCTGGGCAATCTTCTGGGAGGGAAGCTGGCCGACTGGAAGCTAATGCCATCCTTACTCAGCAGCTTTGCGGTGCTGGCCGTCATTCTGGCCGTCCTTGCGTACACGGACCATTTTCCCGTTGCAGCCGTGATCACGGTGTTCATCTGGGGCGTCGCGGCGTTTGGCATTTTGCCGGGCTTGCAGCTTCGCATCATGAATCTGGCTAAGGACGCGCCTGAGCTAGCCGCTACGTCCACCCATTCGGCGCTGAATTTGGGCAATGCAGGCGGCGCCTTCCTGGGCGGCTGGGCGATTACGCACATGGGCCTAGGCACCTTGCCATGGATCGGTTCCGTGATCACGGCCCTAGGCTTTGTGCTATTAGCGATTACTTATATGAAGGAACGCTCTGCATTCCATAAATAGAAGAAGACAGCCGATGGGCTGTCTTTTTCATTCCTACGTCAATACAGCGTTGGAATCGGTGGGCACGAAACCGCTTCAATGAGTCGGTCATCAAAGCCATAAAATGTCCAAAAGGCTCCATTCCACCGATAGCCTGAAACTGCGCCGTACTGGACGCTCGTGGGGTAAAACCAGAAGCTGTCGCCAGTCCAAAGCCAGACATAAGTATACTCGTGCATACAGTCGACTACATAGGAAAAGTCCGGTTTGGGCGGGATGTATGGTGGCGGAGGAGCTAGAGGCTGCTGTCTCAACAAGAGAAATCACTCCCTTTTCATAGGTCAATACCCGTACTTCATGCTACGTAGGTACATCCCCAATGGACTGTGCGGCTGCCTATCGCTCAGGGAATAAAACGCTTTATTTTCCTGTCAAGGGAAACGGCTCATCTATTTTTCATGAAATTCTAAGAAAAGAAGAAAATGCCTTGAATGGCGTGGATTTACGGCAACGCTGGCAAATGGTAGGCGATTCAAGCTGTGGTATGCTGAGATCAGCCCGACAGTAAGCATCTATTACTTCAAGGAGGAAGAACATCATGAAAACGATGAAGACGATCGGTGTGAAAAAAGCGACCTTAACTCTTGGCTTAGCAGTAAGTATGTTCGCAGGACTATCAGCGCCTGCCATGGTCTCAACTGCATTCGCAGCGCCAGCGTCGGTAACACCGACGGCCTCTGCAAGCATCCTAGCAAGCCGCATTGTCAACACCGCCTTGTCGTACCAAGGGAAAGTGAAGTACGTCTTTGGAGCTAGGGATCAGCAACGTCTTATATTTGACTGCTCTTCCTATACTCAATATATGTTTCAGCTCAACGGGGTTTCGCTCCCTTGGGGCTCGAAAGCGCAGTCTCACGTAGGCAGCTATGTTCCAAAAAGCCAGCTTCAACCCGGCGATTTGGTGATGTTCAGTGTCAGCACACCCGGCCAGATCAATCACGTAGGGATTTACATCGGCAATGGGCAATTCATCAACAACCTGCCTCATAAAGGTGTCACCATCTCCAATCTGAACAGCTCTTACTGGACAAGCCACTACATTACGGCTCGACGAGTGCTATAATCGATTTGATTCCTGACCCAGTACCATAATTGGTGCTGGGTTTTTTATTTCGTTCTCATCAAATTTTCATGTTGATTAAATATAATGTGGGCATGGATTTTGGAAAAGCTATAGCAAGAAAAAAAAAGCCTTTCAGGACAAGGGACGTTAGCGGATGAAGCGCATATTGCTGGTTGAAGATGAGAAAAATCTGGCTTTGTTCATCGAGATGGAATTAAAGCACGAATCGTTCCTGGTCACCAAAGCGTTCGACGGGAAGTCCGGCTTGAAGCTGGCGCTGGAGCAGGATTGGGATCTGATTCTGCTGGACCTCATGCTGCCGGAGCTGAGCGGTGTGGAGGTGTGCCGGCGTGTTCGTGCCGTGAAGCCGACTCCAATCATTATGCTCACGGCAAGGGACAGCCTCGAGGATCGGGTCTCTGGTCTGGACAGCGGGGCGGATGATTATATCCCTAAGCCATTCGCGATGGAAGAATTGATGGCCCGGATGCGCTCGCTGTTTCGCCGGGTGGACATGCCCATCGACGCGGATCGCGAAGTCATCGCTCGCCGCGAGCTGCACTTGGATCTCGATGCCCATAAGGTCACCCGTTATGGGGAAGCTGTGGAGCTGACGAAGCGGGAATTTGCCATGCTGGCGGTGTTCATGCAAAATCCGAACATTGTGCTGACGCGGGATGTTCTGCTGGAAAAAATCTGGGGCTACGATACCGAAGTGGAGACGAATGTGGTGGATGTTTATGTGCGGTACTTACGCAATAAGCTGGACGAGCCCGGTCAAGAGAGCTTGATTGAGACAGTCCGCGGAGTAGGGTATGTGATGCGATGATGGAACAGCTGCGCATCGCACTCTCCCGGCTGCCTATCAAATGGAGGATCGTACTGATGTCTACGGTCATCCTATGCCTGCTGTTCGTGCTCTACAATGCCGTTCAGTTCGTAACCATCCGGAGCTGGCTGACCAATCAAGAGCAGCTGTCCATGAAGCGGACGTTGGCTCAGATCGATGACTATTTTCAAGAAAAGAAGGGGACTGCCGATCCCGAGCTTATCTCCAAAAGCCAGAGCTACTTGGAAAAATGGATCGAAAAAAAGCAGCTGATTCGCATTTTGGATCAGAGCGGCACCCCAGTAGTCACTGTATCCAACCATTTGCCTACGGAGTGGGTGGAGCCTGAATCGGTGCAGCGGCTGCAGCAGCTGAACATCTGGCACGAGGATGAGCATTTGCTAGTGCTCAGAGGTCCGATTGCGACCGACCAATTCCGAGGTACGATCGAGATCATTAATAACCTGGAGTTGCTGGATCATATCTCTGATCTTATCCTCTTCGTCATGCTCGCGGCGGCGATTGGCTCCGTTTTCCTAAGCGGCTTGGGAGGTCTAGTGCTGTCGAAGCAATTGCTTACGCCGATCCAGTCGCTGGCTGAAACCATCCAGAACATCAAGACGAGGGGCATGCACGAGCGTGTGCGGCCCATGAATAATAATGATGAGCTATCCCGGCTGGCCTGGCATTTCAATGACATGATGGATCAGCTGGAGGCGGCTTTCCAGCAGCAGAAGCAATTTGTCGAAGATGCTTCGCATGAGCTGAGAACGCCGCTCACGATTATGAAAGGGCATCTGTCCTTGCTGCAGCGATGGGGAAAAGACGACCCGGAGGTGCTGGACATTTCGCTGGAGGCTGCGTTACAGGAGTTTCAGCGCATGGATGGCATCGTACAAGAGCTGCTGGAGCTTACCCGTGCGGAAACCCAGCCTGCAACCGCCCTAATGGAGAGCGTCTCTGCGAAGTCTTATATTCAACACACCTTGAACCGCTTTGCAGCCGCGCACCCAAGCTTCACGGTGGAGTCGGAGCTGGAAATGGCCGAAACGGAGACGATTGCCGTCGTTCCATTCCAGCTGGAACAAATCCTGCTTATCTTGCTCGATAATGCCGTGAAGTACTCCAGCGAAACATTTCTCGTTCGAGTTGAAGGGAAGAGGCGAGGGGCGCACGTCGAAATAAACGTGATTGATTTTGGAATGGGAATTCCCGACAGAGATGTACCCTATGTATTCGACCGCTTCTACCGCGTAGATAAAGCCAGAAGCCGGCAGCAGGGTGGGACGGGCCTGGGACTCTCGATCGCCAAGCGCTTGGTGGAGCGAAATCAAGGTCAAATCTCGATCACTAGCAAAGAAAATGAAGGAACGACAGTGACGGTTCGTTTTCCATTGGAGGAAAAGCGTCTGCCGTTAACCTAAATAGGAGGCTGCAGCATGTTACAACTAGATTATCAGCTCTTTCAATGGATCAATGGCTTGGCGGTCAAGCTGCCGCTGTTTAATCCATTGATTCGATTTTTGGCGGAGGATGCAGAGTATTTGTTCTATATCGGTGTGTTGATTTACTGGCTCATCCGAACGGAGGCCAACCGGCGAATGATCGTGGAAGCGATGACGTCGGCTTGCATTGCACTGGGGCTAAGCGGCTTGATCGGCATGGAGTTTTATCGTGACCGCCCGTTCGTCGCTCATCAAGTGATCCAATTGATCCACCACGCAGCTAACGCGTCCTTCCCAAGCGATCATGCGATTGGCGCTTTCGTTATTGCCACCTCGATCTGGCTGACCCGGAAGAAGGAAGGGAGTGTATGGTTTGTGCTCGCGGCAGGCATCGGATTGTCTAGAATCTGGGCCGGCGTACATTATCCGAGCGACATTCTGGCAGGGGCTGCGATTGGCGGCTGCGTTGCCGGGCTGGTCCATGTCATACTCACGAAACTGCGTTGGGCTCAAAAAGCGGTCCAATTCAGCATTAAGCTGTACGAAGGCCTGGAAAACAAGATTTGGCCTAACAAGCGATATCACAACACGCATCAGGTATAACAACCAAGCAAGCTAAGCGTATCTCGAATGGAGGCGAAGGATTGTGGCTGCAGGTCAACCGCTGCTTTTTCTACAGAAATTTATTACGAACCCGAAAGAAATCGGCAGTATCATTCCAAGCTCGAGATTTTTATCGCAAAAAATGGTTCAGTCCGTGCCTTGGCAGGACATTCGTACAGTGGCCGAGCTAGGCTCTGGGACGGGCGCCGTTACACAGCTTATCCAAGCTAGTTCTGCGGCTTCGACCCAAGTCTTTTTGTTCGAGAAGGATCGCCACATGCTGGGGAATTTGGCCAAGCAGTACCCCGATTACCACTGTCATTCCAATGCGTGCCAATTATTGAATGTCATTGAGCGCTCCGGTGTAAGTCAGCTGGACTGCATTATTAGCGGGCTCCCGTTCTTTAACTTCCACCCGGAGCTGCGGGACGAACTTATTCATCAGATCATGCAATCGTTGAAGCCTGGCGGGTATTTTGTTGCGTTCCAGTATTCGCTGCAGATGAAGAAGCAATTTTCTCACGTCTTTGAGATCGAGCAGATCCATTTCGTACCGTTTAACTTTCCGCCTGCATTTGTGTACGTTTGCCGAAAATAAGGATGGTAAATCAGACGATGGCATAGTCGCCATCGTCTACTTCTTTTTGCGAAATCGTCCATTAGCCCGGGCATACTTGATGACCCTGTAAAACATGCTTTTATCTTTTAACTGATTGAAGATGAAGGGATCCGGGGATGTATTGACCTCGAAGACCCAGGGGTGGAAGTCGGAGCTGAAGCCGATGTCGACGCCGATCTCCCGAAAGCCCGGCTGAGTTTTGGACAGCTGCTCTGCAATGCGAAGGCCTACTTCCTTCATGCTCGAAATGTGCTCCTCGGCGGCCGCATCGGAGAGGTGGGGGCTTAGCAGCAGCTTCACCGGTAACGGCTTTCCCTGGCTGTGGAAATTCGTGACCACTTTCTTCGGGTAGGCCAGCCGGCCGATCCAGCCTGTTACTTTCCAAGGGAGATGAGCTGTGCGCTGGACCATGATTCTGATATCGAACGGTCGTGACTTGTATTTGAGCATATGAATGCCTTGCTGCACCAAATAGGATTTTTTCGGTTTGGTCTGAAGAATCGATTGGTACATCGCCTGATAGGAAGCAAAGGAACGCTTCCTAAGGCCGGACTGATAATGATATCTCTTTCCGTTCTCGCTTTCCGTTTTGGTCACACGCATCACACCAATTCCGAATGAACCGTGAATCGGCTTAATATAGACCATGCTGTATTTGTTCAGCATCGATAACAAGCTTGCTTTGGAAAACAAATGTGTTTCGGGGACAAAGCGACGGAGATCTTGGTTTTGCAGCAGTAATTTTGTCTTGATCCACTTGCTTCCTAACGTTCTCCGCATCATGCACCGCTCCTTGAATAGGGGATGCCATAAGGTATTCATTCGCGGCTGCTCTCAACATGGGCATTAGCTTATTTTACAAGCAAACATCAAGAAAGTTTTAATGCTCAAGCACTCGTTTTCCATCTTCGAGGACAATAGTGTAAAATAGATGGGTAAACGAAAGCTAAGGGAGTCCTGCACGTGCATTTTCACATTGGACACTTGATCCACGAATATGGGGTATGGGGAATTTTCCTCATCTTGCTGGTGGAGATGATCGGGATTCCTTTTCCGGCCGAAACGACCTTGACCTTCTCAGGGTTTGCCTTATCCAAAGGGGAATTTCGAATGATCCCGCTGCTCCTGGCTGCGATCCTCGGCAACGTTATCGGATCAAGCATTGCTTACGGCATCGGCCGTTTTCTGGGGAAGACGGTGATCCTGCGATGGGGCAAATACATTGGACTGACCGAGGAGCGGCTAAACAAGGCAGAGGAACGGTTTATGAAGCGCCGGGTTTCGATCCTGCTCATCTCCAAGTTCATTGCCGGGATCCGTATCCTCACACCTTATTTGGCTGGGATTAACGGTATTCCGTTTTCCGTGTTCACCCTCTACAATTCCATCGGAGCCGCGCTCTGGGTGATCGTGTTCGTGTTTCTCGGCCGGTACGTGGATGTCGCTTGGGGACGGTATCATGCGATCATGCACAAGCATTTGGTGCCGATTATCTTGGTTGCAGCGGTGATTGTAGGGATTGTGGCGTGGTTTAAACTGCGGAATAAGGAAAAAGCGTAAGACTCTTAGTCGAGCGCTTTTTTTATTTCCCTTTACGGTTGCTTCGCTGTCTGATAAACTACACTGGATACATTGTAAACCAACAATAGAAAGTTAAGGTTAACAATTGACGTGGAAGGATGATTAGGATGACGACAAAGCACGCACTAGCAACGAATACTTTATGGCCATCCCTTGTACATAAAGCACTAAATGGGGAAGGATTAACGATGGAGGAAGGGCTCTCTATACTTGAGGCCGATCAAGACCAATTGCTTCCGTTGTTGCAGGCTGCGTTCCAGGTAAGAAAGCATTACTACGGCACGAAAGTGAAGCTGAACATGATCATCAACGCCAAAAGCGGACTTTGTCCCGAGGACTGCGGGTACTGCTCTCAATCGATCGTTTCTACTGCCCCGATACAAAAATATACGCTGCTGGATAAAGACACCCTTCTAGCGGGAGCACGTGAAGCGTTGGCGCGCAAAGCAGGCACTTACTGCATCGTAGCCGCAGGCAGAGGCCCGACAGAGCGGGAGCTGGATCAAGTGGTGTCCGCCGTTAAAGAAATCCGGGAAACGATGCCGCTCAAAATTTGCGCATGCCTCGGAATATTGAAGGAGGATCAAGCCGAACGTCTCGCGGAAGCAGGCGTACACCGTTACAACCACAACTTGAACACAAGTAAAGCTAACTATCCCTCCATTACTACAACCCACACTTACGAACAACGCGTGGAGACAGTGGAAAAGGTGAAGGCCGCAGGGATGTCCCCCTGTTCCGGCGTCATTATTGGAATGGGGGAGACGAACCGTGAAATCGTAGAAATAGCTTTTGCTCTGCGTGACCTTGATGCGGATTCCATTCCGATTAACTTCCTTAATGCCATCCCAGGAACCCCACTCGAGCATGCGGGACGCACACCGGCGGCCAAAGCTTTAAAGGTATTGGCTTTGTTCCGTTTCGTCTGTCCATCAAAAGAAATTCGCGTGGCAGGCGGACGAGAGGTTAGCCTTCGAACCCTGCAGCCACTGTCTCTCTATGCAGCCAACTCGCTCTTCGTAGGCGATTATTTAACGACGGAAGGCCAAGAAGTGTCGGCCGATCATCAGATGATTGAGGATTTGGGCTTTGAGATTGAGTTAATTGCGTTGTAGTAAGGATTCAAACTCCTTATTTTTGCTGTCTCTGCAGCTTGAACGACTTCGTGGTTAGGCCTGTTCTCTTGATAGTGATGTCGGCCTTGGGACGTATTTCGATTTTAACGAATTCCGTCTGCCAATTCGGGCCGACCCGCTTCCAATCGTTCGGGTATTTACGATGAATTAGGTCGCCAAATCCAACTACATCCGTCTTCAGCTTCTTGACCGCGGACCACGATTTCTCGATCGTTTCCGTGATTTTTTTATTCAATTGCGCCTCCATGTCTTGTTCTGTATTGGGCTTAGTTAAGTCCACCGGACAATCCGTCTCCAGCAGCACACCTTTCCCTTTAACCTCGATGTCGATCACGAAATGGTCCCCGATCTTATGCGGCGTTAGTCGGGTTTTGGTGCTCAGCAACTGAAAGGTTGAGTTCTCTACGCTCGAGCTCTCTTCGCAAGGGAACGAAAACGTACTATTTTTTACCATGTTACGAATGAAATTTACACCAAGCGCTTCCTGAAGGGATAACCAGCCTACCAGCTTATCTTGATTTAGAACCGCCAATCTTCCTAGTTTAAGCAAGGAACTAAGTGCTGTTTGACCCAGTTTATCCGGATTAGTCACCTCTGGGGACCCTGAGATAAAAACCTCGGGCAGCACCGCACTTTTGGATGTCCCAAGAAGCTCTTTGGCCAATCTGTACATTTGTACATTTGGAAGTGCGGATATGTGCTGTGATTCGTCTTTTATCATTTCTTCAATGCCGTCAGCGGGAATGACCTGAATCTGCATCAGCTGCTTTAATATTTCTCTTGCTTCTCCTTCGCAAATGAGCACGCTTACGGTCTCCCTGGATTCTAGATTTCGAAGGTAGACGTCCAGAAGCAATGAAAGCCCTTGCTCGACAGCCGTCGTGCTGACAATGATGACTCGGTTATGAGTGAAGTAGAGATGACGCGGGCTTTCGAGTTCATTTTTCCACGTCGCTTCGCGAATCGTCTTGCCTTGGGTCGAATAGACAACGATCGGCAGCTTCGCAGCCCCGCGCGTACCGGCCGCTACTGATGAGGAGAGTGCCGAAGGGATGACCACTTGGTAGGACATCATCCATTGACCATCTTTATAATCGATTCCCGTTGCTGCGGTAAAGCCCAGCTGATTCAGCTCATGACGATCCCAGCAGCCCGTCAGCAGCAGACAAGCGATGGCCATGCTCAAGCCTAGTCGAAAAATGCATACTCGATGTGCACGACTGTTCATCCCGTTCCTCCCGCCTTCGTTATCCATTCGTGTCTGGTGTCGGATCCTGTTCATGACCTGACATCGGTGGTGTTTGCGGCTTCAGGCCGCTGCTTTGTCTCGTCAGATTGTGCTGTGAAGCAAATTCGATGGGACGCTTCTTCATGGCCCAACGCGGAAAACGGACGAAAACATCCTTCCAGTTCTGCTTCGAGGCTGGTGATAACGGCGAAAGATAAGCGAGACCGAACGAGCGGATACTCGCCAAATGAATGAGCATCACCATCAACCCGCACAAGATGCCGAATAAACCTAACGTAGCGGCGAGGATCATCATAACGAAGCGAATAAGTCTTGCCGCATTCCCCATATTCAAGGACGGAATGACAAAGTTTGTGATCGCTGTAAAAGAGACGACAATAACCATGACCGCTGATACGATACCCGCTTGTACAGCCGCCTGACCTAGTACAAGAGCGCCAACGATGGAGATCGTAGGACCGATTGCCCGCGGCATTCGAACACCGGCTTCCCGAAGCACCTCGAACGTAAATTCCATCAGTAGTGCTTCAAAGAAAGCAGGGAAAGGAACACCTTCCCGCTGCACAGCTAAGCTGACAAGCAGCGCCGCCGGAAGCATTTCCTGATGGAAGGTCGTTATGGCGATGAAAAGCGAGGGGAAAAGCAAAGAGCTGAAGAACGCCCCAAAGCGAAGAAATCGCAGGAAGGTTGAAATATCATAGCGTTGATAATGATCTTCGCTGGATTGAAAGAATTGGATGAACGTGACCGGCGCGAGAAGCACGAACGGGGAGCCGTTCACGATAATTGCAACCTGACCTTCGAGAACGCCCGCCGCAGCAGCATCCGGACGCTCTGTGTTCTGGATTGTCGGGAACGGGGTAAAAACAACATCTTGAATGTAGTCTTCAATATAACCGCTATCCAAAATACCGTCCGCATCGATGCGATCCAGCCTGGACATTACTTCTTTTACAATGCTGTCTTTTGCGATGCCATCCAAATAGATCACCGCAACCTGCGTCATGGTTTGCTTGCCGATTGAGCGAACGTCAACTCTTAATTGCGGAGATGGAATACGGCGGCGGATCAGAGAGAGGTTCGTATGGATATTTTCCGTGAAGCTTTCCTTCGGTCCCCGGATGACTGATTGCGATGTCGGCTCCGTGATCGGCCGCTGCTCGCCACCCGCCGAGCTTGCCGACATTCCCGACCGGCAGCCTTGCAGCAGGATTACCGTGTTCCCTTTGAGCATCTGTGTAAGCACTTCGTTAAGGGTACTAATCTCTTGAAGCCCTCCGACGCTGAGTGCTTTATTCTTCAGGAGCAGCATCCAATCTGTTGGCGGTATTTGGCCGGAATTTGCTTCTATGGCGGTCAGAATGGGCTGTACAATCATCTGGTTTACCGTTTGCTGGTCAACCAGATTTTCAATATACACAAGTACCCCGTCAATTCCGGAGGACACATCCATGAAAGTGCGTGCGACAATATCGGAACTGGAACCGAGCTTGGCATAGAGCCAATTCACGTTGGTTTGCAAATGCTCGGAGATCGACTGCTTCGTCTCTGTCATGGATTCGGCAGCCCCAGTCTGGTGATTTGTTTGGTTTGTTTTTTTCTGTCGTCTTCGCGATAGTTTCATCTTCGTATCCTTTTCCTTTTGGATCGTTAGAGTCAGCCATTTGTGCTTGAACGTAAGCGGCTCCGTACCAGCATAACGATTAGCAGAAGTACTGGAATATAAATCTGAAAAACTGGAAAGTGGTATTTCACATTAAAATCAAATCCGAGCCAGATTTGCTGCATATAGCTTCGAAATAGGAGCGATCCGATGAATAAAACTACTCCAACGCCAACGACAATGTATCGTTGATCCATTTTGAACAAGTGCTTTCCGACGAAGGCTGCGCATAAATAATAAGCCGTCAATTTAATAAAACCGCCTGTGAACAGCAAAGCTGCGACGAATGGATCGAGCCGCTCAATAAATGAAGCAATTTGAACATGACTCATCACTTGAATGAAGGGTACAAGGCTCATCTGAGCAATGGGTCCCAAGCTGCCGATAAGTATTGCGTTAGTCACGATAAGTAGAATCCCCGAAACGATGAAACAGCGGACGGTAGTTTGAGTCAGCTTTTGCTTCGGCGTGACGAACTTCCAGATCATCAGGAACAATACCATCTCTCCGAACGGGAATGAAACGATACTCGGTACGGCGGCTTCGATCACCTTTTTGAAGCCGTTATCGAGAATAGGCTCAAGAAGGTGCAGGTCAAATAATCCCGTCGCAAGGATTATGATGATGAACAAAATGTAGATCGAGACGATCATGGGAGCAAGAATCTGCGTTATTCTACCGAATACTTCAATGCCTTGCCATACCGCATATCCGGATACGAGCAGCATGCAAACAATCAGAAATGACAACGGAGTGTTGGGGAGCATATAAGTATTCATCAAATCTCCGAATTCCCGGAGGTTCCTTATCGACGAGTAGGAGAAATATATGAAATAAGCTAGACCGAATACATAGCCCAAATACTTGCCGAAATAGGTATTGAATATTTCCATAAGCTCCTTTTCAGGCTCAAGGCGTTGAATATACAAGGTAAGCAGAAGCAGCACTAACCCGACGACCATAGCTAAGAATACGGCGATCCACGCATCCGCTCCGGCTGTTTTCCCAAGCAAGAATAATGGGGAGCTGCCAATCTGAAACATGACAATAAGCGCGCAGAGCTGCGACGAACTGATCTTCTCCATGGATTATCCTCTATTGGTAAGAAATTGCAGACGATGTTCTTTACTATAACCGTAGTGGCTGCTTTTAATGCATATTTCCTACGTAAGGATAAGAAGTGGAATCTTGGGTAAAATAAGGGAGACTTTCCGTTCTGGAGAAGAGAGGGGAACTTTGCGTGCAAGCCGACACATCTATAGACAACAACGAAAAGTCGCTGCAAGAAATGCTTTCTCATAGCTCTGACTTCAAATCGAGCGATTTCACGTCCGGTGACCGTCACTATCGGCTTTTTTATTTGGATACTATGATTGAGCAAGCCGCAGTGCAAGACCACATCATCCGCCCTTTGCTTAATCACTCCAACAGCAGCATCCGTGAAGCCGTGACCGTCCTGGAATGCATCGAGACGGAGCTGCTTTCAGATGCGTCGCAAGCTTTGATCAAGGGGAAAACCGTCGTTCAAATCGAGAGCGAAGCGAAGCTTTATATACTTGGAACAGAGCTAAGAAAAGAACGAGCGGTCAATATTCCGATCAACGAACGCGTGCTGCGCGGCTCTAACGAAGCATTGATCGAAAACTTGGATACAAATATCAATTTGCTGCGCAAGCAGATTGCGTCGTCCGATCTTGTCGTTAAGTCTTATCACCTCGGACGCAGGTCGAATACGAGGATCTCCGTTCTTTACCTGGATTCCCTGGCGAACGAAGAAGTCGTCAAGGAGTTTGACCGCAGGATTCGGAGCGCAGATATCGATTATGTTGAAGCACCAGGTTTTCTTAGTGAGCTGATCCAGGATCAAAGGTTTTCGCTGTTCCCGCAAATACTCGTAACCGAAAGACCGGACCGCGTAAAGTCTTACCTGATGGGTGGAAAAATCGCCATTTTGACCGACGGCTCGCCGGATTGCTTGATCCTACCGGTTTCATTCTGGGCGTTCTTTCAAAGCCCCGATGATTACCAGATCAACTGGCTGCTCGGAAGCACATTCAGGTTTCTTCGAATGATCTGTTTTATTATCGGGATCAGCTTACCTGGTTTTTATGTCGCGCTTGTTACTTTTGATCCCCGGATTCTGCCGTTCGAAATTGTGCAGACCATCCAAAGCTCTATGCAATACACTGCATTGCCGCCTGTACTCGAGGCCATCATTATGCTGCTAGTACTCGAAATCCTGCGTGAGGCGTCCGTTCGTCTTGCAAGCCCCATCGCCCAGACGATTGGTATCGTCGGCGGTATTGTCATAGGGACCATCGTCGTTCAGTCCAATCTGATCTCCACGATGACGGTCGTCGTCACAGCACTTACGGGTATAGCTTCGTTTATCATCCCTTCCTATGAGATGAGCAGCGCAGCTCGCATATTACCATACCCGATCATCATCATGTCTTCATTCTTAGGGCTGCTTGGCCTGGAGATTTCTTTTCTCGCTTTGCTGACGCATTTGGCTCGAATCAATACCATGGGCATTCCATACTTTTACTCGGGACTAAGTCTCAATACGATCAAAGATACTTTTTTCAGAGCTCCGCTACTGAGCTTGAATAAACGCCCGAAGGAAGGCTTACCTAAAGACGAGAAGAGACTAAGAGTCCGAAGGGGTCGAAACGAATGATCCACATGGAGAAAATAAGTACAAACCAGTTGACTTGCCTCGTCATTCTGACTCAAGTCGGCGTTTCTGTATTAACGATTCCATACACTTCAGCCCACTACTCAGGTTTCGATTCATGGATCTCCTTATTGCTCGGTGGATTGATCTGTCAAGTGGCCATCCTAATTATTTATCAGCTCGGCAAGAGATATGCCCTTCAGCCGTTGCCGCAATATATTACTGCCATCGTCGGAAAGCCATTAGGTTGGTTTCTAAACGTTTTGATTGCAGCGTATTTTGCTGAGAACAGCTTGATGGTCGTAGTTTCTTATGCCGATGTTATTAGCCGATGGAAGCTATTCATGACCCCTTGGTTCGTTTTGATCGGGGTATCCGTTGTGATCGCTGCTTATATCGCTTCATCTACGCTGCGGACCATCGCTACCATCACACAAACGATAATGCTCATGTTCGCAATTTGCTGTTTGATCATTTTTATTAGCGGTATGGGCAAAGGGGATCTTCGTCATTTACTGCCGGTCGGCAGTCACGGGATCGGTGCAATTATAAGGGGAACGCTCCCCACCTTTTGGTCATACTCTGGATTTGAGCTTCTCCTGTATGCTTTTCCATTCGTAAGCTGCCGCAGCAAAAAGGAGATCGCGATAGCCGTATCGACAGCCAATGGAGTTACGACCCTTTTTTACGTCCTGATCTCGATCATCGTCCTGTACAACTTTAGCGAAAAACAGATGAACTCCATTCCCGAGCCGATGGTCTACATATTACGTAAATTTTCGTGGCCCGTTGTGCAAAGCCTCGATATTTTATTTATGGCGATTTGGATGTCCGTGACAACCGTAACGGTTTATGTATATTTATTTATGTCCGCCCGTTATTTGGCTTTCGCCCGACGCCAAGAAATTCGCAACCATCCGCTTCTGGTTTGGATCCTTGCGTTCGTTTGTTTCGCGATCGGAATCTGGGGCTCCGACAGGCAATGGATCTTTAAATTTTCCGATTTCCATAATTCAGCCAATGCGGTTATGATTTTCTTGGTGCCGACCTTTCTGCTTCTGGTATCTCTGGTACGGGGAAAGGCGGAAACGGGATGAAAAAAGCAGCTATGGGAATGCTGGCGCTACTTCTATTAACCGGCTGTTGGGATCGAATGCCGATACGCGATCTTCATATGGTTGACATCGTCGGTTTGGATCGGGAAGAGAAGAGCGGGAACTTCGTGGTCGATATCGTTAACACCATACTTAGTAAGACCGGACAAGGACAAGGAGAGCCGATATCGGAGACGTCTGAGCTCAAAGGACCGAGCATCCTCGAAGCGGTTGGAAAAGGAGAGTACATCGACGAAGGTCGTTTCGTGGGGATCAGTACGCGGATCTATTTGATGAGCGAAAGGTTCGCTTCCCATGAGCCTTTTCATGATCTGGCGTTTGTGCTTCAAGCCCCATATACATCCATCAATTCCCCGGTAGTGGTATACGAAGGCGATATGACTAAGCTTTTGAAAACTCAATCGGGCACTAGAAAGCCGCTTACGAAAAAAATGAACGATTTTATTAAGGCTTTAGAAAGAAACGAAATTATGTTCAACGTTTCCTTGATGTATTTGATTTTATCCTATTTGGACCCATTGGAAGATGTAGCACTGCCCTTGCTGAAACAATATGATTCGGGTATGGAGCTTGAGGGTGCCCTGCTATTCCGAGACGGTACAAGCACTGGGGTGAAGCTTGATCAAGAGCAAGTCCGAATGATGATGATCATGAAAGGAAGAACCAATGCACGACAAAGAATTTCCGGGCATCTGCCGGGAAGCAGCGTAGGTAAACAACCAAACTCTGACCCAGCGGAAGATGTAGACTTCGGATTTTCCGCCAAAAAAGCGCTCACCAAAATCACCGTGCAGCCAGGCTCGAATGGATTGCCGAACGTCAGCGTCGGAGTTCAACTGAAAATTAATACGTTCGAAATCGGGGAAGGATTGCATTTACTTAAGCCTGATTATGTGAATCAAATGGAAAAAGAGCTGAACAAGTATTTCGAGAAAAAAGCGGCGGACACGATCGAGATGCTGCAAAAAGCGAATTGTGATGTACTCGGCATCGGCAAGCAAATCAAGGCCTTCCACCCGAGCCTATGGAAATCACTGAATTGGCGCACAGACTATCCGCGTATGTCGATCAAGCCCAAATTTGACGTGCAGATTTTGAATGCGGATCCCGAATAGTTGATTAGGCGCGAGCTCTTCTGGGAGTACGCGCCCTTTCTTTTGTACTGTAGCCGCATCTCTAAGTTAAGATGAGCCAACCGTATATAGATTAAAAGCTATTATATATATTACTTTGTGTATTATTCAATAATAGACAAATTAATTATAATAGTGTTATACATTTTTTCGATATACAGGTGAAAGGACAAGAGGATTTAGTGGCTAGGATTATGATTGTGGACGATGCGGTTTTTATGAGAATCATGCTGAGAAGTTTGGTCCAAGAATGCGAGTATGAAATCATTGCTGAAGCCGAGAACGGGATGGAAGCAGTCTCGTTGTATAAGAAGTATTGCCCGGATGTAATTATTATGGACATCACCATGCCCGAGATGGATGGAATCGAAGCAACCAAGGCCATCCTTTCCATTGATCCGAAAGCCAAGGTTGTCATGTGCAGTGCGCTGGGACAGCATCACATCGTGCTCGATGCCATCAAGGCGGGGGCAAAGGATTTTATCGTGAAGCCTTTCGATGCGGATCGGGTTATCGCAACACTACAGAAGGTGGTTTGTATGTAAAAACACTCAACAGATCGTTTCGATTCGTTGAGTGTGATTCCATGTTGTTAACCGATCACCGAATTAATGATGCTGTTTAGAATCTGCTCGGGCATATCGACGTCAGAAGAATAGGCGGTCATCGCCACGACCAGATGCAGGGCTGGAATGACAAAAATGCGCTGACCAAACGATCCCCCAGCGTAAAAGGTATTGAAAACATTTTTGGTCATCGACTTCATCCACCACATAAAGCCGTACAAGCTAACCGAACCCTTCGCGTCACGGATGTACGCCTTCGGATTTAAGGTTTCAGCAATCCATTGGTGTGGCACGATGGCTTGACCTTGCCACTCTCCATTGTGCAGATACAATAAGCCGAGCTTAGCCATATCGTGTACAGGCAGAGCCATGCCCCAGCTGCCGATTTGATGGTTTTGCGGATCCGCGGCCCACTGCACCTGGGATATGCCCAGCGGGGCAAATAGATGGGCTTCAGCATAGTCCAAGAGTCGCTGACCTATCGCTTTTTCCAATACTACGGCCAACAGATGCGCATCCCCGTTGCTGTAATTAAAATGTGTACCGGGAGCATGCGCCGCGGGGTGAGCTAAGATGGCCTCAGTCCAATCCGATGAATACATCATTTGCTCAGAGGCTACATTGTTATAGTCATTCCACTCCAGGCCGGACGTCATACTGAGCAAATGCCGAATTTCAATGTCTTCTTTATGCAGGACTCCGACTAGCTCGGGGAACCAATGGCTCAGCTTCTGATCGAGCTGGAGCTTGTTCTCGGAGATCGCAATGCCGGTTAACGCCGACAAAACACTTTTGGTCAACGAATACGCCACCTGCGGTGTTTCAACCGACATCTCCTCATTCATGGCCTCGGCTACGACATAGCCATTTCTCACCACAACCATACTGCGAACATTGTAATTCGGCAGTGCTTCAAACACATGGGCTAGTGATCTCGAATCCAGTCCTTGTGCCTCCGGTGATGATGATTTCCATTCGAACCGTTTTGGGCTCGCGATCTTTCGCGCCCATTGGGCTACTTGTGCTGCCGGTTTGATAAATTTACTCATCTCTCTCCACTTATCCTTCCGACGGATCTATTTTCTCTATACTTTTTCAATAAGAAATGCTATACCTGGAATATGAAATCTAGATGAGCAAATACTTAAAATAACATTAATCTCCGTGGGGCGGCATCGAAACGTCACGAATTGGACAAATTTAACAATTGGAAAAAGGAGCGGCAAGGTGAGCAGCAATCGTTTTAGACATTATGGATTACCCGTAGGCAAGCTTCCTACGGGCCCGAGCAATAGTATCACCGATGTTCCAGGGGTTACGGTCGGTCATGTTACGCTGCATTCAAATGATCAAGACAAGTGCATCCGTACCGGGGTGACAGCGATTTTACCGCATCAGGGGAACCTTTTTCGCCAAAAGGTGGCGGCCGCGGCGCACGTTATTAACGGCTTTGGCAAGACGACGGGGCTCGTTCAGGTCCATGAGCTGGGCTGTATCGAATCCCCGATTATGTTAACGAATACATTCGCTGTTCCGGCAGTTACCGAAGGAACGCTTCAATACATGATGGAGCTGGATGCTGGCATTGGAGATTGGGATGGTTCGATCAATGTGGTGACCGGTGAATGTAATGATAAAGTGCTAAATGACATGCGAGGGCTTCACGTACGGCCTGAGCATGCGGTGGAAGCGATACATAAAGCTTTGCAGGGCGAGGTTGTAGAAGAAGGCAGCGTTGGCGCAGGGACGGGTATGGTGTGCTACGGCTGGAAGGGCGGGATCGGAACATCATCGCGCATGGTGGAGGTTGGCGATCAGCCCTATCATTTG
This sequence comes from Paenibacillus cremeus, assembly GCF_007786445.1. GTDB lineage: Bacteria > Bacillota > Bacilli > Paenibacillales > NBRC-103111 > Paenibacillus_G > Paenibacillus_G cremeus. The sequence goes on along the minus strand of NZ_VNJI01000019.1, from coordinate 59,493 downwards.
GGCGTCCTTGTGCTGTCGAACTTCGGTGCAGGAGAGGACTTGACCATTCTAGGTCGTCCAGTGGGGAAATTTTTGAAAAAGAGAGAAGAGGAAGGGCATAGCCAAGACGGTTCGATCATCATTGTCGTTGGTACGGACCTGCCGATGGATTCCCGTCAGCTGCAGCGGATCGCTAAGCGAGCGGTGTTCGGCTTAGGGCGAACCGGGTCGGTGGCCAATCACGGAAGCGGGGATATCGTGATCGCGTTCAGCAATGGCAATCGAATTCCGCATACCCCGGAAAGCAGCTTCATTACAATGCAAGCTGTCCGTGAAGACGGACCGGTGATTTCGGCTTGTTTTCGCGCAGTCGCGGAGGCGACGGAGGAAGCGATTTATAATTCGTTGTTCACAGCGCAGAAGACGATCGGAAGAAACGGAACGCTCATTCCGGCGCTTCCAGTGAACGAAGTCGTGGCGATGCTCCGCAAATAATGACAACGTATATGAAAATCGGTTATTATAGGTAATATTACAATAATAGAAAGTGGGATTCAGTGTGGGACGTAAGTGGAATAACATTAAAGAAAAGAAAGCTTCTAAAGACGCCAATACAAGCCGGATTTATGCCAAATTCGGACTTGAAATTTATGTAGCTGCTCGCAAAGGGGAACCGGATCCAGAAGCGAATCGCGCTTTGAAGGTCGTTCTTGAACGGGCCAAAACGTATAACGTGCCGAAAGCCATCATCGACCGCGCTATTGATAAGGCCAAAGGCAGCTCGGATGAAATCTACGAGGAGCTTCGCTATGAAGGCTTCGGACCGAACGGATCGATGGTCATTGTGGATACGTTAACCAATAACGTAAACCGTACAGCTCCGGCTGTTCGCGCAGCATTTAATAAAAACGGCGGGAACATGGGCGTGAGCGGCTCCGTTGCCTACATGTTCGATCAGACGGCCGTCATCGGGGTAGAAGACAAAGGCATCGATGAAATCATGGAGCTGCTGCTCGAAGCGGACGTCGACGTTCGCGACCTGTCGGAAGAAGACGGACTGGTCATGGTGTACGCTGATCCTGAGCAATTCACAGCCGTCCAAGACGCGCTGAAAGCAGCCGGCATCACCGAGTTCTCCATCGCAGAAGTGACCATGCTGGCACAGAACAACGTTACCCTGCCAGAAGATGGACAAAAGCTGTTTGATAAGCTGATTGATGCACTGGAAGATTTGGAGGATGTGCAGCAGGTTTATCATAACGTGGAGCTTGAGGAGTAGGCTTGAAAAAAGCTTGATACAGATTAAGTTGAACTCACTTTTTGTATGGATTAACTCATACAAGGAGTGAGTTTTTTTATGTTGAAGACGTAGCTTCAAACTTAAGCTAGACACGCTTGTAAAGCGTAATACAGAATGTACCATTTACTCCTGATGGAGCATCAATAACAAAAGAAATTGGATTTTTTACTGCAGCTGCAATTGAAAATCCAGGTGGCACTGGTCCAACCGTTGTAACGGGTCCCTCTGTTGATGTTATGGTACCAGAAACAAAAGCGGAACTCGTGGCAGAGTTAAAAATCTCAAAGGTTCCTTCAAAATAATCACCAGCTGGAGCAGTAAATACAGTACTTATAGCTGTACCCAAGAAGTTACCACAAATTTTTTCTTGGAATACTTGAGTTGAAGGGCTTGGTGGGGGACTTTCCAAAATATCTTCCAATTTGAATTGAAGAAGCATCTCTTTCTTGACGGATGTTTTTAATACATTATTTACACTTTTATCAATGGCAATCAAATTAGAAAATTGTACTTCAGGAATGCTTATACCGGGCAATGTACCTACAACAGCTTGTATTTTTTCTGCTTCTGCATTAATCACATGTGCTAATCCCAGTTCTTCAAATGCAATAGAAGCCAAAAGGAGATTGACTACTTCTTCTCTCGTTAGGCTTATGCTAGGGGTAACGTTTGGTATATTTGGAAAGCTCATATATTTTCACCTCATCAAAAAACTTCCAAAATATTTTATGAAATGAATTGATTTTTGAAACGGATTAACACCTATGATTTTATATGTGGGGGAATATTTGCATAAAAATATTTGCATAAAAAAGGAGTCTCTTATTAAACAGTGAGACTCCTTTAAATACTTAATACTAAGTTAAGCTAGGACGCGTTTGTAGAGTGTAATACAGAATGTACCACTTACTCCTGTTGGTGCATCAATAACAAAAGAGATAGGATTTTTTACTGCCGCTGCATTGGAGAATCCCGGTACTGCATCAAACGTTGTAACGGCCCCGACGGCAGGAGTTACTGTTCCAACAGCTGAAGCGGTACTTGAGGCAGAGTTGAAAATCTCAAAAGTTCCTTCAAAATAATCACCCGCTGGAGCTGTAAATACAGCACGTACAGCTGCTCCTAAGAAATTGCCGCAAATTTTTTCCTGGAATATTTGAGCCGGAGGGCAACAGGCACTAGTATTGCAACACATGTACACTCACTCCTTTTAATTAAAAGTATTAGAGCTTATCTGCTCCCTATATTAAATGATTTATTTTAGAGATTTGAGAGTTTAATAGCGGAATTTATGCAAAAAATTATCGTTGAATAGACAACCCATTGGTTGAACCTTCCACCGACTTCAGTCTACAATAGAGATAGAAGACTCTAGTATCTGGAGGAGAATAAGCAGCATGCAGCCTATGGGGCAAATCCATTTGGGGATTATTGGATGTGGAAAGGTAACGGTGGCAAGACACCTTCCTTCGATCAAAGCGGTGGGTGATCCGACGGTGAGGCTGGTGGCGATGGCAGATGCGGTGCCAGGGCTGGCTCGTCAGGTGGCGGATGAGCATGGGATTGCGCTGGCATTTGACGATTACCGGGAGCTGATCGCGATGAATGAGATCAATGCCGTGTCGATCTGTACGCCGGCCTTCACGCATCGACAGATCGCAATCGACTGCCTCAGGGCAGGGAAGCACGTGTACCTGGAAAAGCCAGCAGCGTTAAATGAAGCGGAGATGCTCGAGATTTTGGCAGTGTCGAAGGAAACGGACCGCGTGTTCATCGTGGGCTCGAACGGGTTGCTGCAGCCGCAAATGTTCGTTTTTAAGAACATGATCGAGCAAGGTCAATTGGGCGAGGTATACAATATCGGCGTTTCGCGGACCGCTTCCCGTGGGGAAAGTCACAGCAGAAAAAGCTTTTCGAGCGACGGTGGCGTCCGAATGGAAAGCGCTTCCCATAATGTGGAGTGGGCGTTGTTTTTCCTCGGTGATCCTAAACCGGTTGCCGTAACCGCGACGGGGTACTACAAATACGACAACCTTAGCATCCTTCCACATGAGCGTGAAGCGAAAGAAACGCAGGACGCGATCATGGCGTTGATCCAATTCGACAATGGAACGAGCTTCAGCTACAGCGCCATCCGGGCTGCCGCAGCTCCGCCGAAGTATGAGCTGACGATTCAAGGGGATCTAGGCCAAATCCGATATGATGTAAATAAGTGCTACCAGCAAAAGTCCAATGAGTGCGTCGATGTCTACACCCAGAACGAGGAGGGACAGCTCGTTGCTTCGAAGCCGATCATTGAATGTGGAAGAACGCATGCGGCAATGTATGAGCATTTCTTCCAGTGCATTCATGAAGGTCAAGCGTCGCCGGTCAGCAATGGAGAGCGAAGCGCGGTAGTGATGCGGGTGTTGGACGCACTGAAGCTGTCTATTGAGCGTGGAGGCAAGCAGATCGAATTGAATTAATCGCTGGATGGAAAGGTGCACGAGCGCGTGATCAAACTTAGCTGCCATTCTAGAAATTATGGTCCCGGGACACCGGACGAGATTTTTTCGTTTATCCGCAAACTGGGGTTCGAATATATCGATGTAGATTCGGTAGGGACCATTAAGCAGGACGATGTGCTAGAAGCTCCGGACAAGCTGGCCCAATTCACGAAGGAATTAGCCGATAAGCATCAGCTGAAGCTGGCGGAATTTTTTATGGGCGGAGTGCTGGTGGATGGTCAAGGGATCGGCCCAAGTGTGCCAGACCCGCAGCTCAGAGAACGAATGCTGGCGAATTTCAACTCGATCTGCAGGTTTGCCGGGCAGGCGGGATTTCGCAGTATTATGGGGTCTGCCGGATCGCTGCAGCAAGAGCTGGGCTTCGATGGTTCGTTCGAGTACACAGCTCAAACGCTGGAACGAATGGTATCCATTGCGGCTGAGCATGGGGTAGCGTTTCACGTTGAGCCAAGCCGGACCTCACTGCTGAACACGCCGTCCATGGCACTGAAGATGGCGCAGAGCGTTCAGGGACTGAAATATACGCTGGATTTCCTGCACTTTCAGATCAACGGCGTCGACCAGGAGGAGACGATGCAGCTGCTCGCGCACACGGGTCATATGCATGCCCGGCAAGCGGCGGTAGGTTGGCCGAAATGTCCGTTTGAGCACGGGGAAATCGATTACGACCGGATTGTGAAACGTCTGCGCGGACTTCGGTGGGACGGCATCATTGCGATGGAGTTCTGGAACGGACCGGAGCAGGAAGCCGAGGGGATGTGCCCGGTCGAGCAAACGATTGTGATGAGGTATCATTTAAAGGGATTAATCAAGAAGTATTATTAGAACACATCTCTCAAGCGAAAAAAACGTGGTGATAGAGGAGCTCAACGTTCCTTTATCGCCACGTTTTTTGTTTACTGCTAAGCCTACTGCTTCACCGTATTTTTGCCCTCTTTGTTATACCAATCGGTCCAGAACTTGATGACTTGATCGCCGCCGGCCGATCTCCAGCGCTTCACGTAATCGTCCCAGGATTTGTCGATATCCGTGTTGCCCAAGATGGACTTGATCGTAAATTCATCGACGATCTTGCCCAAGTTAAAATTAGCCAAATCAGGATAGTACGGCAGGGATGCCTGCAAGTTATCGACTTGGCCGATATTTTTGGCCATGACGAGATTGTCAACGGCTTCCTTCGGATAGACCACGCCGATATATTTCAGAATATCGTCGGTCAGCTGACCGGAACGGACGAGCGAGAACGACCAATGAATCGGCGCGAGCTGCTTCAGCACTTCGATCTTGCCGTTGTCTTCCTTGTAGTTGAAGCCCGGAACACCGAGGAAAGAGAACTTCATGCCCTCAGGAGACACGGCCCAATCGAGCATTTTCATAAATTTGTCGATGTTCTTGGTCGTCTTGGGAATGGCAATATAGTGACGGTTCAAGTTCGGATAAGAAAATTTGGAAGCCGAACCATCCTTGTGAAGCGGCAGGTTGACAGCGACATAGTGATCCATGACATCTTTAGGCACCTCGAGACCGGACGGATAGTGCCAGAAGCTGGAGAAGGCGCCGTATTTCAAGGTTTTGAGCTTCTGCTGGAAAATCGCGCCGGAGAACGTAGGGAACTCGGGATCCATTATTTTTTCGCTGACTAGCTTGTTTAAAAATTTCAGATAGTCCTTGTACTCGCTGGAAATTTCAGGTGGGAGCACCTGGCCGTCGCGGATTTTATAGGTTTCCGCATCGAACGCTGCTTGGAACATCCGGCCACCATTGCCCAGCGTGTTGCTCGCGAGCAGGCCGAACGTATCCTTTTTGCCATTCTGGTCGGGATCATTTTCAGTAAACGCCTTCATAACGGTGTAAAATTCGTCGATCGTCTTAGGGATTTGCAGGTTTAAGTTTTTCAGCCAATCCTTGTTGATGTAAACGACTTGACTAAGACCGTCTGGGCGGTTGTAGGGGAAGGCCCATACTTTTCCGCCGTCGGTCACGGGCAGCCAGGCATCGGCAGGCATATATTTTTTGATGTTCGGGTACTTGGCAGTATCGTTAATATAGGGGGTCAAGTCGGTGAGCAGGTCGTCCTTCGCATATTTCAGGATGATTTCCCGCTTGCCTTGAGCAAAAGCGTCGGGATAGCTGCCTGAGGCCATGAGCACGTTCAGCTTGTCGTCATACCCCGCCGAACCAGGCGAATCCAGCTTGATCTCCACGCCGGTTTTCTCTTTGATGAATTTGTTGTACTCATTTTCCTGTAAATTCAAGCCCTGAGGATCTACATTGTAATCGTACAGCACCTTAAACGTAACAGGACCGCTGTTGGCGGGCTCGCTGGCTGCCGGCTTCCCGCTGGGCGCCGGGGTTCCACTGTCTGCTGGGGCAGACGATTGTGTACACGCTGTGGTGGCGAGCAAAGAAACAACCGAAATGAGAACTGCCGTCGACCGCACCTTTTGTTTACGGGCATTGCTCCTTGGCATTTGCATTCCTCCTTGTTGCGAATGGTTTACATCTTTCATTGTGCATGGAACGCCAAGCGAAGCAATGGCTATTATTTTGAACCCTGTAAAAAAACCAGACTTTGCAAATGTTCAATTTTTGAGCCGATCGCATCTAAAAAAATGAACACGCCTCAATGATTCATCCGGTTGCGGTATTCGCTAGGCGTCACGATGTGCACTTTTTTGAAATTGCGGATAAAGGAGTGAACCGTATCGTACCCGCACGCCTCGGACACCTCCCGGATCGGGATGCGCTGGTCGCACAGCATAGCAGCGGATTTTTTCACGCGCAGCTCGTTAACGTATTCGACGAAGCCTAAGCCCAGCTCGTTTTTGATCAAGAGACTGACGTAGGAGGCATTGATGTTGAACTCCTCGGACACGGTGGTGAGCGAGATGCGCTTGTCGTAATTTTTGTTGATGTAGTCGAGCACGAGCTTGAGCGTCTTGTTGCTGCTTCGCGAAGCTTCCTTCTTATATTGAATAAACGTTTGGCAGATGCCGACGACGTAATCTTTTTTATCCGAAATGACCTCATAGCTGAACAGAGGGATAAAAATGTCCTGATGGAAAATATCGTCCAGCGAATAGCGCAGCTCCAGCGCATACTTCACGACGGAGAATAAGGTATTGGCGAGCATTGCGTTGATCATTTCGATCGACACTGAGCCGGACTGAATCAGGTTGTCGCAAAATTCATCGAGCAGCTTCTGCACCTCTGCAAGATCGCCGCCTCGGATCGAAGTGTTGATTTTGTTCATATCGACGGCAGGGTAGTGATACTCATGGGCGGAATGGACAGCCACATCCTTGTAATAAATGACAGAATGCTTTCCGTAGATCAGCTTGGAGTTAATGGCTTTGAAGGCCTGGGAGTAATACATGTGGGCATTTTCCAGCCGGTCGGCGATGTCGCTGATGCCTGCGCAAACGGTGAGTCCGGTCGTATCCAAAATTTCCTTCTGGATGTAGCGGATCATTTTATCCAGATCGGCCAGCTGCTGCCGGGTATCAGCGTCCTCTTTAACAGCCACGAGGATGGCGATTTTTTCCAGCTCCGCTTTGACCGTGTAAGAGCTGCACTTCGTGGAGAAGTACCACTTGATGGCGTTGTAAATGGTTTTGTTCGTGTTGAACCGATCCTCGTTCTCGAGCCGCAGCAAATGGTTGTAATAGTCGTCGATGTGGAACACAATGACCAAAAATTGGCTCTGAAGCTGGATCCCTAGCTGCTTCGTCCGGTAGCGGATATCCGAGGCTTTGATCTTGCCCGTCAGGATGTTCAAGATGAAATTATGCTGCAAATCGTCCAGGTTCTGGTCGAGGTTGGTCTTGTATTCCTTCATCGGCTTAACGTAATTTTTGCTGAAAAAGCGGCAGATGACATAGACGTTAGCGACAATGAGCATCAGCAGCAAAAGGAGCAGGAGAGCATGGGGCAGCCGCAGCTGGACCAGCTGGGTATGCGGCATCAGTGAGATGATCTCCCATTTTCCATGCGCGTTACTGGACACGAGGGCGAAATGCTCGGAGATGCTGATCGGACGGGAGTCCGTTTCGTGCAGCTGAAGCAGCGTGACGGGCGACAAAGGGGAATCCTTCCCCAGCGTTGCACCGGTATAGGCTAGGATCGAGCCGCTGTTATCCGTTAGGGCCACGCTCTCGCCGGGCACGATGTTCTGGAACAGCTTGGCACGGTTGACGTTGATGGCGACGTAGCCGGTGTTGTTGTTGAGCGGTGCAATAAATGTAATGACGGAATGCGAGGTGCCGCCGACATTTTCGAATCGTTCGTTCATCCAATGGCCCTTATCGTCTGGCTGCTGCTGGTTGAACAATTCTTTTTCGGGGAAGCTGTCAATGGAAGTGAACATATAGTTGGTCGACAGGACGGTGCCGTTGTTCTTATTGTACAAATACATCGAGACGAGCTCGGGGTCGCTGTTGACGATGTTGATCATGCTTTTCTGAATTTGGCTGAGGTCGTAAATATCGAGGACGGTATAGTCCTTTTTTTGCAGCCAGGCATTGAGGACGTTTTCCAGCAGCATTTGACGGTACACGGAATTGATATGCTCCTCCAAGATGAAGGAGAGGGAGGCGGTCATTTCATGGGCTTTGCGGAACGAGGACAGCTGCGCTTCGTACATTTCGATCCGGGTTTTCACGAACACACTGAGGATGGAGATAAAGGTCACAAGCAAAATGAAATACAAGGTCAAAATGAGCGACTTCAACCACAAATCCGAACTTTTAGGAAAAAGCTTCATCCTTTTCACTCCCGGATCGTTATTCGTAAGCCCCTGATGTTGGATAATTATACATCAGCCCCGATTTTGGCCACAACGTATATTTCTTGCAGTCGCCCAAGTATAAAAAAATCAACAGCTGAACTTTCTTTTTCGTACATGAACAACGGATAATTTCCATTTCAAACGCGGAATCGCCAGCCTATACTTGGGATAAATCGAACGATGGGAGGTGTGCGAAGGTGGAGGTACCTATAAGTCGGCCGGAGCAAGGAGTCACGGTCAGGAAGAAGCAAGCGTCCACCAGATCGCTGCTAGCCATAGTCCGCAAGCATAAGTATTTGTATCTGCTGATGCTCCCCGGGCTGATCTGGTATTTCGTGTTCCGGTATTTGCCGATGTACGGCATCATTATTGCGTTCAAGAATTTCAATTTCTCCAAAGGCATCTGGGGCAGCCCATGGGTTGGAACAAAGCATTTTCAAATGCTGTTTCACAATCCGGACTTCTATTCGATCGTGAGAAATACGCTGCTCATCAATGTGTATGAGCTCATCTTCGCGTTTCCGATTCCGATCCTGCTGGCGATTATGCTTAATGAAATCCGGCACACGCTGTTTAAGCGGACGATTCAAACGGTGGTGTATTTCCCTCACTTTTTATCGTGGGTTGTGTTCGGAGGGATCATCATCCAGCTGCTGTCGCCCAATGACGGGCTCGTTAACTATATCCGCGGGCTGTTTGGACTCAAATCGATCTATTTCATGAGCCTATCCGGATATTTCAGGCCGATCGTCGTCATCTCGTCCATCTTGAAGGAGGCGGGCTGGGGGGCCATCATTTATTTGGCGGCGCTTAGCGGTATTGACCCGGACCAATACGAAGCGGCCACCATCGACGGCGCGACTCGCTGGCAAAAGATGCTGTACATCACGCTGCCAGGCATCCGCAACACTATCGTCATCATGCTGATCTTGAAGGTAGGGTACCTGCTGGACGTTGGGTTCGAGCAGATTTACATTCTGTACAATCCTTCGGTGTACGATGTGGGCGATGTGCTCAGCACCTACATTTACAGGATCGGGCTTCAGGGCGCACAGTTCAGTGTCACCGCCGCCGTCGGCTTGTTCCAGTCGGTGATCGGCTTCGTGTTGATCCTTACGACCAATTGGCTGGCGCGCAAATTCAGCGAGGTGTCGTTATGGTGAGGAAAGGAGGATGTGACTATGCGACTGCGTTCTAATGTGTGGATTGGCGGGCTGCTGATTCTGTTTGCGCTGATGACCTTTTTGCCGTTCTACTATGTGATGTGCGCTTCGGTAAGCGATTCCAATCTGATCAGTGAAGGCCAGCTGCTGCTTTATCCGAAGGGCTTCAACCTGAAAGCGTACAGTATGATTTTTCAAAACAATACGTTTATCAATGCGTTCCTCGTCACGGTTACCCGCACGCTGCTCGGCATCGTGATCAATTTAGCGCTGCAGCTATGCTTGGCGTTTGCGCTGTCGAGAACCTATCTGCCAGGCCGCAAAATATTCATGCTCTATATCATCATTACTATGATGTTTCACGGCGGGATCATCCCAACTTTTCTCATAGTGAAAGGGACGGGAATGATCGACACGATCTGGGCGCTGGTCATTCCCGCTGCCATCAGTACGTGGAACGTGATTTTGCTGCGCACGTTTTTTGAAAATGTGCCGGACAGCCTCGAGGAATCCGCCAAAATGGACGGAGCGAACGATTTAACCGTATTTGTGCGAATCTATCTGCCGCTATCCCTGCCTGCGGTGATGACCATCGGTTTGTTTATCGCGGTCACGCATTGGAACAGCTTTACGGACGCGGTCATTTATATTAACTCGCAAGAATTGCAGGTGCTGCAAATTTTCTTAAGAAACATGGTCATTCATCTGGATATGGCCACCCAGCTTGGGGATTTGACGGCCATGAAGGATGTGTCCTCGCTGTCGCTGCGGGCTGCGTCGATCTTTCTAGCTTCGCTGCCCATTATTATCGTCTATCCTTTTATTCAAAAATTTTTTATAAAAGGCGTTATGGTAGGTGCGGTAAAAGGATAAATAAACTTTGCCAAGGGAGAGTGTACTCATGTCTGCACAAGTGGATCTGAAAGTGGTTACGGAATTTTCGTTAGGTCAGGACATTGGCATGCTGCGAGCGGTTCCGGTTCGTCTTAAAGGGGGGAAAAAAGCCGTCTTGGTCGTTTATTGCGCCGATTTTGACGTGGATCCCTCGTATGAGATGTTTTTCTTTCCGACTGACACGCTGAAGCTGGCGCTGTATTCGCTGGAAGGGGAACAGATTTGGAAAAAAGATCTGGGCAAGGGCGTTGTGCCAGGAATTTGGTTCTGTCCGGTGTTCCCGTTTGATTTGAACGGCGATGGCGAGGACGAAATTTGGTTTGTGAATAATACAATTGTCCAGCACCCGCTTACGTTAAAAGGCTACGTATTGGAGCGTCTTGAAGGCTCGACAGGAGAAACGTTAGGGCAATTTCCATGGACGTATTATGGCGAACGGCAGGCGTTATCTCCGCAGTTCCGCAACTTCATTCTGGGCGGCTATGCCAATGGGGAGCCGGTGCTGGTGACCGCGCAGGGGACCTACCACAATATGCACCTGCAAGGCTGGAACGCAGATATGACGATGCGCTGGAGACATGATATTGCAAATGACGATCCGGGTGCCCGGGGGAGCCATATGACGCCGGTTGTTGACATCAACAATGATGGCGTTGATGAGGTGCTGTGGGGCGAACGCGGCATCGAGGTCGATACGGGGCGCGAGCTGTTCTGCGGGGACCGCGACGTGTACAGGGGACACTCGGACATTATCCAGCCGATTCGGGATCGGGATTCGAACCAGCTCTACATCTATACCGTCCGGGAATCCGATCCGACGGCCACGCCGCGTGTCGTGCTGTTTAACGGCGAGGGTCAGCGGGTATGGGGGAATGTAGACCACGGCCACATCGACATGGGATGGGCTGCCCGCATCAAGGATGACCAAGGGCATGTCGTCATGGCGATCCGAATCGGATCCAAAACGTGCGGTCCCGACGGGCGCTTCCATCAAAATATGGATGAATTTACGTATGATGCGCTCTCTGGTGAGGAGTATCCGCTTCCATTCAGTATTTACCGCACCTTCCCTGTGGATCTGAATGGCGACGGTTATCACGAGCTCGTTAGAGGAGTTCCGAACGGCGATGGCGAAGTGTTTGATAGACACGGTCAATCTATCGGGAATGTAGGCGGTACGGTGGCGATGGCGTCCAAGTTTATGGATCTACCGGGCGAGCAGCTGCTTTGTTTTTACCCGGACGGGACGATCCGCATTTGGGCGGACGCGAACGCTAAGGACAGCGAAACACTGCTGGAGCGGTGCGCTCACCCGTTCTATAAAGGTGCCCAGCGCATCACCGCCGTCGGCTATAATGTTGTGCTCATGGCCGGACTATAACACCAAATCACGTAGAAGCAGGAGTGAGTAGTGTTCATGATAACCGTACTTCAAGATCAATTCCGGCAGTTCTCCATTGGACCGTTTCCGTACGATCCGCAGCATTCCGCGATTGGCGAATACCATTACTATCCGTCGCAAGGCTTTCACGGCGGCTGGCATGATCCGGTCGTATGGTACGGGTGGCTTGGTCCGACATGGATCGTGACCGAGGAACGCGGGCGCAAATTTATGGAGCAGACGCGTCCTCAAATCGCGATCAAGGCTCATCTATGGCCGCAGCTGGTCAAAGGCGAGGTGGGCTGGCGGGATTATACGCTCGAAACGACAGTTCGGATGCTTAACACGGAGTCTCATACCGGGATTATGTTCCGATACCAGCATGGCCGGCGCTACTATTTTCTCGGCTTCGAGGGCGGAAAGGTGCAGCTGATCAAACGGGACCAAGATAACGTGCAGGTGCTGGCTTCCGCTGAATACGCTTGCGATTGCGACAGCTATTACGAGCTGAAGGCGGTATGCGAGGGAGCTTCGCTTCGCGGCTATGTGAACGGGGTCGAGCTGCTGCAGGCGGAGGATCATGAATACGCTTACGGCAAAATCGGCCTTACCTCGCGGATGCCGGCGCAGTTCACCGACGTTGAGGTCACGATGACCGAAAAGCAGCATGACGCTTGGATTAACGAGAAGACGTCCGATCAGCTGGAGCTTGAAATGCTGCGCAGCACGTATCCTCAGCCGAAGCTGTGGAAGACGATCGACCTGAAAAACTTCGGAACCGCGCGCGAGGTGCGCTTCGGACATTTGACAGGTACGGATGAAATGTTCGTTGTCTTAGCCCAGCATCAAAAACGAGGCCACAAAGACGCGTATGCACATATTAGCTGCCTTACTGCGATTAATCTGGACGGGGAAGTGCTGTGGCAGATTGGGGAGCCAAGCACACTGCTGGATCATACGCTGCTGTCAGCGGACCTGCCGTTTCAGGTGTGTGACGTCGATTTTGATGGCGTGGACGAGGTCGTAGTTGCGCGCAACTTTGAGCTGATGATTTTGGATGGACGTACGGGAGAGGTCAAAAAGTCGATTCCGACGCCGCGTTCGGAGCAGCCTGATGAGTCGCTATTCAGCGTGCCGTTCAAGAAGTACGCGTTCGACCGGATTAATGTCGATGCTATTCGCATCGCCAACTTCAGCGGGAAGGCGAAGCCGACCGATATCTTGATCAAGGACCGCTACAGCCGCGTCTGGGTGTACGATAACGAGCTGAATCCGCTGTGGAGCTTCCAAGAAGGCATTACGGGCCACTTCCCGTACACGATTGATTGGGACGGCGACGGCAAGGAAGAGATGTTCATCGGCTACCATCTCGTGGACCATGACGGCACCTTGCTTTGCACGCTGCCGGTTGAAACCGACCATACGGATGAAATCTTGATCGGTCATTGGAACCCGACACGCAAGGATGCGCTCATCGGGATTGCTTCGGGTGACGAGGGCTTTATCATCGCCGATCTGCAGGGAAATATCGTCACGAAGATGATGATCGGGCACGCGCAGCGCATCAGCGTCGGCAATTACCGTCCGGAGCTGCCGGGGCTGGAAATTTGCCTCTCCACCTTCTGGGGCAATCAGGGCATCGTGTACTTTTTTGATGGAGAGGGCCGGATCATTCACCAGTTCGAGCCGACTTGCAACGGGAACCTGCTGACGCCGGTCAACTGGACCGGGGATGGGAACGACCTTGTGCTGCTGAACGGCAACGTGCAGCATGGGGGACTCGTGGACGGCCAAGGACGCCGCGTTGTCGTGTTCCCGGAGGACGGCCATCCGGATCTATGTGCGGAGGTGCTCGATCTGACCGGCGACGGCCGCGACGAAATCGTGGTGTGGGACCAGCGCCGCATGTACATTTACACGCAGGACCGACCTGCTGCGGTGGAGCCTGTGAAGGTGCCGGAGAAATATCCGCACTATAACGCCTCGAACTACCGCGGGGAGTTTAACTACCCGGCACGTGGAAATTAACGATTGAACCGCAACGAAAACGGTTTTCGTGCGCTTTTGCGTATGGAAGCCGTTTTGCGCTGTGTGTGCGTGCAATAAACAGGATGAGGAGCTGCTGCCCATGGAACCGTTCGTATTTGATCATAACAAAACATTTACGCTCTACGGCTTTTCGAAAAGGCATGAGGATCCGAGCAAACCTTACAGTGCGACGATGTTTGAGCTGATGGACAAGCTGTGGGGGGAAGTGCGGAGCAAAGGGCTGTCCCACAAAGGTATTAATCATGTCGTTTATGACCTGGATCAGGTGGTTTTTGCCGGAATTGAGCTGACTGATGCGCCACAGGATGACTCTCAGTTGGAGAGGCGTGAGGTGGTCTTGGAGAAATATGCTTACTGCAAGCATATCGGACCGTACAGCCAATTGGGCCAAACGTACGAGCGTATCCAATCGGCCATCCAAGCGGCAGGGGAGCAGGTGAAGGCGCCTAGTCTGGAGGTGTACGGGCATTGGAATGCAGATGAATCCAAGCTGGAGACGGAGATTTACTTTCAACTGGTCTAGTATGGTAAAATGGACTTTACCCAATCGAAGGAGAGAGACTAATGAATAACGTTACAAAAGTGAGAATTTCTAAACCCGCCCATGAAGTGTTTGAATCATTTGTGGATCCAGCCCGAATCGGTCATTTTTGGTTCTCCTCGAGCTCGGCTCGCTGGGAAGTAGGGAAGACGATTACACTAAGATATGAGGAGTATAACGCTCAAGGGGATATCCAGATTCTCGAGATCGAGGCGGACCGGAAGATCGGTTTCCGTTGGGGACAAGGTGAGGAAGGACATGTGGTAACGATCACGCTGAACGAAGTGGAGAACGCTAGCACGGTGATTGAAATAACCGAAGAGGGCTTCCCGATCCAAACTGAGGAGCAAGTACGGGCTCTGATCGACAACAAAGAAGGCTGGGTGTACATGCTTTCTTGTTTAAAAGCGTACTTGGAGCACGGTGTGAACATTAGAGCCGCCTTGGTGAAATAAGGAAGAAGCAGCCGATCCGTTTGATGGGACGAGGCTGCTTTTTTGTTGGTGTTTTATAAAATGTGGGACGTATTAAGGAACAGCAGCATAAAGGAATTTTCTTTCTTTGTGGTACAATAAACGTATCTGGAAAATGGAGTGGATTTTATGACAGTAGGATCTCAAAATGATATCGATGCTCTTAAGGAAATTGGCAAAATCGTTGCACTGACGATTAGTGAAATGAAACGAAACGCACGTGTCGGTATTACAACAAGGGAACTGGATGATATTGGCGGAACGTTTTTGAAGAGGCATGGGGCTGTGCCGGCACCTAAAAAAACATACAACTTCCCGGGCAACACATGTATTAGCATTAACAATGAAGTTGCTCACGGAATACCGGGAAATCGAATCATTCAGCCTGGTGATTTAATAAACATCGATGTTTCGGCAGAATTGGGAGGCTATTATGCGGATGCAGGACATTCCTTTCCGATCCCTCCATTCAACCCATCATTAATGCGTCTATGTGAATACACACACCATACGATGATGAAAGTGATCTCTTCACTTAAGCATGGAGTAAAACTGAACGAAATCGGAAGGATCATTGAAATCGAGGCTAAAAAAGGCGGCTATAAGGTTATTGAGAATTTGTGCAGTCACGGCATTGGGAAATCCTTACATGAGGCTCCAACAGAGATTCTTCCTGTTTATAACAAGCACGATAAACGTGTATTGAAAGAGGGCTTAGTCATAACTATTGAGCCTTTTTTATCAACGGGTGCCGATTATGTCGTCGAGCAGCCGGATGGGTGGACTTTATGTTTACCGAACGGCGGCTTTGCGGCACAACATGAGCACACCATAATTATTACAAAGAATCAGCCCATCATCTTGACGGTAGCTTAGACCAATCTGCAACATGCTGTTCCGATACCCAAATAAAAAGGATGGTGTGCATATGTTTTCTTTTTCAATCAGCACGTGGAGCATGAGACAGTCATTGGGACCGTTGCGATGGACGATCTGGAATGAGGAGACGAAAAATCAGGAAATTCGTGAAGAATGGAAGCCGCAGGAGTTGGAGCTTACCGATCTTCCGATGGAGGCGAAGCAGAACGGGTTGAGTTACTTGGAAGTATGCCATTTTCAGATTCCCTCGACAGACGCTTCCTACTTGGCTGAGCTGCGAGCTTCTTTTGAGTCGGCGAGCATCGGCTTCCTGACACTGTTAGTCGACTACGGGGATATTTCATCACCCGATAACATACGCCGCGAATCGGACATCGCCTACTTATGCGGATGGATTGAGGCGGCTGCGAAGGCAGGTGCAACGGCGGTGCGAGTTGTTGCCGGCGAGCAGCCGGCAGACGATGCTGCAGCAATCGCGAGAAGTTGCAGCGCACTTAAGCAGTTGGCCCTTTATGGGGCAGAGCGGGGAGTACGAGTTGTAACGGAAAACTTCAGGCCGCTGACTGCGACGTTAAGCAGTTGGAGCACGATCATGAATAATGTTGGCAGCATCGTGCCGACCATTATTGACTTCGGCAATTTCCAGCCTAGCGAGAAGGCAAACGGGATTTCCCACGGTGCTTCGATGGCTCATTCGATTCATGCCAAGCCGAACTATCTTCCTGACGGAAGCGTGGACGCCAATGAGCTCGCGATTATGCTGCGCATTCTGAAGGATCGAGGCTGCAACGTACCGCTCTCGATCATCGCCGACAAAGGAGAGACTCGGTGGGATCAGATTGATGCGATTAAATCGCTGATCAGCGTACTTTAGTTTCTGCCAACGCGTTTTCCTATCTCAGGCCCTTCCTGTACTGGAGAGGCGTTTGATTTACTTGCCGCAGGAAGATGCGGTAGAAGTGCTGCAAATTGTTAAAGCCGCAGCTCATAGCTACCATAATGGTCGTCGATGTAATGGATGAGGCTCTGGATGTGTGGGTTATATGCGATGGCTGGAGGCTGAACTTCGGCCCATTCCTTGAACTGGACTTGCCGCTGGCCGGAGACCGGCATTTGATCGAGTTTTATCCGAGCCTTTGCAATTTGCAAAACGGGTACGGCATGAAGTACGGCGTGCTGAAAACGACGGTCGATGCCAGACGACTGACCAAGCTGCGCCAGCTGGACCATATCCGTCAATTGGCGAGTGGAGCCAAGGAGGCTTCATGGCAGCGGTCCGGAGAGGAAATGACCGAAATTATGAAAGCTGTTATCACTGGAGGTGCGACGACAGCGATTGTGAACGTCCCGAACGGGGGGCAGCTAACGAACATGCCTCGGGAGGTCATTGTGATCGGGAGCCTGTGCCGATTGCATGCCGATGTGCACGAGCTGACAGTCAAGGCGGCGCTGGAAGGCAGCCGATCGCTTCTACTGGAAGCGTTGAGCCTGGATCCGCTGAGCGGGTTAGCCGATTTCTCCGAGCTGGGCGAGCTGTCGGATCGGCTGCTGCGGGCGAACCGGAGCTGGCTGCCGCGATTTTTTACCTAAGATGCGAAGGGGAGAGCTACGCATGAATTTGATCAAAGGCAGTGTGCTTCAGCACCAGTTGAAGAAACGCCAAGATGAACAAACCGGTCGGACGGTCACTCAACTCACGTCGCTGGCGGGCAATCATCACCATCTTTATTTTACAAGCAACAGCTTTACCGCCGATAACCGGCACGTTCTGTATATCAGCGATCTGGGGACGGGGAATCCCAACTTGTTCAAGCTGACGCTGGACGACGGAGCCGCCGTGCAGCTGACCGACAACCGGGACGGCTATATGCAGAGCTACGTCTATTACGACGGCAACCCGTATCGCGGGCTGGCGAAAGCGAGTCCCAGCTTTGCCCCTGTAGCAGGGAAGCTGCTGTACATCCAAGGCGACGAGGCTCGGCTGCTCGACGTGGACACGCTGGAGGAGCGCACCATTTACGTTCTACCGGAGCACGTGATGACCGGGTTTACGCATTTGTCCGGTGACGGCCGATACGCATGTATTCCCTATATCGATGCGCCCGCGTTCGAGGTTGGCGAAGGCAATCCATTCGGCCTGATTCGCGATAAGGTGAAAAAGGAGCAGATGCTCTCTTACATAATTGTTATCGATACGACGAATGGGGAGACGTTGTATTCTTTTTCCCATCAGGGCTGGGTGACACACGTGCAGTTTCATCCGAACGACCCGCATATCGTGTTGTTTAACCATGAAGGCGGAATGGTGCAGCAGCGCATCTGGATGTATGATCATGGGACGATCAGCAAGGTGAGGGATCAATCGGATGGCGGAGCTTCGCTCTGGATCTGCCACGAGATGTGGACCAGCGATGGTCAAGCGGTTATTTATCACGGGACGCGGGGCGTGCCGAACGATCCGGCGATGAACCAAAACGAAGGCTCCAAGGACGAAGTCGTCAGCTTTGTCGGGTACATGGACACAAGAGACGGGAAGTGCGCGGAGGTGAGCTTTCTGCCGGAGATGACGGCTTATGGGCATTTCACGGCCAGCACGGACGATACACTGCTTGTGACCGACGGCATTATTGATAAGACCAGCATCCACTTGTGCCGAATGGATTGGCAGCGGAGTGAGCTGGAGATGACGTTCCTCTGCTGCCACAACAGCAGCTTCTCCGTTCAGGACGTGCACCCGCATCCGATTTTTAGTCACAACGACCGCTACATTTTGTTCACATCGGATGCTCACAACGAGCGGACGAAAGGGAACGTCTACCTGATCGATTTGCAAGAGTAAACAAAAAAGCGGTTACCCTTATCCATCAGATCAAGGGTAACCGCTTTTGCATTATTTATCTTCTCTCAACAGATATTCATTTCCGTCTTGATCCTTGAAGGTGAACATGCTGCCGAAGGGTAAACGTAACATTTCCTCTACTACGACTCCGTTTTCCTTCATTTTGGCATGAGCGGCTTCGATATCCGTTGTGCTGAACAGAATGGATGGATGCGACACGGCAGACGGCTTGTGCTGCATCATAGCGGCCTTCGAATAAAGCACTAACGTGGTAAACTCGTTATCGCTTGGACCTACCTCGATCCAAAACGCGTCAGGTCCCATCGGCTGCTCCACTTTCAGGACAAACCCCATTCGGTTAAGCCAGAACTGCTTGGCCTCTTCTTGATCATTGACGTAGACCGTGACTTTGCCAATTTTATTAATCATCCATAATCTCCTACTTTCTCTGGACTATTACTTGACGACAAGAGTGTAACACTCCTTAATTTCATTTGCAATTTCAGCTGAATGACCGAAAAAGTGGAAAAAACACAAATCATATGACCAACGGGAGTGATGGATCGTGTTAACAGCAGCAGCAGCTTGAATGAGATCGCTGCCGAGTGCGGGATGGGGGATGCGCCGTAAAAAAACAGCCGCCGGCTTATCTAAGCCAAGCGGCTGTTCGCGTTTGATGCTTATTTACACTCGTTCAAACGCTCTTCCAGACGATCCCAAGTTTCTGTGATGCCTTGCAGCATGCCCATATCCATGACCGTCTTCAGAGCCTCAGCGGACACGTATACCGAACGGCTGACCAGCTTCGTTTGGCCGCCCAGATCGATGAACTCCATCTCTACGTTCGTGGATGGCATAGCGTCGTTGGAATTGCCCTCGGCATCCGAGAAGTAATCGGTGTAGACCAGCTTCTCCGGCTCGACAATTTCCTTATACACAGCTTTGCCCCAAGATTCCATCCCGAAAAAGGACCCTTGGTTCGGATCAATGCACTTCATACAGTAGTGCCAAATCCCTCCCGGACGAAAATCCACCGTACAGGCCGACAGCTCCCAGCCTCGCGGTCCCCACCAGTGCTTCAGATGCTCCGCTTCCTTGAACATCTTAAACACGAGCTCACGCGGCGCATGGAATACACGCTCCAGCACCAGCACCCGATCGTTCTCTACGCTTGAAATCATCGCATTGTTTGACATTGTAAATCCTCCTTATGATTAGGATTGATCCTTGGATTTTTCTTTCCTTTGAAGCTGCTGCAAATAATCGTCCAATCTGTCGAATCGGTCTTCCATAATGCGACGGAACGATTCTACCCAAGAATCCAGCGCTTGGAAGGGTTCTGGTCGGAGCTTATAGATGCGACGGTTCGCTTCGGCTTTCACTTCTAAGATTCCGTTGTCGCTAAGCACCTTCAAATGCTTTGAGGCTTGAGGTTGGCGAAGCCCTAGACGCTCGGCAATTTCCCCTACGGTCAGGGGACCGTCGCGTAAGAGCTCAACGATATGCATCCGATTCGGTTCGGCCAAAGCGTTCAGCGTCGTAATGTCTAAGCCCGGATACTTGCCTGACATACCGTTCACCTCGTTGATTGATGATATTGCGGAATCGGTTCAACTCCTTATCCTTAGGATCACCATCTTGCTGAATTAAATATACACTATTTGGAATATTCCTGTCAAGGAATATTCGATTGCCGCCAAAAATCTACAATTTACGTCTCTTTACAGATTCGTCCACATCCATAACAATGAATAAGGAGCCAAATTTATCCATGGAGCGTGATGGAGTTGTCCAAAAGAATTCTTATCCTCACTGGAGACGCCGCAGAATCGCTAGAGGTTTATTATCCTTATTTTCGTGTTTTGGAGGAAGGCCATGAAGCGGTGATCGCCTCGCCAAGCGTTAAGACGCTGCGCACCGTTGTCCACGATTTCGAGGGCTGGGATACCTACACGGAAAAGCCGGGCTATCAGCTGAATTCTCACATCGCTTTTTCCGAGGTTAATCCAGCGGAGTTTGATGGTTTGATCATCCCAGGCGGCCGCGCTCCCGAATATATTCGTTTGGATGAGAACGTACCTCGGATCGTCAGCCATTTTTTTGAAGCGAATAAACCGGTCGGTGCGATCTGTCATGCGGCACTCATTCTCAGTGTGGTGGGGAATCGCTCCTACTTTGAAGGACGCTCGATGACAGCATACGCCGCATGTCGGCCGGATGTTGAAGCACTTGGCGCCACTTACGCCAAAGAAACGCTTTGCGTCGACGGCAACATCATCTCGGGTCATGCTTGGCCGGATCTGCCTGGCTTTATGCGCGAATTTTTGAAGCAGGTGAATGGCCGATAGGCTGTACATCGTATGTAGCCGCTCTCCTTCATGTAAAGGAGGGCGTTTTTTTATTCTCGCATCATTTTTTTTGCTATAATACCAGTATTCGCATGAAATAACTGCCAAGGAGCCGACTGGAGAAACGAAAATGACCAAGCAAAATAAGTATGATGATGCGGCTTTCTTTTCCGCTTACGAAAAAATGCCCCGATCCGTCGGTGGACTGGATGCTGCTGGCGAATGGTATGTTTTAAAAACGCTGCTGCCCGACTTGACCAACAGGCATGTCTTGGATTTGGGATGCGGGTATGGGTGGCATTGCCGGTATGCCCGGAAGCAACTGGCCAGCTCGGTGATTGGGGTAGATATCTCCGAGAAAATGCTCCAAAAAGCTCGCGAGATGACGGATGATCCGTTCATTTCATACATGCGGATGCCTATAGAGGATATTGATTTTTCGAACGATCAATTTGATGTGGTGCTCAGTTCTTTAGCGTTTCACTATATTGAATCGTTTGAGCCCATTTGCCGGAAACTATTTGATTGCCTGAAGTCCGGTGGAGCGTTTATTTTTTCCGTGGAGCATCCCATCTTTACATCACGAGACCACCAGGATTGGTATACCGATGATGAGGGGAACCGTCTGCATTGGGCCGTTGATAACTATCAAGATGAAGGCGTTCGTGATACGTCATTCTTAACCGATCATGTGATCAAATATCATCGTACGTTATCTACGTATATCAATACTTTAATTCGGGCGGGCTTTTGTATCAAAGCCGTTCATGAGCCTGCTCCATCAGAGGAATTGATCGAGACGGTTCCAGGCATGAAGGACGAACTGCGACGACCGATGTTTTTGATCATTTCGGCAGTGAAGCTCTAGGGATAACCAACCGAATCCAATACCACAATGAAATTAAGCCGCAGTGTATAGCTGTGGCCTTTTTGTTTTTGACGCATGCTATTGGGACAGGGAATCAAAAAAATGCTAATTCCACAAAAAAGTGCTATCCCAAAATCCTTTATTTGTAAAAATGTCTTATGGTTTTCTAGGAAGCTTTGCACTAATCTGAATGCAGGTAAGCGAATTCCAAATTGTGGAGGTTATGGGATTAACAGCTTAGGGAAAGGCACGCGTTGGAAAGCCGAATGGACGGAGTCGACCGATCTGATAACGGGGACGAGTCTGAAGTCCGCACACTGCTGGATTTATTGGATGATTCGGCTGTATGGGACCATTTTCAAGCTCAGTCAGCTGTCTGCTGATTCGTATTCCATCCGTAAGCGAACCGGTGAAGGATGCTGTTGGGTAAAAGCGGCCGACGAGAGCCGCTTCCCTGTGCGCTTGGTGTGCAATCCTGAATACTATTATGAATGCCGTGCCTTTGGCGTTTGGAGTTTGCCGAATCGGGAGACGGAGCAGAAGCGGTTTATTGAGGAACAGCTGGATGTGCAAAAAAACAGTACCCGCGGTGGAATTTATTAGTGCCTTGGAGGAGCTGCCTTCACCGGCCACCAATGTGATGTCACAGTGGTCATTGAATGCCATCCTCTGCTTGGAATTGATCGGTGAGCCGATAAAGCTGGAGCTTGCATAATAAAAAAGGAGCCGCGCTTTTGGGTGCGCGACTCCTTTTTTGCGTTTCAAGGGGCTCTTAAAGCTCTTTATGAAACAAGGCTTCCGCCAACAGAACGATCGTTAAGGCCTGGCCATAAGCGGTCGGCGCGAAGACGATCTTCTTATAATCTTCCTTCGTCTCGCAGATCGGAGTCCCTGCGGAGACGTTCAACACCGTTCCGTCTTCGGAGATGTTCTTCAGCACGGCGGCGACCGCTTTGCGGCATGGCTCCAGGTAGCTGGAATCCAGCAATCCGAGGCGGATCCCCTTCAAGATGCCCGCGGTGATCGCGGCGGAGCCGGACACCTCGGTATAGCTGTCCTTGTCGTCGAGCAGGGTGTGCCATAAGCCGTTCTCATGCTGCAATTGAAGCAATTTATCGACTTGCGCCTTGTAAGTGCCGAAAATAAGATCGCGGGACTCTTGCGTCATGGAATCCTGCATAATTTCCAAGAACTCAGGAGCGGCGAGGGTGAACCAGCTGTTGCCGCGGCACCAGTGCGCTTCGCTGAAATTGTTTTCATTCGCAAAATCGTAGCCGTGGAAGAACAAGGAATTGCCTGGATTGAAAATCTTCTTGATGTGAAGCGCGAATTGGTACGCCGCCTCGTTCATCCAAGCTGCATTATTATATTTTTTGCCCATTTTGGCGGTAAACAGTACCACCATAAACAACGTGTCGATCCAAATCTCCTGATCGTGAAGGTTCAGCTCAAACTTCGACGTATTGCCGGACGTGACATGCTGAATGCCATTTTCCTTCGTCCGCGGGCACTCGTTCTCCACCCATTGCATCCACTCTAAAGCCAGCTTTTCCACGCTAGGAAGATCCATCAGTGTCAGCAATGGCGCCATTGTATTTACGTTTTTGAGAGGCAAGCCGCGTTCGATCTGATCATTCGCCCACTTTACGAAGAAATCCTGATATTCTTTGGAGCCGTCTGGCTTCGTCAGTTTATTCAGGCCATATAAGCCGATGCCTTGCGGCCAGTCCCATTCGTCCATACCAAAATCACGAGGGAAATAACCCAGCGCTTTTCCTTCGGATTGTAACTGCTGGATCTGGCTTTCGTTATCAGGACGTTTCAGATTTAACAGCTGATTGATGACTTTCTTTAATTCGTGTTGAATCGTTTCCTGCATGGCAGTAACTCCTTTTGTTTATGTTTGAAATTAATGCGTTTACGAATTGGGTATAGCGCTTAACCAAACCAAAACCAATAAAAATAAAGAACTATTAGCCATTTTACCTTCTTTCGTTTTAATAAGCAATGAAAAAGAGGGTAGTACTACGGATTTACAACAACAGGCTGCCGTATCCGGCAGCCTGTTAAACTTACTATTCCAAATTTTTACTTACCTTACGCTTGTTTCACCAAATTCTCTGCCGTGCGGAAAGCCAAGGCCAGAATGGTCAGCACCGGATTTACTCCGCCATTGGTCACGTGGACCGAGCCGTCGCTCACCCACAGATTATCGTACCCGTGCACGCGGCCATGAGGGTCGGTGACGGAAGTCGCAGGATCGCTACCCATGCGCAGTGTTCCTGCTTGGTGCTGTCCGCCGCTAAGCCCGCCGCCCGGCTTGGTTTGCCAGACCTGACGCGCTCCGGCCGCCCAGAGCCAAGTCTCCGCTTGCGCCGCCAGCATGGCCGCGGTGCGAAGGGACTCGGGATGGACACTGCCCGAGAGCTGGGCCACGGGAATCCCGAAGCGGTCCTTGACGGTAGGCGAGAGGCGCACTCTCGATTCCGGGTTCGGGATATCCTGGATCGGCCCGTACACATGGCTGGTGCGCAGGAATCCGTCGCGCATCAAATCCTTGCCCGCTCTGCCCCAACGCGCGGCATCGGGCGGGAGCGCCCGGTTCCAATGAATGAGCGGCAGTCGCGTGAATTCGTTGGCCAGCATCCCGCCCCCGATAATCCCGTCACCATTATCGTGGGCGAAGCGGAAGGTGGCGATGCTTACCCCGGGACCAAGGCCGTCTTGAACCGGGTCATCCATAAGGGCATAGGCCCCCGTATATACATGACCCTGAAGATTTCTGCCTACGTGTCCGTTCCGATTGCCGATCCCGTTTGGTTCAGCATCGCTAGCGGAGTTAAGCAGCAGACGCGCGCTTTCAATCGCTCCGGCGGCAACCACCACGTGCTCGGCCCGTACCTGACGACGCTGGATCGTGCCGCCTACCTCATGCACAAGGCGTACCCCAGTGGCATGCTTGCCGTCCACGGTATCGATGCGCTCCACCATGGTGTCGCAAACCAGGTGGCAATTCCCCGTACGAAGCGCTCTCACCAGCATCGTATTGTGACCGCCATTCTTGCTGTTGGTTGGACAGGCGAAGCCGACACACTGACCACAGCGTCCACAGGCCGGTCGGCCATCACGCTCAACTGAGTTGATCAGCAGCGGAACAGGTCCTGTGTCCCAGCCCAACCTGGCGGCCGCTTGCGCCAATCGCGCCGCTTCCTGCGTCCTCGAGAGTGCTGGCATCGGATAGGGGCTTCGCCGGAAGCCTCGCGAGAGATGGGCATTGCCGTCACCCGACACGCCGACTTCCCACTCCGCCCGCTCGTAATAAGGCTCCAGATCCTCATAGCTGATCGGCCAATCACTAAGCGAGCTCCCGTCTGGAACACCATACTTGGTAGCCATCCGGAAATCATTCGAATGAAATCGCCACGCTTGCGCGCCGTAGACTCGCGTGCCGCCGCCAACTGTCATGGCATTGTTATGGTAGTCTCCCTCAAACGGAGCCGTGATTCGTTCCTTACCATCCGCTAGCAGAAACGTACGAGGGTTGCCTTCCAAGCTGGGCCCCGTGTTATGGCCGTACTTGCTAAAGCGGTGGTTGCTGGCGTGATCGCTTCCCACCTCAGCGTACCGAAGCCAGCTGCCGCGCTCAACGACGAGCACGTGAAGCCCAGCTTCGGCCAGCAGCGCTGCCGCTACCGAGCCGCCTGCACCAGCTCCTATGACGATCGCGTCATACCGATCCCGGAGCTGATTGAAGTCACGCTGCGGCAGCTCGTCTTCTTGGACCGGCTCCTGCTCACCGGAGACCGGACCAGGACGAAACCCCAGCATCGACCATGACTTCGCCTCGCGATTGCCGCCGGCACTCGGGCTTCCGTAATAGCCTTCGATAACGAAATTTAGAAGGGTGGTAAAAAAAAGCTTCTGCGATACCGGGAAGCTCGGAAGCCGATCTTGCTCCAAGTCACGCAATAGGGCGTCCTGTTCATTCGTCGACAACGCCACGAACAGCTGTCGGTTGTAAGCGGTTGCTTTTTCATCCAATGCGCGAACGCCGGGTACGATCAACTGCTCCCAGGTAACAGCATCCTCGCTTGAGCGGCGCTTCAGGTAGTCCAGTACGCCACCTTGGGTTGCCGATGGCCAGGCATCTTCCGGGATCAGCCGCTCGAGGACGGCCTCCAAGGTCGGGCGCATTTCATCAAAACGGGACGACATAGACGGTTTCTCCTTTACGAGTGATTCCTCTGCAAACAGCTTATGGGGGAGGAAGGATAAGGTTCTAACGCTAGTCTACCACAGATTTAACTGCTTGTTTGACGCTTTTTTTTGCGATCCGCCCCCGATTACAGCAGTATGCTAAATTTAATCTGCAGCAATTTATCACCCGAAGTAATTTCGGTTAACCCATCTTAAAAAATGATTACAGCCCAACATTAAGGATCGATTACCCAAGTTAAAACCTAGTCATTTCCGTTGCTCGAGAACCATGTAATATCAGGAGTAGCGAAGTGGAGCAAAGCTACTTAAACCTTACCGACCACTGGAATGAGCCATCCTTTCGCTAATGTGCATTCCATTTCAAGGAGGTAAACAGAGGTATGAGCAACATTAGGGGGAAAAAATGGTTGACCATCGGGACGGCGGGCATGCTGTCCCTCGCGGTGCTTGCTGCAGGCTGCAGCTCCACATCTACACCCGCTTCCACGACGACGACAGACAAGAAGCCAACGGATCAGCCCAAAGCTGCAGCAGAACCACCCAAATTGCAATCGCTTACTTATTGGGTGCCTCTAGCCAGCAACGTGGCTGCCACGCTCAAGAGCTTCGGCGACATGACGGTTACCTTTGAAGAGATGAAGGTAAGAACCCGGGCATGGTTCTTGACGCTCGGCCATTATCTGAATGAAAGCTGCATCCGCAACAGCCCGAAGCTCTCGGAGCATATTATCAAATTCATCGAGCAGTATTACGGCAACGAGATGCTAAGCCTGACGATGATCGCAGAGCCTTTTCAATTGACCCCGCCGTATTTGTCAGGGCTGTTCAAGAAACAGACCGGGATGAATTTAACGGATTACTTGACACGATTGCGCATCGATGAGGCGAAGAAGCTGATGACGGATAAAAAGCTGACCTTTACGCAAATTGCGAATAAAGTCGGCTATACCAGCGATATCGGGTTTATTCGGGTGTTTAAGAAACGGTCACAAAGACATGTGTGAAAACGCTTCCAAATCTTGTGATAAATCGCATATATGCTCCCAACACCCCATGATTTAAATTAAAATAACGGCATCTAGGGGTAATTACAGCAAAGCATATGATAAAATAGGACGTATATTCAACTTAGGACGGGAGCGAACACCATGAAGGGTCGAAGCTTATTTTACAAATATTTGCTTTCCTACCTGCTGATCGGCTCCATTCCCGTAATTGCGCTTGGCTGTATTTTGTATATCAATTCGGTAGGCCAATTTCAGAAGGAAATCACGAGCTTCCATACCGAAAAGCTTAATCAAGCACAGCTAAATATGGATAACAGCATCTCGAGTTTGCTCAAGGTGGCGCTGCAAATTTCGATGGACAGCAAGCTATCGCCGTATTCTATCAACGAAGGCTACCGAGCGATTGAGACAACCACCCAAATTAAGAAGTACAAAGAAGGAAATCCGCTGATCCGGGAAATTTTCTTGTATTACCGCAATTCCGATATGCTTCATACCTCCTCGGGGAGCTTTTCCACGGATTCGTTTAAGGAATATATGTTCAATGATTTCGGTTGGAATAAGCTGTATTTCCTTGACCAGTTGAATGCGGCGGATACGCTGCGGTTTGAAAGCCCGGTGACGGACGACCAGCAAGGCGCGTTTACCGGCCGGAATACGATTGCGATGTTCATTCCGATTCCGATGTATTCGTCAGCCCCTACAGGCGTGGTGGCGATTGCTTTGCAAGCCTCGATGCTGACCGATACCGTTCAACAAGTAGTCGGCAACTCGAACAGCGATACGTTTATCCTCGATGACGAAGGGAAGTTTCTGGCCGTGGACAACCGGGGCATCCAGATCCCTCAGGAGCAGCTGTCCGCCTTGATTCGTCAATATCAGAAGCCGGGGATTTATGATTTTGAGTATCACCAAACCCCTTATTCCTATCTCGTTACCCGTTCGGAGAAGACGCATTGGAGCCTCATATCCATCGTCCCGAAAAACGAATTATTTCATAGCGTGAACAATCTGCGCTACTTTATGATTATCATTTTTGCCGCTGTCGCCTTGATTGCCGTCTCCGGTGCGGTCTATTTGAGCCGCCGGAATTACGCTCCGGTGAGGAAGCTGCTGTACAATATCTCCACGCTGGTTCGTCCAGGAGATGCAGCAGAGCAGCCGGTCGGCGAATGGGAAGTGATTCAACACACGGTGAGCCGAACGATCGAGACGAATCGGCAGCTGGCCTCCAAGCTGGATGAACAAGGGCCGCTCATCAAGGAGCTATGGTATTCCAGGCTGCTGGATGGAACCCCTCTGGAAGAGGAGGAGCTTCTGGAGGTCCAACGACTGACGGGCTGGAAAGGGAAAAAGTTTGTCGTCGCCTATCTCCACTTCAGAGGGCGCAGCGAGCTGGAGCCTGGAGCCAAGGAAGCGCTGGCTGCCATGTATGAGACGCTGACCTTTGCCGGCGGGCAGGGCTGCGGGGTGGAGCTGCATCAAGAGGATGCCATCGCCCTGATCGTCAGTCTGGAGAATGTGACGGAAGGGAAGAGGATGCTCGCACAGAAGCTGCTCGAGCTGAATGAGCTGGCTAGCTCCAAGTACCTGGTCCAGCCGATCATTGGGATTGGCGGGATCTATGAGCGGGTATCCGATATTCATCGCTCGTTTATCGAGGCCAAAGGCGTTATTCAATCGTTTCCGCATCAGGATGGCGCGCGGGCCATCTTTTTCGATGAGTATTTCACGATCTCTCAGGAGCAGTTCTGGTATCCGCTGGAGGAGCAGGTGCGGTTGTCGCAATGTCTCATTCATGGTGACGTAGCGCTGGCGGAGGAATCCATTCGGCAGCTGTTCGCCAAAATCGCCATCATGGATCATTCCCTTGAGATGGTACGCTGCATCTATTACGACATTATTAATATGGTGATCAAGACGGTCAATCAGCTGCACGCGCCCAATCTCCAAGAGGAGATCCGCAGGCTGCTGCAGTTTCATACCGCGGAGCAGCTGGAGAGCCGGCTGTTGTCCCTATGCCGCAAATTGTGCGAGCATGCGCTGCAAACGAAAAGCATGAAAAATGAGACGCTCATCGCGCAGATCGTAGCGTATATAGAAGAGCACTGCTGTGACGCCGCCTTGTCGCTGGAAGCGGTAGCCGAGCATTTTGGGATGACCACGTCTTATCTAAGTAAAATGTTTAAGCAGGAAACGAACCAGACCTTTACCGAGCATCTGAAGCAGTTCAGACTGAAGGAATTCAAGAAAGGGCTCGTGGAAACAAATAAGAGCATTAAAGATTTGGTTGTGGAAATCGGCTACTGGGATGTTCCGAGCTTCTCCAGAATGTTCAAACAAGCGGAGGGGATGACCCCCGGGGATTATCGAAAGCTGCATACGGGGTGATGAGTGAAGAGAGGCAGTCTATGGCGTGAAGCCGTGGATTGCTTTTTTTTACATGTGACACCTGCAGGACAGGGGGCAGCAAAGCGAATAATCCGCGTTGGTGGCGGAAATGTGGAGTGCAGGTCCTGTCGAGCGCGGAAAATCTGCTTTGCAGGTGGATGTGGGCGGCGCTGAGGAGCTCGAACGCGGGTTTTCCTCGTTGCAGATCTGGCTCTGCTGAGTACGTACCTATTAAATGTTTTTTTTGGCATGGAGGTGTGCTTAGCATAATTGAAAGCGTTTGCAATGGCTGGTTTGTATCGCATATTTACCATGGTGCTTCGAATTCGGCATAATACAATCAAGCTTTCGACCAAACCGCAAGGAGGTGAACAATTTGTCAATGAATCAATCTATCATGAATCAGGGGACGAACAGGGAAGCAGCAGCTGCGCGCCGCTCGGGCTGGAGAGCCTACACACGCAATTACGATTTATATCTCATGCTGGTCCCTGTCTTGGCGTACTATGTGATTTTTCAGCTGCAGCCCATTTACGGACTTCAGATTGCCTTCAAGGATTTCTCAGCCTCGCTGGGCATCTGGGGCAGTCCTTGGGTCGGCTTTGCTCATTTCGAACGGTTTTTCTCATCGTACTATTTTGGACGGCTGCTGACGAACACGATTGAAATCAGCCTGTACGCGCTGGCGGTGGGCTTCCCCATGCCGATCATACTGGCGCTGCTGCTGAACGAGATTCATCTGCTGAAGCTCAAGAAGTTCATTCAAAACATCACGTATTTCCCGCATTTCGTCTCTGTCATTGTGGTAGCGGGAATGATCAATGCATTTACTTCGCCTGATGGATTTATTAATACGATCGTATCGTGGTTCGGCGGGGAAAAAGCAAGCTTCTTGACGAATCCGGCTTATTTTAAAACGATCTATGTGATCTCGAACGTTTGGCAGCATACTGGCTGGTCTGCGATCATTTATATCGCGGCGCTGGCTTCGATTAATCCAGAGCTGTACGAAGCGGCCACTATTGACGGGGCAAGCCGGTGGAAGAAAATCCTGTACGTATCGATCCCGGGCATTTTTTCCACGATCGTCGTCCTGTTTATTTTGCAGATCGGTAGCCTGCTGGATGTCGGCTTTCAAAAAATATTGCTGCTCCAAAATCCGCTTAATCTGGAGGCGAGTGATGTCATCTCCACTTATGTGTACCGCACGGGGATTCTGCAGGGCAACTACAGCTTGTCTACGGCAGTCGGTCTTTTCAATACGCTGATTAACGTTACTTTGCTGGTTACATCCAATGCGGTCATTAAGCGTCTGACAAACCATAGTCTGTGGTAGTGCGATACCAGTTGTAGGAGGTGTGAATGTGCAGGGCAGAAAGCTGGATACGGATTACTGGTTTATGATTCTGTTGTATCTCTTGGTCGGATGCATCACCTTGTTTGTGCTGCTTCCGCTGTTGAATGTGCTCAGCAGCTCCTTCAGCAGCCCGGCTTTGGTGGCGGAGGGAAAAATCTTATTTTGGCCCCAGCATTGGACGCTGCAGTCGTATGAACGCGTATTTACGAACCAGAGCTTCTGGACCGGCTACGGCAATACTTTGCTTTATACGGTGCTGGGCACGAGTATTAATGTCATTCTCACCGTGCTGGCGGCGTATCCGCTGTCCAGAACCGATTTGAAGGGGGGCAAGCTCATCCTCGGTGTGCTGATCTTCACGATGTATTTTCAGGGCGGCATGATTCCGACTTATCTCGTGGTAAAGCAGCTGGGGATGGTCAATACGGTGTGGGCTATGGTGCTGCCGGGTGCCATTAGTACGTTCAATTTGATTGTGATGCGCACTTACTTTATGAACACGCTGCCGAAGGAGCTGCAGGAGTCGGCGTTTATCGATGGGTGCAGCAATGGCCGGTACCTCTGGAGTGTGGTGCTGCCGGTGTGTAAGCCCATTCTGGCGGTGATCGCGCTGTACTATTCGGTGAACCATTGGAACGATTTTTTCCAAGCCTTGATTTACCTGTCTGATGCCAAAAAATATCCCCTGCAGCTCGTCCTGCGAGACATTCTGATTTCCTCGAAGGTAGACGATTTTGCCACCTTGGATGCAGGCTTCTCAGACCGTTTGTTTCAGGGGGAGGGCATCAAATATGCGATCATTACCGTTGCGAGCTTGCCGATGCTTTTGTTTTATCCGTTTATGCAGCGGTATTTTGTGAAAGGAGCTTTAGTGGGGTCTGTTAAAGGTTGAGAGATGATGTAAAATAAGCCTTAGGGAGGTCATAGAAATGAAGAAGATGCCCAAACAATGCCTGACCGTTTCTGCCATGGTTCTGCTGTCGGCGGGGCTGCTCGGCTGCCAGCAGGGAGGGGCTCCGGAGGCGAAGCCTTCGGCTAACGCTTCAACCGTGAGTCCGACCGGATTTCCAGTGGTGAAGGAAAAGGTCACGCTGAAAGGGTTTGCCCGTAAGGATGCCCAGCTCGGCGACTATGCCCAAATGGCCTTATGGAAGCAAATCGAGGAGAAGACGAACATTCACGTAGATTGGGTCACGCCCGCCCTGCAGGATGCGACGGAGAAGGTGAATTTGGCGATTGCCAGCGGCGACCTGCCGGACTTTTTTATCAAAGGTGTTATTCCACAGGAAGATGTCATCAAATACGGCTCCCAAGGCATTTTGCTCCCGCTTGAGAAGCTGATCGACAGCTATGCCCCGAATTTGAAGGCCATTCTGGATAAGAAGCCCGAACTGCGAGCCTCGATCACCTCGCCGGATGGTCACATTTATACGCTGCCTCGGATCGTCGATTACGGACTGCTCGGCGTGCCCCGGTTCCCGATGCTCAACATGACTTGGACAAGCAAAGTCGGGATGCAGCCTCCCAAGACAAGCGACGAGCTGTATCAACTCCTGAAAGCGTTTAAGGAGAAGGATCCGAACGGCAGCGGCACCGCAGACGAAATCCCGTATTCGGCACATAACCTAGATTGGGCGATGCGCGGTCTGGAAGGGATGTTCGGATTAGAGCGCAATCTCGATTACTACACGAATGTGGACAGCAGCAATAAGGTTCATATTTGGGTTACGGACGACAAGTATAAGCAGCTGCTCCAGTACGCTCACAAGCTGTACGCGGAGGGCTTGATGGATAAGGAAATTTTCACGCAGACGGATCAGCTGTATTTCGGTAAGCTGGCGGCGAACCGGGTCGGCTTCACCCCGCTGCTAACGTCTCAGAATGCAGGGAAGTTTGCGAACGATTACAAAGGCATTACGCCGATCAAAGGGCCGGGCGGAGACCAGCTGTGGAATATGCGTCAAGATACGAACGCCGGCGGTGCGAAAGCAGCGATTACGAAGGCCAACAAAAATCCGGAAGCGACCATGCGGCTTCTCGATTATTTCTATAGCGATGAGGGAGCGACGCTGCAGTACATGGGCGGTCAAGAAGGGGATACGTACACGAAGTCGGCTGACGGGTCGCTTCATTACAAGCCGGAGCTTTTGAAAAGTTCGAAAGGCTTTGCCGTAGAGATCGGTGCCCGGACGATCTGGCCTGGGGGCATGGAGCCAGGCTACTACACCGAAAAGCAGCTGGCACCGATGATGGAAGGGACGACGAGACCGGCAGATTTTAATACGGTCAAGGACTATGTCACTAAAAACTATCATGCCATGCCGCTGCTGTCCAAGGAAAAGCAGGATCAGATGACAGCGCTTCGAACCGATATTGATACTTTCTTAAAGGAAATGCAGGCGAAATTCATTCTTGGCGACGCTTCCTTTGACACTTGGGGGAAATATACCGAAACGCTGAAGAAAATGGGGATCGACAAGCTGGAAGCCCAGTATCAGGATGCGATGAATACGCTAGTTAAAAAATAGTGGGGAGTGGTGACAATGGCTGTTCAACGGGGAAAAGCGGTGATCGACCGGGACTATACGATCTCCCGGATCGATCCTCGCATCTATGGAGGATTTATTGAGCATATGGGTCGCTGCGTCTATGGCGGCATCTATGATCCTAAGCATGCAGAAGCGGATGCGAGCGGCTTCCGGCAGGATGTGCTGGCTATGGTTCAGGAGCTTCAGGTTCCGATGATCCGCTATCCTGGCGGCAACTTTGTCTCAGGCTTTCGCTGGGAGGACAGCGTCGGTCCGAAGGCAGAGCGTCCGGTACGTATGGACGCGGCTTGGAAGAGCATTGAGCCCAACGAAGTCGGGTTGAACGAATTTCACGGCTGGGCGGATCGGGCCGGTTCGGAGGTTATGATGGCCGTCAACCTCGGCACCCGAGGCGTGGAAGCTGCAGCTCAGCTGCTGGAGTACTGCAATGTGAAGGGCGGCACCGCCTTCAGTGAGCTTAGGAAGAAGCATGGCCGGACGGAGCCGTATGATTACAAGGTATGGTGCCTCGGCAACGAGATGGACGGTCCGTGGCAGATATGCAACAAGTCGGCGGAGGAATACGGGGTACTGGCCCGAGAAACCGCCAAGGTAATGAAGCGGATCGATCCATCGATTGAGCTGGTGGCCTGCGGGAGCTCTAGTATGAACCTTCCAACGTTCCCACAGTGGGATGCGACGGTGATGGAGCTGATCTACGAGCAAGCCGATTATCTCTCGGTGCATTTGTACATCGACAACAAAGAGGACGACCTGGACAATTACTTGCTCAAAGGGATCCAGATGGACCGGTATATTGAATCCATCACGGCCACCTGTGACTATGTGAAAGCGAAAAAGCGCTCGAGTAAGGTGATGAACCTTTCCTTTGACGAGTGGAATGTGGTACCCGGCAATTGGAAAAAGAACGACGTCGAGCCTTGGACGTTTGCGCCTGCACTGTGCGAGGGCAATTACTCGATGGCCGATGCCGTCGTGTTCGGCAATATGATCATTTCGCTGCTCAAGCACAGCGATCGCGTCAAAATCGCCTGCTTAGCCCAGCTCGTTAATGTTTTTGGTCCGGTCATGACCTCTTCGGATGGAACGGCTTGGAAGCAATCGGTGTATTACCCGTATTTGCATGCGTCACTCTTTGGGCGAGGCATTGCGATGAACGTTCAGGCAGAGGTTCCGGCTGTGACCACGCAGCATTTTACGGATGCGCCTATGCTCGATTCTGTGGCGGTCATGGATGAGCAAACGGGGGACCTGACGATCTTCGCGGTGAACCGAAGCAGCTCGGACGCGTTGGAGCTGTCTCTGGAGCTTCGGGGCTTCGGGGGGGAGTACACTTTGTGCGAGCGCTTAGTGATGAAGCATGAGGATGGCGGTGCGTACAATTCGTCTACAGATCAGACCCGCGTAGTTCCCGAGCAGCTGGAGACGGTTGCTGTGAACCATAGCTTTTGCACAGTCGAATTGGAACCGATGTCATGGAACGTTCTGCGTTTTAGAGCATAGGAGATGATGGGGATGAAGCCAAATATTCTTTGGATTTGTACGGATCAGCAGCGCACGGATACACTGCACTGCTACGGGAACTCGATCGTCGACACAGCGAATATTGACCGGCTGGCTGAGATGGGAGTCTTGTTCGAGCAAGCCTATTGCCAAAGTCCGGTTTGTACGCCGAGCCGGGCCAGCTTCATGACAGGCCGCTATTCGCGAACAACCAGGTGCAGACAGAACGGACAGAAAATTCCGGACGACGAAAAGCTGGTGTCCAAACTGTTCGCCGAGCAAGGGTATGTTTGCGGATTAGCCGGGAAGCTGCATTTGGCTCCATGTCATCCGGATATTTGCAAGGGGGTAGAGGAGCGCATCGATGACGGTTACCACGCGTTTCATTGGTCTCATGCGGTTGGCGGCCACGCTTGGGCACTCGATGATTACTTGCAGTGGCTGGAAAAGAAGGGAGCTACTCTAAAACGCGAACCCATTCCTGGCGTCCGGCAGACGTTCTATGGCAACGATCCGGAGAATCGGCAGGGGACATGGTGCACCGATGAAGCGATCTCGTTCATCCGCGCCAACCGAAGACATGGCAATCCGTGGTTTTTCTCCGTCAATTATTTCGATCCCCATCATCCGTTTGATCCGCCCAAGGAGCTGATGGAGAAGTATATGGCGTTGGGCGAGCAGATCCCGCTGCCGAATTACATTGAAGGTGAGCTGGACAACAAGCCGCGGTATCAGCGCATTGATAGCGAGAATGCGTATAATTTTAACGCGATGTTCCGGTATCGGGAAATGTCGGAGCTGGAGCATCGAGCTGCACGCGCATCCCAATGGGCGATGGTGGAGCATTTGGACACCCAGGTAGGTCGGCTGTTGGATGAGCTCGAGCAGTCCGGTGAGCTGGACAATACGATCATCATTTTCATGTCCGATCATGGGGAAATGCTGGGCGATCACGGCATTTACTGGAAGGGTCCCTACTTCTACGAAGAGCTGGTGCGCGTACCGCTTATGATCGCTTGGCCTGGAAAAGTGGCTGGTGGGCGGCGCAGCAAGGCATTGGTCGAGCTAGTTGACCTGGCCCCGACGCTGCTGGAGGCTTCAAGCCTGCCGCTGTACCCTGGTATTCAGGGACGCTCCTTGTGGTCCCTGCTAACAGGGGAGACGGAGTTGAATAAGCACAGGGACAGCGTCTACTGTGAGTATTATAACGCCCAGCCGTGGCATCCGGAGCTGCCGCCGCAATGCACGATGGTGTTCGACGGCCGGTATAAGCTGGTTCGCGTCCATTCTGCGGGTGAGGGCGAGCTGTACGATCTGCTGCTGGACCCGAAGGAGCACCGCAATTTATATCATTATCCGTACTACGGGAAGGAAAAGCTTCGCTTGCTGGAGCTGCTGACCGATCGCATGGCATGGACGGTAGACCCGCTGCCCGAGCGGCTGGCGGAGTGGTAGGTTTGTGCAAGCACACAATGTTCGTACGCTTACCCTTCGTTTTTTTAGAAATTAATCCGATGTATTGCAAGCCTCTCTTCTATAAGATGGTTCTAGAGCCGTAGTTTGACTATAGGAGAGGATAACATGGCAAGGAAACAAGGGATCATTGATTGTGACGTACACCCGTACCCGACAAGCATTGATGAAATTAAGCACTATTTGGAACAACCTTGGAAGGAACGATATAGCGGCGCCGGCAGAGGAATGTATAATAATCCGGTGAATAACGGGAGGATGGACGCGAGAACGCCAAGCGGTGGCCCATCCGGTAGCGACCCTGCATACTTAAGGCGGCATCACCTTGATGTTTATGGTATCCAGTATGCCATCCTGATGCCGAGAGCCTTTTGCAATTGGCTGCCTGATCCGGACTTTGCCACTGCCATTGCTGCCGCATATAATCAATGGCTTGCAGATAAGTGGCTGGATAATAACAATGAAGACGGGGTGTACAAGGGTTCTATCACGATCGCCCATCAAGATCCGCTCGCCGCTGCGAAAGAGATTGAAAAATGGGCAGGGCACCCTCATTTCGTTCAAGTCATGACGGATTCCGGTTCACGGGTGGCATTTGGACAGCGTCAGTATTATCCCATTTTCGAAGCATGTCAGAAATACGGTCTCCCATTTGCCATCCATCCGGGTACCGACAGTGTAGGAATTAATGACGCACCGACGGTAGGATACCCCACACATTTTATTGAGTGGTTCACGCTGCTGAGCAATTCGTTTGCATCGCATCTTGTCAGCATGCTGACGGAAGGTGTGTTTGAACGCTTCCCTGGCTTGCAAGTGGTGCTGGTCGAAGGTGGCGTATCCTGGTTAGCGCCTCTCATGTGGAGACTGGATGCAAACTATAAGGCATTAAGATATGAGGTTCCGTGGCTAAAAAAGCTGCCGAGTGAATACTTAAGAGATCATGTTCGGGTTACATCTCAACCGTTGGAACGTCCTAATAACGACGCGCACCTGCTCAATATTTTGGATGCCATGGATGCAGAGCATATTTTGATGTTTGCCAGCGATTATCCTCACTTTGACTTTGATTCTCCGAAGTATGCGTTTCCCAAATTACCTGACGCTTTATATCAGCGTATATTTTATCAGAACGCCAAGGAATTTTACCACTTGGAATAGGGGGGGAACCGTATGGGGAGGCACGTCGTAGGAACAGTGACAGAGATGCCTGCTGGCAGCAGAAAAATCGTCATGCTTGAGGGAAGATCCATAGGTGTATTTCATGTGAATCAGCAATTTTATGCTTTAAAAAACACATGTCCGCATCAAAATGCGCCACTATGTTTAGGCAGGGTTACCGGTATGACCCTTCCATCGGAGCCAGGCCAATACTTGTATGGCCGGGAGGGGGAGATTGTACGCTGCCCATGGCATGGCTGGGAATTTGACATTACGAACGGCAAATCGATTTACGATCCGCATAAATGCAATGTAAAAACCTACGAAGTAGTGATCGAGTCCGAGGAAGAATCGGTCAGCGTAGAGACGTATCCGGTCAAAGTGGAGTCAGGCTTGGTCGTCGTATATGTATAAGAGGGGCCCTCGAAGGACAATGGAGCAAATGTCCGCGGGGGCTTCATTTATTCAAGCTCTTACAAATGAGCAGTAACTTATAGATGATCGCATCATTAAATTTCTTAGGGTCCAATTTCATTTGTTCGGCTAACTTATCAAGCCGATACAGTAAGGTGTTGCGGTGCAGGTGAAGCCGGTCTGCAGCTTCTTTCACGCTAAGGTCGGATTCGAGGAACGCTTCGAGCGTTTCTTCCTGCTCCGCGCTTAACTTCATAAGAAACGTATCATAATGATCGGCGAACTTTTGACGAATTTTATTCGGGATACTGTCCATTAGCCGAACGAGACCCCAATCGTTAATATGGGAGATGCCTATGCCCTGCAGCAGCTTTTGATGCAAAGAGATGCATTGAAGGGCTTGAAAATAGGAATCGCGATAACCCTCAACGCCTTCCAGCCTTTCACCAATTCCAATACAAACATGATAATCCGACTTTTCGAATAAAAGCTTCAGCTTATCAGCGAACGCTTTCTCTGAAACTCCAGCATCTCCAAGCAGAGGCAAACAGAGCAGCAGACGGCTGTCACCGCAAAAGGTTGCCAAGCCTTGGCTTGGCAGAATAGAGCTGATGGAGGACATCAATTTGCTTTTTTTCTCTGACAGCTGCTCAGCATCTTTGATCATCGTCAGCTCACGAATGTGGACCAGCAGAATGGATCGTTTTACCGTGCATTTGATTTGAATCGTTTCCGCGAAAGCCTCCAGCTCCGCCGAGTTAAACCTGTTCGGGTTGATTAAATCGAAAAGCCATGCTTCTTCCGCTTTTTTTTGATATTGCTGCTTTTGCTGCATATGGTATTGTTCAAGCGAAAGCTGCAAATTGACGCGAATGACCCGGGCAACCGGAAGCACGATATCCAACTCGCCATGGTATTCAATGCTTAAGGCTCCCACAACCCGATGGTATAGCTCGATAGGCAATATAATGTGGACCGAGTTCGTATGCGCAAGCTGAAGGACCTTCTCGGCACCGGCTTTTTGCGCTTCGAGCGCTTCAGGCAGCACCGTATTGATTTTCTGGGGATCGGTGCTGGCGAGGATGTTTCCATTAGGATCGGTAACATTAATAACGCTTTCAAAAATAGAGCTGAGCTGCTTCAATATAGGTGCGACGAGCTCGGAAGTCAATATCATAATGGCGCCTCCCCGAACGGGTTCATGTTGACATTAACTTAATCTCATTTATAATTGTACCAAAAACGTTTTTGTACTGGTAATTATAAACAGCGTCCTCCTTTTAATCAATACAGAAATTTCAAAATGCTGGATAAATACTACATGGAAGGAAGATATCAAGCTCATGTCCATAAGAGAGATCGCGAAACGTACTGGAGTATCTGTATCAACCGTGTCAAGAGCGCTCAACAATTACGCCGACGTTAATCAGGAAACCAGGCTTAAGATTATGCAGGTAGCAGAAGAGTTGAATTATTTTCCCAATTCTTCCGCCAGGAGCCTGGTGATGAGGAAGACCCATTTGATAGCGCTATTTTGTGGAGACCAAATCAGTTCAAATTTTGATGCATATATTCAAGAAATCAATGCCGTAAGAACCGTTGCTGGAAATGCGGGATACGATCTGTTGATCTTTTCCAATCGAAACAAAGAGCGTGCCACGTATGCCACTTTATGCCGGGAAAGAAGCGTCGACGGAGCGTTCCTTATTCTTAATCGCGAGGAGAAGAAGAAGAAGGATCAAATCGCCGAGCTTGAGCGTTTAGGCGTTCCCTGCGTTACCGTGAACTTCAAATTGGATGGAGAGCGCTGCTCCTACGCCGAATGCGACAATTTTCAAGGCACAAAAGATGCCGTTTTACATTTGATCGGGCTGGGACATCGAAAAATTGGCTTCATCGGGGGAGATACTTACGGCAAGGCTGGAGTCGACCGGGTGAACGGGTACATTTCCGCATTACATGAGACAGGGATTCTGCTGGATTCACAGCTCATGCAGTTTGGCTATTTTACCGAGAATGGGGCGCGTGAAGCCGCAAAAAAAATAATGGACACCGTGCCCGATGTGACCGCTATTTTTGTTGCAAGCGATACGATGGCTTTGACGGTTATTGATATTCTTAGATCGCGCGGGTTACAGGTACCAGAGGATATTTCCATCGTAGGCTTTGGGGATACCAAAGAGGGAAAATACGCTCAACCGCCCCTTACGACGGTAAATCTGATGAAGTATGAACAGGGCAAATTAGCCACGGAATTTTTAATCCGCATGATCGAGGATCCAAAGGAACATCCGGCACCAGTAACGTTTCCATGTCAATTAATCGTAAGGGGATCGACGGACTACGCTAAGAGTTGAGATCCACTGCTGCTGTGCAGGACTCCAAATCTCCAAAAACGTTTTTGTGCAAATGTACAAATTATCGATTCATATAGGAGTAGTTTTCGGTTGATCTTCTGATGAAAAGGGATCGAAGTCTGTGATTAAATAATTCTGAAAGCGATTACTTGAGAGATTTCAGAAGCTTTAACCAGCTCACCTAATCATGGGAGGTCGATCGAAACATGAAAAAGCTTTTAAAATCATCCATTGCTTTAACCTCGCTAGCGCTTACTTTGGCAGCGTGCGGTGCCCCGGCCAATCCGACCGCGACCAATACGCCAGCTCCAGCAGCGAATAGTGAGAAGAAGGATCAGCCGGCGGCAGCGCCTGCAGCGACGGCTGCGGCTACGGCAGCAAAAGATCCTAAGGATATCTCCGGGAGCATCAAATATTCCTTCTGGGGCGATCCCGCGACCAAAGAGCTTCACATCAATGTAGTTAACGCCTTCATGAAAAAGTATCCCAACATTAAGGTAGAGCCTGTACATATTCTTGATGCGGAATATTTAACCAAGATTCAGACCCAGTTCGCCGGTGGAACACAGCCCGATCTGATTAACTTTTCGACGGCCGATTTGATTTCATTTGCGGCCAGTGGAGTACTCGAGCCCGTGACCCAATGGGTAAAGCGGGACTGGGATAAGGAGAACCTGGGCGATAACTTTGATCGAATGATGAAAGCGCTTGAATACAATGGCGAACAATACGCGCTTCCGAGAAATGCCTCCGGGCGAACCATTTTCTACAACAAGGATATGTTTGACGCAGCGGGAGTACCTTACCCTGACAGCTCTTGGACATGGGATAAGTTTGCCGAAGCTGCACAAAAGTTAACCAAAAATGACAACGATCCCAATAAGCGGACTTATGGGTTTGGCTTCCAAGGGGAGGTTTCCACTTCGTATCTAAGCTATATATGGCAGGCGGGTGGAGACTATTTTAGCGCTGATGGCAAGCAGTTTACGCTCGGCTCCAAGGAAAGCAAACAAGGATTACAATACATGCACGATCTGATTTATAAATATAACGCAACGCCTAACCCCAGCACGTATACAAGCACAGCTCCGAAGGACTTGTTTCTGAATCAAAAGGTTGCCATGCATATCGACGCAGGATCCTTTATTGTAAACCTGCAAAATGCGCCTTTCAAATGGGATGTTGCGCTTTTGGCTCAAGGTCCGAAAAGCAGAGAAGGCGCCATTTCCCCAACCGGTCTCGCCATTCCGAAGGCCAGCAAAAATAAGGAAGCGGCATGGGAGCTGGAAAAATTCATTAACGGACCGGAAGGCCAAGCCATTTTGGTCAGCACGGGTTTCTCCGCCCCCGTACGGCAAAGCGTTATGAACGATAAAACGAAATTCTTGTCCCCGGATTTGTTCAAAGTCAACCGCGATATCGCATTGGAAGCTTATGCTAAGAACGGTCGAGTGCTGCCAAAGCATCCGAAATGGACACAGATTGACGCTATCACGAAAAAATATCTTCAGCTCTACCTCTTAGACAAAAATGCCAACTTGGATGACACGATTGCCAAGATCGAGAAGGAAGTGCAGCCATTACTGAAATAACCAAGCTGAGGTGAACCATGTCGAGGAAGTTTTGGTTAAGTGAAACAATGGTGGCCTATTACTTTCTGCTGCCCTGTATAATCGGCTTTTTACTGTTTACCACGATCCCGTTGGTTTCATCTCTTGTCTTATCGTTTTATGACTGGAATATCCTTTCTCCTCCTAAATTTATCGGATTGAGCAACTTCATTAGGCTATTTACAGATGATGATATCTTTATTACCTCATTAAAAAACACCGTGCTCTATGTGATTGCCGTCGTACCGTTTGGGATCGGCCTGGGATTGATTGCAGCCGTAGTGCTCAATCAGCAGCTTAAGGGTGTAGCCTTCTGGAGAGCCGTGTATTTCTTGCCTGTTATTACGTCGACGGTGGCGATTTCGTTAGTTTGGCGCTGGATTTTTAATCCGGATGTGGGACTCATTAACGTCATTTTGCGGGGATTGGCTGTGGCCAATCCTCCCTCATGGATCGGCGGCGTGGAGTGGGCTTTGCCATCCATCATGATTGTTGCGATCTGGAAAACAATCGGCTACAACATGGTCATCTTTTTGGCAGGGCTGCAAAATATTCCAAAAGAGCTTTATGAAGCGGCCTCCATCGACGGCTCTAATCGTTGGAACTCGTTCTGGCACGTAACCGTGCCTTTGCTGAGGCCAACCACATTTTTCATTACCGTGATCGCCATCATCAACTCGTTTCAGGTGTTTGGCTTTGCGCTGATCATGACTGAAGGAGGACCTGGAAACGCGACCAATACGCTCGTACTGTACGTTTATCAACAAGGCTTTAAGTTTTTCAATATGGGCTACGCCTCGGCGATCGCGTGGGTGCTTTTCGTCATCATTCTGATCTTTACCTTGCTGCAATCCTATATTAATCATCGAAGGGAGGCCGCTTAAACCATGAGGACTTCTACCCAGGTCATGACGAGATGGACTCACATGATTTCCTATGTCTTTTTGGCGGCGGGTGCCGGCATCATGGTGCTGCCTTTTCTTTGGATGATTTCTACATCCTTTAAAAATCTCAACGAGTCCATGGAAATCCCGATCCGCTGGATTCCGAACGTTTTTCGCTTTAATAATTACGAGCAGGTGTTTGTTGTTATTCCCTTGGCTCGATTTATTCTAAATACGTTCTTTGTATCGGTAACCACTACCACCGCTGCGCTGATCGTATGTACGATGGCTGCTTATGCCTTTGCGAGATTGAATTTTCTGGGCAAAAACGTATTGTTTTACATGTTTTTAAGCGCCTTGATGATTCCGCAGCAGGTCACGATGATTCCGAATTTCCTCATCATGAAGTACTTGGGCTGGATCAATACGTATAACGCCTTAATTATTCCAAGCATTTTTACCGCCTTCGGTATTTTCATGATGCGGCAGTTTTTTATGACCGTACCGAAGGAGCTGGAGGAAGCGGCGAGAATCGACGGCTGCAGCCGGTTTCGAATTTATTGGAATATCATGCTGCCCTTATCTAAGCCCGCGCTTATCACACTGGCGATCTTTAATTTTTTGCAAGAGTGGAATTCATTCCTTTGGCCGCTCCTAGTGATCGATAATGTGAATTTGCAGCCTATTCAGGTGGGCTTGAGAACCTTTGAAGGAGAGTTCGGCACCCAATGGCATTTGTTGATGGCCGGAGCATTAGTCGCGGAATTGCCGATTATTTTGTTCTATTTATTCTGTCAGCGCTATATTATCGCCGGCATTGCTACATCGGGCATTAAAGGCTGAGACGGATGGCTTACCGTAACTAAAAAAACTATTTGCGAGGTGTTGATTTTGAAAATTACAGGCGTAGAAGCAATCATTTTGAATACGGGAAGCAAGAGAAAGGTGTCCGATGCACTGCATACGTATGATGCGGGAGGCTGTGTTGTCACGAAGGTGTTTACGGATGAAGGCATTACCGGCTACGCTACCACGGGCATCGGGAGAGTCGGCGCCACCTGCGATATCGTCAAGGTGATCTTGGAAAAAGAATTGGCCCCTTTGCTGATCGGTGAGGATCCTTTCTTCTCGCGGAAAATTCGTCAAAAATTATGGGGCTCCGCCGATTATCATGGTGTTGAGGGTGTGGCTCAATTCGCTATCGCTGCTTTGGATACCTGCGTGTGGGATATTGTAGGCAAGGCGTTAGGTAAACCGACGGGACTTGTTGTGGGAGCGCACAGGGACCGGATTCCAGCTTATGCTATGGTTGGATGGTATTACGAAACGGAAAAGGAATATGTTGATCGGTGCGTCGAGGCCGTCGAGGAGGGATTCCGCGCTCTGAAATTAAAGGTCGGCAAATATTCGCTGGAGGACGACATTCGCCGGATTAAGCAGATCCAAAACGAGGTAGGTCCTAATATACGACTTATGGTGGATGCTAATCAAGCGTTTGACGAAGTGGAAGCTCTGACACGCGGAAAAGCTTATGAAGAGCTCGGAATGTATTGGTACGAAGAGCCGATGATTCCACAGCATAAGGAAAGCCAAGCCCGTCTATCCGCTAAGCTAAGCATCCCGCTGGCTATCGGTGAAAATTACTATACTCGGTATGAGTTTTATGATGCGGTTCGGACTGGAGCAGCGTCCATTTATCAGCCGGATAACCGGCGTGCCGGCGGTTTGACGGAATGGCTGGATAT
This sequence comes from Paenibacillus cremeus, assembly GCF_007786445.1. Classification (GTDB taxonomy): domain Bacteria; phylum Bacillota; class Bacilli; order Paenibacillales; family NBRC-103111; genus Paenibacillus_G; species Paenibacillus_G cremeus. The sequence goes on along the minus strand of NZ_VNJI01000019.1, from coordinate 14,817 downwards.
CGCCGCCATCACGGAAGCCGCGGGATTAAAGCTTGCCAGCCACGGAGGCGGCCCCGCGAATGTCAATGCACTCTGCGCCATCCCGAATGCGATTTACTTGGAAAGCGGGAGCTTGAAAAATCAAGATAATTCCATGTACGTCACGAAGCTTAAGATGGAGAATGGTGAAATTTTATTGCCGGACACACCGGGCATGGGCACGGAAGTTTCCGAGACGTTTATTGCTAAGTACCGCATATCTTAATATGTCTCGCTGGATACCATTGGTTCATCTTACGGAAACGATTTTTGCTTCTTCCGTTTCCGGTGATGTCGTCAGTGGTGTCTGTCTTTTAATCTAAAAAAGGAGGTTTGTAGCTATGAATTCAACGCAATCGAATACGCCCGTGTATGGCAATTTAATAGGAGGCGAGTGGGTGGCTGGGAAGGAAACGATCCCCGTGGTACATAAATTTAGCGGGGAAACGATGGCTTACGTCGCCAAATCTTCTAAAGAGGATGTCCACTATGCCGTCAGCAACGCCCTGGAAACGTTTAAAACGAAGCAGCTGGCGCCTTATGAACGCTATGAGATTTTAACCCGGGCGGCGGAAATTTTTAAACAGCGGAAAGAAGAGCTGGCATTCATCATTGTGCGAGAAGGCGGGAAGGTGCTTAAGGACGCTCGGGCGGAGATTGATCGGGGGATTCAAACCTTTATCGCTTCTGCTGAAGAAGGCAAACGCTTAGCGGGGAAAGAAGTTCCCATTCAAGGACAGCCCGGCAATGAGGGCAAACTCGCATTTACAATCCGGGTTCCTGTGGGGGTCATTTGCGCCATCACTCCGTTTAATTTTCCTTTCAATTTGGTTGCACACAAAATTGCTCCAGCGATCGCTGCAGGCAATACGGTGGTTTTAAAGCCTGCTGGCGTGACTCCGATCATTGCCCTCACCATGGCTCAAATTTTATTGGAGGCCGGTTTGCCGGGAGGCTTTCTTAATGTTATCAACGGCTCAGGCCGAGAAACTGGGAAGTATCTGCTGGAGGATGAGCGGATTGCGATGTTTACTTTCACAGGGAGTCCTGAAGTAGGCAGGCAAATTAAAAGTCAAACGGGAATCCGAAAGGTTACGCTGGAATTGGGCAATAACTCTCCGAATATAGTTCACAAGGATGCTCCGGACCTCATGAAGGCGGCTCAGCTCTGTGTGACCAAGGGGGTTTCCAATGCCGGTCAAGCCTGCATTTCCGTGCAGCGAGTGTATGTTCATCGTGACATATATGATGAATTTGTAGAAAAGGCCGTCCAAGCTGCTAACAGCCTGAAGGTTGGAAATCCGGAGCAGGAAGACACCGACGTGGGCCCGATGATTTCGGAGTCCGAGGCCATTCGGGCAGAGACGTGGATTCATGAAGCAGTGCAACAAGGTGCGAAGGTCCTATGTGGAGGAGTCCGAGAGGGAGCCGTTCTGCATCCGACCTTATTGATCGGTGCTACGGAAGAGATGAAGGTCGTCTGCCAGGAGGTGTTTGCACCTGTAGTTAGCTTGATCCAATATGACGATATTGATCAAGCACTCGAAGCGGCTAACCGGTCCCAATTTGGCTTGCAGGCGGGGTTATTTACTTCTAACTTGCAGTTAGCGTTCAAGGCGGCCAGAGTGCTGGAGTTCGGCGGCGTGATTATAAACGATGTATCCACATACCGTGCGGACATCATGCCCTATGGCGGGATTAAGGACAGCGGGTTTGGTAAAGAAGGGCCAAGTTATGCCGTGCAAGAAATGACGGAAGAGCGAATCGTAGTGATCAATCTATAAAGTGAGGCTCCGTATATGAGACAATCCTGGGAGTTTTTTTCGACAGAGAGGGTCGTTTTTGGACCTGGCGCGATTCACAAGTTGAATAGCATCCTTAAGCGATTCAATGCCAAAAACGTATTGCTTATTACAGATCAAGGGATTGTGAAGTCAGGGATATTAGATCGGGTGCTTCATGTCCTGAACGAAAGTGATTATCAAGTCATCGTCTACGACCAGGCTGTTCCAGAGCCGCCAGTTACAAGTGCGCTCGAGTGCTATGAGTTTGCCAAAAGACAACCCAGCACGGACGCGATTATCGGTTTAGGCGGGGGGAGCAGTATCGATCTAGCCAAAATTGTTGCCTTGCTAACGGCTCATGGAGGGCATCCGAAGGATTATTTCGGCGAAAATGCGATCCCATGTCCGATTGCGCCGTTAATTGCCATCCCGACAACGGCGGGTACCGGATCTGAAGTCACCTCCATTGCGGTGGTAACGGATACCGATACGAATATGAAGGTGGGGATTTCCAACAATTATTTGCGTCCTGCGGTCGCGCTTTTGGACCCGGAGCTTACGTTGAAATTACCTCCCTATGTTACAGCCTGCTCCGGAATTGATGCTCTGGCACACGCCATTGAAGCGTATACCGCGAAAAATTATAAATATATTGAAGCCGAGGGTGAGATTCTTTTTCAGGGCGCCAATCCGGTCAGTGATGCGCTCGCCCTGCAGGCGATAGAGCTCATTCACCAAAATTTGACGATTGCGGTTCATCAAGGCAGCAACCTGGAGGCCAGGTCCAATATGATGCTAGGCAGCTTATTGGCTGGAATGGCGTTCTCCAATGCGGGTACGGCAGCGGCTCACGCACTGGCTTATCCGATTGGCGGATTGGTGAAATCACCGCATGGAGAAGTAACGGGACTGCTGCTTCCGTATGTGATGCAATATAATGCTTCTGTGGAAGCTGGTAAAATGAGCAAAATCGCGAAAGCGTTTCAAGTAAATACAGCCGGATTAAGCGATGCAGAAGCAGCTCAAAGCGCTGTTAATGAAGTATTCAAGCTTTTGGAACAAACCGGCTTGCCCACCAAGCTGTCAGCCATTGGCATTACGAAGGAGCACATTCCTGAAATCGCTGAAAAGGCATTGACGATCGAGAGAATTATCCGCAACAATCCGCGTGTTCCCAAATTGAATAGCTTTATGGAAATGCTTTACCAGGCATTGTAAGTCTATTCTTCGGTTAGGGTGACAACAAATGAAGGTTTTGATAACCCGTAAAATACCTCAGAGCATCGTGAAGCTATTCGAAGACAGCCAGCTCGAGATTCACATGTGGGAACATGAAGATGAGCCCATGCCTCATGAGCTGTTATTGAAGGAAAGTAGGCAGGCGGACGCTATTTTTACCAATGTCTCAGACCGGATTGACCGGGAGCTGATCCAGCATGCAGAGCGGCTAAAAGTCATTAGTACGATGGCGGTCGGGTTTAACAACATTGATATTGCCGAGGCTACCCGGAGAGGGATACCAGTGGGTCACACCCCGGATGTACTGACGGAGGCCGTGGCGGACTTAACCTTTTCTCTACTGCTGTCGTCTGCACGAAGAGTGGTTGAAGGTATGAATTACATTAAAGCAGGGCAATGGAAAAGCTGGGGACCCATGCTTCTCACCGGCCAAAAAGTCCAAGGTGCCACACTCGGCATTATCGGTATGGGCCGGATCGGCGAGGGCGTTGCGAGAAGAGCACTGGGCTTTGACATGAACCTGTTGTATTTTAACCGTAATCGCAAGGTCCATGCCGAGCAGAGGCTGGGGGCCAAGTACAAAGACCTGGATAGCTTGCTCAAGCAATCGGATTTTATCGTTATGCTTGCTCCCTCCACACCGGAAACCTACAAAATGATTGGGGCCAGAGAGTTTAGTTTAATGAAGTCAAATGCTGTCTTTATAAATACTTCACGAGGTGCGAATGTGGATGAGCAAGCGCTTTATTCCGCATTAAAGGATGGGAAAATATGGGCTGCAGGCTTGGACGTATTCGAAAAAGAGCCCATTTCTCCAGATCACCCCTTATTACAGCTTGACAACGTGATTGCTTTACCGCATATCGGCAGCGCCAATGTGGAAACCAGAATGAAAATGGCTGAGATCGCCGCAGTTCATATCTTAGATGGCTTGCTTGGGAAAAGGCTGACGCATTGTGTAAATCCGGAGGTTAACGTCTGATCGGAGCCGTGTAAATCACGGCTTTTTTGTTTTGCAGACAAAGGACTGTGGTAAAATGGGGCTAGGAAAGTGAAACCGAGATGATGAAGCTGCTGAGGAGTGATTACTTAACCATGCAAATCATTAAAGACATTTATCTTCTAACAGGTCAAGCTTACGGCGTATCTTCCAACGCTTATGCGGTTAAGGGAGAGGATGCCATAGTGCTGATCGACTGTGGGACGGGCAGCGAGGATCTGGGGCTGATCGAGCGCAATCTGGCGGTGTGGGGGCTGGACCAATATCCGGTCAGCCATCTGCTGCTGACACATTCGCATTTTGACCACAGCGGCAATGCCCATGTGTTCAGCAAACGAGGCGTTCAGCTCGTGGCCGGGTGCGGGGATGCGGAAGGTGTGGAGACCGGGGACGAGCGCGTGTTGTATTACTCCTACCAGCAGGATTTTGTGCCGTGCCCGGTGGATCAGAAAGTGAAAGACGGAGAGATGTTGGAGATAGCCGGGCTCCGGTTTGAGGTGCTGCACACTCCTGGTCACTCTCGAGGCTCCGTTGTGTACCGGCTGCAGCTGCGGGATCAAGTGATCATGTTCACCGGAGATACGGTGATGCCTGGTCCGAACGGGCAGCCGAAGCTCGGGGTCACAGTGGCAGAGGATTTTAACGCCGAAGATTACCTGCAATCGCTCAAGCGCTTATCCCGCATGGAGGCCGATGCCGTGCTGGGCGGACATTTTCAGCCGTGCTTGAAAAATGCCACGTTCCTGCTAAGGCGCGGATACCGTACGGGGTTGATTCAGCTGCGTTCGCCGTCGATTCCGACGCTTCAGTAGTTATTTTTACATAGCGATTGGGCGAGGGTATACTAGAATTGATGTGAAAGTGGTACGAGCAAAGGTTTACTACAAAGGAGGCAAAATAGAATGAAGCTGCGCTGTGCGATTTTGGACGATTATCAGCAAGTGGCGTTGACGTCAGCGGATTGGTCGCCGATTTTGGATCAGGTGGAGGTTAAGAGCATCCATCGGCATATCGATCAACAGGAAGAGCTGATCGAAGAGATTGGGAACTGCGAAATTGTCGTCATTATGCGCGAACGAACGCCGTTCCGGGCCGACCTTCTGGCCAAGCTTCCGAACCTGAAGTTACTGGTTACGACAGGCATGCGCAATGCATCGATCGATCTGGCTGCGGCCAAAGCGCAAGGCATTACGGTCTGCGGCACGGGAGGCGCTGGAAACTCGACTGCTGAGCTCACATGGGCTTTGATTTTGGGGGTTGCGCGCAGCATTGTGCAGGAGCATAACGCGATTCGCAGCGGTCAGTGGCAAAGCACGATTGGAACGGATTTGTACGGCAAGACGCTAGGCGTGCTTGGACTCGGCAAGCTGGGCACCAAGATCGCCAAATTTGGCCAAGCGTTCGGCATGGATGTGGTGGCGTGGAGCCAAAATTTAACCCAAGAGCGGGCCGATGAGGCTGGCGTGAGATTAGCCGCTTCGAAGGAAGAGCTGCTGGAGAGCAGCGACTTTGTCTCGATACATCTGGTCTTAAGCGACCGGACCCGAGGGCTGATCGGAGCCGAAGACCTGAAGCGGATGCGTCCCACGGCATATTTGATCAATACGTCCAGAGCGCCGATTGTAGATCAAGCTGCTCTTGCCGAGGCGTTACAGGAGGGCTGGATCGCCGGTGCTGCCGTCGATGTGTTCGATGTGGAGCCGCTGCCGCAGGACCATATGTACCGATCGCTTCCGAATCTGCTGACTACGCCGCACCTTGGGTATGTATCGAGGGCAAATTATGATGCTTTTTACAAGGATGCGGTGGAGGATATTGAGGCCTATTTAGCCGGATCGCCGGTTCGTACGTTTTTTTAATTAACATATACTCACTAAAGGCTGCCTATCATCAATCAAGGATGGCAGCTTTTTCTATTTTATATTTTGCCGAAAAGGTTATATCGGAACCTAACCTGTGAAAAGTCGCATCCAGCTGCGGCTTTTTTCTTTTCCATCCGTGAAGCATATATTCCAATCCGAACAAGCATATAGTATTAATTTTACTAGCAAAAGCACTAGATAACATGCCGGAATCCGCTGATGGGGTGGGGGCTGAAATGCGCTTTCCGAAATTTTTGTTCAAGCTGATCGTCTTCAGTTTATTTCTCAGCATTTTCCCTGTGCTCACCCTGGGGCTATTCTCGTATATCAAGCTGACGTCCTCGGTGCAAGAAACGATTTACAAGGCGAATGAACAAATTTTGCTGCAAAATCAAATGCGGGTCGAACAAATGTTAAAAACGATCGAGCGCTCCGTCGTACAGTTTAGCAGCTCCCCACTCGTGGGTGACAGCCTGGGGCAAGCACTCACGTTCCGCCAGTTTGACGTGGTGAATCAGCTGTCCAAGGAATTGAAAAGGCTGCAGACGATCGATTTGCCGATATCCGATATTTCCTTAGTGAATTTCGAGAAGGGCTGGCTGATCAATAACAATGGCTTGAGAAGCTTGGAGCCGCAGGAAAGCCAAAGCTTTCGAGAGATCAAACAAAATACCTCATGGTCGCTGGATCCGGACGAGCTGAACTCGAATCCTTCTTCCGGCGGCGTACGGTTTCTCAAGAAAACCCCGACGGATTTTGCCGAGCATTACGAATTTATCATTGTGAGAATCCCGTTCAGCGACCTGAGCAGATTGATCAAGACCGACAAGTTGCTTGGGGACTATCTGATTCTGGATCAGCGTAACCGGGTTTTGCTGGATAATCGAAATGCCGCGCTGGGAGCTGATTTATCGGGCACACCATTGTCCACGCAATTGGCCGAGCTGCCCGGTGACTCCGGGTATTTGACAATGCACACGAAGTCCGGGGATGAAGCGGTGCTTGTCCGCAAGTCGGATTACAACGGCTGGACGTATGTGTCCAAAACGCCGGTCGCCACCATCCTGAGCGGCTCCAAAGAGATCGGCTGGATCACGCTGTGGACGTGTGTCGGTATTTTTATGGTAACGCTGCTGATCTCGATCTTCATCTCCCGCCGGATGTACACCCCGATTCTTCAGCTGTATCAATCGGCCGTGCATTCCAACAAGGAGCTCAAACCGGGGCATTGGAAGGATGAGTTTCAAATTCTTTCGAGCCGCTTCAGCTCGCTGCTGGATGGCCAAACCGAGCTGCTCCGCCGCAGCGAAAGGCAGCTGCCCCAGCTGAAGGATTTGTTCGTGCTTCAGCTGTATGAAGGAAAAGTCAGAGCAGAGGAAATCCAGCCTACCTCGGTCATGTACGGGTTTGCCGGGCCGTGGAAGCATATGTGTGTGATGGCGGTGGACATCGACGAATTGAAAGAGACGCGGTATACGCAGCGGGACGTGGACTTGCTTTTGTTCGCGATTCATAACATCGCCTACGAAGTCATTCCCCACAGCAAGCTGTATCATGCGATGGTCGTTCACAAATCCGTGGTGCTGCTGCTTGGAGGGGACCACCCGGCGAAGGAGCATTTCACCGAGGAGATCTACGTGTTTGCTTCCCTGCTGCAAAGTCAAGTGGAACAGTTTCTCGGCTTGAAGGTCAGCATAGGGCTCAGTCGGGTATTTCCGGAACTATCCGGTGCTTCGACTGCTTTTGATGAAAGCATGGAAGCTTTACAGTACAAGTTTCGAGCGGGCACCGGCACGATCCTTTGGATTGAAGAAGTACGACCGGAGCGGCACAGTCACTTGTTCATACCGGATCAAGCCGTGAAGAGCCTGATGGATGCGCTCAAGCTGGCGGATGAAAAGGCAGCAACCCAAGCGCTTCTGGACTGCTTGCAAAGCTTGGCGGAGCACAATATCTCTTATAAGCAATATCAAGTTTTGCTCGCAGGATTGTTGAATGATTTGATCAAGGAGGTCCTGAAAACAGGGGAGAGCTTTCCTGCACTGCAGGATGAAAAAGCGTCGGTGTTTGATCAATTTTTTGAACTGAAGACGAGACAGGATACCGAACAATGGTTTCTTCACGCCATCCTCCGGCCGATGGTACGTATCATGTCCAGACGCCGCGACCTGCAAAATAAAAAAATATCCGAGCACATGATCGACATCGTTCAGCTCGATTATGATAAAGACCTCACGCTGGAATCATGCGCCGCCCGGCTCAATTACCACCCAAATTACATCAAACGCGTATTCCGTCACGATACAGGCATCAATTTTAGCGACTATTTACTGCAGTACCGGATCCAGAAGGCTAAGGAATGGCTGCTCGAGACCGATATGACAATCACTGAGATTGCCGACCGATTGAAGTACAGCAACCTGCAAAATTTCAGCCGCTCCTTTCGACGGGTGGTGGGGAGCTCTCCCAGTGAATTCAAGGATCGTTATGAAGCGGATCGGCCGCCCGATCATTTCAAGGTTCCCTAAGGATATCCCTCTAGTTCCCTAAGGATTGACGGCGCTCGAGGGCGTAAATAGTTCCCCTTGGAGTATAGACGGATAACGTTCTGCGGCGATACGCTGACCCTAAGGGGGCTTCCTCCGAACCATAGATTTTTCAGGGAGGGTTACAAAAATGAAAATGAAACCCATCACCAGCTCGCGAGCCGTCGGGCTGCCGCTAGTGTTTCTGCTCGGCTTCTCGGGAGCTTTAGCCGGCTGCAGCTCGTCAAGTGCACCCGCCGCAGGGACTCAGCAGCAGGCTCAGACCAAGCAAGAGGATACCGGTCCCACCGAAATCAGCTTTCTCTTGAAATACTACAGCGCACAGCCTCCTACTGCCGACGAGGCCTTTGGGATCATTGAGAAGCACACGAACACCAAGCTGAAAATCAACTGGGCACCCAACCCGTCCTATGAGGAAAAAGTGAATACAACTCTCGCTTCCGGCAATCTCCCTAATGTTATTCTCGTCCCGCGAAGAGGAACCACCAAGCTGGACAATATCGTTGACGCTGTGCGCTCCGGCGCGTTCTGGGAGGTGGGACCTTATCTGAAGGACTATCCGAACCTTAGCAAAACGATTGGGAAGGATGCGCTCTACAACGTAGCCTTTGAAGGGAAGGCGTACAGCATTCCGTCGCTCCGAAGCAATAATGAGTCGACGATTATTATCCGCAAGGATTGGCTGGACAATCTGGGCATGAAAATCCCGCAAACGCTGGACGAATACTACGAGACGATCAAGGCCTTCAAGAATAACGACCCGGACAAAAACGGCAAAAACGATACGGTTGGGCTGGTGGAAACGAGCGACGGCAGTGCGTTTGGCCGGGTTGCGGTTTGGATGGGAGCGCCGAACAGCTGGGGAGTGGTAGACGGCAAGTTTACCCCGGCCTTCATGACGAAGCCTTACTTCGATGCGATGAATTTTATGAAAAAGCTGTACAGCGAGAAGCTGATCAATGAGGACTTTGCCGTCGTCACACAGAATCAATTGATTGATTACATCAATAAAGGGAAGGGCGGCTTATTCGCAGGGGCCTTCGCTCAGCTGACGAACGGGCAGTTCAATCCGCTGGCTGATGCCGATCCGAAAGCCAAATTAACGCTGTTCGACCGGATGAAAGGTCCGACTGGGGAATACAGAACCTCGGCTGGCGCTGGCTTTAACGGAGAATTCATGATTCCGAAGAGCAGCGTCAAGACGGAAGCGCAATTAAAAAAGATTCTGGCCTTCTTCGATAAATTGGCCGACGACGACATGAAGAAGCTAGTCGCTTTGGGCATCGAGGGCAAGCATTACAAGGTCGAAAACGGCAAGAATACCCTGCTGGACGCCAAGGCGTTTACGAATGATGTCGTACCGCTTCGCTGGATTATGGTGGCGGACGGAATCACCGACCGGGTGTCTGCCGGACTCAACTCTTTTGACGCGGAGATCGCCAGTGTCGTGACCGATAAAGAGTTGAAAATCATCAACGACCTCTCCACCCCCTTCACGTCCAAAACGGTAGTGGATCCCAAAATTATCGACGACGCGAGAACGAAATACATCATGGGGCAGCTGGATGAGAAAGGCTGGAACGATGCGATTCAAAAGTGGCGCAGCAGCAACGGCGACAAATTGATTAAGGAGTATGAGGAACAGTATGCCAAAATCGGCAAGTAATTCGTCCATCCAGTCCCATGCTGCGTATCGCTTGCCCAAACGAGGCTCTTTATTCAGTTACGTGCTCAAAAATAAATGGTCCTATCTCATGCTGCTGCCGGGTGTGTTGTATTTTATCCTGTTCAAATATATCCCGATGTGGGGTGTACTAATCGCGTTTCAAAACTACCAGCCATTCCTCGGGTTCTTACACAGTCAGTGGGCCGGGGTAGAGCATTTTCGCGAGTTTTTCTCCGACAGCGCGTTCTGGCAGCTGTTCCGTAATACGGCGATTCTGGCGGTCTATAACATAGCCTTTTATTTCCCGCTGCCGATCCTTGTCGCACTAATGCTTAACGAAGTGAGAATCGCAGTGTTTAAACGGTTCGTACAAACGATGATCTACATCCCTCACTTCGTATCCTGGGTGGTCGTCATCGGTATGGCCTATGTATTTTTTACGACGGAGGGCGGAGTCATCAACGAGCTGATCGCCAAGTTCGGCGGGCAAAAGGTGAATTTTCTCGTCAGCGCGGACTGGTTTCGTACGATGATCATGTCGGAGGTGATCTGGAAGGATACCGGCTGGGGCACGATTATTTTCCTGGCGGCGCTGGCCGGCGTCGACCCACAGCTCTACGAAGCCGCGCGAATGGATGGGGCAGGGCGCCTGCGTCAAATATGGCACATTACGCTTCCGGCGATCCGTAGTACGATCGTGATTTTGCTGGTGCTGCGGCTCGGCCATTTTCTCGACAACGGGTTTGAGCAAATCTTCTTGAGCCTCAACAGCATGACCCGGGAAGTAGGGGAAGTGTTCGAGACGTATGTGTATCGGATGGGTGTGCAGCAAGGGCGCTTCAGCTTCAGTACGGCGGTGGGGCTGTTCAAATCGGTGATCGGGCTGATCTTGGTCGTTGGCGCCAATTATTGTGCGAAGAAGCTTGGGGAAGAAGGGGTGTACTAGAGATGCCTTCCGATAAAACCTATGCATCCCAGCTGCTGGATCTAGTCATCTATGTAGTCTTAACCGTGATGGCTATCGTTACGCTGGTGCCTTTTCTGTATATTTTGCTGAACTCCTTCGCATCCGCCGAGCAGGCGCTTAGCAAGACGTTCATTCTCATCTCTACCCAATATTCGCTTGCGGCTTATAAGTTTATTTTCTCGTCGTCCACGACCTTACGGAGCTTGGGGGTCAGTGTGTATATCACTGTCATCGGCACCCTGGTAAATCTCGTCTTCACCTCCTTGATGGCGTATCCGCTGGCGCGGAAGGATCTAAAGGGCAGGCGCGTGGTGCTCATGCTGGTATTGTTTACCATCCTGTTCAACGGCGGGATCATTCCCTTGTTCCTCGTCGTGAAGACCATGGGCCTGCTGGATTCCTTGTGGTCGCTCATTATCCCGTTTGCTGTGAGCCCTTTTTATTTAATCATCTTAAAAAATTTCTTCCAGCAGCTGCCGGACGGGATCGAAGAATCCGCCAAAATGGATGGCTGCAACGAGCTTCAGACGTTGATTCGCATCGTCCTGCCGTTGTCTGCTCCGGCGCTGGCCAGCTTCGCTTTGTTTTACGCGGTGTATCATTGGAATTCGTTCTTCAACGCCATAATGTTTATCAATGATTCGAAAAAGTGGCCGATTCAGGTGCTGCTGCGGCAGATCGTCATTTTATCCTCCGGGGCGTTCGATCAAGCAGGCAGCAGTGAGGCCATCCCTCCGTCGGATACGATTAAAAATGCGATCATCATCGTATCGACCGTACCGATCTTACTGATTTATCCGTTCTTGCAAAAGCATTTTGCCCAAGGCCTACTGCTGGGCTCCGTTAAAGGATGAAGAAGGAGTGTTGGATGTGACACCGAGTTCGAAGCTGAGGAAGCAGCCGAATGTCATTATCATTCTGGCCGACGATATGGGCTATGGAGACCCGAGCTGCTACAACGGATGGATCGATACTCCGAATATTGACCGGCTCGCTGCCGAAGGGATGGCCTTCACGGATTTTCATTCGAGCGGCGCTGTATGCAGTCCGACCCGAGCCGGTCTCTTGACCGGTCGCTACCAGCAAAGAGCCGGCATTGACGGCGTCATTACCGCGGCGAAGCATCGCCATCTTGGATTGAAGCCGCAGGAGATCACGGTCAGCAAGCTATTGCAGGGCAGCGGCTATGCAACGGCCGTTTTCGGCAAATGGCATTTGGGCTACGAGAAGCAATTTAACCCGATTTATCATGGCTTTGATCAGTTTAGAGGCTACGTGGCTGGGAATGTGGACTACATTTCGCATATCGATCAAACCGGAGTCAGCGATTGGTGGGATCAAGACCAGTTAGTCGATGAGCCCGGGTATGTTACACATTTGGTTACGCAGCATTCGATTGAGTTCATTCGCGAGAATAATGACCGACCCTTCTTGCTCTATGTCGCTCACGAGGCTCCACACTATCCGTACCAAGGGCCTAATGACAAGGCGGACCGAGTGGTCGGTGGCACCTTCCCCGCCAAGGGGAGCCGTGAAGATCAGAAGGAAGCGTACCGCGAAATGGTGCAGGAGATGGACAAAGGCATCGGTGAGATCCTTGATGTGTTACAGCAGATGGACTTGGATCGCGACACCTTGATCGTATTCTTCTCCGATAACGGCGGTGTGCCGCTCGGCTCCAACGGACCTTTGCGAGGCTACAAAAACGATCTATGGGAGGGCGGTCACCGCGTACCGGCCATTGTCAGGTGGCCCGGACGTATTAAGCCAGGGACAACGTGCAGTGAATCAGTTATCTCCATCGACATTATGCCGACTATGCTGGACATCTGCGGTGCAGCTGTGCCTGAAGGACATAGGCTCGACGGAGTTAGCCTCGCGTCATGCCTCCTGGATCAGACTCCACCACGTGCGAGGACATTGTTCTGGAAAAATGGCGATCAGCACGCCGTACGCAGCGGGCAGTGGAAGCTGCTGGTAGGTGCGAAGGGGATGGAAGGAGACGCGAGTCTGGGTTTGTTTGACCTATCCAGCGATCTGAGCGAACAAAACAACGTGGCAGAGCAATTTCCTGAAGTGGTCGCTGAGCTTCAGCGGCAGCTAGACGAGTGGATACGCGATATCCATGGCGAAGAAGGAGGGGTAAAGCGTGAGCAGCAGTAATCGACCGAACATTGTAATTATTTTGGCTGACGATTTGGGATACGGGGATGTGAAATGCTGTAATCCGAATTCCAAGATTGAAACGCCCCATATGGATAACCTGGCGTACGAAGGGATGCTGTTCACGGATGCGCATACCAGCTCAGCCGTTTGTACGCCCTCTAGATATGCGCTGCTCACGGGACGGTACTGCTGGAGAACCCCGATGAAAGCAGGGGTTTTGTTCGGCTATGACCCGGATCTGATTGAACCGGATCGACTGACGCTGCCCAAGCTGCTGAAGCAAGCCGGTTATTACACGGGCTGTATCGGCAAATGGCACCTGGGCATGGGACTTCCTACGACAGATGGCGTCGTGGCCAATCAGAATGAAGGCGATACGATCGACTGGCAGGCGGACATTCAAGGCGGTCCGATCGGGGCGGGCTTCGATTACTATTTTGGCATCAGTGCATCGCTGGATATGCCGCCTTATGTGTACATTCGGAATCGCCGATTCACAGACGTTCCACTGCACAAGCGGGAGCGGGACCGTCGGCCATATTTCCGCAACCGGGACGGATGGATCGCTCCGGGCTTTGAAGACGAGCAGGTACTGCCTGATCTCACCAATGAAGCGGTGCACTTTATCGAAGAGCGAAGCGGCACAGAACAGCCCTTTTTGCTGTATTTCCCAGTGAACTCCCCGCACACCCCGGTTGTACCGACCGATGAATTTAAGAACAGCAGCGGAGCAGGCGAGTACGGTGATTTTGTCCGACAAACGGATGCAGTGGTAGGAATCATTAAAGAAACCCTTGAGCGCTGCGGCGTTGCGGACAATACGCTGTTTATTGTCACGAGCGACAATGGCGCGGAGAATATCACGCTGCATCTGCGCGAGGATTACGGACACCATCCATCCGGGCACCTGAAAGGGATGAAGCGCGATTTATGGGACGGCGGACATCGTGTTCCGTTTATTGCTTGGTGGAAGGGCCGGATTCCCGAGAGCTCGACCTGCAGCAAACCGATCTGCCTGACGGACATCATCGCCACCTGCGCGGACATCACAGGGACCGGGCTGCCCACGAATGCAGGAGAAGACAGCTTCAGCTTCCTTAGCTGTTTGACCGATCCAACTGCCCCATTGGAGGCTCGGGAGGCCATTGTTCATCATTCCTTTAATGGCACGCTGGCAATCCGAAGCGGCAAATGGAAATATATCGATTGCAGAGGCTCGGGCGGCAACAGCTATGATTTTGCGGCCTGGCAGCCTTCGGATGACTATCCCGGCCAGCTGTACGATATGGAAGCGGATGTAAGCGAGCAGCACAATTTGTTCGGTGAGCATCCTGACATTGTGAGCGAATTGAGAGCGCTTTTAGAAAATATAAAAGCAGGTAAGTCGGGATAACGTGCCATGTTTTTTTCTCCTCGGGAGGAGGTTGACGAATCAGGTCCGCATATTAGGGACTGTTGACAAACGTATCAATTTAATAGGTTTTTTGGAGGGCCGTGTAGAATTTATCTCTATACGGTCTTTTTTACTTTGGAGGGTAATCCTATGATGGGTGTAGATGGAGCCAAACA
>NZ_VNJI01000018.1 GCF_007786445.1 Paenibacillus cremeus | reverse complement strand
TAACATAAAGTTCGGGTGCCACTGACATCTCTCGAATAAGGGATGTCAGCGTTTCTTTTAAAGAGCTCGCGTACAATTCCAATGACAAAACCTCCTCGTTTTTCAAGGGGCTTCGCCACATTTTTTTAACTGCTTGTCAATACCTATTTCGCATTTTTGCGCAAAAAAAGAGCGGGCTATCTTTTCGATAACCTGCTCTTGTTCTTGATTTTGGACACTATGCCTTAACTAAATGACATTGGCCTGAAGGGGCTCCTTTTGCATTTTTTATTCAGCTTAGACGGCTGCGACGGGCTCTTCATCTGCTTCACCCTTCTTTTTAGGGGCGGACAGCTTGATTTTGCCCAGGAACAAAGTAACGATCGCGCCTAGCAGTACGAAGGCTAGACCTAGCCAGAACACCGCATGAAGTGAATCGATTAAGGCGTGCTTAATGATCGGAAGCATTTGATCCAGCAGCGCTTTAGGGAATTGAGCCATCGCCTTCGGATTGAGCAGGGACGAGTATAGAGCTTGCGGATTTGTATGCACAGTCTCCGTAATTTGATCGACCACGCCGCTGGCTTCTGCTGGAAGCTGCTTTAGAACTGGAAGCAAGTTCGTTGAGAGCAGCGTATCCGACTTGCTGTTCATCATCACGCCCAGGATAGTCATCCCAAACGTACCGCCGATCTGGCGGAAAAACTGGCTGGACGAGGTGACCACGCCGAGCTCCGATTTCGGAAAGCTCTCTTGCAGCGCCAGGGTCAGCAAAGACATCACAAGACCCATGCCAAGCCCGATTACCATCATCATGCCGCTCGCGGCCAGCTTGGTTGTGTTCATATTCAGCGTCGTCAGCAGCACAAAGCCGCCGGCCATTACGAACATCCCGATGAGCATTTGCGTTTTGACCCCGATTTTGTGAACAATTTGGCCCCCGATAATGCTCGTGATGATCATGGTGATCATGAGCGGCGTCATGACCGTACCGGATGCAGATGCGCTGATCCCGACGATCCCTTGCATGAAGAGCGGTACGAACATGATGGCGCCGAACATCCCGATGGACATTAGAAACCCGATCAAATTGATCAAAGTGAAGGTGCGATGCTTAAACAAGTGAATCGGCAAAATCGGTTCCGGTGTTCTCGCCTCGATCATGACAAAGCCGACCAAGGAAACGACGGCAAGCACGAACAGTCCGATAATCTGCCATGAACCCCAAGCGTATTGAGAGCCTCCGAACGTGAGGGCCAGAAGCAAGGAGACAACACCGACAATCATGGTCACCATACCCGCGACGTCGAATTTTACCGGCCCGGTGGATTTATGACCTTTCAGGCCCAGACCGATCAAGATGGTCGCCAAAATCCCAACCGGCAGGTTAATATAGAACACCCAGTGCCAGTTCAACGAATCGACGATCCAACCGCCAACTTGAGGTCCCAAGACAGAGGAGAGGCCGAAAATCGCACCGAACGCCCCCTGCCACTTCGCACGTTCTTTCCCTGTGAACATATCCCCGATAATAATCATCGCCATCGGCATCATGATTCCGCCGCCGATCCCTTGCAGGGCACGGAACCAAATCAGCTGAGCCATCGTCTGGGAAGCGCCGCAAAGTGCGGAGCCTATGATGAAGACAAGCAATCCAGTCACATACACTGCCCGGCGTCCGAGCATATCGGACAGCTTACCGGCTATCGGCACCACCGTTGTCGAAGTCAGCATGTAAGCCGTGGTGAGCCACGTCATTAAGCTTAAGCCCCCAAGCTCCCCGACAATGCGCGGCATCGCCGTACCGACGATCGTGCCATCCAGTGCTGCGAACAGCATGGCGATAATCAAGCCGAATATTAACAAACCGTTGCCGGTCTTGGCTGTTTCTTTCGTTTCATCAGGTCCGCCTGATCCGCCATCCGATCCTCCGGTACGACCTAAACGTTTACGTTCTAGCGCCTGTTCCATAAGTTTAGCCTCCTTGTTGCAACTGATCTGTGTCTAGTCGATAGCAGCTGTCTATCAGTTGTCAACCTTGTTGCAACTGCTATTGAGCTTCGACAATATCAGTTGTCAACCTTGGTGTTATTGATGTTATGAGCAATTTTTTCAAAGATATTCAAGAATAAATCAAATTCCTCGGGCTCAAGATAGGATAAGTAAGTTTTTACCGCTTGGGTCCGTAGCTCTTTGATCGTCTGCAGCACTTGATGTCCTTGCTCCGTAACCTCCAGCAGGACGACGCGGCGGTCGTGCTCATCGGCTTTGCGAACCACGTAGCCATGATTCACCAGCCGGTCAATCATCACGGTAATCGCGCTTGGCGTCACTTCCAGCTGCTGAGCCAGCTTGGTGGTCGGGCAGGGCTGCATTTTGATAATCGAGTACAGCATCATCAGCTGCGGCCCAGTTATGGAGAGGTCTGGCGGAAGGCCGAGCTCCGGTCCCAATTTACGAAATAATGAAAAAAAGGCCAGCTCAAAACGCTCAATCGCTTCATCCGGCGAGGTCATCGTTGTTCAACTCCTTCAATACTTACATATTTCAATAATTTAATAATTTAATACTAAACTATTTTATTGTTTAAGTAAAGTGCTGTTTAATGCTTATATTAGGAAAGAGGAAATATGGGCGTGGCAAGAAGCGTCGAAGGGTTAGGATTCGGAGGAGCGGGAGTTTTCATGTACATAAGGAGATGGGGCGCCGTGGGCGGAACAAGGTCCATTATAATAATGAAAAAAGCTGCGCGGGGCGGTCGGATGGACCCCATGCAGCTTTTTTATTGCGGGCAGCTATAGATTACGGTCGGCGTATACTTGCATCGCGTCACGCATATATTCGGCCAGACCGGAATCGTAGGCGTCATACAGCTTGCGAAAATCCGGATGATCGCAGTACAGCTGCCCCAGCCCGGCGTATACCTCTTTGGTCGGGACATAGAAGTGGTTCAACCAAGTAAAATGCTTTTGAATGATCGCCTGAGTTTCCGCACTGTCTGGCGCGGCTCCACTGCGGAGTACCACGGTCATCGCTTTGTTGATTTCATCCACCTGCGCTCGGACATCCTCGAATTCTTTTTTGCCCCAGCCCTTCATGTTCTGCTTGCTTTCTTGGATGCTTTTTTCTGCCCCTTCGCCGTACCGGTCCTTCAGCTCCTGCTCGTAGGCCTTCTGCTTCTCGAAATCAAATCCATAGTACAACTCCTCTTTACTCATATCCGTTTCTCCTCTCAAGTGCGCCATTGTTTTGTCGATCGTCAGCAGCAGAGCCGCAAGCCGCGCCGCCTTGTCCTTCAACAGCTTCTTATGTGAATGAAGCGCTTCGATCCGGTCGAAGCCGCTTTGCTGCAGCAAATTTCGAATCTCATCCAGGGAAAACTCCAGCTCCCGGAAAAATAAAATTTGCTGCAGCTGCAGCAGCTGCTCCTCCTCGTAAAAGCGGTACCCGTTGTCTCCATAATATGCCGGCTTCAAAAGGCCGATCTCGTCATAATAATGCAGCGTCCGAACGCTGACGCCGGATGCTTTGGAAATTTCTTTTACCGTATAAGCCATTTCCGGAAATCACCTCCTGTATTTAAGATAAACTATTACGCAGCGTCACAGTCAATCCGTTATTCATGGGGCTTTGAACCAAAATTTTGGAAATGCTAGAATAGAAGGAACGAACATACATTTGGTGGGAAAAGGAGAGGCCACGCATGATCGAACCGGAATTGGCGGCATTTCATCCGCTGCTGGCGACGTGGTTCGGCGAGGTGTTCGGTGCGCCGACGGACGTTCAGAAAAGGGCTTGGAAAGCGATCCGCTCAGGTGCTCATACGCTGATTGCGGCCCCGACAGGCTCAGGCAAAACGCTTGCGGCGCTGCTTGCGTGCTTGAACGAAATGCTCGAAGCGAAGCTGCAGCCAGGCTCCGAGGCGGAGCGGCGCGGGGTCAAGCTGCTGTATATTACGCCGCTTAAGGCGCTAAATAACGATATTCATCATCACGTGGTCGAATTCGTGCGGCAGCTGGAGTCAACAGCAGCTGAGCAGGGGGCGGCTTGGCCTGGGCTGACGGTCGGTGTCCGGACAGGCGATACGCCGCAGCGCGTACGCGCCGCCATGCTGCGGCAGCCGCCGGATGTGCTGGTCATTACGCCGGAGTCACTGTACATTATGCTGACTTCGATGAAGGGGCGCGAAATTTTACGGACGGTGCGCTATGCCATCATCGATGAAATTCATGATTTGGCGGCGGATCGACGAGGGCTGCACCTGTCGGTTACATTGGAGCGGCTGACAGTCTTGTGCGGAGCATCGCCCCGGCGGATCGGAGTGTCGGCTACGCAAAAGCCGATCGAGCGGGTGGCGGAGTTTCTCGGGGGCTGGGAGCTGGAAGGCGGCGAGAGTGAGGGCAGGGCGGAAGGCAAAGCTGAATGCGAGACTGAAAGGCGGCTAATGCGGCGTTCTGTGGAGATTATTGAAAGCCGGATGGATAAAACGTTTCGGGTCAGCGTGACGATGCCGGAGCAGACGATCATTTCGCAGGACAAGCAGGAGGCCGTCTGGGCACCGCTCACAGATAAGCTCATGAAGCTGATGAGCGGCAGCCGGTCGGTGCTCGTCTTCGTCAACAACCGCAGGCTGTGCGAGCGGCTGACGCTGCGGCTGAACGAGCATGCCGGCTACGAGATGGCGAGGTCGCACCACGGAAGCGTCTCGCGCGAGCAGCGGCTCGAGGTCGAGCGCGCGCTCAAAGCCGGGGAGCTGCGCTGCCTGGTGGCGACCTCGTCGCTGGAGCTCGGCATCGACGTGGGCCATATCGATCTGGTGCTCCAGATCGATTCGCCCAAAAGCGCGGCCGCAGGCATCCAGCGCATCGGCCGGGCCGGGCATGCCGTCGGCGACGAGAGCCGCGGCATCATCGTGGCGCGCAGCCGGGGGCTGCTGCCGGAGTGCGCCGTGCTGGCGCGCAGCATCGCCGCACGGGACATCGAGGACATCCGCATCCCGCGGGCGTCCCTCGATGTTCTGTGCCAGCAGGTCGTCGCGATGGTGGCGACGGAGGACTGGACGTTGGAGCGGCTGCACGGGGTGTTGAGCCGCAGCTACGGCTACCAAGGCTTCCCGCGGGAGCGGCTCGAGGCGGTGCTGCGTGTGCTGGCCGGATTTTATCCCTTCGTGCGTCCGCTGCTCGATTGGGATCGGGACACCGGGCTGCTTACCCGCCGCAGCTCGACCGCGATGGCGGCCATCATGGGGGCGGGCACGATTCCGCAGGGCAGCGCTTATCCGGTGCATCACGCGGACAGCCGGATTCATCTTGGCGAGCTGGATGAGGAATACATTCACGAGAGCCGCGTGGGCGACGTTTTTCAATTGGGTACCGGCGCCTGGAAGATCCAATCGATCCGCAGCGACCGGGTGTATGTGGTCGAGGCGGGGAGCCATTTTAGCGAGATTCCGTTCTGGCGGGGGGAGGGTCAAGGTCGGTCGGTGGCCTTTTCGGCGGAGATGGGGCGCTTTTGGGAGGAGCTGGATTGCAGAACGGAAACGGAGCCGCGTCAGGAGACGATGGATTGGCTCATGTCAGGGTACTACCTGGATGGGAGCGCTGCCGAGGAGCTGGTGACGCTCATCCATTCGCAGAAGGCCGTCTCGGTCATTCCTACGCATCGGCGAATCGTGATCGAGCAGTTTCAAGATGACTTGAAGCAGCATCATTTGGTCATTCACAGCCTCTTCGGGAAGACGTTTAATCGAACCTGGCTGCTGGCAGTGCAGACCGAGCTGGAGAGCAGGCTGCCCTACCGTCTGTATACGAGTGCTAAGGATAACGGCATTGTCATTGTGGTCTCGGACGGAGGCTCAGGCGATGCGGCGGCACGGCTATTGCCGATGCTGCGCGAGGTGACGGCCGATCGCTTGGAAGCGCTGCTGCGGCAAGCTGTGCCGACATCGCCTTTGTTTGGCGCGGCCTTCCGCCGGCTGGCAGAGACGTCGCTGCTGCTCTCTCGCAGCTTCACCCGCATGCCGTCCTGGCAGAAGCGGCTGCGCAGTGAGGAGCTGCTTCGCGAGTCGCTGCCGTATGCAGAGCAGTTTCCGTTTCTCGGCGAAGCGATGCGGCTGTGTCTGCAGGAGGAGCTGGACGCGGAGCATGTCAAGGACGTGCTGCGACAGATGGAAGCGGGGCAGCTTGCGGTGGTGTTGCGGCAGAGCGGTTATCCGTCGCCGTTTGCCGCCCAGTTTACCACCGATGCCGTTCAAGCGCAGATGTACGAATCCGACGCGGTCAGCCGTGACCTGCAGGCTCAGCTAATTGGGCTTGACCGCTCGCTTGCGGGCAAGCTGTTCGGTGAGACTGCGGTGCGCGAGCTGTTGGGGTACCGTGCGGGAGTGGATGCAGAGGCGGCGCTCGGTGCCTATGCGGATGATGCGGCTGCGGTAGGGGGATATACGGAGGAGGGCGAGGGTCTGTCGGGAGAGCTGGCAGCACCTTCGGAGGCGCCCGTTGGAGACTTGCGTCCTGCTGCCATTACGTCGAGCGAGGGGCTGGTTCGGTATCTCAAGCGGCGAGGCGAGATGAGCTCAGCGGAGGTGGCTGGTGCGTTCGGAGATGCCGTTTCGGAGGAGTGGCTGACGCAGGCAACTAGCGAAGGGAAGCTATGCAGCGTGCAGCTGGGAGGCGAGGAGCGCTGGATTGTCAGGGACGAGGCGGAGACTTATGCCGCCTTGCCTGCCGATCCAATGGCGGTGCGGTTTGTATTGACGCGGTTTATGGAGCGGGGGATGGATTTTACCGCTGCGACGCTGTGTGCAAGGTACGGACTGGAGCGCGCGTTGGTCGCCCCGCTGTTGGAGGTGTGGGCTGCGGAGAGGCGAATAGAGCCGTCTCCGCTGACGCTGGAGGTGCCGGGCTGGCTCAGCGCGCGCGCCGCCGCCCGTCGGGTCCGAAGCCGCGTCGCTGAGCTGCAGGGCAGAGCCGCGCCGGTAAACCCGGCCCGCTACTGCAGCCGCCTCTTGCAGCTGCAGCACGTAAGCGGCGCTGACCGGCTGAGCGAGGAAGAGGGGCTGCGCAAGGTGATTGCGACGCTGCAGGGCTTATTCCTTCCCTTGTCCCAATGGGAAGGCTCGGTGTTTCCTTTGCGGCTGAGCGATTACCGCAAAGAGACGCTTGACCGGCTATGCGCTGCCGGGGATGTGCTCTGGGTCGGCCGCAAGGAAGCCGATGAGCGGGAGGGACGCGTCGCATTCTTTTTGGCGGAGGCGAAGGAGCTGTACGCTCCGCTGCTGCCTTCGCTGGAGATGGGCGAGGATTGGTCGCAGAAGGCGAAGGGAGATAAAGTAGAGCAGCAATCGCTAAGCGCAGAGCGGGAGAAAATGAAGGTGCTGGGGCTGCTCGAGCGGAAGGGGGCGAGCTTCTTGACGGCGCTCAGCCGCGACACGGATCGGCTGCCGTCCGAGCTGACATCCGACTTGATCGGCCTGGCTTGGGAGGGGCTGGTGTCGTGCGATCAATTTGCTCCGCTTCGGATGCATGGTGGGAGCGCAGCGGGAAAAGGGAAGAGAGCGAGCCTTGGGGCTGGAGCGAAAGCAGGCAGCGAAGGGGCGAGATCGAGCTATGGCAGAGCCGCAGGTGCAAGCCGAAGCAAGTCCGCAGGCTTTCAATCGGGACTTGGCCGATGGTACGCGCTTCGAGCTTTAGCCGAGGACGACTATGACGCTCGTGCGTCTCTTGCGGCTTGGGTCAAGCATTTACTGGGGAGCTTTGGCATGCTCACCAAAGAGATCGCTGCCGCACATTTGCCTTGGTCGTGGGATGAGGTATACGCTACGCTCAAACAGCTGGAACAGTGGGGCATGCTCACGCGCGGATTGTGGGTGGAGGATGTGCCGACGCTGCAATTTTCCACGCCGCAGCTAGTGGAGGCCCTGCGCCATCCGCAAGGATGGGATGCAGACGCTTCACGCGTAGTGCTGCTGCCTTCTACCGATCCGGCGAATCCGTTCGGCTTTTCGGTGCAATGGCCATCCTTGCCGGGCACCGGTGTGACGTTTGCGCGAAAATCAGGCAATGAGCTGGTCATCCGTGGCGGCCGATGGCTGCTGTGGGTGGAGAATGGCGGCAAGCGCATGTACACCCTGCATGAGCTGGCCGGTGTGGAGGAAGCGGAGTGGCTCTCGCCGGACGAGCTATGCACAGTCCTCAAAGCGGTCGTGCAGGCGCAGCTTCGGATGCCGGGTGTGAGAAAGCTCATCGTGGACCGCTGGAACGGCGTTCCGGTGCGGGAGTCCTCGGCAGCGGAAGTGTTCGTGCGACTGGGGGCGGAGGCGGATCGGCAATCGTTTGTGATTTGGCCGAGCAGTTTGTTGTGAGTTGGGAGTGTGATTGGCAGGGTGCGCGTAGCAAGCGAGAGCGGAGGGTCGATGAACCAAGGGGGCTTTCGCTGGGCGCTGCTGGCGGCGGGAAATAAGTGCGTTTGGAGTAACTATTGGGGCGTGCTGAACTAGATTGGGCTAATAAGTGATATTCGAGCAGCTATTCGGCGTTGAATCTGAGTCAGCGCCTCAATGCACTCCTTAGCAGCTGCAAGAGCAGTTATTTTCAGAAGTGAGGCCATATAGACGTGATTAGGTGCTTGTTAAGCAGCTATTGGTGACGATCGGGAGTGGAAAGAGCAAGGTCCAGCGGTGCGGGGGAGACATGGGAGTGGATCGAGTGAGATCCAGTGAAGTCGAAGCGGGACGAGCGAGTTTAGGGGAGGCGGTAAGCGAATGGAAGCTATGGAAGCGAATCGAGCGAAGCTGGTGCTGAGGGTGCCGGAGGTGGCGACGGCACTGGGGTTTTACACGCGGGGGCTCGGCTGGGAGCCCCGCGAGATCCACGCAGCCGAGCGCTACGCGCTGCTGCAGGTGCCTGACGCCGGCTGCGCCCTGCTAGCCGGCGAAGGGCTGGCGGCGCACACGGAGCGCCGCTTAACAGCGCCGGGCGGCCACGTCGTGGAGGCCGCCGGCCGGTTTTATTTGCCGGCGCCGGGGGACCCCGGGGCGCTGGCGCAGCTGCAGCAGCGGGCCCTTGCCGAAGGCGGCCGCTGCGAAGTAGAGACGGAACCGTGCTGCTGGCGCACGGTGACGGTGCATACGCCGCAAGGGTACCGCGCGGCGTATTGGGTGGAGCTGTTTCCGACGGAGGAGGAAACGCTGGAGGTGTTCGCGGCGGGGCCGGCAGGGCTCGAGGCCGCGCTCGCGGGGCTGGAGGAGCCCTGGCTTGACCTGGCCCGGGCGCCAGGCACATGGAGCATCCGCCAGCAGGTGCTCCATGTGGTGGATCTGGAGCTGGTGGCGCTGCACAAGCTCAAGTTTATACTGGCGGAGCCGGTGGAGGGGCGCGTCTACACCGGCCACGCCTTGGACCAAGACGCATGGGCGGAAGCCATGCGGTATGCGGCGCGGCCGATCCGGGCGGAGGCCGCGATGTTCCGCCTGCTGCGCGAGCACGTCCTCAGCCTGTGCGAGCACATGCCTTCGGGGGCGCTGCAGCGCAGCGTGATCGCCGGCGGCCGTACCGAAACGGCGGCGCGCCTGATCAAAATGATGGCCGGCCACGCCAACGTCCACATCCGAAGAATCCGTGAAATCCGCGAGCTTCACGGACGGTAGCCCTACCCCCTACCCGATGTGCGCAGCCAGCTCCATCAAATGCTTGCACACGACCTCCGGCTGCACACCGGTACGCTCAATCTGCTCGGCGTAGTTGCTCTCGTCCGCGAGCCCGGTCAACACCAGCGCGGAGCGGCAGCCGGCATCGACGCCGCCGCGGATGTCGGTGTTCAGGTTGTCGCCGACGGCCCATATGTCACTAGCCGCAAGTCCCAGCTTCGCGATCGCAAAGCGCATGATGATCGGCGACGGCTTGCCGATGACGACCGGAGCCGTCTCGCTGGAGCGCTCGATCGACGCAGCAATCGAGCCTGCCCCAGGCGTCAGCTCGCCGTTCCACGGCAGCAAATGGTCCGGGTTGGTCAGCACAAACGTCGCACCGCGCCGGACATGTCGGACAGCCGACATCAGCTTGCTGTAGGTGAACGACCGGTCGATGCCCTGCACGACGGCAACGGCGGCCTGCTCAGCAGGAGCGTCCTCAGGGAGCAGCTCGAAGCCGGCTTCCGCAAGCGCTTGGCGCAGCCCGGTTTCGCCGATACAGAACACCGGTCCGCCGGCTAACCCGGCATCCTTCATATACAAGGCGGCAGCCTGCGAGGAGGTCAGCACTTCATCCGCCTTTGCTTCGATGCCCGTGTGGACCAGGTGGGCCGCCACCTGCTCCGGGGTCCGGGAAGAGTTGTTGGTCAAAAACAAGAACGGATACTGCTTGTCCCGCAGCCATTGGATAAACTCCGCCGCATATGGAATCGGACGGTCCCCGCTATAGAGCGTGCCATCCAAATCGAGTAAAAAGCCAGGCATAACAAAATCCCCCTAGAAATACGAAATATGAAAGTATCTTTCTCGGATCCATCCCACATGATTCCAAGGCACGCGGTGCACCGGTTGAAGCATTTGCATCATTATGGCTCCGGGGCATGACTCGGTCTCCGGTGGTGCAATCCCGTTATGAGCATACCGTAGGGGGATGGGCGCCCGTCAAGACTTTTTTGTGCATTGGGCGGGGCTGCGGTGCTAGCCCATGCTGTCGCAGGAGCTGGAGCAGCTGCAAGGCACGGTTTACTTTGATATAGACTAGCAAAAAAGCCAGCATCCTAAGATGCCAGCTTCAGCTTCACGTAAAAATGGATTTGCCCGTCCTCCGACTCAGCCCAGATGCTTCCCTCGTGGGATTCGACGATGCTGCGTGCAATCGCCAGGCCAAGGCCGGAGCCTCCGAAATCGGAAGTACGCGCTTGATCCACGCGATAAAACCGGTCGAACAGCTGCTCCAGCTCGTCTGGAGTCAGATTGTCCGCTTGATTGCTAATGCGGATGAGCACATGGGTGCGGTCATGCGTCATCAGGACGGTAATTGTGCCGGGCTTCAAGCTGTACTTGATAGCGTTGCTAAGCAGATTCTCGAATACACGAATCATCTGATCCACGTCGATGCGGACCGTGAGCCGCTCCGGCGGAAGGCTGCGGACGAGCGTCAGCTGCTGCTCTTCGCTGAGCGACACATATTCCTCCAGCAGCTGCTCCAGCACCTCATTGATCACGACCCCGCGCTTATTCAAAGGAACATCCTGATTCGACAGCTTCGTATATTCGAACAGATCGTCGATGAGTGACTTCAGCTTTTCAGACTTGCTGTAGGCGATGCTTGCATATGAGGCGGCCTGCTCCGGCGTCTCATAGTTTTTGTCGTGCAGCAGGCGGAGATAGCCCATGATCAAGGTCAGCGGCGTACGCAAATCATGCGACACATTGGTCACCAGCTCGTTCTTCAGCCGCTCTGCGCGACGCTCCTCTTCGATCGTGCGCTGCAGCTCGCTGACCATGGCATTCATGTTGATGGCCAGCTCCCCTAACTCGTCCTGCGATCGCACCACGACCCGGTGATCCAGATTCCCCGTAGAAACGACGCGCAAACCGGAGGCCAGCTCCTCGATGTAGCGCATTTTTCTTTTTGTCAAATAATAGAACAAGAAAATGAACACAGCGAGCGCCAGCACATAGGAGAGAGGGCTTTCACCTTTCTGGTAGGTGATTCTTGGCTGTGGAATACCGGATACGATTAAGTATGATTTCTGATTATTATACGTGATGGGATAAAAGCTCGAAAATTCCGTGCGTACATCGCTGTTTTCATTGCGCGGCTCCATGGCGTTGCGGATCACACTATGCACGTCTACGAGCGTCTCATGAGCGTTAGCATTGCGATAGACCACCTTGCCCTCCAGATCCGTGATCAAAATCTTGTATTTCTCAAACTGCGTCATCCGGGTAACCGTGTTCATAAAGTCGCGCTGGCGTGCTTCCTCTTGCTGACGCTTCCGCTGCACGGCTTGGGCGTCCGTCCCCTTTTGCGGTGCTGCCGGCGTACCTGGTACAGCTGGCGTTCCACTTGGCGTTCCACTCGGTGTCCCATTCGCCGGCGCACCTGCCGTCCCATTCGCCGCTGCACTTGGAGCACCCGGAGTCTCCACCGCTGCCCCACTCGTCGTCCCACCCTGCTGCACGCCAGCCTCCGGCACAGATGGTACTGGTGGAGCGGGCACAGCATGCACAGGCGGCACCGGAGGCGGAGCACCGACTTCCCCAGAATCGCCGGAATCATCCGTGTTGTACTCTGTATTCTGCGGATCCAGGATGCGCACCAAATCGCGAGCATCATAGTCAATGCGTTCGCGGCCCTGGGAATAATCAATAATCGTTCCCTTGTTGATGTTCCCGATGAGGGACGAAGCGATGCCATGCGAAATATAGTAGGCCAAGAGGCAGAACGCGAACGTCAAAATCAGCTGCAGCCGCAGACTTCGCTTCACCTGCTCCCTTGCCAGCTGATAAACCTCTCCCGTGAACAGAATGAGGCTGCGCAGCATCGTAAACGGAAACCACCGGAACGGGAACCGTTCAGACCATGGCTTGCGCTGCGGCCGCACCACGATCACTTGCTGCTCTTGTCCCCCTTGCTTTTCTATTTTACTCAACTTTATATCCCACTCCCCAGACGGTTTTAATAAACTTCGGCTTTCGCGGATTGTCCTCGATCTTCTCGCGGATTTTGCGGATGTGCACCATCACGGTGTTGTCCGAGTCAAAATAAGCTTCCTTCCAAACGCTCTCATACAGCTTCTCGATGCTAAAAACCGTGCCGCGGCTCCGGGCCAGCAGCTCCAGAATCGCAAATTCACGAGGGGTCAGCTTAACCTCCCGCCCATCCACCTTCACTTCGTGCGACAAGGTGTTGATCGTCAGCTCGTCCACCTCGATCTCGTGCTCCTTGCTCGGCTGCGGCACGTTGAGCCGGGTATACCGCCGCAGCTGCGACTTGATGCGCGCCATCAGCTCGAGCGGATTAAACGGCTTGCTCATGTAATCGTCCGCCCCCGTGCTTAAGCCTAGAATTTTGTCCATGTCCTGACTTTTCGCAGACAGCATAATGATCGGCATGTTTTGCTGCTCGCGGATTTTCAGGCAGGCTTCGATCCCGTCCATCTTGGGCATCATGATGTCGAGGACGATCAGATCGACGTGCTCTTTTTGCAGCACGCTTAGCGCCTCTAGGCCATTACTCGCCCGCAGCAGGCGGTAGCCTTCATTTTTTAAGTAAATCTCCAGCAGATCAATGATATCCTTCTCATCATCTACCAGCAGAATGGTGTGCTCAGCCATCGCCGTCTCCTCCTACTCTCAAAAGTTATGTGCTTAGTATAGCCTCGAAATCTTAATAAACAGAAGGCATAAATCTTAAAACATTCTTAATCTAGCATTCGACCAATTTACAGATGGACAGGCACCGCAGTGCGCCCAGAGGAATACATAGGAAGTAAAGAAAGTTAGCTCACGATTGATTTATAAGTAAAACTTATCAAAACGTTAAGAAAAATTGATGCTGCGGCTGCGATCCGATGGAGGAAGCGACGTAGGTAGGAGGACTTAGGAATGGAATGGACACAAAGGCTGGAATGGCTGCTGCAGGAAACAAGAAGGCCGTCGCTGAAAGAGCTTAGAGCGATCATCGAATCTCTTGAGCTGACGATAGAAAAGGTTGCTTCCTATATAGCCGAGCCCGGAGCGCTGCCGTACGGGCGGAGCGTGATTTACCGGTCGGGGGATGCTGAGGCCGTCTTGATTCATTTGCCTGCGGGTCAGGAGACGTACATTCATGATCACGGCTTTTCGATCGGCTGTGCGATGGTGGTGGAGGGGGCGTTCGCAAACCGCATTTACCGGCTGGACAGCTACGGCTATCCGATTTACTGCGGCGAAACGCAGGTGGAATCCGGAGGCTTCTACACCGTACCGAAAAAAATGATCCACCAGCTCTGCAACACCAGCGAGAGCCGCGCCATTTCGCTTCATATCTATACCCCACAGCTAAGCGGAGTCAAAACGTACTTTCCTTATGAGCAGGTACTGGATTACGTGATTTAAAAGGAAGTGGAATGTTTAGAGGGGCTTGTCATGGGAGAGAAGTTCGACCCGGGGAAAGCCGGCTTCTCTCTCGGAGACTCCGGCTCCGCCGCGGTCAATTCCATCGGACTGGCGGACTCGGTGTCTCCGAGGGAAGCAATGATATCCATCCGGTTATGTAGCTTGTCCAACGAGACGGCCGGAAGCTCGGAAAAGGATAGTCTCGTTGAACCACAGAGGCGGCATAGTGCCGTTGCTGGTTGGCCATATTGGGGATGAGATTTCGAAGAATCCTGCCACAAGTGCTAACAGCGATTACACACGACGTCCGGTGATGTAGCGATTTTTCCAATAGCCCGAATTCATCGGGTTGATCACGACTCCAGAGCTCTTGGTATTGCTGATAAATTGATTGTTGCCGACGTAAACGCCGACATGGTCGATCCGCCCCGGCGTGCCGACGCTGAAGAAGACTAAATCGCCCGGCTTCAGATTCGCTTTACTAACAAAGGTTCCTACCTTCGCTTGCGCCTTAGAGCCCCAAGGAAGATCAATACCTTGTTTTGCGAATACGAATTCCGTGAAGGACGAGCAGTCAAACGTCAGATGCTGCGGATCACGAGTGCTGTATTTATACTTCACTTTTCCGATGTACGTTTTTGCTGTGGAAACGATCTTCGTTGCCGTAGACGTGCTGGCCGCCGCCTCCGTAGGATGTGGGAATGCCCCCATGACTCCGGCTGATGTCACCATCATAGTAGCTGCGATCAACGACGCTTTGAGCGTTTTTTTCATTCGTTTTATCCTCCTAACAACAAAAATGTATAAAATAAACACCGTAGGGATACCTTAGCATGATTTCAGCCAGGATGTCCCTAGTCCATTTTTGGGTTAGGTTGCATAACTTACCATTCAGAGTTGACTTCCTTAAGAGTAGTAACTATAATGGTTACAACGGTGGTGCAATGACATGAAACAGATTAGTACGCGATTTTCGATTGCGGTTCATACTTTATCCCTGATCGCGGTGAGTCCCAGGGAATGTACAGGAGACTACATCGCAGGCAGCGTCAATACGAATCCTGTGGTGATTCGAAGAATTATGGGGATGCTGAAGAAAGCAGGCCTAGTCGAGGTACGTCCCGGAGTGGGAGGCGCCTCATTGCTCAAAGCACCGGAGGACATTACGCTTCTGGATGTGTACCGGGCCGTCGACGTCATTGAAGATAACCAATTATTCCGGGTTCACGAAGGTCCGAATGTGCAGTGCCCTGTCGGACGCAATATTGAATCGGCGCTTCAATCCGAGCTGTCGGAGGCGCAATCCGCCATGGAACACAGACTAGCCCAGACGACGCTGAGCCGGCTGATCGAAAGGTTTGAATAAATGAGAGCTCCTAGTAATAGAAATTAGTGAGCTTTTATTTTTACGCTTGTTGTAACCACCATTGTTATAACTGTATATATTACAACTCATTTTGGGAGGAACAAAACATGAAATTATTAATTACAGGCGCGACAGGAAAATTGGGATCGAAGGTTGTGGAGGTGCTGCTGCAGTCCATACCGGCGGATCAAGTCGCAGTCAGTGTTCGTAGCCCGGAGAAAGCGGAGGGCTTGCGGGCTCGCGGAGTGGACGTGCGCCAAGGCGATTTTGACCGTCCTGAAACCTTGGATGCTGCATTTGCAGGGATCGACCGCATTTTAATTATTTCTGCCGATGGAGATAACGAAACCCGGATTCGACAGCACCGTAATGCGGTAGCGGCTGCTCAGCGTGCAGGGGTGAAATTTATCGCTTACACCAGCTTGGCTAATGCCCAGGACAGTACGAATTTCCTTGCACCGGTTCACCGCACCACGGAAGCGGCGATCATCGAAACGGGCATTCCATACTCCTTCTTACGCAACAACTGGTATCTGGAAAATGAAGCCTCCAGCATCCAAGGCGTGATGGCTGGATTCCCTTGGGTAACAGCAGCTGGAGCCGGCAAAGTAGGCTGGGCCACGCGGCAGGATTATGCCGAAGCGGCAGCCGCCGTCCTCACGGGGAATGGTCACGAGAATACCATTTATGAGCTGTCGGGCAAGCTACTGACACAGGATGAAATCGCATCGGCTGTGGGCGCTGTACTAGGCAAGGAAGTCCAAGTGCAGCAGGTCGATAACGCGACCTACGCCGAAATTATGAAGGGCGCCGGCGTACCGGAATTTATCATTCCTTTTCTAGTTGAAATTCAGAAGGGCATTCGGGAAGGCAGCCTTGCGATCGAAGAGAGCGACTTTGAAGCACTGCTCGGTCGTCCGCTTGCGCCCATCCAAGAGGCTCTGGCTGAACTCGTGAACAGCATTTCCCAAAACTAACGGTGTGCGCGCGGTATCCACTTTTACAAATTTTAAAAAGTTTCATTGCCACGACGGGGCGGATTTGATAATATAGTGACAATATCAAATGCGGTGATGAGACGAGTAAATAAATGAATTCTTTTACAGAGAGCTCCGTTAGCTGGAAAGGAGTAAAGCATTCTTTATTGAAAAAAGACTCTGAGCAGTACATCGGAACCTTACGTAAGGGGATGGTGTAACAGGAGCTCCTGTTATAGAGCTAGGGTATAAGCATGAGCCTTCTCATGCCGTACTCGAAGAGGCTGCGATGGCGACATCGGCGGCGAATCTGGGTGGTACCACGAGAAAATCCAATCTCGTCCCTGAGACTAACGTCTTGGGGGTGGGATTTTTTTATTTTCATCAAGAGCAAGCAACATGGGCACACCGAATCAAACCGTTTGAATAGTTAATTGAGAGGGACTTTTCGTACATTAATAGTTCATGAGAGGATTTGAATAAGGATGGCAAACAAACTGAAGGCTGGTATTGTTGGTGGAACAGGGATGGTGGGTCAGCGCTTTGTGGAGCTGCTCAATGGTCACCCTTGGTTTGAGGTTACAGCGATTGCAGCTAGCGCCGGCTCGGCTGGCAAAACATATGAAGAAGCAGTAAAAAATAGATGGAAGCTGTCCACCCCGATTCCTGAGAATGTAAAACAAATCGTGGTTCAAGATGCTTCCAAAGTGGAAGAAGTAGCTGCAGGCGTCGACTTTATTTTTTGTGCTGTAGATATGCAGAAGGATGAGATCAAAGCGCTCGAAGAGGCTTACGCCAAAACGGAAACGCCGGTCATCTCCAACAACTCGGCTCATCGCTGGACACCGGACATCCCGATGATCATTCCGGAAATTAACCCGGAGCATATGGAAGTCATTGCGGCTCAGCGTAAGCGTCTGGGCACGACAAAAGGATTTATCGCGGTGAAGCCGAACTGCTCCATCCAGAGCTATGTGCCTGCCCTTCACGCTCTGCTCGATTACAAGCCGACGACGGTCGTGGCATCGACGTATCAAGCGATCTCCGGTGCCGGTAAAAACTTCACCGACTGGCCGGATATGCTGGACAACGTGATCCCTTATATCGGCGGCGAGGAAGAGAAGAGCGAGCAGGAGCCGCTGCGCATCTGGGGCCGCGTCGAAGACAATGCGATTGTGAAGGCCAGCTCGCCGGTCATCACCACGCAATGTATTCGTGTTCCGGTAACGGACGGCCACTTGGCTACCGTATTCGTCTCGTTTGAAAATAAGCCGTCCAAGGAAGACATCCTTGCTCGCTGGCAGCAATTCAAGGGACGCCCGCAGGAGCTGGAGCTGCCAAGCGCACCGAAGCAGTTCATCACCTACTTTGAAGAAGAAAACCGGCCTCAGACGAAGCTGGATCGGGACATCGAGAACGGGATGGGCGTGTCGATCGGCCGCTTGCGCGAGGATTCGGTTTACGATTTCAAATTCGTAGGGCTGTCGCATAACACCTTGCGCGGCGCAGCAGGTGGAGCTGTGTTGATCGCCGAGCTGCTGAAAGCGGAAGGCTACATTCAAGCGAAGTAACATTCATTTTAATAGATGGAAACAGATGAGCAGCAAGCTTCCCGATCATTCGGGGACTTGCTGTTTTTGCATGGCCGTTTGAAAGTGCTGTCCAAATGATTTTACCAAGGAACGGCTTCATTTTCACAGCTGTTAAGTAGGATTACAAGCGGTTCTTTCCGGGAATTTGCTTCTGCTTATCGACGGCTCCGCAGCATGCATCTCACTTTCGCTATCCGGCTTGGAAGACAGAGGGGTATCCGATTCCCAAACGCAAACCGTCGTTCGCGGACCGCAGGAAGCCTTTTTAGAAACGATTCGAACGAACACCACCCTGATTCGCCGTCGTATCAAAGACCCGAGGCTGTGGATGACGACGCTTCAGGTCGGCTCCGTCACGCGAACAAGCGTAGCGGTGATGTATTTGCACGGATTTGCAGACGTGAAAATGGTGGAACAGGTTCTGAGCCGAATTCGGCCGTCGCCGCAGGGCTGCTCGAAGGGAAAATCGCCGTGCTCGTCGACGGCACGCCGTTCGTTCTGCTTGTGCCCGCGCTATTTATTGATTTTATTCAGGCTGCCGAAGATCACTATCAACCTGCACTATTCAGTACGCTCATCCGAATGCTGCGGATTCTTTCCATTTTTCTGACAACGTTTGCTCCATCTCTATATATTGCTATTACGACCATCAATCAGGAAATGATCCCCACCCCGCTCTTGCTGAGTCTTACGGCGCAAAGAGAAGGCGTTCCGTTCCCTGCTCTTGTTGAAGCTCTGATTATGGAAGTCGCATTGGAAATTTTGCGCGAAGCGGGCATCCGCATGCCAAGGACGATCGGGTAGGCCGTTTCCATCGTCGGCACGATTGTGATCGGACAAGCTGCCGTCGAAGCCAGCATCGTATCTGCGGGATGGTGATCATCGTCTCGATTACGGCGATCTCGAGCTTCGTCATACCGGCATACAATTTTGCCATTGCTCTGCGGATATTAAGGTTCGGATTCATGGTGCTCGCCTCCTCTTTCGGGATTTACGGCATTACTGCCGGCTGGATCGTGCTGACAGTGTACATGTGCAAAACCAAATCGATGGGGGTACCCTATATGACTCCGTTCGGACCTTATCGCGCCGAACAGCAAAGCGACGCCATCTTTCGACTCCCGCATTGGGCTTTAGGGAGAAGAACAAAATGAAATCCATGTCTATTTTCGTGCTGCTCATCATGGTTTCGCTTCTCCTTAGCGGCTGCTGGGATCACCGGGAATTAAACGAGCTCGGTATTACCTTGGCGGGAGGGATCGATAAGTCGGAGCAAGGATATACCGTAACTGTTCAAACGATCGACCCTTCCCAAATGGGAAGAAATCGTGCAGGAGAACGGTCGCCGGTTATTACTTATGCTTCTACCGGTACATCGATCAATGAAATACTCGCAAAATTAACGGCGAAACTGCCGCGCGAATCCTATGGGTCGCATATGCGATTCGCTGTGATTAGCGAACAAGCCGCCAAAGCAGGCTTGACCGATTCACTTGATTTTATATTCCGCAACTTCGAAATGCGGCCGGATTTTTATCTCGTTGTTGCCAAAGGTTATTCCGCCCAAGCTGTATTGTCCATGATTACGCCATTCGAAATCATTCCAGCCATGGATTTTTATAAGTCGCTAAAAATATCCGAACGGCTCTGGGCACCGACGGCAGCCATTCGATTGATAGATCTTTTGCGGACATTAAGAAGCGAAGGCAGGGAACCGGTGCTGACCGCCGTTACGCTGCAGGGTGACGTCGACAAGGCTCGAAGCCTGGATGCTGTAAAACAAATTACGAACTTAGCGGAATATCGGTACGATAACTTGGCTATTTTTCGAAAGGATCGGATGCTCGGATGGCTGAACGAAAACGAAAGCAAGGCATACAACTACATCAATAATAAAGTGGTACGCACGGTCAAAACCACGAAGTGTCCGCGAGGAGGCGGAATGTTTTCCATATTAGTGACAAGGGTGACGCCCTCTGTCAAACCTTTGATCGAAGCCGGTTGTCCCATTATAACCGTAACCGAGCATGTAGAAGGGAATATACGTGAAGTTGAATGCAAAGCGGATTTGACCAAGGAAAGGACGGTTCTAGAGCTTGAGAAGGCGGCGGAGATACATTTTGAAGACGTCATCCATGAGGGCATCAGCGGGGTGCAAGAAAAATATGGCTCGGATATTTTCGGTTTCGGGGAAGCCTTCTACCGCCATTACCCCCGCCAGTGGAAGGAGTGGAGGTCGGACTGGGACAACATGTTTCGCAAGCTTTCCGTCAGAGTTCACGCGGATGTCAAACTGAAGCAAACCGGGAGAACGGTTAATCAAATCGGAAAAAAGGAATGAATCCGCTTGGTATACATTGTATTAGGAATTGCATGCTATTCCATCATGGCTGACGGCCCCAGCCTTCGCAAAAGCGGTCATACTCGCGATTTCTGGGTGTTATTCGCCCTGCTGTCCGTGGCCGTGCTCCTCTTCATTCTACTGAACAGCCGCATGCTTACGGAGAGTCCGCTCGCTGCAATCAAATGGGCTGTGAAACCGATGGCGGACTGGTTAAATCGCTTGCTGGAGTAGGGAAGAGAAAGGAGAAACGGGATGAACGAAGAACGGATCAGCTTGCGGCAAGCCACGATTTGGTGCAGCATGAGCTATGTAGGCAGCGCGATTCTCATCGTGCCTTCCAAATTGGCCGTATCCGCGGGACAAGATGCATGGATGGCCGTCATTCTGACGGTCGTCGTAGACGTGTTAACGCTCCCGATGTTTATCGCCATCGTAAAACAAATGAACGGCCGAACAGTAGGCCAATATCTCGCCAGTCTTTATGGGAGATGGGGCGGCATACTGATTTTGCTGATTTACGCGATCCTGTATCCCTATTTGAATTTTGTTATGGCAATGCGGAATATAGGCGATTTTTTAGCGGGCTCCATTCTGATCAAGACGCCGATGCCTGCTGTTTTGATGGTCTATATGATTGCCGTGATGCTTGGAATGCGTTGGGGGCTTGAAG
Organism: Paenibacillus cremeus; assembly: GCF_007786445.1. Taxonomy (GTDB): domain Bacteria; phylum Bacillota; class Bacilli; order Paenibacillales; family NBRC-103111; genus Paenibacillus_G; species Paenibacillus_G cremeus. The sequence goes on along the minus strand of NZ_VNJI01000018.1, from coordinate 101,936 downwards.
CATTGGGGAGAGCGGCGGAGCTGCTGGTTCCGTTTGTTTTTATCCTGCTGCTCTTGTTTAGTTTCGGGTTATTTTCCGGATTATCAGTGGGACCGCTTGCTGCCCGTGCTTGCAAACGGCTTCAAGCCCGTCCTGCGGGCAACGGCTGATCTTTGGACATTCCCCTTTATCGAAACGTTTTTTTTCTGCTTTTTAGTTACGAAAATCAATAAAAATCCCAAGGTGGCAAGCTTATTTTATAAAAGCACGGTATTGAGCGGAACGGCCATTTTTGTCGTTACGTGTGTGTCCATTCTTGATCTAGGCGGGGGACTTACGAAGGATATTGTGTATCCGACCTACTATTTGGCCAGCACGATCAACATCGGCAACGTATTTGAGCGGGTTGAAGCGATCATGGGGATCATTTGGTTCATTACGATTTTTTTTCGGTTAACCTTATTGATGTATGTTTCCGCTTCCGGCTTCGCCGAAGCATTCGCTATGCAAGACTACCGCACGCTCGTCATACCGCTCACTTTGATTGCGCTGCCGCTCTCGATCATCATATGGCCGGACGTTGTCTACTATACCGATTTCAGGGAATACTGGCGGCCTTACGCCTTTGTGTTAGGGATCTTGCTGCCGCTCATTTTTTGGTTTACGGGATTGGTAAAGGCCAAATTGGAAACATGATTTTCATGTATGGGAACGATTAAAGCACTTTATTTATGAAGATCACTAGAGGGGGAGCATGAACAAGCAGCAGGGCACAATTAAGATTCCGATGCTGATCCAAGCGTTTCTTTTCACCGTCTCAATGAATAACGGCAAAAAAACCGCCTCGAGTGGCGGTCTTTTCGATCGTATTCCTTATTTCTCAGCCCAGCGGCTTGCTTCTGGATCGTCCGTATCAAACCCAATGCCCTCAATCGCTGTCCACAGCTCGGCTGGAATCGGGAAGCTCGCGAGCTCGAGCGTTTGGGCGACACGTTCCGGCTTGGTCATGCCGACGACGGTGCTCGTGACGCGCGGATCGCGCATCGAGAATTGAAGCGCTGCTGCAGCGAGTGGCACATGGAAGTCTTGGCACACCTTGGCATAAGCTTTAGCGCGTTCGATTAGGAGCGGGGGGGCTTCGCTATAAGCATAGCGGGTAGAGGCATCCGGCCCTTTCGCCAGCATGCCGCTGCCGTATGGAGCAGCGTTGATGACGGCAACGCCTAAGCGGTTTGCGACATCGAGCAGCGGATCGGCAGAGCGATTGAGCAGCGTGTACCGGTTATGCGTTTCCACCGCGCTGAACTCGCCGGTTTCGATGTAGCGGATGAGCATGTCAACCGGGCCGCCGGACATGCCAATGTGCCCGATGACGCCTTGCTCTTTGAAGCTTTTCAGCACTTCAAGCGGGCCGCCGGGTCCCATCACATTATCAAATGTGGTGTGCTCCGGATCATGGATATACACATATTGCAGGTGATCCAGACCGAGACGCTCGAGACTGCCTTCGATGGAGCGCTTGATTTGCTCTCCGCTGAAGTCGCCTGTCTTTAAGCAGCGGTCTGCTTTGGTAGCGAGCACATAGCCCTGCGGTAGTCCGCCGTTCTCTCGAACGATCTTGCCGATGCGGCGTTCGCTTTCGCCATCACCGTAGGCAGCAGCCGTATCAAGAAAATTGATATCGCTTGCAAAAGCAGCACGGACAGTAGCCAATGCGATATCTTCCGGTACGCCGAAGCCGAACGTTTCTGGCATGTCTCCGAGCGGGGCAGCACCTACGCAAAGCGGCGAGACCATCAGGCCGGTATTAGCAAGCGGCCGAAGGGACAGCAATGGATTAGACATAATCAGTTCCTCTCTTTGTTCCCCAATATTTTCTAATGAAGGTAGGAATGATTTTAGATTACCCGACAAAATTTGGTTCGTCAATTCAAAATCACGCTTAGTATCGATACGTTTCGGTAGTGTACAATAAGTTAGTTCCTACCATTGAAGCAAAGAAAAGGAGAATAAACAAAATGAGCAGTAGTACAGCGCAGAGGGCAGGTACAGCTTCAGGTGTGCCGTCCAAAGCGGGTTTAGTAGCCATTCTAGGCTCCTTGGCTATGATGGGGCCGCTAACCATCGATATGTATTTGCCGGCGCTTCCGGCCGTGGTGGCCGAATTTCACACGACCGAATCCTATGTTCAGCTGAGCTTGACCTTATACCTGCTGGGGCTGGTTCTAGGCCAATTGTTAGCTGGACCGATCAGCGATATCCGGGGAAGACGATTGCCGATGCTGCTCGGCTTGGCCGTTTATGCTCTATGCTCGCTGCTGCTGGCGTTTAGTCCGAATATTTGGTGGCTGATTGGACTGCGGGCGCTTCAGGGCTTTTTCGGCGCGGCAGGGATGGTCGTTTCTAGGGCAGTAGCCAGAGATTTATTCTCCGGTACGGAGCTGACCAAATTTTTGACCTTACTTATGATTGTCAATGGAGCAGGTCCGATTATTGCTCCGATCATCGGAGGACAGCTGCTTCGCTTCACCTCTTGGCGCGGCGTATTTGTTGTCCTGTGTCTGGTTGGCATCGTCATGTTCTTTACGGTGCTGCTGGCCTTGCGCGAGACGCTGCCGGCGAATCGACGCTCGAAGGGCGGCATCGGCTCGACGGTCTCTACCTTCGGCAGGATTCTTCGTGATCGGGTGTTTATGGGCTTTGCCCTCTCCTCGGGCTTCGTCACCGCCTCCCTGTTCGCGTATTTATCCGGATCATCCTTTGTATTGCAAAATGTGTTCGGAGTCTCGCCTCAGACGTACAGCCTCATTTTTGCGGCGAACGGACTGGGCTTCGTGCTGGCTTCCCAGATCACGGGGCAGCTGGTCGGCCGAATCCCCGAAATCAAGCTGCTGGTCTGGGGGTATGGGATGGCAGCGGCAGGCGGTATTCTTCTGCTCGTTGGATTGCTGACCGGGGCAGGGCTCGCAGGGGTATGGGTGGCCTTCTTCCTCATCGTGTCCAGCGTCGGCGTCGTCGGTCCGACCAGCTCCTCGCTTGCCCTGCAAAACCAAGGGAAGTCGGCGGGCAGCGCATCGGCTCTGCTCGGCGTGCTGTCCCTGATGTTCGGAGCCATCACTTCGCCGCTGGCAGGACTTGGCGGAGGCCACACGGCCTTGCCTTTGGGGATTCTGATCGCAATCACGTCTACCTGCTCCGTGCTGTGTTATTTTATTCTCATTCGCAGACATCAGCGGGCGAACTAAAACGAAAACAAGGGAGCCACATCGTCGTCGACGAGGTAGCTCCCTTGTTTATTTACGGCCTTATTCCCAGGCCCAGTCGGCATCCTTGAGCAGCTGCTGCAGGGCGCGGATCGCGGTCACGACGCGCTCCGGATTGCTGGCCTCCGGCAAATAGTGGTGCAGATGCGGCTCCACCGAGAGGAAGCCGGAGAATCCGCGCGCCTTGAGGTCAGCCAGCAGCGCCGGAATGTCGCCGCTGCCTGCGCCGGCGGGAACGAACTGCCGAGGCTCGACCGTCGCATCCTTGATGTGGATGTACTCGATGTGGCTGCTTACCTTCGGATACGCATCGACCATCGGCTTCACGTTGTTCATCACGTAGTTGCCCGGGTCGAACGCAGCGCGCAGACGAGGGGAGCTGCAGTGCGCCAGAATCTCCAGGCAGCGGTCGTCCGTGTTCCCGTACAGGTTGCTGTCGTTCTCGAGCAGCAGCGTCACGCCTTCCTGCTCCGCGCGCTCAGTGAGCAGCTTCATTCTGCGAAGCACTTCGCCGCTGTAATTTTCGACCGGCTCGTCCTTCGGCGTACGGAAGGAGAAGATCCGGATATAAGGTGTATCCAGGGCCCGGGCGGCAGCGATGGCCTTGTCCAGCGCCTCCAGCTGAGGCTCCACCGGGTCAGTGACTTCATACTTACCGATCGGCGAACCGATGGAGGAGACGGCGAAGCCGCGCTCCTGCAGTCGTGTGCGGATTTGCTGCAGCTCATCCTGCGTAAAATCCAGCACATTTTTCCCCCAGATGCCGCGCACCTCCAGGTGACGCACGCCTTCCTGCTCCAGGACGTCCAGCTGCTCTTCGAGCTCTTTCGAAATCTCATCGGCAAAGCAAGTGATTTTGATCATGGTCAATAATCCCTCCGTCTAAGTTAAACGCTGAATGATTTGCTGAAATCACTGGTGGCTGCAGCTTCCGCTTGCGCCGATTTTTTGACGAACTTGGATGTTTTGATCAGCTCCTGCAGCTTGCTTTCGAACGCATCGCCATCGATCGGTACGTTCACCGTCTGCTTGTTGAAGGAGGACAGCATGATGCCGTTGGCGATTTGCAGTCCGTTCACGCCTTCGGAGCCATGGGCGATGAGCTCGCCTTGACCGGTCAACACCTTGCGCACAAACTTCTCGGTCACTACTTTATGCCCGGTAGCCACTTTCGTATTAACAGGAATTTCGGTATACCAGGTTTCCACTCGTTCGAATTTCCCTTCGGTTTCCATCGAATATTTCAGCATCGACATCCGGTTGCGGTAGAACACGAGCTTCTCGTTCTCGTAGACCAGCTTGCCGTTCTCGCCGATAATTTCGAGGCGGTTCGTGCCCGGCAGCTCCGCCGTCGTTACGATGAGATGGCCGATCATCCCGTTCGCATGCTCGAAGTACGCCGTTACCTCGTCCTCGACCTCGATATGATGGTACTTGCCGATATGGGCATGTCCAGTAATTTGCGCAGGCACGCCGAACAGCCATTGATACATATCCAGCGTATGCGGACATTGGTTGGTCAGAATGCCGCCGCCTTCGCCTGCCCAGGTGGCGCGCCAGTCACCGCTGTCATAGTAGCGCTGGGAGCGGAACCAGTCGGTATGAATCCAGGTGGCGCGGGTCAATTGGCCGAGCTCGCCGCTCTGGATGAAGTTTTTAATTTTCATATAAAAAGGAAACGTACGCTCCTGGAACATCAAGCCGAATACGAGGTCCGGATTGGATTGCTTGGCAGCCTCATAAGCAGCGATCGACTTGTTAGCGTCGTTGACATGGACGGCCAGCGGCTTCTCGCAGAGGACATGCAGTCCGCGCTCAAACGCCTCGATGCTGATCGGCGTGTGATCATAGTGCGGCACGGCGATGATGACCGCTTCCAGACCGGATTTATCAAACAGCTCCGTATGGCTGTAGTACGCCGTTGTTCCAGCTTTGGCGGCGACCTCGTCGGCCTTCGCCTTGTTTATGTCGCATACGCCTACGAGCTCTACGTTGTCCATCGTGGATAAGTAGTTTACGTGGTGGCCTCCGATATTGCCGAGTCCGATTAGTCCGATTTTCAGCTTGCGGTTTGCGCTCATGGGCATACAACCTCTCTAAAGAAAAATTTAGAAGTTCTGAAATGGCATGTAAACCCTTCCATTACTAAGCATGTTAATCTATAATAAATACAACTTCCTTGTGTAATTTGCTAAAAATATGGCTTTTATTGTTTTTTAGAAGGAGAGGCGTGCCTGTGCTGGGAACCTATCTAACGAACATCGATAAGAACATCCAATACTCGCATCTGCAGCGCAAAGCGCCTAATATCGAGTTTCACCTGCACGGCGGGTGCGAAATTTACTTTTTGCTTCAGGGGGACGTCAACTACTTTGTGGAAAAAACCGTCTACCCGCTGCAGTTCGGCGATCTGATGATCACCAACGAGCATGAGATTCATAAGCCGGCCTTTTCCTCCGAGGCGTGGTATGAGCGCATTACGATCGAGTTCAGTCCGCAGATGGTTACAGCGTTCCAGACGGACGGCTTTGACCCGCTGCGCTGCTTTTATCACCGCAAGAACGGCGAGCAGAACAAGATGACCTTGAGCCCCAAGGAAGTGGCGGCGCTCCAAAGTCTGTTCATGAAGTACGAATATTTGCAGAAAAATCCGGCCGAGGGCAACGAGATCCTGAAGCTGAGTTGCTTTATGGAAATTTTGGTGTTCATCAATCATCTGTTTGACCATCAGAAGTCGGATGAAGGCATTAACATGCACCACAAGCTGTCTCCGATTCTGGATTACATTGAGCTGAATTTGGATCAGGAGCTTTCGCTGGATCATTTGGAGAAGGAATTTTTTATCAACAAATTTTACCTGATCAAGCTGTTCAAAAAATATACCGGCAGTACGATCCACGAGTACATCATTTACAAGCGCATCTCCATGGCCAAAAAATACCTCGCCGAAGGCAGCAACGTCACGGAAGCCTGCTTGAAGTCTGGGTTCAACGACTACACCAGCTTTCTGCGCATGTTTAAAAAACGAGTGGGAGTCACGCCGCGGGACTACGTTAAAATGGGCGGCGGCGGGGTTACCGGAACGTAAGTAATACAATACTTTTTCAGTTCTTTGCAAGATTAGCGGAGTCGAGTATAATTTGGCATGTTTATAGGATTGGACATTCAGGTTAACGGAGGAACTCGATCACATGACAACGAAACCACTGGCTTTACATAAACACGGCATCCAAGCAAGCCGCTTGGTACTGGGCTGCATGGGCCTAGGCGGAGGCGCGAACCAAAATCCGCTGACAGCGGACGATTTTAAAAAAGCGCATGAAGCGGTCGAGGCGGCGCTGGCCGTCGGCATCAACATGTTCGATCATGCGAACATTTACGCGATGGGGAAGGCGGAGCAGGCTTTCGGACAGGTGCTCAAGGAGCGTCCAGAGCTTCGCGACCGCATCATTTTGCAGTCCAAATGCGGCATTCGCCGCGTAGAAGGGCCGGGCCGTCCGGGACGGTACGATTTCTCCGAGGCCCATATTCTCGAGAGCGTGGACGGCATCTTGAGCCGGCTCGGCGTAGAAGCGCTCGATATTTTGCTGCTGCACCGTCCTGATCCGCTGATGGAGCCGGAGGAGGTGGCGAGCGCCTTTGGCAAGCTGAAGCAGGCCGGCAAGGTGCGAAGCTTCGGCGTATCCAACATGAGCCCGTCGCAGATTCGGCTGCTGAGCTCCTGTCTGGACGAGCCGCTCGTTGCCAACCAGCTGGAGCTGAATTTGGCGGCTTTGGATTGGGTGGACGCCTCTGTGCTGGTGAACCAGAAGGCCGGGGCGCAGGTGAACTTCCCCGAGGGGCTGCTGGAGTACTGCCGCCTGGAGCACATCCAGGTGCAATCGTGGAGCCCGCTGGCCCGGGGCGTGTTCGCTGGCTGCAACTTGGATGCCCAGTCGGAGAGCATCCGCCAAGCGGCCGCGCTCGTGCAGGAGCTGGCTCGGCAGAAGGAGGTTTCCACGGAGGCGATCGTGCTCGCGTGGCTGATGCGCCATCCTGCCGGCATTCAGCCGGTCATTGGCACGACCAGCCCGGACCGCATCCGCGCTTGTGCGAAGGCGGAGCGCATCACGCTGTCGCGCGAGGAGTGGTACGATCTGTACGTGACCTCGCGGGGGAGCAAGATGCCTTAAGCGAGCGGCATGCGCGAGTAAGCCGCGAAGTGCGGGAAAGGTCCCACATATATGGGCGAACGGCCGGCTCTAGCGTCAATGTAGGGGAAATTTACCGCACTTTAGCCCAATCGCGCCGCAGATGCTGTACAAACATCTGGAAATTTCTTCTTGCCACACCTTACATGGCGTGGTAAGATATTCAAAATTAGTGGAAGGGCTTGCAGTTCAACTTTCTGCGGGATGGTAATACGCGGAAAGTTGGACTAGGGATCCGACGAGTCAGAGATACTCGGGCGAACCAAGCGAAGCCGGCGCATGCGATAGAAGCGCTACAGCGACGCTGCCGCCGCTCCCCGATGGGGCGGCCAGCTCAGGGGATAGAAGACCTCGTGCAAGTTCCGCCGTATTAACGGCGCGAGCAGAGCGCGAGGTCTTTTCTGCTTTAGCAGAGGAAAGGAGTAGAACCAGATGAAAGCCATCGGTGTGAAGGGATTGACGAAACGGTTTGCGGTGAAGCGGAAGGAGGAGGGCCTCCTCGGCAGCATGCGCGCTTTGGTGCGGCCGCGCTACAGCGAGAAAATCGCGGTGCACGGGATCGATCTGGAGGTGGAGCGAGGGGAGACGCTGGCGTTTCTTGGCCCCAACGGGGCGGGGAAGTCGACGACCATCAAGATGCTCACCGGCATTCTCCATCCGACGGACGGCCATGCGGAGGTGCTGGGGTATTGCCCCTGGAAGGAGCGCAGCCGCCTGGCATACCGGATCGGCTCCGTGTTCGGCCAAAAGTCGCAGCTGTGGTACCACCTGCCGCCGATCGATTCCTTCGAGCTGATGAGCCGCATCTATGAGCTAAAGCGCAGCGACTATCTTGCCCGGCGCAAGGAGCTGGTACGCAGCTTCGAGCTGGAGCCGTACTTGAACACGCCGGTGCGCAAGCTGTCGCTGGGCGAGCGGATGCGCTGTGAGGTGGCGGCGGCGATGCTGCACCGACCGCAGATTTTGTTCCTCGACGAGCCGACCATCGGGCTCGACGTGGTGGTGAAGCAGAAGATTCGCGAGCTCATCCTGCAGATGAACCGGGAGGAAGGCACGACCGTGTTCCTCACCTCGCATGATGCGGGCGATATCGAGCAGCTGTGCCGCCGGGCCGTCGTGATCAACTACGGGCAGGCGATCTTCGACGATACCGTCGAGGCGATGAAGCGGGAGCTCTTGACGGACAAAATGATACGGCTCCAGCTGCTGGAGCCGGGGCAGCCGTTCCGCTTCGCAGGCGCGAAGGTACTCGAGCAGACGGACCGCGTGCTGCAGCTGTCGGTGGATACGAAGCGGGCCTCGATGGAGGAGGTGCTGGCGCATCTGGTGCAGCACTACCGGGTGTCGGATATCACCATCGAGGACCCGCCGATGGAGCGGATCATCACGCACATCTACGAGCGTCCCCAGGAAGGCGGTGCCTCATGAGGACGAAGGTGCTGAAATATACCGCCGTAGGGCGGATCAGTCTGCGAAGCCATCTGGCGTATGTGTACGATTTTTTGATCCGGTCAATTTTTCTCGTCATTATCATGTACATCTTCATTCAGCTCTGGCAGACGACGTATCAAGGCGAAGGAAAAGCGATGATCGAAGGCTACACCTTTCGCCAAATCATCTGGTACATCCTGTTCGCCGAAGCGCTGACGATGGCATTTCCGAGCCTCACCACGCGGGTGGAGGAGGAAGTGAAGAGCGGGGACGTCGGCTACAAGCTGACCAAACCGTTCAGCTACATCGGCTACCACTATGTGGCTTACATCAGCGAGGTGTACGTTCGGCTGTGCGTGAATTTGGCGGTAGGCTGCATGCTCGGAATCGCCGTGTTCGGCTTGCCGGATTTTGGGTGGGGCTGGGCTGGGTTTGCAGTGATGAGCCTTGGGGCGGTGACGGTCAATTTTTTGCTGAATATGATTCTGGCGCTCTGTGCGTTCTGGGTGGAGGAGACCCGGGGGCTGGAGTTCGTGTACCATAAGCTGCTGTTTACGATTGGCGGGATGCTGATGCCGCTAGAGCTGTTCCCCGAAGCGCTGCAGCAGGTGTGCCGCTGGCTCCCGTTTCAAGCGGTGCTCTATTTTCCAGCCAAAACGGCGGTGCGGTGGGAGGCCGTGCAGCTAGGCGATCTGCTTGCGGTGCAGTGGGGCTGGGCAGTCGGCCTCGTGCTCATCGTGGCGTGGATTTACCGGCTCGGCGTGCGCAAGCTGAACGTAAATGGCGGCTAAAAACAGCCGGAGAGGAGGGGAAGCAATGGCAAAGCTTGAGATAAAATCAAAGACCCAGCAGCCGGCTGAGGCTTGGGCGGCGAAGGCTGTGATCAAAAGCGTCCGGCTGGTGCAGTTCGTGCTTACCTGTTGGAAGCTCAATCTGGCCGGGGCAATGGAGTTTCGGATGAGCTTCCTAATGACGGCCGGGATGATGATGGTGAACAATGCGGTATGGATTTTGTTCTGGGGGCTGTACTTTCAGCGGTTTCAAGTGGTGAACGGGTGGAGCCTCCACGACGTGATGATGATGTGGGCGGTCAGCGCCGGCGGCTTCGGCTTGTCGGCCGTCTTCTTCGGCAACGCCTATCGGCTGGCGACGCTGGTGGCCGGTGGCCAGCTCGATGTGTACCTGTCGCAGCCGAAGCCGGTGCTGCTGCACCTGCTCATCAGCCGGATGTCCGTCTCGGCGATCGGGGACATTCTGTTTGCCCTAGTGCTGTATGCTTTGTTCGGGGACCTGACGGTGGCGGGACTTCTCCTATTCGGACTTGCACTGCTCATCGCAATGCTGATATTCTTGTTTTTCGTGGTGCTCGTTCAATCGCTCGCGTTTTTTATCGGCAATGCCGAAGGCCTTGGACAGCAGCTGTTTAACGCGATTTTGGCATTTTCCACCTATCCGACGGGCATTTTTAAGGGCTGGGGGAGGCTGATTTTGTTCACGGTCATCCCTGCGGGCTATGTCAGCTACTTGCCGATCGGACTGCTGCGTGAGGTGGATACCGGCTTTCTGCTGCAGGCGCTGGGTATGACGGTGCTGGTAACTGCGTGCGGCCTGTGGTTTTTCCACTACGGCTTAAAACGATACAGCTCCGGCAATATGACCGGGCTGCGCATGTAGCAGGCGGATGACTACAGAACACGTGACGATTGTATGGTAGACTAGATAGGAAGAGGAAGGATGGCTTGATCGGATGGGCCCGAAGTGGCGTCCAAGGTGCTCGAACGTATGGAAACAGTCAGCTCAGGGGATACCGATAGATGACGGAGGGATGTCTAATGAAGAAGTGGTTTCAAGTGAACAGCGCGGTTTACTTGATGTTTGTACGGGACAACCGCCTATTAATGCTGCGGCGCACGAATACGAATTACGAGGATGGCAAGCTCAGTTTGGTGGCGGGCAAGCTGGACGGTCAGGAGGAAGTGATCCGCGCCGCCGTACGGGAGGCGCAGGAAGAAAGCGGCGTGTTGCTGGAGCCTTCGGACCTGGAGGTCGTCGGGGTTATGCACCGGCGGTCGGACACGGGGGAGTGGATCGATTTTTTCCTTAGCGTCAAGCAGTGGAAAGGGGAGCCGGTCAACATGGAGCCGGACAAATGCTCGGAGATGGCCTGGTACCCGGTGCATAATCTGCCGGGCGACACGATCCCCCATGTGCGCCAAGCGGTCAACAATTATCTGAACGGCGTCTTTTACGACGGCTATGGATGGGAGCAGTAGGGAGATGCTCACGGCATTTATTCACGGCTTCCTCCTGGCCGTAGGCTTGATTGTACCCTTGGGCGCGCAAAATATGTTCATTTTTTCCCAAGGCGCCACTGCTAGGCGCTTTCTTCATGTGCTGCCGATTGTAATCACCGCTGCCTTGTGCGATTCGTTATTGATTTTGCTTGCGATATTTGGTGTCTCGCTGATCGTCTTGCGGCTCGTTTGGACCAAATGGCTGCTGATGGCCGGAGGGGTTGTTTTTTTGGCCTATATGGGATGGGTGACCTGGAGAAGACCGCCTTCTGTCGATGAGCCGGGCACGGAGCGCGTTCAGATGAACCAGTGGGGCAAAATCGTCAGCTTCACCCTGATGGTATCGCTGCTGAATCCGCATGCGATTTTGGATACCGTGGGCGTGATCGGGACAAGCTCCCTCAGCTACACCGGTGCGTACAAAACGGCCTTCACTGCTGCCTGCATGCTGGTGTCCTGGAGCTGGTTTCTGCTGCTGGCGGTCGCGGGCCGCTGGATTGGCATGAAGGACCGGACGGGAAGGTTCACGGCGGCTCTGAATAAAGGCTCGGCGCTCGTCATGTGGGCGGCGGCCGTCTACTTGGTGCTGTCTTTTTTGTGACAAAATAGGAGTTTGGTCCTATGTCGAACGCCGTTGGTTCTGTCGAAGAATTGAGAGAGGCATTAGGTGTCATTTTGCAATCAAATGAAGGGCTAAACCATCTTTACCGAGAGGGAAATCCCGGTAAATCTAGGTCTCTTTACAATCTTTTTTATCGGAATTGTGTCATAGGTCACTATACTTGCAGGGTGATATTGGGTATAATGAATCAATACTAAGACCTATGGATTTGCGGCATTTTTGTCGAAAAGGAGACTGTCATCATGAAGGCAGAATTAATTAATCCATTCCTTGAGGCTGCACGGATTGTCATTGAGCAAGTCGCTAATGTCAAGCCAAGCACAGGCCAGTTAGGGATTAAAGATGTGAGTTTTGTTGAAAAATACATATGGATTCAAATCGGGATGACCGGTCAAATGCAGGGCGATATCATGTTCGGTATTCATGAGGTCGTGGCACTCAAGATGGTTTCTGCGATGATGGGCGGCTACCTGGTAACGGAAATGGATGAAATGAGCAAGAGCGCGATCTCGGAGCTGGGCAACATGATCAGCGGCAATGCCAGTACGATGCTGTACAACCAAGGGGTTCGGGTGGATATTACGCCTCCGAAGCTGATGCATTCCGAGACGTCGACCGGATTTGTTCCGAAGAAGGCCTTAACGATTCCCCTGATTATGGAAGGAATCGGAGAGCTCGATATTCAAGTTCTGATCGCCTAGTCCATCACCGAAAAGAGGAATCGATAACGTACAAGCTGAAAGCGCAGGTACCTGACCACTGAAGTGGTTTTGGGTACCGGCGTTTTTTTGCGTTATGGTGGAGATGCTGGCGCGGGCACTAGCACTGGCGGAGCAGATCGTGTAAAGTTAAAAGATCGAAATGAAGGAGGGGACGATGATGTCCTTTCAAGGCAAAATCGCGGTCATTACCGGCGCTTCCAGCGGGATCGGGGCGATCATGGCCAAGCTGCTGGCGGCGCGCGGTGCCGTACCGGTTCTTATGGCGCGGTCGGAGACCAAGCTGGCGGAGGCAGCCAAACCGATTGAGGGGCCGCATGCGGTGTACGTGCTCGATGTGACCTCGGCCGACCAAGTGGCGCACACGATGGAGCAGGTGATCGCCCGGTATGGGCGTATCGATATTTTGATCAACAATGCGGGCTATGGAGTGTTCGACAGCTTTGTTTCGGCGTCGCTCGAGGAGTTCGAACAGATGATGGACGTCAACTATATGGGGACGGTGCGCTGCACGAAGGCGGTTTTGCCTCACATGCTGAAGCAGGGGAGCGGGCATATCGTCAATGTAGCGTCCATGGCGGGCAAAATCGGCTCGGCCAAATCCAGCGGCTATTCGGCGACCAAGCATGCCGTGCTCGGGTTCACCAATTGCCTGCGGCAGGAGCTGGTCGGCACAGGCGTTGAGCTGTCGGCGATCAATCCGGGGCCGATCGACACCCCGTTCTTCGATATTGCGGACCCGTCGGGGACGTATGTGAAGAACGTGAAGTGGTTTATGCTGAAGCCGGAAAAGGTCGCCGGCCAGGTGTTGAATGCGATTGAGCGCCGACTTCCTGAGGTGAATCTGCCTTTGACGGCGGCGGCTGGCGTGAAGCTGTATCAGCTGTTTCCGAGGCTGTTTGACCGCATTGCGTATAAGCTGTTGAATAAAAAATAAAGTGTTGGAACGAGAAGAGGTCGAAATGGGATGACGCAGCAAAACAACAAGAACGTACCGATGGCCGCCGCCGCCGCAATGATGAAGCTCACGATGGGGGCGATCGAGCGGGAATGGGGCAAGCTTCAGCCGGTGTTTGCGGCCTATACGCCGCAGGCGGTACTCACGAAGGAGCAGGAGGACGAGCTGTTCCAAGAGCTGTACGTGGCCGCGCTGGCGTTGGAGCTGTATGATTTGCAGCACTTTTTTGATGCTTCGCGGCGGGCGGAGATCGAGGCGGAGCTGCTGAACATTATGGCGTCCGCCGAGTTCGAGTCGCTCCAGCTGGCGGAGTCGATGTACACGCACTATTTGCCCCGGCTCCGGGCGATCCCGACGGAGGACAACGCAGAGCTCGGCATGGCGCTGATCCAAACGGCGGTTCGCGAGCTGTACAACCGGCTGCCGCTGCCGCTCAAGCCGGCGGACGCAGGCACCAGTTTGATCGCGATCAAACTGGTGCAAAGTCTGCCGGCCCTCGTCGGCAAGTGGCCGGTGGTGATCAAGGGCTTTGACTCCTCCGCGGGTTCGGAGGAGTAGCAGGGTAGAAGGCATTCTCGCTGAGTTGGGGCGAGAATGCCTTTTTTGTGTTGGCGCGCGGCGGCGGCCGGGGCGCCGCGATGGGCTGCATGCGCCCAGTTAGCGGAACAGAGTTCCGCTAAGCCGTGCCCAAGCCGCTAAAACCTCAACATAGCGGAACATAGTTCCGCTACACCGCAGCACATCCACGCCCTAGCGAACGAATAGAAGGCATTCTCGCTCGGTTGGAGCGAGAATGCCTTTTGTTGGCGCGGGCACGTGTGGCGGGGGCGCTCGGGTTACAGGCGCCGCGATGGCCTGCATGCGCCTAGTTAGCGGAACTCCGTTCCGCTATTGCGCGCCGCGACGGCCAAAGCTCAATACTAACGGAACTGAGTTCCGTTATAGGGCCCAAAAAGACCATTTTGCGCGGCCGGGAGCCGCCCAAGCCGCTTAAACCTCAACATAGCGGAACATAGTTCCGCTGCACCGCAGCACCTCCACGCCCTAGCGAACGAATAGAAGGCATTCTCGCTCGGTTGGAGCGAGAATGCCTTTCGTTGGCGCGGGCACGTGTGACGGGAGCGCTCGGGTTACGGGCGCCGCGATGGCCTGCATGCGCCCAGGTAGCGGAACGGAGTTCCGCTATTGCGCGCCGCGAGGCCAAAGCCCAATGCTAACGGAACTGAGTTCCGTTATTGGGCGCAAAAAGAGCACTTTGCGCGGCCGAGAGCCCAGATAACGGAACAGAGTTCCGCTAAGCCGTGCCCAAGCCGCTAAAACCTCAACATAGCGGAACATAGTTCCGCTACACCGCAGCACATCCACGCCCTAGCGAACGAAAGGAATTCTCGCTCGGTTGGAGCGAGAATTCCTTTCGTTGGCGCGGGCTCGGGCGGCGCGAGCGCTCGGTGCGAAAAGCAACGAACATCGTTTCACACAACAAACGAAACAATGTTACACAAACCCCTTTACATACGTAACAGTGTTATGTTATATTAAATTCATCAAGGAGGTGCCGTAAACATGGAGCAAGAGCTGATATCCAAGAAGGAGCTACTAGAGCTGACTGATATATCGTACGGCCAATTGTACCGGTGGAAGCGGAAAAATTTGATCCCAGAGGATTGGTTCATCCGTAAATCTACGTTCACCGGGCAGGAAACGTTTTTTGAGAAGAAGAAGGTACTGGAGCGCATCAACAAAATCAAGAATATGAAAGACGACCTGTCGCTGGACGAATTGGCGGATGTGTTCGAAACGGTGCAGGATGCACCAGGCGGATCCCCGGCGAACCCGAAGATTGCGCTGTACAAGGAGCAGTTAATAGAACGAAACATTGTTACTACCACGGCGTTGAATGTGTACATCCAGCAGCATGGTGAGATGCCGGTGTACTCGTTCCCATCCATTTTAAGCATCTATGTACTCGATCAACTGCTCGCTGCCGGCGAGATGAACCTCGACGAAGGGAAGCTGCTGCTGCAAACCCTCGAGGCGCACCTCAAGTCGTTCGAAGGCAAGCATTGCGAGTTGATTTTTACCCGGAAGATGGGGATTTCCTCTTTTATTCTTGTCTCGAGCCCGAACGAAATATACTTTGACCGCGGAGTGAAGGTCGTTGCGCGATATATGCTGACTCGATTTATTGAGGAACTGACCGCTAAAATCAATGGAACGGAGGGACGCTAAATGCAAAATACGAAGCGATATGATTTGTCCATCACGGGTAATGGGAGCTCGGCCGGGGGCGCATTCAGAGACGTCAAGATCGTAGGGGACGCCAATATCGACGGGGATGTGGATTGCCTCGCGTTCAAATGCACCGGAACCACCCGGATTACCGGCCACGTAAAAAGCACCTCCTGCAGCATCATGGGAACCGTGGATCTCAAGGGAAACCTGGAAACGGGAGAAGCCAAAATCACCGGAACGCTCGATGTCGACGGCGACGTCAAAGCGCAAGAGATGAAATCCAACGGCGATACGCGCATTCGCGGCAGCGTGTTTGGGGAGGACATCAAGCTGGAGGGCCTGTTCAAAATCGGCGGCAACTGCGAAGCTGAAAGCCTGCAAATGAAAGGCGTGTTTAGAATCAAAGGCCTGCTGAATGTCGGTTTGGTTGATCTGAAGCTGCACAGTAAATGCGAGGTCAAGGAAATCGGCGGGGAGAAAATTGAGATTCGCCGCGGCAACGGATTTGTTTTGAAGCGATGGATCAGCGTGTTTTTCCTCCCTTCGGACTTTTATGAGGGGACGCTAATGTGCGATTCGATCGAGGGCGACGACATTTATGTAGAGTACACCTCGGCCAAAGTGATTCGCGGCAGCAATATCACGATCGGTCCGGGCTGCCATATTGGGCAAGTCGAGTATACCGGCACGTTTCAACAAGCAGAAGACACCACGGTAACCCAGTGCACGAAACTATAACTAAAACAAGACGAGAGGGGAGGAAAAGGAGCATGGAAACACAAACGAGACGAGATTTGATCATTTCCGGGATGATGGGCGGTCAAGGCGGAGGCTTCTACAAGTCGGTAACGATTCACGGCCTAGGCCGAATCAACGGCGATCTGGACTGTCTGGATTTTACATGCCACGGCAGAGTGAACATTCAAGGCAGCGTCAAGACGCAGAAGGCTGAAATCCATGGGCTTTCCAGCATCGAGGAGGATATGCAGGCGCGCGCTATGAAGGTTTACGGAAAAGCAACCGTCGGCGGACAGCTGAGCGGAGAAGAGCTTGAAATCTACGGTTTTATGACGGTAAATGGAAGCTGCGACGCCGAGTCGTTCCAAGCCAACGGCGGCTTTAAAATCCAAGGCATGCTGAACGCCGGGCATATCGAAATTCAGCTCAATGCCAAGTGCGAGGCAAGAGAAATCGGCGGCGGGTCGATTCGGGTGGAGAAGCCTGCCAATAGCAGTAAGTTCGGCAAACTGATGCAATCGCTGCTGCCGAAATTCGATGTGCTAACGACGGACACGATCGAGGGGGATGACATTTATTTAGAAAATACACGCGCCAAGGTAGTCCGCGGCTCAAACATCACCATCGGACCGGGCTGCGAAATTGAGCTGGTGGAGTATAAGGATCATTTTCATAGAGATGAGAATGCCAAAGTGATCGAAAGCCGGCCGGTGTAACCGAGAAAGGGGCAGGATTGTGGCGATGGCTGCTGCGGAAAAAAATAAGCTGGGCTTCGTGGTTGCCGGTCTGTTGATCGGCATCCTGATCTCGGCGATGGATAATACGATCGTTGCGACAGCGATGGGCACGATTGTGGCCGATCTCGGCGGACTCGACAAGTTCGTCTGGGTCACCTCCGCCTATATGGTGGCCGAGATGGCCGGCATGCCGATTTTTGGCAAGCTGTCCGATATGTTTGGACGGAAGCGTTTTTTTGTGTTCGGCTTGATCACGTTCCTGGCGGGATCCATCCTCTGCGGGACGGCTCATAGCATCCTAGAATTAGCAGTGTACCGCGCGATTCAAGGGATTGGCGGCGGTGCGCTCATTCCGATCGCTTTTGCCATTATGTTTGATGTGTTTCCGCCGGAGCAGCGAGGCAAGATGGGCGGGCTGTTCGGCGCGACCTTCGGGCTGTCCAGTATTTTCGGGCCGCTGCTGGGGGCGTACATTACGGATTATATCAACTGGCGCTGGGTGTTTTACATCAATATGCCGCTGGGCGCCGTTTCGCTGTTCCTCTTGACGATGTACTACAAGGAATCGGTGCGCCATGCGAAGCAGCGGATCGATTGGGCCGGTGCGATTACGCTGGTGGGAGCGGTCGTCTGCCTGATGTTCGCGCTCGAGCTAGGTGGGCATACGTATGACTGGGATTCCAGCGTCATCATCGGGTTGTTCGCCGGATTCGCGGTGCTGTTCGCAGCGTTCCTGTTCGCCGAGACGAAGGCGGCGGAGCCGATCATCTCCTTTGATATGTTCCGGAAGCGATTGTTTGCTGCGAGCAATCTGATCGGGATTTTTTCGGGCGCGGCTTTTATCGTGGCTACGGTATACATTCCGCTCTTCCTTCAAGGGGTACAGGGCGGAACCGCGACGAATTCCGGATTGCTGCTGCTGCCGATGATGCTTGGTACGACGGTGTCGGCGCAATTGGGCGGATTTTTAACTTCTAAAACGACCTATCGCAACGTCATGATCATCTTTATGCTCATTATGCTCATGGGAATGGGATTGCTCACCACGATTACAACGGATACCTCAAGGTTGACCGTGACGCTGTTCATGATTATCGTCGGCCTTGGCATCGGCGCATCGTTCTCGGTGCTGGGGATGGCGTCGATCCATCATTTTGACGAACGGTCCCGGGGCTCGGCGCAATCAACGAATTCGTTCCTGCGCTCCCTCGGCATGACGGTGGGTATCACGGTATTTGGCATCCTTGAGCGAAACCTGTTCACGGATAAGCTGGCAGAGGCTTTTCAGGGGGGTGCCGGTGGTGCAGGGGCTGCGCAAATGCCGCCTTCGAGCCTGTTGAACGATCCGCGCGCGCTGCTGTCGCCAGAGGCCAGGGCGTCGATTCCGCCGCAAATTTTAGGCCGGATCACGGAGGCGCTGTCGACTTCGATTGCCCACACGTTCATTTGGACGCTGATCCCGGCGGTGCTCGCATTGCTCAGCGTGTTCCTCATGTCGAATGAACGGATGCTTTACAGCCAGCCGATGAAACGACCGGAGGCATCGAAATCGAACGCTTGATGCTGAAAATGAAAAAACAAGCCGGATCCTCACACTTCGCGGGGGGCGGCTTGTTTTTGCTTTTTGGCGGGCAGATAGGGTAATCTAAAAGCTTAGGATTCCTTCGAGTCGGACGGCTGAGCTTTCAGCTTCAGGTTCAAATCGCGCACTTCCTCAAACAGCTTGCGAATTTCTGCTTTGCCCTCGGGGTGAGACTGGTTCCAATGGCTGGCCAGCGCCGGCATCGACTTATGGATATGATTATAGATCGCCCAGACCTTGATTTTCTCCACCATTTCGGGACTGGCATCGCCGGTCAGCAGTTCGGAAAATTTCTCTACTAATGCCTCAAATTCAGTAGTAAACCCGGAATTCACGTGAAAATCCACCTTTCAGGTCATAATAAAATCAGTGTACCCCTTGAAGATGCTGGTGTCAAAAAATGGAGTGAGGACCGTATGGAAACGAAAACGCTTCAGGATAAGGCTCGAGAAAGCTGCGAAACCGATGTGACGGGAAGCCCGGGCGGACAATTAATTGAAAAAGTGCCGATTCGCAGCCAAGCTAAAGGCATTTCCCTTTATTTACTAACATATATTAGCCAAGGACTAAAGGTGAAGGGTTACCTGGCCGTTCCGGAAACGACGCCTGCTCCAGGCCTCATTTATTGCCGCGGCGGCATCCGGAAGGTGGGAATGGTGCGGAAACGGCGCCTTTTTTCCATGGCTCGGCGAGGGTTTGTCGTGTTCGCTCCGTTTTATCGGGGAAACGAAGGGGGCGAGGGGCGAGAGGACTTCGGCGGAGAGGATCGATTCGATGTGTGCCATGCGATGACGCTGGTGCAGTCGCTGCCGGAGGTGCAGCCGGGTCCGATCCCGCTGATCGGTTTTTCCCGTGGAGCGATCATGGCGATGCTGGCGGCCAAGGAATGTCCCGAAGCTGGACCGGTCGTCGTCTGGGGCGGCGTCAGCGATTTGTTCGACACGTATGAGGAGCGGGTGGATATGCGGCGCATGCTGAAACGGGTCGTCGGCCATCCGCGGAAGCAAGCGGAAGCCTACGTGCAGCGCTCTCCGGTGTATTGGATCGAGGAGATCCGCGTCCCGGTGCTTATCGTGCACGGAACCGGCGACACGCAGGTGAGTGTGGAGCAAGCCCGGAAGCTGGGTGCGGCTTTGGAGCAGGCGGGCAAGGATTACAGGATGGAGCTGTACGATGGGCTGCCCCACCGGTTTCCGAAGGAAGAGGACGAGCGGGCGATCGACGCCGTGTTCGAATGGATTCACCGCAAGCGGGTGGACATGTTGAAAAAGAAATTGTAGGTACATTTTGGTATACTAGTCCTTATAGGTTAGGTGCAAGAAGAAAGGATGATTTTTGATGATTACAGGATTTGCTTCTTTACATATTCGTCCCGATTACGTGAAAAAGCTGCAGGAGCAGGAGATTACCGAGCCGTCGCCGATTCAGATGGATGCTATTCCTCCGATTTTGGAAGGCAAGGATGTGGTCGCCCAATCGCAGACCGGCACGGGAAAGACGCTGGCTTACTGCTTGCCGCTGCTCCACAAGGTGGACGAGAACGCCCGGGAGGTACAAGCATTGGTTCTCGTCCCGACACGGGAGCTCGGGATGCAGATCGTTCATACGCTGGATCAGCTGGTAAAAGATAGCGGCATCCGCGTTCAGCAGCTAATCGGCGGCGCTTCCATTGAGCGTCAGATCGATAAGCTGAAGCTGAAGCCGCAGATCGTGGTCGGCACGCCGGGGCGCGTTCAGGAGCTTGTCAAGCTGCGCAAGCTGAAGCTGACCGGCATTCGTACCGTTGTCGTCGACGAGGTCGACCAGGTGTTTGAGTTGGGCTCCATGCAGGATGTCGAAGCGCTGTTCAAAGGGATGCTGAAGGAGCGGCAGCTGCTGTTTTTCTCCGCGACGCTGCCTGCGCCGATCCAGAATGTGATCGACCGCTGGATGAACGATCCGCACTACGTTCGGGTAAATCCGGAGCAGCGTACGGCGGAGACGCTCGAGCACCAGTACTATGTGTGTCAGGAGCGGGATAAAATCGATATGCTCCGCCGCTTGGTTCGTCACTATAACCCGAAGGGCGCCATTGTGTTCATCAACGAAACGGACGACATCGGGGAAGCGGTTGCGAAGCTGCAATACGTCGGCTTGTCGGTCGAGGGGCTGTATGGGGACTCCTTCAAGCAGGAGCGGGCCCGAGCGATGCAGGGGTTCCGCGCCGGCCGCTTCCAGCTGCTGCTCGCGACGGATGTGGCGGCACGAGGGCTCGATTTGCCGCAGGTGACGCACGTGTTCAACCTGGATCCGGCGATCGATGCCGATCACTATGTGCACCGCGTGGGACGGACCGGTCGGATGGGGCGTAAGGGTACGGCCATCTCCATCATTACGCCGAGAGAGCAGTTTATTATCGATAAATTTGCGAAGACGCTGGGCATTACGATTCAGCGGCGCGAGATGTCCCATGGACGAGTGATCGATCCGGAGCAGGAGCGCACGATTCGCCATGAGGCTAGAAAGCCTTCGGCGGGAGCAACTGGTCGGGTACGGCCGGCGGAACCGGCTGGAGAGAAGCGGGAAGGCGCCGCAGGTTCAGAGGAGGTCAGAGAGACGAAGACCTCTTCCGGTGTACGCTCGGAAGGCTTGGCCGGCAAGAAGCAGGCTGCGGTCAGCAGCTTCACGGCGAAGCCGAAAACGGCCGGGCAGCAGCCGAGCGTCGATAAGCGCAAGGTGGAGCGCGACCGGGACCGCAAAAATAAAGGCGCGCCGCGCTGGCTGAAGGCCAAGCAGGATCAGTCGGGGAAGCCGCGGGCGTAAATCGGGAGCCTGCCCAATTGGGCAGGCTTCTTGCTTGTTTGCTGTATTGCTGTATGGGGAACGTTTGGGGAAGTGCAGCGCAAGGAGCCATCAGGGGACCGAGGGCTGAAGAGTAGGATCTGGCAAGAGTGGGGAGGACACGGTGCGATTCATGGGCTGGTTAGTGAGAACGGTTGGAGGATTGGTCGTATTGGCGGTGCTGCTGGCCGCCGGTCTGGTGTGGTATGTCAAGCCGGTGCAGCCGCTGGACCTCGCCTACACGGAGCTGCCGCTGCGCGATAAGCTGGCCTCGATGCTGGTGACGCGCAAGCTGGAGATCACGTTAACCGAGGCGGAGGTCAACCAGCTGCTCAAGAAAGCGCTTGCTGCGCATGCCCAGGTGCGCCCGGATGTAACCATCACGGGCGCGAAGTTCGCGCAGCAGGGCGATCGCCTGGTCGCCGACGTGAACCTGCTCGTCGGCGGGCAGCTGGAGGCGGGAGCCCGGTTGAATTTTGATTTGGCCTGGCAGGAGCCGAACCTGATCGCCGTGCACACGGGCACGGTGATCAAGCAGGCGGCGATCCCGCCGGCCTGGTTTCAGCTGGCGCCGCTGCAGGTGAACGTGAACAATTACTTGCCGCAGCTTGTCGCGGTCAAGGGGTTCACGTTCGAGCCCTCCGGCGTGAAGCTGAGCTTTAAGCTGCGCTGAGCGGAGCGCAGCAGCGGGGCGGCGCGCGGTGAGCAGGGCGCAGCGCGGAAAAGCCGCGCTAGAGCGCGCCGTCGGCGCCAGAGCTGACGCGCAGCGCGGAAAAGCCGCGCTAAAGCGCGCCGCCGGCGCCAGAGCTGACGCGCAGCGCGGAAAAGCCGCGCTAGAGCGCGCCGCCGGCGCCAGAGCTGACGCGCAGCGCGGAAAGCCCGCGCTAGAGCGCGCCGCCGGCGCCAGAGCTGACGCGCAGCGCGGAAAAGCCGCGCTAGAGCGCGCCGCCGGCGCCCGAGCTGACGCGCAGCGCGGAAAAGCCGCGCTAGAGCGCGCCGCCGGCGCCCGAGCTGACGCGCAGCGCGGAAAGCCCGCGCTAGAGCGCGCCGCCGGCGCCCGAGCTGACGCGCAGCGCGGAAAAGCCGCGCTAGAGCGCGCCGCCGGCGCCAGAGCTGACGCGCAGCGCGGAGAGCCCGCGCTAGAGCGCGCCGCCTGCGCCCTGGCGCTCCGCAGCGCTCGCCTGCTGTACGCTTGCCGTCTCTGTAGTGCTCTCCGTGCGAGTTTTGTCACATTTTGACGTTGAAACGCTTGGATTGAGCATGTACTATAAACAAGTCGATAAAAAATTTCATAAACTCATATAATTTTGGGAATATGGCCCATAAGTTTCTACCGGATAACCACTTCAATTGTCCGACTATGAGTGAAAGCGCATCTAGGGTTCCGTTTCGTTCCACGCGGGAAGAAAGGCTGGTCCGAGCGATGCAGGCACGTATATGTGTTACACCATAGGGATAAAAACCCAGAAGGACAGGTTTCACTTGAGAGAAACAGCTCAAGGAACCTGTCCTTTTTGAGTTGGAAAAAAGGAGCGAAGACACAACCATGAAATTACTGCAAGAACGCATTCGTCAAGAAGGGTTAATCTTATCGGATAAGGTGCTGAAGGTGGATTCCTTTTTGAACCACCAGGTAGATACCGGGCTCGCGCTGGAGATAGGACGGGAGTTCGCACGCATTTTTGGCCATCAGCCGATCACGAAGGTGCTGACGATCGAGGCCAGTGGCATCCAATTTGCCATGGCGACGGCGATGGTGCTGAATGTCCCTTTTATTTATGCCAAGAAAAAGAAAGCCGTCACGCTCTCCGAGAACGTGTACTCGGTGCCGGTCCATTCGTTCACCCGACAGGAGACGTACCAAGTCAGCGTATCCCAGAAATACCTCGGCTCAAGCGATAAAGTGCTGATCGTAGATGATTTTCTGGCTACCGGTGCGGCGCTGGTGGGGCTGGTGGATATTGTGAAAGAAGCTGGAGCCGAGCTGGTCGGGGTGGGCAGCGTGATCGAAAAAAGCTTCCAAGAAGGCCGCAGCCTGCTGGAGAATAAAGGCGTGCAGGTTCACTCTTTGGCGAGGATTGCTTCTATGAAGCCTGGTGAAATTCATTTTATCGAAGATCAGGGGAGAGTCCAGCATGTTAAGTAAACAAAAAGCGTTCGTCTTAGGCTTTCAGCACGTACTAGCGATGTATGCCGGGGCCGTCGTTGTGCCGTTAATCGTCGGGGGAGCGCTGAAGCTGACTCCCGCCCAAATGGCTTATCTGATCGCGGCCGATTTATTTACCTGCGGGCTTGCCACCATCCTGCAAGTGATGGGAACGAAGTACTTCGGCAGCCGACTGCCGGTGATTTTGGGATGTACGTTTACGGCGGTCGGGCCGATCATCGCCGTGGCCTCCACCTCAAACCTAGCAACAGCATATGGGGCCATCATCATCTCCGGATTGTTCGTTGTTTTAGCCGCGCCGCTCTATGGAAAATTGCTGAAGTTTTTCCCAACGGTCGTGACCGGTTCAGTAGTGACGATCATCGGGCTTTCCCTCATTCCAGTGGCGATGAATAACGCCGCAGGCGGTCAGGGGAGCCCTGATTTCGGCCAAGCTCACAACTTGCTGCTGGCGCTTCTGACGCTGGTCGTGATTCTTGTCGTCAACCTCTATGCTACCGGGTTTTTACGCTCCATTTCCGTGCTCGTCGGATTAGTCGTCGGAACGATGGCGGCCTACGCTGCGGGCCTCGTGCATTTCTCGTCGGTCGCGGAAGCCTCGTGGCTTAGTGTCGCCAAGCCTTTTTACTTCGGCGTTCCACAAATTAGCATCACGGCTATTATCACGATGATTATCGTCAATATCGTTAGTATGGTTGAGTCTACCGGCGTGTATTTTGCAGTGGGGAAAGCAACGGATCAACCAGTCGAGCAAAAGCAAATTATTAACGGCCTGCGTTCAGAGGGTGTTGCCATCATGCTGGGCGGGATTTTCAACGCGTTTCCATATACCGCCTTCTCTCAAAATGTGGGCTTAATCTCGCTTACCAAGGTGAAATCCAGAGATGTCATTTTTGCTGCGGGAGGCATCATGGTGGTGCTGGGCTTGCTGCCTAAGCTGGCGGCGTTAACGACCATCATTCCAAACGCGGTGCTTGGCGGCGCTATGATCGTCATGTTCGGATCGGTAGCGGCCTCGGGGATCTCGATATTGTCCGAGGTAAATCTGCGCAGCGGGAACAATCTGATGATTGCCGCATGCAGCATCGCCGTCGGCCTGGGCTCGGCGACCCTGCCTCAAATGTTCGACCAGCTGCCGGATTTCGCGAAAATGCTGCTGCAAAACGGCATCGTGTCCGGTTCGTTGACCGCGATCGTGCTGAATTTATTTTTATCCAAGCAAGAGCAAGAGGTGGCTGAGACGAAGGCGGTTGTAAGGTCAAGCTGATCTCACGCAATAAAGACTGAATCCACAGCGATTCGGTCTTTTTTTATCCCACAGGAGCTGGCGGTTTTATCCATCCCCCTCAAATCTATCGACATTTTTCAACAAAATATGATATAGTGTTTGAGTTCTTGATAAAGTGGTAACGCAGTAAAGTGAATTCATACGAAAGTAAGGGGAATGGAAAGTGAAGAAGCGTTTAACAACTATGGCACTTGTCATCACGGCGGCAATGACTCTTTTTACAGGATGCTCGAGCTCCAAGGGCAGCACAGGGGATACGGCGAAAAAATTGGTGATCGGCATTGACGATAAATTTGCACCGATGGGCTTCCGCGATGACAAGAACGAAATCGTCGGATTCGACATCGATTATGCTAAAGCAGCAGCGGAAAAAATGGGCACCACCGCGGTATTCCAACCGATCGACTGGAGCACCAAGGAATCTGAGCTGAGCAGCGGCCGGATCGACCTCATTTGGAACGGATATACGATTACGGACGAGCGGAAGGGCAAAGTGCTGTTCACCAAGCCTTACCTGAAAAACGCGCAGGTAGCGGTCACGCTGGCCAAATCCAATCTGACCAAGTTGGACGATCTGGCTGGGAAAACGGTAGGGCTGCAATCCCTTTCCTCCGCGGCCGACGCCTTGAATGACAGCCCGCTGAAGTCCAAGGTCAAAGCCGTGACGGAATACGCGGACAACGTGCTGGCGCTGAGCGACTTGAAAATCGGCCGTGTCGATGCGGTCATCATTGATGAAGTGGTCATCAAGTATTACATGTCCAAGGAACAAGGAACCTTCAAGCTGCTGGGCGAATCGCTGGCACCAGAGGAGTACGGCATCGGCGTGAAAAAAGGCAACGAGGCGCTGCTTCAGAAGCTGCAAAAAACGCTGGACGAAATGAACCAAGACGGCACCGCGGCGAAAATTTCGCAGAAGTGGTTTGGCGAGGATAAGGTGTTGAAATAAGATACGTCGAAGCTGGATTTCCTAAGGGAAATCCGGTTTTGTTTTTGGAGGAGCTTGAATCATGTCTGTAGAGTATTTCACCAGGATTTTGAAGCCGATGCTGGAAGGCGCTGAAATGACGGTCCTCTTGTTCATCATCGCGATTGCGATCTCTGTCCCGTTAGGCTTTCTTCTCACCCTTGCGGTGAAAAGCAGCTACCGACCGGTCGCCTGGCTGGCTCATACGTATATTTATGTCATGCGGGGAACGCCGCTGCTGCTCCAATTGCTTGTCATTTGCTTCGGGCTTCCGATGATTCCTGGGGTGGGCGAGTATCTGGTGCTCGACCGGTTTACCGCGGCGTGCCTGGGCTTCATCCTGAACTATGCGGCCTATTTTGCCGAAATTTTCAGAGGCGGGCTGCTGGCGATCGATAAAGGCCAATATGAGGCCTCGCAGGTGCTGGGGCTGAACAAATGGCAGACGATGACTCGTATCATTTTGCCGCAAATGTTCCGGGTCGTTCTACCAACGGTTTCCAACGAAGCAATCACGCTGATCAAAGATACGGCGCTGCTGTATGCGGTGGCGGTTCCGGAGCTGCTGCATTTTGCCCAAACGGCGGTTAACCGGGACTTCACGATTGTTCCGTTTTTTATCGCGGGCGCGATTTATTTGCTAATGACCCTGCTGTTGACGGTGTTCTTCAAAGGGCTGGAACGCCGCTTTAAATTCGAATAAAAGGAATGGCGCATGTGGCAATCATTGAAGTAACGAACCTCAGTAAGTCGTACGGCGAGCTGGACGTGCTGAAGCAAATGTCGTTTCAAGTGGAAAAGAACGACGTCGTCGCGGTCATCGGCCCCTCGGGCTCCGGCAAAAGCACGATGCTCCGCAGCCTGGTGCATCTGGAGCAGATCAATGGCGGGACGATCCGCGTTGCCGGTGAGGTGCTCGTCCAGGATGGAAGCTACTCCAAGCCGAATGAGATCAAACGGATCATGTCCAAAATGGGCATGGTATTCCAGCATTTCAACCTGTTTCCTCATCTGACGGTGAGAGAAAATTTAGAGCTCGCACCCAAAATCGTCAAGGGAGAGTCGACGGCGGAGGTTCGCAAGCGCTGCTTGGAGCTGCTGGACAAGGTAGGCCTCTCCTCGCGGGCGTCGGAATATCCGGCCAAATTATCCGGTGGACAGAAGCAGCGGGTTGCGATTGCCCGGGCGCTGATGATGAACCCGGACATTCTGCTGTTTGATGAACCGACCTCTGCCCTAGACCCGGAGCTTACCGGTGAGGTGCTGCAGGTGATGAAGCGTCTTGCGGAAGAGCACATGACGATGATCGTCGTGACTCACGAGATGGGCTTTGCTAGAGAAGTAGCGAACCGGGTTATGTTCATGGATAAAGGCGAAATCGTCGAAGCCGGCCCTCCGGAGCAGCTGTTTACGAATCCGCAGTTCGATCGGACCAAAGCGTTTCTCAATCTGGGCTTGGCCCAACAGTAAAAAAGAAAAGGAAGCCCGCCATCCTGAACTGCGCGTTCAATCGGATGGGGGCTTCCATTTTTTGCATGTACCGCTATTTATGTGTTGATGATGTACTGGTTCACTACATTGCGAATATGCTCCAGACGGCCGGAGGTGTTCACGATCGGGTTGTTTTGCAGCGCGTAGGCTTCCAGCGTTTTGAAGTTCGCACGGCCGGACACGATCTCAGCGCCGATGCCAGACTTGTAGGAGCCGTAGCGGTTATCAAGGATGTCGTCGAAGACGCGGTCTTCGATCATTTTCGCAGCCACTTGCAGTCCGCGTGCGAAGGAGTCCATCCCAGCGATGTGTGCATGAACGACGTCGATTGGCTCGAAGGATTGACGGCGAACCTTCGCGTCGAAGTTGACGCCGCCGCGGCCGATGCCGCCTTCGTTGAGCAAAATCTCGTACATCGCCAATGTCGTCGAATACAGGTCTGTCGGGAACTCGTCAGTGTCCCAGCCGAGCAGCATGTCGCCTTGGTTCGCGTCGATGGAGCCGAGCACGCCGTTGATGCGGGACATGCGAAGCTCGTGCTCGAACGTGTGGCCGGCCAGCGTAGCATGGTTCGCTTCGATGTTCAGCTTGAAGTGCGGCAGCAGGTTGTATTTTTGCAGGAAGGAGAGGGTCGTTTGCGCGTCAAAATCGTACTGGTGCTTCGACGGCTCCTTCGGCTTCGGCTCGATCAGGAACTGTGCGTCAAAGCCGATTTCTTTGGCATAGTCCACCGCCATGTGGAGGAAGCGCGCCAGGTTATCCAGCTCGAGGCCCAGATCGGTGTTCAGCAGTGACTCGTAGCCTTCGCGGCCGCCCCAGAACACATAGTTTTCCGCGCCCAGCTCTTTGCCGTGCTCCAGCGCTTTTTTCACTTGAGCCGCAGCATAGGCGAATACGTCCGCGTTGGAGGTTGTAGCCGCACCGTGAACGAAACGCGGATTGGTGAACATGTTGGCTGTGTTCCAGAGCAGCTTTTTGCCGGACGATTGCATGTGTTCCTTGATTAAGGCAACGATCGCATCTAGATTGCGGTTCGTTTCTTGAAGCGTGCTGCCTTCCGGAGCGATATCACGGTCATGGAACGCGAAGTAGTCCACGTCCAGAATGTTCAGCAGCTCAAAGCAAGCTTCCACGCGGGCTTTGGCCAAATCCATGCCCGTATATTGATCCCAGCCACGAATCGCGGTGCCGACGCCGAACGGATCGGAGCCGCTGCCCGTGAAAGAATGCCAATAGGCTACAGCGAAACGCAGATGCTCACGCATCGATTTCCCCAAGATCACTTGATCCGGATTGTAAAACTTAAACGCCAGCGGATTCGTCGACTGACGGCCTTCAAATCGAACGGTAGAAACGGAACCAAAATAACTCACAATGCATCCCTCCGAATATGAATTAGAATAGAGTATAAGTTTGAACCATGATGGCCTGGCAAAAGAAACGCTTACAACCATATCATACCACTCTCTGCCGACTTTGTAAATTCATTAAACAAACTTAGTTAGTGCATGGAACACTTCATTCGTGTTAAAATCAGGTCATCAAATCGTTTACTGACAACGACTGCGTGATGCCAATGCAATAACACGCGGCACAGCGTCAACCCGCATGGAGGCTAGCTATGAAGCAAACCGGTGACTTGAACCTGGTCAAAAAAATAAATAAATCGATCGTCCTGGACCGCATCCGGCACGATTCGCCCGTTTCCCGCGCAAGGCTGGCCGAGCTGACGGGGCTTACGAAGGCGACCGTTTCCAGCCTGGTCGGCGAGCTGATCGAAAGCGGTCTGGTCGACGAGATCGGCGCTGGGGAGTCGAGCGGCGGCCGCAAGCCGGTCATGCTGCTGTTCAACGGCACGGCGGGCTATGCCGTCGGCATCGATCTGGGCGTCGATTACATCCTCGGCGTGCTGACCGATTTGAACGGCGTCATCGTCGAGCAGCACACGATGAAGCACAGCAATGCTTCCGTCGATGCGGTTATCGGCGATGTCATCCACTCCATCCGCGAACTCATCGGACGCGCCCCGCAGAGCACCTACGGGATCGTCGGCATCGGCATCGGGATCCCGGGCATCAGCGACGAGCAGGGGAATGTGCTGTTCGCGCCGAACCTCGGCTGGGAGAACGTGCCGCTGCAGCAGCGGATCGAGAGCGAGCTCGGGATTCCCGTCGTCATCGATAATGAAGCGAATGCCGGCGCCGTCGGGGAGCAGCAGTTCGACGCAGGCGTCGGCCAGAACGCTTCCTATCTTGTCTATGTCAGCATCGGCAGCGGGATCGGCACAGGTATTATTATTCGGGGCGAGCTGTTCCGCGGCTCCTCTGGCTTCTCCGGCGAGCTCGGGCATGTGACGATCGAGCAGAACGGCAAGCCTTGCCGCTGCGGCAGCTCGGGCTGCTGGGAGCTGTACGCTTCGGAAAGCGCCCTGCTGGAAAAAGCGCGAGCTGTGCTGCCGGAAGACGACGTCGATATCGAGGCGCTGCTGCGCCGAGCCGGCGACGGTGACAAGAGGGTGATTGAGCTGTTTGAGCAGCTTGGCCGATCGCTTGGCGTGGGGCTCGTGAATATTATCAACGCCTTCAACCCGGAGCTGATCGTGATCGGCGGCCGGCTGGCGGAGGCGGAGTCTTGGATGCTCGGACCGCTGACTGAGGTGATGGAGCGGCGCTCCATGCCGTTTCCGCGGGCTAAGCTTAGGGTGCAATTTTCTGGACTAGGCATGAAATCGACGGTGCTCGGCGCCTGCTCGCTGGCCATCGCGAAATTTTTCGCATCGACCAAAGTATCCGTGGAGGGATGAAAATGTCAACGAGTCAGCCCGCAGCATCGTATCGCATACCATTGTTTTGCGCCGTCACGCTGTTATTCTGGTTTTCGATGTACACGTGCGTTCCGATTTTAGCCGCTTATGTGGAATCCCTGGGTGCCTCGCACAAAATGGCCGGATTGATCGTCGGCATGTACGGCCTCAGCCAGATGCTGCTGCGCATTCCAGTGGGCGTCGTGTCCGACCGGTTCCACAAACGGAAGCTGTTTATCGTGTTTGGACTCGTGTTCTCCATTCTCGCCGGCCTCGGCATTCTGATCACACAGGAGCTGAGCTGGATCTTGATTTTACGGGCACTGGCGGGGGCGGCGGCAGCGACTTGGGTCGATTTTACGATTTTGTTCGCGAGCTACTTCCAGAAGGAAGAGACGACCAAGGCGATCGGGACGCTCACGGTGTACAATTCACTGGGGCAAATGTTCGGGATTTTGACCGGAGGCTGGATGGCGGATGTGTACGGATGGGAATCCGCGTTTCTGATCGGGGCTGTTGTTGGGGGAATTGGATTTATCGGATCGTTTTTTCTGGTGGAAAAGGTGGAGCAGGGCGGCAATAAGCTGACGTTCAGCGGCGTGCTGGAGGTGGCGGGGGATCGGATCCTGCTGACCGTGTCGTTCCTCGCGATCTTGTTTCAAGTGCTCACGTTTGCGACCGTGTTCGGCTTTACTCCGGTGTATGCCCAGTCGCTTGGCGCGACGAAGCTGGATATGGGGCTGCTGACGTTTTTCTCGACGTTTCCGACAGCGCTTGCAGCATGGATCGGCGGTCGGCATTTGGCGCAAAAGATCGGGGAAAACAAGGTGATCATTCTCGGCTTTATTATTAGCGGAGTGTTCACGCTGGCCATCCCGTTCACGGGGTCCTTGTGGCTGCTCATTGTTTCGCAAGCGATCGCCGGGTTGGGTCGGGGCTTTACCCAGCCGGTGCTCATGGCGCTAAGCATCAAGCATATGGACTCAAGCAAGCGGGCGACGGCGATGGGCTTTTATCAAGCGATCTACGGGCTCGGCATGTTCGCCGGACCGCTGTTTATGGGGGCGGCGGGCGACTGGCTGACGCTGCAGGAAGGCTTTGTCATCGTCGGGCTGCTCGGCTGTGTGACCGCGGCGCTGGGGCATTGGATGCTCTTGAGCGCCAACAAACGCGCGAAGTCGGCGAAGCCGACGCTGACTTCGTCCGGCGGCCGCTCCACAGCGGTGCCGAAATAAGGTGTATTAGGAGTCATCTATGGGATGGCTCCTTTTTGTTTTCATGCTCCGTCAAATCGACTTGCGAAAATTCAACGGGGAGACGCCGACGTATTTCTTGAACAGCCGCGAAAAGTAGAACACATCCTTAAACCCCAGCGCATCCGCCAGCTCCTTCACGGACGTTTCGGTGTTCAGCAGAATGTTTTTCGCCTCGGCGATTTTCATGCGGTGGATGTACTCGTTTAGCGGGTAGCCGCTGTATTTTTGCGTAATCCGACGCAGGGTGGAGAAGGAAATGTGGTGCCTTTTGCACAGCTTCTGCGCATCGAAGTGCCCGTAGATCGACCCGGAGAGGTCCTCCATCAGCTTCGTCACATGATCGGTCTTGATCGTGTTCGGCAGTGCACCGGAGCTCAGCATGAACTCGTACAGCAGCGACTCCAGCAGCAACGCCGCGCGGTCCATATTATTCGGATGGCCGCTGTCCATCAGATGAAAGATGCGGTCGATTTTGCTCTGCTGCGCATCGTCGATCTCCACGTCCTTGACCCGGTCCGGCTCGATCAGCCAAGAACGGAGCCACTCCCCGATCCGTGGGCCCTCAATCGTAAAATAATACTCGTCCCAAGACCCGCCGGGCTGCGGTCCGTAATCGAAGACGGCGTCCGGGTAAAAGAAAAATAAGCTGCCACGGCGCACCTGCTGCGTTTCTCCGTGATTGACCCGGTATGTGCCTGCCCCATCGGCGATGTAGACAACGGCAAAATGCTGGAACTTGGCCTGCTCCCGATATAGCGTTCGGCTGGGCAAATGGCCCACCGACAGGATGGACAGCGAGGGGATGTTGAGCTTGCTTGCAAACGTTCTCCGATCGATGATCCGGATCGGCTTCAAGGCGATCGTATAGTCCATATGTGTGGTCATGGCAGGCATTTTACCTCCTAAAAGGTCATGCTATAGTGACTATATTGTGCAATTTTAACATTAGAAGGAGATGGAACGCTATGACCAAAATAAAGATCGGCGTCATCGGCGCCGGCTCAATCGCTGGCCTGCACCTCCAATCATATCAAAAAAATTCGGATGCCGAGCTGTACGCCATCTCCGACGCCAATGCGGACCGAGCACGCGAGAAGGCCGAAAAATACGGCATTCCTCATGTGTATGAAGATTATCATGAGCTGCTGGCTGATCTGGAGATTATCGCGGTGAGCATCTGTACCTGGAACAATTCCCATGCGGAAATCGCTATCAAGGCGCTGCGCGCGGGCAAGCACGTGCTGGTGGAAAAGCCGCTCAGCCGCACGGTGGCGGAGGCCGAGCAGATCCAAGCGGCGGTACGCGAAACCGGGAACATTTTGCAAGTCGGCTTTGTGCGCCGATATGACACGAACGCTCAGCTCATTCGCCGCTTTATCGATAACGGGGAGCTGGGGGATATTTATTACGCCAAGGCTTCCTGCCTCCGAAGACTTGGGAATCCGGGAGGCTGGTTTGCCGATGTGAACCGTTCCGGCGGTGGGCCGCTGATCGATATCGGGGTCCACGTGATCGACCTGTGCTGGTACTTGATGGGCCGGCCGAAGGTCGTTTCCGTGAGCGGGAATACATACAAGAAGCTGGGGAACCGGGCCAATGTGCAGAACCTGTCCTTCTATAAGGCGGCGGACTACGATGCCAGCTACAATTCCGTAGAGGATATGGCCAATGCGCTGATTCGATTCGAGAACGGTGCATCGCTTGCGGTGGATGTCAGCTTCACGCTGCACGCCAAGCAGGATGAGCTGACAGTCAAGCTGTTCGGCGACAAGGGCGGGGCGGAGATCGAGCCGAGCCTGATGCTGGTGTCTGAAAAATACGATACGATTGTAAACCTGCTGCCGCAAATCGACCGGCCATCGTTCAACGCGAATGCGGCGTTCCAGAATGAGATCGACCATTTTATCTCGTGCTGCCAAAGCGGCAGCACCCCGATCAGCCCGGTGGAGGACGGCTTGGAGATCATGAAAATGCTCTGCGGCGTTTACGAATCAGCGGAAAAAGGCTGCGAAATCCGATTTTAGAACGGGGGGGACATGGAATGAAGCTGACGAACAGCATCGGCATTATGGTGGATAGTCTGCGTCTGGGCTTGCATGAGGGCCTGAAGAAATCGAAGGAGCTGGGAGCGGATGGCGTCCAGATTTATGCCGTCGACGGAGAAATGGATCCTGCTAACCTGACCCCGGCGGCCCGGAAGGAGTTAAAGCGGTACATCGACTCGCTTGGGCTGCAGGTTTCGGCGCTGTGCGGCGATTTGGGCGGCCATGGATTTCAAGACAAGCTGGTCAATGCCGCGAAAATCGAAAAGTCGAAGCGCATCCTCGACCTTGCTTTGGAGCTGGGGACAAAGGTGGTGACGACGCACATCGGCATCGTTCCGGACGACGAGAACGGCGAAGTGTATAGCGTCTTGCAAACCGCTTGCGAGGAGCTGGGCGTATATGCGAAGCAGATGGGCGCGTATTTTGCCGTGGAGACCGGACCGGAGACCGCAGCGCACTTGAAGCGGTTTCTCGACTCGCTCTCGACGGACGGCGTATCCGTCAATTTCGATCCTGCGAATATGGTAATGGTGACCGGCGACGATCCGGTTCAGGGTGTCTACACCTTGAAGGATTATATCGTTCATACACACGTGAAGGACGGAATTCGCTTGCGAGAGGTCGACCCTCGCGAGGTGTACGGCGCACTCGGCTATGAGCCGATGAGCCACGAGAAGATCGCGGAGGCGGCGGCCACAGGCCCGTCGTATCGGGAGCTGGCGCTGGGCCAAGGGCATGTGGATTTCCAGCGTTATTTCCAAGCGCTGCAGGATATCGGCTATACGGGCTATTTGACGATCGAGCGTGAGGTCGGAGATCAGCCGGAGCACGATATTGCGCAGGCGATCGCTTTTATTCGCAGGTTTAAGTAAGCAATAAGTAGGTTCGGTTAAGCAAAAACGGTGGCTTCCCCAAACGAGGAAGCCACCGTTTTTTTATTTCTTTCTCGTTTTCACGTAGCTCGGATAGACGATCTCGCCCGTGTCCAGCTTATTGATCTCGTCGGCGGTCCAGCCGGCGATCTTGTTGGTGCCGGTAACGCCGGTCAGCTTGATGTTGTACTTCGTTGCCAAATAATGCTGCAAGGTGGCCATATCCGCTTCCTTGAGCTCCCGCAGCTTCTTCTTGCCTTGAATCTGCCCCAGGATCACGCCGATCGACTCCGCTGCGAGGCTGGTGTTCGGCTGGATCCGCGCGCTGCCGTAGGCGATGGCGGAGGCGCCGACATTTTTCCCGGCCATGATGACATTGTCATAGTCCTTCAATAAGAAGCTGCGCAGCGGCATGCCGTATTTGTCGGGGCGGCCCATCTCGATGCCCCACTTGTTGGCGCTGGTGCCCTGCAGATCGAGCGGGTAGCCGGCGATGCTGACGTTGTCCCAGAACATGTGCGCGCCGAGCATATCCGAAGGCTTGAGCACGTAGTCCGTTTCGTAGTGGTTATACTCGCGGATGTACAGGTAATTCGGGTAGCCGTTGACCTCTGCGTGCTCCCAGCCTGGCAAGGTTTTGCGGAAATGCTCGAGGACGAGCGGAATTTCCTTCTTGCCCAGCGCCATCGCATCGGCGATCGACTTGTCGTCCGACGGATCGACCGTATAGAGCAGCAGCGCGTTGATGATCACCTCGCCATCCCGCTGGTTTACCGCATTCAAACCGCGGAGGAACACCCGGTCGTTCGATGGCTTGTATTTGCTCGTCACGCCGGATAGCCCGATCGCGAAGCTGCCGTCAACCGCGCCGTAGCCGTACTTGGCGTTGCGTTCATCCGCCTTTAGCGCACCGATTTGCTGAAATTTGGCCCAGTCGACGTTCTTGAATTTCATCATGAGGCCTGCACTCATGTACTCTACATTTTTCTGTCCGTAAAATTTCTCCAGCCCCGGCAGTCGCGGTACCAGCAGCTGGCTCACCAGCGCAGCGTAATCGGTATTTTCTACCCAGTAGGAGGCGGTAATGCGTTTCTTCGCGCCGTCCTTGCTGGTGTAGCTCACCGCGTCCAGCGCATGCGGCCCGAACGCGCCCGGCTTGAGATCCATGCCGTCGATTTTGATGCCTTGCTCGATAGGGATATTTTTGGATAGCTTAACAAAATATTGCTCGAATTCCTTCAATTTGCGGATCTTCCCAGACCGGAAGCCATCGAACAGCTCTTTGGCCCGGCCTTGCACGAGCAGATGGTGCTGATCATCGCGGGTTTCATCAAGGAACAGCATCTCGCCCTGCAGCACCTGACCGCCGAACGCGCTGCGCGGATCCAGCACCTTGACCTTCAAGCCTTCATCGGCTGCGGCCCGTGCCAGATATAAGCCCTCCAGCTCGCTGCCCATCACGACGACGTCGTAGGCTTCGGTTTGCAGCTGCGATGTTGTGGGGGTCGGCTGAGGCGCAGGCTCCGGTACAGGAGCGGGCGTGGGGGTCGGCGTCGCGGTCTTACCGGGCTGCTGGACAGCCGCTTGTTCGTTGTTCTGCACCACAGCGTTCTTCGAATCCTTCGCTCCAGCGTTCCAGTGGACCACTCCGAATACGGTTGTTATCGCTACCAGCACCAGCAGCACAATCCCGACCGTCAACTTGATTCCGTTCCTGTTCATGGGTTGTATCCGCTCCTTTTATTAGTCGTAAGCGCTTAAGAAGAGGGTAGGGAAGCGTGTTTTTTCATACTAAGAGTCTATCATTTTTATAAAATCGGCGCAAAAAGAGTTTTCGACAACCCCCCCAAACGTTTTCGACAGGGCGAACCCTTTAGTAAATCCAGGAACACTTCGCGAAGGTTCGGAAATAATTCATACATACTAAAGGAGAATGAAATAATGAATAACACTTTTAAGAAAACGATGCTTTCCGGATTAACACTTGCAATGGTGCTTGGCGGCTCTACAGCTGCTTTTGCGAAAGACAATGACCATAAAGACAACGGAAACAGAGTGGAAGTTCGCGGTAACGGCGGTGCCAACGTCAACATTAAAGGAAGCAACAACGTCGTTAACGTTATTAACATCAAGCTGAGCTTTGACGATTTGAAAGGGAAAGATGTCGAATGGGCACAGCGTTACATTGCTTCGCTCGCATCCAAGCGCGTATTTGAAGGCTACGAGGATGGCACGTTCCAGCCGCGCAAAACGATCTCCCGCATCGAAGCGATCACAGCCGCGGTTCGTTTGATGGGTCTGAGAGACCAGGCGGAATCGGCTGATGCAATGAACGCGAACTTGAACTTCAAGGATGCCGACAAGCTGAAGCAAAAATATCCTTGGGCTGTAGGCTATGTATCCGTAGCGCTTCAAAACGACCTGTTCACTGAGACTGACGACGCCATCCAGCCGGAAAAAGATGCGGACCGCCTCTGGGCTACAACGCTGCTGGTGAAAGCGATGAAGCTTCAAGACGAAGCGAAAACCAGAATGAACGCAAAGCTTCCATTCAAGGATGGCGGCCAAATTCCTGCCGGATCCATCGGTTATGTAGCTGAAGCGATTGAGAAAAACCTGGTTGACGGCTACGAGGACAACACGTTCCGTCCGAATAAGCCGGTAACCCGCGCTGAGCTTGCTGCATTGCTCGACCGTACAGGCAGCCAGCTGCCGGACCACGCTTCCGTTAAAGGTACAGTAACCGGTCCATTCGCTAACAACCTGCTTCCAATCACAAGCTCTAACAACGAAGCTTTGAACGTGGAGCTGGACGCGAATGCCTACATTTTCCGCAACGGCGCGAAAGTGACCGCAGCTGACATTCAAACGGGCGACCAAGTGCTGGTACGTACTTACGGTGGCAAAGCGATCTACGTAGAAGTGCTGCAAACCAACACAACTACGCCTAACCAGCCAACGCAAACGGACTTCACCGTTACCGGCACATTGAACAGCTACACGCTGAACAACAAAGGCACGATCGGCACGATCTCGGTTAACCAATCCGTGTACGGCGGCGCATCGACTGCAGTTTACAACGTCGATTCCAACCTGTACATCTCCGGTGACATCAGCCTGCTTACAGCTGGCCGTAACCTGGAGCTGAGAGGGAAAAACCAAGTCGTTAACACGATCATCATCAAGTAATTTTAGATAAATAAAGGTTAGTTTTTACCACGAAGAGCAGTCTTTCTGCACGGTCATCGAGCCGTCGGGAGGACTGTTCTTTTTTCGCCGCAACCTGCCGTTATTAGGGGCTGGACAGCCCGGTCGATCGGTGTATAATTAGAACAATTAGAACCGGATTTCCGTTGGAGGAACCAAGCTATGAATCATGGACGCGTCAAGCTGGAGGACATCATCGTTGCCAGCCATGTTTTGAAGGATGTCATTCACCATACGCCCTTGCAGAAAAATTTTATTTTGTCCGAAAAATACGGCTGTAACGTTTTTTTAAAACGCGAGGATCTGCAGGTGGTCCGCTCATTTAAAATCCGCGGCGCGTACAATTTGATCCGCAGCCTGCCGGAGGAGAAGCTCTTGAAGGGTGTCGTGTGCGCAAGCGCGGGCAATCACGCTCAAGGGGTGGCTTATTCTTGTAAGGCGCTGGAGATTTCCGGGAAAATCTTCATGCCAGCCACGACACCACGGCAAAAGATCTCGCAGGTCAAGCTGTTCGGCGGTGACTTTATCGAGGTTATTCTTACCGGGGATACGTTCGATGATGCACTGAAAGAGGCACTAATTTACAGCGAACGGGAGGACATGCAGTTCATCCATCCGTTCGATAACGCGAAAGTCGTGGCCGGGCAGGGCACCGTCGGGCTAGAGCTCATGAACGATATGCGGGAGCAGGTCGATTATGTGTTCGCGGGCATCGGCGGCGGCGGGCTGATGGCAGGCATTGGCACTTACATCAAAAGCATCAATCCGGCGACGCAGGTCATCGGGGTGGAGGCGGCGGGTGCGCCGTCCATGCGCGAGTCCATCGACCGGGGCGAGATCATAACGCTGGGTGAGATCGACAAGTTCGTCGATGGCACGGCGGTGAAGCGCGTCGGCGAGCTGACGTATGAGATTTGCCGCGAGGTGGTCGACGATGTGCTCGTCGTGCCCGAGGGCAAGGTGTGTACGACGATTCTCGAGCTGTACAACGAGAATGCGATCGTCGCGGAGCCAGCCGGAGCGCTGCCTGTGGCGGCGTTGGAGTTTTACCGGGAGCAGATCGCCGGCAAGAACGTCGTCTGCGTCATCAGCGGCGGGAACAACGACATCGACCGGATGCAGGAAATTAAAGAGCGTTCGCTGATCTACGAAGGCTTGAAGCACTACTTCATCGTGAACTTCCCTCAGCGGGCTGGCGCACTGCGCGAGTTCTTGGAGCATGTGCTGGGGCCGAACGATGACATTACGCGCTTCGAGTATACGAAGAAAACGAGTAAAGAGAACGGCCCGTCGCTGGTCGGCATAGAGCTCAAGCACCGGGAAGACTACGGTCCGCTGATTGAACGGATGAATCAGAAGGGCCTGCAGTACAGCGAGATCAACAAGGATCCGCATTTGTTTAATTTATTGATTTGATTTGTTCTGGGGAAGAGAACCGACTGTCGGGATGACAGTCGGTTTTTTGCTGTTCGCCGGCTCTTAGCCGGTGTCGTGATCTCTGATGAGGTACCCTTGGGCAAGCTCGAATTCGGTGAAGCCGGCCATTTGGCGCGCTTGATAGCCGATCGGGGAGCCACTGCCCATCAGGATGATATTTTGCAAATCACGGCGGCTGCCCTCTTCGGACCGAAGCACAAAGGCTTTGGTATACGCGAAGACTTCGCTCATGGTGGTATGGATGGCGTTCAGCAGCGGGTCCTTGTCGCCTCTCCCCATCAGGTTCAGGAGAATCGAGCCGTGGGCGTCGAGCTTGTCGCTCGTCAGCTGGAAGAACTCTGTGGAGACGAGCTTCCGCGGAGTGCCCTGATCGGTAAACGCGTCCACGATAATACAGTCGTACGTCTTGGAGCGTTCGCGCTCTAATAGCTGCCGCCCATCGCCAACCACCACATTATTGTCACCGTATCCAAAAAACCTCCGGCTAACCTCCACAACCGTGCGGTCGAGCTCCGCAATTTTGCAGCGTCTGTCCGCCAGATGGCTCGCGATCGTCCCAATCCCGTGCCCGATCATGAACACGTCCTCGAAGGACGGATGATTATGCTCCATGAGGTGAAGGATCGCCCGGGGGTACTCGAAGACGATGCGCTCAGGGCGGTGGAGGTCCAGCGCTCCTTGGATCGCCTCGTTCGAAAATTGCAGCACCCGGAAGAGACCTTTCTCGCCATACAGCTCTCCTGTTTCGTACACGGTGACTTCATGATTCGGTCCGGCCTCTTGAAACAACAATTGCACGTTATCGCTCTCCTTTTCACCCATTATAAAGTGAAATCGGTTAAGAAATCGAGAATCCGTTCAACGAAATCGGTCAGGGCAATTCGTATAATAAGGTCAAATCAAGCTTAACCAATGGAGGTAACTATGAGCAATGCCCTGACCGCAGCAAAGCCAGCGAAATCGTCCGCAATCCAGCCTGCCAAACAGCATTGGAGAATGCAGCATCTCCCCTTCTACCTGATGATTGTTCCCGGACTGCTTTATTTTATCTTGTTCAAATATATTCCGATGCTGGGGCTGCTCATTTCCTTTCAGCGCTATGATCCGTTTGTCGGCATTCTGCAAAGCCCATGGGTGGGCCTCGACAACTTCGCCCGATTTTTCTCGGAGCCGGATCTTAAGCTGCTGCTCCAAAATACGTTTATGTTTGCCGGGCTGGACATTCTCTTCTTCTTTCCGGCGCCCATTGTGCTCGCGCTGCTTTTGAACGAAGCGAGAATCAAAGCCATCCGCAATGCGGTGCAAACGATCATGTATGCGCCCCATTTTATATCGTGGGTCGTGATTGTGTCGCTGACCATGACCTTCTTCTCCTCGGAAGGAGGGGTGGTGAATCAATGGCTAACCGCCGCGGGCTTCGGAAAAATCGAGCTGTTCACCAAGGCGGAGTGGCTGCGGCCGATGTGGCTTTTGCAGAACATTTGGCAGGGCGCAGGCTGGGGCTCCATTTTGTATCTGGCAACCATCGCTTCCATCGACCCTTCTCTGTATGAGGCAGCCAAGGTGGACGGGGCAGGGAGGCTGCGGCAGGTATGGCACATTACGCTTCCGGGCATCCGTTATGTCGTTGTCGTTCTGTTCATTCTCCGCTTGGGGAGCTTCATGGACATCGGCTTCGAGCACATTTACCTCCTTCAAAATCCATTGAATGTCCATGTCTCGGATGTGTTTGACACGTATGTGTACCGGACAGGGATCCTTCAGCGGGATTACAGCTACTCCGCGGTCGTCGGTATGTTCAAGTCCGTGGTCGGGCTGGCGCTCGTGCTGGGGGCCAACCGTCTGGCGCGCCAATTCGGAGAGGAGGGAGTGTATTGATGGTGAAAACCTGGAGAGATGGGCTTTTGGATAGCGTTGTCGTTGTGCTGCTGCTGCTCGCGGCCGCGGTGGTTGCGGTTCCTTTTCTGTTCACGTTCTTCAGCTCCTTCGCCACCGCGAAA
The DNA here is from genome assembly GCF_007786445.1 of Paenibacillus cremeus. Taxonomy (GTDB): domain Bacteria; phylum Bacillota; class Bacilli; order Paenibacillales; family NBRC-103111; genus Paenibacillus_G; species Paenibacillus_G cremeus. The sequence goes on along the minus strand of NZ_VNJI01000018.1, from coordinate 60,838 downwards.
GAGCTTCTCATGAAAGAGGTGGTGTTCTGGCCGGAGACGTGGACGCTGGAGGCGTATCGGTTTCTGCTCGATAACCGGCAGTTCACCCGCGCGTTTCGCAATGCCGTCGAGCTTGCCGTGATCGGCACGACGATCAATATGGCGCTCTCGGTCTTGATGGCGTACGGCTTATCGCAGCCGGGGGTGAAGGGCCGATCGGTCGTCAATTTTATGGTAGTCTTTACCATGCTTTTTCACGGTGGAATGATCCCGACTTATCTCGTGGTGAATAAGCTGGGCCTGATCAATTCCTACTGGTCCATCTGGCTGGTGACGGCGATCGCCCCGTTCAATATGATCGTGATGCGAAGCTACTTCCAAACGCTGCCTGCCGAGATTAAAGAATCCGCCCGGATCGATGGGTGCGGGGAATTTAAAATCTTATGGCGGATCATCCTGCCGATTTCGCTGCCGGTCCTCGTGACCTTCACGTTGTTTTATGCGGTAGCGAACTGGAACACCTACTTTCAGGCCATTCTTTATTTGAACGATATGAAAATGTATCCGCTGCAGGTGTTTCTTCGCCAGGTGCTGATCGTCAATCCTACCGAGCTGGGGCTTGCCATCACGGAGAATGGCTACGGATATACGCCTGCCGTCCAGCATGCTGCGATCCTGCTCACCGCGCTTCCGCTGATTGCCGTCTATCCTTTTATGCAAAAGTATTTCAGCAAGGGAATGATGATGGGCTCCGTGAAAGGGTAAGCCGCAATCCATCGAAAGTATCCCCTATGCATGGGCATTCAGCTATAGTAGGCTTGAATCGTGCAGCATCCTTCTCTTTACAGAATGAAACTACCTAGGGGGATACCGATGTATCATGTGCTGGTTGTCGAAGATGAGCTGTTAATCCGCGATGCGGTTGTAGAGATGGTCCACCAGCTGGAAGGCTTTAAAGTCACGGGCGAAGCGGAGAGCTGTGAAGAAGGGTGGCGCCTGCTTCGGGAGCTGTGGCCGACGGTGCTGATCACCGATATCCAATTGCCCGATCACGACGGGCTGGAGCTGATTCAGCGTATTCGCAGCGAAAAGCTGCCTGTAGTGGCCATCATCATAAGCGGACACGATCGCTTTCATTATGCGCAGAATGCCATTCGGCTTAATGTGTCGGAATATTTGCTGAAGCCGATTTCGGAGCAGGAGCTTCATTCGGCGCTCACCCGGTCCGTTAGCAGGCTGGAATCGATTGCCGACAGCAACCGCTTGCTCCGCGAAATCCAATGCTTTATCGACGAAATGCAAAACAACGGCTCCGTGGAGCTTTTCGGGCAGGCGGACAGGCTGCTGAGCACGATTGCACATCAGCGGGGGCTGGAGCAGGGAGTTAAGCTGAGCTACTTGCGTATCTTTTTGGGCAAGCTGGTCGAGGTGGTCAAGGTGATTCATCCGGAGCTGCCGGAGGCGGACATTCCGGAGCATGGCTCGGACCATCAGGTCAAGCAGGTGTTCCATGAGGTGCTTCATGAATGGATCCGACACTATCCGCAGTTTGTGAACAATAATATGCGGCTGGTGATTAAGCGAGCCTGCGAATATATCCAGACGCATCTTCAAGAAGAGCTTGGACTCAAGCAAATGTCGGACTATTGCAATCTAAGCCCGTCCTATTTCGGCGTCCTGTTTAAGCAATATACTGGAAAAAGCTTTGTCAACTACGTCAATCAGACGCGGATGGAGCAGGCGATGGAGCTGCTTCGCCAGTCGGATATGAAAATCTATGAGGTGGCGGAAGAGGTGGGGTTTGCTTCGCTGCCTTATTTTAACCGCGTATTCAAAACGGTGACGTCGATGACGCCGAACGAATACCGCAAGGGGCTTGGCTTATGATGAGCCGGTGCTCTATTCGCGTCAAGCTCATTGTGATTTTGCTTGCCGCGACGCTGACGTCGATTTTGCTGACAGGCGCCTTCTCTCAATATTTCTATACGAAGGCGGCCCGCAACGATTTCTTCCAATTTGCCGATGATGCCTCTTACCGGTTGAACCGGCAGATTGAGCTGTACATTCAGCAGATGAAAATTTCCGTTTCCTCCATTTTGGCCGGACCGCTTCCGAAGCGCAACGAGCTTAGCCTGCCTACAGGGTCGGTCGGGGTGATCCAGCGCTGGCTGATGAACGAGAATCCCCTTGACCCTTCGGAGCTCGCGAATCTGGAGGATGTGCTGAACAACTATGTTGCTTTGAACTACAGTGAAGTGGACAGCATGTTTCTGATGTCCTTAAGCGGTCGGATCGTCTCCAATGTTCAGCGCTTTGACGAGCTGTCGAAGGCTTATCTCAATGAGCCTTGGTATGCGATGCCGATGAGCGGAACCGTGAAGGTGGTGCCGACGCATCGCTCGGAGGTAACCGGGAAGCAGGTCATCTCCCTTCTGGTGCCGGTGTATTCGCTGGATGCGGTAAAGCTGGCCGGTCGACTAGTCATTAATTTGCGCATCAACGAATTGGAGAAAACTATTGTTCGCTCCTCGCTCGCTAAAAAAGGGTACTTTTTCATTGTCGCCAAGGACGGAACCATTGTTTACCATCCGGATTCGGATTGGATCGGAAAACCGATTGCCAGCACGGGATTATCCGCCCTGCAGCTATCGAAATCCTCATCCTCATCGGTGCAAAAGCTGCTGGGGGAGGAAATGCTGGTTTCCTACAGCTACTCGGAGCTGGCCGAATGGAACGTCGTGGCGATGGTTCCGTTTGCGGAGATGGCGAGCGGCATTACGGTGGCGCGCAATGCGGCGATTGTTTCGATGCTCATCCTGGCCTTAGTGGTGCTCATTCTTGTCCCGATATTCACCCAAAGGTTCATTCGTCCGCTTCGCAGGCTTAAACAGCTCATGGAGCATGTGGAAAAAGGCAACCTGGAGGTCCGCGCAGAAGTGCTGCCCGGCAAGGACGAAATTCAGCTGCTCAGCCGAAGCTATAATCGCATGACCGATCAGCTTTCGCAATTAATTGAAACAGTCAGCTCGATGAAAGTGAACGAGATGCACATATTACTCCGCCAAAAAGAAGCCAAGATTCAAGCGCTGCAAAATCAGATTAACCCGCATCTGCTGTATAACACGCTAGCCATTATTAGCAGTATCGCCTACGTCGAAAAAAACGAACGCATCCAGGTCATTACCAAAAACCTCGGAGATTACTACCGCTATACCGCTTCGATTGTTGAACCGTTTGTCACGCTGCGAGAGGAAATCGATCAACTCAAAAAATACTTGCAGATTATTAAAATACGGTTTCCGAAATATTTTCAAAGCCATTTCTATGTGAATGAGAAGTACCTTGATGCGCGCATTGTAAAATGCTCCCTCCAGCCGATTGTCGAGAATGCCATTAAATACGCCGTGGAGCCGAAGAGAGGTCATGGCACTGTAATCGTTAGCGCTTACAATGAGGCCGACAATTTGATTATTGAGATCGCTGACAACGGAGGCGGAATTGAAGCCGGCCGTCTAGCGGAGCTTCAGGAAAGGCTGAAGTGGATCAGCTCGGCGGAGCATGGCACGCTCATGAAAACCGAATCGGTGGGGATCGTAAACGTTCATGCCCGGCTCGTTTTGCAGTACGGCCCGGCGTATGGCGTGTCCGTCACTTCCTTTGAGCATCGAGGTACAGTCGTTTCAATTAAAATTCCATATCCAACAGAGAGAGGATAGAGAAATGAACGAAGCTCAGATTGTGATCGGAACAAGCAAGTCCAGCCATACCGTGAATCCTTTTCTTTTCGGCCATTTCGTTGAAGATATTGATGACCATATGACAGCTATGCTGGCGTATCCGCTGCGTAACATGGATTTTGAAGAAGAGGATCATAACCTGGATGGCGTCTCGGGACCCTGGTATCCGCTGAATACCGGCAAGCATACGCAGTATGCCTTAGAGCCGGCGGCCAGGGGGCATGGCGGGCACAGCCAGAAGATCCGTCTGTTCAATAAAGACCGCTGCAAGGCCGGCATCGGGCAGCGAATTCAGCTCGAAGCGGGAATTCCGCACCGGATGAGGCTCGTTGTGCGGGCCACCCGCGAAATTGAACGCGTGCATGTGCGGCTCGTCGATACGGGCAATCAAGAGGTGCTGGGATCGGCTGAACTGGAGGTGCCCGGTCACCGCTGGTCGGAGGTTGTGCAGCAAATCAGCGTTACCCGCTCGTCACCGTCGGCTGAGCTGCAGGTCTGGGCGATCCCCCTTCCATCACGGGAGTGGGAGGACTCCGCTTCGACCGGCATGATCTGGTTCGATCATATTTCGCTGCTTCCGGAGCAGGAAACAGGGTTGCTGAAAGCCAAGGTGTTCGACATGGCCCAAGCGTTGAACAGCGGGATCCTGCGGCTTGGAGGCAATTATATCTCCTTGTATCACTGGGAGGAATTCACCGGTCCCACCGACCTGAGGCCAAATTATATCAATGAAGCCTGGGAGCAGGCGGGGCAGGTTCACAAATATTTTGGCACGGATGAATTTATCGCCTTGTGCCGGTTATTGCGCGTCGAGCCTCAAATTTGTGTCAATAGTATTGCAATGGCTCGGTGGATACGCCTATGGGGGCGCTGAGGGCGAGCAACGGATTCCCCGAGCCTTACGATGTAAAGTATTGGGAGATAGGGAACGAAATGTATGGTCCTTGGCAGGCAGGTGTCTGTACGGCGGAGCAATATGCGAAGTCCTATCTGGTGTTTGCCGAGGCCATGCGCAGCAGCGATCCGGGCATCCGCTTGCTGGGGTGCGGTACGGCTCGAGATGAACTGGCGCCCGGATGGAATCGTACGGTGCTGGAGCAGGCAGGGCATGCGATGGATTATATTACGCTGCATATTTATCAGGGGCAAAATTTCTTCCCCATCGATGCCAAGACACCGCCGGAAGCTAGATTTAGAGCCATCACGGCATTCCCCGAGGTCGTGCGGGAGATCCTCGGACAGCTGGAGACCATCATCCAAAGCAGCGAGAAGCTGAAACATCTAAAAATCGCGGTGACCGAGTGGAATACGCTGTATTTTCCGAATCCGGATTTGACGAATGCCCACACGCTGGAGGCGGCAGCAGCGAATGCATGTATGGTCCACGAGATGATCCGGCAAAGCCATCGGGTGGAAATCGGGAATTATTCCGATCTCGTCAACGGCTGGGTTGGCGGCTGCATTCGCGTCGGCGATTCCTATGAACGGATGAAGAAGCCGGGCTGGAGCGGTCGCAGCGAGGTGATTTTCGGCACGGCGACCTACCATGTTTTGAAGCTGTATGCCAATCTACACCTTCACCGAGTAATTGATCTGACACTCACTTGCGATTCGTATGACCCGGGGGCTTCCAAGCTAAAGCTGTCTTCCCAGTCTCTGGCCGAACTTGATGCAATTGCCTGTCTATCGGAGGATGAAAAGGTTCTGACGCTTTGCATCGTGAATCGCAGCTTAAAGAGCACTGCGCTCTGCGTTGATTTTTCAGCATGGCAAGTGGAGACCAAGGCACAACTGCACACCATTTCGAGCCTCCATTATGAGGATTGCAATACCGTCGATGAGCCGGAGAAGGTGAAAGCAGAGGTCTCTTTCGTTGAGCTCTTAGGAGATTCGTGGCGCTTCGAGCTTCAGCCGCATACGATTTATGCCCTGGAGGTGAAGGTGGCTTCTTCCTAGCGAAATCGGATAACATTTCGAGCGTTTGTGTAACGAAAACGATCCGCTTCGATAGCATACTAGAGAAGAAGAGACCACACGAGGTTAGAAGGAGGGGCAAAATGGGACTGCGCATACAGCTGGGTCCGGAGGCCGGAGCGGCGAGCTCTTGGCAAGTAGATAAACGGATCTTTGGCAAGTTTTTTGAGACGAACGGCAGGGATACGTACCCGGGTATTATCGACGATTGTATCGCCAACGGTTCTTTTGAACATTGGCACTCCAAGCGGAAAAAGGACGGCACGAACCTCCCTTGGACGATGCGGACGGAAATTATGTACCGCGATACGCCGGTGACCCCTGGCTTGGCCTATCCATGGGAGCCGGTCAGCGCTGGGGAGGCAGCTTACGAGCAGCTTCAGGGCGGGATGCACGGCAAGGCCGGCTGGAAAACCTACCAGCGGATCGGGCTTGCGAAAGGAACCGGAGCGGCCGGCATCGCTCAGCGGATTACGCTTGCGGATGAGCGAACGCTGGAGTACCGCTTGCAGGTTTATGCACGCTGCGTCGCGGACTCGTCTGTGCGGTTGCGCGCGACGATCGAAGAGATGTCCTCCGGCGTGAAGCTAAGCGTTGGCTCGGTAGCGCTTACAGGCGAATGGACGCGCTACGAGCTGAACATGACCCTGGACCGTGCCAGCACGGACAGGTACAAAGCGTCACCGTTTGGCGAATACAAGCTGAGCTTGGTTGCTGAAGGAGACGGCGGCGGATGCGAGGTCGATTTGGACTGGGTCATGCTCATGGCTGCCGATGCGGTGGAAGGTGTTTTTAACCCGACAACGCTTCAGCTCCTGCAGCAGTATCACGTCACTACGATCCGCTGGGGCGGCAATTATGCCAATGAGTACAATTGGAAGGATGGCATCGGTCCGTGGCTGACGAGACCCGTCAAGGAGAATCTGAACTGGGGCGGTCTGGAGCCTAACTATTTCGGCACGAACGAGTTTCTTCGCTTCTGCCGTCTTGCCGGAGTAGAGCCCTTCCTGAATGTCGGGTTCAGCTATGATCTGCCCCCGGAGCTTGCGGCGGAGTGGGTAGAATACGTCAATGGCGACACCACGACACCGATGGGACGGCTGCGGGCCGAGCACGGGTATCCGGAGCCATGGGGCGTTCAGCTGTGGCAGGTCGGCAATGAAAGCTACGGGGATTACCAGTTCGGATACACCAGCTCGATCGATTTTGCCCAGCGGATTCAAACCTATTACACCCTGATGAAAAAAGCCGACCCGTCCATCACGATCATCATGGCCGGAGCAGATCCGATGTATGTTGACTACTCGGAAATTCCGGGCCAGCCGCCGATCTGGAATCAGCGGCTGCTTGAAAACGCAGGGACCGCGTATATCGACGGGCTGGATATTCACCAGTATACGAGAGGCATTCGCGACGAGGGCTTGCGCCAGACGTGGCTGAAGGCGAATGATGCAGATCCGGTCTTTTATAATCAGGTGCTGGTTAGCTATCCTACGCAGTATGAGGTGCTTTTGCAGGAGCTGAAGGCTCTCGCGAAGGGCTATGGGTTTGACGCCATTCCGCTGGACATTGGGGAGTGGAACCTGGAGCCGGAGACGAATGCGGATTGGCCGAAGGCGGAATACGAAACGATGGCGCATGCCTGCTACGTCGCTTCCATGCTCAATACGTTCATCCGTCAAGGCGACGCCGTCAAATATGCCTATCAACGAGACAATACGCTGTATTACAGAGCCTATCCCGTCGATATGAGACCGGTTAACCCAGGCAATGATACCTCCCGCTTTTATGCAGAGCCGTTCTTGCGAACAGACACAAGCTGGCGTTTGCTTCCTCTTGATACGGAGGGGACGGGCTTTGCTATGCCTCAAACATGGGTAAGAATCCGCCCGATGGCGCATATTCCGCATGTGGATGCGGCAGCAGTCATTTCCGACCGTGAGGATGAAATCATCCTCTTTGCCGTTAATCGGGATTTGAAGGATGCACAGCCTCTGGAGATTCATGGCGGCGAATGGCTGAACGAAGCATCTGCATCCATGCTCTTGCAATCATCAGAGGATCCATTAGCTCGGCACGAGGATTGGTATGAACAGAGTGGCTATCGGATGACGGAAACGAACGTTGCTTTCACAGCCGAAGGTAGATTAGCCTTGCAGCTGCCGGCGGGGTCCGTGGCGCGCCTTAGCATTCGGTTAGCTTTATCCAACAGAACTGAGGGGGAACGGGCATGAAGAAAACATTGGCCATGAGCTTGGTGCTGCTCCTGTCGGCCGGCAGCCTGTCGGCTTGCTCCAAGGGGGAAGCACCGGCAGCTGGCGGCGCTAAGAATGCGGCGGGCGACGATAGCAAGGAGCTCATGAACATCTCATTGATGGTTCCGCAATATGCCGAGATCGGCCCTTCGAATGATTCTCCGCTGATCAAGAAGCTGAACGAGAAGCTGAATATCAAGCTCGATCTGCAGTGGATTCCAGGCGCAAGCTACAATGATAAAATCAGTGTGCTTGCAGCCTCCAACAGCCTGCCCGACGTCTATCGGATCGCTACGCAGGATTACATGCAGTGGCGGGATAAGGGCGTGTTCATGGATGTAAAACCATTCCTCGCTTCGTATCCGAATTTGACTAAGGAGCTCCCGGAAGCGGCGTGGAAGGAATTGAACGGCAAGAACGCTTATTACGGCGTTCCATATTACAGCATTCCGCACTTATTTTCGATGTATATCCGTAAGGATTGGCTGGATAAGCTGCACCTGAAGATGCCGGAAACCATGGATGAGTTTTATGCTGTGGCTAAAGCCTTCGTCACCCAGGATCCTGACGGCAACGGCAAGGCGGATACGACCGGCTTTTCGATTCTGATTAACCCGAACGGTACCTTCGGCAATGCTTCCTCTTTGATGGGGGCTTTCGGTCTAGGGAATGAATGGGCGTTAAAAGACGGCAAGCTGGTTGCGATGCAAGCACAATCGGCCGAGCTGAAAGGCTTTGTCGGCTTCCTGCGAAAGGCTTATGCAGAGGGCGTGCTGGATAAAAACTTCCTAGTTATGAAACCGGCCGACGCGAGGAACAAGCTGTGGAACGGTCAGGTTGGCATTCAGCTGGTCAACCCGAATGAAGTGCTTCGCCTGGATTTGCCGAATATCCGCAAAAATGCGCCGCAAGCGGAGCTTGCACAGCTGCTGCCTCCTGCGGGTCCGACAGGCATTCGCGCAACGCAAACGGACGGCATGGGCCAGACAAAGGTCGTCATCAATAAAAATATCGATCCGAAAAAGCAGCAGCGTATTCTCAAAATGCTGGACTATCTGCTCTCCGATGAAGGCTATGATTTGTTGAAGGAAGGCGTGGAGGGCGTCGATTACAAGAAAAAGGACGACGGCACCTTTGAAAAGCTGGAAACGAAGGAAACCGGCAACCTGCTTTCGATTAACTTTTTCCGGCGTGCGGATAAAGCGATTCAGCTGCATAAATATAATGACCAGGCGTACGTGAAGCAAGTCACGCAGTGGCTGGACAACAACGATAAATACGATTGGCCGAACTACGGGCTGGGTCTCGCGGCGGAGACGGATGCCTATAAGAAAATTAATCTAAATCAGCTGAATACGAAGTGGATGTCGTCCATTGCTCGCGTCATTGCGAACGATGCGCCGATGGAGGAAATCGATAATGCCGTCAATGAGTGGCTGAAAAATGGCGGCGAGAAATTGACGGCCGAGATGAACGAGATTTACAAGCAGCGGCAATAAAGGCATCAAGCAAGACAGACAGGGGCAATGCTGTACATGGAAGGAGCAACGGATTCGTGCTGGCATCAAGCAAACATCGGCAGCAGGCTTATCTCATGGGCTATTTTCGCTCCGGCCCCGGCCAAACACATAAGGTAGAGGAGCTGCACTACGCGTACAGCCGGGACGGCCTCCGCTGGTACGAGCTCAACGGCAATAAGCCGGTGTGGGCTTCGTCCCTCGGGGAAGGCATTCTTCGCGATCCGTTTATCGGCAGGGGACCCGATGGCCGCTGGCATCTTGTATTTACGATTCGCCCCCTCGGGCCGGCCATCGGATACGCCTCGTCGGCGGATTTGATTCACTGGGAAGCAGAGAAGGCGCTGCCGGTTATGGCGGACATTCCGGATACCGTCAACAGCTGGGCGCCGGAGTTCTCCTACGATCCTGTGCATGGCGATTTTCTGATCTACTGGGCCTCCAGCACAGGAAGCGATCTGAGCCACAGCAAGCATTACTGCACCAGGACAAAGGACTGGAGCACCTTTTCGCCTACCGAGCTATTCTACGATCCCGGGTTTCAAACCATTGATGCAAGCCTTGCGGAGCATGAAGGAAAGTTCTATATGGCGATTAAGGATGAGAGCCATGTCTATGAGCCGGAGCGATATCCTCATCCTCCGATGAATTTTTTGGCTGCTGCCGATCGCCTGGAAGGACCGTACGAGGTCATCCCTGGCGTCCAAACGCCGGACTTCACGGAAGGACCGGAATTTCTCTGGATCGAAAGCCGGAAGAAATGGCTGCTGCTTTACGATTATTGGGCGTATGGCAAATTCGGCGTCATGGAATCCGCAGATATGACTCATTGGTCTGCCGAGCTGGAGGAAGGCATGCTGCGCACGCCTTACCGGGCCAGGCACGCGAACGTCTTCCCGATCGGGGAAGAGGAGCTTCGCCGATTGCTGGACCGGTATGCGCTGCTTGTCCATTACAGGACAACGACATATGCGCCGGTCCGCGTTGCGGCTGAAGAGACCACGGGCTTTCTGCACGATGCTTTTGCGCTGCGCTCTGTGGTGATGGAGCTTCAGCCGGAGCGCTTGGACGGGACCCAGGTGCTCTATGATGAAGGCGATGCGGAGAACGGGCTTGCACTTCGGCTGCAGGATGGGGTTGTGGAGGCGGTCGTATGCGCCAAGGGAAGGCGCTGCAGCTTGCGGGGCGAGCACAAGCCGTTTACGCTGGGGCAGTGGCAGCACGTGGTGGTTACGTTTGGCGAAGGGGAGCTCCGTCTGTTTGTTGACGGAGAGCCGGCAGGCTGCGTGTCTTCGGCTATTACGCTTGTTCATGGGCATGAAAGCCCCGGCGGCTACGGCGGCCGCTTCGGTGTTGACGCCTTCGGAGACTGCGGTGGTAAAGGGGCATTTCTGGGAGCGATTCGGCATGTGCGGATTTACTCTGTGCCCCTTCAGTTGGAAGATATTCGATGGTTGAGAAGGTAATATGCTATTAAACGAAGCGCCTCCGAAGGATAGGGATGTTGATGGGTCAATACCCAACTTCATCCCGTTCAGGGAGGCGCTATTGTTTATTTGCGCGTCTTCCACACACAACGGTACCACGTTCCACGATCCTCAGCCCACAAGCTCAGTCTCAATCCCAGTCTCGTCGTCCATATTGCCGGGCTCCGGAACCATTTGACCTATCTACTGAACCAATGTTTCGATATTTGCAAGATTTCACAATTTCTTAGCCACTGAGTATTATGGGAACCGACTCGTGTACCCGGTTAGAGCGGAAACTGCTTTGCACGTAGGTCAGCATGGTGCAGGGGCGCTGAAGAGTGGAAGACCCGCTTTGCATGTTGGTCAACATGGTGCAGGGGCGCTGAAGAGCGGAAAACCTGCTTTGCACATTGGTCAGCATGGTGCAGACGCGCCCTAGAGCGGAAAACCCGCTTTGCACAAAAAAATCCCCCCTTATTCCACTCGAATGGACTAAGGGGGGAGCGATTTACTTCGCAGCGACCTTTTCCAGATCGACCACGCCCTGGTAGATCGTATTGAACAGCTCTTCGAGGTCTTTCTCCTCGATGCAGGAGAACGCGACGCGCAGGTCGGTTGCGCCCAGAGCGATCGTTCCGATGCCGTACTGGTCCAGCAAATGGACGCGCAGTGTCTCGGCATCAACTGTTTTGAGCTTGAGGCACATAAAATAGCCCGAGTTGAACGGATAATAATCCCAGACGTCGCCGAATTTGGCGGTGTCGTCCAGCAGGGCTTTCACCGTGTTGGCGCGGCCCTTCATGATGTCGAACTTCTCTTGCTTCTGCGCCTTGAACTCTGGAGATTGCAGCGCATGCAGCACGAACGTTTGGGACGGGTGCGGACCGCTGGAGATCGTGGCGCGGATAATACCCATAGTCTTCTGCTCCAGAGCGGCGAGCATGGCGTCGCTTTGGCCGGCGTAGGTGATGAAGCCGACGCGGAAGCCCCAGACGTACTCTTCCTTCGTGGCGCCGTCGATCTTAACGGACAGCACGCGTGGATGCAGGTTGGCCAGCTGACCGGCCAGCGACTCCTGCAGCGAGTCTTCGAAGAAGAGACCGAAGTAGGCGTCATCCGTTACAGCGACTACGTTAATGCCAGCTTCCGCAGCGTCCTTGATGGCAGCGACGATGGTGCGGCCTTCTTCCGGGTTCGGCGAATAGCCCGTTGGGTTGTTCGGGAAGTTCAGCACGACGATCGCCTTGCCCTTGCCCTTCTGAGCCAGCAGCGTCTCACGGAGGCCGTCTGCGTTAAACATGCGATCTTCATTGTACAGCGGATAATAGGCGAGCTCGGCGCCGCGGCGGATGCCGAAGGTCAGCTCGTAGTTTTCCCAGTTCTTGTCGGGGATGACGACCGTATCTCCCGGTCCTGCGAACAGATCAGCGACGATGCTAAGACCATGGGTCAGCGCGTTGGTTACGATCGGGTTGCCGAGATTTTTGCCTTGAAGGGATGGGTTTTCCTCCAGCATCTTCGCTTTCCATGCCGTGCGAAGCTCAGGCTTCCCGGCTGGCGGCGCATATTCGTAAATGTCCTTCGGATTGTAAGCGGACAGGGTATCTTGAATGACCTTGAGATGCATTGGCTGGCCATTTTCCAGGGCGGTGCCAATGGTGGCGTTAAATTTCTTGGCTTTCTGCTTGGCTTCCGCGGATTGGCTCAGAATGCCAACCTTAGGAAAGTACATTTGTTTGCCAAGCTCGGAAAGCATCTCATACACGTGCGAATTTTCTTTGGAGATCGTCTCGTTGAGCTGTTGGGCAAGAGGGTTCATGATCGTCCATCCTTCCATGTCTTCTTCTAACATTTAGCCAATATTATACCACTTCAGCGCGACGCAGTCACGGTAGTTTTGGAATTAATTCTTGGTTTTGGCAAATAAGCTGTGTTAGCATAAGGAAGAGAATGTACATCGAAGCGATATGCAGTCGCCGGCGATGCTGCACAACCGTTTAGGCGTCAGGAGGCCATCCATTTCCATGTCCGCGATTAAACGATACGAAAATATAATGGAGCACCTCATGGCTCACCGGGAAGTGTCCGTTACGGATCTCGCGGCGAGACTTGGGGTGACGGGGAAAACGATCCGCCAAGACCTCGAGAAGCTCGAAGCCAAGGGCGTGCTGATCCGAACCCACGGCGGCGCTATTTTGGCCAATGAGAATTATTCCGGTCTGCTTCAAGAGCATGCGCCAAGCGGCAAGCAGAAGGATGAGAAGCGCAGGGCAGCGGAATGCGCGCTCCGGCTCATTGAGCCTAATGACATCATTGCCTTGGACAGCGGCAGCACGACGCTCGAAATGGCCAGGCTGCTGGACAATGCGCCGTATACCGTCATTACTAACGATTTGTACATTATCGGCGAGCTCATCAAAAAGGATCAAATCCGATTGGTCGTCCCTGGAGGCTACCGCAGCCGCAACTTGCTTGTGAACGAGGAGGTCGGCAGTTTCTTAAGGAAGCTGAATGTGCAAAAAGCGTTTCTGTCGACGACGGGCATTCATGCGGAGTATGGGTTTACGATTTTTACACAGATGCATGTGGAGCAGAAGCGGGCGATGATCGAAGCCGCCAAGCAGGTGTTTTGCGTTGCGGACAACAGCAAGTTCGATAAGTGTGCGCTGATTACTTTTGCAGGGCTGCATGAGATGACGTCGATCATTACGGACCCGGATTTGCCGGAGGATACAATGAAGAAGTACCAGGATCTTGGAGTGAAAATTGAACGGTTTTCGTCTGTTTAGTCAGGTTCATTTGGGTTTAAATATATTTTATTTGAACTGAAATGAACATGTGGTTTATAATAAGATTTGTTGAAAAAAACGAAATGATGATCAGGGAGGAAACACCAATCATGATGGAAATTCGTTACGCTACGACTCCAGCAGCAACCAAAGCTTATGATACCGAGCAGCTTCGCAATGAATATTTGATCCCAACCTTGTTTGTACCAGGTCAACTGAAAATGGTATACAGCCACGTGGACCGTATCATTACGGGCGGCGTGATTCCGACGAACGAGCCGATCAAGCTCGAAGCGGACAAGCATGACATGGGCGCAGACTTTTTCTTGGAGCGCCGCGAGATCGGGATTATTAACGTAGGACCGACAGGCTCCATCACAGTAGACGGCACCGAGTATGTACTCGAGAACAAAGACTGCCTGTATGTCGGCCTTGGCAACAAGGACGTCGTGTTCAACAGCGCTGATCCAGCTAATCCAGCTCGCTTCTACTTCAACTCCACGCCAGCGCACAAAAACTATCCGACGGCAAAAGTTGCAATCAGCGAAGCTGAACCGCAGCACCTCGGATCGATCAATACCTCTAATGAGCGTACAATTTACAAATATATCCACCTGAACGGCGTGCAAAGCTGCCAGCTCGTTATGGGCATGACGCTGCTGAAGCCGGGCAATATGTGGAATACGATGCCTTGCCACACGCACAACCGCCGCTCCGAAGTATACTTCTACTTCGATATGCCGGAAGATGGCGTAGTGTTCCATATGATGGGCGAGCCTACCGAAACTCGTCACGTGATCGTTCGCAACGAGCAGGCGATCATTTCGCCAAGCTGGTCGATTCACAGCGGTGTAGGTACAAGCAACTACACATTCATCTGGGGAATGGCCGGAGAGAACCAAGAGTTCTCCGATATGGACCATGTCGCTATGAAGGATTTGAAATAATCATTTTTGGCACGAGTGATAGAGCACAATTCCGCGCTGCTCAGCGTAGGGGTTGTGCTTTTTTTATGTAAGGTCAAGGGGAAAATAAGGATTGAAAATCAACGGTGGATCGATTAGGATAGAGTTAGATATTATAAACCACGGTTTTATAATATAGAACAAATTGCATCAAGGAGCAAATTCATGCCAATCATACAAGCGCTGGACCGGGCTTTAAACATTATCGAGCTGTTCGATGAATATACGACGGAGCTGAAGATTACCGAAATCAGCGCGAAGATGGACCTGCATAAAAGCACCGTCCACTCGCTCTTGCGAACGCTGCAGCTTCACGGCTACATCGATCAGAATGCCGAATCGGGCAAGTACAAGCTCGGGATGAGGCTGCTCGAGAAGGGCCAGCTCGTGCTTCAAGGAATCGATGTGCGGACAGTCGCCCGCAAGCATTTGGAAGCGCTGTCGGAGCGGACGGGACAGACCATCAACCTAGTCATACTCGACGGCAAGGAAGGCGTATATATTGATAAAGTGGAAGGGGCGAAGGCCGCCATCCGCTATTCCCGTATCGGACGCCGGGTACCTCTGCACAGCAGCGCGGTTGGGAAAGTGCTTCTGGCCAGTAAGAGGCCGGAGGAGGTGGATGCGCTTTTGAACCAGTACCAGTTCCAGGTGCATACGCCATTCACGATTCGCGATAAGGATGCTTTGCTTGAGGAGCTCAAGCAGGTGCGCGAGCAGGGCTACGCCGTCGACAATCAGGAGAATGAACCGGGCGTCCGCTGCGGAGCCGTTCCGATCCGGGACCATACCGGAGGCGTGATCGCCGCCATGAGCTTATCGACGGTCCTATCCGCCGTAGATGACGAGCTGTTTCGGCAATTTGTCGCGCTTCTGCAAGGCGAGGGAGATAGCGTCTCGCAGCTGCTGGGCTATCGGCGGTAGCGTTATTTTGGAGTAATTACCCTTCGGGGTATTTATTTATAATCATAAATGAAAACTTGGTTTTATAATGTAAAACAAAAATTCAGCTAATTTTTGAAGGGAGAGTTCGAAGTCACTATGAGCGCATACCAAGCAGAGCAAGTGTACTTGAATTACATCAACGGAGAATGGGCGGGGGCCTCCACCGGCAAGCAGGTGGCCAGCATCAATCCGGCCAACCCGAAGGAGGTTGTCGGCTACGTTCAGGCGTCGTCCAGAGAGGACCTGGATCGGGCGGTAGCGGCCGCCAAATCGGCATCCCGTTCGTGGCGCAAGCTGTCTGGAGCTGCACGGGGAGACGTTCTGTTCAAGGCGGCCAATGCGCTGGAGAAGCGGGCGGACGAAGTCGCGGAAACGATGACCCGGGAGATGGGCAAGACGTTTCCCGAAGCTAAGGGCGAGACGCTGCGCGGGGTGGCGATCTTGCGCTATTACGCGGGTGAGGGCATGCGGCGCATCGGCGATGTGATCCCTTCGACCGACAGCGAGGCGCTGATGTTCACAACCCGGGTGCCGCTGGGCGTGGTGGGCGTCATTTCGCCGTGGAACTTCCCGGTGGCGATTCCGATCTGGAAAATGGCCCCGGCGCTTATCTACGGCAACACAGTCGTGCTGAAGCCGGCGCAGGAGGTGGCTGTAACCGCTGCTAAGGTGGTCGAGTGCTTCGCTGAAGCGGGAATTCCGGCTGGGGTATTGAACCTGATCTGCGGTAGCGGCTCGATCATCGGTCAAGGGCTGGCAGAGCATCCGGACGTCAACGGCATTACGTTCACCGGCTCGAACCAGGTCGGCAAGCAGGTAGGTCAGGCGGCATTGGCGCGCGGGGCGAAGTATCAGCTGGAGATGGGCGGCAAAAATCCGGTCATCGTCGCAGCGGACGCGGACCTCGATCTGGCGGTCGACGGTACGATCAGCGGCGGTCTGAAGTCAACGGGGCAAAAATGCACCGCCACCAGCCGGGTCATCGTCATGAGCGAAGTGTACGACGCCTTCAAAGCGAAGCTGCTGGCGAAGGTTTCGGAGATTTCCGTAGGCGACGGGATGGAATCCGGGATCTGGATGGGCCCTTGCGCGAATGAGAAGCAGCTGGAGACCGTGCTGGACTATATTCAAAAAGGCAAGGACGAAGGCGCGAAGCTGCTGATCGGCGGAGGCAAGGCGGCGGCAGCGGATGCGACGGGAGGCTTTTTCGTTCAGCCGACGGTGTTTGATGAGGTTTCGCCGCAGATGGCGATTGCTAGAGAAGAAATTTTTGGCCCTGTGATGGCGCTGATTCGTGCGCACTCCATGGAAGAAGCGATCGAGCTCGCCAATGACAGCGAATTCGGCTTGAGCGCTTCGGTGTACACCAGCAGCATTGGTTCGGTCCTGTCCTTCATCCAGGATATGGATGCAGGGCTTGTCCGGATCAACGCCGAGACTGCAGGCGTGGAGCTGCAGGCGCCATTCGGCGGCATGAAGCAGTCCAGCTCGCATTCCAGAGAGCAAGGGCAGGCGGCGATTGAATTTTTTACCTCGATCAAAACGGTGTTCGTTAAGGCGTAACAACAACTACTATTCATTCATTGGGGAGCGTGTGTATTTATGAGAATTATTCGTTATCGTCAAGAGGCATTGCTTCAGTTGGCTGCCGTTACAGATCAAGGCGAGGTGTTTCCGCTGCCGCAAGGTGATTTTATAAGCCTGCAAAAAGAAGCCGACGCGCAAGGCGTTACCGCTCTGGAGCTGGTACGCTCCGCGATTGCGGATCAGCAGCCGCTGGCCGAGAAGCTTGAAGCGCTCGATTTGGCCGTGCCGATTGAAGCGCCGGAGGTATGGGCGGCCGGCGTGACCTACCAGCGCAGCCGGGAAGCGCGCAACTATGAGGCGACCGGGGGCAAGCTGGATGCCGTGACCTTTTACGATAAGGTGTACGATGCGGAGCGCCCGGAAATTTTCTTCAAATCTACGGCGGCTCGGACCGTGGGTCCTGGAGATGACGTGCAGCTTCGCAGCGATTCGGAGTGGCAAATTCCGGAGCCGGAGCTGGGGCTGGTGCTGAGCAGCCAAGGGAAAATTATCGGCTACACCATTGGCAACGACATGAGCTGCCGGGATATTGAAGGGGAGAACCCACTCTATTTGCCGCAAGCGAAATTGTGGAAGCGCTCCTGCTCCTTGGGACCTGCGATTCGACTCGTCGATGCGGTAGATAATCCGTACGACCTGCAGATCGACTGCCGCATTTACCGTCAGGGTGAAAAGGTCGTCGAAGGGACGGCGAACACCGGCCAGCTGAAGCGCCGTCTGGATGAGCTGGTGTCCTTCCTGGTGCGGGACAATGAGCTGTTCGAGGGCACGGTGCTGCTGACCGGTACGTGCATCGTGCCGCCGAATGAGTTTTCGCTGGCCGATGGGGATCGGGTTGAGATCGATATTACAGGCATCGGGACGCTGGTTAATCCGGTGGCAGGTGCGGGGCGTTAAGCGTCACAACGAATGCGGCTGGGAGGGGAACGGTTGTGAAAGAAAATATGGGTTTCATCATGGGGCAGGACAACGATGAGCTGTATGCCATTCGTACGCATGCGAGCGGACCTAGCGGTTCGCTCCCTTTGACGAAAGAAATGCTGCTGAATTCGCCGAGCGGCGACCTGTTCGGCTTATCGCAGAACGTGGGCATGGGCTGGAAGCCTTCCCGCTTGAAGGGCAAGCAGTACCTTCTTCTAAGCACGCAAGGCGGCATTCGAAAGGAGGACGGCTCCCCTGTCGCCCTGGGCTACCATACGGGACACTGGGAAGTCGGCCTCTTGATGCAGGCCGCAGCGAATGAAATATCGGACAGCGGCGGGGTTCCGTTCGCTGGCTACGTCAGCGACCCGTGCGACGGGCGCTCCCAAGGCACGGAAGGCATGTTCGACTCGCTGCCATACCGCAACGATGCGGCGATGGTGTTCCGCCGCTTGATCCGCTCCTTGCCTACGCGCAGAGGCGTGATCGGTGTGGCCACCTGCGACAAGGGGCTGCCCGCCATGATGATGGCGCTGGCCGGAATGCACGAGCTGCCCTGCGTCATCGTGCCGGGAGGCGTGACGCTGCCGCCGACGGCGGGCGAGGACGCGGGCAAAATCCAGACGATCGGAGCCCGCTACGCGAACGGCGAGATGACGTTGGAGGAAGCGGCCGATCTGGGCTGCCGTGCTTGCGCCACGCCGGGAGGCGGCTGCCAATTCCTCGGGACGGCGGCTACCTCGCAGGTGGTTGCTGAAGCGTTGGGGATGACTGTGCCGCACGCGGCGCTGGCCCCATCGGGACAGCCTGTGTGGGAGGAGATGGCCAGACAGTCGGCCCGCGCCATGATGCAGATGGAGGAAAAGGGCATCCGCATGAAGGACATCCTTACCGAAGGCGCGATTCGCAACGCGATGGCGGTGCATGCGGCGTTCGGCGGCTCGACCAACCTGCTGCTGCACATTCCAGCCTTCGCGCATGCCGCAGGCGTACCTGTGCCGACGGTGCAGGACTGGATCGCCGTTAACAAGCGCGTACCGCGTTTGGTCAGCGTGCTGCCGAACGGACCGGAATATCATCCGACGGTAAGAGTGTTCCTGGCCGGCGGGGTACCGGAGGTCATGCTGCATCTCCGCGGTCTCGGTGTACTGGACGAAAGCGTGATGACCGCTTCCGGCGAAACGCTCGGCGCCGTCCTCGATTGGTGGGAGACGAGCGAGCGCCGTCAGCGGATGAAGCAGCTGCTGAAGGAGCTCGACGGCGTCGATCCGGAGCAAGTGATCATGAGCCCCGAACGCGCACGGGAGAGAGGCTTGACCTCGACCGTTACGTTCCCGATGGGCAACCTGGCGCCGGAAGGCTCCGTCATCAAATCGACGGCGATTGACCCGTCGGTTGTTGGAGAAGACGGCGTCTACAGACATCGCGGTCAGGCCAAGGTCTTCACCACAGAAAAGCAAGCGATCGCCGCCATCAAAAACGGAGGCATCGAGAAGGGCGATATTATGGTGCTGATCGGCCGGGGCCCGTCAGGGACCGGGATGGAGGAGACGTATCAGCTCACCTCCGCGCTCAAGCATTTACCGTTCGGCAAATACGTATCGCTAATTACGGACGCGCGGTTTTCCGGCGTGTCGACCGGTGCGTGTATCGGCCATGTCGGACCGGAGGCACTCGCAGGCGGCCCCCTCGGCAAGCTGCGGGACGGCGACACGATCGACATCGTGGTGGACCGCAACCGCTTGGAGGGAAGCGTTCACTTCATCGGCGATGGCGATGAAATATTGACGCCTGAAGAAGGCAGCCGGGTGCTCGCCGCCCGTGAACCGCATCCGGGCCTGGCGCCTGATCCGAAGCTGCCGGACGATACCCGGCTGTGGGCGGCGCTGCAAGCGGTCAGCGGAGGCACGTGGGCGGGGAGCGTCTATGACGTCGACCGCATTATCGCTGCGCTGGAAGCGGGCAAAAAAGCATTAGCTGCGGAGCAAGGTTAAGCTTAGGAGGACTAGAATAGACATGGCAATCATTACGAACCCGATTTTGCCCGGCTTCAATCCGGATCCGTCCATCCTGCGCGTCGGAGACGATTATTATATCGCTACATCTACCTTCGAATGGTTCCCTGGCGTTCAAATCCATCATTCGAAGGACCTCGTTCACTGGCGGCTGCTGACGCATCCGTTAACCCGGAAATCGCAGCTGAACATGGAAGGAAATATCGATTCCGGCGGGGTGTGGGCACCTTGCTTAAGCTACGACAACGGGACGTTCTACTTGATTTATACCGATGTCAAAAGCCGGGTTGGCGCCTTCAAGGACACGCACAACTATTTGGTCACGGCGACTGATATTATGGGCCCGTGGTCGGAGCCGATCTATTTGAACAGCAGCGGCTTCGATCCTTCGCTGTTTCATGATGACGACGGCCGCAAATGGCTGGTCAATATGCTGTGGGATCATCGCAAGGGGCACAACCGCTTTGCGGGCACCGTTTTGCAGGAATATTCCGTGGAGGAACAGAAGCTGGTCGGGCCGGTCAAAAATATTTTCAAAGGCACCGAGCTCAAGCTGACGGAAGGGCCGCACCTCTACAAGTGGCACGGCTATTATTACCTGCTGACCGCTGAAGGGGGAACCCAGTACAACCATGCGGCCACCATGGCGCGCTCGAAAACCATCGACGGGCCATACGAGGTTGATCCTCAGAACCCGGTGCTGACCTCGGCCGGAAGACCGGAGATCGCTTTGCAAAAGGCGGGACACGCCAGTGTGGTTCAGACGCATACCAATGAGTGGTACATGGTGCACCTGACTGGACGTCCTGTCCAAGATAAGTACTGCAATCTGGGACGCGAGACGGCGATTCAGCGCTGCTACTGGTCAGACGACCTGTGGCTGAGAGTGGAAGGCGGACCGGCCCCATCCTTGCAGGTCCAAGCGCCGGACATCGCGCCGCATCCGTTCGCGCCTGCGCCGGAGAGGGATGATTTCGATCAGCCCGTGCTGGCCATCGATTGGAGCACGCTGCGCATCCCGCCGGAGGAATCGTGGGTTACACTAACCGAGCGTCCGGGCTATCTGCGTCTTCGCGGCATGGAGTCGATGATCTCGACGCATCGGCAAAGCATGGTGGCGCGCCGTCAGCAATCGTTTCACTGCGTGAGCGAAACGTGCCTCGAGTTCGAGCCTGAGCATTACCAGCAGATGGCCGGACTGATTCTGTATTACGATACGATGGACTACATCTATCTGCGGGTGACGCGCCATGAGGATGCCGGGAAGAGCCTCGGAATTATCCAAAGCGTGAAAGGGCAGTACGACGAGCTGCTGGAGCAGGAGATCGATGTTGAAGGGGTACAGCGCATCGGACTCAAAGCGGTGATCGAGGGCGAACACGTCCAGTTCTGGTATTCGGCGGACGGCGGGGAATGGAGCCCTGTCGGCGAGAAAATCAGCGTCATTCACCTTTCGGACGATTTCTCCGATTATGTCCGGTTTACCGGCACCTTCATCGGTCTGTGCGCACAGGATGTGAGCGGCAGCCGCAAGCATGCCGATTTCGATTATTTCAGCTACCGGGAAACGGAAGCCAATGCGTATTAGGAGCATTTATAAAACCGCCGTGTTGTCCAAAGTACGGAGGTAGGAGACTGTTGACAAAGCACGGCTAGGGTTAGACTCCCTAGCCGTGCTTATTTTTTGGCGTATTTCTTCTTGAATTGGCCGGCGGCTTGGACTCCTTGCAGTTATAGAAAAGAAGCCGGATTATCCGCCGTGCTTGCTATTTGTTCATAAGCTGTTTTTAATTCGTTGATCGAAACATAATTTCTATGAGTTTTTTCATTTACCTTGGCCACCAATTCCACCATCACAAATACGGATTTCTGGATATCGCCGAGCTGTTTCGAAATCGATGCCGCAGACTCTTTACTTGAATCGGCCATCTTACGAATTTCATTGGCGACCACGTTAAACCCTCGCCCGTGTACACCTGCTCTCGCCGATTCAATGGCAGCATTTAACCCGAGCAGATTGGATCTGGCCGCAACGTCTTCTACGAAGGCTGTCACCTTCTGAATTTCTTCTACGTTCTTTTTGACGACATCCGATTCACGATCCAGAATGGCCATATCATTCATGATCGATTGTGAAGCAGCGTATACTTCATTGGTGTTGGCTGTCATTTTTGCTACAACATGAATAAAATCCTGGGTACTGCTCTCCAGAACCGTTTGTCGTTCCGTTATATTTGATGCTATTTTAATAACTGCTTGGACGCTACCGCTGCTATTCGTTACAGGTGTGTAGAAGCTTCCAGCCAAATGGGCTGCCTTGATTTCGTGATCCTTTGGACTTTATCATGAAAGGCGATTCCGTTGCGAAGATTTTCCCAAAAGATAACATATTCCTCACTTGTCGAAAAGCTGGAATGACACAGCTGCCGATGGTGCATGTTTTGCAAGTCCTGGGTTGAATATCCGACCACCTTTGAAAAGTTGTGATTGGCCCATCGAATATTGCCTTGCGGGTCAAATACAATCAGTGCCTGAGATTGCTCAAGCGCTTCAAACAATAAAGAGGTATCGAGATTAAATTCAGTCATGCTCATAATAACACCTGCCTCGTGATAAAGTTTCTTAAAATAAGTTCTTTATTAGTTTCATAATAAATTAATATTGTTAGGGAATTATTGGGGCGTCTGGAATCACTTTTTTACATTTGCTAATGCTTCTCTAACAATTTCATGTCCCCGCCTACCCTCAAAGACTCTTCCAATCCGAGCAGCAAAAAGGCCGTCAAGACGATCCTCCTGAGATCATGAATTGCCCCCGTCAAGTAGACAGAACAAATAATAAAGCATTTAGGCGGCCTTAGCCCTGAATTCGTCGGGACGGAGGCCGTTTAATTTTTGCCTGTAAACGCTTCCCCTTCGGAATCTAATCAAATTGGTATTTTAGCAAATCAAACCACCTTATGATGAAAACGCTCTCTTGATAAAATGAAAGCGTAACCAATAAGAATCGAGGGGAGATAAAAATAATGAAAAAATGGGCCTCACTTTCCATTGCAAGCATGCTGCTGTTAAGCGCTTGCGGCGGCACCACGCAAACATCGGCACCGGCGGGTGCTAAGAAGGACGGCGGCGCGGCAGAGCAGAAGCAGCCAGCTCAAGCGGCGGGCGGCGAGAAGAAAAAGCTGAGCTTTTGGTATATCGAAACCGGACCGCGCAAGGACCTGATCGAAGCGACGGTTCAGAAGTTTATGAAGGACAACCCGGACGTAGAGGTCGAAGCGGTTCAAATCCCGAACGACGCTTACAAAACGAAGCTGTCCGTGGCGATGGGCGGCGGCAATCCTCCGGACGTATTCCATTCCTGGGGCGGCGGCTGGCTCAAGGAGTTCGTGAACGCGAATCAGGTAGCGGACCTCACCGGAAAGGTCAACACCGATTCTTACATTCCAGCAGCGATCGGAGCGTCCACTTTTAACAACAAAGTTTATGGAGCGCCGCTTGCGATGTCGGTCGTTCCGATGTTTTACAACAAAGAAATTTTCGCCAAGCTCGGACTGCAGCCTCCAAAAACCTACGATGAGTTCCTGACGATCGTCGACAAGCTGAAGAAGGAGAACATCATCCCGATCGCCATGGCGAATAAAACCAAGTGGCCGGCAGCGTTCTTCCTGATGTATTTTGCCGAGAAGGTCGGAGGACCGCAAATCTTCTCCGAAGCGTTCGAACGCAAGGGCCGCGGCTTTGATGATGCGTCCTATGTGAAGGCCGGCGAAATGATTCAAGATCTGGTCAAGCGTGGAGCCTTTAACCCTGGCTTTAACGGGCTGACGTACGACACCGGCCAATCCCGTCAGCTGCTCTACACCGGCAAAGCGGCGATGGAAATGCAGACCGCCTCGTATGTCAACAATGTCCGCAACGAAGCACCGGATTTCGAGAAGAAGCTGGGCATGTTCCCGTTCCCTGAAGTGTCTGGCGGCAAAGGCAACATTTCCAATGTCGTCGGCGGCGTATCGCCGGTGTTCTCGGTCGCAGCCAAGTCGAAATATCCGGATAAAGCGATCGAGCTCGTCAAAGCGCTGACGTCCAAGGAATTGGCACAGCAGTTCTCGGATAAAACGAGCGCCATCTCCGCCGTCAAAGGCGTGGAATACAAGGATCCGTTCGCGATTCAGCTCAACGACATGCTGAGCAAAGCCGGCTACTTGACCACCTTCTATGACCAAACGCTGCCGCCGGATCTCGCCGAGCTGCACAAGGATACGACTCAAGCCTTGTTCGGAGAATCGATGACACCGACCGAAGCTGCCAAGCAAATGGAAGCGAAAGCGAAGGAATTGCTTAAGAAATAGTTTACATCCGGAGGGGAGGGCTGCTCCCTTCCTTCCGGTGATTTTAACGAAAGCGGGGTATCCGAGAATGAACACTATAGCGGAAAAACGCACCGGTGAGGTTGAAGCGAAGGAAGCCGTGCGATCAGGCAAGCATCGGAATACCGCTTTTATTGTCGGTTTTATCGGGCCGGCATTACTCATTTATCTCACCTATGTCATCTTCCCGATTTTTTCAACGTTCTACTACAGCATGTTTCATTGGAGCGGCATTCAGTCGGAGAAAACGTTCATTTTCCTCGATAATTATCTCAAGCTGATGGCTGATTCTGTTTTTTGGAAAACGGTTGTAAACAATCTGCTGCTCGTCGTCGTCTCGATTGTCACTCAGCTGCCGCTCGGGCTTGGCATGGCCCTGCTGCTGATGGCTCCGATCCGAGGGGTTCGGCTGTTCCGCACCATCTACTTCATGCCGCTCTTAATGTCTACTGTTGCACTGGGGATTCTCTGGACGTTCATTTACGATCCGACAATGGGGATCATCAATCAGGCGCTGGAGCTGCTGGGGCTGCGGTCGTGGCAAATGGGCTGGCTGGGCGACTCCAAGACGGCTTTTATCGCGGTTGCGGTGACGATTTGCTGGCAGTTTACGCCGTTCTACATGATCTTATTCCGTGCAGCAATCGCCGGTATTTCCGAGGAAATATACGAATCGGCCAAAATCGACGGCTGCAGCGGCTGGAAGCAATTTTGGCACATTACGCTGCCGCTGCTTAAGCCAACCATTGTGACCTCCTCCGTACTGTCCGTGATCGGATCGCTCAAATATTTTGACCTGATCTATGTTATGACTGAAGGCGGACCGAACAGCAGCACCGAGCTGATGGCCACCTATATGTACAAGCAAGCCTTTACCAAATTCAATATGGGCTATGCGAGCACGATCTCCTTCACGATGTTTGTGATCTCGCTGATCGTTGCCATCTTCATCCTGACCGCCGACAAAAACAGAGCCCAAGCATCATCCTAAGAGAGGAGGACCACCCTTATGACGGCTGTTCGAAGTGCAATTTTATACGCCATTTCCATCGTATTTCTGGTTATCACGGGCTATCCGTTCGTTTACATGGTAGCGACCTCGCTTAAAACCCAACCGGAGTTCTTTGAGCATCCCGTATCGCTTTTGTCGAAGTTCAACTTTGAAAATTACGCCCTCGTGTTCAAGCTGGGGATCGATAAATATTTTCTCAACAGCATCGTCGTTTCCATCATCTGCGTGACGGCTATCATCCTCCTGTCGGCGATGATCAGCTTTCCGCTCGTCCGGATGCGCTTTAAGCTGAATCGGCCGATCTTCTACCTGTTTCTGGCCGGGATGATGATTCCGGTGCATACGACGCTCATCCCGATCTACATGCTGACCAAGCAGATCGGATTGTACGATTCCATGTGGGCGCTCGTCGGTCCGTATATCGCGTTTAGCTTGCCGATCTCCGTCATTATTTTGACGCAGTTTATTCAAGACATTCCAAGAGAGCTGGATGAAGCGGCCGTGATGGACGGCGCGAGCCATTCGCGTCTGTTCTGGAGCATCGTCTTTCCATTGCTCAGCCCGGCGCTGGCTACGATTGCGATCTACAATTTCATTCATATCTGGAACGAGTTTGTGTTCGGCCTCGTGCTGATTACGACCCCAGCGAAAATGACTCTGCCGCTCGGATTGCGCTCGTTTTACGGGGAGTTCTCGGTCAATGTGCCGGGCATTATGGCGACCTTGACGCTGGGCTCGCTGCCGCTCATGATTGCTTATTTCCTCGCGCAGGAGAAGGTTGTCAGCGGGTTGTCGGCAGGGGCGGTTAAAGGCTAAAAATGGAAACGTGCGTGCGACCTTCGAGGGAGTGCGCTTTTTCCGTTTATGCTTTATAGTTACTAGAAAGAAGTGAAGTGATCAGCTAAGGAGTGCCTCATGGACAAGCTCATCGACAGACTGCGGCTGAACCGAACGCGCGTACAGATTACCATTGGCTTTTTGCTTGTCATGACCGTGGTGTTCTCCATCGCCGGGGGACTGGTATACCAATCGACCACATCGCTGTTTATTCAAAATACGGAAGGCTACTTGGGCGAAACCGCCAAGCAGGCCAGCGCGCGAGTGGACGCCGTGCTGTCGCAGGTCGACACGATCAGTCTTCAGGTCGTCATGGACGCCCGAATTCAGTCACTCTTATACCGCTCCAAGCAGGGGCTGCAAATTCCCATCGATCAGAAGCTGTCGGTTAGGCCCGTGATCGATCAACTGGTAGCGCTCTCATGGATCATTAAGGGCATCGATATTTACTCGGTCAATGACCCTTTTTATCCGCTCGAAAACCGGCGGCTCGACGACATCATCGGCAATGACTTGGTGACGATCGCAAGGCTCAAGGCAGGGCAGCTCGTGTTTGTCGGGACCGACCCCCAGGATGACCAATTGCTGCTCGCGGTGAGGCAGGTTCGGCTGGAGCGGGATAATCTGGCCCCGGGCGGCTACGTGGTCATAAGGGTGATGAAGTCGCTGGTTGATTTTTTTAACGAGGATTTTTCGTCGATCAAGGGCGGCAGCATGCATCTGTACGATCATAACAAGCTGCTCGTTGCTTCCACCATGCCATCCATGCTGGCGGACCGGAACCTGAATGTAGGCATTCAGATGAGCTCGGAGGGAGTGTATCCCCGGCTGCGGATTAACGGCGGAGAGTATTTGCACATCATCGAGCATTCCCGGCAGTTCAACTGGTCGATTCATATCCTGGTGCCGATCAGTACCATCACGGAAAAATCGGTCCTATTAAAGCAGCTGCTGCTGCTGGCGCTTGCAGTTGGCACCGTCGTCTTCCTCGGGCTGCTGTGGCTGCTGTCCCGGATGATTACGATGCCGATCGGCCATTTGCGTAAAAAAATGCGCAACGTTCATTTTACCCTGCCAACGACCAACGAGGTCACCTATTTCAACTATGAAATGAATGATTTGAACGCTGCTTACAATAAGCTGGTTCGGGAGATCCACCACCTGATCGAGAGCGCCTACGAGAAAGAGCGGCTGAAAAATCAGGCGGAGATCAAAATGCTGCAGGCGCAAATTCATCCGCATTTTTTGTTCAACACGCTGGAAGCGTTGTATTGGACGCTGCAGGATAAGCAGGAGACCGAGGGCGCCGAGCTTATCTTCCATTTGTCGAAGCTGTTCCGGTATTCGATCAAGCATTCGGAGGGCGACGATTGGGTCGAGCTGCAAAGCGAGATCGAGCACTGCCGGCGATACCTGGAGATCATGAAGTTTCGAATGTGCGACCGGCTGTCCTGGGATATCGAGCTGGGCTCGGAATTTCAGCGGATCCGCATTCCGAAGCTGCTGATTCAGCCGCTGGTGGAGAACGCGATCGGGCACGGCATCGAGCCGAAGGTGGAGGGCGGTTCAATTGCACTGAGGCTTCAGAAGGTGGATCGCGAAGGCCTCGTTTATCTGCACATTCAAGTCAAGGATAACGGCGACGGCATGACGGAGGACGGCGTACGGCAGCTCATGAGCCGGCTCTCGGAAGCCCGGTCGCTGCGTACGGCGGGGTCCGGGATCGGCCTGTCCAACGTGAAATCGCGGATCATGCTTCATTATGGAGAACGCTGTGAGCTTGCGCTTAGCAGCACCAAGGGAGCGGGCACCGAAGTGAACCTTTATCTACCGTTTGAGGAGCTGAACAACCATGACCATGCACATTCTGATCGCCGAGGATGAACTGCCTACACGAAGAGGCGTCTTAAACGCGCTGCAGCAGCGCTCGCAGGGGCAATGGCACATTCACGCGGTGGAGAACGGCCTGGAGGCCTTGAGCTATGCGAAAAGCCAGCCGGTCGATTTATTAATTACCGATATTCGCATGCCTGGCTTAAGCGGTATCCAGCTGCTCGAACAGCTGAGAGCGGAGGGCATCTCCGTCGTCTCTATCCTGCTCACGGGGTACGCTGAATTTGAGTATGCTCGGACTGCGATGAAGTTCGGGGCGATCAATTATATTTTGAAGCCGTTTGATCATGAAAGCTTGTTGGACGCCGTTCAGGAGGCTGTCGCCATGATTAGCGAGCGTCAACGAACATCGCAGACGGCGGAGGACGAACATGAGGAAGACGCGCTGGCTCCGAAGGTGCGAAGCGAGTCCATCCAGAAGGCGCTGGAGTATATCAAAGCCGAGCTGCACCGCCCCTCGCTCAGCATTAAGGATGTGGCGGATTGTATACATTTGAACCCGAGCTATACTTCGGTCTTGTTTAAAGAGGAAACAAAGTATACGTTCAGCGATTTCGTCAACCGCAGCCGACTGCTTCGGGCTAAGGCCCTATTGCATCAAACCGATAAAAAAGTGTACGAGATTGCCGATCAGGTGGGCTTCTCCTCGTCCAAATATTTTGTCCAAGTGTTCCGTGATGTCGAAGGCATGACGCCGAATCAGTATAGGAATGACCATTCGTGAAGGGAGCTGGTGCGATGCGCATCCTGCTTGTATCGTTAATCGGCTGTTTGGTGGCGGTGCTTTGCACCGGCTGCATGTCCTTGGGCGGCCTTCACGGCCAAGAGGTCCCTTCCGAAGCGTCACCGGTCAAAATCACCATCTGGAGCCAAGAGACCAAGGACCCAAGGCAAACCACCTTGCAGGAAAGCATTCGCAAATTTAATCAATCGCATCCGCAAATACAGATCGTTCCCTACTACTATGAGACGGAAGCCTATAAAAATAAGCTGCGTGTCGCCATGGTTTCGGGGAATATGCCGGATCTGTTTTATTTTTGGACTGGGGATAATTTCAAGCGTATGGTTCAGTCCGGGGTGGTCGCCGATTTGAACGGATTGCTGTCGCAGCACTCCGATTTCAGACAGCAATTCAGCACGGAGGTGCTTCAGAGCACCTCCTACGAGGGCCATGTTTATGGTATCCCTTATGCCGTAAGGCATGTGGTCCTATGGTATAACAAAAAGCTGTTTCAATCGTACGGCCAGACGCCACCAGCCAGCTGGAGCGACTTGCTGAATCTGGTTCAGGTGCTGTCGGCCAAGGGCATTACGCCGTTTGCGGCGGCTGGCAAGGAGCGGTGGCCGCTGCTGCATTGGTTCGCTTATTTGTCCAACCGGCTGGGCGGCGATGATCCGATGCAGCGCGTCTTGCAGCGGGAGGCGCTGACCGATCCGAGCTTCGTGGAAGCGGGGCTGCGATTCCATGAGCTGGTCAAGAAAAAGGCGTTCCCGCGCTCCTTCCTAGGTATGGACGTGGCGGAGGCAGAGCGGATGTTTTTATCCGGCAAGGCGGCGATGTATATGGAGGGCGACTGGGCGGCGGGCAAATTGCTCGGCCATAACGACTACGGGACGGAAGTGGGCTATTTCCAGTTTCCAATCGTGGACGGCAAGGGAGACCTTTCCCAGTATTATGGGGGAACCTCCTCCGGCTGGGCGATTTCGGCTGGCAGCAGCAATACGCCGGCAGCTTTTGAAGTGCTTTCGTTTTTGACGAGCGCGGAAGAGAATAAAGCGCTGGCCGAGCACAGCGGGACGGTTTCTCCGATTCAGCATTTGGAGATTTCTAAATCCGATACGGCCCCGGCTTTATACGATTACATTCAGTTTATTGAGCATGATCCGACGGGCTATTTTGGCTTTTATGATCAAGTACTCGACGAGAGCCGAGCGCAGCAGCTGCTGGACGCCGTAGTGACCTTCGCCGGGGAGGAGGACATGAGCCGTCAGGATATCGAAGCGGTATTATCGAATATTCGATAGCGCACCTGATAATTTAAAAAAATTGTGGAAAAATATAGACCCAATATATTGAATACCACAATGGTTTTTGGAGGGTGCGGATGCGGCTTGTTCTATTTTCTGGTATTCGTCATTTCTTGGCTTTCGTTTGTTTGCTTTGCGCAAAAGAAAAGATTCGGTGAGCTTTATCCGACCATTCTAATTGCAATGATTATGAGTTTAAGCTCGGATGTAGTGACATTACTTTTTCCATTGTGGCAGTATCAGGATGTCGACACGAACTATCCCTTGCTTTCGCGCGTACTGCTCGATGATTTTGGCATTTACCCTGTCATTGCCTATTTCTATGTACAGTCACTCCCTTCCAAGCTCAATAAGTGGTTCATGTATACGCTGATTTGGTCGTTCGCCGGCATTTCTGTAGAGGGTTTGATGCTGCATTTAGGCTATATGGTCTACAGTTTGGGATGGTCTCTCCTATGGTCATTCGTTTCAAATTGGATTATCTTTGGCCTATTAACGCTGCATTGGCGAGGGGGGATGAAACGAAGAGCGGGGTCAGAGGTTCTTATCCATCCGTCAGGGAGAGCTATGATTCAGTTCCAGCAAGAGCTTCACCCCTTGGATGCCAAGCATCCGCTTCGCAGCATACTGACGTATCCCGGAGTCACCTTGTTTCAGGGCGCATGCCGAGATAACGTGGAATCGTTCCTGTTCATTTTGGACCCGGACGCCGAAGTTCCAACCAAGACACATGAGGGGTATGAATTGCACTACGTGATGGATGGCTTGCTCTCCTTATCGTTAAACGGTCAGGAGATTCAATTACACGAAGGGCAATTGTTTCATTTTCCGTCCACTACGCCACATGCCTTCAAAAATGATCAGACGCAGCCGGTGAAGCTCCTTTCCATACTCATCCGAAGCGAATTAAACGAACAAAACGCCATATAAAAAACACTCATTCAATGGGACTGTTGACAAAGTCCTTAGCTGAATAAAATGCTGATGATTCACTACAATATATAGTGGATCATCAGCGTTTTTAATTCCATATATTGTATCACCATGAGGTGAAGTGCCGTTTGTCAACAGTCCCTTCAATCGAGTGTTTTTTTGCATCTGCCGGATGAGAGGGGACTTGAATTTCCCCGTTTTTCAATAGGTTCAAAAAAATACCGGCGATTTGCGGATCATACTGCGTTCCTTTATGCCGGTCTATTTCATCGACTATTTTGGAAAGTGCCATTTCATCTCTATACAGCCGTTTGGAGGCCATTGCATCGAAGGAATCGGCAACAGCGACAATGCGCGCGAAGAGGGAAATGCCTCCTCCTTTTAATCCCTTCGGGTACCCTTTCCCATCGAAGCGTTCGTGATGATGCAGCACAATGTCTAGAATACCAGTGGTCTTAAAGTCTGCTATATGCTTAAGCGTTTCATATCCGATTTCAGGGTGTGATTTGATCCGCTCATATTCCTCGGCGGTGAGCCCGGTCGGTTTTATCAAAATGTGCTCCGGAACACCGATTTTTCCTATGTCGTGGAGTAGGCTGCCGGTATACACGGCTTCGCACTGAAGGGCGCTTAAGTTCATTTCCTTAGCCAGCTTTAAAGCTACATTTGCTACGTTTTCAGAATGATTGGCGGTAAAGGAATCTCGTGAATCCAATGCCTTCGCCAGCGCGATGGTCAGCTCCTTTTTACTTTCTTTTATTTTCCGGTAGTGCCTGGCTAGATTAGCCGAAATGAAGACCACCATGGAAAAAGTGAATAAACGGCAAGCCACGGCGCCCATATGGCCAACAAAACCATCATCAACTATGGTACGGGTAGAGACCACAATTACACAAAGTAAAAAGAGAAATACCACCTTGGAGTTCGAAAAGCCAATGCCTAAAAAAATTAACGTCAGGATATAAAGAGATGACAAATCTTGAGGAAACACGCTCGCCGCGAATGGAACTAACGCTAAAAGAATGATGAATCCATAGCGGAAAAAGGTAATATTTACGAGGAGACTTTCGAGTGAAAGACTAGATCCCAGCTTCAAGGAAGCACCGCCTTCTATTCATACCGCATGCTGTCACCTCGCGGACAGAGGAAATCCAACGCTAAATTAATGTATCCAGTTTATTACCATATTATTGATTGCATCGGAAAGCGGCAAAAAAAGAGCGCATGGGAAACAACAGGCTGCCGATGCAGGGCTCGGCAGCCTGTTGTTCTAATCCTATCCATTCGCTTCGTTATTTGCTATTTCCGTTTCCAAGGGGTTTCCCAATCGTTCGTTACGACGGTGGCCGGGTCTTGTTAAAACATACTCCAGTCGAACGTCTCCGACAAGGTGCGAAGCAGATGGACGCCGGCGATGCTGTTGCCTTTGTCGTTCAGCGCGGGGCCGACGACGCCGATGCCGCACTGGCCGGGCACGAGCGTGAGGATGCCGCCGGCCACGCCGCTCTTCGCCGGCAAGCCGACTTGAAGGGCGAACTCGCCGGACGCATTGTACATGCCGCAGGACAGCATGAACGTCTTGGCGATTTGCACGTAACGGCGGGGTACCAGCAGCGCGCCGCTGTCCGGGTCTTTGCCGTTCAGTGCGAGCACCAGCGCCATTCGCGCGAGATGCCGGCAGTTCACGTCCACCGAGCAGTGCTTGAAGTAGACGTCCAGCACCTCCTCGACGTCGTCCGCTTCCTCCAGCACACGATTGTCCTTGAGAAAATACGCGAGCGACCGGTTGCGGTGCGCGGTGGCCGATTCCGAATGGTAGACCGCTTCGTTATAGGCCAGGTTCGGATCGCCGGTCAGCAGTCGGAAAAAGGAGAGGATCCGCTCGACCTTCTCAGCCGGCCGGTCCCCGCGGATCAGCGAGCTGATAGCGATGGCTCCGGCGTTGATCAGCGGGTTGAACGGGATGCCCGGCTCGACCAGCTCCAGCTTCAGCATGGAGTTGAAGTCGTCGCCCGTCGGCTCCATGCCGACCTTGCGGAAGACGCCTTCCTCGCCGTGATCTATCAATGCCAGCATCAGGGTAAACACCTTGGAGATGCTCTGCATCGTAAACGTCAGGCCAGCGTCTCCGGCGCTGATTTCCTTGCCCTCCCCCGTCAGGAGGACGATGCCCAGCGCATCGCCCTGCGCATGCGCCAGCTCGGGAATATAGGAGGCCGGACGACCTTTATGCGATTCCTTACGGCTCGATTCCAGCCAGGCGGGCAGCTGGTCGGTTAGCCGGTCCCAATCGGACGGTGTCATGCGTGTCATTGCGAAAATCCTCCCTTGAATACAAACCAAATACAAGTATAGCGTGATACAGAAGATTATTCGACAAAAATCGTCCGGCTCCTGCTGGGAGTGAAGCTGCTGAACACCGTAGCGCCGGAAAAGAAGGAGATTTACGTCGCTTTTGGCGGGGACGAGGCCGTGGCGCCGGAAAAGGGGTAAAATTCCCCCTCAATCAGCAAAAGCCTCCCCTTGGCTACTCCTCCTTATGAAACGGACAGTACTTCTTCATCAGCTCCGCCGTCTCGGCATCGTCTGGAAGGCTCCGCTCGAGCAGGCCGCTGACCACGTTGTCGTGCCGCTCCTCCTTCATATTTTGCCCAAATTTGAATTTGGCTGTCAGGTCTTGGACGGTAATCCGAACGACGGATACGGCCTTCAGCTCCGGGCGATACGTCGGGTCCTCCGGCGTGATTGGCGCATAGCCGCCCTCGGGCTGAAGCTTGGCCATCAGGGCGGAGAGGGCCTCCGCTTTTTCATGCAGGTTCTCGACGGGCTCGGCTTCGCCGCGGATGTGGACGGACTTGAAGAACGCGGTCGCCGGACAGGCCTGCCGCGGATCGCTGAAGTAGGACGGGATGATCGCATACTCTTTGGCGACGGCGAAGCTGACTCGGCGCGCCTCAGCAATTTCTCTCATTTTTTGCCCGGCGCGGGAGCCGTGAAAATAAATATGCCCATTGCAATACGCATAATTCAGCGGGGTCAAGTGGGGCCAGCCGTCCTCGCCCAGCGTAGCCAAGTACCCGAACGACATCTCCTGCAAAAATGCCTCAATCTCCGACTGCTCCTGCACGGAAAATTCTTTTCTTCTCATGGGATCCCTCCACTCCTCGATCAAACTTTAAGAAAGTAATGAACAAACTCGTCGTCCCGCTCATACCCGGCTGCTTCGTACAGGCGCTGGGCCGTGTGATTATCGGCTGCGGCAGCCAGCTCCAGCCCTTTGGCGCCGGTTTCGATAGCGTGCCGCCTTGCCGCTTCCAGCAAAGCCCGGCCTGCGCCTTGGCTGCGGTATTCTGGGTCAACGAACAGGTCGTTGAGGATCCAGCTATTTTGCATCGAGATGGACGAGAAGGTAGGGTACAGCTGGGTGAAGCCGGCGATGCGGCTGCGCTGTTCATCATAGGCGAAGTAGATGACCGACTGGCGTGACCCCACATTGGCCTGCAAAAAAGCGACCGCGCCGCTAACATCGGAGGGCTGGCCATAAAACTGGCGGTAGCGATCGAAGAGGGGAGCGATATGAGGGACATCGTCCGGGATCGCGCGCTCAATTTGAAGCTCAGAAGTAACCATACGTTGGTGCTCCTTTCCATACCATGCATTTTAGGATTAGTGAAAGTCTACTGCTTACATTGACAATAGAAAAGCACCAATTTAGAGTAGTTTTATTGGACCATTTAAAAGGTTGAGGTTTGTTAGCAGGTGCATGGAATAAGTAGCGTTGTGCAAGGGAGCTGGTCAAATGCATTTTCAAATTCCGTTTCACCTATATTGCGAGCAATATCCCACCAAGCATTCGGCGCTGTACCATGCGCTCCGCGATACGGTGGTTGGCGGGCTGCTGGCGTACGGCACGAAGCTGCCTTCCACGCGGGAGCTGGCTCAGCTGTACGGACTCTCGCGCGGTACCGTAAACCAAGTATATGAAACGCTGGCGTCGGAGGGGTATTTCGTCAGCGAACTGGGGCGCGGGACGTTTGTGTCGTACCGACAGCATGCGGTTGACGCTGCGACGAGCCCTACGGCAGAGGCAGCGGCGTCGAAGCGCGCGCCGGATTTCCGCTTGTCCCCCTGGGGACAGCGCATCATGAGCGGAGCCCCGCGGAGCGGCGGGAGCTCTAGCGGCAGCGACGGCCGCGCAGCGGACGTCATCGACTTCAACCGCTTCGCGCTCGACGCCGACGAGTTCCCGCGCGAGGCGTGGAACCGCTGCCTGTACGCGCAGGTGCGCGAGCTGAGCCACGGCCAAGCGTCGCTGCCGGGCGAACACCCGGCGCAAGGCTGCTTGGCGCTGCGCGGGGCGATCGCGCAGTATCTGCGCCGCGCCCGCGGCCTCGCCGTGCAGCCGGAGCACGTGGCCGTCACCGGCGGCTCGATGCAAGCCATTGCGCTGCTGGCGCAATTGCTCATCGGGCCGGGCGAGACGGCCGTGGCCGAGGCGCCGGGCTACGCGGGCACCCGGCGCGCCATTCACGCCGCGGGCGGGCAGTGCATCGACGCGCGCGTCGATGCGCTGGGCATCGTGCCCGCGGATTGGGACGCGAAGGCGGTGTTCGTCACGCCGACGCGGCAGTTCCCGACCGGCGCGGTGCTCAGCCTCGAGCGGCGGCAGGCGCTGCTGCGGTGGGCAGTCGAACGCGAGTCGGTCATCGTCGAAGACGATTACGACAGCGAGTTCCGCCACCGGGGCAAAAGCCTGGAGCCGCTCAAGGCGCTGGATCGCGAGGAGCGGGTCGTCTACGTCGGCAGCTTCACCAAGACGCTGCTGCCGGGCTTTCGCATCGGCTACGCCGTGCTGCCGACCCCGCTCGCGGAGCCGTTCGCCCGCGCGCAAGCGCTGTTCGAGCCGCAGCCGGTCAACCTGCTGGAGCAGCGGGCGCTCGCCGCGTTCATGGCCTCCGGCGAGTACGAGCGGCATCTGCGGCGGATGAAGCGCATCTACAGCCGCAAGTTCGCCTTCTTGATGCAGCGGGTGAAGGCGGAGCTGAGCGGGGCGTTCGATTG
Source organism: Paenibacillus cremeus (assembly GCF_007786445.1). Taxonomy (GTDB): domain Bacteria; phylum Bacillota; class Bacilli; order Paenibacillales; family NBRC-103111; genus Paenibacillus_G; species Paenibacillus_G cremeus. The sequence continues at coordinate 24,552 of NZ_VNJI01000018.1, read as the reverse complement.
GGTCGAAAGCGATGCGGGGCTTCACGTATTCGGCTGGTGGAAAGGCACGGAGGAGCAGTACAGAGTGCTGAAGAAAAAAGGCGAGGAGGCAGGCGTATGCTGGTCGGAAGCGAAGGCGGAGGCTGAGGACGGCACGAGCCGCTGCGGCATTTATTTGAATTTTCCTCACCTAACCGAAGAAGAAATGCGGCAGGGGGTACACCGAATCTTAAAGTGTCTTTAGACCTAGGAAAGAAGAAGGAGAATGTTTGCCTCCCGTCGAAGGAAGTAGGTGACAAAATCAGGCAAATTTTAAATTCATTCTTAGCATAGGAACAGGGGGGAACGAGGGTGGGCAAAACGAAGGAAGTGAACCCGTACCGCCGATTTACTTGGACGCTCGGCATTTCGGTCATTCTGATCGGATTGGTGCTGTCCGCCGTGACCTTGTGGGCAAGCAGCAGCTTCGTCATTCGCGAGACCGTGGATTTGACGAATGCTTCCGTGGTGAAGCATTTCATCAAGCTGCCGCAGCTCGCCGATCTGTTCGGCGGAAAAGGAACGCAGAGCACGAGCGGCGACAAGGGCAGAACTGCAGCAAGCAGCTACGAAGGGGATTCCCACGCGGGCCATATGCAGCCGGCGGCAAGCGGAAGCAGCGGCTACGAGCATGCTGGAAGCGAAGGGTACGAAGAGCATGCGCTGCCGAAGGATTATGAAGGCGTATACAATGTGGTTCGGATGCATTTTGACTTGTATTCGATTGTCGAGACGAATTTCTACTACCCGGACGGCACCATTAATTTCAGCTACGATAAATCCCGGGTCGGCCAAAAGGCAAGCACAGCTGCGTATTCGGCCATCGATCAGGTGGTCGAGAAGAAGGAAGTGCTTCATGACCGGATGAGCGGCCATCGGCTGCATCTGTGGCTGCCGATCCAAGGCGAAGGAAACCGGGTGAACGGCGTCGTCGAGATCGTGAGGGACATCACGGAGCAGGACCTGGTGAGCAGCTGGCTGCAGGTGACGCTGCTGACGGTAATTTTAATCGGGATGCTCGCCCTGTTCTTCGGCTTACGTCAAGTGTTCGTCTACTCCACCCGAATCATCGACGGGAAAAATAAAGAGCTGAACGCCATGATCGATACAATTGAGCGTACATATGATGAGTCTTTGCAAGCGCTTTCCAGTGCGCTGGATTCGCGGGATAACGAGACGCAGGGGCATTCCTTCCGGGTCACCGCCTATGCGACTCGACTGGCGATGGAGATGAGGCTGTCGGATGAGGACCTGGGCCTCTTGGCTCGGGGAGCACTGCTTCACGATGTCGGCAAAATCGGAGTGCCGGACGCCATCCTCCTGAAGCCGGACAAGCTGACCGAGGACGAGTGGGTGGTTATGAAGCGCCATGTGCAGCTGGGGCACCAAATGCTGCAGCATATCGCGTTTTTGCAGCCGTCGCTTGATGTGGTGCTCTACCATCACGAGCGGGTGGACGGCAGGGGGTATCCGTTCGGATTGCAGGGGGAGGAGATTCCGCTGTTTGCCCGCATTTTCTCACTTTGCGATACATACGATGCGATCACGTCCGATCGGCCCTACCGCAAAGGACGAGGCTACCTGGAAGCGCGGGCGGAGATCGAGCGGTGCACCGAAACGCAGTTTTGCCCGATGGTGGTGGAGGCGTTTCTGCGCATCCCGCCGGAGGATTGGCAGGAGATCCAAGAGATCAGCCGGGTCGCGCACGAGGATGAGGTGCTGGATCGGCTGCGATTCCAGCGATCAGGCCGTCAGGCGATCGCCGGTTAAATGCAGAAAAGGGGCTGTCCCAGTAATACTGGGATGGCCCCTTTCATTATTGTTATGACCAAGCCTTGATCTCACGGTCGGATGGCAGGAAGAAGGTCAAGAAGCCCAGCAGCGGCAAGTAACCAACCATTTGCATGACCACCGGCAGTCCGATCCAATCCGCCAGTCCACCCAGAGCGACAGCGCCAAGGGCGCCAAGACCGAAGGCAAGGCCCGTGATTAGTCCGGAGACGGTGCCGATTTTGCCCGGAATGAGCTCCTGCGCATACACGACAGTGACGGAGAAGCTGGACATCAGAATGAAGCCGTTAATCATCAAAATCACATACGTCCAAAAGCCGTTCGCAAACGGCAGCACCAAGGCCAGCGGAGCCGTTCCCAGCATCGAGAACAGAATCAGGTTCCGGCGGCCGAATTTATCGGACAGCGGTCCTCCGAAGAAGGTACCGACAGCACCCGCTGCAGCGAACAGGAAGATGTACAGCTGCGCTTGCTCCAAGCGGATCCCGAACCGGTTCATTAAATCAAACGGCCCGTAAATCGTGATCCCGGCGGAATACCAGGAGCGGGCATAGACGAGAAAAATCAGCATGGCAATCGCGAACGCGATGCGCTTCTTGCGCGCCGGATTCATAACGCGGGTCGCACCGGATTGGCGAACCGGTGGCTTCGCCGCCATATAGCCGCTGTACCAGTGCGCAATATAAAGCTGAACCACAATGGCGAGCAGCGCCACCAGCGTGAACCAGAGGGCTCCAAGCTGCCCGAGCGGGACGAAGATCAGCGCCGTCATGATCGATGCCAGCGATTGCCCTGCGTTGCCGCCCACTTGGAAGATGGACTGCGCCAAGCCGCGACGGGAGCCGCCCGCCATATAAGCGACGCGGGACGCCTCCGGGTGGAAGACGGCCGAGCCGACGCCGACCAGAAGGACGGACAGCAGAATCAGTCCATAGCTCGGAGCCAGCGCAAGCCCCAGCACGCCCAAAAACGTGGAGGCCATCCCCAGCGGAAGCAGGTAAGGCGACGGCTTGCGGTCGGAGTAGACGCCGACGGCAGGCTGCATGACCGATGCGGTCATATTCAAAGCAAAAACGATAATACCGGACTGCATGTAATTCAAGCCCATAGATTGTTTAAACAGTGGTAGAATGGCGGGAATTACGGATTGAATCGTGTCGTTGAACAGATGAACCAAGCTGATGGCAAGCAAAATACGAAAGACGGTCGGCACGACAGCCGACCGTGAAACTTGCTGCTGCTTGAGTATGGCTCCGTTCCCGGCTGCACCGGATACTTCTTGCATAACGGCATACTCCTCATTTCTCTAGATGCGATTGCGATGGTGGTTGTATTACCCCTTCGTTTTGAACAAACCGAGCGCTTCGCCCATTTTGACCTTGCTGCCGACGAGCAGATCCTTCCGGGATTCGAACGTACCTGTTTCCGTCAGCAGGACGACGGTAGAGCCGAATTCGAAGTAGGCGAGCTCGCCGCCTCTTTCCAGCTGATCAGGCAGCGGAGATACGTATTGAATGCTGCTCACGTTGAGCGCTCCGACCTTGACGACCGCGACCTCTCCGGCTTCGTGCTGCACATAGGTGATCAGACGCTCGTTGCGGCTCAGCACGCGTTTCATATGCTTCAGGCCAAAATCGTTGACCGGATACACCTTGCCGGCGACGTGTTCTTTTTCCACGATGGTGCCGTCCACAGGAGAATGAATACGGTGATAATCCGTCGGGCTGAGATACAGCACATAATAGAAGCCGTTGGTATAGTTGATCATGCGCGGGCTGTGGTTCAGCAGCTCTTCAATGGTATAGTCTTGACCCTTGACATTGACAATGAGCCCTTCCTTAATAGGCCCCATGCCGGTAATGAGGGCGTCCACAGGACTGACCATCGTCTCGGTGGTGAGATCGATCGGCCGCAAGCCGCTTTTCAGCCGGCGAGTAAAGAAATCGTTCAGCGATGCATATTCATGAACGGCTTTTTCCGCGTCCTCGATGCGAATGCCGTAGGTTTTGGCAAAACGGGGGATCAGCGCACGGCTGGCTTTCGACTTGGCAAAAGCGCCGGTAAGTTTCGACACGGTTTTACGGGAGGAAAGCTCGGTCAGCAGCCGGAACAGCGATATTTTCATAGCTTGGGAAGTCACCTGTTTTCATAAGAAAGTTTAGAGAGCAATTCTATCGACTATCTTGACATAGAACGGGGGACAAATCAACTACAATACGCGATAAAATGTTGAAAAAGCGAACAATTGGGAGGAAGTTCGACGATAATGTATTCTCCGCCAAACTTCAGCCTGACTGAAGTCCGACGATGCGTATTCTCCGCCAGACTTCAGCCTGGCTGAATTTATTCAACTCCGAAGCCATTGACAATTTATGCAATCGTGATAATATGAAGGATGTCACTAGGGGAGCCGACAGGCTGAGATTGGATCGATAGATCCTAGACCCTCTGAACCTGATCTGGATGATGCCAGCGTAGGGAAGTGGAGAGCGTTAGCACGCTTGATTAACATGTGCTTACAAAGCCGCTTCCGATGCATTCGGGAGGCGGCTTTTTTTACGTGATCCTCGCAGGGAATGGGGCGGCAGGGGAGTTTACCCTAAACAAAACTATAGTTAGAAAAAGGAGTGGATCGTCCATGTCTAAACGATTGAAGCTGACGGATATTTTGGTCACGATCGTGATCGCGGTAGTATTTGGCGTTATTTATCGCTTGTGGGGAGATTTGTACAACGTGGCGAAGGTCGCGGGGATTCAGCTCGATCAGCTCGTGTACGGCATGTGGTTTATGGCGGCGACGGCGGCGTTCCTGATCATCCGCAAGCCTGGCGTGGCGCTATTGGCGGAGGCGGCTGCGGCTTCCGGCGAGCTGCTGGCCGGTTCGCAGTTCGGCATTGAAGCGCTGACCTACGGCATCGTTCAGGGGCTGTGCGCGGAGCTCATATTTGCTGCCTTCGGATACCGCCGGTATTCCATTGTCGTGGCGGGGCTGGCGGGCATGCTGTCAGGCGTTGGCGCTTTCGTATTCGATTACTTCAAAGGGTATTTGCTGGAGCTGCAAAGCTGGAACCTGATCCTTGCGATTGTATTCCGTTTGCTCGGCTCGTTTATCCTCTGCGGTCCGGTTGCTTATGCGCTGGCCAAGGCGCTGGAAAAAACCGGCGTTACGCAGCTCGTTCGTCCGGCGAGCGCCGACGACTACAGCGCGTTGGATAAGAAGAAGCTCTAATGAGCACGGCTAGTGTTGCAGTAACGGAGCTTCGATTGAAATTTCCGGGCAGCCCGAAGCTGCTGTTTGAGGATTTGTCTCTGTCGGTACCGGCGGGGCAAAAGGTGCTGCTGCTTGGCCCCAGCGGCTGCGGTAAATCAACGCTGCTGCAGGTGCTGAGCGGACTGATTCCCGGCTCGATCGAGGTGCCGATGAAAGCGGAAGGCCTGCAGCTGCCTGAGTCCTGGGGATATTTGTTTCAGGACCCGGATGCGCAATTTTGCATGCCGTACGTAGATGAAGAAATTGCCTTTGTACTGGAAAACCTGTGCGTTCCCCGCGCGGAAATGCCGGAGCGGATTCGCCGGTGCTTGGCGCAGGTCGGACTGAATTTAGGTGACAATCCGCATGTCCCCATCGCCTCGCTGTCGCAGGGGATGAAGCAGCGGCTGGCCATTGCGTCCCTTCTGGCGTTGGAGCCTGAAGTCTGGTTCCTCGATGAGCCGACCTCGCTGCTCGACCCGGAGGGAACGACCGAGGTATGGGATACCGTCAAGCAGGTAACCGCAGACAAGACGGTGCTGATCGTGGAGCACAAAATTGATGAGATCGTCGACTTCGTCAATCGCGTCGTGCTGTTTGGCCCGGATGCCCGCGTGCTGGCGGATGGGGAGCCTCAGCAGGTGTTCCACGACCATAAGCCGGAGCTAGAGGCGTACGGGATCTGGTATCCCGGCGTCTGGGACGACTACGCGGCACGGGCAGCGGTTGGTGCCGCTGGTCGAGTCCCTTCCGGCGTTGTGGCGGCTCAGCCGCTGGTGCAGCTGGGCGGTTTTACCGGCTTTCACGGCCGAACGCCCAAAATCGAGGTGCCGGAAGCCGAGCTGTATGCCGGAGACTGGATCGCGGTCGTCGGCGAGAACGGCGCGGGCAAGAGCACGCTGCTCCAGTCGCTGATGCAGCTGCTGCCGACGGCGGGGGAGTATGCGATGCCCCTGCTGAAGCGGATCGTTCGGGGCTTTGACGACGTGGCCGATGTGACGGCCTATGTGTTCCAAAACCCCGAAATGCAGTTCGTCGCCGGCACGGTGTATGACGAGCTGGCCTTCAACTTCCGGCGGGACGGCGTGCCGGAGCGCGAGGTGCAGGCCAAGACGGAGGAGCTGCTCGTCTGGTTCGGGCTGACCGACCATCGCAGCCTTCACCCGTACCAGCTCTCGCTGGGGCAGAAGCGACGGCTCAGTGTGGCGGCCGCTACGGTCAAAGCGCAGCGCTTGGTGCTGCTGGATGAGCCGACCTTTGGGCAGGACGCGGCGAATACGTTTGCGCTGCTGGAGAAGCTGGAGGCATGGCGGCAGCAGGGGTCGGCGATCGTGATGGTGACGCACGATCCTGAGATTGTCGCCCGGTTCGCTACGCGAGTGTGGGAGGTTCGCAGCGGGAGGCTGGCCGATGTCATGTCCCCTGGGGAATACGTAGAGAGGCTGGAAGCTGCTAAGCCGATGAAGCGAGAGCCGATCGCCGCATCGATCGCTTCATTAGAGGAAACTAGGAGGTGACGGCGATGCCGTTCGCATGGTCTTTTCGCGAGACGTGGCTGCATCGCGTCAATCCGAGCTTTAAGCTGGTGGCGAGCGTGCTCATGTTTGTGCTGGCGCTCTTCACGGACAACATCAATGTGCTAACGAATGTGACCTGGATGTACATCGTGCTGCTGTTCGCTGCATCCGGTCATTCGCCGCGCCGCTTGCTGCTGCTGTCGCTGCCGTTTGGGCTGATGTTCGTGTCGTCCGCCAGCTCCATGGTGTTCTTCGGTCAAGGGTCAACGACCTGGCTCCGCTGGGGGCTGGTGCACGTGACAGAAGAAAGCTTTTTCCGCGGGATACACATCGGCCTCAAGACCGTCGATATGGCGCTGATCGGGCTGCTGTTCGCGCTGACCACGAGCCCGGTCGCACTGTTTTATTCGCTGATGCAGCAGCTGCGGCTGCCGCCCAAATACGCGTACAGCTTTATGGCCGCGCTCCGGCTTCTGCCGATGATTTGGGCGGAGTACCGCACGCTGCAGATGGCGCTGAAGGTGCGGGGCGTGAAGCCCCCTCGGGGACTAAGCGGCCTGCTGGCATCGCTCAAGCGGCACTCGATTCCGCTGCTCGCGCAGAGCATTCGCCGGGCGCAGCGGATCGCTGTGGCGATGGAGGCCAAGCGCTTCTCGTCGTCGGCGAAGCGGACGTTCTACTATACGCTGGGCTGGTCGGTCAGCGACGCGCTGATGGCCGGAGTGCTAGCGGTACTCTGGGGAGCGGCTGCCTGGCTCGGCTGGCATGTCCCATGGTTTCACGTCGGGGATGTCAGCTATAAAGTGTTTTAATTCGGGGAGGAATCGGAACGATGAAATTTTCCGCACAGTTACGCCAAGCGGCGGATGCCAGCTGGCAGGCCAGCTTCGAGCATCCTTTTGTACGGGGGATCGGCGACGGCACGCTGCCGCTCGATTGCTTCCGCTATTATGTACTGAACGACGCGTATTACTTATCGCAATTTGCCCGGGTGCAGGCGCTGGGCGCATCGAAAGCGACCGACCTGTTCACCGTGAACAGGATGGCCGTGCATGCGCAGGGGACCTACGGTGCCGAGCTGTCGCTGCATGCGAAATTCTCGAAGCAGCTGGGGGTTACCGAGGAAGAGAAGGCGGCCTTCGAGCCGGCGCCGACCTCCTATGCCTACACTTCGCATATGCTCAGAGCGGCGCATGGATCGCTCGGCGATATCGTCGCGGCTATCCTGCCTTGCTACTGGCTGTATTATGAGATTGGAGAGCGGCTGCAATCGTGCACACCGGCTGAGCCGATCTACCAGGAGTGGATCGCGGCCTACGGTGGCGAATGGTTCCGGGAGCTCGTGGAGGAGCAGATCGCTCGATTGGACGAGCTGGCCGAGCAGGCGTCGGAGACGGATCGGGAGCGGATGAAGCGCCATTTTATCATCAGCAGCCGCTATGAGTATATGTTCTGGGACATGGCTTACCGGAAGGAAGCTTGGCCTGTATAAAATAAGAGAGCGGACGATCGGGACGGCAACATGTCCTGGTCGGACGCTTTTTTTGCTGAAATGAGATCGGCATCGTATAAAAATCATTTCTCCATCATGTCAAGGGCATAGCATTTTTGGACAAAGGTATAAATATAATGAATATTGTAAGCGTTTCCATAACCTGGTTGAGCGGAGGGAAAAATGATGAAAGCCAAAGCCTGGAGTTATTCCGAAGTGGCTCAGTCATCCAAGTTTCAAGCGCTGCTGGCGAGGAAAAAAAGCTTTTTGCTGCCGATGTCGATCTTCTTTTTCGCGTATTACTTTGTCTTGCCGATTCTGACCTCCTACACCACCGTGCTGAATACCCCGGCCTTTTCACCTGTGAGCTGGGCGTGGGTGTTCGCATTCTCGCAATTCATTATGACGTGGGTGCTTTGCAGCATTTACTCCCGGAAGGCGAACGCCTACGACGCGATGGTGGAGGATATTCGTAAGGAGCTGCGATAGTCCATTTGAAGAACCATTGAAGGGGGACCGCTTATGAATACGACGGCGTTTATTTTATTTTTGGTGATCGTCGGGCTCACCTTGGTCATCACCTACTATGCGGCGAAAAAAACGAAGTCGACCAGCGAGTTTTATACGGCGGGCAGCACGCTTACGGGGTGGCAGAATGGGCTAGCGATAGCGGGGGACTATATGTCGGCGGCATCGTTTCTCGGTATTGCGGGGACGATCGCGCTGGTCGGTTTTGACGGCTTTTTCTACAGCATCGGGTTTTTGGTGGCGTATCTCGTGGTGCTCTACCTGGTGGCCGAGCCGCTGCGGAATTTGGGTAAATATACGATGGCGGACATGATTGCGGCGCGCTTTGACAATAAAAAGGTGCGCGGCGTGGCAGCTTTGAACACGGTGGTCATCTCGATTTTTTATATGATTGCGCAGCTGGTGGGGGCAGGTTCGCTGATCAAGCTGCTGCTGGGGCTCGATTATACGACCTCGGTGCTGATCGTCGGCGTGCTGATGACGGTGTACGTGGTGTTCGGCGGGATGCGGGCGACCTCGTGGGTGCAGATCGTCAAAGCGATTCTGCTGATGGGCGGGACGCTGATCATTTCCTTGATCGTGTTTGCCAAGTTCAACTTCAGCATTACGGACATGTTCGCGCAGATGAAGACGGCGACGCCGCTCAAGGATGCGTTTCTCAATCCGGGCAATAAGTATAAAATCCCGCTCGATACGCTGTCGCTCAACCTCGCGCTGGTGCTGGGGACGGCGGGACTGCCGCACATTCTCATCCGCTTTTTTACGGTTAAGGATGCGCCGACAGCTAGAAGCTCGGTCGTTTACGCGACATGGCTGATCGGGATCTTCTATGTGATGACAATCTTCCTAGGGTTTGGCGCGGCGGCGTTTGTCGGCTACGATCAAATTTTGGCGGCGGATAAGGGCGGTAATATGGCGGCACCGCTGCTGGCTAAGGCGCTGGGCGGCGACTTCTTCTTTGCGTTCATCTCGGCGGTGGCGTTCGCGACCATTCTTGCGGTGGTGACGGGGCTCGTGCTGTCGGCGGCGTCGGCGTTTGCCCACGATTTCTACACGCACATCATCCGCAAGGGCGATGCCAATGAAAAGGAGCAGATGAGCGTTGCCCGTTGGGCTTCCGTCGGCGTGGCGGTGCTGTCGATTCTGCTGTCGCTGTTCGCTCAAAAGCTGAATGTGGCGTTTCTCGTCAGCGTGGCTTTCGCCATTGCAGCGAGCGCGAATTTACCGGTGCTGCTGTTCACGATTTTCTGGCGCCGGTTTAACACAACAGGGGCGGTGTGGGGCATGCTGGTCGGCTTGATCAGCGCGATCGTGCTCGTTGTGCTAAGTCCGAGCGTGTGGAGCCCGGACGCGGGTAAAGCGATCCTCGTCGGCGCACCGCTGTTCCCGCTGGCTAATCCCGGCATCGTGTCGATCCCGCTCGGCTTCCTTGGGGCGTTTGTCGGCACCTTACTGAGCTCGAAAAAGGAGGTACCGGCTGCAGCTTCGGATAAGTTCGACGAGATCGTGGTTCGTGCGCATACGGGCATTCAGCCTGTGGAGGAGTGATAGGGGGCTCGGGGAAGGTCTGTCGCAATGTTTTGCGGCAGGCCTCTTTTATTTGTTGCGGCACTTGGAGGCACCACCAATTCAACGAAAAAGCACGCAGCTGCCCGGACAGTATGGTATAATTTGGCTATCTATTTATTGGACTGAAAGCAGGTGCAGGTGCATGAATTGGAAGGAAGCATTAGAGACGGTTGAACCGCGATTTCGCAGTGCGGTGGCTGCCATCGATGAAGGGAACGTGGGTGAATTGGAGCGGCTCTTGGCCAAGCATCCGTCGCTGCTTCAGGAACGGGCGGCAGGCTACGGCGAAGGCTATTTTCGTGAGCCGTATTTGCTGTGGTTCATCGCGGAAAACCCGATTCGCAATGAGAAGCTACCCGGCAACATTGCCGAGGTGGCGCAAGCCCTCATCCGCGCGGCGGAACGCGAGCGGGTGGACAGTCTGTCCGAGCAGCTCGACTATGCGCTTGGGCTCGTATGCTCCGGCCGCGTCCCGCGCGAATGCGGGCTGCAGCTTAAGCTGATCGATGTGCTGGTCAGCGCGAAGGCCGATCCCGCAGGGGCCGTGCTGCCGGCGCTGGCGCATCGCGAGCTGGCAGCGGTGGAGCGGCTGCTGGAGCGGGGCGCTCCCTTGACGCTGCCGGTCGCCGTCTGCACGGGGCGCCTGGCTGCTGCCAAGCAGCTGGGGGCAACGGCCGGCGCCGCTGAACGGCAGCTTGCTCTGACCGCTGCAGCGCTGTACGGGAAGGCGCGTGCGCTCGCCTTGGTGCTCGGGCTGGGCGGCGTCGAGCTGAACGCGTACAGCCCGGCGGGCTTCCACGCGCATGCGACTGCGCTGCACCACGCGGTGGACTCGGGCTCCCTCGACGCGGTTCGGGTGCTGGTAGAGGCCGCGGCCGACCTGAGCATCAAGGACCGCCTGTTCCAGGGGACTCCGGTCGGCTGGGCGAATTATCTCGAGCGGACGGACATCGCCGCTTATTTTCAGGAGTGGGGAGGCAGGTGTAACGAATGAAAGCGAACCGGATGGAAGCGTTCAGCGATGGCGTTCTGGCGATTATCATTACGATTATGGTACTGGAATTCAAAGTACCCGACGGCCACGACTGGCACGCGTTACTTGGACTGGGACCAAAAGTGCTGAGCTATATCTTCAGTTTTGTTTATGTCGGCATCTATTGGAATAACCATCATCACCTGCTGCACATGATTCGGACCCTGAACGGGAGGCTGATGTGGCTCAACTTGATTTTGCTTTTTTGGCTGTCTCTAATCCCTTTCACGACGGCGTGGATGGGGGAAAGTCATTTTGCACCCGCCCCGACGGCGTTGTATGGTGTCATTCTTCTGCTGGCCGCGATATCTTACCAGCTGCTCCAGCTCGCCATCATCAACCAGCATCCGGGCGACTCCGCCATCTTTAAGTCCATGGGCAGGGATTGGAAGGTGAAGGTATCTCCTTTTCTCTATTTGATTGCGATCTTGACCGCCTATGTGAGTCCGTGGGTATCTGGCTTCTTTTACGTCCTCGTGGCTGCGATCTGGGTCGTGCCGGAAAAACGAATCGAGCATTTTTTGAAAGGCCAATAATATGTAACTTTTATCCCCTCTGCAACGTATGGATTGTGGAGGAGGCGAGAAAAATGAATCTATACTTTCGGGATATACGCGATACAGAAAGCGGCCAACGCGACAACCTAATGGAAATGGCCTGGCTAAAAAAGTGCATCACGGTTGCCGGTCCCTTCGGCAGCCGTTTTTGCTATTCCTTCTTCTGCATCCATCGGTAAATCCGCACGTGGAGAATTAAAAAAAGGTAGTAGATCAATAAATATAAAACAAAGGAATAGTACAAATTCCAATGGATGTGCCAGAGAATGCCGGTTTTTACACATAGCCATTCATAAGCGGTGGAAAAAAGGGACCATCCTAGAAAATAGCCCGATTTTTTCCACCAGACCGATTCATAGGGATACCAATTAATAATCATTGCCGCTACGGCCGGATAGATCCCTAAAATGATGAACAACGCAGTGAATTCTACTTTTTCCACTTCGAAAAATCCCCAGGCTTTAAACCGAAAGCCCGCGTAGGCATCTGTCAAAACAACAATAAACAAAGAAAAGACAACCGTTGTGTAAATCTCTGATAACTTCAATTTTTTATTCATCGTAAATGCGATCGTGTTAAAAACGAACATCGATAGGATGATTACAACCCATTGGTTTAACCGCATAAAAAGACCTTTCACTCTTCTTTGGACTGTATCTTTCTATATCCAGTTATGTCCAAAATGGAAAAGAATATCCGGCTGCCTTCATCCCACGAACGTGTCGATGAAATTCCGCGCACTCTTGGAGAGGTAGCGATCCTTGATCCAGATCAGGCCTACCTCCGAGTAAAACGGGGTGTGTGCCAGCTCATACATCGTAATACTCGACAGTGGGAAGGATGTGAGGACGGATTTCGGTAAAATCGTTGCTCCGATGCCAGCGGCTACCAAAGCGAGTAGGATTGCGACGCTGGAAGATTCGCACAGAATGTGTGGCTCATGGCCTGACTCGTGGAACATCTTCATCACTTGGTCGTGCATGCCGGTCGTTAAATCGGTCTTTAGGCTGAGAAAAGGAAATTGAGCCAGCGCCTCGATTTCCAGCTTGCGCTCTTCCGATGCTTGCGGCCAGCTGCTGGGAAGCAAGGCAACGAATGGATCGGGAGGCAGCCGCAGGACAGCATAGCGATCCGGCTCGGAGGCGGCTTCGAACGGGAGGCGAGCGACGACGAGCTCCAAGCTCCGCTTCTCTAGCAGCTCCCCGAGTAGAAAATGGTCGCCTTCGTGGATTTTGAAGGTGACGCGGGGGTGCAGCTCGTGGAACCGTTCGATCCGCTGGGGCAGCAGCGAGACGCAAGAGACGACGGAGCCGATGGAGAGCGTGCCATGGACACCCTCGTCGAGCTCCTGTACCTCCTCGATCGTCTCTTGGAATTGGCGCAGCAGCTGCTCGGCTCTGCAGCGCAGCAGCTCACCCGCGTGCGTGAGCGTCAGGCGCTTGCCGCTGCGGTCGAACAGGCTGACGCCGAGCTCTTCCTCGAGAAGCTTCATCTGCCGGCTGAGCGGCGGCTGTTCCATATTCAAGCGCTTGGCCGCGCCGGTCACTTGTCCTTCCTCGGCCACGGCAAGAAAATATCGAAGCTGTCGAAAATCCATTCGAAACTTGGGCCTCCTTGCTGTATACTATATAGGTATATTATTTATACAAAATAGATATTTCCAATATACTCTGCAAGCGGTTACGATTCAATTAACAATCTAACAGTCTATCCATTGAGGAGGAAGTAACATGACACAACCGATCCGCATCGAACGCACCACCAATCCTAAACCAAGACCGAAGGCCAGCGAGCTGGGCTTTGGGAAATATTTTACGGACCACATGTTTATTCTCGATTATGATGCAGGTCTAGGTTGGCATGATGCACGAATTGTTCCGTACCAGCCGATTACGCTGGATCCGGCGGCCAAGGTATTTCACTATGGGCAAACGATCTTTGAAGGACTGAAGGCCTACAGAACCGAAGAAGGTAAAATCGTCCTGTTCCGTCCCGATATGAACATGAAGCGATTGAACCGCTCGAATGACCGTTTGAGCATTCCGGCAGTCGATGAGGCGCTGGGGCTTGAAGCGCTGCGCCAGCTGGTCCAGGTTGATCAGGACTGGATTCCGGACGCGCCGGAGACATCGCTCTACGTAAGGCCGTTTGTGATCTCAACCGAGGCGGCTTTGGGTGTCTCGCCATCTTTGCAATATAAATTCATCATCATCATGTCGCCGGTCGGCTCTTATTATTCCGAAGGGATCAAGCCAGTCTCGATCTACGTGGAATCCGATTATGTTCGCGCGGTGGCGGGTGGTGTTGGCCATGTTAAAACAGCCGGTAACTATGCTGCGGGGCTGAAAGCGCAAGAGGGCGCGACGGCACAGGGCTGCGCACAGGTGCTTTGGCTCGATGGCGTGCACCGTAAATACGTAGAGGAAGTCGGCAGCATGAACGTATTTTTCCGTCTTGGCGACAAGATCGTAACCCCTGCGTTGACAGGCAGTCTGCTGCCAGGGATCACGCGGGATTCCGTCATTCATCTGCTGCGTCACTGGGGGCTGGAGGTGGAAGAGCGCCTCGTCACCATCGACGAACTGGTGGAGGCACAGAAGGACGGCAGCTTGAAGGAGATTTTTGGTACCGGTACTGCGGCGGTTATTTCTCCAGTTGGCTCCCTGTATTGGAAGGGCGAGAAGCTGACGATTGGAAACGGATCGACCGGCGAGGTATCTGCGCGCGTGTACGAGACGATGACAGGCATCCAGACTGGACGGCTCGAGGATCCGTTCGGCTGGCGGGTTTCTGTGGAGTAGGATTTGAATAGACAGCAAAAAGGCACGGTCCCCTATGGCGGACGGTGCCTTTTTTTGATCGTATTCTGTTAGCGCGGCTCAGCGTGATGCTCCTTACTGCATAATGATATTCGGATGTCCTGCTAGGAAGCCTCCATCGACCGGCAAGCACGCTCCTGTGATGTAGGAAGCCATGGGCGATGCGAGGAAACAGGCAGCGTTGGCAATTTCTTCGGTGCCTCCAAAACGTCCCATAGGCATCTGATTGAGAACGTTGTTTCGAAAGGTCTCATTACGAAAATTATTCGCATTTAAAGCGGTTTCAATATATCCCGGGCTGACGGCGTTGACCCGAATGTTATGCTTTCCCCACTCCACAGCCAGCACCTTGGTATACTGAAGCAGCCCGCCCTTGGTGGCGGCATAAGCGCTCTGGTTCGGGGTTGCGATATGAGAGGTCATCGAGGTGATGGTAACGATCGCCCCGTCCTTCTGCTGAATCATACGCTGGCCTGCTTCTTGGCAGCAAAGGTATGCCCCCTTCAGATTGGTTGACAGCACTTGGTCCCAAGCGTCTTCAGGATACGCTTCTGCCGGCACCCGGCGATTCATCCCCGAGCAGTAGACGAGTACATCCAGACGACCGAACTCTTGGTCAATCCGGTTGAAAAACTGCTGGACACTCTCCTTTGACGTAACGTCCAAGGGTAGGCCTAACGCTGTTGTGCCCATTTTCCGAATCGAATCGGCCGCTTCCGTAAACTCGGTTTCTGTTCGGCTCCCAATCACCACCGAAGCTCCAGCTTGAGCGAACCGCTCCGCGGTTGCCCGGCCGATCCCACGGCTGCCGCCAGCGATCGCGACGATTTTATTTTCCAGACCCAGCATAAGATCATCCACCTTTACTGTTTTTTTCCATTATACCCATAGGATGAAGGCGGTTTCTATTCTTTTTTTTCCAAAAATAATATACTAGTACTTGGTAATTTATTCGTGTGGGGTGTGTTTATATGTCGATGCTGGTTACTGAATTGGATCTGTTTAAAAATTTTGATGAGCTTTCTAATGACATCCTAGAAATGGCCAAAGATATTTTGCCGGACAAATTAATTTACTTAACTACGTTTACAGCGAGTGAGCAATGGATTTTAAAGCTTTCCGAACGGGATACGGACATCCGATTAAGTGAAGGAATGAAAATTCCACTTCAGGGAACGGTTTGCAATCGGATCGATTTTAAACGAAATCAGCCCTTAATCTATGAAGATATGAGTCAGGAAACCACCCTTGATGATCTTCGGACGGTACTTCTGGAAGCGAATATTAACTCCTATGTTGGGATTCCCATCATTCTGACCAACGGGGAAGCCTTCGGTACCTTGTGCGCTGCTCAGTCTATAGCCAGTGAATTTAATTTTAAAAGCATCAGCCTGCTTCAAAAAATAGCCAAACTATTTTCCTATTACTTGGATTTAGAGCGGATTGCCTTCAGGGATTCCTTAACGGGACTGTATAATCGGCAATTCCTATATATGACGTTCAAACAGATTTCTATGATTGGGGGGACTTTATTTTATCTCGACTTGGACGGGTTTAAGCAAGTGAATGACACGCTCGGCCATGATGCGGGGGATCTCGTTTTAAAAGAAGTGGCTTCCAGACTCGAACGGTTTGTGAGGGAGCACAACGGCTTTGCCGTGAGGTTGGGCGGGGATGAATTCATCGTGACCCTCATGGAGGTTACCTCCAGGGAAGAAGTTAGTCGACTGGCAGATCGGTTAGTTTCGTACGTATCCACTTGGGATAACGAATTGAAGGAGTTCCGTTTATCCGCCAGCATCGGTGTTGTCACTTATTGCGCTGATAAGGGCCATGAGTTGGAGCGTCTGCTCAAGGATAGCCTTATACCGGGCGAAAACGAACGGGAAGAATGGGTATCAGATTTTTTGTTAATTTGGAGGCATTGCTGGTAAATAAGTATGCTCGAGAGAGATAACAGGAGGGCGGCGTCATGCAAGGCTATAATGTACTTATGATCTACAATAATGAGCTGAACCAATTACTAATGTGCAAACGATTAAAGGATCCATATAAGGGATTAAGCAATCTAGTCGGTGGCAAAATCGAGCCTAGAGAGTCAGGTATTGACGCCGCCTATAGGGAACTGATGGAGGAAACCAGCATTTCGAAAGAGGATGTGACCCTAGTTCATTTAATGGATTTTAAATATTATGTTCAGAATTGCTATGTTGAAGTTTATGTTGGGAAGTTGAAGCGGGACGTCCTTATTGCAGGGGATGAGAATGAATTATACTGGTCCGATTTGAATCAAGATTTCTTTGATATGAGCTTATATGCTGGCGAGGGGAATATCGGGCATATGATTGAGCAAGTAAATATGTACAAAGATAAAATACTAATAGATTAGAAAGATTGTTGCCGTGTGACGTAATTCTTGTGCCTGGCGGAATGGGAATAAATAAATTATCACAGAAATTTAACTCCAGGTACGGATACGATGTATGTAGTGAGTAGAAGTATATTGCAAGGCAGACAAGCCGGAATGTATTCTACCCTGGGGATTTGTTCGGGGATCGTCGTACATACATTACTTGCGGCTTTTGGCTTGTCCGTTATTCGAGAATGTCGACTTGGAGGCTGTGAATGCAAATGGCGACTGAGGATCAATTAGTCAGAGAAATCGCGGGCTGGCTAAAAAAGCATTATCCAGCTGAGATGCTGTCCACCGAGCGCATAAGGCGCGGACTAATGAACGAGAAGTGGATTGTAGAGTCGGACAAGGGGCGGCTGTTCGTCAAAAGCTATCACCCTAAACGATATAAAATGCATGACCTGGAGTTTCGCGAGAAGATTGAAACGGCGCTGCAGCTGCAGCTCCTTTTTTATCAATCGGGCGGACCTTGTCCTGAACCCGTGACGCTGGAAGGACGTTGTATGCATATCCTGCCGTGTGGAAGGTATATCACCGTCATGACGTGCTGCCCGGGAAGTATGGTGCCTGCCGGTATGATCGGTGAGCAGCAGATGTACTCACTCGGACGGGCTTCCGCGGAGATGCATGTGGTTTGGGACTTAGCGGCTGCATCAGGGAGCGGAGCAGCAGTTCCTCCGGAGGAGCTGCACTGGAGGTTGTCTCACGAGGAGATGAAGCGTACCTGGGAGGCCGGCTGGGATGCAGCCAGAGACGCTTCAGAGCGTGTTCGAAACGCGCTGCGGTTACAAAAGTCAATCATCGATTCGCTTGGTGATGATGATTTGGCACCTTCCACGGCGGGCTGGAGCCATCTCGATCTGTGGGCCGACAATCTTCTTTTCGAAGGAGACGCTCTGGCTGCCATTGTTGATTTTGACCGGGCACGCTATTCGTTTCCAACGCTGGATCTTGGGCGAGCTGTCCTTTCCGGCACGCTTAACGAGCAAGGGTTCCGTACGGGTGCGGTGCTTGCTTTCATCGAAGGCTACCGAAGTGTGCGTTCGCTTCCAAAGGGTGCGCTTTTGAAGGCGATCAAGTACGTTTGGTGTGTCGAATCGTTCTGGTGGATCCGTCCGTCGCTAGAATCGTTCAGCGTAGTCCCTACCCGCTTTGCCGAGGAAATGATACACATTGCGGAGCAATGGGAGCAGCTTGACGATCTTCTAGGGGACATCTAGGCCGGCGTATAAAAGTCTATAACGTAAACGGAGGTATGGTTGCAGTTGAACCAGCAAGATATTATTAAGCTGATACAGAATGATGAACCCATGATGCATGTCCTTCGAATCGTAGAATCATTAGGTTTACCCGATTGGTGTGTTTGTGCAGGGTTTGTTCGCTCCAAAGTCTGGGATTCCCTTCACGGGTTCAAAAAGACACGTCTGCCTGACGTAGATGTTGTATATTTTGACCCCGACTACACCGACGAATCCATTGAAAAAGAGTACGAACGAATTCTTAAAGAACTGGACGCTTCGGTTCCTTGGTCTGTAAAGAATCAGGCACGAATGCATATCAAAAGCGGTCAAGCCCCTTACACTTCAACTGCTGAGGGACTAGCTAATTTCACTGAAGTCTGTACGGCCATCGGAGTTTATGTTGATTCCAATGGGGATGTGACTTTAGTTGCCCCTTATGGCGTGGATGATTTAGTCAATTTAATTGTTCGTCCCACTCCATTTTTTACGTCGGAAGATAAACGGACGATCTACGAACAACGGATCGCCGCAAAAAATTGGAAAGCAACGTGGCATCGCCTTAGCATGGTTCACTCCTAATGATGATTCAAGTCGGGGGGCAAAATAAGCGCATGGTGTACTGACTGGATGTATTAGGAAAAGGAGGTCGACCTTGTGCCTCTGTCGTTTACAAATGAGCACATTGCCGTTTACCAAAGCAGACTTTATCTTATGAATAGCGCCGTCATTCAGACGGACGATCTTGTGCTGGTGACCGATCCGGGCTATTTGCCCGATGAGGTGAGCGAGCTTCGCGGTTACGTGGACTGCATCCGGGGCGAGAGGCCGCTATATGTGCTGTATACGCACTCGGACTTTGATCACATCGCAGGGTACGGCGCATTTCCCGATGCGATTCATCTGGCGGGCGAAGCATTCGCGGAGCGGACGGATCGAGCGGCGGCCGTGCGCGAAGTGATGCGGTACGACGATGAATATTACATCGACCGTCCTTATGCGATTGACTACCCCCGGGCGGATGTGGTCTGCAGAGCGGGGGAGACGCTGAAGGTGGGCGGCACGACGCTCTCGTTCTATGATGCCGGAGGACACAATCCGGATGGCATCCTCACAGTCGTGCAGCCGCTGGGGATTCTGATCGCCGGCGATTACTTGTCAGACATCGAGTTTCCGTTCGTGTACCACAGCTTTGCCGAGTACCGCAGCACGCTGCGGACGCTCGAGGCTTTGGCGGCTGCGGCGGGCGATACGGTGCGACTGCAGCTGCTGCTGCCCGGCCACGGCAGTGTGACGGAGGACGGCGCCGAGCTGCAGAAGCGCATCCGCGATTCGCATGCGTATCTGGAGCTGGTGGAAGCGGAGGCGGCGTCGGAGTCGGGGGAGCGGGGCGCGTTTGACGCGTTCCTTGACACGCAGGGCTACCGCTTCCGATTGTGTATGGGGCGCCGGCATGAGGATAATTTGATGGTGTTTAAGCAGGAGCGCGAGCGTGAAAGTGAGAGTGGTGGGGTGCGCTAGTGCGGAGCAAAGGCGTTTAGCTGCTTAACAGTTTAGGCGCAAGAACAAAAACGGACGCCAGCTTTTCGCTGATGTCCGTTTTTGTTTTTATGCGCTATGCCGCTGCCGAATGCGCTTGAGCTGATGAATGTGCGCCCACTCGTGAAAAGCACTGAACAGCACCCACTGGCACACGTTTAGCTCCACGCCCAAGGGATGCACAGAGACGATGGAATTCGTCTCCCGCTGGAATAGCAGGGGGATAAAGCCTTTCAGCTCTTGCCGGACGTGGCCTAACACCGTTAAGCCGTCCTCTAGCGGCAATAAGCCTGTCGGCACGGTTTCCGGCGGGGCTTGTTTACGGCCACCAAGCAGCCCGTGGCTGCGAAACAGCTCTGTAATGTCGACGTCCTTGGCCTCCAGAGGCTCACTTGGCCGAACGGGGGCGATGGCGAACAGCCGATCGACCTCTTCGATCACTTTTTGCTCAATGATGATCAGGTGCTCTACGATGTTGGCCACATTCCAGCCCCCCTCATACTCGGTCAAGGCCTGTTCGTGCGCGCCAAACGTTCGAATCGCGGCAAGCAGTTCGGTGCGCTTCGTATCCAGAAATGGCTCTAGCTCCAGCAGTGTAATCATGGGTTTTCGCCTCCTCGGCTTTGTTTCTCCATGTCATGTATATGCTGGCTCTGGGCGCCTTAAAGCAGTCGGAAACGCTCTAGCTGATCCCATAAGCGCTCTTTTTTCAAAATTTCGATTTGCTTCGGTCCGATGAGGTCGAAGTGGGGGAAGGGCTCGCGGCGATGAATGTAGTTTGGGTTCAAGCCATTCGCCTGGCACCATGCCGCAAGCCGGTCGAGATCCGCACAGCCCACCTTGGTGACGGTCGTAATGCCCGGAAACCGGGGCTCCAGCCAAAAATGCGTCAAAAAAGCAATTTCGCCCCTGGACACTGCCTCTTTCCACTGCGTCAATTCGCTTCGTTTGATCCCGAATGCCACTTCGCTTCCTCCTCGCATATAGTGTAGTGCAATGACATTAGACTATTTTCATAAAGGGGGGACCACTCATGTATGGACCTCGGCCACCCTGGCCATCCCATAACCCGATCGAACAAAAAGCGATGCGTCTGAGAGGCACACCGGTCGGCATCTCGCTCAAAAACGGGCAAGGCGTCTCCGGCATCCTGTGCAGCGTTCATTCAGGCCAAGTCTACGTGATGCAATATTTATATCAGTCGCAGTTCGCCACATTCCATTACTCGTTCAACGACATTCGCGATATTATACCCTTCCCGCCGTGCTATCCCGGACAATAAGGAAGCGGTAGCAGGCTAACCCTATCATACCCGGAAACGAACGTGTAAAAAAGAGGCGATCACCGCGGCACGGAAACCCTTCGTTTTGCATTCGTTTGGACGGAGGGCTTCTCGGCATGGCTTGTGGGGCTTAAGGGACAAGCTGTTCCAATCCGTTCATGTAAGGGCGCAGCGCCTGCGGGATCCGGATGGCTCCGTCTTCCAGCTGGTGATTTTCCAGCAGCGGAATTAGGATGCGGGGCGACGCCACGGCCGTATTGTTCAGCGTGAAGCAGTATTGCAAGCGGCCTGCGGCATCGCGGTACCGGATGTTCGAGCGACGGGCTTGAAAGTCGAGCAGGTTCGACGACGAGTGCGTCTCGCTGTACGCTTGCCGGCTGGGCATCCAGGTTTCGATGTCGTATTGCTTGTAGGTTTTTTGCGACATGTCGCCGGTAGAGACGGCCATGACGCGGTAAGGCAGCTCGAGCTGACGAAGCAGCTCCTCCGCGTTGTGCGTAATTTCCTGCAGCAGCTGCTCCGAGCGCTCCAGGCTGTTCTCGCAGATCACGACCTGCTCGACCTTGGCGAACTGATGCACGCGGTATAAGCCGTGGACGTCCCTGCCGGCCGAGCCGATCTCGCTGCGGAAGCAGGTCGAGGCGGCTGCCAGCCGAATGGGCTCCGCTGCATCAACGATCTCGTTGCTATAAAACGAGACAAGCGGTACCTCGGATGTTCCGACGAGCCATTTCGATTCGCCCGCGATCCGATACGTCTGATCCTCACCGAGCGGAAAAAATCCCGTATTCGTCAGCATCTTGGTACGTGCCATGAGCGGGACCTCCAGCAGGGTGAAGCCTTTGTCCAGCAGCAGATCTAAGGCGAGCTGCTGCACCGCGCGATGCAGGAGGACACCGGCGCCTTTGAGGTAGTAGCTGCGTGTTCCGGCGGTTTTCACCCCGCGGGGGAGATCGATCATGGCATGGAGCTCGCCGAGCGCCACATGATCTTTGGGTTCAAAATCAAAGACGGTGGCTTCACCCACTCGTTTGATTTCTACGTTGTCCTTGTCCGATCGGCCGATGGGGGTGTCCGGCGATACGATGTTAGGCACCCGCATCAGAAGCTGCTGATGCTGCGTTTCAGCTTCGGCCAGCGCTTCCTCTAAGGTGGTGAGCTTGCCGTTGATGTCCTTCACGCGGCTTTTCAGCTGCTCGGCCGCCTCGTGGTCGCCTTTGGCGATCAGGCTTCGGATGTCTAGCGACAGCTTGTTGCGTTCCTGCCGTCCTTGCTCCACCTCTTGTAGAATGTGGCGTCTCTGGTCATCCCACGCGATCAGCTCTGCGATCGATAGCTCCATTCCTTTGTGATAAGCGACTGCTTGCACCTCATCCGCATGTTCTCGAATCCATTTCATGTCCAGCATTTGCACCGCGCTCCTTTGTGACGAGTTGGGAAAAAAATACAAAAAGCGCCCTCTTCCCAATGGGACGAGGAGCGCTTAACTCGCGGTGCCACCCAAATTGACTGAACAGCCGGGCTGCTCAATCCACTTAGCTCCGCAGTAACGGGCGGAATCCGGTAAACTTAGGGGGACGTTAGAACCCCTTGACGAGAACGCCTCCGAGTTGGATGCTCTTCACAGGCCTGATGTCGGTATCAATTTTTATGTAGTATAGCGGTTTTGGCCGCCGTTTTCAAGGGGCAGACAAGAAAGCCTCTTTGGTCGTCAAGAGGCCTTCTCTGCATTCATATTGTAGAAGTTCAGCAGCACGGTGGCGAAGCCGAGGAAAATATAGATCACGGTGATCCCCCACCCAAGCGTAAAGGCGAACGGAAAAATAATAAAAGCGACGCCGGAGATGAATGAAATCCAGTTTTGCCAGGTGTTCCACCCGTATTTGCCGAAGGCTAGGATGGAGGTGATGAACTGCACCGCACCGAGAAAAACGCTCGTCCGAACGAGTCCGGCCTCGTCGGTAAACCCCAGCAGCCAAGGTGCAAACACGAAAAACAGACCAATAAGAGCAGCGAGGACGTTTCTAGTATTCAAGATTAGCACCTCCTTACCCACTGAGTTCGGATCCTACTCTCATTATATGCAAACGGTTACAAAAAAGTTAGAGACTATAAGCGCATTACGGTGCATTAGAGATGACCCAATTCCCCCCAAGGACCTTAGTTTGTTCACAATCAAGCCATGGGAATGAGGAGCACCAAAATTCGGAGGAGGAAATGTGCGAGATGAGCGTTACGTTAGGCTGCTTTTTTCCTGCACAATGTATAAACGATGCGTTTCTAAACCGATCCTAGCCTATATGAAAGGAGGTGACTAAATCATGGCAAAAGACGTCTTATGCGAAGTAAACTCCTGTAAATACTGGGCTGCGGGCAATCAATGCAATGCTTCCTCGATCTATGTGGTGAGCAATCGCGGCAAGCAGGCCAGTCACTCAGAAGAAACGGACTGTAAAACATTCGAGTCCAAGCTGTAATCTGCACCTTCGGTGTACTGTAAAATGAAGCTGCCTCCGCGCGGGATCCGTGGATCTGCCTGGAGGCAGCTTATTTTTGCGTGCCTGCAGTTGGATCAAGCGCTCAACTAAGCTCCCCGTCAATGTCCCGCAGGGCCGGGGAGAAAAAGGCGATGGCTCCGGTGAGCATCGGGATCGCCCCTGCCGCGGCAAATAGCAAAGGGATGCCATATAGGCTGGACACCGCCCCGCCTATCAGGCTGCCAGCCGGCTGCAGCGCTCCCCCGACCAAGAGGTGTGCGGACATGACGCGGCCTCTCAGATGCTTCGGCACAAGCCGCGCATAGATCGACGAACTGAAGGCGCCGCCCCAGCCCCGCCCGCAAAGCGGCGTTTCCGCGTTGCGAGCCGCGCGAGGCGCCCCAGCTGCGCTCGAAAGCGGCTTTCCCGCTTTGCCCGCCGCGCGAGGCGCCCCAGCCCCGCTCGAAAGCGGCGTTCCCGCGTTGCGAGCCGCGCGAGGCATCCCAGCCCCGCACGCAAAGCGGCTTTTCCGCGTTGCGAGCCGCGCGAGGCGCCCCAGCCCCGCTCGAAAGCGGCTTTCCCGCTTTGCGAGCTGCGCGAGGCGCCCCAGCCCCGTCCGCAAAGCGGCGTTTCCGCGTTGCGAGCCGCGCGAGGCGCCCCAGCCCCGCTCGAAAGCGGCTTTTCCGCGTTGCGAGCCGCGCGAGGCGCCCCAGCCCCGCTCGAAAGCGGCTTTTCCGCGTTGCGAGCCGCGCGAGGCGCCCCAGCCCCGCTCGAAAGCGGCTTTTCCGCTTTGCCCGCCGCGCGAGGCGCCCCAGCTCCGCTCGAAAGCGGCTTTTCCGCTTTGCGAGCCGCGCGAGGCGTCCCAGCCCCGCTCGCAAAGCGGCTTTTCCGCGTTGCGAGCCACTCGTGGCTCCCCGCCTTACCCGTCCCGTCCCGTCCCGTCCCGTCCCGTCCCGTCCCGTCCCGTCCCGTCCCGTCCCGTCCCGTCCCGTCCCGTCCCGTCCCGTCCCGTCCCGGCCCGTCCCGTCC
>NZ_VNJI01000017.1 GCF_007786445.1 Paenibacillus cremeus | reverse complement strand
TGCGGCGCCTGCGCGGCCAGCGCCGCCTCACGCGCGGCCAGCGCGGCGAGCTCGCGCTGCAGCTCGCGCACGGCGCGCAGCTCGGCGGCGCGGCGCTCGCAGGCGGCAAGCCGCTCGCGCAGCGCACGCGCGGCGTCGCGGGCTTCGCGCAGCCGCGCGTCGGCGCCGGCGAGCGCCTCCGCGGAGGCGTCGCCGAGGCCCTGCTGCTCCGCCTGCAGCGTCTGAATGGCGGCATCCGTCGCCTTATAGCGGGCAGATGTCTTCGCACTCAGCCGATCGCCATACGGCTCCAGATGAAATAAACGCTGCAGCATCGCCCGGCGGTCTTTGCCCGTCAGCGTTAAGAACTCGGCAAACTTCCCCTGCGGAAGCACAACCGCGCGGGTAAAGTCCGCCATCGACAAGCCCAAAATATCTTGAACCTGCTGGTTGACTTCACCGGCTTTATCAGCCAAGACCAACGTTTCGCCATCCTTATAGTGAATCAGACGGCTAAGACTTCCTTGAATGGACACGTCCCCGCTCCGTTTAAATTGCCGGTCCACCCGATAGCGCATGGCGCCCGAGGCGGAACCAAGCTCGAACGTGTAGGAGACCGAAAGGACGGACTCCGCTTGGTTCATGATCGCTTGCGTACCGCCCGAGGCCCGTTCCACTTTCCCAAACAGCGCCAGCGTAATCGCATCGAGGATTGTCGACTTGCCGCTTCCCGTTGGCCCGAAAATCCCGAATACGCCAGCCTCCGTCAGCGCAGTGAAATCAATTTCTTGCGCCTCCCGGTAGCTCTGCAACCCCGCGATCTGCAAATGAATCGGCCGCATCACACGCTCCTCCTTTTTTAGTTCCGAATACATACCATCTGACAAAGCACTCAGCTTCGTCCTAGCCCTCCGCTTCCTCCTCATCCGCCAGCAGCTCTAAAAAGAGCTGAATCAGCTCAGGCTCCGGCTGGGCGCCACCCGTTTGCCGCTCGTAGAAGCGGCGGAACAGCTCGTCCATCGGCAGCTTGGCCGCCGCTGCGGCCTCCAAGGACGCTTGCTCCAGCTCCGGATAAATCGGGCGGATGTGGATCAAGCCTTCGTGGGCTTGGCGCAGCTTATGAAGCTGCTCGAGCGACATCGTCTCGTTCAAGTAAATCTCCAGGTCAATCCAAGCGTTCGCGTCTTTACCGGCATCCAGCCAGCTATACACCTCAGATAAACCGCCCTTGGCTTTCCACTCGACGAGCGGTCGGCCGCAGGACAAATAAATCTCCTCCACCTGCGGCTCGGCGCCCGGCTTGATGTCCAGCACAGTCACCGACTTGGCGTACCCCGCCTCCGAAAAGCTGTACGCCAGCGGAGAGCCGCAATAACGCATCATCGTTCGCGATTTGACGTACTGCGGGCGATGCAGGTGCCCTAACGCTACATATTGTGCGCCAGCGGAGAGCGCCGTGGTGTCAACCGTATACGCGCCGCCGACTTGAATCGGACGCTCTGAGTCGGTTTCCTTCCCACCGAGCACATACAGGTGGCTCATGAGCAGGTTCACTGTATCTTCACGGTAGTGACGCGCTTGCTCCGCCACAATATGCTTCACCCGCTCCGAATACGCCGCACGCAGCAGCTCCTCTTGGATATCGTCCGACAGCAGCTCCTTCAGTCGAGACTCGGACGGATAAGGCAGCGCGAACAAAACCGCTTTTTCATCGGTTCGGCGAATCGTTGTCTCGTACACCCGAGCTTCGGGCAAACCGACCAGCGTCACTCCCAGCTTATCGGCAAGCGGCGCTGCCGCTGCCAGCCGATCGGGATGATCATGGTTGCCGGCAATAACGTACACCGGCCGCGCCCCTTGATCCGAAATCCGCGCCAGCGCATCATAGAACAGCTGCTCTGCCGCCGCGGGAGGATTCACCGAGTCGTACACATCGCCTGCGAGGAGCACCAAGTCAATCTGCTGCTCTTGAACAATCCGTACCAGCTCGTCGATGAATGCCTCCTGCTCCGGAAGCCGGCTTCGTCCTTCTAAAGACCGGCCCAAATGCCAGTCCGCCGTATGCAAAATCCGCATTGTGCCCTTTCCCTTCCCCTCTTTGTCCCCTTATAGCACCATTACATGAGCACCATCGAATAAAAAGATATATTTTCCCGTCACGGGCTTCTTCCAGATTTTTTCCACCGCACCGGCATACAGCTCCAGCTGTAAACGGTAGCCTTCGGCAATCTTAGCCGGTGAGCCGCCCTTGAGCCTGTCCGTTTTGTAATCGAGCAGCACGAGACCATTCTCCTCCTCGATCAGACAGTCGATCACCCCTTGAAGCATGACGATCTCGTCCGTTAACCCGCCTTGCTCAGCGCCATAGACATCTCTAGCAGGCATTCCGAAGCTAAACGGAACCTCGCGGTGAACTTGTTTGGCCTGCAGCATTCGCTGTCCAAGCTCACTTTGGAAAAAAGATACGATGACCGCAGGGTCAACCAGCGCCCGCTGCGCTTCGGTCAGCAGCTCCTTGGCAACCATCCCGCTGAGCGTGACGCTCACGGTCTCCACGTCCGGTTCCCGATCAATCGGAATGTGCTGCATGACCGCGTGAAACACCGTCCCCCGCTCCGCCGCATTCATCTCTCGCTGCTCTAAAAAGCGAGGTCTGCGCACAATGGAAGCGCGGTAGGATGCCGTCTTTGTCTTCCCTTCGGCTTGCTCGCCGCTGCTTGAGCTCTCCGAGCCGCCGATCCCGCTCCAAAGGGTCGCCGCAGGCTCCTCTGACAGCATATCCATCAGCTTGTGATGCTCGGACAGCCGCTTCAGCTCGGTGACCGACGTTTTGGACAAGACCGTCGTCGATTCCGTATGCTCATAGCTCCAAGCTAAGCGCCGCCATACCTCCTGCTCCGAACGCTCCGTGCCATCCACCGGCTCCAGTCGGGCAACCGACTGCCACAGGGTTTCATCCACAGCCTCAATCGCAGGCGCGGCCTCTGCCAGTCCAGCAAAAGCTTCAGGCTGAAGCAGTCGAACATGCCACTGCGAAGCTTCGTTCACCAAAAACGAGTGGCTGCGGTAGTCCAGTCCGGCTACATCGCGAAGCGGCTTTCCGTCGGGATGGCGAATCAGCGCAGGTCCGACCCAATCCAAATAACAGCGCGCTTTGGCCAGAGCATCATCGGGAAGTGTCTGACCTTCGTGCGGCACAAACCGCGACCAAGCGGAGACCAGCTTCTCCAGTCCTTTGACCGTGGCTACCAAAATCAGCTTCTCTCTCGCCCTCGTAAGTGCGACGTACAGCACGCGCATTTCCTCGGCAAGCATTTCCAGCTCGATTTTTCGCTTAATGGCGAGCCAAGGGAGCGTCGGATAGCTAACGCGCTTATCCAACTCCATCGTCTTCGGGCCGAAACCAAGCTCCTTATGCAGCAGGAAGCTGTCCGTCAAATCCCGGCGGTTAAACTGCTTGGCCATCCCCGCTACGAACACGAACGGGAATTCCAGTCCTTTACTTTTATGGATCGTCATGATCCGAACCACGTCTTCCTGCTCGCCGATCGCGCCGGCCGTGCCCAAATCGCCTCCGCTATTTTGCATCCGCTCCACAAAACGGAGAAAACGGAACAGCCCTCGAAATGACGTCGCTTCGTACTGCTTCGCGCGATCGTAAAGCGCCCGCAAATTCGCTTGACGCTGCGATCCTCCGGCCATGCCCCCGACAAAATCGAAATAACCGGTCACGCGGTAAATATCCCAAATCAAGTCTGCGAGCGGACTCATCTGTGCCCGGCTGCGCCAAGCCTTCAATTGAGTGAGGAATATCGACAGCTGCTGCTGCAGCTCTGGGATGCGAGTAATTCCATCGTTACCCGAAGCCGGCTTCCCGGCTTCCTTCTCTTCCTCCCGAACGTAAGCTCGAAGTGCGTCATAATAAGACCCGTGCTTGCTGTAGATGCGAATCTGAGCCATCGCTTCGGCATCCAGTCCAACAATAGGAGAACGCAGCACGGAGGCGAGAGGAATGTCTTGATACGGGTTATCGATGACCTTCAGCAGCGACAGCAGCACTTGAACTTCCGTCGCCGTAAAATAACCTGTGCTCAGCTCAGCGTAAGCAGGAATCCCCTGCAGCCGCAGCTCCTCGATCATGACTGGCGCCCACTGCTGCGTTGCACGAAGCAGGATGACAATATCCCGAAAAGCCGCATTGCGCATCCCTTTGATCGCTTTATCAAGCACCTGGTACGGACGCCCTCCGTCCATCCCTATCATGGTGCGAATTTGCTGGGCGATATATCGGGCTTCCAGCTGCACGGTTTGAAGCTCACGAGCTTCAGCCGCCGGATCCTCGAAGGAAGTTGACACCCCATCCTCCTGTTCACCAAACGAGGCATCTCGGTCCGCCCCTGAATCTCCTCCGCCAGGCTCTGCCGAACGGTCTATAAGCACCAGTTCAGCCGCCGCATCCTGTCCGCCGATCGAGTCCAACTCCGGATAACCTGCACCGTACACCAGCTCCGCCCGCTCGTCGTAAGTGATCTCACCTACGGTTTCCTGCATCACCTGACGGAAAATATAGTTCGTACCGTCCACAACCTGACGTCGGCTGCGGAAATTTCGAGCCAAATCAATGCGCTGTCCGGGCTCGATGCCGCGAATCTGATAGCTTTTATACTTTTCTTGAAACAAGCCAGGCTCAGCCAAGCGGAAGCGGTAAATACTCTGCTTCACATCCCCAACCATAAACCGGTTGCCGGGAGACTGCCTAGCAATCAGCTCAACGATCGCTTCCTGAACGCGATTCGTATCCTGATACTCATCCAGCAGCACTTCCACAAACTGCTCCTGATATTCCAACGCCGCATCGGATGGAATCAGCTGCCCCGGCCCCGCTTCCTTCGAGCAAAGAATACGCAGGCAAAAGTGCTCCAAGTCAGAAAAATCAACCAGCCGCTTAGCCAGCTTGGCCTTCCTGTACCGCTCGCCAAATTCCACAACGAGAGCACTGAGCTCCTTCATTAGCGGTGCCATCCGCTTCAGCTCTTCATCGTACTGCTCCGGAGTACGCCCAAACAGCTCCTCCTTGAGCTCAGCCACGCGCTCTTTTGCTGTATTCCGAAGCTCCTTCACCTGCTCTTGAAGCTCTTTATCGTATTGATCGCCCTTGCAGGCCTTCAGCTTCCCGAAGGAAGCCCCTTGAAATGCGTGATATATATGTTCCCATGTATTGGAGTTCGACACCTCAAGCAAATACTCGATCAGCGCCAAATCATCCTTCAAATTCGCCGAGTAAGGCTCCGGTCCGCCGGGTTGTCCAATTAGAAGCGTCGCCTCGCGAAGCAGCGCAGCCACGCCCTGCAACTCCAAACGAACGGAGGACAGCAAGCTCGGAAGCCAAGGATTATCTCCCGATGTCGCGCTATGCTCGAACAAAGCAGCGCTCTCCCTCACCCAGTGGTCCGGCCATGGATGGCTTCGCGAGTCGTCATATAGTCGCTGCACCAAGCTGAACAAGGCGTCATCGCTCTTATCTCCGCTAAACGTGTCGGCCAGCTGCCAGAAGGCATCGCCTTCCTGCGCAGCGCCGTATCGCTCCTCCAGCAGCTCTTCAAGCAGATCCTGCCGCATCAAGGCGCTTTCGGTCTCATTCGCGATGCGAAAGCCGGGATCCAGTCCGACCAGCTGGTAATGCCGCTGAATGACCTCCATGCAAAAAGAGTGCAGCGTTGTTATCGATGCGCGTCCGATGAGCGCTAGCTGCTTGCGCAAATGATCCGAGCCTGGATTGGCTGTTAGTGCCTTCTCCAGTGCTTCGCTAATGCGGTGGCGCATTTCCGCAGCGGCCGCTTTCGTAAACGTCGCTACAAGCAGCCGGTCAACGTCAATGGGATCCTGCTCGTCCGAAATGCGGCGGATGATCCGTTCTACCAGCACCGCCGTTTTGCCTGAGCCGGCCGCAGCCGCTACCAGCATCGA
This sequence comes from Paenibacillus cremeus, assembly GCF_007786445.1. Lineage (GTDB taxonomy): Bacteria > Bacillota > Bacilli > Paenibacillales > NBRC-103111 > Paenibacillus_G > Paenibacillus_G cremeus. The sequence continues at coordinate 126,311 of NZ_VNJI01000017.1, read as the reverse complement.
ATGACCGCGAATGGCGATCGCATCCCATTGATCGTCCGTCCAGGTGCTGCCTTCCGGCTTGGGTATGTTATCGATCAACGTGTTCTCCTCCATCCGTATCATTGCGTCCTTCCTCGTCGTGGTTCAATTCCGTCTCTTCTCTGGCAGCCGCTGCCTCCAGCGCCGCACCCGTCAACCCCTTGGCCGCTGGCCGGTAAGGTCTGCGCGACTCCTTCTCCTCAGCCCGGCCATTGGCCTGCTCCATCAAATCCCAAACGAGGTCTTTCCCTAGCGGCGCCAGCTGCTTGTAGGCGTTCCCTTCCATTTGCGGATCGAACTGACAGACCGGTTTATAGGAACATTGACCGCATGCCGTTGCCGCCCCCATACGATACGGTGCAATGTCGATACATCCATCCGTCATCGTAGTGCCAATATCCTTCATCGTGCGCTTAACGTACTTGCGAACCGTGTTCCATTGCTGTTCTGAGGCTACCGAGGACGTTTTATAAAAGCTTCCATCGGTTTTGAGCGCCGCCGGCAGCAGATCCGAATAACCGCTTGCGCTAATTAGTCCGCTGTCCATTAACCGAATGACTTCCGGGTCCGCCGTGAGCAAGCCCTTGGTCTTAAACCGTTTCATCAGTTCTACCGCCGCTGCTTCGCTGCTGAGCCCATTTTTCACGTTCAACACCGGGTTATGCACATGGAAATATAGCACACCGGCCGGTTTAGCTTCTTTTCCAAGCCAAATTGGAGCATGGGTCAAAATGACATCCAAATAGGTCAGCATTTGCAGCGAAAGTCCATAGTACACCTCGGATAACTGCAGCGCCTTCGAGCTAGACTTGTAGTCAATAACCCGCAGCAGAGTGCCTTGCTCCGTTTCCGCCCGGTCGATTCGGTCAATCCTCCCCCGAAGCTCCATCTGTACGCCATTATCCAGCTGATACAAGAGCGGCGGAATCGGTTGACCGGCGCCAAAGCCGATCTCCAGGCCCACAGGCTGGAACTGTCCGCGCTTCGCGTGTTCGCCCAGCATCAACGCCGCTCTGCTGATCACCTGCTTAAGCTTTCTGGCGATGTATAAGTAACGCTTGGAGCTGAGCAAAATTTCGCCCTGCAATCTCGGTGCCAGCATGTCCACCACGACAGCCGCCCGCTGATCGCACTCCGCCTCGCTCAGGGCACCCCAATCCAGCCCCTCTCGAACCGTCTGCTCCGCAAACATGCTGAGCGCCGAATGAAACAGCTGACCGACGTCCGGCGCACCAAGCGTAAAGATTCGCCGTTCCTTCAAACGAAGGCCATGAGATACGAACTGGGAAAATGGACAAGCGACGAAGCGCTCCATGCGCGACACGCTCGTTTCGATGCTCTCCCCGTAGAGCAGACGGCTTGTTTCAAGCTTTAATTGCGTTCCGATATTCGTATATAAAATCGCCTGCAGCATACGGGACAGCTTGCCCGCATACTCCGGCTGACGCGCAAACCAGTTGTAGACCGACCACCAGACATTGCTCATCGGCTTTCCTTGGACCCACTGCTTCAACTGGACGATCAAATGCGAAAGCGCCTTGTCCTGATGCGCTACATAAGCCATCTGCTCCGTAAGCGGTGTACCCGGCAGCGGATCGTTCAAGAGGAGCCGCTCGCTCTGTGGAAACATCCGTTTGATCTGACGGATCATATCGGATGGCAGCAGCGATTTCCCCTCTTCATCCGCAAGCGGGTAGCTAAGCCACAAGCCCTCGGAAGGGGTGCAGAAGGCACAATAAATCAAGAACGACTCATCCAGCAGCCTTCTGCGGCTTCCCTCGGCCATCGGCAGCCCCGCATTCGTGAGCAGCTCCCGCTCCAGCTCAGACAGCACGCCGCCTTCCGTAATTTTGGCCGGCATGACGCCCTCGTTTACTCCAAGCACAAACATATGCTTCACTTGACCTGAGCGCGTGCGGTCCATGCTGCCGATCAGCACTTGATCCAGCGTCGGCGGCACCAGCCCCAGCTTCATGCTCTCCATGCCAGTCTCGACGAGCTCCGAGAACAGCTCCAGCGACGATTGCTCATCGCCCATAAGCTCCACCAGCTGATCGAACATGTCCATCACGCATTCCCAAACTTGAGCATGCTCACGAGCCCTTTCCGGCTCTCCCTGGTGCAAGGCTCTCTGGCTCCAAGCTTCAAGACGCTCCGGAACCTGGAGTTCGGTTAGCAGCTCGTATAAAGCCTCCACGCGCGCTCTAACCGAGGTCTGTTTGCGCAGCCGGCTCTGAAGTCGTCCCAAAGGCTCAGAAACGCACCGTCTGGCCGCATTGATTTTGCTCAAAAACCGCTCGTCCGCCGCCCCGGCCTCCGACTCCGGATCATCGAGATTGGTACGGTATGAATACGTCCAATCGTTCGGGTCCGTCCATTTGGAGCCTTGGATGCCAAAGGCCAGCACGTAGTTTTCCAGCTGATCCATCGCATGCCGGTCGATGCGTACGGCTTCGGAGGCTGCCTCGTCACCCGAACGAAACGGCAAAAAGAATTCGGTCTTCACACACCGAAATACCGCGTCATATCGCCAATGATTTTGTGCCGTCTCCAGCGATGAACGCAGCAGCTCCACGAGCGGGTGATGCATGACCGTCCGCTTGTGATCGAAAAAGTGCGGGATTCCGTAGTCTTTAAACGTCCCTGCGACCAGATCGCCGTAAGCCTCGATGTTCCGCACCGATACGGATACGTCACGCCAGCGCAAGCCTTCGTCACGTACGAGCTTGACGATGTCTCTGGCTGCACCTTCCACTTCAGCTCTCCGATTGACCGCTGCGGAAATACGAACTGCCGACCGATCTTGCCCATGCTCCTTATGTACATATGGCTGTTTGATTCGCTCTTCAAACTGTCCTTCCAAATAGCCCAGCATTGGACTGTGTTTAAATCGGGCTCCAGGCTGGCTAGGCAAAAGGATCGTGTCCTTGAACTCGACAGCCTCCTGCTGCAGCCGTTCCCGCAGTTGAATCAACGTCCGGGCCGTCGGGTGAAACAAATCCAGCTCATGCGGCCGTTCATCGGCGTAGTAGTCCCGGTTTAAGCACAAGGTCAGCGTCACTTGATCGCTGTGCTTCGCGAGCTGCTCAAGTACAGCAAATTCCTGAGGCGTAAACCCGTGAAACCCGTCTATCCAGCACTCCGCGCCGCCTACGTAAGCGGAGTGCGAAAGCTGCTGCGCCAGCAGCGTCAAATAATCCTCTCCATCCAAGTACAGCTTGGAGAGCTCCTCTTCAAACTCCGTGTAAACCAGCTGCAAATCATGCAGCTTGTCCTCCAGCGAACCGCTTGTGAGCTCCTGCCGCTCTTGATACCACTGTGCAAGCCCGACGCCGGAAACGCAATACCGTTTAAATTCGCTGAACAGCTGGTTTAGATTGTCCAAAAAGCCCATCTGATCTGCCGTCGCTTGAAAGCGGCGCAGCCGGTCTTGATTTCTATGTAAAATGCGATGCAATAACAGCTTCTTTCCCGTCTCATCAATCGGCAGCCGTGCCGTTCCCCCGACCTCCTGCATGACCCTCCATGCAAGCCTGCGGAAGCTGAGCACCTGTGCTCTCAATGTTCCGCCTAGCTCCGGTGCGGAGATCAGCGCATATTCCGCTTGGAAGGTGGCCTGCTCAGGCACAAGCCAAATGATCGGTCGTCCGCTAGGCTGCTCCGCAAGTCGTTGTTTAATTTCATTCAAGCAATAGGTCGTCTTACCGCTCCCGGCCCGGCCGAGCACAAATCGAAAAGCCATTCAAGCCACCCCAATTTCCGTAACGTTCTATTATTCTACCAAATATCCATCGGTTTAGGGAAAAGGTAGGTTCTGGTTTAGAAAACATTATATCACAAATGCATCAACACCAGAACACTTGTTCTTTCCTTCGTTTTCGTGTAAAATTTGGGCTAACGATAAATTTGACTGGAAAAGAGGTAATGAAGCATGGGATGGGAGGAAGCCTTGTCCGCCGCCGTCAAGAATAACGCCACTGCCGAATGGATCCGCGTTCTCTCGAAAGAACTGGATACCTTGACCGGAACACCCAAGCAAGCCCTTAAGCATAAAGCCGTGCAGTACATAGAAGCTGCTTTAAATTTCAATAGTTCCGCTTTATATCGATTGAGTGAGGAATTGACCGGCACCGGCGAGGCAATTGCGGAGGAGCTCGCTGTATTCCTACTGTCCGCCCATTACAGTGCTGCGCCGGAAGGAGCCTCGAAGCTGCTGAGGAAGCTGGCATGCAGTCCATTTCCTGATGTTCGCGAATGGACGGCCTCCGCTTGCGGGACCGTGCTGTGCAAGCAGTTTGAATCTTTCTATCCAACGCTCGCACATTGGTCGAAAGATGCTAACCCGATGGTTAGACAAGCCGTAGCTGTCGCCCTCAAATTTGCCTCCAACGCGAAAAATCCCGCCTGGGGCCCCCTATTGCTTGATTTGCTGGAGCCGCTCATGCGGGATAAAGCTTCGATGGTGAAAAAAGAAATCGGAGGTCGCGCCCTGGGTGACGCCATGCTGCGCAATTACATAGATGATCTCGAGCTAAGGCTTAAGCAATGGATGATCAGCGACCAGCCGCTTGTCCGTTGGCATTGCGCCAAGCTGTTTACCGCGCCGGAAGCTGCGAATCGATTGGATCGGCTTGGCTGGGCGCTGCAATCACTCCTGCGGGATGAATCGGCGACCGTGCACAAGGCAGCCATCAGCGCCCTTGGGCAGCTGGGCAAGCGGGTTCAGGACCCTAGCCTGCTGCTGAAATTAAGTGCAGCCGTATAGGCGATGGACCAGCATAGACTTACTGCTTGATCCAGACCGTCTTGTCCTGGACCGGTTTTCTCTTGCCGCTGTGCAGTTCCATGGCCGGATAGCCCACATACACAAGAGCGACTAGCTCTTCTTCTTCCTTCAGCTGGAAAGCCTGCTTCATGCGCGGATGGTACATCGGCTCGCCGGAGCGCCAGATCGCGGCCAGACCGATCGCATGCGCGGTGAGCAGCATATTTTGTACGGCCGCGTGTGTAGCAGCAAGTTCTTCTACGCGACTTACGTTAGGCGCACTAGAAGGTGATGCGGCAACGGCTATGACCACAGGCGAACGGAACGCCTTCGCTCCCTGCTTGTTGCGCAGCTGCGCCACTTCTTCCTCGGTTGGCGTTCCTTTGGCTTCCTCTGCAGCGATATCCGCGTAAGCATCAGCCAGCACTTGACGGCCGTTCCCCGTCATGACATAGAACCTCCAAGGCTCCGTACCATGATGGCATGGTGCCCAATTCGCCGCTTCCAGCAGCTGCTCGATTTTCTCCTGCTCTACCTCATCGCTTTTCACCCGGCCGATACTGCGGCGCTCACGAATGGCTTGCCCCAAAGACATGCTTGTCTTAATCTCCACAACCAACGACTCCTCCCACAGGGATCATTTTCGAAACAACATACACGGTACTCTAATTCTATTCTACTAGATTTGCGTAGTGCATGCTTGATGAACACACCTAATAAAGTCTAAAAAGCAAAAAACCACCCGTCGATCCGGGTGGTCGTACATTTCAAAGCTATGCAGGGAGTCCGAAATTTCGCACAGTCCCTATTCCGCATCATAGCAGAACACTAAGGTTAAGTCTATTCATTTTCCAGCTTTTGTGTAAACTGATCACTAAAGCTAATACGGAAAGGGGATCCAAACTACAATGTTTAATCAAAGCCCTTACAATTGCCGAATGGAATGGGGATCGCGTGGAGCGAGAGAAGCAGCGGAGCGCGGCGATATTACCATCATTGTCGATGTACTCAGCTTCTCATCGGCCACCGTCACCGCTTTGCAGTATGGCGCGGTGCTCTACCCTTATCCACCTCCACTAGAGGAGGCCAAACAATTTGCCGAAACGATCGGTGGAGAGCTATTGCTCAGTCGCGCAGAAGCAGCTAAAACCGGCGCACGTTCCTTATCCCCTCTTTGCTTCACCCCTGCCGATAAAGGAAAAAAGATCGTAGTATGCTCCCTGAACGGAGCCGCTTGCGTATCCATGGCTGCTCATGCATACACTGTGCTCGTCGGCTGCTTGCTCAACGCTTCCGCCGCAGCGCAGATCGCAAACGAGCTGCAAGCCGCTTCACCGAACGCGAGCATTACCGTCGTTGCCTGCGGAGAGCAGTGGGACCAGCCGGAGCCAGGGGAAAGTAATCTTCGCCCAGGAATCGAAGATTACTTAGGCGCAGGTGCGATCCTCTCCATGCTGAACGGAAGCAAGTCGCCTGAAGCCCTCGTCTGCATAGCCGCTTACGAGACCGTACGACATCAGCTCGACCTGCTAATCTGGGACTGCGGCAGCGGGCGAGAGCTTCGCCAGCGTGGATTCGAGGCCGATGTAACACACGCCACTCAGCTAAATACTTTGGATGCCGTTCCTCAGCTTCGAGGGGATCATTTTATCGACGCTTATACTTTCAAATAGGCCTGCATCTTCTCCAGCAGCCGGTTCCATTCTACAGGCTTCGTGTCGAAATCATCGCAGCCCGCCTGAAATGCCTTCTCCCGATCGGTCGCCATGGCATGCGCCGTAAGCGCGATCACAGGAATGTGCTTCGTCTCCGGATCCTGCTTCAGCTGACGGGTGGCATCCCAGCCGTCCAGCACTGGCAAGCTCATATCCATTAGAATCAGATCCGGGGATTCCGACTTTGCTGCCGCAACCCCTTCCATGCCGTCCAACGCCATGACAACGTCATAGCCTTTGCGCATCAATCGGCGCGAGAGCATGTCTCGGTTCATCTCGTTATCTTCGACTAACAATATTTTTGGCATCGCTATGTACTCCTTTGCTTTGACCTTGAATCGAGCTGACGATCAGATCGCGCACTTCGTTCATAAAAGCTCCTCGATCAAAGCAGCCCTTTTGGACAATATTTTTGACATTGCCGTGCAAGCGCTGCTGGTCCTCCGCCGTAATGTTCTTGGCCGTCATGACCACGATAGGGATCGATCGCCATTCTTCATGCTTGCGCAGCTCGGCAATGAATTCAAAGCCGTCCATCTTCGGCATCATAAGATCGAGCAGAATCAATTGCGGCAGCGACCCGGCAATGCTTTGCAGAGCCATCCGGCCGTTGGCGGCTCTAGAGACGCGGTAGCCTTCCTTTTCCAGCATCTTGGTCATCATTTGACTGGTAGGAATATCGTCCTCGATGATTAAGACCGTATCGCAGCAACGTTCTGGAACATACTTGTCCAGTATCGGAATCAACTGCTCCCGGTAAATCGGCTTCGTCAGAAAGTCCGATGCGCCCATCGCGTAACCTAAATTTTTATCGTCCGTCATGGAAATCATAACCACCGGGATGTGCGCCAGCTCCGAGTCATTCTTCAGCGTATTCAGTACCGTCCAACCGTCCATACCCGGCATGAGTACGTCCAAACAAATAACGGCAGGCTGCAGCTCCCTAGCCAGTTGAATGCCTTCCGGACCGCTCTGGGCAAACGCTACAGACCACTCTTCCTTCCCCAGATAACGCTGGATCAGCTGAATGGCGGCAGGGTCATCATCGATAACCAGCAAGGTATGGGCGCCCTCACTACTTACGCCAAAGCTGTTCACTTCGGCTTCAGCTTCGACCTCGGCCGCAGCTTCAGCGTCAGCAGTCTCCTCCATGAACGGAAGCCACACTATAAAGGTCGTTCCCTGACCAAAAATGCTCTCCGCCGTAATTGTTCCACCCATGATTTCGCACAGCTTTTGACTAATGGCAAGGCCGAGTCCCGTTCCGCCGTATTTTTTGGTCGTAGAGGAATCGCCCTGTTTAAACGCTTGAAATAGCTGCTTCACTTGCTCGGGAGTCATGCCGATGCCGGTATCTTTTACGCGGAACGTGATTCCCGGAACGCCATTCTGCTTCTGGTAGCCTGCGGTCAGCCAGATTGTGCCTGCTTTGGTAAACTTGCTGGCGTTGCTTAACAGGTTAAACAAAACCTGCCGTAATTTGGTCATATCCGTTTTCATTTCACCCATCGGATAATCGACTTCCAGCTTGTTCCCATTTTTATCAATGAGAGGATGCACCGTGGTCAGCACGTCTTGGATCAAGGTCGGAATTTCGCACACTTCCAGATAAAGATCCATCTTGCCGGCCTCGATCTTGGACAGATCCAAAATATCGTTGATGAGCGAAAGCAGGTGCTTGCCGGCCGTGTTGATTTTGTCCAGATCGTCCACGAAGCTTTGCTCGCCCAGCTCCTCCGCTTCTTCCTTAAGCATCTCGCTATACCCGATAATGGCATTCAGCGGGGTGCGCAGCTCGTGGCTCATATTGGCGAGAAACTGGCTTTTCGTAATATTGGCTTCCACCGCTTCATCGCGCGCTTGAGAGACTTCTGCATTTTTCTGGGATAGGTACGTCAACCGACGGTCCAGATAGGTCATGAACAGCCCAAATTGCAAAATGAGAATCGTCGCGCCAATGACGGCATAGGCCATCATCTCCGTATTCATCGAGTACATCCCGTTCACCGGTACACCGCTGTCTGAGACAAAATGCGCGGACGCCATGCCCGTATAATGCATCCCGGAAATCGCCGCCCCCATAATGATGGCAGCACCAAGCTTCAGCATCACGCCTTTAAAGCCCGTTTTTTCACGCAAAAGGTAGACAATCACGAGCGCAGCGAACGAAGCGGCTACGGCAATGACGATCGAGAGGCTAAACAGCAGCGGCTCGTAGTGAATCGACGCATGCATGTCCATCGCTGCCATCCCGGTATAGTGCATGACCGAAATTCCCGCACCCATCAGCAGCGCGCCAAAATAGAGATTGCGCCGAAGGAATACCTTCTGGCTTACGATCACCAGCGCTAACCAGGAGGAGATCATGGCAGCGATCATCGACGCAAGAACAATCCATAGGTCATAGGTGACGGAAATCGGAATAGAAAACGCGAGCATCGCCACAAAGTGCATCGACCAAATGCCAATCCCCATGGAGAACGCTCCGCCAAGCCGCCACCATCTGCGCGTCGTCCCGGTAGCTGCCGTCAGCCGGCCGGCAAATTCGAAGGCGGTATAAGAAGCAATCACTGCAATCACATATGCGAGCACTGCGACAGTAAGGTTATAGCTCCCTTGCAAATGTGTTCCCATGTCCATCGTCCAGCTCTCCTATTCCTCCGGTTTATACAGGTACCTGTATGATGCTCTTGAATGCTTCTACGACTTTAGGATCAAAATGAATGCCGATTTGCTTATCAATCTCCGCCATGGCTTCCTCTTGCGTCCACGCTCGTTTGTATGGCCGTTCATTCGTGAGCGCATCGAAAAAGTCGGCAATGGCCACAATTCGCCCGACTAACGGAATGTCTTCCCCAGATAGTCCATGCGGATAGCCTGTCCCGTTCCACTTCTCATGATGGGAACCGGCGATGGTGGCAGCGATTTGCAGCACGGGGAACAAGCTTCCTTCCAAGATGCTGGCGCCGATATTCGTATGTAATTTCATCTGCTCGAACTCTTCGGGAGTAAACCGGCCGGGCTTCAGCAAAATCGCATCCGGTATGCCGATTTTTCCGATATCGTGCAGTGGTGTAGCCAATTGAATGAGTCTGACCTCGTGCTCAGGCAGCCCTAAAGCCGTCGCGATCTCTCCCGCCATCTTGCCTACGCGTTGGATATGCTGCCCTGTCTCGTCGTCGCGATATTCCGAGGTGCGCCCTAGCAGCTGAAGGATCTCCAGCTGAGCCAGCTCCAGCTCTTTCGTCCGCTCCCGTACCCGCTGCTCCAGGTTATGATTCTGGTCCTGCAGCTGCAGATGCAAGTAGCGTGTCTTAAGCAAATTTTGAATCCGCAACACGACTTCCATCCGGTCAAAGGGCTTCGTCAGAAAATCATGCGCTCCCTCTTGCAGCGCCTTCTGCTTGGCTTCCTTGGTCACATCGGCCGTAAGCACCAGAATCGGCAGGTAATCCCCATCCGGTACGAGCGTGTTCAACAGCTTCAGCGCATCATACCCGTCCATTTCAGGCATATGCAAATCTAGCAAAATAATATCCGGGTTCAATTCGTGATAGAGTTTCTCCAGCCGCTTCGGCTCCGTCGTGCTCGTGATGCTGTCAAACCCCGCCCGCTTCAAGATGCGCTCCAACAAATCGATATTGTAGTCTTGATCGTCCACTACAAGGAATTTAGCTCTTTTTAACCACAGCTCATCCATATGTTGTCCTCCAAATGTAATGGTTCTAATTTCCTAGTTTAACACAAATTTTAAATGAAAAATATTAGAAATATTATCGAAAAAGTATTAAAACGGAAAAATTGCGACAAAAAAAGACCGCGGGATCTCCCCCACGGCCTAGCTTCAAACCTATTATCGCTTGCTTCGCACTTCAAAGATAGCAAATTTCAAGTAGTTTCCTTCATCGACTCCCAAAATCCGCGGATGATCCTTCCCGGCAGCCCGGAATTCCACCAAACGCAGCACCTTGCCGGCATCTACAGCGGCCGCATGCACCATCTCCAGAAACAGCTCCGGCTTCATGTGGTAGGAGCAGCTTGCTGTGACTAGGTACCCGCCCTCGTTCACCAGCTTCATGCCCTGCAGATTGATGTCCTTATAACCGCGGCAAGCGCCTTCTACGGCACCACGGGATTTGGCAAACGCCGGCGGATCGAGAATTACAACGTCCCAAGTCCTTCCCTTGGTACCAATTGGCTGTGACGTGTCGACCTTACGGTCACCGGCTTGCCCCCGCTCCACACGCTGTTCCAATCCCTTAACTTGCTCGCGCAAATACTGGAACGCATCGGCCACGACGAACTCTACCCGCTCCGCAAAGCCGTTCAGCTCCACATTCCGTCTGGCCGTCTCTACCGCATGCTCCGAGATGTCAAGACAGGTCACCTTCTTCGCGCCTGCTGCGCAAGCATTCAGCGTGAAGCTGCCCGTATGCGAGAAGCATTCCAGCACCGTCGCACCGTCCCAATACGGGAACGTCACTTCTTTGCCGTTCGCATTGACCGGCACCCGCTTCGTTGTCCCGTCGTCCTGCAGCATGTCCTTCATCTCAATCCCGCCGCGTTTGCCCCAGCCTTTCATGAGCGGTGCAACCGCTGCCCGATTCTCGCGCTGATCGAAGAAGTAGCCGGTCTTTTGCCCCTGCTCGATATCGACTTCCATAAGGAGCCCGTTCTCACGGATCGTGACGAACCTTGAGCAATCGCCATATAGCGCGCCGGTCTTCTGCTCCAAGCCCTCCAGCTCCCGTACAGAAACATCGCTGCGCTCATAGATGCCCACAGGCTGCATCACTTGAATCAGAGCGGATACCAGCGCTTCCCGCGCCTGTTCCATCCCCAGGGTCAAAATTTGAACCACCAGTGTATCCTCGAACTTGTCGACGATAAGCCCCGGCAAATAATCCGCTTCCCCATAGACCAAGCGATAGGAGCGCACCTCCGGCAAAAACCGCTCCCGATGCTCCTTGCATTGACGGAAGCGCTCAGCAAAAAATTCGTAGGTCATCGCCTCAAGAGGCTTAAACGACACTACACGAACTACAATTTGGGAGGCCGGATTATAGTAACCCGTGGCCAAAAACTGACCGATATGATTATGTATAGCGACTAACTGACCAGGGGATGCTTCCCCTTCCACCCGATCGATTTCCGACTGAAACACCCAAGGATGACCTTCCTCCAGCCGTTTCTTGCGTTTTTTCTGTAATACAACGACAGCCATATGCGCCTCCAACTCCAAATCCAGCCTCGAAATGTTAGTTTAACCTAATAAGACGAGGAGCTGGATATCCCTGTCATAATCGCAACGCCTGAGCTGGTACCCAGTCTTGTTGCGCCGGCTTCGATCATTTTCAAAGCCGTTTCCAAATCACGAACAGCACCGGAAGCCTTCACGCTTACGGATGGAGAAACGTTGGCACGCATGAGCGTCACATCTTCCACCGTTGCCCCGCCTTGTCCGAAGCCCGTCGACGTTTTTACAAAATGCGCTCCTGCTTCTTCCGACAGACGGCAAGCGGCCGCTTTTTGCTCCTCGTTCAATGCGCCCGTTTCGAAAATCACCTTCACGATCGCACGGCCTGCCACCGCCTGAACCACAGCGCGAATATCTTCGCGAACCGCGTCGTAATCCCCTTGCTTGAGTCGTCCGATTTGGAGCACCATATCGATTTCTCCCGCTCCATGCTCTGCCGCTTTCGCCGCTTCAAACGCCTTCACCGAGCTGTCGCTTGCACCCAGTGGAAAACCGCAGACTGCAGCCACTTTCACGCCCGTGCCTTGCAGCAGCTCATGGCACAGCTTTACCCAGGTTCCGTTCACGCAGACGCTGTAAAAGCCGTATTGCTTCGCCTCTTCACATAGCTTGCGAATGGCGCTTTCATCTGCATCCGCCTTCAATAGCGTATGATCAATATAAGAAGGCAGCTTGCTCACATCAAATGTTGACATTTAGTTCACCTCATAGCCTAGCGCGATCAGCGCCTTTTGTAATACGGAATCATTATTGCCGTAGCCCGAATTCGTTTGCTGATGCCAAGCATCCAGCGGATGCAGCCATTCAACCCCGCGAATTTCTTCGATCTGGGCTTGCAAAGTACCGCCTGTAGCCTCAACCAAGTAATAGTGGACTTCCTTGTCCACCACACCGACGCCTGTCAGGTTGAATTGATATGTAATCATCTCCAGCGGCTTCAGGATTGTGCCTTGGATTCCCGTCTCTTCTAAGATTTCCCTAAGCGCGGTTTGTTCAACCGTCTCGCCGGGCTCCATTTTTCCCTTGGGAAGGGTGATCTTTCCATAACGGTCTTGAATCATCTGGACCTGAATATCGCCGCCAACCCTGCGAAACACTACTCCGCCCGCAGAAACCTCCTTCATCGCCTTCACCTCTTCTCTATGGAAATGAAAGGACTTCACTCTACGCCATAAGCATAGCCATGAAATCCTTTCGCATCATTCTTATCCAATCGCTCGTTCGGCTTGACCCGGGATCGCGGCTTCCGAAGGCGTAGCTTCAGCAGTCGTACGGCGGGTCTTGCTGATCGACGTCACCATAACCGGCTGCTCTACCAGTTCACCACGGCATTCGTTCACGCCAGCCTCGGTTACCTTCACCTTGCACACCTGACCGATCCACTCTTCTTTGCCTTCAAACACCAGCTGCAAATAGTTATCCGAATACCCCATCAGCAGTCCGCTGCCCGGCTGGCCTTTGTAATCGCGCTCCGGAATGACCTCCAGCACCTGTCCAACAAACGGCTTGGCGTATTCCAGCTGCATCCGCTCCGACAAGTCGATCAGCTCGTGTACACGCGTGTTTTTCACTTCTTCGTCCACTTGATCCTCCATCCGCGCTGCCGGCGTACCGGTCCGTTTGGAATACGGAAACACGTGCATTTCGGAAAATTTCATTTGCTCCATAAAACGGTAGCCGGTTCGGAACATCTCTTCCGTCTCGCCCGGGAAGCCGACAATGACGTCGGTCGTGATCGCTACGCCCGGCATAATGCGGTGAATGTGCTCGATTTTCTCGGCAAACTCCTCCACCGTATATTTGCGGCGCATCCGCTTCAGCACATCGTTATCGCCCGCTTGAAGCGGAATATGCAGATGGCGGCACATTTTATCCGATTTCTGCAGCACCTCGAGTACCTCGTCGGTAATTTGGCTGGCTTCAATTGAGCTGATGCGAATGCGCTTCAGTCCTTCCACCTTGTCCAAATCCCAAAGCAGCTTCGCCAAGCTGTAATCTTCCAGGTCCTCGCCATACCCACCGGTATGAATGCCCGTGAGTACGATCTCCTGATAGCCAGCATCGACCAGCATCCGCGCCTGGGCCAACACGCTTTCCGGTTCCCGGCTGCGCATTAAGCCGCGGGACCACGGAATAATACAAAACGTGCAAAAATTGTTGCAGCCCTCTTGAATCTTCAAAAACGCCCGTGTACGATCCGCAAAATCCGGCACGTCGAGCTCCTCAAAGGTTCGGGTTTTCATAATGTTGCGCACCGCATTGATCGGCTGCCGCTCTTGCTCCAACTGCTTCACGTAAGGAATGATTTTATCCCGATCCTGTGTTCCAATGACCAAGTCCACGCCTGGGATCGCCAAAATTTCCGCCGGGGACGTCTGCGCATAGCAGCCCGTTACCGCAATAATCGCTTCCGGGTTTCGGCGGACGGCTCGACGAATCATTTGGCGGCTCTTCTTGTCGCCCGTATTGGTGACCGTGCACGTGTTGATCACGTAAATATCCGCCGTCGCTTCAAAGTCAACCTGTTCATACCCATCCTGCTTAAAGAGCTGCCAGATCGCTTCCGTATCGTAAAAATTCACCTTACATCCGAGCGTATGAAACGCTACTGTCGTCATGCTCCTTCTCCTCCCATCTCACCGGATTCATATAAAATGCACGTTAAACCGACCATCGCGGCGGTTTCCGTTCTTAGGATACGTTTGCCGAGACTGATGGATTTGCAGCTAGCTGCCTCTGCAGCCGTCACTTCCTGTTCGGTAAAGCCCCCTTCGGGACCGATAATCAAAAGCAGCTTAGGTCTCGCTAAGGCTGCGGAGTCCGCAGAACGCCCCGATAAAGCCCGCCGGATCGCCAGGCGCAGCTCCTGCGTGCTTTCTTTCTCATAGCAAATCCAAGCGCAGTCTGCTTCGCCCGCCCGCTTCAGCAGCTCTTTCCAGCTCAGCGGCGACTCCACGACCGGCACCTTGTTGCGATGCGCTTGCTCTGCAGCTTCTTTGGCTATTTTTTGCCAGCGCTCGATGCGCTTGCCTTCTTTTTTACTATCCAGCTGGACGACGGTCCGCTCTGAAACAAACGGGATAAACCTGGCGGCGCCAATCTCCGTCCCCTTCTGAATCACGAGCTCCATCTTGTCGCCCTTGGGCAAGCTCTGCGCTATCCACACGTCGACAGCAGGTTCATGGTCCATCGGCAGCAGCTCAACAACGTCGGCTACCGCTTGATCCTTCTCAATGGTATGGAGCTTGACCAGCGCTTCGCGGCTTTCTCCGTCGCTGACAATACAGGTATCGCCCGGCTTCGCCCGCATCACCCGAATCAAATGATGAGCATCATCGCCGCTAATCGTCACCGTATCTCCGGAAAACTGCTCCGGCGCAATAAAATATCTCTGCATTCGAGTACCCTCAGGTCTATAAAAATAGGTCAGACCGCCCGGCTGTCCATCAGCCAAACGGTCACCCTCCATCTTACAACGTTTTCGACAAAAAAGCCACCCCTAAAACCTTACCGCAAACCCGAACAGCTGCTCCGCAATGCCGGTGAACCAGCGAATAATCGTATTTTGCTGGGCAAAAATCGGACCAAGCGTCACCATGCGGATCGGCGGAATGAAAAACATCAGCAGAATGGCATAATACAGCCACTGCTCATACTTCTTCACATGCATCATCCAGCGGCCGGGAAGCAAATCCATCAAAATGCGATAGCCATCGAGCGGAGGGAATGGAATTAGATTTAGTATGAACAAAAAGATATTCTGAGTAACCATTAAAGAAAAAAAGAGTTTAATTGCGAGACTTACCCCTTGCGACATATCGTCAAGCAGCCTGAATTGATAAAAAGCGAATAGGATGAGCAGGCTGATAAAAGCCAGCACCAAATTACTGAGCGGACCCACCAAAGAAACGATAATCCCCATCACGCGAGGATATTTAAATTTGCTGCGGTTAACCAGCACAGGCTTAGCCCAGCCGATCCCGACCAACAAGAAAAAGATCATCCCAAGCACGTCCAGGTGAACGCGGGGGTTTAACGTGACGCGGCCCATGGAACGGGGAGTTGGATCCCCGAACCGGTCCGCAACATAAGCATGAGCGAACTCATGCACGGTAAAGCCGAACAGCAGCACCAGAAAGACGAAGGGCAGCTGGTCGATGGGATAGGCCAACAATGAGCTCAAAGCGGATCACCTACCGTTTTTGGGCAACGATGACAACCCAATCCTGGTCCTCGTTTACCCGAGAGATAGCGAAGCCTACTGCTTTCAATGCGTCCTCGACCATTTCTTGCTTCGCCTTGATAACCCCGGAAACGATATAGGTTCCGCCTGCAGCCAGCACATCGTATACATCCTTCACGAATAAGACGATGATCTCGGCCAAAATGTTCGCGACAACAACCTGCACCGGCAGCTTAACGCCAAGCGCGCTGGCTCCTGTTTCCGTTTTATTCTCGTTCAATACCTGCAGCAAGTCGCTGAGCTTGATAGTAATCTGCTCATCGAGCTCGTTCAGACGCGTATTTTCCGTGGCGCTGGACACAGCAACAGGATCCAGATCAAGTGCCAGCACATGCCCCGCGCCCAGCTTCGCCGCGGCGATCGCCAGAATGCCTGAGCCTGTGCCCACATCAATCACATCGTCACCGCTCTGGATGACCTGCTCCAACGTCCGAAGGCATAGCGCGGTAGTCGCATGTGTTCCTGTCCCAAATGCCATTCCCGGATCGAGCTCCAGAATAATCTCGCCCGGCGAAGCGGTGTAATCTTCCCAAGTCGGCTTTATCGTCAGCCGATCCGAGACGCGCAGAGGTTTAAAATACTGCTTCCACGCGTTCGCCCAATCTTCATCATCCACGATCTTCAGCTCATACGTAGGGCTGCCCGTATCGATGTCGAATTCGGCAAGCTGGTTCACCGATTGCTTTAGCTCCTCCAGAATAGTGTCCATGTCCGTACCTTCGGAGAAATACCCCTTGATCACGGCGCGGCCTTCCGGAATGTCATTGAGCGGGTGCTCGTACCATTGCCCTAAAGACGTGTCCCGCTGCTTGTTCAGCGTACCTGACTCTTCAATCGACACCCCGCCCGCTCCCTGCTCATGTATAAAATTCGAAATCATCTCGATTGCTTCTTCGGTTGTATTCACCGTAATTTCATGCCATTGCACTTATGTACTACCTCCCGATTGATCTAAAACTATAGTTGCATCTCATTGTATGTCAACTTATGCATAAGACCTAGTATACAACAATTATGTACGCGGGTAAAACAAGCACTATTCCTACTAAAAAACGGCCCCCCGCAGACATTTCTGCGAAGAACCGTTTGTCACTGTCGAGCTATACCCGTACTATGTCTAAACCAAAGAAACTAAATCCGACCGCCGGCTTCCTCGATTACCCGAAGCGCCTGGCTGTGAACCGCTTCATCCACCACGACGGTCAAAAGCGTATCGCGTCTGGACATATCATCGGTATAAAAATCAAGGCTTCCGTCGTGCATCCCGCTGGCATCAGGGCTCGCAGCCATCAGTACCGCGGCATCGGGATTCGAAGCCCCAGCAGCCAGTGTAAGGTGAGCAAGCCCGGAGAAATTCGAATGGCTTAACGGGTTGAGGGTTTCATCAATCCCATGACCGGGATACTGCCCGAACTTGTCCACCTGAATAGCCGCAGCCCGCAACGCTTGAAGCTTCGGAACACAGCATTGCGCTTCTTGAGGGGAATGAAAAAAGGCCAAAATGGCTTTCTCAGCCATAATTCTCTTCCTTTCTACTCCTGCTCTTGTTGGCGTTGATCGGCCTTCTGAGCGCGCTGAAGCGCCTTCATATCCGCCTCATCCGCCATATCGGATGAAAATTCCACATCTTCATTTTTCCCGATCGGCAATTGATTGCCTGCCTGAGCAGCTTGATTGATGTTCGGATCCATGATCAGCTTGTTCCTCCTCATCGTTTCTAGCAATCCTAACGACAGACTTAAATAACCCTTCGTCAGACCTGACCTTTTCTAGTGTCCACCGAATCTCGCGAATTATACAAAAAAACACTGCGGCGCAAAAAAAGCGCTGCAGTGTTTTAACATGGGAATGATTAGTCGCCTAAAAAGGCCCGTTTCATCCGCTCAAAAATGGATTGGTTCTGCTCGTTCGTATTTTCGCCGCTTACACGGGAGAACTCGCGAAGCAAATCCTTTTGCTCTTCGCTCAGGCTCGTTGGCGTTACTACAACGACCTTCACGTGCTGATCGCCTTGGCCATGACCGCGCAGACGAGGCACGCCCTTGCCTTTCAAGCGGAAGTACGTATCGGTTTGCGTACCGGCCGGGATCTTCAGCTTGACCTTCTCGGTCAGCGTCGGAATTTCGATCTCGTCGCCCAATGCGGCTTGCGCAAAGGTAAGCGGCACCTCGCAGTAAATATCGTCGCCTTCGCGCTCGAAGAACTCGTGCGCTTTTACGCGAATAACTACATACAGGTCGCCGGACGGACCGCCGCGTGTTCCTGCTTCCCCTTCGCCGGAAACGCGCAGCTGTGCGCCATCATCCACACCGGCTGGAATGTTCAAGCTGATCGTGCGCTGCTTCTTGATCTTGCCGGATCCATGGCAGGTTCCGCATTTGTCTTTGATCAGCTTGCCTTGACCTTGACATGCAGAGCACACGCGACGGTTCACGATACGGCCGAACGCGGTATTTTGCACGACTTCCTGCTGTCCGGAGCCATGGCAGACGCCGCACGTCTCCGGCTTGGTGCCGGGCTTGGCCCCGCTGCCGTGACACGTTTCGCACGTTTCCGTTCGTGGAATCACGATCTCCGTTTTCTTGCCGAAAACCGCTTCCTTAAAATCGATCGTCAGCGTGTACTGCAGATCGTTCCCCCGCTGAGGCGCATTCGGATTGCGCCGCTGACCGCCGCCGCCGCCGAAGAACATATCGAACAAGTCGCCAAAGCCGCCGCCGAAGTCCTGTCCTCCGAAGCCGCCGCCGCCCATGCCTTGATTCGGATCCACATGGCCAAAACGGTCATACTGTGCTTTTTTCTGATCATCGCTCAGAACGTCATAAGCTTCCTTGGCTTCTTTAAACTTCGACTCGGCGTCCGCCGCCTTGTTGACGTCTGGATGGTATTGGCGAGCGAGCTTGCGGTAGGCTTTTTTTAGATCTTCTTGCGAAGCGTCTTTACCGACCCCAAGCACCTCGTAATAATCACGTTTACTCATCGCTTACACTCCCATTTCCCATTGCAACTGTCGATAAAGCTCAGGCATCGTCAGTTGTCAGTAACAGACGGAAAGCCAAAGCAACAGCTGCAAGCGCTGCACCGGACAAACCGATGCAGCCGCTGCAGCAAGGATGGCTTTGACTTTCACACGTGACTTCATGATATAACTACTTACTTCTTGTCGTCAACCACTTCATAATCGGCATCGACTACGTTGTCTTTACCTTTAGCCGAGGCTTGCGGCTCTTCGGCGCCTGCTGCTCCGCCTTGAGCTTGCTGCGCTTGCTCATACAGCTTCACGGAAAGCTGCTGAACGATTTGCGTCAGCTCTTCGGTTGCGCCTTTGATTTCTTCAAGGCTGTCGCCTTCCAGCGCCTTCTTCACTTTTTCTTTGGCCGCGTTCGCTTTATCGATCTCGCCTTGGTCTACTTTGTCGCCCAAGTCTTTGATCGTTTTGTCAACCGAGTACACGAGCTGATCCGCTTCGTTGCGAGCTTCTACGAGCTCTTTGCGCTTACGGTCTTCTTCAGCGTGAGACTCGGCATCCTTCATCATTTGATCAATCTCAGCATCGGACAAGCCGCTGGAGGATGTGATCGTAATTTTGTGGCTCTTGCCAGTGCCTTTATCCAGTGCGGATACATTCACGATCCCGTTCGCGTCGATATCGAAGGTAACTTCGATTTGCGGAATGCCGCGCGGCGCTGGAGGAATCTCGCCCAGGATGAAGCGGCCGAGTGTTTTGTTGTCGTTTGCCATCGCGCGCTCGCCTTGCAGCACGTGAATCTCTACGCTAGGCTGGCTGTCGGCATAGGTGGTGAACACTTGGGATTTGGTTGTTGGGATCGTCGTGTTGCGGTCGATCATTTTGGTGAACACGCCGCCAGCCGTTTCGATACCGAGTGAAAGTGGAGTTACGTCGAGCAGAACCACGTCTTTGACATCGCCTGTCAGTACGCCTGCTTGAACCGCTGCACCCAATGCTACAACCTCGTCCGGGTTTACGCCTTTGTGCGGCTCTTTGCCGATCAAACGCTTCACCGCTTCTTGAACCGCCGGAATCCGAGTGGAACCGCCGACAAGAACGACTTTGTTAATTTGATCCGGAGTCAGACCGGAATCATTCAACGCTTGACGCGTAGGACCCATAGTGCGCTCTACGAGTTGAGCGGAAATTTCTTCGAACTTCGCACGAGTCAAGTTAACCTCCAAGTGCTGAGGCACGCCGTCCACTACCGTAATAAATGGCAGGGAAACCGTCGTCGTCAATACGCCGGACAGCTCTTTCTTTGCTTTCTCCGCTGCATCCTTCAGACGCTGAACTGCAGCTTTATCTTTGCTCAGATCAATGCCTTGATCCTTCTTAAATTCAGCTACGAGGTAATCGATGATGACTTGGTCAAAATCGTCGCCGCCAAGACGGTTGTCACCGCTGGTTGCTTTTACTTCGAAGAAGCCGTCGCCGAGCTCAAGGATCGACACGTCGAAGGTACCGCCGCCAAGGTCGTATACGAGGATCGTTTGATCTTCGGTTTTTTCCAAGCCGTAAGCCAGTGCTGCTGCTGTCGGCTCGTTGACGATCCGAAGCACTTCCAGGCCTGCGATTTTCCCTGCATCCTTCGTCGCTTGACGCTGGCTGTCGTTGAAATACGCTGGAACGGTAATAACCGCTTGCGTTACGGTTTGGCCCAGATAAGCTTCTGCGTCGGATTTCAGCTTTTGCAAAATCATGGCCGAAATTTCTTGCGGGGAATATTCTTTACCGTCGATCACTTCTTTATGGTTCGTACCCATATGACGCTTGATGGAAATGACTGTGCGGTCCGGGTTCGTGATCGCTTGACGCTTCGCCGTTTCACCGATGACGCGCTCTCCGTCTTTCTTGAAGCCTACGACCGAAGGAGTTGTGCGATTGCCTTCCGGGTTAGGGATAACTACGGCTTCGCCGCCTTCCATTACGGCAACACAGGAGTTCGTTGTACCTAAGTCAATACCGATTACTTTACTCATTGAGGTCTTCCTCCTTAAAAATGGTTTGGTTCACTATAGCACGAATCGTCGTTTTTAAAATGATAAGCTTATGAGCTCACTTTGACCATGGCTGGGCGCAGGACCTTATCCTTCAACAGATAGCCCTTTTGCACTTCCTCCACGACGATGCCTTCCTCATGCTCATCGGATTCCACTTGCATAATCGCTTGATGGAATTCCGGATTGAACGGTGTGCCGACCGATTCCATCGGCTTTAAGCCCTCACTGGCCAATACTTGATCCAGTTGGCGGAAAATCATCTCCACGCCTTTGGTCAGCGCTTCGTGATCCTTATTGTCTTTGCTCACCGCAAGCGCGCGCTCGAAGTTATCGACGACCGGCAGCAATTGCTCGATCAGCTTCAGCGATGCATATTTGGCGAATTCCTCTTTCTCCTTCGCCGTACGGCGTCTGAAGTTGTCAAAATCGGCTTGGGCACGCAAAAAGCGTTGTTGGTTCTCATCCGCTTGCTTTCTGAGCTGCTCCAGCTCGAGTTGGACAGCACCTTGGGGCTCGGAAGTCTCTGCTGCCTGATCGGCTGCAGCCGCATCCTGGCCTGCCTCTTCTGTCACGTCAGCGCCGTATGTAGTTTCGTTGTTTTCTTCTGAAGCTTGGGCGGCTTTTTGTTGTTGTTCCGTATTCAATGTCTGTCACCTCCTTATCCGAATCCGGCCGCGGATCAAGCTTCAAGTCTCAGGCTATCCTGCCAAAAACCTGGAGCTTTTCCTCCGCTGCACCGCATTCTCTCTCTAAATCGTTATTCTAACCCTCTGGTTTCTTTCAACACAAGGGGGATTCCGCCTAATCTTCCGTTCGCTGCCTCATCTTGATGACCGTATGAATGCGCAGCACCGCCGCCGCCACTTCTCCGGCTGCTCGCAGCGCATGCAGCTTCACTTCAGCCGGGTCGACTACACCGTGCTCCAGCATATCCGTCACAGCGCCGGTATCGCAATCGATGCCGAGGCTGCCATTCTTCGCGGCAATCTGCGCAGCGCGCACTTCTTCGACCTTCTCCAGCGGGTTGTAGCCCGCATTGACGACGATCTGCGCCAGCGGCTTGCGCAGCGCCTGCGCCACGGCGGCGATGCCGAAGCCCTCCATGCCCTGCACGGTCTCGCGCAGCCGCTCGAGCTGGTGAGCGACGGCCATTTCGGCGGCCCCGCCGCCAGGCAAACACCCGCCGCGCAGCGCCGCCTGCACGCTCGAAGCCGCGTCGCGAGCGATGCGCAGCCGCTCGCCGACCACCTCGCTCGTGCTGGCGCCCACGACGATCGACACCTGCGCGCGGCCCTGGCCTTCGGCCAGGCGCACGCATTCGAGCCGCTCGTCGTAGGCGGCGTGCCCGGCGAAGCCGAGATAGCCTGCCAGCTCGGCGGCAGGCTTGTGCAGCGCGCTGCGGCGAACCGCCCGCGCGCCGGTGTAGTCCGCGATGCGGCGCAGCTCCGCGCGCGGCAGCCGCTGCAGGACCATGATGCCATGGTCCGTGCAGAACTGCTCCGCTTCCGCGTCGACGGCGCGCTCGGCCGCCACGAGCCCCACGCGGAGCTCGACCAGCTTCTCCAGCGTCGCACGGAACTGCTCGCGAAGCTGCATCTGCTTGTGGAAGCCGGCGTCTGTCATGAGCGCTTCCTCTTCAATCGTTTCCGGCTCAAACGCGTCCTGAAACAGGAGCACCTTGGCCGGCGAAGGAGGGAAGTCCAGCTGCGCGTTTACCGGCTTTTTCGGAATGAGCAGGCCGGGCCAGACTTCGTTCTGTGCTCGGGGGTGCGATAGCACAACGTCGGAGAAGCGAAAGTGCTCCTCGCGGAGCTTAGGCAGCCCGAGCCGCCTGGCGCCGTCCAGAATGAGACCCGCCAAGTCGGCATGCTCGCGGCCGGCGATGTAAGCGATACGATAAAGCATCGGATCGGATAAGCCTTCAATACGGCGAGCACGGGCGATCAGCGACTCCAGGGCCGTAGCGATGCCGTCTTGGATGCCGCGCACGACCTTGGCGACGGGCACCCCTCGGGTGACCTGCGCAACACCCTCGGCGACCAGCGCTCCAGCGAGCACCGTGGCGGTGGTCGTGCCGTCGCCGACCTGCTGCTGCTGGGAGCGGGCGACCTGAATGAGCAGCCGTGCCGCGGGATGCGTGACGTCCATTTTTTCCAAAATGGTCACACCGTCATTCGTAATAATGACCTCACCCTGCGCGCCAACCAGCATCGTATCCAGACCTTTTGGCCCCAAGGTGCCTTCCACAGCGGAGCAAATCGCCCGAATCGCGTTCGAGTTATTGCGCAGGGTCGCGTACGCTTCCTCGCCTTCCTGGCCCGGGCTGTGCATTGCGTTCATCGATACCATCGCTCCATGAGTTTGGTCATATCCTTCGATAAATAATCCAGCAGCTTAATGACTTTCGCATAATCCATTCGGGTAGGTCCGAGAATACCGATCGTACCTAAATGCTGTCCTTCTACTGTATAGGAAGCCGTAATCAAGCTGCAGTCATTCACAGCCTCCAGCTTATTCTCACTGCCGATTCGGACCTGAATCCCCCCGCTCGCAGGCGCTCCGTCAAACAGCTGCAGCAGCTTCGGCGTCTCGCCCAGCAAATCGAGTATGCTCTTCACCTTGTCGACGTCTTTGAATTCGGGCTGCGTCAAAATATTCGTCGTGCCACCCAAATAAATCCGCTCTTCTTCGCCGCGGCTCATCACTTCGTTCAGCATGACCAGCAGCTCTTCGTACCCTGAAACATAGCTGCTCATCTCCGCGGCGATCTCCGTGTACATCTTCGATTTGAAGTGGAGCAGCGGCACGTTCTTCAGCCGGGCGTTGAGCATATTCACGACCTTCTCAATCTCGGACATCGGAATGCCCTCTGGGATCGTGACGGTTTTATTCTCCACTTGCCCTGTATTGGTTACGATAATCGCTACCGCCGTCCGCTCGTTCAGCGGGACGATCTGCAGATGCTTCAGCGTGGCGCCTAGCGTCTCTGGACTAAGCACAATTGAGGTGTACGGCGTCAGATGGGACAAAATCATCGCCACCTGCTGAATCACCCGCTCCATCTCCTGCATTCGTTCGGCAAAAAATTGCTTCAGCAAATCCACATCCTGCGTCGGCAGCTGTCCATAAGTCATCAGATGATCGACGTAGTATCGGTAGCCCTTGTGAGACGGAATCCGGCCTGCCGACGTGTGCGGCTGCTCCAGATAGCCCATCTCCTCCAGATCGGACATTTCGTTGCGGATGGTGGCCGGACTAAAGCCTACGTTACCGCGCTTGGAAATACTGCGGGAGCCGATGGGCTCTGCTGAACGAATATAATCATCTACGATGGCACTTAAAATATGGCGTTGGCGTTCGGTCAACATAACGTTCCACCTCCGGAAGTTTATTCGATAAGATGCGTTGACTACGGGACAGTGCTGTTTGCCTTCGGCCGCTCTTAAAATTGAATTTTTTATTATCAGACTAGAAGGTAAAAATTCAATTTTAAAGGCGGCGCGTGAACTCTACGGCAAACACACTGCCCTCCATCAAAACACTTATCGAGATAAAAAGGATTCCACTGCAAAAGAACAACTGCAAAACCTCTAAAACCAACTCGTCGTTAGCACTCCATTCAGGTGAGTGCTAACCTAATACAAAAATAACAGACCCATAGGGTCTGTGTCAAGTTTAATCAAGCCGTTTCAAGACGGCGATTTCGTCGCAGCAATGCTGCTTTTTACAGTGAATACAGTCGCGCCAAACCTTCTCGGGGAAGATCTCCTTTTGCACGACGCTGAACCCGTTTCTTTCAAAGAACGCTACTTCATACGTGAGCGCCATGACCTTCGGGATCCCCTGCGCACCGGCTTCCTCTACCAGAGAATTGACCAGCGCTTTGCCGATACCCTGTCCTTTGTGGCCGTCTGTTACGCCTAGCGAGCGGATTTCGACCAAGTCCTGCCCGAGCCTCGTCAACGAGCCGCAGCCCACCAGCTGCTCCTCGATCTCCGCTACGACGAACGTATCGATCTGATTCGCCAGCACTTCCTTCGACCGCGGCAGCATAATGCCCTGCTCGGCGTAGCCTTGAATAATTTCATATAATGTATCGACGTCCTGCTCCGTCGCTTTGCGGCATGTAACAGCCATTCGGGATCCCACCATTCATGTGCAAACTGATAAATTGATATGAATAAATATACAACAAACCGTATAAAAATTTCAATATGTTTTTGTCTCAGCTATACCCAAAAATTCACCGAATACTTCATTGCCCAGCGGAATGCCGCTTGCCGTCAACCGATAGCCTTCCACAGTACGTTCCAGCAGCCCCAATCGAAGGAATTTGTCCAGCACGGTTCCGAACACCGCCTCTAGCTTACGGCCGAATTGCGCTTCAAAATCCGCGTCCCGAACCCCACTCAGCATGCGGAGCCCGACCATCATAAAATCCTCCATCGCTTCCGCTTCGCTAACCTCATTAAGCTCCAGAATCGGCAGTCCTGAACGGGTCGCATCAATATACGGCTGTACGCCCTTAATATTCACATGCCTGCGTCCATGCATATAGCCGTGCGCACCGGCCCCCAGCCCGTAATAGCTTTGGTTGCGCCAGTACATCGCGTTATGCCTGCTCTCGAACCCTGGCTTGGCAAAATTGCTGATTTCATACTGCCCATAACCGGCCGTCTTCAACTGATTCATGATGAGGTTGAACATCTCCACCTCTTCGTCCTCTTCCGGAAGCGGCAGCTGACCGCGCTGGTACAGCGTATGGAACAGGGTGTTCTCTTCCACCTTCAAGCTATAGATTGAATAATGGGGCAGGTTCAGCGCTAGAGCTTCCTTCAGCGTATCGCGCATTACATCCAGGGTTTGCTTCGGCAGCCCAAACATTAGGTCTATCGACAGATTGGTAAAGCCAACCCGCTTGGCATTGTCCAAGCTCCGGTACACATCGTCGGTGTTATGAATGCGCCCGATCCCTTCCAGCAGCGCATTATTGAACGACTGCACGCCAAAGCTGATGCGGTTGACGCCGCCTTCTTTCATCGCTTGCAGCTTTTCCAGGTCGGTTGTCCCTGGGTTCGCCTCCATCGTAATTTCCAGGTTCGAGGCTTGGTTAGGGAAATACTCGCGCACCCGCTTCAAAAAAATCGCCATCTGGTCTGGCAGCAATACGGTCGGCGTACCTCCGCCAACAAAAATCGTCTCAATCTCGCCCGGCGGGATCTGCCGAACCGTCTGCTCCATCTCTCGCTCCAGTGCATCGAGATAATCCATCACCGGCTGCCCCTTCAGCACATACGAGTTGAAGTCGCAGTAATGGCATTTGTTCGTGCAAAAAGGAATATGAATATACACCGCGCGCGGCGTTTGTGTTTGCTGCATCATCATGCTTTTTCACCCTCTTAGTCGACAGCTGCTCCCCTAATGTTGCATGGAGAAATGGACAGCCTCAACGAATGTAGAAAAGCAGGCGCCCCAGAACTGCTAAAGCACCTGCTCCTTGTATCACTTGTATAGCTTAAACTATTCGTCGATCCTCAGCACTGCCATGAACGCTTCCTGCGGCACCTCGACGCTGCCGACCTGCTTCATGCGCTTCTTCCCTTCCTTCTGCTTTTCGAGCAGCTTCCGTTTACGGGAAATGTCACCGCCGTAGCATTTGGCCAAAACGTTCTTGCGCATCGCTTTGACCGTTTCGCGCGCGATGATCTTTTGTCCGATAGACGCTTGAATCGGCACCTCAAACATTTGACGCGGGATCAAATCCTTCATTTTCTCACAAATGATCCGTCCACGGTTGTAGGCACGGTCGCGGTGAACAATGAACGACAAGGCGTCCACTTGCTCGCCGTTGAGCATGATATCCATTTTGACCAGGTTGGACTGTCTGTAGCCCGAAAGCTCGTAATCGAAGGATGCATAGCCTTTGGTGCTTGATTTCAGCTGGTCAAAGAAGTCGTAGACGAT
Source organism: Paenibacillus cremeus (assembly GCF_007786445.1). Classification (GTDB taxonomy): domain Bacteria; phylum Bacillota; class Bacilli; order Paenibacillales; family NBRC-103111; genus Paenibacillus_G; species Paenibacillus_G cremeus. Next base: position 99,336 of record NZ_VNJI01000017.1, on the reverse strand, counting down.
CTCAGACAGCGGAATTTCATAGGTCAGCGTAACCCGGGTCGTGTCGAGATATTCCATGTTGATATATTCGCCGCGCTTGTTTTGGCATAGCTCCATAATCGCTCCGACATAATCGTTCGGCACAATGATGGCCGCTTTTACGTACGGCTCCTCAACGAAATCAATCTTGCCCGTTTCCGGGAACAGCGACGGATTCTCAATATTGAGCACTGTGCCGTTCGTTTGTGTGACCTTGAAAACCACGCTTGGAGCCGTCGTGATCAGCGGAATGTTGAATTCTCGTTCAATCCGCTCTTGAATAATTTCCATATGGAGCAGCCCGAGGAATCCGCAGCGGAAACCAAAGCCAAGCGCTGTGGACGTTTCCGGCTCGAAGCTGAGTGATGCGTCGTTAAGCTGCAGCTTCTCCAACGCTTCGCGCAAATCATTGTAGTCGCTCGTTTCGATCGGATACAGTCCGCAGAACACCATTGGATTGATCTTGCGGTAGCCTGGCAGCGGCTCCCGCGTTGGGTTCTTTGCATCAGTCACGGTATCCCCTACGCGTGTGTCGCCGACGTTTTTAATGCCCGCTACGATAAAGCCGACATCACCGACCTCAAGGGACTCGACGGAGCCCATCCGCGGCTTAAACGCGCCGACCTCAATAACCTCAAAATCTTTATCCGTTGCCATAAATTTAATTTTGGAGCCGGACTTGATCGAGCCGTCGATGACGCGAACATAGACGATAACCCCTTTATACGGGTCGTAATGCGAGTCAAAGATCAACGCTTTCAACGGCTTGGTGGAATCTCCGGTCGGTGCTGGAACTTTCTGAACCACTTGCTCCAAAATCTCCTTGATCCCGATCCCTGCCTTCGCGGATGCAAGCACAGCTTCGCTGGCGTCAAGGCCAATTACGTCCTCAACCTCTTGCTTCACCCGCTCCGGATCAGCGCTCGGCAAATCAATTTTATTGATAACCGGCAAAATTTCAAGATTATTATCGAGCGCCAAGTAAACGTTAGTCAGCGTCTGCGCCTCAATGCCCTGCGCTGCGTCGACAACCAATAACGCCCCTTCACAGGCAGCCAGGCTTCGCGAAACCTCATAAGTGAAATCGACGTGTCCTGGAGTATCGATCAGATTCAAAATATATGTTTCGCCGTCATCGGCCTTATAGTTCAAACGAACCGCCTGCAGCTTGATCGTAATGCCTCGCTCGCGCTCCAGATCCATCTGATCGAGCACCTGGTCCTGCATTTCACGCGACGTCAATGCGCCGGTAAATTCCAGAATCCGATCCGCCAAGGTGGATTTCCCGTGGTCAATATGGGCGATTATGCAAAAATTTCTAATTTTTTTCTGTCTGGCTTGGATATCCATCTTCAGCTGAACCCTCACTCGCTTTGCTGCAGCCGCATCATCCTGTTCGACCATGTCGGTTGTCAGCGAAAAATTTACAATACTTCAGATTATAGCAGTTGTGAGGAGTTGCATCAATGGAGGAGCGCCTCAAACAGCGCCACAATCATCCGAATGCCGTGATATGCCAATATTTGCAGCAAATCGCCAGCCTTGTTTCCTACACGGTTGATCCCCGTATCGCCGCCCGGCGGCTCGATCGGCTCGAGCTTGGCTTTGGCCGGTGCTGGTGGCGTCGGCTTCACTGCGGCTGCAGACGCCGTTTTGCTGCCGGCAGGCGCCGCGCTGTAAGCGCGCCCCTGCGCCGCCTGCGGCTCAGCCGTCGCCTTCACCATCGGCCCGTTGATCCGCTCGGTGCCCTGCGTCGCCAGCGTCACGCCGAAGAAGATGCAGAAGGCCATCGCCAGCAGAAAGCCTACAGTCGTTAGCCATCGATACCCGCTTCGCCTGATCATATCCGTCTCACCGCTCCTTGCTGTTAGCTTTGTTTTTTGTTGTCCTTATCTTCCCTTGGCGCGCTTACCTTCTCGGCATTCAAAATCACCTGCGAGATGGCTTCAGCCAGAGCATCTGACGTGCGGTAGCACTCCTCCAGGGTGTTGTCCACACCGCCAACCTCGATCAGAACGCTGTTTTCCGAGTAGTTTTGATTGTAGACGCCGTTGCCTTCGCCGTTCTTCGCATGGATTCCCTTCGATACGCCGGGGAATTTCGCCTCCAGCGCCGTGTTGATCTTTTCCGCAAAGTCGGAGTTAGCCTTCCAGTTCGGATTTTTCCCCCCGATGATAAAGTACACCTGGGCATAGTCCTTGCCGTTCAGTGTCACGGTTGTTTTATCCCTCCGCTGCGAATCCCGATGAATATCGAAGTAAAATTTCAAATCCGGGTGCCCCGCGCTCGCCTCTTGCAGCGTCTTGAGCGAATATTTGTACGAATAGTAATAGTTGAAGCTTTTCTCGATGGCCGGGTAGTTTTTATCCGAATGAACCGCTCCGATCCCGTCCTTCTCCAGCGCTTGTGCCAGCCGTAATCCGACTAACGTGACATTTTTCTTTGGGTCATACGCTTTATCCGGATCTTTCACGCCATCTAGCTCCGGCAAATAGGATTCCTGATTGTGAGATTGATAGATAAAAGCAACATTCTTGCCAGCGGTTGCTGGTGGCGCCGCTGCATTCGCTGGCAGCTGTGGTCCGATCACCGCACCAGCTGTACCTGTGTTCGTCTCAGGAATCGCGGTAATGGACCCGGCTTCCCCTAGATCCATCCGATCAAATACGCCTGAGCGCGGGCCGTAATCCTCCGGTGAATCCAGCACAAAGCCAGAGCCGGAATGCAGCACTACGGAACGATCCTGCGTCATGCCGGGCACTTCGCGGGCGATCAATGTTTTCGGATCCTTCGGATTCAAGTCCGTTACTAGCGAAAACAAAAATGTAGACACATTGGACTGCGAAAAGGTGAACGTTTTGCGGTCGGATTGCAGGTAGGGGACTTCCATTCCCATCATGTCCATAAAAAAGCGGCTAGAAACGGAGGCGGCCAGCCCTTTCATCGAGGCGGAAGGCGCCTTACTCGTCGATTGCGACTGCATGTATCCTAAGAGACCCAGCACGATAAACAGGACCATGCTCCCCGTCATTAGGTAAGATAAGGTTCGTGCATATACGCTGATGGTTTCTCCCGGTTTCTTGTATTTGGCCAGCATAACCAGTAGTGTCTTCATGAGTTTCTTCCTCCTGTTCCGCTATCAGCTATTAAAGAATCTATGAAGAAGCGATAGAAGATAGAACCAGAAAAGAGAGGATCGAAGTGATAGAGTCACACAAAAAAGACAGGGGTTCATTCCCTGCCTTTACCTGAGCTATGGTTAGTGAGTATAAGCTGCTACGTTGTCTACATCCACCGCTTCGTGAATAGCTGCATTTAGCCCGCTAGCAATGATGTTGGCGATATCTTCGATGAACTGGTCGATCTCTTTGGGCGTCACGAGCAGATCATGTCCTAGCGGATCGAGTACTTCCTTCACGAGCTGCAGCCGCTCATTTTCCTGCATTCCGTCCATGAGACCCAGGATTTGCCCCGTGTTGGCGGTTTGCTTTTGGAAATGGGAGCGCATCATGTCAAACGCATTATTGACAATCGTAGACGCATAAACGACAGTAGGCACGCCGATCGCAATGACCGGTACGCCCAGCGTATCGACCGTCAGGCCCTTCCGCTTGTTCCCGATGCCCGACCCCGGATGAATGCCGGTATCGGCGATTTGGATCGTCGTATTTACCCGCTCGAGCGAACGGGAGGCCAAGGCGTCGATGGCGATGACCAATCCCGGCTTCGTCTTCTCCACAATGCCCTGCACAATTTCTCCGGTCTCAATTCCCGTGGTACCGAGTACCCCCGGCGCCACAGCGCTGACCGGACGATAGCCTGGACTAACTTGTCCCGGCATCAGCTCAAATAAGTGACGGGTGACCATCACATTTTCCACGACCAGCGGACCCAGGGCATCCGGCGTCACATTCCAGTTGCCCAAACCAATCACAAGAATGCTGGCATCCGGCGCAATGTTCAGCTTTTTCAAAAACTTCTCGAACTCTTGGGCAAACAAGGTTGCGACTCTGTCCTGCAGATCCGTGTCTTTCTGGCGCAGCGCCGGCACTTCGATCGTGATGTAATGACCTGGCAGCTTCCCTAAGGCTTGGGAGCCCTGCTGGGACGTAATGTCGATCAAGCTGACCTTGATGCCTTCCTGCTCAAAATTCGATGTATGTACACCAGGGATTTCCCCTCTCGAGGATGCCAGGTCTCTTGCTTCCAAAGCCAGGTCCGTTCGGACCGAGTAAGCACTTAAATCAATAGTCATACCTCTACTCCCTTCATCGCTCACAGCAAAGTCCGGCGCTTAGCCGAAACAAGCCGTGCAGCAGCTCTAGTCTGGCTGAATTATTGTTTGATAAAGGCAGTTACGTTATACACATTCCCTAAATTCGCAAGCGACTGCCGTACATCTCTATTGCAATTTGAAAATGGGCATGTTAGAATATCTAGAGTTGTCTACAAGAAGATCATTTGTGCTTCATTGCAAGTTGTAGTAGGAGGTGAACTTCATGCCAAACATTAAATCCGCAGTAAAACGCGTGAAAGTGAGCGAAAAGCGCCGTCTGCGCAACGCATCTCACAAATCCGCTCTTCGTACTGCAGTTAAAGCTGCTGAAACAGCTGTAACTAACGGTAACGTTGAAACCGCTAAAGCAGCGCTTGTTGCTGCTAGCAAGAAGCTTGACAAATCAGCGTCTAAAGGATTAATCCATAAAAACGCCGCTGCCCGCAAAAAATCCCGTTTAGCGAAAAGACTCAACAAGCTTTCCGCTCAAGCGTAATTCATGCGACGAGCAAAAGACCATGCGATCCTCACGGACAGCATGGTCTTTTTTGTATACCTTTTTAGGACGCCAGCTTCAACAGAAACATTTCAAGGCCTAACACCTTATCGATTTTACCGCTCTTCATTTGGAAGTCCAAATCCGCCAGCTGCCGTAAAATGTGAGCGAGCTTGTTCAGCTCAAACCGGTTCGCTTGTCCTGCGGCAATTTTTACCGCATACGGATGAACGCTGATCTGACTGGCAATCTGCTGCTGCGAATAGCCTTGCTGCGTCAAATCCTTGACCTGGAACATAATGCGGAATTGTCGCGCGATCAGCATGATGATCTTGATCGGCTCCTCTTTGCGGCGTAGCAGCTCAGCTAACATCGTAAACGCCTGCTCCAGCTGTACCTGTACGATGTGCTCGATCAGCTGAAAAATATTTTGCTCGATGCTGCGCGTTACCAGCTGCTCCAGATCGGCCATGGTCAGCGTCCCGCCTTTGCCGGCGAACAGCGCACACTTCTCAATCTCCTTCACGAGCGTCTGCAGGCTGGTTCCCGTGTAGAGGATCAGTTGGTCTGCAACGCCGGGGGCAAACGAGAAGTCCGCCTTCTCCGCTTCGTGTCCAACCCAATGCGTCAATTCATCGGCTGACAGCATCGTACAAGGAACCAGGGCATCTGCATCCTTAAGCGACTTGACGATTTTTTTCCGCTCATCCAGCTTGTCCGCATCCACGGTAAAGATGATAATTGAAAAATCAGCCGGTGACTTCATATATTCGGTTAAGCGGTCCAGCTTGTGCTCGATCTTGCCGCTTTCCTTGGCCCCAGTGAAAAAGAGCGCCCGCGAGGCGACGATAATTTTACGCGGCACCATAAAGGGGAGCGTCTCCGCTTCTTCAATGATCGTTTCGACCGGCGTCTCCGTCAGATCATATTTGTTTACGGCAAACGCCCGATGCTCCGGCTCCACCAGCTTGTCCGTCAGCTTCTCGACGAGCTCCTGAATGAGAAAGCTCTCCGACCCATAGCATACATAGACGGGCTGAAATTGGCCTTTATTGATTTGTCTGATCGCTGATTTATAATCCATGAATGACTTTCGCACCGTCCCTGAATATCTTTCTTACACTAACGTCTTGTTCATGATACCAACAACAAAGGGATTACGTCAAAACCGTTTTTCCCGGCCTGACCTAATCCCTTCGTCCGAAACTCATCTATATAAACACCTCCTGCGAAAGCTCTAGAAACTTTCCGGTCAGGTGGTCATACGACGCGAATCGTATCTTTTTTTGTATATTACAAGTATACGCGCAAAAGCTTCAATGTGTGCGGGATCTTCGACAGTTTTGTAATAAACTTTTATTAAGTAAGGATCACGGCTTGCTCTCTATCTCCGTCTGCTCTTTCACGTTGATGACAAACGTCCGCACTTGATTGTCATTCTTCACTCGGTAAGTGATCTTATAATCGGTCGACCAAGCGACGAGCTCGATTTGGAGGTCGCCGTCCTTCCAGTCATACTTGGAGGCGTATATGACCTTCCCTTGCTTATCCAGCACCGACACTTTATTATCCTGGATTACCGCTTTATATGCGCCGTCCGTGGTGGTCAGCTCGAGAACCGGAGTAGGCTCCGGCATGGCCGCGATGCCCATGGGCCGTTTGCTAGCCACGTTCGGGCTAGTCTGCGCTGCAGGGGCGCCTTTCGTTACCATATCCGCCGCCGGCGGCCCTTGCACCCTGGCGCTCGCATCGGCCCCCTGTGTCGGAGCAGGCGCGCCGCTGACCGCACTCGGGCTGTCCGAGGTTGGCGCAGGCTGCTGCGGTTCAACCAGGCTGCTCGGCTTCGGCGTATCCACGCTCGGAGCTGGAGTCTGTGCAGGCTGCGAGCCTGCATTGCTCTTGGAATCAACAGCTGCCGGTGCTTGCGGTGCGATCTGTGGCTTTGCCACTCCCCCTGATGAAGGCGCGGTCTTGGCTGCAGCCGTCGGCGCCGGTGAAGCGCTTGGCGCAATGGTCTTCGCCGCCGCTCCACTATCGGTTCGAGCTGCCGCACCTGCTCCTCCAGCCTGTGGTTGGACAGCTCTCGTCTCATTCGCGGTCGACGAATCCTGCTTGGCCGCAGGCAGGGAGCCTGCCGCGCTCTCCTGCCGATTCGGCGCCGGACTCTGAGGCGAATCGGCGGCGCCGCTCTCAGGCGATGCTGCTTTCTTTTCCACCGCATCCAAGGACATCATCAGCTTGCCTGCATCGGCATTCGAAGGCGACTGCTGCTGCCCGAACAGGAAGAAGCCTGCGACAAGCCCTGCGGCAACCACGCCTCCAAACACCGGCCATGAGAACCAATCTTTCGTTCGTTTACGCCAGCCTTCCTGTGAATGGCGCCGGTTTGCCTCGCTGCGCGGCGGCAGCACCTCGTCCATAGGCGCAGCCGCTACCGCTTCGCTTGTTCGCTCCTGCTCCAGTTGATCCACCGCCGCATCGAGCAGCTCCAGCTTCGGCAGTATGGCGTCAACTAAGCTGATCGGCGGGGTTACCTTCGGCAGCTTTTCCAGCTCACTTGAAACATTCACAAGACGCTCGAACAGCTCTGTGCAATACGGACACTGCTGCAGATGCTGAAGCATCCGGCTGTATTCCGATTCATCGAGATCCCGATCAAGGTATCTCTGCATCAGTTCGATCACCTCTTGACAGATCATCCCCGTACACTACCTTTCTTAACGATTCATATATCCCCTGAAGCATCGGCCTCATCTCATCTGCCGAGCTCGTTCTATTTTTTCTTTCCGACGTTTATCCCCGTACCGCATCGCTTCCAGGCTTCTTGTAATCTCGGAGAATGACCTGCAGCTGCTGCCTTGCCCGGAATAAATACGATTTGACCGTATTGATCGGCAAGTCCAGCGATTCGGCAATTTCATTATAGGAAAAGTCCTGTAAATACCTAAGCACAACGACGGAACGATGATGATCCGGCAGCTTATCGATGGCCTCCCGAATGTCGTGGGAAATATATGCGGACATCACTTCGTCCTCCACCGTTTTATGGTCGGTAAAGCTCAGATCGTGCTGCTCGATCGAAACCGTCGGCTTGTTCCGGCGGAACTTATCGATGCATAAATTCGTTACAATTCGCTGCACCCACGTTTTAAACTGAGCCTTTTCCTCGTAGGAGTTGATTTTCGTATAAATTCGGATTAACGCTTCCTGTGCGGCGTCCATAGCGTCCTGCTCATTCCCGAGAATATAATAAGCCGTTCGGTAGACATGCTGCTCAATCTCACGCAGTAGGGTAATTAGAGCGTCGCGATCGCCCGCTTGGGCAGCCTTGATTAGTTCAGGCGCTACCACTGGGATCCCCCTCTCTTGCAACCTTTAAACGTTATGGCAATATAAAATGTTGCAGCTCTCAATTCAACTTTTATAGAATATCAAATTTTAGTAAAGTCGTATATAGAATTAGGAAAAATCTTCCATTATGTAGCGAGGTGTAAAAAAAAAGGACTTCGATCGCCCACACAAGGTTCAAGCAGCATGCCCATGGGCTTCGCGGTGCCGATTGATCCTACTTAGGGTCTTCAAAATCCGTTATGGTTTGTTCTTTATGAATCTAACGCCGGTTGAACCGATGAGGAGCTAGCCAAAGGCTTCGCTTCAGAGACAACGATTCCGCCGATGATCAAAAGGATGCCCAGCCACTGCTGAATTCCTGTATGCTCATGCAGCAGCAACCCGGAAATGACAATAACAACCGGCAGCTCCACCGCTCCCAAGATCGCAGCAAGTCCCGTTTCCAGCTGCGGCGCCGCTTTGGCAAACAAGTAAGGCGGAATGATCATCCCAAACAGGCTGAGAATCGAAGCCCATACCCATAGTCCGTGACCAAGCGAACCGTTCGTTACAAAATGCGGAGGATATACGGCTAACACCGTCAAGGTTGCTCCGGTCACCATCCATGCACTGCGGAAAATCGTCGGCACCTCGGTCGCGACTCTGCCGCTGAAATACATGTTCAAGGTGTAGCTGACCGCGGACAGCAAGCCTAAGCCGATGCCGACCGGGTTAAGACGCTCAAGCGAGTCCAGCGACAAGCCGGAAGCCAGCAGCGTACCTGCCAGCACGATGCCTACAGCTATGAGCTGATTGCGCCCAGGCGCTTTGCCATGTACGAGCCAGTCGAGCAGCATGCCCATCCACGTGAATTGGAACAGCAAAAGTACAGCGAATGATGCGTCCAGACTCTGCAAAGAATAATAATAGAAAATACCCGTCAACCCGGTAAAAATACCGCTGCCCATCAATTTCAAGATCGATTTGGGTGAAATGCCCTTCAGCTTCTTCCATGATGGCAAACACAACAACCATAATGCAATAAATCCGAATACCACTTGGCTTCCTGTAATTTCCCCTGGAGTAAACCCGTCCTGATAGCCAAGCTTAACAAATGTGGACAATACGCCGTACGATGCGGCGCCGAACAAAAGCAATATGCTTGCTTTCGTACGTTGATTACTAAACATGAATCGATCTACCTCGTTGTAATGCTCCCTCACCCACCCGCTAAGAGCGTTTCCGTGATCGGAAACCTCCCGCACAAATAATGATTTTAACAAAATTGCCGCTCTGCTACAACTGTAAATTCGCTGCCTATTTTTGTAACCAAAATGAAATGTGTTCTTCATCTTGTATTAATGTTCCGTGCCTATAATAAAAGTCGACCCCCTTTTTGATATATATACACTTAGCCCCACAGCCTTGGATGGCTTGTGGGGCCCTTTGTTTCTCTGAGACTTAAAGCCGTCCGCTAGAAGTGCTCACCATTCGCGTAATAGCACTCAGGCAGATAGGCTTTGAATGCGATCTCTACCTCCGGAATACCGAGCGACAGCACATGCTTGGTGATCGCTTGGGCGAACTTGTCCCTCGTCTCCTGTCCGCGGTCGAACCAGGCTACTTCAATAAACGGATAGGTGCTGACAAACGCTCCACCAAAAACGGATATCGTCGCAAAACATCCAATCGTAAATTGATCCTCCCCGCATGCACAAATGGCTGCAAGCTCTTCTACCAGCGGCTGACTGATCGTTCTCAGGTCCTCCGCTTCAATCCCTCTAACCGATAAATGCGGCATCGCTCTTGTCTCTCCTTCGCCATGAAATCCACCCCGTTAGTTTGGCATGGATTTCCTCCCACGGTCAAGGGGCTTATCCGCCTGGCAGCTTCTTCGGCTTGCTCCCGAACCATTTGGCGTACAGTGTCTCGTAAGTGCCGTTCTTGCCGACGGCCTCGATCCCGTTGTTGATCCGGCCTAAATATTTGCTTTTTTTCTTCATAATGATGGCGTAGCTCTCTTGGTTGAGCACCTCACCCACCATCTTCACCTTTCCTTTGCCGTCGTTTTGCAAATAGTCATGTGCATTGCGCTCGTCGAAGATGACAGCATCCAGCGTCTTATTGCTCAGCTTGTCGTACGCCTCGGATATATCTGAATAGCCGCGTACTTCCTTGACGTCCTTGATGGAGCTCGCATAAATATAGGCGGTGGAGCCGGCTTCGGTGCCTACCAGCTTTTGCGCCAAATCGTCTTTGCTCTTGATCTCGTCGTTATCTGCTGCGGTGAGCAGGACCAGACCGGTTTGGAAATACGGATCGGAGAAGGCAAAGTTGTCTTTCCGCGCTTTATTGACGGTCATCCCGGCGATCGCCAAATCGACCTTGCCGGACTTGACAGCTTGATTAATTTCACTATGCTCCATAGGTACAAGCTCGTATTTGATATTTGCTTTATCCGCTACAGCTGACCACAATTCCACCTCAAAGCCCTTATTCTCGCCCGACTCCGTGTACGTGAACGGTCGAAAGTTATTTTCGATGCCGACCTTGAGCGTTTTCTCTTCGCCGCAGGCCGCAGTCGCCAGAGCCGCAAACAAAAAGATCAGCGCGCCGATCCCCCATCGGTTGCTACGCATTCCGTCTTTCATTGCCCGATACCCTCCTAAGTCCTAAGCAGCTATGCTAATCAAAGGTATTGTTTGTCAAGGATGGGACGCTTATGCAGTCATTGCGAGAGCTTGGTCCTCATGAAAATGCTTCCTTTCTTCACCTGCATTTGAATTTCACCCTGCCGGTCGGTTCGGTGAATTCGGACGTTGTGCGCGTTTAGCCGGTCAATCACCTGGGCGTTCGGATGACCATAGACATTACCCACTCCTGCGGAGATCACCGCATGCTTTGGCCTCCAGGCATTCAGCCAGGCTTCCGAGGTCGAGCTTTTGGAGCCATGGTGAGCGACTTTGAGGACGTCGATAGATGGGAAGACTAGCGTTGGAGAAGGATTCCCCTGCTCGATCACTCGCTGCTCCGCTGCTTGTGGCTTGGGGCTTGGCCAAATCGTTTGGAAGATGTGCCATCGGCTAATGAATTCCACTATGATGAATAGGAAGCTGTTCACTTTGGCTGCAGTCCACGCAAGCCACGTCCCAGCGAAGGGCCAGGCAAGTGAGAGCAGCATCGCCACCGTACCTACCGGCATAACGAAGACACTGAACACAGGAACCAAAACGAGGTTTGCAGCCATCGAAAGCAGCGAGAACTGATTGAAATAATAAATCGTGAGGGGAAACGAAATGAGCTGAGCTACGACCGTGATGGATACGGCCTCACGCAGCTTTCGGCTGCGTATGGGCAGCAGCTTGTTCGCGTGCGGCACTCCGAGCATGATCCCCATTGTGACGAGGTAGGAGAGCTGGAAGCTCACGTCGAGCACATAGTACGGATTCCAGATCAACATCCCGATTCCGGCGATCAGGGCCACATGAAGCCCGTCCTTCAATCGATTCCGATATGCCGCATATAGGGCGATCATCGCCATCATCCCGGCGCGAATGACCGACGGTGAAGCTCCCGTTAAGGCGATATAGAGCGGAACCAGGCCAATTGTAAGCCACCAGAAAGTTTGAAAAATTGAGGTGCAAAAAACAGCTTCAAATCAACGGTATTATCAAAAAAAATTGATAAACGATAATCAGAGGAAATGAAAATTCTTATTCAAATTCCCAAAGACAATGAAAATTCCTATCTATTCTCAAACAAATTGAAAAAAGAATCCCTCCTGTATAAGGGATTCTTTTTTCGGACATCATAGTGTCTGCTGGCAATTCCAAACAAAAATGGAGGTAATTTCGTGGAAAAAATACTGCACAAAAAAAGAAAAAATACTCCCTATCGGGTGATTGGGGGTATTGTTTTAAAGAAATGTGTCGGGTGTAGTAAGCACTTACCGCTCGAAAGATTTTATCCTAACCGTCACCCTAAAAGTGGAGGTGCATATGGTGTATCTCATTTATGCAAAGTACATACAATTGAAGCATCTCTAATCAAGCAGAACAGCAATAAATTTTATCGTCTTGCATCTGACTGCAAACAAAGAGCAAAAAGAGGAGGTTTTCCTTGCATGCGAACGAAAGATTTGGCAAGATACCTCGAGGATCTCTTCAACGCACAAATTGGAAAATGTTTCTACACGGATCTGGAAATGGCTTGGGATTTGAATCCTTCCAATTCCCGTCTCCATATGGAGGTCGAGAAACTAGAGCCTCGACTTGGTTACACCGCTGGAAACATTGTATTCAGCATTAAGTCTGTGAATTCGCTGAAAGGGTATCTTGGCTTAGACGCATTTCTTGCTTATATCAAGGCGTCGAGCCATCCATTCAGAAATAAGATACTCAAGTGCAAAAAACGTGCAATGGCAAATGAGACTCTTGTTTCTTTAGCAATAAATTTCAAATGAAGACTGACAAAATCGTGCCTAGGATTGGGTTGTTCATCCGACGCCCATCCTAGACTATCCCTGCATTTTCCTGTCATTATCCGAGAAATACCGTTTGACAATGGAATCTGGTGATTACCGGATGCTTTTGATTATCAAAATGATAATGTTATTATCAACTTCATTTCAAAAATATATACACTCCAAGCAATATTAATTTCAAAGAAAGGAAGGGCATTCTTGAAAAACCTTTTCTTACACAAGCTGAAAGATTGAAGTGATTTTACGGTGGCGACTCGCTATTCCTTACTTATTTACTGGAGGTGACATTAAATTGGAATTAGAAGATCTTCTGGAATTTGTATATCTGCGACGCTTTGTTGTACACGAATTAGATCTTCTGGAACGTTTTGTTCAATACCTTGAATTAGAATTAAACATTGTTAAAGAGAGAGGCGAGAAGTATCCTGATGAACTAGCCTTATTGGAGAAATATCTTCGAACATATAAGCCAGTGCGATTGTCAAAATTGTTGGAGGATTATTATTCGAATAAAGTCCCGAAATAAATATTTTAAAAGGTATTAATTTGGGCTTGTGAAAGAAGATTCAAATTAAAAAGCGGCGGTGGAATCGCCGTAATCGACTTCAAATGCGATGAGGTGAATAAAATACTTTTTCTTCGAAATATAGTTGAAATTTGGGGAATGGATCGTGAACCTGATGGAACAATCAGAATTACCGCAATTGTCGATACTGATCTCGAAGCAAATTGTACCGTATCGGATGTTGAATTTGATTACAGCAGCGGACGATTACCGAAAATCATCTCGATTTTTATTTATACGAATAAAAGAGTTCGTATTTTTGGGCTTAAATTCAGGAGCAGATCACAACGCGAAGCTTTTAGAGATCAGATACTGAATCATTCCAAGTTAAGATTACGTTTATTACTTGTATAACGTTAAGTGATCAGAATTCCGCATGCGCTTTGCCTGTAAAAAAAACTCGCAAAACAAAAATACAAACTGTAAAGGTAGAGGTAATGATGCCACTTTGGTCAATGAAAAAGAACATACTAACGCATGACGAGCTCCAGTATTGGTCAAGGATGTTTAACATTGATCCTATCGTCATCCAATTACTGCAAAATAGAGGCATCGATTCGACGGAAGAACATATATCTTCATTTCTTTTTTACGATAAATCACAGCTGCTAGATCCGTTTTTACTTCCCGATATGAAAAAGGCGGTATCGCTTATTATTTCCGCCATTCGCAAAAGGGAAATCATCGGTATTTTTGGCGATTACGATGTCGATGGCATCACGAGCACAAGTATTCTCGTAAAGGCGCTTCGTTTTTTTGGCGCAACGGTCATCTATCGCCTCCCCCTACGCGAGGAAGGCTATGGGCTGACGACCATAGCTGTTAATGAGTTCCACGCCAAAGGCGTGGCTCTCATTATAACCGTGGATAACGGCTCCACCGCCCTTGAGGCGGCGCACCTTGCAAAAAAATTAGGTATGGGGTTAGCCATCACCGACCACCACCAGCTTCTGCCGTCTGGCGAGCACCCGATATGCGATGCGTTCATCAACCCCCAGCGCAAGGATGGAATATCTTATCCATTTCCGCACATTTGCGGTGCGGCAATTGCTTTTAAGCTCGTACAAGCTTTGTTTTCGCTCACGCAATACGACTTTAAAGCCTATCTGTACGATTATCTCGAACTTGCAGCACTAGGAACGATTGCCGATATGATGCCGTTGCAGAGAGAAAACCGGATCATTGCAGGGCTCGGACTAAAAAAAATGCAAATGTCTCCTTCGACGCCATTCGCGAAAATGCTCGAAGCTTTGAAACTGAATCCAAGGCAATTGACAAGTTCTGAAATTGGATTTCGCCTTGCTCCTATCTTCAACGCCGCCGGTCGTGTTGCAGACCCGAACCTAGCCGTAAGCTTCCTATTAGGCGACTCTGTTGAAGATGAAACGATAGCAAAACTTCTACAATACAATGACGACCGCAAGTCTCTTACTAACGCCCAAACACTGATGGCAGAATCAATTGTACAAACCTCAGGGTTGAAAAACCAATCAATTATGGTGATTCGAGGCGATTTTCACGAAGGGGTCATTGGCATAATAGCCAGTCGAATATCAAATTTATATGCTCGTCCAGCCATAATTTTGACGAACTCCGGAAAAGGTAGCGCCCGCTCGGGACCACACAACTTTAGTATTGTAGATGCAATTTCAAGTTGTTCTCGACACCTACTGCGCTTCGGTGGGCATAAAGCAGCTGCAGGGCTTTCAGTAATTCCTGAATTGATCGATTCCTTCGCTAAAGACATCCAAGAAACTTTTATTCCAGATTCGCACTTACAAACTGCTCAAGAATATGATTTAACACTTCATTTACATCAATTCTCTCACGAAATCGCGTCACAACTTCGAATTTTAGAACCATACGGAGTTGGAAACCCCGAGGCGTGTTTTTATTCACCAAACACTGAAATAACGAGCATTCAGACGTTTGGAAAAGACAAAGAGCACATCAAATTTATTATTCGTGATAAAGAAGCTTTTCTTTTTTCTAATTTTAGTAATAAGAAATATCAACCGAAAATATCTCGTTTTTCATTTTTTTATTCGCCATCGCTTTCCGTGAAGTCACGATTTATTATTCACGATATGCACCCTGTGAAAAGATGTGAGCATTGACTGATAAACAAGAATAGCGATCTGTTTGCTCCGATGCAATTTGAAAATGGCGGTTGATTTGTTCCACTTAAAGGATGCGCGGCTGGATCCGTGTGTACGCTTACCTGAAGATTATGAGTAACCAGAGTAAGATTAAACTAGCAAGAAGCCGTAAAAAAAGAAGAGCGAAACTTCAGCTCTTCTTTTTTATTGAAAGAGTATTTTCATCCTGAGTTTCGGATGGTTAGCGATTTGCTCATCAATTTGATGCGAGAACCTTTCGAAAATAGATCCTGTCATATAAAAGATATTTTCACCTTTAAATGCAGCTGGACGAACGGCGTAGAGTTTAATTTCTTTACCGTCTTCTTCGATATAACTAAACTCAAGATCAGGTATGCCGCTTATCGAAAATAAATGAATCGTCCTATTGCCAACTTCTTCTTTATACTCGTACTGGAGGTTAATGCTTTCTATGTTACCTGGAAGAAGGGGCTCTAAAGCACGTCCAATATGCCACAAATTATTCTGAGTGTCAGTGTCGAACCACTGCATCTTGATGGACTGAACAGTTTCTGCTAGGCACTCTCCCTTGAACTTGTTATTTCCGCTATCGACAAATTTGGGACCTTCCGGCAAAAGATCCAACGTAAGTTTGTTGCAAGTCTCCCAGTTTTCTTCGCGATAGGTGATCGTGTAACTGAAATGGTCGCCCTCGCTTTTGAAACCTTCTATTTTGCATAAATAATTTGATATCATCTTATACCTCCCTAGTATTTCTACTTCTGCTTGATTCTTGCTTCGAAATTGTTTGACTTGGTTCTTTTTGTCAATGCTTTAAAGCTAACCATAGGTTTCTCTTAATGTGCTACTAACTGAGATCTAGACCTTTGAACTCCTCCTCTTGCACGCGTGGGCGTAAATAAAGTCGAAGTTTGTGTTCCTTGGATATCAGAATATAAGAATTTCAAACGAAAAACTTCCCATATGCTCATTTCCACTAAAATTTCGATATTATCGGTCCAAGTTGATCGTTGTCCGGCTACAAATTCCACTATCTCTTCACTATTATCTACTACAAAGTATTCTGTGAAGCCGTTTATACAATAAAAATTCAAGCCGAAACAACCATGAATTTCAAATATTTCGATTCGATCTATTTTGAATCCCTCAAGTATATCCTCTTGTATCATCGTTTATAGTGACCTCCTCTATTATCCATTATTGACACAAATATTCCATTCATGTATTTTTTTGTAATTTTAACTTTAAGTTTGTTTTTACCAATATTTCAAAATTTATTGATTGATTGCTCAAATCTTCTATAGCCGAGGAAAGCGTGACGTCACTATCAACTTCAATTGGATGTCAGCTTAAATTGGAGACTTTAACAGTAGCTGAAAGGAAATTGTTACATGAAGTAAAAATTAGTGAAGAAAAAATAAATTTTATTATGTAACCGCCAAGGAAGCTTATGCTTTCTTGGTGGCTTTTCACTATGCAGAGAATTTGGAAAGCGAAAAGTGTTCAATAACAAAGGGATTTACAGCTTTGTCCATTTTAACATGGGTATATCGTTCATATGCTCTTGCCAAATCCATCAAATCAATGCATTCTCCATCTCGTTCAATGACCTCCTTTGCACTGCGGCGGATGAGTTTCATAATTGAGTCAATGGAACCGTTCGTAGCATAGAACATGCGCTCGCACATCTCCTCATCTCCGAGAAGAGAAGGTTTTGTAAAAACCTTACACAGTTGTTGATCGATTTCGTGCATTAATCTCCTGAATTCCTCAATCTCTTTCGGGCTTTTGAAACCAAATGGCTTAATGTTCATTCGCACAGGAAACCTCCGGCTCAACTGCTCATTTGCATCGAGAACCTGCTGCGCCTCTTCGAGACCAAATAATACAACAGGTACTCTCGTTTGATTGATCAACGATTTAAACCAATCTGATACCTTGTGAATGACTTTCTCCTTATCCTTGTCGATAAAATGTTGAATTTCATCAAGCATAATCAGCTGAACTTTGTTCGACTTTATCAGGTTCACAAGTCGCAGGTCCTTTTGCCCAACCGTTCCTTTGCTTGGATAAGGATCTCCCAACTGTTTAAGGAGCCGTTCTGTTACAGTGACATGCGTTGCCGGACTAGGAATACTTGCGTGTAAAATCACGCGGTTCGTACTTCTAATACCGTCAACGACCGTATTCGTTACTTGGTCATGCTTCTTGATATACGTTTCAAACAATGTTGTCTTACCGCAACCGGAGTTGCCGAAGATCAAAAGCGACAATGGATCTGTAGTATACGAGGACTCATGATGCGCTTCTTCGATATAACGCATCGCTTTTTGAAATTGTGGATGAATAATTCGAATCCCTTCCACAAATTTAAGCTTTTCTTCCTTACTCAACATTTGCATTGTTAACTACCTCCCAAAGTTCTTCTTCATCTTCAAATCGTAAAAAAAGGCTTCGTTCGACTTGCGCTACTTCTATCTCGGCTTTCGCATCTTTCGTCGTTGCAGAGCTAATAATTTGAGCAGAAGAAGGTTGAGTAAGTGCTGCAGCGCGAACGCCTTTCGTTTTCCTCTTTTCTTCCTCCACATCTTTTAAGAAGCGTTCTTTTGCTTGACTTAGCTCCGAAAGATTGACGTTTTTTTTTGCTTTGTTTAGTTGACGTAGAATACAGCGATGCGAAAACTCCGTCAGACCAAAAGAGTAGGCTTGGTCAGTGCAAGGAACCTCAAGATATTTCCTTTCCAATTCATCGTAAACGTGAATTTTGGAAATATCGTACGGATCATATTTGAAACTCACGTGTTTGATATCTTTTTTCATACAGTTCCGCTTTAAATCCTGCAACGCTGACGAATTGTAATAAAGGTTCTGGAATTGAATACCTGTCCTTTGTACAGTCGAGCCTTTCTTGAGTTTCCCTAAAACAACATCCCACATCGGCTTACTTTGCAGCAGCGGCGGGTGCCCCCACTTCTCAATGCTTTCTGCCCAAAGTCTAGCAGGGACTCCCTTTATGCCTTTGTGAAATTGCTGAGAATACTCGTCAATAATCCAGGAATGAATAAGCTTTATGAGTTTTTGATAACCCACAGTAGCATTTTTCACAGGATCATAGTCCTTCTTCTGAACTACATTAGAAAACGTAGTGCCGGGGATTTGGTGGATAAGCTGAGAGTTCAAGGTTCGAAATGTTCGCTCAACCGTCCCCTTATACCATGGCTTACGTGGTGGACAGAACTGCAGTTCTATCCCAAGTTGTTTACAAGCATCATCGAGTGAACTGCTTCTGAATTCCTTACCATTGTCAACCTTCAACAATTTTGGAACTCCGTAAGCACCCCATTCATTTTTAATGTCCGGATATAGCTCCTTAACATAATATTTTGAACTCATGGCATGAGACAAAGCTTTCATAACCGATACATACGAAGGCGGATGGAAGTCAATGTAGATACCTACAATGCTACCAGTCGCTTTATCAACAGCGGTTGTAAGCCATGGTCTTCCAAGCGGAAGCCTTGTTTCGTCATCGACGACAAAGACATCTAACTTCGTATGGTCCATTTCGATAACATCGAGTGCACGAGCAGGTTTGCCCAGTGTATTCACATGTCCAAGCTTATCAAAAGCATGTTTCTCGCCTTCCCTTTTCTCCATCATTTCATACGGATCTTTTTGTTTGATCCGTCGAAGTACCGTATTATAAGACGGTATATCCAATTTCGTATCCAGCGTTCGAAATTTATTTTTGTTTTCAACTTCAGTAACGATACGTAGATGAACATCAGTAGCTTGAATTTTCTCCCTTTTTGCATAATAGGTTTCTACAAAGCCGTCGATAATCATCTCAAGTTCTGATGACAAACGCGTTCCCTTTCCACAATCCATAGTGTTGGGAACGAGAGCGTTGATATCATTCCCGCTATTCACAAAAAAATCAAACCATCGACGCAAAGTCAATGCTGAAACCTCATGTCCCATCAACCTGAGTTCGGCTGATCGTTCTTCAAAATACGGCTGCATTTTATTGCCTTTGAACCGTAGGAGCGGTTTAATCGCTTCGTATCTTCTTGAAGCGACTTCTTTGGAGTTTTCCGGTAACATGGAAAAGTCGACGATTTTGTTTTCCCGGACACCTTCATCGCTCAGGCTAGTTCGCGGACCAGTTACTTCAAATGTCAATTCCCCTTTTTCGTGGAAGCGCAACAAATCTTTGAGATCGGAAAGCGATTCTGAATTTTGGTTCAGATTTTTCACTACAAACTTCCCGGGAAGCTGTTCTTTCAAGATTTCAAACACGCAATTGTTCATCATGAAGCGTGTTCCTTTCATTATGGTTACAGTGTTCAAATTGAATTACCGCCTTTTCTAATTTTATTTACCTTGCTTTTTAGCTAACATTTTTGTAAGCTCAGGCAAGTAAAGATACACATCTTCTAGAGTTTGGATGCTTGTGGTTTTTTTACCGCAACTAAACCTTCCTGATAAAATTGCTTCCAACGTTTGAGCATAGCTGAAATGGTAATGCCGGTTTAATAATTCTCGATACCGAAACGGCACCCATTCAAGGCTGTCTTCAGGTATTTGTACACATTGCTTTTCCACCTCCTTAATTAGTACGTAGACCTCTGTAGGGTGAAACAAGCGCCTTCCGTACCCATCTTTCTCTTTACCGTGCTCCATTTTCAACAAATTTCTCTTGGCTATTGCTCTTACGACGCCACCAGTTATATCGAACAGTTTTGCGACTTGAGATACGTCCAGGAGTTCTTTCCTTCGTTGGGCTAATTTAACTACACTCTCCTTTTCAACAAGCATGATTTTTCTAGAACCGAATTTACCTTCTACGAACTGCAGCAAGCCCAATTGAACGAATTTTGCAATGGTGATGTCATCACACTGCAGAATCTTTCTAGCCTGAACAAGCGAGCAGTATTTCAACTCATTTGGCATGACGGTCTTCATCCTTGCAAATTCTTGGTTGGAAGTATTGTGATAATCGGAATAAATCTTCTTATGCGCTTCAAATTTTCCGTTTGCAAGCATTCGATCAAAGATTTCACGTTTACCGCGAATCGTTCTTTTCGTGGCACGCTTCAGTTCAATGGCTTCAACGATAGAAGCCAAATGCTTTGACGGCGACACCAGAAGCTCGTGTGCGATCGTAGAAATGAAGTTAATCATTTCAAGATCACGCTTATCTCCTCTGATCAAGTTATAATTCAATTCAATGAAACTTGCTTCTAAGTTGTCAAAGGACAATAATTGTGCGGGGAATCCATCGAGCAGTTTTGAAAACATATCCAGTCCAGCGAAATATTCTCTTGCTGTTAGCGAAAAGTTACCTTCAATTCGAATATTCTTCTTTTTACCTGTCAACAGGCTCTGGATGACTTTTTGTGCAGAAAGCACGCTTTCAACTGGAGTTTTCGTGTTGACAACGTTCGCATAAATCAATCCGCATGTGCATGCACCTCCTATAAGATCGTGAATGCGAATGTGCCGACCGCAGCTAGGACAGTTTTCAATCAAGTTGCACTTGTGTTTCAAGCAAACACTGACCAAACTTACGTCCCACAGAAGGCGATGATACTTGGCTTCATATAGACAGTGGGGGCAAAATTTCACTTTCGTTTGATAATAGTGTTGCCTTTTTTGAAGCAAAGTGGGTGTACCGCCAAACAACAGATCATCAAATTGATTTAAAATGAGCTTGTCAAAATTGCGATATCCGTGACTTCGAAGTAATCTTGCTATCTTCTCATTCCAAAGGTTATCATCTTTGAAATAATTGAAGTTTGACCTATAATCGAAATACCTTCCTTTCCTGTCGATTAGTGTTTGAAGCGTTTGATGCGAGTAAAAATCTTTTGTTAGTCTTTGAGCGATACTCATGAAACTTTCGCCTTTAAGGATCTTAATAACTTGATGTGGAATTTGTACGACCCTCCTACTATATGCTGGAGATTCAATTTTCCAATGCCTGTTTTCACATTTTTTTCCACAAGAATCATCTGACACTTACATCATAGCCAGGAAATTCAAAATATCGGGTTTAATGAAATTACTGATTTTCAAAGAAAATAGAAAAAGAAGCGTCTTGCAACGCTTCTCGCCTATTTTATATTCAGTTTTACTTAACCAAGCTCTCGCTGTTTTTTGTTCTGTGCTATTATAAAATCAATGTATTGTGAAATTGTACTCATTGTAGTTTGAACACCGGGAGGATATGAGGTAATTGATTTCGAGATTTGACTCAGTAGATGAGTGTATTCTTCGATAAACCAATAGTTTGTATCAAATAATTGATCTGCGTCTCGATTATGATCGTTACCGCGCTTGATCAGAGCAAAGATTTCATTGAGTATCGAGTTTGTGTTGTCAATTCCAATCAAATCTGCAGTTTTAATTAGGTTCTTTAAGACATTCTTCAGAACATTCCTATCGTGTTTTTGGTCTATATTTGAAACAACTGAAATTAGCGATTCCATGTCACTATCTACTTCAACTTCAGTAGCAGTTCCATTGTTGTTTTCATATGCGTTATCATCCCACCTTACTCCGCGAAACAAAACATCTCGATCTATATCCAGCCTTGATTTAATCATTGCGACCGTCTCCGTTTTTAAGGACGTATCGCCTTTAACGAGATTACTCATTGCAGCAGCCGAAATTCCAAGAGCTTTTGCGGCTTTTGCCTGAGTTAATCCCTTCTTCTTTAATGCGGCTCTTAGGTTTGATCCAATTTTTTTTCTGACTTCCGGATAACTACCGAAAGAGAACATACCCTCTTCAGTAGAATAATTAACATCATCATTATCTAATGTATCCATTCCTATAAAAAGTTGACTTTCTGGTCGATCATGGTTACTGCCAGATAAATTTTCAACTTCTAATATAATAACCTTGAACATTTCTGCCATTTTTAGTAAATCATTTTCGAATGTAGCCGGCAACAGCATATACAATTTACAATTTGAAATTTCAAGTCCTTGTAAATCAGCTACCGAAAACAATAAATTCTCTCCAATGCGTATCATCAAATATAGCACTCTCCTAAAATATTAGATTTTATCATTATTTAATATTTAAGGAGAATTTAAACGTATATAAGTGGTCAAAATGGATGATGGAGGTGATATTTGTGCAAAATTATAAATTTTTAATAAATGACCCAAATTTTTATAAGATGCACATACACTTAGGCTATCCAAAATCATATACATTCTGGTTTTTACAAATTCAAGGCGAATTCAGATTTCAGGCTTGCATTACCGTACCAGATAATGCTACCGGTGACTTAAAATGCAATCTTCTCAGTGGGAGTAAAACATTGATGGACGCTCCAATTTGGTTTCGTAAACTTTATGAACAAGCAGAAGATGTGGTAAGTAAAAAATTCCGACTGCAGAAATTATTCTCTTGAAGAAAAAGTTGAAAGACCGATTGAATCGGTCTTTCAACTTTTTCGCAAATGGGCTCTCATCCATCCAATCCGTTGTTCTACTGCACCAAGGGACCTGCCCTCGATCAATGAATGATTCAGTATTTTTCGAGCTAGGTTCATGTGAGATTCATGTTGGTTTATCTTGATTATCTCCCTTAGAAATTGATCTGCATCAGGCGTCCACCGCAACCGTTCATTACTTTTCCATTCCGAATTCAACGATGATCACCACCATTCTTTATTCACCTTTATTATATTTCGAGAAATGAAAAAAGAGACCGTTACCCAGTCTCTTCAGCAAATAACTTTTCAATATCATCAACATGAAAGACATATTTTCTGTGTAGACCTTCAAATGCGTCATGCAACCTTCCGTCATAAATCAGTTTACGAATTTTGCTTTCTGGAATTTGAAAACGTTCGGATGCGACTTTAATACTAATATAGCGTTTTTGAAATATTTCAACATCAACCGGACTGTAGTAGCTGGTACGTCTTCTTCCAGTTTTAGAAATGCTTATTACCGGCTCTAAAATGCCCCTCTCCTCGAGTTTTATAATGGTGCGATAATCAACCTTTAGAAGCCTCCTCAACTCGTCTTTTGATATCCCGTTTTTTTCTTTTTTCCTCTGACGGAGAATCTCAATACAATTTTGTATCTCTTGATCAGAAAAGATCGTGTCGGAAAGCTTTCCATCCGGGACATTTACATGTGGAGTTAGAAGCCCATTTTCAATAAACTTCAGAATATCCGTAAGCTTAAACGAAGGATTAGCGAATTTTTGCAATACCGTATAAAAACTAATTCCCTGGATCTCCTCATCATACTTTCCTCGATACTTTTTCAGAAAATCAATTACTTCGTTTTTCAGCAAATAATATTGACTACTTGGAAACTTATATAAGGATAAGAATCCGCATTCGACGATGTTGTTTACCTGTTCCCTTTCACCAATACCTAAAATGGTGGCTGCCTCATTTCGTCTAATATAATCATTTGTTGGCGAGAACGTTACATTGACGATGTTCTTACTTACCTGACAACCCCTCTTCTTTTTTCTACTAGATTGGCGCGACGGTAGTGCGCCAGTAACATTAGCCATGCGTTCATTCAATTTATCAATGATCCTGCCGGCTTCATGAACCAGATCGCGAAATTGCTCCAAGCTTGAAATACAATAAAATGACCTAAGCTTTGTAGCTCTATTTTTTATTGGGAGTTGAAATACATTCTCTAAGACAGTTTGGAAGTTAACCGGGAAGTCTTGGTACATCCACAATACGTTGGCATGGTTGTATAACGATCGATTGTTTTCATAAAAATTGTTTTTCGTAAAAAACGATTTAATTTCTATCGGATCGCCGATAAAGCTCTTCAAACCTTTTAGTAAGTGTAAACTTGAATTTACCAATATCATATAGTTTTCTAAACTTAAACCCTCGATAATATTCTTCGAATTGTTTTGTAAAATCCCCACCAATTTATTCTGTATCAGGCTTTGAGATTGAATAAATGTCGGTTCGGTTATGAATTGCGAAGTGGCTTGATCAAATTGAAAGCAGCACTTCTCGCAATTACCATTCATTAGATTGTGAATTGATATCTTCTCTTTACAGTTTTGACACCGATCCAAAAGCACACTCTGATGTTCTAGGCAAACCGTGACTGGCTCCAACATCCATAAATACTTGTGCACCGGTCCGTTTTGAATGCATTGTGGACAGTATTTAACAGAATTTCTTTTAACATTTTTATCGAAGAAATTCCATCCATGTTTTTCAATTAAAAAATCATTACTTCGCTCAAATAATACACTTTTCTCGATACCTGTCAATCTATGCAACTCAGCAATTGCGTTATCGGTAAACAAATTATTATCCATTCTCATTTTTTTAATGCCCCATGTCGACGAGAAGCTCTGAATTGAATCATAGAAATTCTTTGCCGCCAACCTGTATACAAAACTAATTAGACTCTCCTCATCTTTAATTTCAATAATTGAGCTCACTTTTTATCACCTTTCTATCTTTATTTTATTTACATTTATTTACTTTATTTTAACATAATAATGAGCTTCTCGATCCATTTCAGGAACATTTGTTCTAACTATGCGCATACCTCAGTTTTCGGAACAAACAAAAAAAGCTGCCGAAGCAGCTTGTGTTAAATTAATGTTCTCCGTTAGTTCAACAGCACATGTTACAAACTCAAAATAATGTTGGGTATTTTCGTTAAATCATCGCAAATTGCATCAGGTACTGTTGATGAGGAATCATTACTTTTTAGAATAGTGAACATCCCAAGTTCTTTAGCAGGAATTACATCAGCCTTAAGACTATCCCCAATAAATACGGAACGCTCACTTGAAGATTGTAAATTATTTAAAACAATTCGAAATATTGCATGGTCTGGTTTTTTAATATTCACCGCACCTGATGTAACGATCTCATTAAAATAATCTGATATTCCCAAAGCGGAGATTTTGTTTCGTTGGTAAAAATCTCTGCCATTTGTGATTATCCCTAATTTATATCCACGTTCCTTTAATGTTTTAAGCATCTCGTGCAATCCAGGAAATCCAACACTGTAAACATGAAAATTGTTGTCCAAATCATTAAGTAATTCAGCATGTAAGCTCTTGTCTATATTGAAAATATGTACTAACTTTTCATACACTTCCTCTTTAGGCATGACAATATTGTTTAGTTCGGAAAATTTCACTATAAAGTCCTGCTTATTTGGAATGAATCTGACTAAAGAGGACTGTTCATATTGATAATTGGCAAAATTTAATAATGACTGATTTTTATCAAGTAGTGTTTGGTCAAGGTCAAATATTACTGTATCGACTTTATTCAAAAATATGCCTCCTCCCAAATTTTTAATATCCTTAATTTAACATATACACCGTTCATTGAATATTACTGCACTTTAGTTGAGCGAACGCGCAGCAATGCGTAAGAGCGGTGGATCGGATCCACCGCCGCGCTCTCGTAATCCGTTAGCTGAACGTCCCCTTCGACCCAGCGATGAGCCGCGTCAAAATAATGGTTATTTTCCTTCTCCCAGATATATTGGTACTTTTGTATTTCTCTGAATCAAGGTGTGCAAATGTTCACGCATTTCTAAAGGATAAATATGATAACTCATAATGTCCATTAATGGTAGCCACTCGATTCCAATTTGGTTTCCATCAGGAATTTCGCTTTCCAATTTCAAAACCTTTACAAGAGGAGAACACTTAAATATGAACTCGATTTGATGAATATTCTGCTCTTTGTCAATCCATTCACGAACAAATAGAAGTTCTCCAATCTGAATATCAATCCCTAGTTCCTCTTGGTACTCACGTTGAAGATTGCTATGTAATGATTCAAATTTTTCCTGACCGCCACCTGGTAACGCATAGTATACTTTGTCTTTATCCTTGTATCTTACAGCAAGCAGATTACTGTCCTGTATCAAAAAAGCTCTGCCAGTAGTTCTTATCAATCTTTTCCCTCCTATACGTTTTAAGAAACGTGCCGTTTGTTTAGCGATCGCAAATTCAGCAGCCGTTGTCAGTCTTGATATTTCTTGTCCGGAAATTCTCACGGCGTTACAATGCAAATCATTTTTTATTATTTCCATTTCCCGCCGCACAATAGCAGGATCAAACAAATCCCGGGAAGACGAGTCTTTGCCGCGCGTAAATGTGCCGATGTCATAATTAATGCCTCTATGATTGAGTATTTGATCCAGAATTAAACATCTCCTTGTATCAGACTTTTGACTTTAATTATCTATTTATCGTTTTTAGGAAATACCATTTAATAAAATGATAATACAGTAAAGTAAAACAGATAACGATTAAATAAATAGGAAGTGAGTATATAACGTTCCAGCCATTGTATTGATATACATGAAATTGATTCGTAAGCCACTCAAAACCCACCGAAAACATAGAAAAAGCTAAAATATAAAACCATTTATAAATGCCGTTCAAATGCCATCGGTCATAAAGATAAACCAGAAAATAACCAAATGGAGGATAAAGAAACCACGTAAATAAATCAAATAACTCATATCCCGGAGTATCATTGATGTCATAAAGATCATATGGCGGTGTTGCTAAAATTAAATCAAACATTTTGGCGATAATCGTTGTAAATAAGAAGAGCAGGATCGTGATGGTGCGCGGAAACCGCTTCGGAAGTAATAACATTAACCCATACGTTATAATGAGCGATGATAGAATAAACCACTCGTTGGCATCGAAGCTAACTGGAAGCTCGATCATAACGTATCACATCCTTCTTGAAAATAATACGAAACACACTAGTTAGCGCATAAGCAACTAAAATAAGCGCACTCCACACAATAAACGACCACCATAGATGCCAATGCGTATGATGAAGAATGCTCGCCCAATCAAGTGTATATTCTATGCCTACCAGACAGCTTGTAGCAATTGAAAATAAAATGATCTTCATACCCCAAAAACGAATCGATGCAAAGCGATCAATAAGACATACGACGATCGAAGGAACTAACATAAACCGGATACAAAAAAAAGACCAAATCTTTTCAAGATCGGTATCTATAGTGATGAATTTTAAATTCAAAGTTAAGATTGCCATTATATCCCCGTAGATGAAAATGAAAACCATCCAGCAAACTAAAATTTCGAATAGATGAAGATGCCTGTCTGTAACAATAAAAAAGATGAAAAACGCCAAGCTTGCAGATAGACATATGGTTATCGCCATAGCATATTCCTCTCTCCAAAGAATTTATTGTTCTGATCGGATTTCTATTTCCCTTATCTTCAAAAGCTTAATAAAAACTTCGACTATCTGTGGATCGAATTGCGTGCCCTTGTTCTTATCTATTTCACCCATGATGTCGTCAAGTGCCATGACATTTCTGTAAAGCCGTCTTGAAGCCATCGCATCGAAGGAATCTGCAACGGAAATAATACGCGCAAAAAGTGGTATTTGTTCACCCTTTAACCCCTTTGGATAGCCTTTGCCATCGTATCTTTCGTGATGAAATAACACGATGTCCAATACACCATTTGTTTTAAAATCAGAAATATGCTTTAGCGTTTCATAACCAATTACAGGATGTAATTTTATTAACTCGTATTCGTCGGCGGTTAGTTTATCTGCTTTCATCAAAATATGTTCCGGAACGCCGATTTTCCCGATATCGTGCAGCAAGCCACCGGTATAAATAGCTTCGCACTGAGTGGCGTTCAAATTCATTTCTTTAGCAATCTTTATAGCGTAATTCGCTACATTTTCAGAATGGTTTGCCGTGTACGAATCCCTTGAGTCTAATGCTTTTGCAAGTGCAATGGTTAGTTCTTTTTCTTGCTTTTTAATTTTGTGATAGTGTTTTGTCATAGTGGCTGAAATAAAAACAACTAACGTAAATGAGATTAAACGGCACAACATTGCTTCAATGTGTTCTATACCATCATCAATGAATGAACGGGCAAATACAACACATGTACAAAGAAGAAATAAGGCTGGCTTTGATATGTCTGAAAAGCCAAGACCTAAAAATATTAAAGTCAGAATGTACAGCGACGAAATATCTTGATGAGTAACCTTCGTTGCAAGTGGAACTAAAACCAAAAGAACAAAGAAACCATAGCGAAAAAACTTACAATTCACCAAGATATTTTCCAGTGAACTGACAAATCTTGAACTCAAATAAACACCACTTTCTTCTAATGCATTTGAAATTTAGTTGAGCTTGGCTGGGTTAACCAGGATACAAAATTTTCACCTTTGTAATGCTGTAGCAGCGCCATTCCATTTTCGATAAACGCTTGTATCTCCTCGCATTTGACAGTTGAAGAATTAAACAAAAAATCTTTTTGCGGCATGACTTGCTTTGCAATAGCCATCAGTTTCTCCATTCCCCGGCTAGTTAGGGAAACGTACTTGAATTTGGTTTTATTCTTTTCAATACGGACGAAGTTTTCTTTAACTAAAGGCGGCAGCAGCCGACTGACCGTTGATAAGTGCCAGCAGCCTAATCTGCTGATATCACTAAATGTTAATGGCGTTTCACTTGTTGATAAAATAAACAAAAGATGCTGCTGCGCCGAGGAGAGACCATGTTCTTTGTCGATATGCGACCACTGATCCAGTATGGAAAAATACAAAGCGCGAATCATTAAAACCATTTGCTTTTTCATTTCATTGTCCATTTGCCATTGTCACCTCAAATTCAGATGTATATACAACTCAAAATTAATTTGCGCATATTGGGAAATATTATTCCAAAGATTAACAAAAAGAAAAAGCACCCTGTAGAAGGCGCCTTGGCTCTCACTTTATCTGATTTTCATTATTTAAAAATGTCTTGTTAATAAAAGGCATTTTTTTGCTAATACCCAATATTCCTCTGGAGAGCAATTTTACAGACAAAATAGCAACAAACGTATGCAACAATGTCCAATGGTTATGGTACCTGATAAGTTTTGTTTTCTTAAGCGCCCAAAGCTCAAGCAACATTTGCGGGAGAGCGAATAAAAAGGATGTACCAAATATTTTTTTGACATTTGCTTTGTATGTCGCTTGGCAAAACCAAATTGAAATGTAGGGGCAAATCAAATAATCATAAACCAATTCAATTTTAAACACCTTTGGTGCAAAGCGTTTTGGGTATGTGATATACCTTTTCTTGGTCAAATACCGATTTATGCTGTGATTGATAACGCCACTAAGTAAAAACAAACTCGACCAATATTTTACCGATGGCTTTCTAAATAAGGTGGGTATCAAAAGAACGGAAATGCCGGTCGCTATCTTTAATATGGTTTTTTCCTTCAATTGATACACCTCCCGGTTTTATCTAAGGATTTGACTTGTATCCGCAACTTAAAATTATTTTATCCTTATATCATCAAATTATTTGAGTTTGCAGTCCTACTGATTGTTAAATCATGATGAATGTATAACGTATATTTTGGAATAATAAAACGAAATGCACTTGGATGGAGGTTTAAATTAATGGAAGACAAAACGAAGATGGACTTAACCTCCTCAGAGATGTCCATCCTTTGGAAAACGTATATATTCGAAACGTTAAACCGCTGTATCTTAAAGCACTTTATTGCAACGGTTGAAGACAATGAAATAGCTACAATCATTAAAGACAAGTTAAACACAAAAGAGCAACGTATACGGACTTTAACGGAAATTTTTAAAAAAGAGAATTTCCCTGTACCGATCGGATTTACTGATCATGATATAAATGTAAGTGCGCCGCGATTGTTTACCGATGCGTTTATGGCGCATTACATTTATTACATGGCAACGATGGCGATTGATAATTACCGAATTGGGGTAACGGTATCTCCCAGGGCAGATATTCGCCAGTTTTTCATCAGCGGAATCAACACCTTTATTCAGTTTACAGACAGAATAATGGATTGTTTGTTGCAAAAGGGATTGTTTGCCCGATCACCGTATGTTCCTTATCCTAAACAAATTGATTTTGTACAGGAGACAAGTTTCATTCACGACATTTTTGGGAAAAAGAGACCGCTGCAAACCATTCAAATATCGCATGTATGCTTAAACCTTCAACGTAATGCAATCGGTCAGCAGCTGTTAATTGCTTTTAAGCAAACAGCAAAATCGGAAGAAGTTAAAGCATATATGGATGAAGGAATAAAGCTTTCTTCATCACTTATGGAAACATTCAATACGCTTTTGAAGGAAGATGATTTAATTCCCCCTTCCTACAGCGGCTTAGGAGTGACAGATTCAACGGAAGCGCCATTTTCGGAGAAGCTTATGTTGAGTTTGATTACTTCGCTCAACGCCTACGCTATTTCGTTATATGGGTTATCTTTAAGCGAAAGTGCAAGGGACGATTTATTTGCATGGTATACAAAAATACTTGCTCAAACTGGTGAGTATGGCATGGATGGCGCGAAACTAATGATAAAGAACGGTTATTTAGAAGAACCGCCAAAGGCTCCTAACAGGGAAAGTTTAGCGAAAGCATAGTTTTTAATATTTAATGCCAAGGAATCGATATCAATGATTCCTTGGCATTTTTTGATCAAAAGGACTTTTATTTAGTACCGCGGCAATCGGAATTTATTTCCTCTCTCACATCCATGTGTCTTTGCTCTTTGACTAAAATTAAAATCCGCCCTTATGATGATTTCAGCCAAGCGGGTGGCGGGGCTATTACATAGTCTGCATCTATGGTAAAACACTGACCGCAAGCAAAACCATTACCTGTTTGCCACGATTGTGATAACTTATCAAACAAAGACTGAATCGCATTTAAATCTTCTTTTTCACCTTTCATCATCAATCCTTAGTTATAAAAAAATTTTCCACATCGCTGTTTCTATTATATTTTTTCCACGAGTGTAATGAATTCAAGTCTTGGTATGAACTGCTCATCGTTACCAATTATTCCGCTCTTCTGCCCGTTAGCATAACGAGGCTGCCCGATCATCGCGGCAACCTCGTCGTGGCGCGTTTTTATTGCGCTATCGTACCCGATAGCTTAATTCACGGTCCCCATCTTTAATCCATGAGCTATCGCATTTAATCATTACTTTACTTCATGCAACTTCAAAATGAAGACTGATGCGACGAAAATTAGGGACAATGAAAGAAAAGTAACTCCGAGCACTCCTCGCCCAGTTGCGTACAAAGCTATCGAGGCTACAACGAACACGATCAACTTAAGTGCCGTTCGAACGCGATATGAGAAGATGGGAAGCGAAGCTTTCGGAGAAAGAAACACTCCCCATAGAATGGTGATGAACAGTGGCAAGGCTATTGCAAGTATGATTTTTAGTGACATCCCAGCCTGGATATGATAACCCCAGTATCCGTACGCAAAAATTGCGACTAATTCCAGAAGGAAAAATGCAGTGAGTACCATGTTACTTATAGCTTTCATTTCCATCCGCCTTTCAATTCCTGTAATGATTGATTCGGCAGTCTCGTATCCGTTAGTATAACGATGGATTTTTTCTCAAATGAAATTTAATGTAGGAGGAGTAGGCAGTCCCAGAAGATTGGACGACCATCGTAGTGCAGGTCCCAATTGTAAACGCTGAATATATCTAAGCCTCGGGAGTAAAGGTATTGGCGGTTTCCCAGCACGCGTAGCGAAAAATCCTGCTGTAGCAACAGCAACAGACTGTTCGGCAAATACGGGAAATTCAAGACCATGAGAAGCCATTTCATTTTTGTATTCAGGTAATAAACGTTCTGCGATTGGTCCTCCTTCACCCTCTATGCTCGGAAAGAAAAAACCCACATCAAAGATTAACGGTCCCCTGCATGCCAGTGCCCAATCGAACAATACCAAATTACCATTTCTAAAACGAAGATTATCCGAACGTATGTCTTTATGGATTAGCCCCCAAGGTTGGTCTGGACGCATAAGTTCTCCTTCAATTGGAATCAGCGTGTCAATGACCGCGTCAAGCCAAGCCTCTGCTTTGTTTCTATTCTCATGAAACAGCCCAAGAAAATAATTCCTTTCGTCAATGTTATTTTTTATGTTGAGCCAATTATCAGTTACGCCTTTGCCAGCCATTGCTTCAACTTTACCATCCTCAGAGAGTCCCCGTACGTGAAATGCCGCTATGTCTCGCATTGCTTGCAAAGCCACTGCCTCAGACCAAGGCGGAACCTTTTTTGCATTTCTTAGATCCTCCAGCAATAAAAGATGCCATCCATCAACACTCACAGATCCAAAATAACGAGGTGAAATTGGATTAATTGCAGTGACATCACGATACATGGCTTCTTCCAACGGAAGCACTCTCCAATTTTCTGCAATAGAGCCTTGTCCAGCTCCCTTTGCAATTAGGGTTCTACCGTCTTCTAAGAAAATCCGAAAGGTTGCAGTGGGACCGTAGCCTCCAAATACACGAGTAGCCATACGAATGGAACTTACCATTTTCTCTTCAATTTGCTTACGTAGCTCTAAGGGAACATCTCGCCAGTAAGGTTTAGGTTCGCGCATTGTATTTCACAACTCCTTTATCGAGTCTTCATTATTTTTTTCATCACTTTTATATAGATTGTCAAACAATCATAGCTTCTTTCATAAATTGGATATTTTACCTGTCCAACTCTTCATTTTCCATTCCAATCCCTAGCCAAAAATAAAAACGCCCCAGAGATATGCTCTAGGACGATCGCTAATCGCGGTACCACCCAAGTTATTGTGCAAGAACACAACCACCTCAAACTGACTGTAACGGGTCATTCCCGGTGGGTATTAGCCACACTCTGGAACCGGCATTTTCAATCATATTCCCCAAAGGTTCTCTCAGTCATGGAACCCTTCCCTGTGTGGAAAAAATGATTTACTTTTGTTCCATCATTGTTTTAGACGATTTGCTAAATTTTACTTTACGCCCATTTTTTTGTCAATAGTTTGCTGAAGATAACTGCCCGTTAGCTCAACGCCCAGTAGGACATATGTATCAAATAAAATGTTTGTGAAATAGCTTGAGAAAACCCCAAAGAACCACGCTTAAGTGCGCGATTCTTTGGGGTTTCTTTGAGCTTCATTTGGAAGGATCTATCAAGTCCAAAACCTCCAACTTGTTCTAATCAACCTGGGCGCGCGCCGTAGGCAGAAAACTTTTTAGTTTCCATCGCCGCGCTATCGTCTCCGTTAGTTTAGTAAAGGGGCTTGCATCAGTTTGATTCAGCAGAAATGCTTTAAAATACAGCCGGGTATAACTAAGGCTTGCCCGATAACCGGTTCAAGATTGCCGATTTTGAGACATTCATTGGTTAAATCTTGTGTTGGACTATATATATTAAAACTTTCTTACCATGCTGGTTAAACGTTCAACTTGTTCAGGATCATAATGTGAAAAGAACAAAGTTTCTCTTCTATCTAAAGCAGCAATAGCATCCATATCCTCAGTTGTTAATTCAAAATCAAATACTTCAATGTTCTGTTTCATTCTTTCCTTATTCACCGTTTTAGGAATCACTGATACACCAATTTGAATCAAGTATCTTAAAGCTACTTGAGCACTGGATTTATTGTATTTATCTCCAATTGCGTTTAATGTTTCATTACTAAATAAGTTGTTTTTTCCTTCCGCAAAAGGTGCCCAAGCCTGGATTTGCACTCCATATTTCTTCATAATTTCTCGAGCCTTTACTTGTTGATTAAATACATGTGTTTCAACCTGATTTACTGCTGGAACAACTTCATTGAATTTAATCAG
The DNA here is from genome assembly GCF_007786445.1 of Paenibacillus cremeus. Lineage (GTDB taxonomy): Bacteria > Bacillota > Bacilli > Paenibacillales > NBRC-103111 > Paenibacillus_G > Paenibacillus_G cremeus. The sequence continues at coordinate 65,367 of NZ_VNJI01000017.1, read as the reverse complement.
GTCGATTAATCTGTCAGGATAGAAATTACTTACACCTATTGCTCTCAATTTTCCTTCCTTATATAGTTCTTCCATTGCACGATATGTTCCATAGTAATCATTAAACGGCTGATGAATTAATAATAAATCTATATAATCAAGCTGAAGTCTTTCTAATGATCCTTCGATAGATTTTTTTGCATTCTCATATCCATAAGTGGAAATCCAGATCTTTGTAGTAATGAATAATTCCTCTCTTGGAACCCCACATTTTCTAATAGCTTTTCCTACAGCCGCTTCATTGCCGTAGCCCTGAGCAGTGTCGATTAAGCGGTAACCTACCTCTATTGCATCCAGTACACACCTTTCACATTGTTCATGATCTGGAATTTGGAACACCCCATATCCCAAAATTGGCATTTTCACACCATTGTTTAATTCTACGTACCTCATACCGAATTCTCCTTTATTAATAATTGTTTTTACTTAATCACGAATAAAATTTTGTCGTTGGACTTGTTAAGTCTTCAGGCGTCGCAACAATCGGAACAAATTCTTGTCATTTTTCAGTTTGCTCCAACTACTGTATGAGGAACATACGGTTCTTCCATATACGCAACTTCTTCAGGTGTTAACTTCACAGAAAGTGAACCTACCGCATCTTCAAGGTGAGTCAACTTCGTTGCCCCAACAATAGGTGCTGTTACCGGTTGTTTTTGCAACAACCAAGCAAGTGCGATTTGTGATCGGGGAACTCCACGTTTATTTGCCAGTTCCGCCGCGCGATCTATAATCGACTGATCTGCATCTGCCATTACATCATATTTTATTTTTTGAACTTGATCGGTTTTAGAACGATTTGTTCTTTCCCCGCGATCACGCGTCAATCTTCCTGATGCAAGCGGGCTATATGGAATCACAGCGATTTTTTCTGCCCTACAAAGCGGCAGCATTTCGCGTTCTTCTTCACGGTATATAAGGTTTAAATGGTTCTGCATGGATACAAATCGTGTCCACCCATTATTCTCTGCCACATGAAGCGCCTTCAAGAATTGCCACGCATACATCGCTGAAGCACCAATGTATCTTGCTTTGCCCGCCTTCACGACATCATGCATCGCTTCCATGGTCTCTTCAATAGGCGTAATGTAGTCCCAACGATGGATTTGATACAAATCGACGTAGTCTGTTCCCAGTCTCTTGAGGCTTTTATCAATTTCACTCATGATTGCCTTTCGGGATAGCCCAGCACCATTTGGTCCTTGATGCATGCGGTGGTAAACCTTTGTCGCGAGCACAATCTCATCACGATTGGCATAGTTCTTTAGTGCCCTTCCAACGATTTCCTCGCTCGTTCCGTCTGCATACACATTCGCTGTATCAAAAAAGTTGATACCTAATTCAAGTGCTTTTTTAATGATTGGACGACTTTTCTCCTCATCAAGTACCCATTGATGATGCCACCTCTCTGCTATACCAAAGCTCATGCAACCAAGGCAGATTCGAGATACATCTAAACCGGTGTTTCCAAGTTTCGTAAATTCCATTTGATTGTTCCTCGCTCTCAAATAATATTGGTTCATACAAATAAGAGCATTAAATGTCATATTTACTAAGCTGTTAAACCCGTTGTTGTGCAATTCATCGCCCTCACTAATGTGATAGAAGGTGGTCTTTCGGATATCCCAAGAGCTCTTAACTAAACTCGCGACGACGAGGCAAAGAAAACCAGAGTCCATCGAGCCAAGTTAGCTCCTGTTCCGTTAATTTATTCATTTTAGCAGCACGCAGACTCGCATCCAATTGCTCCGGACTACTCGCACCAATGATGGCGGAGGTGATTCCCGGTTGCTGTGTGACCCAACGCACAGCCGTCGTGACCGGATCAAAATTGTGTTCACGGCACCAAGATTGGTATCGTTCAACAGCGTCGAACTGCGCCTCTTGCCAATAACGTTCCTGATACAACGAACCTGCATTGTTTCCGAGCCCGAAACGAGTCCCCTCTTCGACACTTGCATTCTTCGTGTAACGTCCCGTCAACATGCCTCCCGCAAGCGGGTTGTAACTAATAATGCCAATCCCCTCGTCAAGTGCCATCGGAACCAAGTCGTCCTCAATCATCCGAAACAACAAATTGTAGCGCGGCTGAACACTCACGAAACGGGCGTAATTTTTCCTGTCAGCAATTCCATTTGCTTTTGCCACTTGCCAAGCACGCCAGTTTGATACACCTATGTAGCGAACTTTGCCATGCTCAACGAGATCATCAAACGCACGTAAAGTCTCATCCATAGGTATGCTTGGGTCGAATTGGTGAGCTTGATAGAGATCGAAGTAGTCCGTTTTTAGGCGGCGAAGGCTATCCTCAACGGCGGTTATGATATGCTTCCTACTTAACCCCCGATCATTTGCTTCAGGTCCCATCGCCCCAAAACACTTTGATGCCAGCACCACTTTGTCTCGTTTACCTTCTAACCATTCCCCGATAATAGACTCGGTTGCACCCGCGACAGCATAGGAAGCCCTCCCAATGGGATATACGTCTGCTGTGTCGATAAAATTCACACCGGCATCAAACGCCTTATCAAGAATCTCGAAAGAGTTTTTTTTGTCTGCCTGATTGCCGAATGTCATCGTGCCCAAACACAGATTCGTTACTTTCAATCCAGTTTGTCCTAAAGAACGAATTTCCACAATAATTCACCTCTTCAAGAGATTTTTAATATTCTATCATGTTTATCCAAAAATTACCGTTCTTGATATGTAGGACGAATAATCATCTCATTAATAGCTACATCAGATGGTTGTTCAATTGCATATGCAATGGCACGGGCAATACTTTCGGCGTCTATGGCAAGATCTTCATATAATTTATCGATGCCAGGTTTTAAATCCATATCAGTAATGGATTGTGTCAACTCGCTCTTAACTGCTCCTGGTGAAGTAATCGTTGATCGTATGTTGTTGCCGTACTCTTCTTTACGCAGTCCTTCAGAAATAGCTCGTACGGCAAACTTCGTTCCAGCATAAACGGTGCTTCCAGCCCCAACGAAGTGCCCAGCTACGGAAGAAAGATTGATAATGTGACCTGATTTACGTTCTCTCATCGAAGGCAGCACTGCCGCGATGCCATAAAGAACACCTTTAATGTTAACGTCAATCATTTTGTTCCAGTCATCAATTTTGTTCCAGTCATCAATTTTCTTCTTATAAAGGAACGAATGTGGCATGACGCCCGCATTATTGACTAATACGTCGATTGGACCAAATTCTTTAAGCGCATACGCTGCAAGATCTTCCATTTGTTCATGCGACGTTACGTCGGTGACTTTAAAAATCGCTTGTCCGCCGCTAGTTTGAATCTCATCTTGCAGTTTTTTTAATCGATCTTCACGACGAGCAGCTAAAACCAATTTCGCACCTTTGGATGCGAGTTCTTTTGCTGTAGCCTCTCCGATACCACTTGAGGCACCCGTAATAATGACAACTTTATTTTGAATATTAGACATACTGAATACATCCTTTTTTAATATAAAGTTTAAAAATTCAACCCATCGTCATGTGGAACCAGCATTTCAAGAAATGCTGCTTCTATGAAATGGTCATTCGGGACTTTTACACCCTTCAGGAAGATTACACTTTCGGTTTTAACTTGAATCTAGGACATACTAAAGAACATCCTTTTCCATTTGTCGTAATGGAAAAGCGTGTGAATTCACAGATCACACGCCTTTTTCGGATTTGACTTTGATAAGAAAGAACATTAATTGTCAATTTTATAGGTGCCGAGCCATTTCACCATTGCTGGATCGCGATGTGAAAAGAACAGGGTCTGTTTCGTATCTAACGAAGCAATCGACTCCATATCCTCCTGGCTTAATTCAAAGTCAAAGATATTGAAATTTTCAATAATTCTCTCTTTACGTACAGACTTTGGAATCACAACAACATCTCTTTGTGTCAACCAACGTAAAACCACCTGAGCAACGGATTTGTTATGCTTTTCAGCTATGGATACCAATACCTCATTTTGGAACAAGTTATTTTTCCCTTCAGCAAAAGGCGCCCAGGATTCAATCTGAACATTGTTCTCTTTCATGAATTTTGCATTTTCGATTTGTTGGTTGAAAGGGTGCGTTTCAACCTGGTTAACGGCAGGAGTTACTTCATTATGAATAATCAAATCGATCAAGCGATCCTCATGGAAGTTGCTGACGCCGATTGCACGGATCTTTCCTTCACGATAAAATTCCTCCATAGCGCGCCAAGAACCAAACACATCTCCATATGGCTGATGAATTAGATACAAATCCAAATAATCGAGTTGCAATTTTTCTAGTGATTTTTCAAATGCTTTTTTCGTGTTCTCATAACCGGTGTCCGAAATCCAAAGTTTCGTCGTGATAAACAATTCCGCTCTTGCCACGCCACTACGTTTGATTGCTCTGCCAACGGCTTCTTCATTTTGATAAGAGGCAGCCGTGTCAATCAGGCGATAACCTGCCATAATCGCGTCATAAACTGCTTGTTCGCATTCATTTGGATCTGTCATCTGAAAAACACCGAAGCCAAGTATTGGCATCTCAACACCATTGTTCAAAATTACTTTTTGCATATAAAATCCTCCAGTTATTAAAATTATTTTGATCTGCCATTACATTCAAAGCAGGCATCAGTCGCATTTCACATCCTTATTATGCAACAAATGAATTAGAAACCCTTAGCCTATTCGTCTCAAATGTTTGCCCAATCCTTTCACAACCACTATGAAACAGATGAATATGCATTATAATAAAACAACCTAGGATTAAAGGAATAAGGAGGATATTATGTCGGAAGAAATAACTAAACAGCAAAATGAGCTTGCCAAACTCATTGAGCATCACGTATCCGAGGATGGTGTTCACGCAACTGCTATTCCATCTTTATTTTTCATACGTCGCTCTGATGTGTCCGGACCAAGTTACGGCGTTTACAACCCTTCCTTTTGCGTTGTGGCTCAAGGGGCTAAAGAGGTATGGCTGGCACAGGAGCGCTATGAGTACAATCCCGCCGATTACCTTGTTTCATCCGTTAACTTGCCGGTTACTTCCCAAGTGATCGAAGCTTCTGCCGACGTTCCGTATTTGGGTTTTAAACTTGATTTTACGGCGAATCAAATCCTAGAGGTTTTACGTGATTCTGAAATCCGGGCAGGGACAAAAGAAAACGCTAAGCGAGGGATGTTTGTTAGCCCTATCGAGCTGCCTTTAATGGATGCAGTCATCAGATTAGTTCGATTGTTGGACAACCCGAAGGATATCCCGATGCTTGCGCCGTTGTTTACGAAGGAAATTCTGTATAGGGTTCTGCAAGGGGATCATGGGGCTAAGCTCGAACAAATTGCAATAGAGGGTAGCTCAGCCAATCAAATAAAAGACGTTATCGAACATATCACGAATAACTTTGATAAGTCATTTCGGATCGAAGAGCTTGCGGAGAAAGTGAATATGAGTGTTTCATCACTTCATAGGCACTTTAAAGAGGTAACCGCTATGAGCCCGATTCAGTTACAAAAAAAACTGAGGCTTCAAGAAGCGCGGCGCCTGTTATTGTCCGAATCAACAGATGCCGCTGATGTCGCATTTCGTGTTGGCTATGAAAGCCAATCACAATTCAGCCGCGAATATTCCCGTATGTTTGGTCTTCCACCGAAAGAAGATATGAAACGGCTTAAGAGGCAATATGACCAAAGTATAAGTGTTTAACTTTTATGGGTAGCTTCCGCATTTATGGAAGCGCCTTTTTTATTTTTGAAAAAATAAAACATCAAATGTAAAAAAATTCAATTGATTGAAATGTTTCAAAATTAACTCAAAGTATATTAGCCAACAACTCAATAAGTTGTTGGCTAATATACTTTGAATCGTATCATAAAAAGAGCCTCTGATTGCTTTATTCTGCCAGTTAGCTCATCAACGTGTAACGAAACTAAAAGTGCGTGGTCTTTTACATTTTGCTGAAGCTCGAAAGCGTGAATATTGTGTGTGTACATATTTACTCCTCAGATTGATTAGTACATGTTGAGTCAATGATGAAAATAAGCTCTGGATCGGTTCGCTATAGTACCGTAAGTTAATTTGGGGTTGCATCAAATTCGGACTCGCCGCCACTACTCATAAATAAAATATATTAACGTTACGATCCCGTTTAGGATGGCTCCGTACAAACCTGCGGTAATATCAATTGTACCACTGGAGTGCATATATGCATTACAGTATCAAAAAAAAGAGCCGCGTGTTTTCAACTCAGCTCCTTGGTATGTATGGCTATCATTTTTCGCAGGCTATGCCATCATTGTCACGATCCAATTTAGGCGCATAACCTGGCTCTCCACGATGAATATTGTAATATCCTGCTTTGTTCGCATCGGTACAATTTTTGAAGACGATATTAGACTTAGGCGTTGATGCTGGTTCTGGGGCTTTCGGTGTCTCCTTCGGTGTTTCTCTTGTTGCGGTTAAAACGGATGTTTCCTTCCCACCATCGACAACAAACAATATCCGTGTACCATCGGTGTATCCTTCTAGGTGATTGCCAACCCAAGAACCAGAACCTCTGTTATCGGAAGAATGAACATAGGCGATATCTGCACCTGCCCCTCCTTCGGCGCACATTGCCATGGGGAATTCATCCCGATCATAACCACTCTTGGTTGGGATGCCTTCTAAGGACTTGGCTCGGTGCTCATCTGCATCTTTTCTATCAATCGTACAAATTGCAGGCTCGCCCTTCTTAATCGCACTTAAAATATGCGAGGACGTTTCGGGGTATTTATCCCCAGGGAAGTGCATGACCACATCATAAGAATCTGAATTAATGCCTTCCACGGTCTCTTTAGGAGGAGCCTTTACCACTGGTGTTGCTGGCTGAGTTGCTTCGACTTTCACCTGTCCTGTCGCAGGCTGCGCAGTGGTGGTTGCTGAAGTTTCCTTTTTAGGCTCTTCCGTTGGTTTGGTTTCTGCTGTAGCTTGAACTTGCTGGACGGGAGGCGTGGATGCAATTATTTGCTGTTCCTTAGAATTCCCAATCGTGATAAAGCTAATAAAAATGATACCGATGTAACCAATGGCTAGATACCTTTTGGCGGGGGTTAGTTTACTCCAGTTGAACAATAGCATGATGTAAGGAATAAAAATCCACCCTAACACTTTCCACATTGATGTTCCCTCCATGATGAAAAATTTATGTTGGTATGAGTCAAGCAATTCGACTATTAAAAGGAAAAACCTTTATCAAATGAGATTCTAAAGATTTTTTTAATCCTCCTTATGTTTTTCCGCCCTCTGTCCGCTAAGCAAATAGGCTACCGCTTGATCCTGCGGTAGCCTCGTGTAGTTCTATACTCACACTCGTACCCGTTAGTGCAGCAACCAGATAGTAAAAGCAATTTAAATATCAATGTTTTTAATAACTTTTGCAGGATGGACTTCTTTTGCCATATCGATGCCTACAACAAGATGGGAGGTGGAAATTCGTTCTATGCATGATTTTGTCCGTCTGATTGCTTAAACTTCATATTAAGAGCGCCTCCTTGATGGTGTTGGGTTTCGAACCCGTGGACAAACCCATCATACCGAGGCGCTCCTTTTTTGACAAAGCCCATTTCTTAGGCTATACAGGAATGTTAAGCGTAGTGGATGGTCCTATTCGTATCCAAGTGCACTGATGTATTGGACTGTCCTTGAGCGCCCGTAAGTTACTGTCGTTGGCGTTCATTTGCTTCGATTTGATGGAGGATTTCGTCAACGACGTGCGCGATCGGTGCGGTGGCGTCGATTATAAACCCGTTTTTAGGAACGCCTTCTTTCGTTTGATACATTCGCGCACTTATTTCCCGTTCCTCTGGTCTGCCACCCCAGTCAGTTGGGTCCAGTGCCACTCGCTCATCAATCCGCCGGAGACTGGTTTCCAAGTCCACCTCAAGGACAAACACGCCGTCGAAGAGATCGATGAATTTGGGAAAATTCCGCGAACCACCGCAGAAAAATGTTACCGCCTCATCCTGATTGGCAACCAAAGCTTTTACTTTATCTACATGCCAAATGTGGTGTTCCGGTTTAAAGCCATCCGTCGGGGTACCAGTTTCCGGATCGCCTTGATAAGCCAATTCTCGGTCACCATGAATGGCATGGTAGCCGCGCCGCTGCAATTCGTTGCAGACCGTAGTTTTGCCGGCGCCGGAAACGCCTCCAATCACATAATTCCTAATGCCCATGGCAGACCCTCCATTCAACTCGATAAGCACAATATATTAGATGTTTCTAGCTGTCGCTAACTGCCCGTTAGCCTTACATGCAGCGCAAGCGCCGCACCACAGATGATGAAAATGGGATACGGAATCTGTCAATACTGCTACTACGGCTGGGAGAGGAAGGTCGATGCGCTATGGTGCCTTAGAGCCCAACCGTTAGTCTGACTCCAACGATCACGGTGCATCACAGATTGTCGCTCCCTTTTGGGAAGCACTCATGGGAGATTAATCCTACTCTGATTGTTGCACCCAGCCTCTTGCCTAATTAGCCGCAGAGAGGACGTATTTAAGGTGGAAGTTGTCATTGAACGGGCATGCGGAATGGACATTCACAAGGATAATATTACTGCATGCATTCTTACGTCTATGGGAAAGGAGATCCAAACGTTTTCAACAAAAACAGTGCATCTATTACAACTCATCGATTGGATTAAACAACACGAATGTTCTCACGTTGCAATGGAAAGTACAAGAGTGTTTTGGAAGCCCATCGTCAATCTGCTTGAAGCGGAAGGGATTGAGTTTTTAGTTGTAAATGCCCAGCATATGAAGGCATTACCTGGACGTAAAACAGATGTGAAGGATTCGGAATGGATTGCTAAGCTTCTTCGTCATGGATTACTTAAAGCAAGCTTCATTCCCAACCGAAATCAACGAGAACTTCGAGAACTTGTTCGGTATCGCCGCAGCATCATTGAAGAGAGATCCAGGCAGCACAATCGTATTCAGAAGGTGTTAGAAGGAGCGAATATTAAGCTTGGCTCCGTGGTCTCGGACATTATGGGTGTTTCTTCGCGAGACATGCTTCGTGCCATTGCAGATGGTGAAGATGATCCCGAAAAACTAGCGAGCTTCGCCCGACGCACCCTCAAGCGTAAAAAGGATGATCTCGAAAGAGCACTTCAAGGCTATGTAAATCCTCACCAGCGTCTGATGATCAAAACCATTTTGACTCACATTGATTTTTTGAGTGAGCAGGTCGAGGTGCTCGATCAGGAAGTTGCTTCGCGGATAGAATCTTTCCATGAAGATGTCGAGCGTTTAGATTCAATCCCTGGTATAGCCATACGAATGGTTGAACAAATTTTGGCGGAAATCGGGACGGATATTAAGAAACAGTTCCCTAGTGCGGCACATCTATGCTCTTGGGCTGGATTGGTACCTGGACATAACGAAAGCGCAGGAAAGAAGAAATCCGCTAAAACTACAAACGGGAACAAGTATTTAAAATCCGCTTTAGTTGAAGCAGCCCATTCCGTTGCAGCATCTAAGAACTATCTCGGCGCGATGTACAGACGTACAGCAGCTCGAAAAGGCAAAAAACGTGCAGCAATAAATGTTGCTCATGCTATGTTAAGGATTGCGTACTATCTTCTAACTCGTAAAGAAATATATGTTGACCTCGATGAAGATTACTATGACAAACAGAAGCAACAGTCCATAGTAAAGTATGCCGTTCGTAGACTTGAAGGCTTAGGTTACTCAGTGTCTATTGCAGCTAATTCCTAATTCCAAGCATTGAATTCTCCCCCCCTCTAACTTTCAGACGCTTTTCAAAAAAGAATGAACTGCGTCCTCTTTAGTGCAGCCATTTTCTGTTACTACAGACTTAATTTTCATGGGAGCGTAATAAAAAATTGTGCGCGGCGGGCTTTTACTCAGTCCTCTTGCCGTTGTTCCCTGTTTCCGAATACTACGCCCCATGCATACTACAATGAATATTTCAAGCTGCTGGATCTTGTTCTGCACTAATTATCCAAGAAAATAGCCGCTTTTGGCAAGCGGCTAAGTGAGCAATATTCTTTTATAACTAGTCGTCCAAGCTAAATTTTGCTAGACGACCAATTGGAACTGCCTTCATTAATTCTTGCATTTCATCACTTTAAGTAGTTAGCATACTTGCAACCATCGGCGTTTCAATGATTCCTGGACAAACCGCTTTGATACGAATCCCTTTAGCAGCATATTCTAAAGCACTGCTTTTGGTGAAGCCTAAGACTCCATGCTTTGTAGCATGGTAAGCAGAACGCCCCGCAATACCCACTAAAGCGGTCAATAAATTAATCCGTGGTTACGTTATAGAATTTTTTCATAAACACTAATATCAGCTAGAATCTGATATGTAATCATCAACTTTTCTTCGGGATCTTCCAATTCAAGTAATTCTTCTACTTCCCAGCCAATTCCAGACGAATAGTTTGAGAAAATCTCCTTAAAATTTTCCTCCGTAGTCAGCCGATTAATATTGGTCAGGACCCATGTCATGTGATCGATTACACTTGATTCTCCATAGACTTCATTATCGGATCCGGCTGCATGATGTATGGTTTCAATGATGCTTACTGTTCGAGGTACGACTAAAGGTCGATATCCCTCCACAATTACTACTTCATTTGGTAGACACGATATGTCAAAATTATCTTCATAATAATAATCGTCAACAAATCCTTGAATTTGTTTTACAATATAAATCTCAGGCAATACGTCCTCACTTATTTTATAAGTGTACCAAGTTAATTCTTCTTCATCTTTATCTTTATCAAATTCAATTTCTTCATCTGCTGCCAAGGCACAGAGCCTTGAATAGAGCTCTTGTTCTATCCCTTCCAACAATACATCTTCTGTAGGAAAAAGTTCATCTTCATCATAATCAAAATATCCATCGGTTTCTAACCACAATAAACGCAATTCACTTTCAGTCAATGAATTTAAAACCTTTTCACAGATCGCTCTGATTGTATCTTCGTACGCTTCGAAAAAAATACTTTCTTCGCCTTGAATTTGAACGACAAATTCTTCCCATACGTTATTTAGCGGACTATCATCACCACTTTGCATAAATGATTTATCAAGATTTTCAATTTTCGCTTTGACCTGCATGACGTAGCCGCTATATTTATCATTAATAATAAGACTTATTTGTTTACGATTCATATGAGGACCTCCATGCCTAAATGTTCAAATTTGAAAAGAAAGAGAAGGATCAAATATCCTTCTCTTGTTGTATTAGTACGTTTTAAAATATTTTTAGATAACGGATGAAACTTAAGATATATTCACGATAGCATTACGTTGCATGAACCTTACAACTTGAACAACTTCTTCAACTTCAGTTTCATTAAATAATCCAAATACACCATCTTGATGGATATGCACGAACGGTTCATCCATCAATTTACCTGGATCCAAATTTCCGTTTTTCGTCAAATAATCAATAATTTGATTAATAAAATGAATTTGATTTGCATTCAAATTTGCCTTGTTAAGGAGTGCTGCAAATGCTTCTTGCGCTGCAGATCGTTCAAGACCAGTCAGTTCTCTAACAAAATAACCGAACGATGATTCACCTTCAGCGCCAAAGAGTTTCTCAAATTGCTCACGTGTCCCAACCTGTTCACTAAAAAGCATGTTGGCAAACGAATTTAGATCGTACAAAGTGATAGGTTTATTTTTCCGTAACTTTTGAATTGCGATATGATCTTGATGCTTTTTAATGTACTCACTTACAAGTTTTCGATATGATGTGAAATCGCTGGACTGAGGCAAATCAGACTCTTCATCCAATTCTTTTAACGTATCCGTATAATCTGTATAGAGGATATCGCGCTTTTCAGTGTCGAGAAGAGGTAACAATTCGCGCACTATAAGCCTTGTGCGCTCCATTTCATCCACACTAGTGTCACTATAAAACTCACTTGTAGAAATTTTATTTAGCATTGGAACATGAATTTTAATTGGATCCAAATGTTGTTTCGTCAAAAGCTGTTCTGCAATTTTCATGAGTCGATTTTGTAGCGAGTTGACTCGTTCTATTGCAGTAATACCCAGTGTTGAACGCTGAAGCTTAACCATAAGTAAATCAAACCGCTTTTTCTCTTCTGGAACGTCCTCATAAACAATTGGCGCTAACTGAGTAACCATCTCTTTTTTTTCGTTCTCAGTCATGATCATCCAATTCTCTGGATTCCTATATTTTAACAGGGCGGACAAATGCGGTCTGACCGTAAAATGCTGTTCATCCATTTGATCCAATTGATTGGTTACATAATCGATACTTTGGCTTAATAAATCAGGATACTGGTCCGTTTGCTTTAATTCTGAAATGAAATTTGCCCGTTGATCAAATAACTGCTCGCTTAGAGAAATGATTTTCGATCCTTCATCCTCTTCTTTAAGTTCATCAAAATATTCCACATTACCACACATATCGAATAGTAGCGCCTGCGTTTTATGCTGCTCGGGACCAAATAAATTCGAACACAATCTCGTACCGCGACCGATCATCTGCCAGAATTTCGAATATGAAAATACTGGACGAAACATGACAAGATTCACTACCTCAGGTACGTCAATTCCTGTGTCAAGCATATCAACTGATACGGCGACTTGCGGCATCTTATCTTTTTGTTTAAAATCATCAATTAGCTTATCTACGTAGTCAATTTTATTGTGAACAGTTGACATAAATTTTCCACGAAGATTAGGATACATTTCGTCAAAAATTTCCAAAATAAATTCTGCATGTTTTTGATTTCGCGCAAAGAAAATGGTTTTACCGAGTTTGTCGCCACCTTCAACTTTTATGCCTTTTTGCATGAGCAAATCTAATGCCTGGTATACTGTATTTTTATTAAATAGCCAATTGTTCAATGCATTTTTATCGACTTTATTCCCTTTTAATGGACGGACTCTTTCGTTGTAATCTTCTAGTTCATCTTCATTGAGTTCTTCAGGATTGATCCCATCGTGCATAAACTTAAACTTTACTTTAACTGGCTTCACAGGAACAAGATGCCCTTCATCGATTGCTCTTTCGTATTCGTAAGCGAAAGTCGGAACATTTCGTTGAAGTTTGAAAAAGTCGTATGTATCCCGATCCACCTCGGCTTTTGGCGTCGCTGTAAGTCCTAGTAGCAAAGAATCGAAATATTGGAAAACAAGACCGTATTTGTTGTAAATGGAGCGATGTGCTTCGTCAATAATAATCAAGTCAAAGTTTGCTACACCAAAAGGGACTTGATTACCCTTTTTCGGAAACAAGAAACCAAGCATGGTTTGGTATGTTGAAAAATAAATTCGTGCCGATGAATCTTGTTTATCCTCAAGGAGATTACATAAAGTTTCATTTGGTAGATGCTTTTTAAACTCACCGTATGCTTGTTTAACGAGTTCTCTACGATCTGCAAGGAAAAGAACATTCTTAACCCAACCAGCACGCTTTAGAAAGTCGATCAACGCAATTGCCGTTCGCGTTTTCCCTGTTCCAGTCGCCATAACCATGAGTGCATGACGATAGGCACCTTCATAAGTCTCTCCGACTCGGCGAATGCCTTCTATTTGATAGACCCGACCGGCGATCTTCTGGTTCGGCTTTGTTTCTATGAGTTTACGCTTGCGGTTCGTCCGCCGCTGTATCGCCCATTCCAACTCGTCTTTTCGATAAAAGGTCGCAACTTCTCTCGGCGGATAAAAGTCATCGTCCCATACATAAGTTTGATATCCATTAGAGTAGAAAATGATCGGACGAATACCATATTGTTCTTGTAAAAGATTGGCGTAAATCTCTGCTTGTTTTTTACCTTTTTTCGCATCGTGAACGGTACTTTTCACTTCAATGAGGGCAAGTGGAGTGCGGCTATCACTCCAAAGAACATAGTCGCAAAAGCCTATGCTCGAACGGTTTGGCATACCCGTTACAATATATTCCTCTACGTTTTCACCATGGGGATCCCAACCTGCTTCTTGAAGCATAACATCAATAAGAATCTGTCGTGTTTTTGCTTCATTGCTTGGTGAGAGTTCCACTCGTGGTTTTGTTTCCCGTTTTGTCTTCGTCTTTATTTTCTGCGCTAATTGACGACGAAGCTTAATGATTTCTTCTTCGGCTTCAGCAATACGTGCATCTTTTTCATTGATTTTTTCTTCTAGTTTCGTAAGTTCGGCTATTGATTCATTCGGTACCGTGTCGTCTTTTCCAGACGGAACCATAACTACATTGAATTTTAAGTCTTTGATTTTCGGCTCGCCATAAAAGCGCTGAAGCCAATTAAGGAACATGAATAAATGTTCAAAAATCAGCAGCGCTTTATCACTGTCCATTGTCTCATCGGTATGTACAGCCTGATTTCCTAATTTAATAATGAGCTTCAGCGGACCAAGCATGCCTGGCGACAAATTATCCTGAAACGTTTGTTCATGGATAAGATCGCCAAGCATCGGTTTATCTTTCACTGGGTATTGCAAATAGTCATCGTTGCTGTAAAGCCAACGTACGGCACGTTCTAAAGTAACGCGGCTGTAAAATAAAGAAGTCCGCGGTTTTGTGTAAACATGAGTCTCCGCTTCTGATGCTGATTCATAGATGGTTTGCCATTGCGGATATTGTTTTAGAAACTCAACATTTAATGGCATGGTCGTCCACCTTTTTATTCACGGAATTGAAGTTGTCCAGTAAACGCCTGGTGTAAGAGAGATTGAAAGTTTTCTTCGAGTTTGGCAAGTTGATTTTCCATAAGACTTTTCTGGTTTTGTATAGCAAAGCAAATATCACCATATTGATCTTGTAATTCTCTCGGAGGCAAATAAAGTGGCATTTCCAAGAACTTTTCTTTTGAGATATTTAACATTGAACCACTCGTTCCAGTCGCCTTGCTTGAAAGTTTTTCTCTAAACCACTTATTTTGCAATACTGACAAGAGATAATATGGGTTACAGTTTTCTAAAAATTTCAATTTCCACAACTTGTCTGGAAGAAATAAATCATCATAGTCATCATCAACCATACAAGTCGCACCAACTAACTCTCTTGTGTTAGCCCTGCTAAATAATATGTCGCCTTTCATTGGATGAACTAAAGTTTTCAGTAAGTAATTCTCTGGCTTAACAACTTTGTAAGCTGATGGGTTAAAGATACCTGATGTTACTGCACTAATTTTTAATACAGCCTTCTCCTCAGGGAGCTTTTTTCTTTCCTCTCCTCCAACACTCCAACCAGCAGTAATATCAGTAATCACATCTTTTAATTCACATACAGACCAACTTTTGTTGTTGAAACGGTAATCTCCAAACATTTCGTAAAAAATCGACTCAACAAGTCCATCCAGCTTGGCAATCGCTTCTTTTCGCTTTTGGATCAGTGCGTCCGCTTCCGCCAATGCGGAAGCAATTCTCTTTTGAATATCAATCGGGGGAACGGGAATAGGAAAGCTTTTAATAATTTCTTGTGAAATGTTGGGTTGGGCTCCCCCCTGTCCTCTCTTTACTAGCCCCTCTTTCGAAGCTTTTAAATAATAAAATAAGTACATGTTGTATAGATTTTCTAATGGTATTGCAACAGCGCAAGCCTGATTACAACTTGCTTCAACTCCGAGTATGCCTAATTTTCCGATTGTTGCGCCATACATTGCTATTGCTATTGAGTCAGCCGGAAACATTTTTGCACTCGAATTTTTAAGTCCTATCGCTGATAGTTTTTCTTCAGTATCGAATATAATTGAATCATTCAATTCACCGGTCTTTATCCACGGAATATCCCCACCATAGTATTCTTCCTTGCTGCGTGATGGGGTTCCGCCACTGCCCCATTTAGCAACCGCCCCCAGTGTTACCCAGTGCCATCCAATAGGTAAACTTGAACTTCTCACCTCAGTATCTCCTCCAGTTTGCGCAATCCTACTGTGATTTCTTCTTCCAAGTGGGAGATCTCTTTAAGGATTTGTTCCGGAGGAGCATAACTTACTTCTTCATGAACCTGTTCTTTATAACGACTAATGCTTAAATCGTATTTATTTGCACAAATTTCTACAACCGAAACGAAGAAAGACTGCTCGGTCCGTGCACGTAATTTTTCAGCTTCTAGACTTTGAAATCGAGTAATGATATCAGGGATATTGTTTTCCTCATGCTTACTCAAATCAAGTTCGCGACGGTTATCATCCAGTGAATAACCATCTGCATGCATATCATAAAACCAAACCTGATCGGTTCCGCCTATATTGGTCTTAGTGAAAATCAAAACAGCTGTTGATACTCCTGCATAAGGCTTAAATACGCCAGAAGGCATGGATATGACTGCTTCAAGTTTGTGGCTATCGATAATTTCTTTACGTATGCTCACATGTGCCGTAGATGAACCAAACAACACTCCATCCGGAACGATAACAGCGCAGCGTCCACCGATTTTAAGAAGACGAAGTATCAGTGCTAAAAACAAAAGCTCTGTTTTCTTTGTTTTAACAGTCCTAAGAACATTCTCTGATACATCGCTATAATCAAGCGATCCTTTAAACGGTGGATTTGCAAGTACCAAATCGTACTTCTCCCGTTCAACGTTACCTTTGGATAGTGAATCTTGATAAATAATTTGTGGATCATCTATTCCGTGAAGCATAAGATTCATTGCCGCTATACGAAGCATGGTCAGGTCGGTATCAAAACCATGAAACATGGTACTTTTAAAATGCTTCTGTAAATCTTCATTACTTGATTTAACAAATAGATCATCACTATAAAACTTACGAATGTACTCCGCCGCTTCGACAAGGAAACCCGCCGTTCCAGTTGCAGGATCAACAATTGTATCTTTTGGAGACGGCTTCATGAGCTCCACTATCATCCGAATAATATGTCGCGGAGTTCGGAACTGACCATTTGTACCAGATGTGGAGATTTTTGAAAGGAGATACTCGTATAAATCGCCCATCGTATCTTTATTTTTTTCAGATAGCTCCATTATCAGCTGATCGATTCCAGTGACAACTCGTTGTAGAAGCTGTGGTGTCGGAATAATAAAGACAGCATTTTCAAGATGCTTCGTGAACTGAGAGTTTTCACCACCGAGCGTTTTCATGTGCGAGAAAGCTTCGTCTTTAACGATATCGAACATTTTACCGGCTTCTAAATTTTTAAATTGTGACCAACGAATATGTTGCTGCTCATCTGCAAATGTTGGATTCTCAAGAGGCTTTCCTGTTAAACGAGCTCTTTTCTCTGAGCGAGTTTGTTGATCATCTAGCTGTTTCATAAACAGAAGGTATGTAAACTGTTCAATTACGGAAAGAGGGTTAGTAATGCCTCCTGTCCAGAACATTTCCCAAATGGTATTCACTTTGTTACGAATTTCACCTGTTAACATTTTCAGTGTGACCCCCAAAATGATGTTATTCAAACAAATTTCTACATTGCAATTATAAATTCCTTCTTGTAGAATTTTACAATTTAGTACCGAAGAACTATTCTAATTTTCGGTTTAGGTAGTTTGGTTGTCGATAAAAATAAATAAAAAATGTTTGCCCATTATTTGAGCAAACATCATGGTCCATTTGTGTATACGTTATTTGTGACTGCTGTTGGAGTTGCTTTGCTTCCAGCTGAACTTACGCTAAAAAAACTATCAGGTAACCAAATGCCAATTACGATCAATATTATCATAAATGCCACAAGTCCAATTATAACTCGTTTGTAAAGTTTTAAATAGGACTTAACATTTATCACAGCAGGCTCGATGTAAATTTTCTTGATGTCCTCTAAATCATCTTCCGCCAAAATGACGAATTTGGATGTATATTTGTCATATAAACTTGTAATTTCATCCTTTCGTTTCTCCACAAAATTCCGGTTAAAAACATATGAAAAAATAAAGAGTAGAGCATGAAGCGCGAATGCTACAATTAAATACCACCGTTCTCCTTTAGACAAACCCAAGGCACCTGAAAAAATTGCTGTGATGACGCCGATAAGTGATGTATTAATATACGTAAGTAATTTATCTGACTCTGCCTTTAGGTCTGACCCGAACTTATGAGCTTCCTTTACAACATCCTTGCGATCGTTAAAGAATTTTTTAATGCTATCTTGAATATATGCTGAAAAATGATTTGAAATTGTTTTTTCAATTTTGGGAAGTAGTTCGTCTATTTTTTCAGCGGTGTCTGTTGAATTTAAATATATAGTAAATATATTTCGGGCAATTTCAATTTTGTCATTATAATGTTTTTCCTCATAACAAAAGCGAAAAATTTGATAAAGAATTGCTGCATGTCGAATCTTTAAATCAGAACACAAAGTTATCTCAGCGTTTTTGTGTCCTCTTAATACTACTTTTTTATCATCAGATAGTTTATTTGCTAAATAAAGAAGGCTTGCATGAAATAGGTTTTGATCAAACCATGATTTCAAATGATCTGGTAAGTCGTCGATTTGATAATAATTAGGTAGAGGATAGTAAATTCCGCCTCTCGTCACCTCGTCATGGATCTTCTTGATAAGGCTGAATTCTTCTACCGCTTCTGGACTTAAATCCTCTGCGGGTATGATTATACTCTCCTCAATAGGATGTAGCCTTATAAACGAATTTGAGTATGAATGTTCAAGCGGCAAGTGGATCGAAATATTCTTGCCTACATTTATTTTTTCGAAGAATTTAATATTTAGAGCGTCAAAATATTTAAAAAAAGATTTATTTTTAAAAAAGATAACCGTGTTTTCGGGTAATTTTAACTTTACCTGTTTATTGAGAGTCAGCTTAAATTCTAAATTATCATCAGTTGCAATAAACTTAGCATTTTGTAGAAATGCGTTATAGTCTAGTTTTCTTTCATAAAATAGTTCAAAACTCACATCGAAGTTACTGAAAATTCCTTCATACGCGTCTGCAATTTTACGAACAACTGAAAAAGGCAAGGAATAAGAAATACTGAAAAGACTGGGATCCTCTGTAAAAGTCACTTCAAAGGATCCTAATTCCTTCATGATTGCTAAAAATGATTTTAGCAATGAATTCATAAATATTAACTCCCTATTTGAACTTTTCTTTTAAGTTTACACCTTTTATTTGGATGATCGTAGTCACTGAGCCATCTTCTTCATCCTTGTAATCAAGGAATACTTTTGTATCTTTATCTTGTAGAGGAAATTGAATCTTTATTGAATTTTCTGAATCTGATAACATAGCAATGGTTGGACTCTTTTCAGCAACAAACTCAAAAGTAACATTTTCCCGCTTTTGTACAAGCTTTTGTTTAAAACCGTCAATTTTACTAAGCCGGTCAGCATCTCCAGGAACTAATGTTTTAAATAAACTTTCTAAGTCGCGGTCCAAATCTACACTTTTACCGAGATAAAGCATTCGGTCTACTTTCGCATTAAAATCAACGATTTCGGCTTGAGTGTGGATAATTTTTTCCTGAACTGCGTACTCAACCAAATGTGAACTAACAAGTTCTGTCATAACCTTGTTATCGACAATAGAATGAGATTCTAAAAACGCCGACAAGAAGTATTTTGAAACTTCACCGGTTAGCTGCTGCTTGTCCAGCACGCGCAAATGGAACTCCTCGTCCCAGAGAGTTGGAATGAGCTTAATAAATGCACATTTGTGGAGCTTTTCGTTCAAACTCGGCAAAATATCTTCTTGCACTACAAACTTGTAATTCGTGCGATCAATTTGAATAGCTTTATTCGGATCCATTTTTAGTATAGCAAGATAAGGAAATCCGCTATCTAAGTCGCTATATAAAATAAAAATCAATGTCCCAGAGCTTCTAGAACTTGTTGATTTCATCACATTGAAAAGTGACTGCGTCATATTGATACTGTTATCAATAAACAGTTGATCATTAGAAAGATCATTTGAAATTTCCAAACAGTCAATAAGAACTGCGGCGTTTTGGTGTGTAAATGTACATACTTTGATTTGTTTAGCAATTACAGAATTAGAAATGTGGTTAGCAAAAAAGTCAAGCACCTCAGCGGGCACCTGAGATAAATCCATGAGTTGATGATAGGTTCTAGGGTTTGCTTTATCCAAAGCTAAATCATGTGCAATTAGCTTACTTATCGCAATATTAGGCAAAATCTAACGCTCCCCTTGTAATATGTAAATTCCATTCTTAAAGATACCATAAAGAAAGAAATTCGAATAGAATTTTTTTCCAAATAAAAAAGAAGCATGGAATAATATCCACACTTCCTCAATCATTTAATGACGTCAATTGTAGCCTGGCAAATCTGTCTTTAAAATCACATACTCCATCCCAAGCACCGGAAGATTTAATTACTTGATCTTCTGTAGGCAACTTTGGGTTAAGAAAAGCAAATAATGCCTGCGCGGCGGCGTCCTCGTCATCTTTGACTTCGGTATACTGATCTTCAATATTTTTTATTAGGTCATCATCCACTACGACCTCACAGGTTATGAGGAGCTTAGCTTGTACCACTCTTGAATTCATATTCTCGACCTCCAAAATAACATTTATATCCTCATAATTGACGATAAAAGCACTTGTTAATCATGTATATTCAAACCGTATTCATTTAGAAGGCTGTCTGTTTCTCAAACATCAGAAAAATAATAGGTTAATACAAGCGAGTTAGTATGGCAGTAGATTTTAATGGTGGTTGTTAAATGCTTGATATCATTTTCATAGTTAAATGGGTTGGAATTGCAGCGTATAATATTAATACAATTCAAAAAGGGAGGCATAGCCTCCCTAGAGTCAGATCTGCTTAAATAAATCAAAGCCAGGTTTCGTCAGTGGTTCCCTACGGACTTTATCCAATTCATTCATACTCTCAATCATATCCTCCATGGTTGCATCCATACGTGGAAAATTTGCCGTAAGAAGCCGCATGAATTTCCGTTGACTGAAAGGGGTCAATTTATCCCATAACAACGGACTCATAACAATATTTTCTGTGTACAGAGGAATCAAGTTATTGAGATATATCTGTAATTGCTCATGGCTAAGCTTTATAAGTTGTTCTTTATATTTGGAAAAAAATCCATCCTCTTCTTTTAACCAACTAAACAGAATGTGTGTTTTGTTTTCGGCAGGAAATACCGTAATAAAGACCGATTTAAGTCGTTCGTCTTCAAACGAAGTGACGTCATTGAGTTGATGACCTAAGACATCACGCTCTAAAGCGAACGCCGCACAAATTGCAAATTTACACTCCGTCGGCAATTCAAAGTTAAGCGTTTCAATTGTCTCGTACTTATCATGTAGAAGCGCTTCATCGAATATTGCCTTATACTCATCCATATCCTTAACCTCTAGCTGACGATTACGATACAGCATAACAAATTCTTCACTTTCTCGTAGCAATGAAGGTCTTTCATGGGCAAGTTGTCTATGTGTAGCCATAGCCACTTGCGTTTTATGAAACTGCTGAGCGAATGCACGATAAGCAAAAAGAAAGTTTTGCTTTTGAGTCCCCGTATAATCACCGCGTTCAATATCTAAGAACACTTCAGTATCGTGTTTATCGCAAAAACCTGTAAATGTCGTCGCTTTGTTTCTACTTTCACGTTCCATTAACATGGTTACGCCGTTTATATCAACCTTTTGTTTTGCAACCAAAACATGGTTGCCGACATCAATTTTAGAAAGAATACGATTATTTTGAAGTGCATGTGCTTTTTTTATAGCCCCTTGGCATTCAGATTGATTCGGATGTAAGCACACTGCTAAATTATTCGTGGTCAGCCTACTCAAAATGAAATGGTTCAGAAAACCGGGGTTTTCCTCCATTCTTTCGCGAGGTATTTCCATATCCTTTCTTCTTAAGCAACATGCCCTATATAACTCGCCACTTCCGCATGGACATGGCTCGCTTTTCGATATTACTGTATGATTGTATCTTACGCTTTGCATTGTCACTGTCCCCCTCTACCCAAAAACAATGAAAAAACATGCGTGCTGTCACTCTCACAGATTAACATTGATCCTTAGGTAACTCAAAAAGCTCTTGTTGCAGCTTCCTAATGAGGTCTTTCATTAATATAAAGAACCATTTGAAGGAACTCTATCCTTTCACCATAACCGTCCTAATATTACCATGCAAGAGTATGGCAATCAAATCGACTATATCCATCTGTTTCATTAAAGAATTATATCAATAGACTTTAAATTCATTTGTCTCACGTTTTATGATGTTGTCTCGAGTTTTGTCGAGTAAACACTAATAAAAATTGTTAACAACGGTTTTCAACGGATTTGGCGATAACTCATAGTGATTATCATCACTTTTGATTATCTCCAGTCAGAACAAGCTTTCTTCAAACTTAATTTTCATTTTTTCTGACGTTATTTTCAATCATTATGAGAGCCAATAACCTGAAAAAACTTTTTACAAGGCAGTGAGAATATAATAGAGCAAAAAAAGCCCAAATCAGGCTTTTTTCAAACTTGATGAGAAAAGTGTCTAAAATCAAACGAGAACAAAAGTTCGGGTTTGGTGCATTTTTCAAGTTTTCTGCTTTTCCTCCTTGATACATAAGCGTTTTCAAGCAGGTTTTTTTCAATTTTTATGGCGCTATTTTCAATCCATTTGGTGACCGACACCAATGGCGATAAGGTAATACGTCTCTCGTGCCAAGCCTAATCTCCTAAGCAGCCAAAGGATGCAGCCTAAAAAAATTGCCACATTGAGTCCCGAGATGGCAATGATGTGCGTCAGACCTAGCTGCGAAAAGAGGTCAAACTGCTTCGGATCGATCTCATCCGTGATGCCGATCAGCATGCCTTTCATAAATCCGCTTTGGTCCTGCGGGAACAGTGTTTCTACCTGCTCTGAGAGGTCTCTCAGCCGGTCGTTCCAGCGGAGCGGCAGCCATAGGCCCCACTCCCCCTGGCCTGGAGGGGTGACGTGAACGGAGCCGAGTCCTTTGGCGTTGACCTGCCAGTGCACCCGCTGGTAGAACAAATAACGGCGATAATCGAAGCCGCCGAAGTTTCGGGCTTCCGCCGGAGGCTTCAAGGTGCCCGAGAGCACGATTCGATCGCCTCGCTGCCACCCCTTTGCAGCATCCTGCTCCTCCTTTTCCAACAGTCGGATCGACAGCTGCAGCCTTTCTCCCTCTGCGCTAACGGGCGTCACACTGCCATCTCCAGCATCGATATTAACAGCTGCAGCTTGGAGGCTGACTCGATCCCCATCGACCGTTACAGGGGTTAGGATCCGTCCAGAGAGCCGCACCTCCGCCTCGTCCCTTTCCCCTATGGAAATCGCCGACACGTTATGACGAGTGGTTTCGCCATACCATCCGGCCGCCCCAGTGATGATCAGTGCACCCAGAAGCAGCATTTTACCGGCCGGTTGAAACAGAAGCACCGCGCAGCCCAGCACGCCCGCTCCGAGTGTCAGGTACAGCGTAAACCAGGGGCTTGGCCACACCAAGGCCAGTACATAGCCGAGTACGAAACAAAGGGCCACTCCGGCTACCGGTCTATCGTTCATCCCATGTCCTCCTTGCTAATTTAACAATAAGCACGCAAAAAAACCTCTACCCGCTGTGTGCGAATAGAGGTTCTTCCTCATCGATTCCTTTATAGTTAATTGCGGACTTCCGCGATCGTTCCCGCCGGGGGCTCATAATGCTCCAGCTGCCGGAATTTCAGCTGCCGCTGCTCCATGAGCGCGTTCACCTTCTCGCTGTCTTTGGGATACGAGCGATGAAAGACGATTTCAACAATCCCGCTGTTCGCCAGCATGTTGGCACACGTCCAGCACGGTTGGTCGGTTACATAGACGACGGAGCCTTCGCGGTCTTCGCGGTCCGTAAACAGCAGCAGGTTCTGCTCCGCGTGAATCGTCCGGATGCAACGCTGCTTTTTGACCACCTGCTCTTCTCCGTCCTGCTTCACCAGCTCAAATTCCTCCACCAGCATGCAGCCGGCCTCCGAGCAATCCGGAACTCCCATCGGCGCGCCGTTATAGGCCGTACCCAGCAGCTTTTTTCCTTGTACGAGCACGGCGCCCACATGCCGTCTGCTGCATTGTGAACGGGTTGAGGCCATATAGGCCATGTCCATAAAGTAAGTATCCCAATCCTTGCGTGCTGTCATGATGCGTATGCTCCCTTACTTTTGGCTGGCTCGAATCGCTTGATCTAAGTCATGAATAATATCGTCAATCGCTTCCGTACCGATGGACAACCGGATCATCCCCGGCGTTACGCCTACGGCCACTTGTTCTTGCTCGGTTAGCTGTTGATGCGTCGTGCTGGCCGGATGAATAATGAGCGACTTCGAATCGCCGACGTTGGCCAGATGCGAGAACAGTTGGACGGCGTCGATCACCTTGCGCCCGGCGTCCACACCGCCCTTGATTTCAAAGGTCAGGATGGCGCCTTGGCCTTTCGATAAATATTTTTGCGCCAGGTCATACGATGGATGGCTCGGCAGGCCCGCGTAATTGACAGACGCCACGTCGGGATGCTGTTCAAGGAATTGAGCGACCTTGAGCGCATTCGAGCTGTGCCGCTCCATCCGCAAATGCAGCGTTTCCAGCCCTTGCAGCAGCAGGAACGAGTTGAACGGCGAGATCGACGCCCCCATGTCGCGAAGCAGCTGCACCCGCGCTTTAATGATATAAGCGACCGGCCCGACCGCTTCGGTGTAAACTACGCCATGGTAGCTCGGATCCGGCGTCGTAAGACCGGCAAATTTCCCGCTAGCCGACCAATCGAAACGGCCGCCGTCTACGATTACGCCGCCGATCGAGGTACCGTGTCCGCCGATAAATTTGGTCGCGGAGTGCACCACTATATCTGCGCCATGCTCGATTGGGCGGCAGAGATACGGGCTCGGAAACGTGTTATCGATAATAAGCGGAACGCCATGATCGTGCGCGATGGAGGCGACGGCGGCGATATCCAGCACATCCCCTCTCGGGTTGCCGATGCTCTCGGCATATACCGCCTTTGTTTTCGGTGTAATCGCCTGGCGGAAATTATCCGGATCGCTTGGATCTACAAAATGAACCTTGATCCCGAGCTTTGGCAGCGTAATGGCAAACAAATTATACGTGCCGCCGTAAAGGCTGGCAGAGGAGACAATTTCATCGCCGGCTTCGGCAATATTTAAGATGGAATAAGTGATAGCGGCTTGTCCGGAAGCGGTGGCTAACGCGGCTAATCCGCCCTCCAGAGCGGCCACGCGCTTTTCGAACACGTCGGTCGTCGGATTCATAATGCGGGAGTAGATGTTGCCGAATTCTTTCAATGCAAATAAGTTGGCTGCATGCTCAGAATCGCGGAACCCATAGGAAGTCGTTTGGTAGAGAGGTACTGCACGGGATAGCGTGGTAGGATCGAGCTCTTGTCCGGCATGGACAGCCAGTGTTTCCAAAGCAAGCTTGCGTTCGTCAGACATGTAATAAGCCTCCTTAAAAATAGCATAAAATGGTATCATTTCTCTCTTATTCTCGCATATTTGCAGCAAAAACGAAAGTTTTATCCCATGAATCGAGCTAGGGCTCAACGGTAAGGAGCTGAGACAGCTGTTCAAGCGATTTTTCGCCGATGCCTTTGACCTCCAGCAGTTGGTTGACCGATTGAAACCTGCCTCCCAGTTGTTGCCTCATTGCAATGATCGCTTGCGCTCGGCTTGCTCCGATGCCAGGCAGCGCGTCCAGCTGCTGTGCGGTGGCTGTGTTCAAGTTGATTTTGACTGAGGGCGCTTGTTTAACATCGGGTTCCGGCTTCGCAGACAGTTCGGCCCCACGCTTGGGCTCAGGTTTGCTCACAGCTTCGGGTGCAGTCTCCGGTGCTTTTACCGCCTTCCGCGCTTCTTGCTCCTGCAGCATGGCTAGCATGTCCTCATTCGCATTTTTCCACCCCGCCATCTCTTCCGCAGGCTCCCAAGGCTGCCAAAAAAGCAGCGCACAAAGACACCCGATCATCACTACAGCTGCTATGTTCAAAAGCTTGTTCTTTTCCAGCGACCGCAGCGTCATTTTGGTTTTATTTTGGTAATTTATGCATAATCCCCCTTCCATCGCATACCTATTTTAAGAAGGCTGCACCTCTACGTACCTCAATGCACTTCTTGACCGATGCCTTTCGAGTAAAAATGTTGCTATCGCAAAAACTCTTGGGAGTGATGGTTATGCGAGTAGGATTCATTGGAACTGGCAGCATGGGCAGCATTCTCATCGAAGCATTCATCCAATCCGGAGCACTCAATCCGGAGCAAATTGTGGCCACCAACCGCACAATCAGCAAAGCCGAACGTTTGGCCGAAACCTATGCGGGCCTTCAAGTCGCCCGTTCCAATATGGAAGTCGCATCGCTCTCCGACCTGCTGTTCTTATGCATCAAGCCCAGTGAATTCAAAGCCGTCCTTGACGATATCGCCAACTCCGTCGATTCCTCTAAGCTCATCGTCTCCATTACCAGCCCCGTGCTGATCCGGCATTTAGAGGAATTGCTCCCCTGCAAAATCGCCAAGGTCATCCCGAGCATCACTAATTATGTGCTGAGTGGAGCTACCCTTTGCATTTACGGTGACCGATTCACGCCCGAGGATAAGGAGCTGCTGGAAAATATGCTCTCGCATATCAGCGCACCGATCCGTGTCTCCGAGCAATATACCCGGATCTCCTCCGACCTGTCGAGCTGCGGTCCGGCCTTCCTGGCCTACTTCGTCCAAAAGTTCGTCGAGGCCGCTGTAGCGGAGACCGGCATCTCCGAAGAGGAAGCGACGCAGCTCGCCAGCGAAATGACTCTCGGTACCGGCAAGCTGCTGACCACCGGAGGCTTCTCCCCCGCTTCGCTGCAGAAACGCGTATCGGTTCCAGGCGGCATTACCGCCGAAGGACTCCGTATAATGGAAAAAGAGCTGTGCGGCGTCTTTTACGACTTGATCCGCACAACTCATTCCAAATACGAAGAAGAAGTGGAAAAGGTGGAAGCCCGGTTATTCGGGACCCAAGTCGATTAACGCGATGCTTTCACGTCTTTTCCTTATGAACCGCATGAACGCCTATGGGCGCTTTCGTGCGGTTATTTGTTTAGTTAGCTGAGGCTGCTCTTGCTCTAGCCCACCACGATATTAACCAGCTTGCCTTTTACTACGATGATTTTTCGGACGGATTTGCCGGCCATAAGCTCTTTCACTTTATCCAGACCCAGCGCTAAGTCCTGCATGGACGCTTCATCTGCTTCGGCTGCGATCGTAGCACGCTCGGCAATTTTACCGTTCACCTGGATCACGATCTCCACTTCGTTATCGACGGTCCAAGCCTCATCGAATACCGGCCAGTTCACATACGTAACCGACTCGGAATGACCCAGCTTCTCCCACAGCTCTTCCGCCAAATGCGGAGCCAGCGGGGACAGCAGCTGTACGAAGTTCTCCATCGCTGCTTTTGGCAGACGATCCGTTTTGTATGCTTCGTTGACGAAAATCATCAGCTGGCTGATCGCGGTATTGAAGCGCAGCGCCTCGAAATCTTCCGTCACCTTCTTGATGGTGCGGTGCCAGATCCGCTTGAACGCCTCGCTGCCCGTGATCTCGTCCGCGCTGATCTTTTCGCTGAGCGAGCCGTCCTCGCTAACGAACAAGCGCCATACGCGATTCAGGAAGCGGTACGTACCATCGACGCCATTGGTGTTCCAAGGCTTCGTCGCTTCCAGCGGTCCCATGAACATTTCGTACATCCGCAGGGTATCCGCCCCTTGGGCATTTACGATTTCGTCCGGGTTAATGACGTTGCCGCGCGACTTACTCATCTTCTCCATGTTCTCGCCCAGGATCATCCCTTGGTTCACGAGCTTGTAGAACGGCTCCTTCGTCTCCACTACACCGAGATCGTACAGCACCTTATGCCAGAAACGCGCATAGAGCAGGTGAAGTACGGCATGCTCGGCGCCGCCGATATACAGATCGACCGGCAGCCATTTACGCTGCAGCTCCGGCGAGCAAAGCGCGTCACTGTTCTTCGGATCAATGAACCGCAGGTAGTACCAGCAGCTGCCCGCCCATTGCGGCATCGTGTTCGTCTCACGGCGTGCTTTCATGCCGGTTTCTGGATCCACCGTGTTCACCCAGTCGGTGACGTTGGCCAGAGGCGATTCGCCGGTACCGGACGGCTGGATTGCGTCGACATCCGGAAGCAGCAGCGGCAGCTGATCGACCGGAACGGTCTTCATGGTGCCGTCCTCCAGATGAAGGATCGGAATCGGCTCGCCCCAGTAGCGCTGACGGCTGAACAGCCAATCGCGCAAGCGGTACGTTACCTTGCCTTGACCTTTGCCGTTCGCTTCCAGCCACTCGATCATCTTGCTGATCGCCTGCTCGTTGTTCAAGCCGTTCAGGAAGTCGGAGTTCACATGCGGTCCGTCGCCGGCAAACGCTTCTTTCGTCAGATCGCCGCCCTGCACAACCTCAATGATTGCGATGTCGTACTGTTTAGCGAACTCCCAGTCGCGTTGGTCATGCCCTGGCACCGCCATGATCGCTCCCGTACCGTAGCCGGCGAGCACATAGTCGGCAATCCAGATCGGCGTTCTTGCGCCGTTAACCGGATTGACAGCGTAAGCGCCCGTAAACACGCCCGTTTTCTCTTTGGCCAGGTCGGTACGCTCCAGATCGCTCTTGCGTGCTGCGCGCTCCTGGTATTCCTTCACTGCTGCGGCCTGCTCCGGCGTGGTGATGCTGGAAACCAGCTCATGCTCCGGCGCCAGTACACAATAGGTCGCGCCAAACAGCGTATCCGGACGCGTCGTGAACACCTTCAGGCCCTCACCTTCCTGGCCCTCAATGGCAAACGTCACTTCCGCGCCTTTCGATTTGCCGATCCAGTTGCGCTGCATATCTTTGATGCTTTCGGACCAATCAAGCTCCTCCAGATCCTCCAGCAGACGCTCAGCATACTCGGTAATTTTGAGCACCCACTGGCGCATCGGCTTGCGGATAACCGGATGGTTGCCGCGCTCGCTTTTGCCGTCGATGACTTCTTCATTCGCAAGTACGGTGCCCAGCGCCGGACACCAGTTCACCGGCACTTCATCTACATAAGCGAGCCCTTTGTTATACAGCTGAATGAAAATCCACTGCGTCCACTTGTAGTAGTCCGGGTCGGTCGTGCTGATCTCGCGATCCCAATCGTACGAGAAGCCCAGCGACTTGATTTGACGGCGGAAGTTGTTGATGTTCTTGATCGTAATTTCACGCGGGTGCTGCCCTGTATCCAGCGCGTGCTGCTCCGCCGGCAGCCCGAACGCGTCCCAGCCCATCGGATGAAGCACGTTGTAGCCGCGCATTCTTTTATATCGGGAAACGATGTCCGTAGCGGTATAGCCTTCCGGATGGCCTACATGAAGCCCGGCGCCCGACGGATACGGGAACATATCCAGTGCATAAAACTTCGGCTTGCTGTCATCCTCCAGCACCTTGAAGGTTTTGTGCTCATCCCAATACTTTTGCCACTTGGGCTCAATAACTAATGGGTTATACCCCTGCTGCTCTCTGTTGTCCTGCGTCATCTTAACCTATGCCTCCTTCAATTCATGCAAAAAAGCCCCTCATCGCTAGCAAACGCTAGGGACGAGAGGCTTGAATTCCCGTGGTACCACCCTAGTTGATCTCAGGCATGCTTTGCCCAAAACCCACTCAAGCCCCTTAACGCGGGGTCGACGATCCGGCTCGGGATGCACGCATCCTTCACCTTCTGGCTCCAAGACGAGTTCGCTGCTCCATTTACCGGCTTCCACCCTTACAACCGGCTCTCTGAAAAATGGGAATCAAGCTACTACTTCCTGTCACTGCCTTTGAAAAAGTATCCAACTTATGCTTCATTATATGAAAAACTTGCAATGAAGTCAATTCTAGAATCCTTAGTAGCGTCTAGGCAGAAACCCTTTTCATAACCCGAAGGTTACGATGCTTTCTTGCTGACCATACTCTGTAATAAGCTTCTTTATTTCAAGGGATGGTCGACCGATGAGAGGATTACTGAATGGACTCGCCTTATCGCTCCCCCTCTGGGGAATGCTCTTGTGCCTAGCTCAACTCGTGCTGCGATGGATGTGAGGAAGTGCTGTTCAAGCGGTTGGTTGTATGTTAAAATGTTAAAAAGACCAAGTGCAGCGAACACTTGGCCTATACAACCGGCTTGGATGGATTTTCCTTCTGAGCATGTCAGAAAACCCACCTTCGGCGGTCAACCTTGGGGTGGGTTTTTACTTTCGCTTATAATTATTAGCGATGTAGGTTAAAAGTGCGATGATCAATGCGGCAAAGGAGATCATGATGTGCAGCGCATCTTTCACTTCCATGGCTTCACCTCCTTTCCGAGGGGATAAGCCTCATCAGAAGGAAAACCATGCCCACCCAAGATTCAGTTGTACAAGCTCAGTATACCTCATTTTACCATTTACAACAAGAACAAATGTTCCTGTTTTTTATGTGCCTATTTCACCGCTATAAAAAATGCCCGCTCCGTGTCCTCCGTCGGCTTCTTCCAGCTAAAGTCTGCGAAGGCGTCGACTTCTTTGAAGCCCACCTCCCGCAAAAGCGCCTCCACCTGTTTAAGCGGATACGCCCGCTGGACATGCATCTCTTCCACCCGCTGGAACCGATCGGTCTGCGCATCGTCCGATCCGAAGTCGGTTACGCCTTCCTTGAAGAAGATCGTCAGCGCATGCTCAATCTCACACCGCCCCGGATCGAATTCGCTCGTCCAGATATAGGCGATATCATCCTCATTCAAGAGGAACGGCTGTGATTCAGCATAATGGCGCAGCTGCCGCGGCGTATGCATGTCGAAAAGGAATACTCCGCCTTCCGCCAGCCCCTCATACACTTGTCGAAACGTTTGCTCCAGATCCTCCGCCTCCAGCAAATAGTTCATGCAATCGCAGAAGGAGATCACCGCATCCGCTGGCCGCCCGATCTCCCACTCGCGCATATCCTGCTGCAGCCAAGTTATGCTGCCTCCAGGCTGGAAAGGCGTACGCCGCTGCGCCTCGGATGCTTTTTGCTCCGCGACAGCCAGCATGTCCTCCGACAGGTCGATGCCGATCACCTCGTACCCGAGCTTGGCCATCGGAATGGCGATGCTGCCGGTTCCGCAGCCCAGATCGACCACGGTTCGCGGCGAACCATACTTATCCCAGCACTGCTGGGCAAATCGGAGCCATTCGTCATAGGGCATGTCCTCCATCAAGCGGTCATACAAATACGAAAATTGCTCATAAGCCATCGGCCCCAGCCTCCTCTACTTTTACTTTTCGATGCTCCTACAAAAAACGAAGGCCGGAACCCGAATTAAGCTTCGGAACCCGGCTGCTTGTCGTCTTTTTTCAAATAAGTCCAGCTGCTTTCCTGATACACCAGACCTTCCTTCATCAGCTTGCCCAGAGCACGTTTGAATGCCGACTTGCTCATGCCAAACCGCTTCGTAATCAGGTCCGCCTCCGTTTGATCCGAATACGGCATGGCCCCGTTCGGCCGCTCCTTCAAAAACGTCAGAAGCTTGTCCGCATCTTCATCCCGGCCGACTTCCTTACTCTCCCTCATGGAGCAGTTCACGTTGCCGTCTTCGCGCACGAAGGTCACTCGCACTTCCACGCTCTCCCCCAGCCTGAGCAACCGGGTCCGCTCTGTCGAGTGAATGAGTCCGATCGCCCCGAACCCGAGCACGCCGCCTTCACAGACGACGAAAGTTCCCATCTGCAGCGGCTTATAGACGCGCGCCTGCACTTTCTGATTCCGCCAGCTGTCCGGCGCACGGAAGCATAGCGGCTTCAGCTGATCTTCCCCCGCTACCTTGGCTACCAGTCTTCCTTGACGGTCATGTGCCAATTCGACGAACACTTTGTCCCCTACAACCGGACGCAGCTCATCGAATTCAGGCAGCTCCCGGTAGGGCAGCAGCAGGTGACGCCCCAGCCCCATTTCCAAAAAGCAGCCGAAGCGCGGATGGATGTCCACAACTTCCAGCAGCGCCACCTCGCCAAGCGTGATGAGCGGCTTGCGTCTTGTTGCGGTCAGCCGATCCTCTGTATCGAAGTACAAAAAGACCTCCACCTCATCGCCAGGCTTGATTTCTCCTTGAACTTCGGTGTAATGAATAAGTACTTCCTGTTCTCTGTCGGTCAAAAAGTAGCCGTGCGGCGAGACTTCTCTCACCACGATTAGCTTTTGTACCGTGCCTGCCGTCAGACTCATACCCGTTCAACTACTTTCGCGTCGGACCACAGCCGTTCGATGTTGTAATACTCCCGATCGTCGCGGTGGAATACGTGTGCCACCACATCGCCCAGATCGACCAGCACCCAACGGGCGGTGTCCATGCCTTCCAGGCCGCGGACACGCGCGCCGTTTTCCTCGGCACGTTTTTTAATTTCGGTTGCAATCGCCTGCACCTGAATTTCCGAGTTCCCGTGACATATCACGAAATAATCGGAAATCAGCGATACCCCGCGCAAGTTCAGGGTGATCAAATTCATGGCTTTTTTATCATCAGCCGCATCGACTACTAGAGCCATCAGCTCATCCGGTTGTATCATCTAGGTTCCTCCCCTAATCTCTTCTTCCTAAGCTTCCTGCGCCTCCAGCTCCTCAATCAGACCGTTGCGAGCCTCCAGCGTCAGCGGATAAATCCGTTTTCCTTTCTCCAGCAAAAATCGGATCGTCCCATCAAATCCCTCAATCAGTGCTCTCTCTAAACTATGTTCAGCCTTTTCACGAATATTATTCACACCCGGAAAATCTCGCCCAGGCTCCATATAATCCGCAAGGCACACCACTTTATCGAGCAGCGTCATCCGGCGCCGGCCGGACGTATGATACCGAATTGCATCGAGCACTTCCTCATCCGTCACTCCGTACCGCTCCGTCGCAATCCAAGCACCGGCGTGCGCATGCCACAGCTCTTTGTCATAGTCGAGCAGATCGGCCGGCAGTCCGTTATCCCGAATGACCTTCGCCTGCTCATCCACGCGCCAGAACTTGCACACATCGTGCAGAATTGCCGCCAGCTCCGCTTTCACGGGATCCGCTCCGAAGCGTTCCGCCAAAATGACCGATGTGGCCATCACGCCTTGAACATGTGCCCAGCGCTTCTCCGGCATCTGCGAACGAACGGATTCAATGATCTCTTCACGCGTCATACAGCTGATTCACCTCGATATACTCATTTACCCGATCCGGCACCATATAGCGGACCGATAGGTTCATCGCTCTACGCTCACGGATCATCGTGGAAGACAGTTCAATCTGAGGCATGCGAACCATCAGCAGCGACTCACGAATCTTCTCCGGCAGCTCGTTCACTCCGGGATCAAAGCCAGGCCGCTCCAGCCCGACGAACGTAACCAGCTTTACTAACTCATCGATTTTGAACCATTTGGGCAAATACCGCACCATATCCGCACCGATAATATAGTAAAAATGATACTCCGGATACTGTTCACACAGCATGGTGACCGTTTCGATACTGTACGAGACGCCGCCCTTGCGCAGCTCGAAATCGGTCGCCCGAAATTTCGGATGCCCTTCTACAGCCAGAGAAACCATATCAAGCCGCTGCTTGGGGGTAGCCCCCGGCGTTTGCTCCTTGTGAGGCGGAACATTCGTCGGCATAAACCAAACCTCATCCAGCCCCGCTTCCTCGCAAACGCTTTGAGCCGCCAGCAGATGTCCGATATGTACGGGATCAAAGGTGCCTCCCATTAAGCCCACCTTCATCCTGATCACCTCTTTATGTTCATTACACCGGCAATACGATGGTTTTGTGGTCTTGGGACTCCTTGTACAGCACGATCGTTCGACCGATCACCTGCACCAGCTCCGAGCCGGATTCTTCCGCAATCTGCACGCCGAGCTCTTTCGGATCCTCCAGCGTATTGTTCAAGACGGAAATTTTCATCAGCTCGCGCACTTCAATCGCTTCATTGATATGACGGATCAGATGATCGTTGATCCCGCCTTTGCCGACTTGAAAAATCGGGTTCAAATGATGCGCCATCGAACGCAAGTAACGTTTTTGTTTACCTGTAAGCATGTGTAGTTCTACCTCTATTCATTATGTAAAAGTTAAAAGTTAATGTGCCGCCTCGGCGAAGGAACGCTCCACGACGTCCCGCATCGCTGCGATCGGAGCCGGTTGTCCGGTCCAATATTCAAAGGCATACGCCCCTTGATAAATAAACATACCAAGACCGCTGTGGATGACCGCGCCGCGCAGGTCCCGGGCTTGCTGCAAAAATTTGGTAATGATCGGGTTGTACACCAAATCGCTTACTACGGTGTCTGCTTGAATGAGCGAGGTGTCCATCGGTACCTCATCCACGTTAGGGTGCATGCCGACCGAGGTGTTGTTCACGATCAGTGCGACGTCCCCCGTCACTTTAGCGATGTCCTCAAGACCGATCCCGGATGCGCTGCAAAAAGAGGACATGGAATGCGCCAAATCATCCGCCTTCCCCCGCGTCCGATTGGCAATGTAGATGTGCTCCGCGCCTTCCTTGGCCAAAGCGTAGCCTACACCGCGAGCCGCTCCCCCCGCGCCGACCATCAGCACCTTGCGGCCTTTCAGGCTGATGCTGGTTTCTTCCTTCAAAGAACGGACATACCCGATGCCGTCCGTATTGTAGCCTATTAATCGACCGCCTTCATTCACTATCGTATTCACGGCACCGATCACTTGTGCACCCTCGTCAATCTCGTCCAAGTACGACATGACTTCCAGCTTGTGTGGTATCGTTACATTGACACCGCGAAATTGCAGCGCCCGAATGCCGGCCACCGCGTCCTTGAGCGTCCCGGGCAAAATGTGAAACGCGCCGTAAGCGGCATTGATGCCCGCCGCCTCGAATGCGCGATTCAGCATGATCGGCGACTTCGAATGACGAATCGGATCTCCAAAAACACCGTAAAGTATCGTGTGACTATCCAGCTTATGCGTCCCCATGCTCATGCTTTTTCCCCTCTCCCGTTTCAAGCGCTAAATCAGTGATTCTCTGACGGCTACCTTGACCCCTTTAGGCACATGAATGGCCAGATCGGCTCCCGCTGCACTGTTGACCTTGACCCAGCCCAGTCCCGAGATGGATACGTCCACATTGCCGCCTTTTGGAACGCGGATCGGATGCTTGGTCAGCTTGGGCAATAGCTCCAATTCGTCCTTCGTCGGCGGAGACAGCAGCTCGCCCTTGTGCTCCTCATACAGCTCGTCCGCCCGCTCCAGCTTGGTACGATGTGCCTGAATCGCGTTCGTAACATAGAAGGTAAACGACTGGCGCTCTCCCTGTACAAAATCAAAGCGTACCAAGCTGCCAAAAAAGATCGTCTGCTTCTCGTTCAACTGAAACACAAGCGGCTTAATCGGCTTATCCGGCATGAGCTTCATCAAATCTTTTTTACCGACCAATTCGGTTAACCGATGCTTGTAGACAATCCCCGGCGTATCGATGATGGACGTACCGTCATCCAGCGGAATGCGCACCAAATCCAGTGTCGTGCCCGGATATTGCGACGTCGTAAGCTCCGCATCCAAATCGCTGTAATCCCGGATCAGCCGATTGATCAGCGTCGACTTGCCGACGTTCGTTGCCCCAACGACATAGATGTCTCTTCCATCGCGGTGCTCATCCAGCACTTCCAGAACGCGCTCGAAGCCCATGTTGCGTTTGGCCGAGCACAGCACAACCTCGACGACCTTGAGGCCTGCTTCCTTCGCTTGCCGCTGCACCCAGTTGACAATGCGATTAAAGTTCGTCACTTTAGGCAGCAGGTCGATTTTGTTCACGACGAGCACAATCGGGTTGTTCCCCACAAAGCGGGCGAGACCCGAGATCAGGCTTCCTTCAAAGTCGAAAATGTCGACGATATTGACGACCAGCGATTTTGTAGCGCCTACATGCGTAAGCAGCCTTAAAAAATCGTCCTGATTCAATGTGATGCTGGACGATTCATTGTAATTTTTGATGCGAAAGCAGCGCTGGCATATGATCGGCTCACGCTGGAGCGCTTGCTCCGGTACATACCCCAGCTGCCCGCTGTCCTCCGTTTGCAGCTTGACGCCGCAGCCGGCACATCGTTGTTCGTCATTTCGTTCCTCTTGCCTTGCCATCATTTGTTTCCTACCTTTTCATCATACTTAGCGCCGCTTTTTCCAATCTCCGGTTCACCTTCGTAAAAAAGCCTTCATCCGCCAAAGAGATCGGGCGAACCAGCACCGTGTACAATCCCATCCGATTGCCTCCGAGCACGTCCGTGAGCATTTGATCCCCGATCACCATGGTCTCCCGGGCAGTTAAATTCATCATTTGCAGCGCTTTGCGAAATGATGCACTGGTTGGTTTCTTGGCTCTATAAATGAAAGGCAGGGACAGCGGCTCCGCAAATTTGGACACCCGGTGGCGCTGGTTGTTGGATACGATTACAACCTGAAAGCCCAGCTGCCCGACCACCTTGAGCCAATCCATCAGCTCCGGCGTGGCCAGCGGCGCTTTCGCTCCCACCAGCGTGTTGTCCAAATCCGTAATGATACCGCGATATCCCTGCTCATACAATGCGTGGAGATCGATTTCATAAATCGAGTTGACCTGTTGGCGCGGAATTAGCTTATTCAGCAAAGCGTTCACCTCGTAAGAACTTTGGGCTATATAGGACAAACTATACCATATCTGCCCTTTTTGTTGCAAAACGGGTTTTTGGTCAAACTTTGAAACTAGGATATAACCGTAAAACAATAGAATGGCTTAAGAGGGCGGTCGGCTATCTCCCACGAAGGAAGGGATGCCTATAGAGATCTATCAAGCGTTAACCTTAATGTTCATGTTTGGCATGTTCATTCTGGCGTTGCTGAGTTATCTCAAAAAGAAATAGACCGCCCTAGTCAAGGAAAACGGTCTAATCTCTAACGTATTCGCTTGGAAAAGCCACCGCCCTTAAAAGCGGCTATTGTACATCACAGTGAATGTTCCAGCATTTGCTGTGCTGTTTTTATTATATCTTTATCCTAGCATAATTAATCCAAAAATTTCAAACTTTTTAGATATAAGATTGCTGTGCCTCACATCTGCGCCCGCAGCTTTTCCACGATCTGTGTCGTTTGCCGCAGGTCATCCTCCGTCACATCGGACTTGCCATACTTGGCCTTCTCAAACATGAGCAGCACGGTATCCAGCTCCGATGTCATCCACTTGCTTTGCTTGGTCCATCGCCGCACCGCTTCCCGCAGCGTCTCATGCTCTTCTCTCACGTAGCCGTTGCGACGGAAAATGCGGAGCAGACGCTCGCACTCCACGATGATTTTCTGCTTCAGCTGCAGCGCTCGGCGGCGGCGTACCCGCTCCTGGATCAGCTCCAACGCTTGGAATTTCCAGGCCATATATGCGAGCAATGCCAGCAGCACCACGGATCCACCGGTCCAAACAACATGCTGAGCTTGAATTCCGATGCCTGCCGCTTCCGCATCCGCCGTCAGATCGGCAGGTACCGTGGAAGTATCGATAGCAAGCTCCGGTTCAGGGACGGTCCGAGGGAGTACAAAACCGGCCGTCGGCTCGAACGGAATCCAACCGAACCCGGCAAAATAGATTTCCACCCACGAGTGCGCATCAGCGTTCCTGACGGTGTATACACCGGCCGCATCCGGATCGATTAAGCCTTCATCCGGTACTAAGCCACCCAACATATCCTCATTCATCGCGGATGTCCCGGAAGCGTAGCCCTTCACCCAACGTGTAGGCAAGCCCAAGGAACGCGCCATCACAGCCATCGCCGAGGAGTAATAGTCGCAGTACCCTTCTTTAATCTCAAACAAAAAGCGATCGACGAAATCCCGGCTGTGCCCTTTGCTAAGATCCGGTTTATTCGTATAAGGGTAAGTCTTCTGCAAATACTGCTCGAGCTTTTTCGCCTTCTCGTAAGGACTTACCGCATCCTTGGTAATATCAGCAGCAAGCTTACGAACACGATCCGGCAAATTGCCAGGCAGCTGCAAAAATTCCTCCATACCGGTACTGGCAGGCTCTGCAGGGAGCTTAAGCAGCGCATCTTCATCGATTACCGGCACTTGGGAGACGATGGTGTATGTCTTAGGGTACGGATTACGTTCATTGAATTTCAGCTCCGATTGCGGAGCCGACCATTGCATCGCATCGAAGCCGGTTTTGGCTCCGTTCACGTCCGTTACCCGAGATACGGCGTACGCCCCGAACAGCACGGGATAATGCTGCTCCGTCAGCATCGTCACCGTCTGTGTAACCTCCACGGTCTTCGGCTTGCTGGCCGGCTGACGCGGATCCGCCGTAACCGGGTTATCCGGCCGAACAGCGGTCGAAGCCCCACGCTTTTCGCTATCGCTTTCATCCCAGCCTTTGCCGGTATAGAGTGAACGCGTCTCACCACGCCAGTACCCGCGATGAGTCGTATCCACCGTCATGACCGGCGTATAATCGAACTGGAAGCCGCCGCCGAGACTCGCATCACTGCGGCTGTACCCGGAGGAGGAATCGTATTCAGACGCGATTGCTGTCACTTGTACGCCTTTGCCGGTCGTGAAATTCATCGGCTCGCCGCGGAGCTGCCGCCATGCCGTATACGGGTCGGTCACCACCGGTCCGATCTCGGGCATTAACGCCCCTAGGAACACAGTTAAGCTGATCAAGCTGATGACCGGCACAGCGATGGATGCCGGATAATCGGCAAAGCGGCTCCATGCCGCCGGGTCTTTACGGCGGAGCTTTTGAAAATGGCATAAAATCAAAAGAAACAGTCCACAGCAAACCATCATCGCCACTTGCGGCCATAAGTACACGGTCGAGAACGAATCGCGAATGCATAGCGCCAGGACGCTGACAATCAGCAATGCGTATATTCGCCACTTCACTTCGACTAACCAAATGGCGGTTAAGTATAGGACCCAGGCTCCAAGAGCGAACCATAAATACGGCGTAAGCTCATAGAGGTTCAGAAACAGCTTGGAGGATGCAAAGCTTTTCAAGGGCATCGAACGGATAACCTTATAATGCTCCAGCACCAATACGTTGATCGTAACGATAGTCACAAGCTGAACCGCTCCGCGAAGCAGCCAATGCAGCTTCGGGATATGCTCGAATACGGCTGTAGCGAGCAAGGTCAACTGAACGATCAGAATCGTCTCAGGCAGCCAGAAATTGTCTTCCTTAGCAATCCAGTAAGTAAATTGCAGCAGGAATATTCCGCACAGCAGTACCGTCAGCCGATGCGGCCAATCTTGCCACAGGAGACGGCGCCAAAAGGTCATTTCGTCATTCATCGGTCAACGCCCTCCTAACTGTGCCGGCAGCTCCGACAGGGACTGGATCGCGTAACCGGTAATTCCTCTTGACTGAAGCTGCTTGATCCATGACTCCTTACTGCTCGCATCTTGCAAAATCCAGAGGTGGCAAGGGTTCATCTGCTGCTGCTTCAGCCAAAGGAGCAGCTGAAGCATCGATTCGCCGAACACGGGACTGATCAGTGTAATAAAGCTGCCCGGGACCAGATGCTGAATCTTCTCCCTCAGCACTTGACGAATCGAATAGAATCCGTCCGCCTCCACGTCGATGAGGTGCTGCTGCACCGCATTTTGCTGGCTTTGTCCAGGACGCGGCTCAAAAAATACATCATCCGCCCCGCTCGAAACCATACCGAACGAAAGCCCGCGATGCGAGCCGTACTGGAATAGCGACGCGGCCGCTGAGACCGCCAGTTCAAACTCGTCGTCGGTGTATGCTTTGGCCGAACGGTCCAGCACCAGATACGATTTCGGCAGCGACTCGCGCTCGAACTCCTTGGATTTCCACGTCCCTGTCTTGGCTGTCGCGTTCCAGTGGATCCGAGAAATTCGATCACCGTAAATATACTCCCGCACACCGTTGATCTGCGTCGTTTCGCGAACGGCCTGCGTGGTGCTGGAATGATGATTGGTGCCCTTCATCATATGATGAAACTGCTGCCATTCCCGAATCGGCACGGTAAGCGGAAGCACCGAAACGCTCTGCGGCAGCTCCAGTGTTCCTTTGTGCTCGAATAGGCCGAAAATATCCTCCGTCACACACTCCGTTCGGCCGAAGAAGTAATGCCCCCGCCGCATGGCCGGCGTCTTGAATTCCCATTCCGCCCGCCGACGCCAATCCGGTACGACGGTCACCTCGAAGGTCAGCTCACGGCCGCTTTTATGATACAGCCGGTCCTTCACGAAAATGTACGGCATCGGCCAAAAGCCAGGAATTTGCAGCTGAATGGTAACGGCCAGCGAGCTTCCCGCCTCCAGCGTTGATCCGAATTCAATATTGTTCAATGTCCGAACGCCTTGTGTACGCTTAATGCCGCTCCACTGTCCCAGCAGCAAATAAATACTTAGGATCGAAATGATAACGAACAGCATGAATGCCAGCTTCCCGCCCTGGAATAAGAAAAATCCCAGACAACCCAAAAAGGTAAGGAGTACAGCCCAAAATTTGCGGCTGAACCGCGGGCGTTCCGCGAGCTTATGGGCGAAGGAAGTTCTCATAGGTCACTTCTCCCAACGAACAGGCACTTTCACCTGTTGAAGCACGCTGTGAAGCACCGACTGTACCGTGGCCCCTTCCATTCTCGCCTCCGCCTGCAGCAAAATCCGGTGACCCAGCACATAAGGAGCCAAAAATTTAATGTCATCCGGAATGACATAGTCCCGCTCTTGCAGCAGTGCGTAGGCTTTGGCCGCCATGACAAGCGCTAAGGTTGCCCGCGGGCTGGCGCCAAGATAAATTAAAGGATGCTCTCTAGTCAGCCGCGTAATCGAAACCAAGTAACCGGCGACCGCCTCATCCAGATGCACCTGCTTTACGAGCTGTTGAATGCCGAGAATTTGCTCTACTTCGGCTACAGGCTCAAGCGAATCCAGTGGATGGGCAACGCTTTGCGAGATAATCATGCGGGTCTCGGTCTGTTCATCCGGGTAGCCTAGGCTGAATTTCATCATAAATCGGTCTAGCTGCGCCTCCGGCAAAATGTAAGTCCCCTCAAAATCGATCGGGTTTTGCGTAGCAAGCAGCAAAAACGGCTTCGGCAGCTCATGCGTTTCGCCGTCTACCGTGATGTGTCGTTCTTCCATCGCCTCTAGCAGCGCGGATTGGGTCTTCGTCGTGGCGCGATTGATTTCGTCCGCAAGCAAAATGTTGGTCATGATCGGACCCGAACGGAACATGAACACTTCATCTTTAGGGTGATATATGGAAACCCCGGTAATATCGGTTGGAAGGAGGTCAGGGTTACACTGAATGCGTCGGAATTGGCCGCGGATGGACTTCGCAAGGGCTTTGATTAGGACCGTCTTCCCTGTCCCGGGCACATCCTCAAGAAGAACGTGGCCTCCGGCCAGCATGGCGGTGATGAGCAGCTTGATCTCATCGGTTTTGCCGAGGATACATAATTCCAAATTCGCCTGAATCCGCTTCAGCGCTTGTACATCTTCTCTAATCATCGTCTCCATCGTCCGTTCCTCCTTGATATTGTAGGCCTAATGACGGTGCTGTGCGAGGTAAAAAATGAGGAAAGTTGTCGTTTTGCAACCGCTTTCGATAATAAAAAGTTAGCTGCTTAACTTATATTTTACAGGATTAGAAAAACGGAGTATACGTGTAAAACTGCTGAATTTGTTTGTAAAATTACACATTACAGCTAAAAAAGCCCCGGTTTTCAGCCCGGAGCCCTAGCTTTCTTACATTGACGCTGCTTTTGTGTCATCCTTGAGGCTTAAAGACTAGCGCTGCCAGGAAGGAGAAAA
This sequence comes from Paenibacillus cremeus, assembly GCF_007786445.1. GTDB lineage: Bacteria > Bacillota > Bacilli > Paenibacillales > NBRC-103111 > Paenibacillus_G > Paenibacillus_G cremeus. Next base: position 23,561 of record NZ_VNJI01000017.1, on the reverse strand, counting down.
TGATCGCCGCGGAGATACCCGCGCTCGTCACCTCGAAGATCCCGGTAATAATACCGATCGGGCCGTGCAGCTTCAGCTCGCTCAAAGCTCCGTGCACCAGCGCATTGCCGAAGCTCGTGATCGGAACGGTGGCTCCGGCTCCGGCAAACTCGATGAAGCGGTCGTACAAGCTTTTTTGCCCGATCACGATGCCATCCACGACTGCCCCGGCCACGACCAACACGCTCATCGTATGCGCCGGCGTTAATCGCATCACATCAATCAACAGCTGACCGATCACACAGATCGCCCCGCCGATGACAAACGCCCAAACAAACTGCATCCAGTCCACTTATTGTCCCCCGCTTTCTATGACGACCGCATGGGCGATTCCCGGAATGCTCTCGCCTTGCTGAAAGGATAACGGCGACAGCAGCGCCCCGGTGGCGACGACCAGCACTCGCTTCAGCTCGCCTTTTTTGATGCGTTTCAAAATGTGCCCATACGTTACGGTCGCCGAGCAGCCGCAGCCGCTGCCTCCAGCCTGAACATTTTGATTTTCCCGGTCAAAAATCATCAATCCGCAATCATTATAGGTTGTTTGCTTAATGGGGATATTGTGCTTCTCCAGCAGGTCGCAAGCAATATTGTACCCCACGTACGCCAAATCACCGGTAACGATCAGGTCGTAGTCCCCCGGCTCCCGGTTAAAATCCCGAAAATGCGCCTGCAGCGTATCGACAGCCGCCGGAGCCATCGCCGCGCCCATGTTGAACGGGTCCTTGATTCCCATATCGATCACGCGGCCAATCGTTGCACCTGTAACAACGGGGCCATCACCCTCTGGGCCGATGACGGCTGCCCCTGCCCCAGTTACCGTAAATTGTGCGGAGGGAGGCTTCTGAGAGCCATACTCCGTCGGGTAACGGAACTGCTTCTCTGCCGTACAGTTATGACTGCAGGTGCCGGCCATCACATGCTTGCCGAAGCCGGAGTCCACGATCAATGAAGCGACCGCGAGCCCTTCCATCGAGGTAGAGCAAGCGCCGAAAATGCCGAGATACGGAATTTGCATCGAGCGGACCGCAAAGCTGTTGCTGATGATTTGATTCATCAAGTCGCCGCCAACATAGAACTGAATATGTTCCTTGCTCAGCTTGGCGTTTTCGATCGCGATTTTGGCCGCTTCCTCGAGCATTTTTTTCTCCGCTTTTTCCCAGCTGTCTTGTCCGAGCTTCGTATCCGAGTGCACGATATCAAACTCGTTGCCCAGAGGGCCCTTTCCCTCATCGGGACCGACCACTGTCGCCGTTCCCAGGATGACGGGCCGATTCGTAAACTCCCAGCTCTGATATCCCTTCAGCATCTCACTTCACCCCAATCCCAAACACGAGATGAACGAGCCCAACAATAAAAGCGGCTACCGTCCCATACACAATCACCGAGCCGGCCAGCTTGAACATGTTGCCCCCGACGCCAAGTACAAAGCCTTCGCTCTTATGCTCCAGCGCTGCGGAACAGAGCGAGTTGGCGAAGCCGGTTACCGGTACCGCCGAGCCTGCCCCTGCCCACTGGGCGATTTTGTCATATACTCCGAACGAGGTCAGAATGACAGAGATCAAAATCAGCACAGCTACGGTCGGATTTCCCGCGGTTTTATCCGTAAAACCGAACCAATGCTTAAACATCTCGCTGATCGCCTGTCCCAATAAGCAGATGAAGCCGCCGGATACAAAGGCTCTCATGCAGTTTCGGAACACGGGTCGGGCCGGCTCCCTTTTTTTCGCCATTTCTTGGTATTCCTGCTGGGTCCAGGTTAGCTTCTTCATCTTCGCTTTCGTTGACATACTGGCTACCCCCTTAACCGTAACTTTATCGTTTCAACAGCGGCGTGACTTGCTCAATCACGTTTTCAAGCTGCAGCATGCACCGTTCGTATAAGCGCTTGGGCTGCTCGCTATCGGTGGCCAGTCCGTAGAGCGCTAGGTCGGCTTCGCATTTTTTTAATGTTGCCAGCAGCAGCCGCTTTTGGGAAGGCTCGGGTACTTGCAGCATGTCGTCGTATAGATCCACGGTGAGCTGTCCGTACGTATCGACTTGTCCGATGAATACATTCTCCAAGGTTACGCCTATTTTCTCCAATTCCGTTTGCAGCCATTCTCGGCTCAGCCCTCGGGTAGCCAGCGGCTCGTCCATGATGTTTCCGTCGATAATAACTGCCTGCGACTCCTGCTCTGGTGCGGTTTTTACCCCCAAATGCTTCGGCGTCAGCGGCTGATTCTCTTTCTTCAATAAGACACTGAGATCACCGCTGGATTCTAAGATCGCGAATTCGACGTCGGCCAGGTTGAATACATTCTTCGTTCTTAACTGCTCCAACAGCTCATCCGCGGTGTACCGTTCCTTCTTCAAATTATCCTCCAGCACCTTGCCTTCTTTAATAAACACTGTCCCCGTGCCCTCGAACCATTCCCGCAGCTTCTTACTTTTTAATGCCAAAAACTCGAACGTGTACGGGATCAAGAACCACACCAGCATCGCCGTGACGCCATGCATAAAATGAGCTTCCAAATCGGTTGAGATAAAGCCCGCCAGTTCGCCCAGCGCAATGCCTGTAATGTATTCAAAAAAGGTAAGCTGTGAAATTTGTTTCTTTCCCAGGATACGGGTCATGGTAAAAAGAATCGCAACCGCCGCTACCGACCGCACCCCGATATGTGTCCACTCCGGCAATACGCTCACTCCTTCCTCCGAATGGAAACTGATGTTGTTGACCACGCCTCGATGATTGCCGTATGAATTCAATTATTTGTAGAAAAGGAGCTGGTTATTTGTTGGTTAATATTGTCATTCATTAGTCCAAACCTGTTGGCGCACATTATCATGCGTGGAGGTGAGAACAATGACCGTTGCATCCCAGGTAAAAACCACTTTGGCTTCGTTAAAAAGCGCACAGGCGAGCCTAGAAACGTTCGCCTTAGGCACCCAAAATCAGGAAGCCAAGAGTTTATTCGAAAATTGCGCCAAGCAAACACAGCAAATTGTTGATCAAGTGAGCTCACGCGTGCAGCAGCTCGAGAGCGAGGAGCCGCAGTACAAAGGGTTCTAAGCCCGTCGGCCACTCAAAAACAAAAGCAGCCCTGTTCTCCGGCTCTGGAGAGAGGGCTGCTTGCATTGCTCAAAATAACATCATGCACAGAATCACCAGAAGAATAAACAGCACCAAAAGCAGAAGCAGCATCGCATTTTTTCCCATTTCAAGATAACCCCCATCCGGGTATGTGCATTTGTTCCTGTATCATATGCCTAGGGGATCCGATTGGACTGTGCGCAGGCCCATTTCTACGCCCAGGTGGCAAGAAGAACAAAAGCCTCCCGATGGGTTATCGGAAGGCTTTTGCCCAGCTGTTGGCGGTTTGCTTTTTGGGTGGAGGATGAGTGGTGATCGCGCCGAACCGAGTTCGCACGCCGCTTCTTTGTTAGGATGAGGCTCTTTCCAAGTCTCGTTCCTACTGAAGTTACTATAATAAATGCTAGAGCGCGCCGAACGGTCACGGACATTCATGGAGTCGAAAAAAATCCGCGTAAATCAAGGACTGGACAAGCACTTCTCACTCCACGGCCACTATTATTGCCTATAAAAAATCTCTCTTACCTGTTCAGGCAAGAGAGACTCGTAAAATCTGCTATTGTGCGTTTTTCAACGCTTCATTGTCTACAGCCAGCTTCAGCCCTGCATTGACCGAGAGCATCCGCTCGATGACGGCAATCGCCTGCGCGCGGGTGGTCGTTTCCTCTGGCGCCAATCGGCCGCCGGACAGTCCTTGCATAATGCCGGCTTTGACGGCTGCCTTCATCGCGAAGGCGTTATCGACAACGGTATTCGCCGTCTGCATCTCTTTGGTTGTCGCCCGGACCGCTAAACGAGCCAATTCCGCCCGCGTTGCCGGCGCGTCCCAGGCGCCTAGCATGTCGCCCGTCCCTACGATGCCTGCATCTTGCAGCACCTTGACATATGGTTCATACCATTGTTGTCCTGGAGCCGGATCGGCGACCTTCAACCGTAAAGCCGTCGCTGCAAGCTTCGCCAATTCACTCCGAGTGACCAAAAGATCTGGTCCGAAGGTTCCGTTAGGATACCCGTCGACCATGCCTTTTTCCACTGCAGCATCAATGGATGATTGAGCCCAATGCCCTGCCGTATCCGAGAAGGTTGGCCGGAAGCCGGTTACAACCGCTGGAAGCGAGCGGCTCTTATAGCCCCCGTCGCCCAGCTGACCCGATCCGTTCGAGCCCCAGGTCCACACCGTGCCTTTGTCGTCCATTACAGCGGAATGGTACGTTCCCGCGGCCACATAGCGTGCGCCTGTAAGCAATGGCAGCTGCGAAGGCTTGTTTCGGTTAGAGGTGCCGCCGTCGCCAAGCTGACCAAAGGTGTTAGCGCCCCAAGCCCATACGGTGCCGTCTTTCGTGATCGCCAGCGCATGATATCCACCAGCGGCGATGGCAGTTACGCCGGTCAATCCGCTAACTTGCACAGGCTCTGACCGATTTGTAGTTGTACCGTCACCCAACTGGCCAAAGGCATTATAGCCCCAAGCCCACACGGTGCCGTCGGTCTTTAGTGCCAATGAGAAATTGCGTCCTGCAGCGATTGATACCACGTTCTTAATCTTCGATTGAACCGCAGCACGTCTAGGCGTCTGTGTCCCGTCACCCAGCTGCCCCGCGGTGTTGTCACCCCAAGCCCACACCGAACCATCCAAAGACAGAGCCAACGCGTGACTGTAGCCCGCTGCTACAGCTTGTGCCAATGGAAGACCCTCGATCGGTCCAGGCGAACTTTTAGGGTCGATTGTTCCATCAGCTAACTGTCCAAGCGTATTATCTCCCGACGCCCAAAGCGTCGCGTCCTTCTTCAAATAAAAGGAGAAATTCGCGCCCGACGCAATTTGGGTCACATCGGTTAAGCCCGGCACTGCAGCAGGAGTGGATTTCGAGGCGGTTCCTCCGTCACCCAGTTGGCCCGAGTAGTTAAGCCCCCAAGAAACGACTGTTCCATTCCTCTGCAGCACGACGGAGTGACTGGTTCCCGCAGCGATCTGCGCAGCATCCGAGAGCGAGTCTAGCGGCTGAGGAGAGTTCTTCGTAATGGATGACCCGTTACCCAGCTGGCCATACGTATTTTCACCCCAGGACCATACTTTCCCGTTCTTAATGACTTGCGTAAAGCTGTCACCCGCAGACAACGGGCTAGTTCCAAGCTCATTCGTATAATTGATTGTGCTTCCAGCCAGTGGCTGGGAGGCGTTAAGTGAAAAACGCGGTACTTGTGTCGGTACGGTTTTAGTCGTCGTCGTTCCATCGCCTAGCTGCCCCATGGCATTGTTGCCCCAGGTCCACACCGACCCGTCATCCTTTACCGCCATGGAATAAAACGAGCCCGCTGCGATGGAAACTACATGGCTGAGGTCGGCGATTTTGTTCGTGAGCGTGTTGGTCTTGTCATAATTGCCCAATCCGAGCTGACCGAATGCATTCGCTCCCCAGGTGTAGACGTCTCCGTCTTTGGTGAGTATGATGGCGTGACTGTTACCAGCTGCAATGGCCTTTACTTCGCCAAGGCCAACCAAATATCCCGGCTCGCCGCTGATATTCCGAATGAAGGGGGTGCCTAATTGACCGGAAGCATTGGAGCCCCAGGCATAAACGACACCGTCATCTTTTAAGGCCAAGGAAAAATTGGAGCCGGCCGCCACCGACTTCATGTTCCGCAGCCCGCTAACGTACATTCGGCTGTTGATGCTTCCACCAATGGAATTGCCGCCTAAGCCTAATTGACCGCTGGAATTGTCGCCCCAAGCGATCATGTCTCTGTCTTTGGTTATAGCAATAACATGATTCGCTCCGGAAGCAATGCTGACGACCGGCGGCATATTGTCCGTAATCCGCTTAGGCTTGAGCTCCGGATCGTACGATGCATCGCCCAGCTGTCCAAACGTATTGTCCCCCCAAGTGAACACTACGCCATCGTCGCGCAGCGCTACGGAGTGATTGTTGCCGGCAGCTACGGCAATGATGTCATTTAGGCCTTCAACCTTGGTAGGTGTTGCATGACTAATCTTCGATCCGTCGCCCAATTGTCCTCCGTTATTGGAGCCCCATGCCCACACCGTCCCGTCTTTCTTCAGTGCAAGCGTATGGTTCAAGCCGGCGGCCAACGATTTCACATCGCTTAATTCCTTGACGCGAATCGGGATGTATCGATTAACAACCGCTTGAGCTCCAAGCTTTCCTAGCTGGTTGTCTCCCCAAGCCCACACCGTTCCGTCCGACTTCAGAGCAACGGTATGGGACGATCCTCCCGTGATTTGCACCAGATCGGAGAATCCCGACTGGGCGGAGGATTCCGCCCGAGCCGAGTTCATCGGCAGGATCATACTCAGAATCAGGAGCACAGCCAATCCGACTTGGAGTAAGGATGCTTTTTTGAATTTCATGCGTGATGTAGCATTCATCGTTTCGCTTCTCCTCCATGCTTTATTTCATAGATTCCGTCCACGCAATCTTTTTACAGCTGCTGCAGTGCAGGTACGCCCGGCAAAATCCCGTGATCTGCAAGCAGCTACACATGAGGATTGCTGTCCGACGGCAGAGCTGGAGGGGACTTGCGTTTGAATGTGCGTCCAAGAGTGTTGACCACACCATCCATTAAGGTGTAAACGACCGGGATGAGAATCAGCGTGATCATAGTGGACAACGCAAGACCAAAGGCAACGACTGTCGCCATGGAAGCCTGAGCTTCCGCACCTTCACCAAAGCCGATAACGAGCGGCAGCATCGCAAGCACGGTGGTAGCAGTCGTCATCAAAATCGGCCGCAGCCGGATTTGCCCCGCTTGGAGCAATGCATCCTGCAGGGACATGCCCCGCTTGCGAAGCTGGTTGGTATAGTCGATCAACACGATCGCGTTGTTGACCACGACCCCGACCAACATGATCATCCCCATGACAGAGTTCATGTTAATCGTACGGTTCGTTACCCACAGACCGAAAATCGCACCGATAAATGTTGGTGGCAACGAGAACATGATAATAAATGGACCATAAAGTGACTCGAACTGACTCGCCATAACCATGTACACGAGCAGCACCGACAGTCCCAGCATCACATACAGGCTCTTAAACGTGCTGTTCGTGTCTGCAGCCGTACCAAGCGAGATCGAATAGCCGTCCGGCGCTTGGATCGTATCCAATCGCTCTTGAACCAGCTTCGCAACATCACCGACTGGTGCGCCGCTGACGGATGCCTGTACCGTTGTCAAGCGCTGTTGATTAATGTGCCTGATTTGCGCCGGGCTGGAGCCGTTCTGCACTTTGGCAATGGCGCTAAGCGGAACTTGAGAGCCGCCTGTGCCGGTAATAATGACTTGATTTAAGTTTTCGAGATTATTTGTAAACTCCGTTGGATACTTCACCAGTACGGAAATCTGGGCGTCGCCCGTCTTGAATTGGGTCGCCGCAGCACCTTGATAGGCGGTCCGCAGGGAGGTCATAACCTCTCGAATCGACACGCCGTAATAGGAGGCAGCATCGCGGTCAATCGTCAGATCAAAGGCTGGAATGCTGCGCTCGAGCGTATTTTGAACGCTTCGCAGTGTAGGGATATTGCGAAGCTCTTCCGCAACGATATCCCCCAGCTTACCCAGTACGGCCATATCCGGACCGTTCAGGTTCACGGTAATGTCGGCCCCGCCGCCTCCACCGATCCCTGGCAGTCGAAGTGATGATCTGGCGTTTACGTTGATCTGTGCGCCTGCAAAGCCGGTCGTTAAATTCCGGATCTGCTCCACCACTTGATCGGTCTTCATCTTGCGTTCTTCAGCCGGCTTGAGCGTTACCGCGATATTGGCAGAGTTGGTTGCCGAGCTTTGGAAAGCCCCGCCGCCGCTGCTGCCGACCGTTGTAAAGATCGTATCAATATCTGAAATATCCTTGATGCGATTTTCAATTTGGGATGCAACATCGTTCGTAATTTCAAATTTGGTTCCTTGAGCCAAGTTGATGAAAATATTCAGCTGTCCTTCGTCCGATCTCGGCATTAATTCCGAGCCTACAAATTTGGATAAGTAAACACTGCCTCCGAGGAGCGCAACGGTTAATACCACAATAACCAAACGATGGCCCAGCGCCCAGCGAAGAATAACGCTGTAGCCTCTCGTTATACGGTTGACGCCGCGTCCGAACCATACGGCCGGGTTAATCGAGCGACCTTCCGGCAAGGATTCATCGTGATGCTTTGTCAGCAGCTTAGCCGAAAGCATCGGTACGAGCGTAATCGCAGCAAACAGCGCCGCAATATGCGAGAAGCTGACGGTAAGCGCCATCGGAGCAAAGAAGTTCTTGATGATCCCGTTGATAAAAACGGTTGGCGCAAATACCGCGAGCTGTGCCAGAGCCGAAGCGAGTACCGCGGTACCGACCTCTTTCGTCCCTTGTTTGGCTGCCTCCACCGGTCCAAGGCCTTCATCCTTCTTCCGGTAAATACTCTCGAGTACGACGACCGCGAAGTCAACGAGTGAGCCGAGACCGAGGGCGAGGCCTCCCAAGGTGATCGTATTAATGGTCTGATGCGAGAAATACATCATACTGAACGTACTGATGACGGAAATCGGAATAACAATACCGATGATCAGCGTGGCACGAATACTGTTCAGGAACAGCATCAGGATGATAATGGAGAACACCGCTCCCAAGAGCGTATGCTCAATTACTGTGTTAATGGAGTTCTTGATAAACTTCGACGAATCGTTCAAAACGGCAATCTTAACACCTTCCGGAAGCTTCGTCTGAATATCGCCGACGGCTTTGCGAATGTTATCCGCTACCGCTACGGTATTGCCGTCCGACTGCTTTAAGATCGACAAGCTTACGCTTGTCTCGCCATTGCGTCGTGCATCGAAAGTAACATCTTGATAAGTGTCAATCAGCTTGCCCACTTCACCAAGTGTGATTGAATTGCCTCGGGTCAGAGGAATCCGTACCTTTTCAATCTCGCTTGTCGACTTGAATTCTCCGCCGATCCGCAGTGGGACCAGCTGCTGTCCTTTATAAACGAGACCGGCATCGGTCGATTGGTTGTCATTTCCCAGTGCCGACGTCACTTGGTTAAACGTGAGGCCATACTGAGTCAGTTTATTTTGGTCGAGCAGCACTTGAATCTGACGCACGCGTCCACCAGTTACGCCGACGGAGGCTACGCCCTCTACACGCTGTACTGCAGGGCTTACGATGTTATCGGATAAGTCACGCAAAGCAATGAGATCCACGTCTTTACCGTACACCGACAAGCTCATGATCGGCTGGCTGTTCGGGTCTGCTTTGGACACTACCGGAGCATCCGCATCCGTTGGAAGCTGCCGACGAACCCGGTCCAGCTTATCCCGCATCGTCAGCGTCGCATCATTGATGTCGGTGCCGTAGTTAAACTGCACGGTAACGTTACTTGAACCGGTTCGTGAGGTCGACGTCACGGAGGAGACGTTGGCGATCGTTGCCATCGAGGCTTCCACCCGTTTGGTTACCTGCGTCTCAACCTGTGAAGGCGAAGCACCGGCCCAGTTGACGGACACGGTTGCCGTCGGGATTTCCATATTCGGATACAAGTCCACCGGAAGCAGCGGAGCTGCGATCGAGCCAAGAATGACTAGCGCGATCATCATCATTAAGATGGTTACCGGCCGGTTGACTGAAAAGTTAGCTAAATTCACTGACCGCCACCTGCTCTCGCACCCTGGCCTTGGGCACCACCATTCGCTGGATTCTGCCCTTGCTGCGGACGCTGATTACCTTCTTGACCACTTTGCTGGCCGCCTTGGCCCTGCGGACGCTGGCCTTGCTGACCGCCTTGTTGGCCTTGACCCTGCTGTCCTTGGCCACCTTGCTGGCCCTGAGGACGTTGTCCTTGCTGACCTTGGCCCTGCTGGCCCTGGCCTTGACCTTGGCCTTGCTGTGTCTTGCCTTCCTGCCCCGGCTGCACCACTTGCACCGCCGCCTTGTCGGAGAGCAGCTCCTGGCCTTTGACAACGACCTCGTCGCCTTCCTTCAGGCCGCTCGTGATCTCAAACATCGCGCTGGTCAGCGTACCGACCTTGACGGTTACCTTCTTGGCGCGGCCGTCTTGGCCGACGATGAAGACGGCGTTACCGCTTGGCTGGCTGAGCACCGCGTCCGCAGGAACCATGATCGCTTTACGCCCCTCACTCTTCGTGCTTGAGGAAGCGAACATACCTGGAAGCAGTTCGTGCTTCGGATCGTTAATTTTAATATCTACGCCATACGACTTTGTCACGGAATCCAGCGTTGGATGAATCGAGGCGATCGTTCCGTCATACGATTTGCCCAACGTCGGGACATCAACCTTCATGGCCATGCCAACCTTCATCTTGCCGATATTCGCCTCGGACACGTTCACCGTTGCTTGAACCGGATCCATCGTAGCGATGGTAATGAGATTGCCGTTGTTCGCCACATTTTGTCCTACTGGAGTACCGATGGCTGTAACCACCCCGTCGAGAGGCGCGTTCAGTACGCCGTCCTGCAGCTGTTCTTGAAGATTTTTCAATGCGACCTGCGCCTGCTGGTATTGAGCCGAGCTGACGGTAAGAGAATCGGTAGCTTTGGCGTTCACGAGCGCTTGCTCAGACGATGCTACCTGTGCCTTAGTTACGTTCAAATTCGTATCCTGCGCTGCTTGGGTGCTGGCTAAAGAAAGCTGGTCCTTCTGCAGCGACTGCTGGTTGGAATCTTGAATAATCTGCAGGTTGTTCTGTGCAGTGGTCAACGCTAGCAAGTCGCGGTTGAGCTGCTCCTGTGCGGTCTGCACGATGGTCGAGCTCTGGGCTGAGGCCAAGTCCGCTTGAGCTTTGGTTAAAGCCGACTGTGCAGTGATGACACTGGTGCTTGGTGTTTGCTGGGCTTGATCATACGACAGCTCCGCTGCTTGAAGCTTGGCAAGTGCGGTGTCGATATCCGTCTTAACCCCTTTGGATAGCGCCTGCGTATAGGCCAAGGCTGCTTGCTGCACGGCGAGCTGCAAGCTTGAAGTCGAGTTGCTGCTGGTGTTCTGCTGCCCTTGCAAGGTGTCTTGCTGAGCACTCAGCGTATTTTGCGCGGTAGTTAAGTTCTGATTGTATGTATTGATCTGATTCGTCAAGTTCTGCTGGGAGATTGCGACCTGCTGCTTGGCTGTTGCAATCGCATTCTGCTGGTCGCTTAACGCCTTATTGTAGTTCGCCTGGGACAAAGCTACCTGCTGCTTGGCTGCGGCCACAGTATTTTGCTGATCCATGAGCGCTTTGTTGAGGTTCGCCTGCTGCACAGCCAACTGCTTCTCCGCGGTAGCCAAGCCGCTAGCCTGATCGCTCTGAGCTTTCTGATATTGCGCGGCGCTCACAGCCACACTGGCTTGGGAAGCGGCCACCTGCTGCTCAAGCGTCGAAGTATCGATTTTGGCCAGCGGCTGACCGACTTTGACGACATCGCCCACTTTGACCATAACATCCGTGACACGACCGGCCACACGAGAAGAAACGTTCGTCGTATACTGCGGAGTAATCGAGCCCGTAAATACTTGCCCACCTGTGACTTCCTGCATCTTTACAACCTGTGTCTCAACGGCAAATTGACGCGCAGCAGCCCGCTGATTTCCTTGACCAGATCCAGCTGCTGTGCCCTGCGTTGGCTTTTTTAAGCCTCCGTTCAATACCGTAACGCCGACCACAGCGATGACGGCAATGATGGCGATCGTTGTGATCAACCACTTTTTTGATACGTTCTGCATCCACCTGATCATGACCATTCCTCCATGTGTTTCCTGCGGTAAAGTAAACGCTTTCCCCTTGTATCCGGGCTCTCAACAAAGGGACCTATTGCATCTTACCATCTAGGTTCATTGTCCTACTGTACAAATTAGCCTACAATCTTGATGAAACTATGATATAAATGTGAAAAATGTGTAAAATGCGGCAAAAAGCTTGTCCTTTTTTGGCGTGAATGCAGGTAGTTTTGTCGACAACGAAAAAAGGACCCCTCGCGGAGTCCTTCTTGACGGTGATTGGATTGATTGTTAGGTAACATTGGAACATGAACCTTGAGTTCAAAGCATGGGCTAATTTCGGACTGCACATGGCTGTGCGAGAACTAGATTAACGTGCGTTTGGCACATCCCCTCGCTTCTATTCCGATTCTTGATCAACTTCCCTGAATGGTTTCGTCGATTGGCTCAACGGAACTGCACCTCTCTTTTCACCGTCGAGTTTAGAATGGACCGAATGGAATGTTTTTATACGTCGGGACCAAATAAATTTCAATCTCGGATAATAACCACCGTACCCAATGGGATGTGACGGAACAGCCATTCGATATCTCTATTGTGCATTCGGATACAGCCGGACGATGCGCTGCTGCCGATCGAATAGGGGCGATTCGTACCATGAATCCCATACGTGTAACCACCCGTTCCCGGTACATTGATCCCCATCCACCTGCTCCCAAGCGGATTGGCCGGATGGCCGCCGGGAATTTGCTTGCGCACGTACCAGGGCTTGACGATTTTCGTGACGATGTTGAATTGTCCGGTCGGTGTCAGATCTTTGCGCCTGCCCGTGGCTACCGCGAAATAATACGTGGCACGGCCGTTCACGACCACCGTGAGGGTATTCTTCGATTTCGTGATGACCAGATAAACGCCCTCTTCATCCAGCCCCTTAGAGATGCTGTCCGCATTCGTCTCCTGTCTCGGTGCTGCGGCATAGGTGGCTGACGGGAAAGAGAGCATCAGCAGGACCAGCATGGCCAACAACCAATGCGCACACTTTTTCAAAAGCCTCATCCTTCAATCTTGATAGGGCTATAAGCCCGTAGCTGCGACAGCTTTAGTGTGCACCTACCTGCCAATGCTATTCGCTAGGTCAAGATTGGGGCTAATCGGTAAAATAATGGGGATACCTGGCTCGGATATCCGACATTTCCGATTGGATGCGGCTCAGATGAATTTCCAGAAGCTGCTCAACCGCTTCCACTTCCTTCTGCTCAAGCAGCTCCAAAAGCTGCTCATGCTCCGCAATCAGGCCACTCACTTGGCTGACCTCTTGCAGCGCCAGGTAACGCAGACGGTTCAGATGCCCACGCATATGGTAAACCACGTTCAGCAGCATGCTGTTGCCCGTCAGCTCTAGAATACTGCGGTGATAGGCCTCATCCGCCTGGAGAAACAGCTCCAAATTCCCTTTGGACTGCGCCTCTTTCTGGACGCCAATCCATTCCTTAATCCGAAGCTTGGCGCTCCGAAAATGCGAAGTGTCCGTCCATTGCTCGGCGACACTACGAAAACCGCTGACCTCTAAGCTCACCCTCACAAACCGGGAATCCTTCACCGTCTTCTCGGAAATGGGCGCAATGCGAGTCCCCCGTTGTGGAAGCACCTCAATCAGCCGCTCCGACGCTAGCAGGCGAAAGGCTTCGCGGATCGGCGTACGGCTCACGCCCAGCGTCCCGGACAGCTCGTTTTCGTAAACCATTTGGCCCGGCTCCAGCTGCAGCGTAATGATGAGATCACGAAGCTGCTCGTACACATGCTCGCCGAGCGTCCTCCTTCCCGTCACTATAAAAGGGGCTTTGATAGGCACATTCCTTAACTCCTTTGGCGCGTCAGTGTCCTGCGGGATTCCTGCGGCTCGTTAAAATAGATATAATAAACGCATAAAGATATGAATGGAGGCACAGCGCCGCTATGAATCATGATCAAATTATCGAATACGGCTTACAAAAGGCGGGTACGACCTTACGCACCCCGTTTGATCCACAAATGCCTGTCCTGTTCGTAAGAGACAAAATGTTCGCGCTGCTTGGCACCCATCAAGGGAGCGCCAGCGTCAACCTCAAATGCGATCCCGACAGCGCCTGGCTCCAGCGCGAGACCTACCCCCACACCATACTGCCCGGCTATCACATGAACAAACGTCACTGGAATACGGTCATTTTAAATGATCAGGTGCCCACCGACGTACTTCGAGATATGATCGACGAATCGTATTTCCTGGTCGTAAGCAAGATGTCAAAGCGAGTGCAAGGGGAACTGGCTATGGCGATACGCTAGGCGGGAAGCAGCGAAGCAGCTGCAGCGGCTCATCCCCGATCCGTTCGCACTGCAGCTCCGTCACGCCGGCTGGTAGGAAGAGCTGATCCCCTTGGGTCACCTGTAAGCACTCTTTCCCCCAAGCTAAGCTTCCAGCTCCTTGAGCAACTACAAGGATTGAAAAGCCGTCTTCTTGCCTAATGGTGCAGGAGGATCGGATATCGAGCGAGGTAAGCGCAAAGTAAGGCGTCGTCGCATAAGAAATCAGCGATCGCTCGGTATACTCCTCCGACTCCTGTATCGTACGAGGCGATAAGCGAAACTGGGCCAACACGTCCTCCAGCGTATAGGTATCGTACCGGAAGCAGTCGAACATCCGCTCGAAGCCCGCTCCCTGATGCAGCATAAATTCCGGTATTTCCCGCCCTGCAGGCGTTGTTCGCTCCACCCGGATCGTAAAATCGGTCGGCTCCTGAATCTCGATGAGAAAGCAGCCAGACCCGATCGCGTGCGGCATGCCGCCTTCTACGATAAATACTTGACCCGGCTCAACGGGGATTTTATGCAGCGCGTGAATCATGCCCTCGATGTCCTGCTCCCAGAACAGCTTCTCCCACTTCTCTCGCGTCATGCCCGGCTTGAATCCGTACAAGATATAAGGCAGCTCACCGCCGATTTCCCTGCCTCCAAGAATATACCAGGCCTCCGTTTTGCCGAACGGCGAGCTGAAGATCCGCTGCGCGGTGCTGCGGTCCGGATGCGCTTGAATCGTCAGCCGCTCGGCGGAATCCAGCGCTTTAACGAGCACGCCCGTCTGGCTGCCATAGGCCGCTGTATGCCGCTCGCCCAGAAACTTGGCCGGCTCCGCCTCAATCAGTTGCTTGAGCTCAGGTCCGTCAGCTCCATCAAGCTCCACCAAACTCAAGCCCTCGACCAGCTGCTCCCGTCCTGCATTCCTCGCCCGCACCACAGACGCAATCCATTCCTCAGGCATGGAGCTGTCCTCCGGTGCCGAAGCGCCCTGCCATTCATCGATCGACCGGCCGCCATAATACGTTCTCCAAACCCGATTTTTCCGCAGCTTCAGCGGCTGTGCGCTATAGTCTTTCATAGAAATAACTACATCCCTTCTATACACCGTACAGTGCTGGAAATCTATTGCTTTCTTGACTATACCAACGATTGCCGCTTCTGAAAAGAGAGCAATGCCGACAGCCCGTGCTGGATATTACAAACGGCTTCTTAACCGACGGCAGCTTCGACCCTTCGTCCTCCGGAAATGTAGGCACAGCGCCGTTCGGCTCCCCCCCCCCTTCTGCAGCACATGCCTTTGTTGTTGACGCCTTTAGCCCGAATACGTTCAAACCAAAAAAATCCCCTGGCTTCAGGGGATTTTGCGTTGTGGCGAGTCGGTGCTACCTTAGAACGCCAGGGAGCGTAGGGAGCGAATGAACCACATAATAAGCAGGCAGCGCCAGTGTGAGCAGCGCAAGCCCATAGCGGAACAGCGTCTCCATCATCGAGCCGGTCCCGATGGCCATGAACTTCGGCAGCAGACGAAACTTCAGCTTCAACGGCCAGATTAACTCCACCCCCTGCTCGTTCAGTAAATCAATCAGCGGATGCGAGGCGTACGCCAGCAAAAAGCTCCAATAGAGCAGCGGCGGAAGCGAGGTAAATAACAGTCCGAGGCCGATTAGGCAAAGAAACGAATGCGTGAACGTCCGGTGCCGTATGCCGCCCAAGTGCAGCAGAAAGGATAGCGGGAAAAAGATTTTGGCCATGGTCGAGCCCTGTTTATCGATATCCGCCAGCGGACCTGCTAGACACCCGATCAGCAGCGCCGCTGCCGACTCCCACGATACCGGCGAAGGCTGCAGATAGAGCACAACGCCTTCCGCTGCCAGCAGTCCTGCGAAGCTATGCGTTTTTTGCAGCATGAAAAGTTCCTCCAGGTTTTCTCGGATGATGTAATGTATGATGCGGAAGCCTCTATTATACCAAACATATGATCCCCTGACCACAAGTTAAAAAGTCCTACGGGACTTGACGCTTTATAGTATAATGACAGCGTATACTGTTAGCAGGAGGTGCCGTTTTGCCGGACGTGTTCGAGCCCAAATACATGATCGGAGATGATGAATTTTCGATCCAATATATGTACAAAAAAGGCTATTCTACGATGGCGGAGCCGCACTTTCACCCGTTCTACGAAATTTATTACCTCATGCAGGGAGAACGCATTTATTTCATAAACGGCAAGGTGTATACCGCTGAACGCGGGGATCTGATCGTCATTAACCCCCACGACGTCCATTTGACGACCAGCACAGAGGTTCCGGAATTTGAACGTATTCTGATTAATTTTAAGCATGAATTTGTGCATGGCTCTTCTCCCCCACCCGAGCAGGCATGGCTGCCTTTTGCCCAAGGATCGAGCCTGATCCGTTTTCCCATGAAGGATCAAGCGGTCAACGAGCAGCTGATCAAGGAAATGCTGGCGGAATGCAAGGGACAGCAGGAGGGCTACAAGGACTATGTGAGGCTTCTCTTATCCCAGCTGCTGCTGCGCATCCATCGACAGAGCCTGCAGGGAAACCACGAGCCTGAGCGGTACGCCCATCCGATGCATAAGAAAATAACGGAGATCGCGACCTTCTTGAATGATCATTATCAGGACGACGTCACGCTGGAGCAAATCTCCAAGCAATTTTACATCAGTCCCTCCTATTTAAGCCGGGTGTTTAAGAAGATTACCGGGTTTCACTTTCGGGAATATTTGCAGATCGTTCGCGTGAAGGAAGCGCAGAAGCAGCTCAGGGAGACGAAGGATAAAATCGTAACGATTGCGGAGCAGACGGGCTTCGGGCACGTTTCCCACTTCAACACAACGTTCAAGAAAATCGTCGGCGTCTCTCCTTTGCGGTATCGAAAGCAAATGAATATGGAGCGATAGAATTCGATGATCAACCGTACCGCACTAATGTCTGCTGGACTTGGCGTTATGGCGGCCGCCGCCATCCTGTTCGCCTATCTGCAGCCGGAACCGCTTCTAATGAATATGGAAAAAGAACCGGAGGCCGCTCCGCAGACCAAGGCGACTGAGCCAGGGCCGGCCGACTGGTGGACCGCGCAGGCGTCTTCCGCTCAGGAAGCCGGCCAGCCGGACGCGGCCGCTGAGTTTCGGGCCCGCGCGGCCGCGTATTTGGCCAGCGCCCCGGCGGCGATGCAGCCAGCCACGTTGCCGGACGGCGTCGTGGGGCTGCCTAGGCTTGCCGAGGCGGCGCTCTACACGCGCGAGCCGCGCGACACTGCGCCGAAGGCCGTGCCAGCCGCGCTTGCCAAGTTTGAGCCGGCCGCGGGCACGTACCTCGGCATGCTGGGTGCCGACCGGCGCGTCGGGTTCGACTTCTCGAAGGTTCCGGAAGTGTATGGGCGTAAGCATGCCATTTATTTGGTCTATGTAGGCTGGCGTAAATACCAGACCGATACGAGCACTTACTTCCCGAAGCGGCAGGCGGACAGAGTCAAAGAGCTGGGCGGCGCGCTGCAGATCGGATGGGAGCCCCGATATGGACTGGCGGACGTGCTGGACGACGAGTATGTCCGCACCTTTGCCCGCGAAGCCAAAACTTCGGGTATTCCCATATTTCTCCGCTATGCCTCGGAAATGAATGGAGCCTGGGTGCCTTGGCACGGGGATCCGAAGCTGTATATTGAGAAGTGGCGCATGATCCATGACATCATGGCGGAGGAAGCGCCGAATGTTGCGATGGTCTGGTCGCCGAATTTTGCTCCGACCGATCAGATCGACGAATATTATCCCGGCGACGCGTACGTCGATTGGGTCGGCTTTTCCCTCTATTCGACGCCTCCGAAGAACGAGAAGGATCCAGAGGAACTGAGGCACACGATGATCGATGATTTCGCGCCGCTCTATGCCAAATACGGCTATAAGCCGATCATGATCTCTGAAGGAGCCGTTGGGCATACGGTACTCAAGACGAATACTTCGTATACTGCGTGGGCGGAAGCGCAGCTGGGCTATATGTACGCCTATCTTCCGCGGCTATTCCCGCAAGTAAAGGGGATCACCTACTTCAATTTCAGCAAGGCAGGGGCCACTCGGACAGGGATGGAATATGTGTACGACCTCGGGGAAAATGCGCTGATGGACGGGTTGTATAAGCGTCAAATTCGCAGCGACTGGTTTCTGAGCCAAGTCGGGTCAGGCAGCGAGGCCGTCTCGTACCGGTATGTTCCCGTTTCATCGGCTAGCTTGCCGCAAGGGAAGCACACGGTACTCATGTACGCCCGCACGGCGGACGGAAGCTTGCCGTTTGCCGTTGCGTTATATAAGGGAAACCAGCGCATCGGGATCAGCTACGAAATGCCATGGGAGGTTCAGGCGGACGTTGCCGCAGATAGCAGCTCTGAGCCTTGGCGCATCGTAGCTTATAACCAGCAGATGCAGCCGATCGCCACGGGCACGTCCCAGGCGAAGCCTAAGCCTCAGGGAAAGGAGCTGGACGCATTGAATAAGCAGCTCATTGCCGCCGCGGAGCGTGGCGATACGAAGCTGGTGCTTCAGTCCATTCAAGACGGCGCCAGCATCAATTTCCAGGATGACCGAGGAAGAACACCGATCATGGCTGCAACGCATGGCAACAAGCCGGATACGGTTAAAGCATTGATCCAAGCCGGAGCGGATATCAATCTGCAGGACAATCTTTGGGATAACCCATTCCTCTATGCTGGCGCGGAAGGCCTCTTGGATATCGTGAAGCTGATGATCGATGCGGGAGCGGATCCGAAGCTGAGGAACCGCTATGGCGGCAGCGCGCTGATTCCCGCCGCGGAACGGGGCCATGTAGCCGTAGTGAAGGAGCTGCTGGAGCGTTCCAAGGTCGATGTGAACCACATCAACAACTTGGGCTGGACCGCTTTATTGGAAGCGATAGTCCTGAGCAACGGGGATGAAAAGCACCAGCAAATCGTGCAGCTGCTGGTCGATCACGGCGCGGATGTCAACATCGCCGACAAGGATGGCGTGACGCCGCTGCAGCATGCGAAAAAGCGCCAGTTTACCGAGATCGAGCGGATTTTGACGAAAGCCGGCGCGCATTAAACAAATAAGGGATGCTCCTCAAGTAAGCGAGCTACTTTAAGGGCATCCCTTATTTGTTTTTCGTTTTCGTTTTTCGTCGATGCTTACTAGATTACGGCTTTGTCAGCACAGTCACATTGTCTTTTTTGTTATAGCGCTCGGTGGCTTCCTTTACAATCTCGTTGCCGCCCTTGGACTTGTACTCCTCAATGACCTTCGGCCAGTCGGAGATCGGCTCCTTGCCGTACACCATCTTGATCATATGATCGATGATCAGCTTCGGACCCGCGTCTTGCCCTGGCGAAGCGAGGTCAGGGAATTTGGCAAACGTGTTCAGATCCGGATAGAAGCCAATGCCCGGCAGCCCTTCCTTGGACAGCACGTTATCGAACGCCTTCAGCGTATCCTGTCCGTTTTGATCCAACTGTAAGCGGACTTTGTTATACGTCGCATTTTGCGCCGCCCAAAGCGTCCCGCTGCGGAAGCCCTCTTCTTCTACCTCTTCCTTCGTCACCGGCGTTTTGTAATTGATTTTGCCGTTCTCCATCTTGTAGTTTTCGCCCTCAATACCGACGCTGAAGAACTTCTCGGCTTCATCCGTCGCCATCCAGTCAAAGAACTTCATAATGCCAATCGCCGTATCCGGCTTAACATTCTTATTAATATAGAAAGAGCGTACTACCGGCGTATAGAAGAAATAGCCTGCGCTGCCATCCGGTCCTTTCGGAGACGGAACGATATCGATCTTCGCCGTCGGCACGGCTTGCAGCGTCGAGGTGCGATAGCCCGGAAGCCCTGCCGCGTTCGCGGACCACATGCCCGCTTTGCCCCCGTTGATGTTTTTCGTATAATCGGTCGAGGAAATCGAGGCAAAATCCTTCGGAATCAGACCCTCGTCATACATCGTTTTGTACACCTGGAGCGCCTTCATCATGTTGTCCGAATCGAAAAACTTCGGAACGACCTGTCCGTTCACCAGCTCGAACTGATCCTTATACGGCAGCACGTCGAAGGCCCCGAGCACGACATCGGCATACTTGAAGTTTTCGCGCATTTGATACGGATTTTCCACGCCGAGCTTCTTGAAGGCTCTGAGCACGTTCAGGAATTCATCGATTGTTTTCGGGGGTTGCAGCCCGGTCTTCTCCAGCAGATCCGTTCGAATAAATGTACCGCGGCGGGACGGATTGTCCAAATAATCGGGAAGGCCGTAAATTTTGCCGTTGTACGAGACCGCCTCCCATGCTGATTTTGGAACTTTTTTCATCAGATTCGGGGCATATTTCTTCAGTAAATCATCGAGCGGCATAAATACGCCAGCCTCGACGGAGCCCGACATCGCCTTGTTCGTCGGTGTGCCGATATTGCCTACCACGTCGGGAATGTCGTTGCCCGCAAACATCAAGCTCATTTTGGCGTCTTCGATGACCTTCACATCCAGCACGGTGTTCGTCAGCTCGCCGAGCTTAAGCACCCACTTGTCTTTATTCAAGTCCGGAATGCGTGTATGGTAGCCGGTGCTAACGGTGGTTGGATAGGAAATCGAGAACTTGACCGGCCCTGGTTTGGCCCCCTGCGCATCCTTCGATCCTGCGGCCGGCGCGGCTGCATTTCCTCCGCAACCCGCGAGTGTACTTGCTGTAAGCAGAGCCGCTAACGACACTTGAGCAGCCTTTTTCATATGACCCCTTCTTTCTATAAAATGGTATTAGCGAACTTCGTCTGGATGCGTTATCATAATGATCATAAACAATCTTTTCCTTACTCCATATTGTAAAAGTTAAGGTCCCCTGTGTTTTTTTACGCTGGCTTTGCATCACCCACACACTGACGGTAGGAGTCACTAACATGAACAAAATTCTTCTCGCATTCGCCCTCATTTTCGTCGCTAATATGGCATCCGCGAACTCCACGGACAACACCGTGCTGGCCGACAATCATAGTATTGTGACCGCACATAGGGGCAGCTCCTCCGTCGCACCGGAAAACACCTTAAGCTCGATACGCCAAGCGATCGCAGACCGGGCCGGCTATGCCGAGCTCGATGTGCAGGAGACTAAAGACGGCGTCGTCGTCTTAATGCACGATGATACCGCACAACGCACAGCAGGGATTAAAAAGCCGATGTGGGATATTGACTCGCAGGAATTGTTTCAAGCAAGCGCCGGTGCCTGGTTCGATAAGCGCTTTACAGACGAGCGAGTTCCGACACTTGCGGACGTAATCGACGCAGCCAAAGGCAAAATCAAGCTCAACATTGAGCTGAAAAATAACGGCCATCAAAAGCAGCTGGCAGAAAAAACCGTAGCGCTCCTGCAAGCGCACGATTTTGAGCAGGAGTGTACCGTCACCTCGTTCGATGCGGGCCTGCTGCATAAAGTGAAGTCGCTGGATAAAAAGATCAAAACCGGTCTGATCATCGATAAAGTGAATGACAAGCTGTTCACAAGCGACGATTACGAAGTCCTCAGCACCGCCTATCCTTTAATTGATAGAGACTTTATGGAGAAAGCGGCTCATCATAAAAAAGAGGTGTACGCCTGGACGGTCAACACCAAGCCCGAGATGAAAAAAATGCTCGCGCTCGGCGTCGACAGCATCATTACGAACCATCCGGATCAACTGATTGAATTAATGAATAGCCAGCGGAAAAAGAATTAGAATCCGTGTTGCCAGCGGCGCACTGCATCCCCTATACTGAGGGAAACCTTGGTGTAAACGGATGGGGTGCGCTTTTTATGTTTTCATTTTTTTTAAGCAGCAGCACGATTGAAATGGCAGATGAACTGCAGCGATTCGCTGAAGAGTGGAACGCCAGTGTGCAGCCGGTCCCGGAAGGGTTCTTGTTTCTGCCCGATTATTTGATGCGCATTCATGGGATTCATATTGAACAGGAAGAGAGAGGCTGGCGCTTTTGGCGGGAGGCGGATGCGACGACGTGGGAGGATTTTTTGCTCATGCATCTGACCCATCGGCTGGCGGACAACCATGGTCTTCTGCTGGAGTATGAGGCTCAGGGTACGATGCGCTTGATGGAGCCGGTACCGCACCAATTTGCCACCTTCGATCTGTATGCGGAGCGGGTGCTGGCTAAGGAATCCGGGCTCGTGCGGGATATGAAGAAAAATTGGATTTACACGCATCGGAAGAGGTTTGTAAGATAAGCAGCGGTAGTTGAATGAAAAAGAGCTCACCAAGGTCCCTTCTCGGAACCTCAGTGAGCTCTTTGTTTTCGTGTGGACTACGCTTCTACACCCATGCGGCGCAGGTTGTTGAAGCTGATCGCGAGGCTCTCGAACGGATCGCGGCCGTAGCACTGATCCTGTTCTACCGGTCCCCACTCGACGCCGATTTCACGGCAAGCCTGCAGGATGGCGGCAAAGTTCATGTTGCCCTCGCCCACCTCCGCAAAGCGGCGTTCCCGCTCCGGTGTCACGATGTAATCCTTCAGGTGGACGACCTTCATGCGGCCGTTCACTTTCTTGATCCATTCTACCGGATCCGCGCCGCCGGCTTGTACCCAGTGCACATCCAACTCGAAATCTACCGCCTGCGGGTCGGTCTCCTCGAACAAAATGTCCATCCCCGTACGTCCGCCAAACTTCGCAAATTCAAAATCATGGTTATGATAAATAAAGGTTAAGCCTGCCGCCTTTAGCTTCCGGCCGATTTCATTCGCGATCGACGCGAATTTCAAATAGCCTTCTGCGCTTGTGCGGTACTCGTTAGGCAAGCCGCCGAGGCCGACGTACTGGCAGCCCCAGATTTGGTGCTTCTCAATAACCTCTTCCATTTTTTCCGTCAATTCTGCGTAACCCACGTGCGTCGCGCATATGTTGAGGCCTAAACCGCTCGTGAGCTCCTTGAGCTCCCGGCTGTCGATCGGACCGACGCCGGATACTTGAACGGCATTGTAACCGATTTCTTTTACCTTTTTAAGTGTAGAAGCGATATCCTCTGGCGTCTTCAGAAACTCGCGAAGCGTGTAAAGCTGTGCAGCCAATTTCACCTTCATCACCTCATAGGATAAGATAAGTTCCGCTTCTGATAGTACCACAACCTTTTGGAAAATGCACACGTTTTCATTGATAGCAAGAAAATCAAAAAAAGCCTGCCCCGCGGGCCAATGTCATTTAGTTAAGCTCAAAGACTAGACTGGGTATAAAAATGTAATCCGAAACGGCATGGGACAAAGTCCTGTGCCGTTAGTTTTTTGGGTTTAGTCAAGCAAAATGTGCACAGCAAACAAGCGGATGTCATATCCGCTTAAAAAATGTTCATTCGAAATGAATTATGCTACTCTGTAGACGAAGCTAACGGCTGATTTATAACGGATTTT
>NZ_VNJI01000016.1 GCF_007786445.1 Paenibacillus cremeus | reverse complement strand
CGAATCATGTGCTCTCACCCGCTTTTTGTGATGACTCAATTATACGACAAAAAAGGTACAGCCTCTTCAACTTTCTTGAAGGGCAGTACCTTTTTCTAAGAGCTAGACTTTTTCAGTGGCCTCGGAAATTGCGGACCGTCTTTAATAGCTTTGGTGGCTTTGCAAGCTGGTAATCAGCTTCGCTTAAGATAGGCGTTAATATTTTTCACCAGCTGGATGGAGGCCTCGATTTCCACTTTTCGTGTCGAGACGCTTTCCACGCTGCAGCCGACCGGGATTCCTTTTTCCATGCCGAACTCGAACAGCTCTTCAAAAATATTTTGCGAGACACTAATGGATCGATCCAGGACGTCGCTGGAATATTTCAAATCGTTCTCGAGCCATCGCGGGATGCTGATCCCCAGCCACTTCATGAACTCCAGCGTTTTGAGCGAGCCGCACGGCGCCAGATTGAATAGGATCGGCACCATGTCCAGGCCATTCTCCTGACAGTAGTAATAATAGTCTGATAGGAAGTTTTTCGAGGCCTCAACATTATAGGTCGCCTGTGAGACGAAAAAGTCGCAGCCCTGCTGCATTTTGCTCACGACGCGGAGGTGCTCATCGACCTTGGTCATATGCCGCTCCGGAATGACTACGCCTCCGAAGCTCAATTGCGGATTGAGCCCCTTGCTCAGCTGATACGCATCCGGCAGCCGTAAAGACACCTGCTGCTGGCTGGAGGAAGCACCTACGAACACGGAAAACCGATCCTGCTCCGCATCCGCCTTGATCCAATCGGCCAGCTCCGCCTCGGAATATTTGCCGACGCAGCGATAAATGATTTTGGGCACGGCGAGCTGGTGCAAATATTCCTTGCTGTAGATGGCCGGATCCATCGTCTGCAAATACGGAAACGGACGTTCCACATCAATCCGATCCGCTTCGTCTTGAACATCGTACAGAATAAGGGCGTCAATATCGAGGCCGGTCAGCCGCTCGATTTGCTTTTGTGAAATTTCGGCCATTTTCTCCGGGGGATGGGTTTGCTTCGGCGGAGTCATGCCATAGGTGATAATACCTGCCTGTTTTGTTTTGATTTTGTCCTTGAGCATCTTTCATCGCACCTTCAACCAAGTAATCTCTCTTTGTATGTTATTCTACCACGACTTACCGTACTTCGCTCGGGCAATTCGCGTAGCCTCAACCATATGGCGCAGCGAGGCGATCGTTTCTTCCCTTCCTCGCGTTTTCAGCCCGCAGTCAGGGTTGATCCAGAACAGCTTCGGATCCAGCACACGCAAGGCCCGATCGATCATGCTGCCCATCTCCTCGACCCGCGGAACGCGTGGACTATGGATGTCGTATACGCCTAGTCCGATGCCCAGATGGTACGTATTTTGCTCGAAGCTGTGAATGAGCTCCCCATGGCTGCGCGACGTTTCAATCGAGATGACGTCTGCATCCATCGCTTCAATCGAATCGATCATGTCATGAAACTCGCAATAGCACATATGGGTGTGTATTTGCGTGGTGTCCTGCACCGTGCAGGTAGTCATGCGGAACGCATTGACCGCCCAGGCCAAGTAGTCCGCTTGCTCGGCTTCCTTCAGCGGCAGCCCTTCGCGAACCGCGGGCTCATCCACCTGGATCATGCCGATACCGGCCTGCTCCAGCGCCTCCACTTCCTGTCTCAGCGCATAAGCCAGCTGGTAAGCGATCTGCTCGCGCGGAAGGTCATCCCGAACGAACGACCAGTTCATGATCGTAATCGGTCCGGTCAGCATCCCTTTCACCGGACGTTGTGTCCGCGACTGAGCGTACTTCGTTTCTTCGACCGTCATCTCGCCGATGAACGCTACATCTCCATATATAATCGGCGGCTTCACGCAGCGGGAGCCATACGATTGCACCCAGCCGTTCTGCGTAAATGCAAAGCCCGCCAGCTTCTCTCCGAAAAATTCGACCATATCCGTCCGTTCAAACTCCCCGTGCACAAGCACGTCGAGCCCGATGTCCTCTTGCAGCTGGATCCAAAGATCGATTTGCTCCCGGATAAAATCGGCATACTGCTGCTGGCTCCATTCCCCTTTGCGCCACAGCTGACGAGCCTTGCGCACCTCGGCGGATTGCGGGAAGCTGCCGATCGTCGTGGTCGGGAACAGCGGCAGCTTCCACTGCTCCTGCTGCGCCGTATGCCGCTCGGCAAATGGGCGGCTCCGCTCCAGCGGCTGCTCACAAATCGCGGCTACCGCCTGCTGAATGTCGCCGCGGTTGCGCACGGCGGACTGCTGAAGCTGCTGCAGCTCCCGATCATTTTGCTCCAGCACGCTTGCAATCTCAGCCCCAGTCGTTCCAGCTGAATTCAGCGCCTTCGTCAAAAGCACCAGCTCATCCAGCTTCTCGTCGGCGAAGGCCAGCGCAGCACGCAGCTCTGTCGGAAGCTTCGTCTCCACCTCAGCGGTAACAGGCACATGCAGCAAGCTGCACGAAGATTGCACAAGGAGATGCTCCGGCGCAACCACTTCGGCGAGCTCCGCTAGCAGCGCTTGCTTCTCGCGCAGCGTTGCCTTCCAAATGCCGCGGCCGTCAATGACGCCTGCACCCAGCACCTTGTCCTCAGGGAAGCCGTGCGCTCTTAGCGACGCGATATTGCCGGCATAGCCGTGCACGAAATCAAGACCGATGCCCTGAACGGGCAAAGCCACCAGCTCACGGTAATGCTCGACCGATTCGAAGTATGTTTGCAGCATGATATTCAGCGTAGGCGCGGCTTCAGCAAGCGCTTCATAAATCTTTTTCAGCCGTTGCAAATCCTCGGCCCCCAGCTTCGTAACAAGAATCGGCTCGTCGATCTGCACCCACCGAACGCCTTCCCGCGCCAGCTCCTTGAGCACCTGCACATAGAGCGGCAGCAGCCGATCGAGCCATGCGTCGGTTTCCGACGATACATCGTAGCCCTTCGATAGCTTCAAGAAAGTGAGCGGCCCAAGGATCACTGGCTTCCCTTCGATGCCAAGCGCTTCCTTCGCTTCCCGGTAAGCGATCAAGGGCTTATTCTCCGTCAGCACGGGCGTCGCTCCATCTTCCAGCTCTGGCACAATATAATGGTAGTTCGTGTTGAACCACTTGGTCATTTCACTTGCTGCGGCTTCCTTCGTTCCGCGAGCCACACCGTAGTAGACGGACAACGGCACCACGCCGCCCTCATACGCGAAGCGCTTGGGAATCAGGCCGAACATGGCCGCCGTATCCAGTACATGATCGTAATAGCTGAAATCGCCCACCGGGATCAAGTCGATCCCCGCGGCTTGAAGCTTGCCCCAATGCTTCAAGCGAAGCTCCCGCAGCTGCTGCTGAAACGCCACTTCCTCCAGCTTACCCGACCAGAACGCCTCGAGCGCTTTTTTCCATTCTCTGTCGACACCAATTCGCGGATACCCTAACACGCTGCTTTTTACCATCTTGTAAACGCCCCCTGCACCTCAATTTTTGAACCATGCGGTTGTTTACAAGAAAGATATCACGGCGCGCTGGTTATAGCGTAACTCCTATAAACTATAATTAGCTATAGCCTCAGGCTATACCAACGGGCGAACTAGGTTATGGCCAGCTGAAGCGCCTCAACATAAGCTGCGCCAAGCTTGGAGAGCGCGATGCTGCGGTGGGAAATCCAGCCCACATGAATGATTTCATTGCAATCCAGAGGGACGGGTACAATCTCGTTGCCGTTCAAATCGCTGCTGAGCACACCGGTCGAAATCGTATAACCGTTCAGCCCGATCAATAAATTAAACAGCGTTGCCCGATCATTTACCCGAATGCTTTTTTTATGGGTCAGCGTGCTGAGGATCTCCTCGGAGAAATGAAACGAATTGTACTCCCCTTGATCGAAGGACAAATACGGATACGGCTCCAGCTGCTCAATGGTCACGATGGACTGCGAGGCTAGCGGATTTTTGCTGCTGATAAAAATATGCGGCTTCGCCTTAAATAAGCTGTGGAATTGCAGGTTTGCTTCCTTGAGCAATTTGTTAATGACCTTCTCGTTAAACTCGTTGAGATACAGAATTCCGATCTCGCTGCGCTGCCCTTTGACATCCTCGATAATTTCGTAGGTTTTGGTCTCGCGAAGGGCAAATTCGTATTCGTCTTGGCCATACTCCTGAATCAGGCTGACGAAGGCGTTCACGGCAAACGCATAATGCTGAGTGGACACGGAAAAATGATGCGGCGACGGCCTAACATTCAAATACCGGCTCTCCAACAGCTCCGCTTGCTCGACGACCTGACGTGCGTAGCTTAGAAATTCAACGCCTTCCTTCGAAAGCGAAATGCCTTTATTCGATCGCTCAAAAATCGTTATTTGCATCTCTTCTTCCAATTCCCGGATCGCATTGGACAAGCTCGGCTGTGAGATAAAAAGCCGCTTCGCCGCCTCGTTGATCGACCCTTGATTCGCCACCTCGATGATGTATTTTAACTGCTGCAGCGTCACTGAAGCTACCTCCTTAAAGCTATACCGGAAAGTGCGTAGTAAGTAATTTGTAAATCTATTATACATCGAAAAAAAGGGAGCTGCTTTTGCTTTATTTATCGTTTCAAAATACATCAAATACTTATTGACGGCCAGAGTTCCTTCAGCACATAATCAAATCTAGATCCCATTTTAAGGAAGAAGGGTACATATGACCAAAGCAACCAATCGGAAAGTGGTAACGCTGGGACTGCTGGCCTCCTTGTTCGTCGGAGCGCTTGATACGACCGTCGTCAGTACGGCGATGCCCAGCATTTCCGCTGAGCTCAGCGGGTTAAGCCTGATCAGCTGGGTGTTCTCCATCTATACGCTGACGACCTGTGTAGCCGCGCCGATTTTCGGCAAGCTGTCGGACTTGTTCGGCCGAAGAGCCGTGTTCACAGCCGGACTCATTTTATTCGTGCTGGGCTCGATTCTGTCCGGTGCATCGCAAACCATGCCACAGCTGATCTGGTTCCGCGCGCTGCAGGGGCTAGGAGCAGGAGCGCTGACTCCGGTGACCTTCACCATCATCGGAGATTTGTATCCCGGGGAGCAGCGGGCCAAAATGCAAGGCGTATTCGCCTCCGTCTGGTCGATCGCCGGACTGCTCGGGCCGCTGGTCGGCGGGTATTTCGTGGACCACATCTCCTGGCGCTGGATCTTCTACATGAATCTCCCGATCGGTATCGCCGCTTTTATCTGCGTCTTCGGATTTTTGCATGAACAATTCGTCAAGAAAGCAAAGCAGATCGATTTTACAGGTGCAGCCCTGTTCACTGTTGGTATAACATCTCTGCTGTATGCGCTCCTAAACGGCGGACACGCGCATGCTTGGAGCTCCTCCTTGATCTTGTCTTTGTTCGCCGTTTCCGTCGTCTTTATCCTGCTCTTCCTGTATACGGAAACCCGCGTGAAAGAACCGATGCTGCCGCTGTCCCTATTCCGCAACCGCATGCTGAACGTTCCCTATATGATCAACTTTTTTGGCTTTTGCGTGACCGCGGGGGTCATGATCTACATGCCGATGTGGATTCAAACCGTGTTGGGCCACAACGCGACCAGTTCCGGCTTCACCCTCGTTCCCATGACGATCGCCTGGCCGATTGCCTCGAACCTGACCGGACGCTATATGTTCCGTCTGGGCACCCGAGCGTTCGTCATCTCCGGCGCCGTCATCGTCGCGCTCGGCTCCTTATGGCTGGCCACGATCAATACCAGCTCGCCTTACATCTATATCATCGGCATCCTAATCGTGCTTGGCTTCGGCATGGGCTGCCTGACGACGCCTTCGATGGTGATCATCCAAAACGCCGTAGAGTGGCAGATGCGGGGAGTCGCCACCTCAACCAGCTCGTTCATGAACACGCTGGGGCAAACCGTCGGGGTCGCCTTCTTCGGCACGCTGTTTAACAGCGCCGTCACTAACAGCACCCCTGCGCAATTAGCCACAGGGATGCACTGGGTGTTTATCGCGATCTTTATCATTTCACTCCCGCTGCTCAGCGTGATCGGGCTGCTGCCTTCCCAGCGCAAAGCCGTTCAAACGAAGCAGCAGGCGAGTTAAGGCTGATAGTACCGGTAGTTCAGCTCATCAGCCACCACGGTTCCCGTCCCGTTATCTTGTGTTGCACGCAAAATGACGCCAACATGCACTTTCGCAGCATTAGGCGGGATTACGCCGCTAGAACGCACCGGGGTAAAGCCGGGAGTAACAGCCATCAGCGTCTGCGCAGCCGAGCTAATCCAGTTATTTTCAGCATCTGTAAAGTACAAATAATGCTCCAGCTTAGCATTGAACAGCTCCGTGATATGATAGCTTCCCTCAAAAATATATGAACGCCCGCCAACGACAGGAATCGTTTGGAAAAACTCCACAAAATGATCGGAGCCCAGCTTGGATAATCTCATCCTTTGGGCTCTTTTCCCTTGTACGACATCGGTGTCCGTGACCGCAAATTCACTGCCGTCCAAGCTCCACCCGTCGGCACCGCCATTCGTCCTAGTGTACGATTCAAAGCCCGCATTTTCAATTAAGTTTCGGCCATCCGTAACAAATGTAAACGGAGTCCCTACCGACCTCCGCCCATTCGAATCCACCGCCACGACCGCAAAGGTATGCTTCGTTTGTTCGGCCAAATTCGTGAATGCGTAGCTGGTCATATTCGTTGTCCCTACGCGAGCCTGATCGAGATACACTTCATAGTGGCTGATTTTTGAAGAGCTGAACGAAGGCGCCCAGGTTAGATCCACCCGCTTATCGGACATGTGCTGAACCTCATACCGGTTCGGAGAGGTTGGAGCATAGGCGGCCGAATTTGTAATTTGAAGCTGATCCAGCGCATACCACCCATCGCTTCGTCGGCCTTCAATTGCCAGCTGTACCGCAGGCTTGTTCGTCGACGGCTCAATAATGCCAACTAGCACCGTATATTGGCCCGGAGGCAAATCGCTCGGCACCTTAATCTCGCCCGTTTCCGCCTTTGTTCCCGGCAGCCACCTGCGAATATCGATGCTTGAAGCGGTCGTCCTAGAGGCATCCACAACGTTCCCGTTCGAGTCCGCTAGAGCAAATTCAACCTGCCAAGGAAAATAAAAGGGCGCCACACCCATGTTTTTCCAGCTGCTTTCCAATTTGACCGTGTCCCCAGCTTCGGCTTGCGGTGCATGCGTTACGGAGGCTAGGCCAAAATGATACCCCATCGTCTGCAGCAGCAGGTTGATGTTCGCTTGGGTATGCTCTGAAATGTCCTTGCCTTCCTTGAAGTACACGAGTGACGCGCCTAACAAAGAGGTATGGCTTTTCCGGATTTGACGAAGCAATTCCATCATGCGGCTATCCTGCAAATACTCCTTCATTGAAAACTCGTTGCTGAATTCGCCGCCCGAAAAGGCATATTTCCAAAAGTCAGGCATCGCCGATTCTTGCACCAAGGCAGCGGTATCTCGGCCGTCGGTCACATAGTTAGGCAGCACATTCCAGCCTTGCTGAATCCAGTCCAGCCAGCTATCGGTCGATACGGGATCTCCGAAAACATCGTTAAATAGCCCCATCCGCTGCTGCGCAGCAATGGGAAACGGTTTTCTCATGCCAAACATTTTATTATGGAAATACTTCAAGTAATGCCCCACATATTGATCTGATACGTCCAGACTGGGAAATTTCCTCGGCGAAAGGAAGGTGTGGAATTCTCCCCAATGGCCCAGGCTGCCAAGCTCGATAAAGCCGATTGTGGGGTCGTTGTCATACCTGGCCGCCAGCGCCTCAATCAGCCTTTCATGGGCGGCGATCATAATAGGGCTGCTGTAGTTCGGATCGAAGCCTTGCAACCCTTGAGCATACCACGTCCCTGCCTGATCCGCTCCCTCGGCCTGCACCAGCTCATCATACAGCCAATCGGGAATATCCATATGGCGGCCGGTTCGATCCGACGGATAATCCAGCACGATGCGCATGACAATTTTTTTCCCGCTGCGCTCCCAATAGCTGAAATTTCTAGATCGCTCAATGGCATCCCAATTATACTGCCCTTTGACCGGCTCCAGCTCTCTCCAGCTCAAACCAATGGAGACCATGCTAACAGGCTGTCCGTATGTTTTGTTGTAGCCCGAGCCGACCCACCCCATATACGGGTTAGCGAACACGCTGAAATCCTCTCGCGGATAAAAGGTGCCCTGCGGCTCATTGGACTGGACGATGGTGTTCATCGTCATCATTCCCAGCCCATCGGCAGGGTACGCCTGGCTCTTGCTGACAAACGATACCTTCATCTCTCCAGGCAGCGCTTTGCCTAGCATGTCCAAATAGACAATCATTCCAAGCGCATTCGGGAATACCTCCAGCCGTACAGGACCTACTTTCGACCAGCCAGCACTGCTCGAATATTTAAACAGCTGATGATCTTCCACTTTGTAATCGATCCCCGAGCTCGCCCAGGCCGGGCTGGCGTAGCCGGTTTGACTGTTGTTGTCGCTGTCGATATAGATGGCGTTCTGCGTATTTAAGTCCTGCCCCTCGAAGAGCACGTAGAGCTTTTTCCCGTCCGCGATCGAAAACAATTTGCTGCCATCGTCCGCCGTGTATGCATTCCCTTGGTAGGCCAAGGTAAAGTCCTCGCTGAGCGAATCGGTTTGAGCTTCATCCGCATAAGCGGCGGCCGAGCCCAGCAGTACCCCCCATCCTATCAGAATCCCTTGAACAATCCTTCTAAAGCTGCTGTGCATCGCTTCACCCTTACTCCTTCGTAGTCCCTATGCATTAATAGTACCAAAGTATCATGCCGTAAGGAACAGGATCGCGGGACAGAATTTGTAAACACTGTAACTGGACGAAAACGGCAAATGTACGGGATTTTTACCTCTCTTGCGCTCGAAAAAAGGAGCCATCCCAACGTACGGGACAGCCCCTCTCGCATTCCCCTATTACCCTTTCACAGCCCCTGCCGTCAGCCCGTCGATGAAAAACCGCTGCGCGGTCAGGAACAAAATCAGAATCGGCGCTGAGGCCGCCACAACCCAGGCAAAAATTTCGCCCCAATTCCCGCTGTAATCTCCGATCGCCGAGAAAATGCCGACCGTGATAGTCCGGGCCGCCCCTGTCCCTTGCAGCAAATACAGCGGCATTAAGAAGTCGTTCCAAATGTTCATGCCGACAAACACGATCAATGTCGCCGTACACGGAAGCAGCAGCGGGTACAGCACCTGCCAAAAAATCCGGAATTGCGAGGCCCCATCCATCACCGCCGACTCCTCCAGCTCCTGCGGGATCGTGGAAATGAACTTCATATTTAAAAAGATGGACACCGCCAGCCTCGCCCCAGCATAGTACAAAATCATGCCGTGCAGCTTCCCGATCAGGCCCATTTTGACAAACATATCCACCAGGGGAATGATCGTTACCTCATCGGGAATCATGATGCCCGTCATAAACAAGATGAGCAGAAAGGACGACCAGCGCGACTTGTTTCTGGCGATATAATAGCCGGCCATCGGCGCCAAAATCAGAATGAAGACGAGCGAGCTGCCGGTGATCGTGATCGAGTTCATATACATGCGCAGGATATCGTTCTGAGGATTAAACACGTGCTTGAAATTTTCAAGCGTAGGCACCGTAATGCGGAACGGCGTCCGGATAATGTCGCTCGGCAGCTTGACGGAATTGATGAGCACACTGTACAACGGCAGCAGGGTGATCAGGACGAAAACAAAAAGAAAGCCATGCTTGGCTGTGGACATCACCCGTCTCATTAGTACTCCACTTCTCTCTTCTTTAGAATCATGTGCTGAAGGATCGTCACCGCCAAAATCCCGAACAGCAGAATAAAGGAGATCGCCGAAGCGTAGCCGCTCTGATTGTAGCGGAAGGCGTCTTGGATGATCTTGATCGACAGCACCTTCGTGGCATTCACCGGTCCACCGTCCGTGAGTACCGCAACCAGATCGTACTGCTTCAAGCTGCTGATCGTGGACAAAATCACGCTGAGCGTCAGTCCCGGCATTAGGAGAGGATACGTGACAAACTTGAATTTTTGCCATGGGCTGCAGCCGTCGATCTCGGACGCTTCGTACAGCTCCTTCGGAATGGTCGTCAAGGCGGCGAGGATGATCACCATATGAAAGCCGGTGCTGCGCCAGATGTTGACGATGATGACGGAAAGCAAGGCCAGCTTGCTGTCGGTCAGCCACCCCGGATGCTGTGAGGTGATATGCAGCATGTTCAGCATGTAGTTAAACAGCCCGTCGTACGAATACATCGACCGCCAAATAAAGGCGACAGCGACGGGGCTGATGACGATCGGCATAAAAAATACGCTTCGGTAGAGGCCGGTCCAGGTGCTGGCTTTTCGCAATAAGACGGCAAACAGTACGGCAAAAATGTTAATGAAGACGACCGACACGAATACGAAAATGAGGCTCACGACGACCGATTGGCCGACGGATGGATCGTGGAACAGCGTCTTAAAATTTTTCAACCCGACGAATTTGGCATCGGCTTGGTAGCCGTTCCAATCGGTGAAGCTGTAATACAGCGCCTTCCCCATCGGGATGATATGGACGAAGCAGAAGGCGAGCAAAGCCGGGAGTACAAATAAAAAAGAAACCTTACGCGTAGTAATAGTCTCACCGCCTTCATGGATAGCCGGAAGAAGAAGGCTGCGGTAGCCCCCTCCTCCGGAAATAGCTTTATTTTTTCTGCGCGTTCTGCGCCTCTACCAGCTGTCTGAACTTGCTCTCCATCTGATCGAGCGCCTTCTTCACGTCTCCGCCGTAAGCAATCTCCTGGGCGGTGCTTCGGAACAGCTCCGTGGTGCCCGACGGGAACGACTCCACCTTCATAAACGACAATTTGGGCTTCAGCTTGGCGGACGAGTTATTCATATCGACGGACAGATAATTTTGCTCGTACGTAATCTGCTTTTTGGTCGTATTGGTCGCACTCATCGGGGCGATGATTTTCTTGTAAATGTCATCGGAGAACAGGAACTCGACTAGCTTCATCGATTCCTCCGGGTGCTTCGTCTTGGCGCTTACGCCTACGTCGTCACCGTACATGACCGGATACATGTCGGACGATTTCATCGCCGGCAGCGGGAACCAGCCTACCTTGAACGGCGCGCCTTGAGCATACAATGCCGCATTAAACTGGCCGTCGACCAGCATCGCCGCCGAGCCCTTGAAGAAGGCTTCCTGCTTCTGCGGCTCCGTGAATGACAGCGAACCATCTTGGTAGTAGCCAGCCTTCCACAGCTCTTGGAACCGTGTGGCGATCGCCGTAACCTCTGGGCCGTTAAATTTCATTTGGCCGGAAACGAGCTTTTGCGGATAGTCCGGGTCCAGCTCGTTGAGCATGATCGTCATGAGCGGGTTGTGCAGCATATATCCGGATACGCCCTGACCGGCCTCAATCAGCGGGTTGACGCCGTTGGCCTTCAAGGTTTGGCACAGCTTCAAGAATTCTTCCCACGTTTTGGGCGGGCTCAAATTGTACTTTTTGAAAATCTCCGTATTATAAAACATGTCGAGCATGATGTATTTGGCCGTCGGCAGCGTATACACTTTCCCGTTGCGCTTGTAGAGGGCGGTATCCTCGAACGCGGATGAAATTTTGTCCGGAATTTCCATAAAGACGCCATCCAGCAGCTTGATATCCTCGAGCCCTGCCAAGGTCACGTCCGGCATTTGCCCGGTGGCGTACAGCGTTTTAATGTAATCTCCCTTTTTGGCTACGTCGGGGTAGGACATGCCTTTGATTTTAATATTCGGGTTTTTCGTTTGGAAATCGTTCACGATCGAGTCCCAAAAAGCTTGCGGACGTTTGTTATCCATCTGGTACAGGAAGGTCAGCTCCACTTGTTTACTCGCACTGCCGCTAGAGCCGGTCGAGCTGGCCCCCTTATCCGTTGACCCGCTGCTGCCTGTACTGCAGCCCGCGAGCAAAACCGGCACCAGCATCCCGCTGACCATCGTCTTCACCCATGTTTTCAATTCCCGCTTCCCCCTCTATTTTGGAGTCATTGTAGCGCTTACATTTCTAATTTTACCTTTTTCACGCCCTGTCTCAAGACTAATAATCATACTTTTTCTACACCAATTATACCTGTTGAAGGCCTCTAGTTGCGTCCTGTACGCGTCTCCGGTAATATTTTAACCATACAGCTTGGTAAAGGGGATTGCAGGATGAACACCAACCTCTTCGGCTTCACCCAGTTTGTGAAAAATCGGCTCTTATTGAAGCTAGTCCTCGTATACTCTACCTTTATGCTGGTTCCGCTCCTGCTCACCATCTACATCATCACCGGGCATGTCAAC
The DNA here is from genome assembly GCF_007786445.1 of Paenibacillus cremeus. GTDB lineage: Bacteria > Bacillota > Bacilli > Paenibacillales > NBRC-103111 > Paenibacillus_G > Paenibacillus_G cremeus. The sequence goes on along the minus strand of NZ_VNJI01000016.1, from coordinate 125,088 downwards.
GCCAAGATGATCGAGCTGGAAATCGGCAAGCAAGACGAATTGACCAATAAAATGAGCGCGTACCTGGAAGAAGAATACGCCAAAATTCGAAGCATCGTGTACTGGTTCTATAATTCGGAGGCCCCAACGACGGTGGACATGCTGATCAATTCCGCGAAAAATGACAGCGCTTTCCCACCCTATATCATCAAAAACCGCATTTCAAGCGAGCTGGATAAGGTTGTCTTATGGGATAAGGAAATTCTTGATATCATCTTGATTGATCGGAACAAGCAGGTGTTCAGCACCTCCAGGCGCTCCGTATCGGTCGGTTATGACTTTACCAATAAGGCGCCGTTATCCGGCCTGGAGACCTCGGACAAAACGATGTATAAGCGCCCCTATACCCACCCCGATTATATTCTCGCCGGTAATGTGCCCGTCATCTCCAATTCCGGCAATCTGTACGACCTGAACCATCTGCCGGACGACCGGTCCGTCGGGCAATTCATCATTAATCTCTCACTCGATGAAATCATGAAGCAATACCGCCAATTGGCCGGAACGAGCCGGGCGGCCATGTATGTGTTCGACGATGACGGCACGGTGCTGTTCAGCAGCGATACGCAGGCGCTTGGTTTGAAGTACCCTTTTTTAAATGAAACCGCGGATTTGAGCCTCGCCTCCCATGAGCTAAAGCTGAACGGGGAGCCGTATATTATCAATAAATCGGAGCTGAGCGAAAAAGGGCTGCATATGATCGTACAGACTCCGAAAACCCAGATCACCCGGGAAACAAATAGGCTGATTCGGCAAATTTTGTTCATCTTCTTCTGCGGCGTCTTTATTGTACTGCTGCTCACGCTGCTTTTCTCCACCAATATCGCCAGCCGCATCAAGCGACTGCTGACCGCCATGCGCAGCGTGGAGAAAGGCAGATTCGATACCCGCGTCGCCTTTGACAGCCGGGATGAGCTGGGACAGCTGGCCTCGGCCTTCAACCGGATGTGCCTTCGGCTGGAGGAGCATGTGGACATGGTGTACCTGGCGGAAATCAAGACGAAGAGCGCCGAGCTTTCTGCGCTGCAGTCGCGAATCAATCCGCACTTTTTGCTCAACACGATGGAGTCGATTCGGATGGTGGCCGTCCGGGAGCGCAAGCCCGAAATTGCCGACATGCTGTATACGCTGGGCAAGCTGTTCCGATGGAAAATCCGCTCTACAGATTTGATCGTCTCTGTGGAGGAGGAGCTTGAATATATTTCTTCGTATTTGTATTTGATGCAGTTTCGCTATCAAGATCAGCTGGCCGTCAGCATTCACATGGACGAGACGATGTATGAGCTCGGTATCCCTAAGCTGCTGCTGCAGCCCATTATCGAGAATGCCAGCGAGCACGGGCTGTTTCAGAAGGCGCAGCAAGCCCGGCTGTCGATTCGCGGCTACCGACGGGAGCAGGACGTGATCTTCGATATCATCGATAACGGCGTCGGGATGGATGCGGTGCAGCTGCAGGAGCTGACGGCCAACATGGAAGAAGCGGCTAAATCCTTATCGCAAGGGGACCAAATCGGTCTGAGCAACGTCCAGCAGCGGATCCGCCTGTTGTTCGGGAAGCCGTACGGTCTGACGATCGCCAGCCGGAAGGATCATTGGACCCGTGTCCGCGTTACGATCCCCGCTATTTCTTGGAAGGAGATGGATGCCCTTGTACAGGACTTTTATCGTTGACGACGAGCCTTCGATCCGCTCCGGCTTGAGGATGATTATTCCGTGGGAGGAATACGGGATCGAGATTTGCGGGGAGGCGGCTAACGGTGCGGATGCCTTGAAATTCATCGAAGAGCATCGGCCGGACCTGGTCATCTGCGATATTCGGATGCCGGTGATGGATGGGCTGGAGCTGATTCGCAGTGTCCATGAACGGGGCATGGGTACCCAATTTGTTGTTTTGAGCGGCTATGACGACTTTCGGTACGTCAAGGAAGCGATCAAATATCATGTGGAAAATTATTTGCTTAAGCCGGTCAATGTCGATGAGCTCAGACAGACCGTGCATCAGGTGACGAAGAAGCTGGAGTCCGAGCTGCTGCGTGAGCTCCGGGACACGGAAGGCCGGGAAAGCATCAAGAGCAATTTGCTCAACCGCGCCGTTCATCACCAGATCAGCTCCTATGAATTCAAAAGCAAGCTGGAGGTAGTTGATCCCCGTCTGCGATTGCTCGATAGTGAGCTGCGAGTCGCTGTGATTGATTTTTATAGTGAGGGACTCGGCGGGCATCGCAGTCTGCCTCCGGAAACGCTTCAAGCGATTCAGCGCATTTGTGCCACGAACCTGGACCCGGAGCTGGCGGTCAGCTTTATGGATTATACCGGCCGGGTGGTCGTTATATTTACGGTCCGGGATGGCACGCCAACGACGAAGCAAATCCAAAACTCGCTTCAAGCCATCTATGAGCTCTCTCCGGGAGGCTCCGGCGTCCATTGGCTTCTGACCGTCGGCAATACGGTGAACAGCTATAAGAACCTTCATGTTTCTTACCAAAATGCGCTCCATATTCAGCAGTACCATTTTTACTACCGTGAGGGCGATGTGATCTTTTATGAGGATATTATGGCGAAAAGGAACCCTGGGGGAGTATCGGTTACGGTAGATTACTTCTTCATCGAGGATGCTTTGAAGGGGGGCCGGAGGAGCGAGTTGACCGGCTATCTGGAGGCTTGCTTCGAACGGTTGTCGCTGAAGGACACGGATCCCGGCGCCATCTCCACGATGGTGATGGAGATCGTCATCTCCATGCTTCGAGTGCTGCGCGCGGCGGGCATCCCTCCGGCCGAAATCTTTGACGATCCCAATCGCCTGCTCAAGACCGTCCATGAGCTTCGCGATATGCAGAAATTGCAGCAGTGGCTGCATCAAAAGCTAAACGCCGCCCTGTCGGCGCTCGAGCTGCGGAGCAAAACCACCCTCAGCCGCGTTACCAAGGAGCTCGTCGCGTATATCGATCAGCATTATCACGAGGATTTGTCGCTGAAGACGCTATCGAGGGAGCTGCACTTTAACTCCGTTTATATGGGCAGGCTGTTCCGCAATGAAACGGGCGAAGTGTTCTCGGAGTATGTCAATCGCATCCGTATCGAGAAGTCGAAGCTTCATCTGCAGAGCCCGAGCAGCAAAATCAACGATGTCGCCAAAGCCGTCGGCTTCAGCAACGCGAATTATTATTGCGCGATCTTCAAGGAGCTGACGGGCATGACACCGACGGAGTTTCGGAATCAGTGAGGGCAGGCAGAGCTAGCGCCGGATCAGCACGAAGCTTGAGCTTCGTTAAATTTGGGTGATAGAGGAACAAAGTGTTCCTTTACCACCCCATTTGGACTACCCCTGAGTATCCAGCAAAATTTTCGCCGTTTTCCCCGGCCCGGTGATCAGCTTCTCGAAGCTGGGTCCTCCCTCTGCCAAAGGAGCAACGACCGTCCACGGCGCCAGCCGGTTTTTCCCTTCGCTGATCCACTGCAAGGCTAACGCAAAGTCTTGCGGCGCATAGGCGAAGGCGCCCTGCATGCTGATTTCGCTGCGCACCGCCAGATTGATCGGCAGCTTGCTGTCCGCTTCGTGCAGGCCGGTAAAAATCACTTTGCCGCCCGGCTTTACGGCGGTCACGCATCCGGTGCGGGTGGCTTCCGCCCCCACCGCATCCACAGCGGCATCGAAGCCTTCGGCCAGATGCGCAGCCTTCCAGGCGTCGACGGCGCCCTCGACCGCGATCCCGCCAAGCTCCTCCGCGATGTCCAGCCGCTCCCGATTAAGATCGGAGATGACGACATCCTGCAGACCGAAGGCTTGCGCAGCTAGAAGTACGAACAAGCCGATCGGACCCGCCCCGGCGATAAACAAACGATCTCCGGACGACAGCTGGAGCAGCCGGCACACATGAACGGCGCAGGCGAGCGGCTCGACCAGCGCCCCTTCATCCATGCTGACATGCTCCGGCAGGCGATACAGGTTCTTGGCCGGGACGCTCACGAAGCCGGCAAAAGCACCCGGCCGATGGGCGCCGATCAGCTGCCGCTCCAGGCACAGCTGGTCTCTCCCGGACTGGCAGTACGCGCAATGCCCGCAGGTGATCAGGGGATTGACCGTGACGCGATCCCCTTCCTTCACGGACGTCACCCGACTCCCCAGCTTGCGCACAACGCCGGAAAATTCGTGCCCCATCACCAAGGGAGGCTTGCGCAGAGAATTATGGCCCAAGTACCCTCCTAGCTCGGACCCGCAAATGCCCGCACGCCGAACCTCGATCAGAGCCTCCTGTTCCCCAGGCTCGGGGACCGGCAGCTCCCGCAGGTTCATGATTCGCGGTCCTTCATATACTAGCGCTCTCATCGAATTAGCCGTCATCTTAGCTCTCCCGCTCCTTTACTAAACTGAGATTAGACCCGCTCTCTGTGCCACCTTCAGCAGCTGATTGAGCTGCCAGTCGCTGGCAAAAGAAGGCTTGGGCTGCCGAACCGCATGGCCTGCAATGACCCCTCGAGCGACCAGAATCTCTTTCCACACGCAGCGGTTGGCCACATCCTTCTCATAGGCCGCCAATCGCGAAAACGGGGTGAAATAGGCCACTGCTTCTTCCTCTCGCCCCTCCTGTACCATATCCCACGTTTTGCGGAACACCTCCGGCATGTAGCAGGCCGGCATCGTGCCCGTGCAGCCGGACTCGATCTCCTCCGGCATAAAGCATCCGCTGTTGCCGCCAAAAATGCCGAGAAACGGCTGATTCTCCACCTGCAGCAGCTGCTTTGTCTTAAAGTTGATATTGCCCGCTTCCATTTTCATGTAGCGCACACGAGGGTATTTTCTAGCCAGATCGACGAGAAAGGATACCGGCATTTGAATATCGCTCAGCACATGATCCTGCACGACGATCGGTATTTGCACCGCATCGTTCAGCAGGCCGAAATAACGGGAGATCTCATCCAGCCCCGCGCGCCATCTCCCGAAGAACGGCGGCATCGACATCACTGCTGCGGCTCCGTGCGCCTCGGCAAATTGAGCGAGCTCTGCGGATACTTTGGCGGAAGGATGATTGACGGTGACGATGACTGGCACTCTTCCGTCGATTTGCCGCAAGCAAAACGCGATCAAATCGCGCTTTTCCTGATCGGATAACAAATGTCCTTCCGAAGCGTTGGCACAAAGCACAAGACCGTGCACCCCGCCCTTGATACAAAATTCGATCAATTGCTGCTGGCTCTCGTAGTCGATCTCATCGTTGTCATGGAAGCATGTCGCCAAAATGGGGAATACACCTGCTAATAGGTTCGCCATGATGAATCGTCACTCCTTCAAATGCAGAGATGGGTCTAGCTACAAGCTACAAGCTATGTCCACTTGCTGGTCAAGGAAAGTCCCCCGTCCATCACTACGACACTGCCGGTCATATTCGCGTTCCGCGGATCGCACAGATGGGCGACCTGCCAGGCCACCTCCTCAGGCCGGATCCATGTGCCTACCGGGATTTTCGCCTCAATCTGCTCCGGCGTCATGGCCTGCAAATTTTTCGCGGACAGCCCTGCGTTCACAGCGCCCGGAGCCACTTCGCCCACGGTGATCCCGTGACCGGCCAGCTCCATCGCCATCACCTGACCGAGCATGCGCAGCGCGGCTTTGGAGGCACAGTACGCGGGAATCGCCTTATTGGGCCGATGGGCGGCCCAGCTGCCGACCAGCACGATTTTTCCTGGGAGTCCGTTTTGAATTAGCAATTGCGCGGCGGACCGGCACATCGACAACGCGCCGCCCACATTGACAGCAAACTCGTTGTCCCACTGCTCATTCGTTATGTCCAAGAACGAGGCTCGGGTTACGATGCCCGCATTGGAGATGATCAGCGACGGGATGCCCAGCCCGGCTTCGGAAGCGGTTTCATGAATCCAACTCGCAACCGCCGAGGCATCGCGAATATCCATCTGCGTGTACATGGCGCTGACATCATAGCCACGAAGCTGCTCCAAAAATCCGCCCGCCTGATCCGGAGGCAGCACATCGCCAAGCGAGACGTTAGCGCCATCCGCCGCCAGCTCAAGAGCAATCGCCCGGCCAATATCGCCCAGCCCCCCGCTAATGATCGCCGTTTGCCCTTTCAAGTTCATGTCAGCCTGCCTCCCTACTCGACGCAGCGCTGAAGCGCTTCTTCATCGATCTCGATTCCGAGTCCGGGCAGATCGGGCACCTTAAGCATGCCGTCTGCGACCGTCCATGGAGTACGTTGAAACCGGTTCGCCATCTCCAGCATGACGGGATTCATCTCCAGCCACAGCAGATTCGGAGTGGCAGTCGCTACATGAGCGGAGGCCGCGACATAGACGCATTGGCCAATCGCCATATGCAGCGCCGCCGGGATGTTGAACGTTTCGGCCAGCGTCACAATCTTCTTCCCCTCCGAAATCCCCGTTCGCCCGATATCCGGCTGAATGACATCCAGCGCCCGCTCCTTCAAATACGGCAAAAACTGATACCGCGTCCGCTCCGTTTCCCCTTGGGCGACGGCAAGCTTCAACGCTTGGGTCAGCTGAGCATGCCCCTGCACATCCTCCATCACGGTAGGCGCCTCCAACAGCGCCACATCCAGCTTCTCCAAGGCGGCCCCCAGCCGAAGCGCGTCATGGACGTTGTACATCCACAAAGCATCCGCCATCAAGGTGATGTCGTCGCCAACCGCCTCACGAATCGCTTTCATCACGGCGATGTCTTCACGCAGCCCTTTGCCTATGTAAACTTTTATCGCCTTATAGCCCTTGCTAACCGCCTCTTGCGCCGAGGCCGCCTTCTCACTGGCCGTGGTGCCGGAGACTCCCGAATGGTAGAGCGGAATACCTTCCCGAAAAGCGCCCCCGAGCAGCCGATACACCGGCTGGCCGTAATGCTTGCCTGCAATATCCCACAGTGCAGTATCGACGGCGCCGATCGCGTCCATCATAAAGCTGCCACGGTGTCCTCTGCCGCGCAGGGAATTGTACATCTGAAACCACAAGACCTCGATTCCGAGCGGATCCTGATCCAGCAAAATCGGTGACAGCACCTGCCTCACCAGCGCTTGCGGCGCTTCGGGACCTACGGGCACCTGAGCTTCACCCCAGCCGACGATTCCGGTGTCGGTGGTGATTTTGACCATCAAGCTTTCCACCTTCTTCGAGTACAAGGAGGAATACTCCTTGGTCCAGCCATAATCCGAAGCCGCTCCGCCCGCCATCTGCACGAACGTCCCCGGCGTACCTGCGGTTCCGCTGAAGCTTTGCAGCTCTCGGCTGACTTTTACAACCTTCGCTTCAATACCGGTGATCTTCAAAAGCAACGCACCCTCTTTTACGAAAAAGTAAAAGCATAGTTTTCGATTGAAATCATGCATCATGCATGATATATTATCACTGTAAGTCGCCTTCCTGAATTTGTCAATTGAATTTATATTACCTCTCAACTGAACAACTGAACATCCGAACATGTAGGAGTGAACCTTTCCATGGAAAAGATGGACCTGCAGATTGCAACGGAACGAAGCATTAGCCAGAAGGTAGCGGAGACGCTGCGGAAGGCGATTTTTCGCGGTGATCTCAAGCTGGGTGAGCGCCTCGTAGAAGCCAATGTCGCCAAAACGCTGAACGTGAGCATCACACCGGTCCGGCAAGCCTTCAGCCAGTTAGCCACGGAGGGATTGATTCATGTCATCCCTTACAAGGGCACCAACGTAATTCAAATTACCGAAACCTTCATCGAAGAGGTCTACAGCATCCGGATTTCACTGGAGCTGATGGCGGTGGAGCTGGCTTTTCCCCGATTGACGCCTGCGGATTGCGATAAGCTGGAGGTCTACGCTAAAAATATGGATAATCTCACCCAGGCCGGCAAGTTCGAAGAGGTAGCGGAAATTGACATCCAATTCCATGGCCTGTTCTATGAACGCAGTGAGCACGCCCTGCTGCTGGAAATCTGGAACAATCTCCAATCGCGAATCCAGCTATTCCAAAGCTACGGCCGAATTCATACCCATCCGGTTAACAAAGGCGTGGTAGAGAACCGGCATCTCAAAATCGTGCAGGCCATCCGGCAAGGCGATCTCCCGCGGCTCCTGCAGACCATGAAAGAGCACATTGAAGCAGGCAAGCTCATGGTGCTGAATCATTACAACCGGCTGGTCTGACCGATGGCATCGCTCACCTTCCTGCTCCTCATCATCCTGTTGTCCTCCGCGCTGCAGACCAGTACGGGCTTCGGCTTCTCCATCATGACCGTGCCCTTTCTCCTCTTCATCTATGACGCGCATGAAGCCGTTGTCATCAACACTGTACTCTCATGCCTGCTGTCCCTGTTCATGTTTTACCGAATCCGAACCGAGATGGACACCGCCCTTCTTAAGCGGCTCCTCACCGGAAGCTTCATCGGCATGCCTGCCGGACTTCTTGTTTATCAGTACCTGCCTGTCGAAACTTTAAAGCTCGGCGTGGGCATCTGCATTCTTTTATTCACCGTCTTACTTTTGCTGCATTTTCAGGTGAAGCCCTCCCCGCTCAAGGATCGAATCGTCGGGGGGATCTCAGGCTTTCTCTCGACCGCCATCGGCATTCCCGGCCCTCCGTTGCTGGCTTATTTTTCCGGAATGTCCATCGACAAAACAGCGCTGCGCAGCACCACCCTGGCTTATTACATTTCCATCTATACCGTTAGCGCGATTTTTCAGCTTAGCCTCAGCCGTCCGCCGGCTTCCGTCTGGACGTCGATCGGCCTGTCGATCCCCCTTGTCGCTGCCGGCATCCTGCTCGGACAATGGTTGTTCAAGCACATCCAGCAGCAGCTGTTCCGCCGCATTTGCTTGGTTATTCTCTGCTTTACTGGAATTCAGCTCTTATACTCGTCTTTATAACTTATTATTGGAGGCTGATGTTCATGAAAAAGGGTTCGTTTACCGCGCAGGAGCTGCAAGAAACTCGGGAGCCGTTAAGACCCGGGAAGCCGGGCTCGGAAGAAGCGCCGTTCTGGAACAAGTTCGCCAAACGCTTCGTTTATGCTCCGGCTTTTGACCTTCCGCTTGTTCCGGGGGCTGCCGCGTACCGGTTTACCGTCGATGCGGAGGATGGGATCACGCGCAGCTTTGAAGCGGACGTTCCTTGGGCGGCTCTAACACCCATCTGGAACGACATCCCGCAGGGGCTGGCCACCGTCAAGGTGGAAGGCATAGATCGTGGCACCGGCGAAGTTGTCGGTACCTCCGGCGAGCTGCCTATCTACCGGGCCCCTATCTTTAATGGCCCTTACAATGAACCTCCGCCCATCTCCTATACCGAAGCCGGCATGACCGGCCTCCGTGCGCTGTTTCATCATCCGCGGTTTCAGATCTGGCTGACCGAGGGCAAGCCGCATCCGGAGATGTTCCTGAACTGCTTTGCCTCCAAGGAAATCGGCGCCTCGATCCGCGGCATGGCGGCTTTCTCCAAGCTCGCGACAGAAACCCCGCAGGAAGCCAGCGATGCATTGACTATCGCCCGGCGAATGGCTGATTTCTTGATCGCCCATGCCGCGCCTGAAGGCAGTCCGTTCGAGCATTTCACACCGGTCTACTGGGTGAACCCGGAGAACGCCATCGACGACTGGCACTTCCGAGTCGCCCAAACGAACATCGATCAGATGATGCTCAGCGAGCCGGTTCGAGCCGGGTTCGGCTTCCTCGACCTGTATGATGTGACGCAGGAGGAGAAGTACATGCAAGCAGCGCTGCGCATGGCGCGCACGTATGCCCGCATCCGGCGTGAAGACGGCACGTGGCCGCTCGTCGTCAATCGGCATACCGGAGAAGAGCTGAAACCGAAGCCGGTCATCCCGACGTGGATCTTATTTTTCTTCGAGCGGCTAAAAAAGCAGTATCAAATTACGGAATTCGGATCCATCGCCGAGCAAATCGGGCAGTGGCTCGTCGAGCATCCGGTGCGCGGCTTCCATTGGGATGCCCAGTTCGAAGACGTGCAGATCAAGGTGCCCTATCGAAAAATGGCTTACGAGCAAGCGGCGGACACGGCTTTTTACCTTTTATCCAATGCTGAGGGGCAGGAAGAACGGATTCGGATCGCGGAGGAGCTGCTTCGTTTTGTCGAGGATCAATTCATCGTCTGGGAAAAACCGACCGAAGCCTGGAAAACCCTTGGCTTCCCTGGAGGGCCGACCAAATACTCGCAGTATGCAGTCGATACCTGGCTAACGCCGGCGGTCATCGAGCAGTTCGGCTTTGTTCTTGTTGCCCGCGCCACAGCGGTGGTCATGCGGGTGTACGCGAAAGCGCACGAGGTCACCGGTAAGCCGATCTACCTGGCCAAAGCCCGCTCGCTGGCCAATACGCTGGTGCTCACGCAGCAATTTCATGGCGGCACCGAAATCCCGAGCTTTCCGATGACCTCCAAGCAGATTGTGTGGACTAATAACAGTGTGTATACCGCGTTATTTTTACTCGAGCTAGGGGAAGGAGCCGGGGCACAGTGAAACAGCCGAACATTCTGCTCATTTTGATCGACGATATGGGCTGGAAGGATCTGAGCTGCTACGGCAGCGACTTTTATGAAACGCCGAACCTGGACCGGCTGGCCCAGGAGGGGATTCGGTTTACGGATGCGTATGCCGCCTGCCCCGTCTGCTCTCCTACCCGCGCCAGTATGCTGACCGGCAAATACCCGGCGTCGATCGGCGTTACGGATTGGATCGATCACGGTGGCACGATTCATCCGGCTCGTGGAAAACTCATCGATGTGCCTTACCTGAAGTACCTTCCGCTTCATGAGCGTACGGTTGCATCCTATCTAAGAGAGGGTGGCTACAACACCTGGCATGTGGGAAAATGGCATCTGGGCGGGGAAGCGTACTACCCGGAGAAGCATGGCCTTGATGTAAATATCGGAGGCTGCCAATGGGGCATGCCGTATAATGGATATTTCAGTCCCTACGGGATCCCGACGCTGGACGATGGACCGGAGGGCGAATACTTGACGGATCGGCTGACCGATGAAGCGATTCGATTGATCGGGCAAAAGGATGACCGGCCGTTTTTTCTGAACCTGTGGCATTATGCGGTACATACGCCGATTCAAGCGAAGACCGGGGATATCGAGCGATTTGCTCAGAAGGCGCAGGCGATGGGTCTGGATCAGATCGACCCCTTCGAGATCGGCGAGAGCTTCCCCATGGAGCACAAAAAGCATCTGAACGTGACACGCCGACGGCTGCAGTCCGATCCTGTGTATGCGGCCATGGTGTACAATCTGGACTGGAACATCGGCCGCTTGCTGCAAGCGCTGGAAGCCGCCGGGGAGGCGGACCATACGCTCATCGTCTTCACCTCGGACAATGGGGGGCTGGCCACCTCCGAAGGCTCGCCGACCTGCAATGCCCCCTTGAGCGAGGGCAAGGGCTGGATGTACGAGGGCGGCGTCCGCGAGCCGCTGATTATTCGCTGGCCGGGCGTGATCGACGCAGGCCGCGTCTCTTCCGAGCCGGTCACGACGCCGGACATTGCGCCCACGCTGCTGGAGGCCGCAGGGCTGGGGCTTGCTGGCGCTCCCGTCGACGGCGTCAGCCTGATGCCTGTGCTTCGCGGCGAAGCCGATTCCGATGTCGCCCTGAAGCGCGAGGCGATCTACTGGCACTATCCGCACTACGGGAACCAAGGCGGTACCCCCGGCTCCTCCATGCGCATGGGGGATTATAAGCTGATTGAATTTTTCGAAACGGGTGCGCTGGAGCTGTACGATCTTCGCAACGATATAGAGGAGCAGCGGAATCTGGTGCTCGAGGAGCGCGACCTTGCTATGCGAATGCACCGCATGCTCATCGCCTGGAGGGAATCCGTGGAAGCGAAGATTCCTCTGGCGAATGCTGCGTGGAGCTAGCTGGCTCATTATTAAAGCTCCACAACCTTAGTCGCAATATGGCGACAAAACTCCCGGTCATGCTCGACAAACAAAATGGTCGGCTCGTAGTCCAGCAGCAGCTCTTCAATCTGCATGCGGGAAATGACATCGATAAAATTGAGCGGTTCGTCCCAAATGTACAGATGTGCCTGCTCGCACAGGCTCTTGGCGATCAGCACCTTCTTTTTCTGGCCGCCGCTGAACGCTGACATGTCCTTTTCAAATTGGACTCGAGCGAAGTCCAGCTTTCTCAAAATCGACTTAAACAGGCTCTCATCAATCCCGCTGCTTCGGGCGTACTCGGTGAGATTGCCCTGCAAATGCGAGGTGTCCTGCGAAACGTAGGAGATTTTCAGCTGGCTGCCCTTGCGGAACGTGCCCGTATAGGTCATCTCCTCCCCGCAAATCAGTTTGAGAATGCTGGATTTTCCAGAGCCGTTGGGGCCGGAAAGTGCAATGCGCTCTCCCTGCTCTATGCTGAAGCTCATATCGGTGCAAACCGTCTTCTCACCGTAATAAATCGACACATGGTCCAGCTCCGCCAGCCGGCTTTTATGATAGGGAAGCTGGGCCAGCTTCAAGCTTTCCGAGCTTTCAATATTTTTCAGGAGCCCCGCCTTCTCATCGATTGCGGCCTGCTGCCTTTGCTCGATGGATTTGGAGCGCTTCATCATTTTGGCGGCCTTATGACCGACATACCCTTTATCGACCTTGGAGCCCGAATTTCGGGTTCCGTTTTTTGTTTTTTCCACCTCGTGCGACCATTGGCTCGTTCGTTTCGCCGCCTCCGATAACCGCTTAATGTCCGTTCTCAGCCGCTCATTTTCCGCCAGCTCATACTGGTCCTGCAGCTGTTTATTGGTCCACCAATCGGAGAAAGTGCCCTTTTGAATCTCGATATTCGTTTTATTGATGGATAAAATATGATCCACGCAGTTGTCCAAAAACGCTCTGTCATGCGATACCAGAATAAACCCGCTTTTCGACTTCAGGTAGTCGCTGACCAGCTTTCTTGCCTTCATGTCAAGATGGTTGGTCGGCTCATCAATGAGCAGGAAGCTGTTTTCCTTGAGAAAAAGCGCCGCCAGCAGCACCTTCGTCTGCTCCCCGTTCGATAAAGAGGCAAAGGGCCGGTCGAGCACATCCTCCGCCACCTTCAGCAAAGACAGCTCGCGCATCAGCTCCCAGTGCTGGTAGTCCGGAACGATCTCGGTCACAATTTCCAGCGTATGGGCCTCCTTGTTCTCCACATGGAATGGAAAATATTCGAAGCCGACCTGCGCCGAAATGCTGCCGCTGTACTCGTACTTGCCCTGCAGCAGGTTGAGGAACGTGGTCTTCCCCCGGCCGTTGCGTCCTGTAAAGCCTAATTTCCAATCCGTATCCAGCTGAAAATTGACATGTTCAAAAATATTATCGTAGCTGCCCTCGTAGGCAAACGTTAAGTTCGTCACTTTAATTAGAGACATAGCGGTATCCTCCTGTATGGAAAAATAAAAAGAGCTGCAAGAAAGTTACTTTTCTCGCAGCTCAAATAGGAATACAGCCAACCTAACCCGCCGCCGGCCAGCGATGGAGCTAGATGAGGATAGACCGATTGAGCCGAAAGGATCCCGTAACTTCCCTGCACATAAAAAATAAAACACGCGAAAACAAGCGCTTCGCTTAACCTGTTTTATTGTTTATATCCGCAAGAGAAAATTACATGAATCTTTTCAGCTCCAATCCTTAAAGTAAACGTATCGTATCACACTTGCCTGTGGATTTCAATCGAGCGCTGGACTTATTTTTGAAGATGATACGGTACGGTTGTAATGACGACATCCTTGTTCCAGAAGAACCAAGCACGCAGCAGCAGAGCACTCTGGTTGTGCAAAATATTTTGCCACCACTTCTTGGGAATGAACTGCGGCACTACGATATGGATATGTCCGGGCTCCTCGCCCTCCCATTTTTCCAGCGCTTGGATGAAGCGCGAGATCGGCTCCAGAATGGATCGATAGGAGCTGCGAAGCACCACCAGTCGGCACGGGTTGCCCCACTCCTCCCATTTTTGCTCCATTTTCTCGATATCCTCATGATCGAAGCCGACGTGGACCGCCACGAGCTCCGTACCGAGGCTTTTGGCGAACGACAGCGTGTTGCTCACGACCCGGTGCACTCCGGACACGAGCACAATGGTGATGACGCGATGGGCACCCGGGCGCGTTTCCGCGGGGTCAATCTTAAGCTGCTGTGCCACCTGGTTATAGTGCCGTTTGATCATCATGGACAGAAAGACAATGATCGGCAGGACGATGAGCACGAGCCAGGCGCCGTCAATAAACTTCGTTACGGCAAAAATAACCGCGACCAACGCCGTGATGATGAAGCCGACGAGATTGATTACAAATTTGATGCCCCACTTCGGGCCTCTGACCCGCTTCCAGCGTCGCAGCAAGCCGAGCTGGGCGACCGTAAACGATAGAAAAACGCCAATCGCATACAGCGGGATCAATGCATTCGTGTGGGCACGGAAAGCCACAATGAGCACTATGGCCAGCCCGGCTAAGACGATAATTCCGTTGGAATAACCTAAGCGGTCGCCCCGATTCGTTAGTGCACGCGGTAAAAACCCGTCGGTCGCCACAATCGCTGCCAGCTGGGAGAAGCCTGTAAACGTCGAGTTGGCCGCGAGGATCAGCACGATGAAGGTCGACCAAATCAAAATTTGGTACATCGGGCCGTGACCATAATAGACGCCTGCCAGCTGAGACAGCATCGTATTATGAATATCCGGCGTAATGCCTTGCACATACAAGTGGTAGGCAAAGCCCATCAGCGTAATGGCTGTGACTACGCCAAGGGCGATGTAGGTTTTGATGGCGCTTTTTTGCTGAGGCTCACGAAACACCGGCACCGCATTGGAAATCGTCTCGATCCCGGTCAAGGCGGAGCAGGCGGAGCTGAACGCTTTTAACAGGAGCAATACGGTGACTCCCGGAGGGAACTGGCCAATCGGAGGCGTGGCTGGTTGGACGAAGCCATAGCTTGCTTCATTCGTGAGTCCTACCACGATTAAGAGCAGCATGCAGGCCATGAACAGGAAGGTCGGCCAGGCAAAAATTTTGGCGGACTCCGCCACCCCGCGCAAATTGATGATGACCAAGAGGCAGACGCAGACGATGGCTACAATCGTTTCGTAGGGCCCTACCGCAGGGTACGCGGAAGACACGGCTTCCACCGCCGCGGAGACCGATACCGCTACGGTGAGGATATAATCGATCAGCAGAGAGCTGGACGCGATCAAGGAAGGCAGCGGGTTGCTAAAATTGTCCTTCGCAATCGCATACGCCCCTCCTCCGCTGGGATACGCAATGACACCCATAATGTAAGAGGTGATGAGGATGGCGAGCAGCAGGATGGTGGAAATGGTGATGGGC
The DNA here is from genome assembly GCF_007786445.1 of Paenibacillus cremeus. Taxonomy (GTDB): domain Bacteria; phylum Bacillota; class Bacilli; order Paenibacillales; family NBRC-103111; genus Paenibacillus_G; species Paenibacillus_G cremeus. The sequence continues at coordinate 109,741 of NZ_VNJI01000016.1, read as the reverse complement.
AGGATGAACCATTTGGCCGAGGCGCCTAAGCCGACCAGCTCTGTCATCCCCGCCTCCGGGCCGTACGCCACCGAGGAGTACAAGTCCGCCGATAGAATCGGCAGGGCAATGATCCAGAACAGCTTCGTATGCTGTGCGTGAAGCTCTTTGGATCGTAAAGGCCGACCGATGAAGATGCGTTTCACGCTGGAAAAGTTGGAAACCGCAAACCACATGGCGATGAACGCCAGCAGGATAAACACTATTTCAAGCCAAAACACATGATGATGCATGAGTGCCGCCCCTTCCCTTTATCGGATAACACAGTTATTGTTTTCCGAGGAATTGTTTTACATACGCGGGTTTCTGCGTATGTGGGTGGGGGCGCGGCGCCACGGGGGCGCTCTAGCGCGGGTTGGCCGCGCTGCACGCCGGGCTAGGCGCCGCTGGGGCGCTCCAACGCGGGGGGGCAACACGCCAAGGTGGAAATAATTGCTCACAAAGCAGCTATTGGCGCTCCAGTGCGGCTAGAGTTGGCAATAGTTGCTCCGGGTGCAGCTAATGCGCGGATATAGCGAGAGCAGCACGTTAAGGTGGAAATTGCTGCTCCGAAATCAGCTATTTCAGCGGTGTTGCACGCGCGCTGGGCGCTGCCCCACAAAAAAAGGTGTCCAACCGCCATCTGCATGGCTGTTCGGACACCTTACATGCTTGCTAAACGCTAACCTGGCCTTTCAATCGATCCGCGATCCGGTGACCGGCCCAAATCAAGAAAGCCGCTGAGACCATAGCTCCGCCCACGACGCATACTCCGCTCCAGCCCCATCGGCTCCAAGCGTAAGCACCGAGGGTGGAACCGATGGCACCGCCTATAAAGCTGCTCACCATATAGACGGTGTTGATCCGGCTTCTAGCCTCCGGCAGCAGGCTGTAGATGCGCGCTTGATTGGTCACTTGGCCCCCTTGCACCCCAAGATCCAGTAAAATTACGCCTATGATCAGCCCCCAAATCCAACCTCCCGCAGCCCAGAACAGCACGTAGGAAACGAACGCAGCGAAAATCATAAACCCGATCAAAAAGCGCGGCTGGATCCTGCTCGTCAGGCGTCCGATCACCGACGCAGCTAAGGCACCAACTACACCGACCAGCCCGAACAGCCCGGCCACTCCGCTGCCATACCCGTAGTTTGGCCCCTCCAAATAGAAAGTGAGTGCCGTCCAAAATACACTAAAAGAACCGAAAAGAAAAGCGGCGATAAGAGCGGCTTCGCGAAGCGTTCGCAGTTCCACGATCAACTGTCCGATAGACCGAACCAACGCCGGATAGGACAGCCGAATGTCCGGACGGCTGACGGGCAGCCGGCGGCTCAAGACAAAGGCCAACACAAACATCATTACGGCCGCGAACCCGTACATGGAACGCCAGCCAAACAGCTCACCGATCCAGCCCGAGACCGTCCGCGCCAACAAAATTCCGATCAACAGCCCGCTCATCACACTGCCGATGACCTTCCCCCGGTCCTGGGGCGCCGCGAGCCCGGCCGCTAGTGGAATAATCATCTGCGGAGCAACTGTCGTAACGCCAACCGCCAAGCTCGCGATGTAAATCCATGTAAGACTCTGGGCCGTAGCGACACCGATCAGAGCGACGCCAACAGTGATCAACAGTGTCGTTATGAGCCGGCGTTTCTCTTGAATATCTCCAAGCGGGATAAATAAAAACATCCCCAAAGCATAGCCGATCTGGGTCAGCATGGAAACTAGCCCCACCTGCTGGGCACCCACTCCGAAGCTCCGCCCAATATCCGCCAGCAGAGGCTGGTTGTAATACAAATTCGCCACCGTGATCCCACACGATATGGCCATTAACACAATAAGCCCTTGTGTCAGAAGCGGTTGAGCCTGAGGATCAGCAGCGGCGCTTTTTGCCAAACCCGAGCTGAGCCTAGCAGTTCTCTCTTTAGTTTGCACTTGCAACGGATTCATCGTATGCTCCTATCTTCCTTAAGATGTGTGCTGATGGTTCTAAACTAAACTGCAAAAATGCCTAAATTCCCATATCTATTGTACGGTTTTCCGGAAGCTTTTGCACTCCCTATCCACATACTCTCCAAGCACGCCAAAAAAAGGGACACGACTTACCGCATCCCTTCCCATTTTTCCAGCACATTTTTATTATCCGATACCCGAATCACTTTATGCTGATATAACTGCAGCTTAGCCTCAAATTGCTCCCGATTGCACTCAAAATCCCTAGTCCATTTATACATCATTCTGAGCATGTGAAAATCGGGCTTATAATGACATGGTTCAATGCCCAGATTCTGCTTCAGGAACCGGACAAAAATTCGGATTTTGCGCTTCCATACTGGTGGATCGAGAAAAATAATCGTATCCGCCATCTCATACAGACATTGATAGGATTTACGGTCGACTCCCTCAAAAATCCAAGAGCCTTGCCTATCGATCTCCCTAAGAACCTCAATTTGCTCACTCGCAGTACGTTTCCCCCGCCCCGCCGTTGTTTGCGGATGAACGATACAATCGAGCTCAAACCATGGAATAGCCATACTCTTGGATAACCGCTTGGCCAATGTCGTTTTACCACTGGCTACGATTCCGATGATGAGCACCTTTTTCACGGGTTCGTACTTCCTAAGATCACCCAATCGTCCAAACGCTGAGATTCCATCGAGAGTTGTTCGGTCAGCAGCCACTTTTTTGCTTCCATAACCAGTGGTGAGGAATTGGCAGCATGGAGTTCATGAATCGGCACCCAGCAGGCTCCTAACGAATCTTGTCCTTCGAACTGTTCCGGATGTTCAGCTAGCAAACCTGACAGAGATTGAACCGAAAACATGACTGCAACATGGTGAAGATGAGTCGACTCTTCCTCGGGGAGTGCATAAGGGACGACAAACTCGCAGACACCGATGTTCTTTTTTATACTAATGTGGAGCCCCGTTTCTTCCAAGAACTCTCTTTTCATCGCTTCGGTCAATAATTCGTTAGCCTCCACCGTACCTCCAGGCAGATCATACCTCCCTTTGTACGGCCCCTTCCCCTTGTGGATCACTAGTAGCTTTTCATCAGCGGTGCAAATCCCGTAAACTCCTAAATGTCGATACCATCGTTCATTCATAGTTAATTGAGTCTCCCCTCCTAAAAAGCCTCCTACCATTGCAGCTGGCCCTTTCTCATTTTCGCGATGTAAACGATTTGACCCGTATGACCCGGCAGATGTCTAAATTGATGCAAAAGCATTTCAAGCACGGTAGCTTGGTTATCTACACCGCTATTCGTCAGTGGCGGCAAATTTAAGTAAGGCTGGTCCAGCAGCATTTCCGGCTTCGCTTTTACTTGTTCCAGAACCTCCAGAATACGGTCAAAAGACTTGGCAATAAGCTCCATAGCTTGCTGTTTGGTGAGTCGGAGCTCCCGATCAAACTCCATCTCACGGACTCTTGTATCCGGAATATCAAAGAAAGCGGTTTCAATGCGCTGATGAACCGTTCCCCAAATGTGCGCTGCTAAATTAGCGATGCTGTTACTCTCAGGAGTAGGCGCCCATACAATATCTTCGTCGGATAACTGTTCGATGACATGCAGAGTGCCTTTTTTCTCTGAGGCGTATTTCTTCAAAAGGAAGTCAATCAGTACCGACGTGCTGTCCAAGCTATTCACTCTCCCTCTTCAAGCTCTTCAAGTAAAATAAAATTCCAGCTCTGTCCACATTTGAAAATTGTAACGGGTCATCCTGCATCAATAACTCAACGACGGAAACCCATCTTGGATTTTTCGTATCGTCACCTGATTTCAACAGTTCCCCTTCTGCTTTGCAACGAAAGTACACACCCACCGAATCAAAAGGACCCTTAAGGGTCTGATACGCCCCAAATGGTCTGATACATTCCACTTCAAAGCTCGAGTCTATGCCGAGGGTATCGATTCGCGTATCCTCGCCTTCCATTTCTACAACATTTAAACCTGTTTCTTCCTTGACTTCTCTGACCAGCGCCGCGACAAGCGATTCATAAGGCTCAATTCTACCGCCTGGTAATTCGGTTTTTGGAGGCTCACCAGGTTTATTCCGAGTTTGGACAAGAATTTCAAGTACTCCGTTATGATTTCGCTCAATGATGGCTCGTGAGTTCACAAAAAACATTTTTTTCACCCCACCCTTCCAATTTACCTCTATACTAGCAAAAATTGCGCTCCTTATTTGGAATAATTTTCATTCTGTAAAAGCTTATTAATATCTTTCGCCAAAACTTCAACTATCGCCTCCCGATTTTCTTCCTTCATCTCATACAGCTGTATTGCGTACATTCCTTTAATCTTATCCATTGCTGGATGGCTATCTACACAAATAGTCCCTAAAATAAGATGTTGAGAGCTAGAAATAGCGTCATAGATCATCTCTTGAAAAGGGATCGATAACATTTGCATGAAGCCAATTTCATCAATGACTGTAACCCTTTTGGCAGCTAACGATTGCTTAACGGCCTCCAAAGCGATAGACTCAAAAGCCTCGATATCAACCCCATATCTCCCTACCCTTAGCGGGCTTGTACTATCAACACTCGCCATTCGTACACTCTCGCCACTAAGCGTCACACAATTAAATCCAGTGCGATTCGTCAAGTCACGTATCTCTTCGGTATAAAAACCACCAAAATATTCTGTTCCCACTTGGTCAATAATTCGTTTGATTGCAGTTGATTTGCCCACACGAGGCTTTCCGGTTAACAAAAAGCAGGTGGCCATCCTTTTCAACCCCTCTGAATTTATTTTTTTGTCAAAAACTTCTGTCCTCTCCAAATGGATTTTATCATGTAGACCTAGTCATCATTACCAACGCTTGGATGATAATTAAATTATTGCTCTCCGACGGATCGTCACATTGCTCTGCCTATAAACAAAAGGAAGCCGCCGATTCGTGTCGGCAGCTCCTTCTAGGATTCTTTATATTTTTGGATAATCAACCACAATCACATCTTCCAAAATGCCTTTCAGCGAACTAACAAATTCCTGGTGAACAGGATGCGGACCATAGGCACGCAGCGACTCCAGATCCTCGAAAGTAACTCGTAATCCGAGCGTGAAGCCCTTGATGTTATGTGTTTCTTCGGTTACGTTGATCCCTGCACTCAAATCCACGATCCCAGGGATCCGATTTCGAAAAGCTAGCAATTGATCCAGCAGTTCCTGCTGTTTGCCTGGCGTGATAGTGGTATTAAACTTAAAAAATACAAGATGCTCGTACATCGCTACATGGCTCCTTTTGAATGGGTATAGGAATAATATATCATTTATTAGGAGATCCGTCGTGTGTGTTTAATCGCACCCGCCAAATCCGTTCCTTCCCCAACTCCAACCCGTCGCTGCAATCCACAGAGGTCTGAATACCCTCAAGCCTTTGAGCCATAAAACCATTCACGGCCTCCATGAACGCATCCGCCAGCTCTTCATCCACACCCAAGACCGCTTCAAAGGTGGTACAATCATAACCTTCACTCAGCTCGCGCAGCTCATATTCAGTCTGACCCAGCGTGTGATACAGATGGTACCGCTTGTCGCGATATATGAACTCCAGCATATATATACCTGCAAAAGGAGGCAGCTTGGTCGTATTCGTAATCACGATGGACTCCCTAATCCCCTTCGCTTCCAAATAAGCTGACCACGCGTCGTTGAGCTTTTGTAAGTACATCCTCCACCGCCCTCGCAAAATGTCATATCATTCCCATATCTTTTCCAATATACGCCAAATTAAAAAAAGAGAGCGTCCGATGGGACACCCTCCTTAATCTTCTACTCCAAAGCAGTCGCCAAATCTTTAATCCATGGCAGCCCACTCAACGGCTCAATATTCACCTTAGAGTCCGGCACTGCCCGAAGGCTGCACAAGTACCCAGCTTTCCCTTCCACGACCGCCATACACTCCTTGCAGGCATTGGCCGATCTGCAGGAATACCGGACGGAAAAGGAAGGATCAACATGCTCCCGGATCCAAAAAATAGCATCCAGCAAGCTCATTCCGTCCCGATAGGGCACCTGGTATTCTTCCGTTCTTCTCCCGGTGGCCGCATCGCCGCGGACAACATTCAAGGTTACGATAGACATGGTTACACGACGCCCCCTTTGCTCAGCTGCTTCGACTCCGACAGCGTCATTTCCTTCATCGTCCATTGACGATTTGCCTCCAATTGGAATTGCGTACTGATCGCATCCGCATAGGCTTGATCGTAATCCAGACGAACATGCGCGCCTCTGGTTTCGCGTCTAGCCTGCGCACCCATAATGATCGCTTCGCTGAGCTTGATCATATGGACCAATTCCAGTTTCTCTACCAGCGTCAGCGCAAAATAGCTCTGTTTGGCCAAAGCAATCCCTTCTACGCGCTCACTTAGCTCCCGAAGAAGCTCCGCTGCACGGCTTAAGCCGGCTTCCGTCCGCAAAGGCCCGGCGCCTTCCCACATCAGCTTTTGCAGCTCGTGCTTCACGGAAAGGATCGAAACCTCGTCCTTGTCCACCTCGCGCGGATGCCAGAACTGCTCCAAGCGCTGGAGCTCCTTCGCAAGCTCGGACTGCAAACGCTCCGATGCATCCGGCTGGCGCTCCGCCTTGGCTGCAACCTCGGCAGCGATCCGGCCCGATACCAGCGCTTCCGTAATCGCGTTACCCGACAAGCGGTTGGCGCCGTGCATGCCATAGATCAGCTCGCCGCAGGCGAACAATCCAGGCACGGTCGTTTCCATGCTGCTGTTCACCCGAATACCGCCCATGGTGAAGTGAGCCATCGGAGCGACTTCGACCATATCCCGGGTCAAATCCACACCTTGATTGCGCAAAATATCGATGACCGGACCGAACGCTTCCTTCAGCTTCTCTTCAGGTACCATGCGGAAATCGAGATACGCGCCACCGTGCGGCGTCCCTCTTCCCGCTTCCACTTCTTTAAAAATCGCAAAGGTCGTCTGGTCGCGCGCCGCGGTGTAATTACCCGATACTTCGCTATTATATTTATCCATGAATTCTTCCTGCTGACCGTTGAGCAGTCTGCCGCCCAATTTGTAGCGGAACGGGTCCCACATGATCGGATCAATGCCGACCAGCGGAGGATGCAGATGGGCAATCGGGAAAAATTGGACCATTTCCAAATCCCGCAGCTCCGCTCCCGCTTCCGCAGCCAGAACGAAGCCGTCGCCCGTCATATTCGCCGAGGCGCTGTTGCGTTCATAGATCTCGGTTAGACCGCCGGTGGCCAGGATAACAGCGTTGGCCGCGATGGTCACAGGTTGAAATTGCTCCATGGCAAACCCGACCGCCCCGATAACTTGGCCATCCTCAACCACTAGTTTGGTGATCATGATGTTTTTCATGCGCTCGATGGAAGCATCCTTCCAGATCGCTTTTCGCAATCCGGCAGAGGTCGCCCCGCCTGTGTTTAATATGTCTACATAAACGCAGCGTCTGCGGGAATGGCCTGGTGCTACCACTTGGGAATGCTTCCCGTCCGGTGTTCTGGCCCATTTTACACCAAAGCCTTCGACCTCACGGATCAGCTCGGGTCCACGGTCCACAATCGTACGGACGATCTCCGGGTCGGCCATCCCGCGGCTGCCCTTCATCGTATCTTCGAAATGGATATCCGGCGAATCCTCCTCGGCCTCACCCAAGGCAACGGCGACCGTCATCTGTGCGAGAATCGTCGCGCCCCCGCGTCCGACAAGGCTTTTGTCGACCAATACCACTTTAGCGCCTTCACTTGCCGCCGCTTTGGCGGCCATCAAGCCAGCTGCGCCGGAGCCGATGACTAATACTTCAGTTTGTATATGCAGCGGATTCATCATTCTGCTCTTTCGCTCCTGTCGTTCTTAGGATGATTTGCCGGACATGGTTGTTCCAATCGACTGTACAATAATGCCGGCTTGCTTCAAGGAAGTATGGATCGTTTGGGCGAATTCAAGCGCGTGCAAGCCATCCCCATGAATACAGATCGTATCCGCTTGAATGCTGACATCTTCGTTTTGTCTCGACAGAATCTTTCCTTCATTGACCATGCGAATGACCTGCTTCACAGACTCCTGCTCATCCGTGATCATGGCATCCGGCTGTCTTCTCGGTGTTAAAGAGCCGTTGGACTGGTACGTACGGTCCGAGAATACCTCGCTGGCTGTGCGAAGACCGGCTTTCTTCCCTGCGGTCACCAGCTCACTTCCCGCTAGTCCGAGCAGGATCAGCTCCGGATCCACCTTATACACCGCTTCCGCGATCGCCTCGGCTAAGCCCGCATTCAGAGCGGCCATGTTATACAGCTCGCCATGGGCTTTTACATGCTGCAACTTCCCGCCTTCGGACCGGACAAAGCCCCACAAAGCGCCGATCTGATAAACGACGATGTCGTATGCCTCTTGAGGGGAGATGTCCATCTTTCTCCGGCCGAAGCCGATCAAATCCTGCAAGCCCGGATGAGCGCCGATGCCTACGCCGTGCTCCAGCGCCAGCTTAACAGTTTTCCGCATCGTGCTTGCGTCCCCCGCGTGAAATCCACAGGCAATGTTCGCCGAGGTCACATGCGCCAAAATTTCCGCATCTCGGCCCAAGCTATACGCCCCGAAGCTTTCGCCCATATCGCAATTCAGGTCCACATATTTCATGAATGAGTCCTCCTAGATCAAATGCATTTGAATGCTCTTTTTCAAAAACAGCAGGTTCATTTCCGTTCGCAAATAAGCTTCCTGCGCTTCCTGAAGATCGACCAGCTTAAACCGGATGCTGCTCCCGATCTGGGCTTGAGCGAGCAATGGCAGATCGGCCGAGATCACCTGAGCCACCTTCGGGTATCCCCCCGTTGTTTGGCGGTCGGCCATCAGTACGATGGGATTTCCGTCCGGAGGCACTTGCACCGTCCCGAACGTCACTGGCTCGGAGAGCAGTTCCCGGCGTTCCAGCATCTGCAATGGTACTCCGGCTAACCGGTAGCCCATCCGATCCGACTGCGGCTGAACCTTAAAATCAGCGGTGAACAAGTCATCCAGGCTGGCGGGATCAAATAAAGGATACTGCGCGCCCGGGATCACCCGAAGAACGGGATTCACGTCATAGGCCGGCATCAGCTCAAACGATACACGCCAAGCAACGGAGCTGAATGGTGTTTCATCGGTCCATTTTTCGCTAAGCAGCTTCATCATTTTTGCGCCATCCGGGTTTACTGGCTTGATCGAGAGCCGATCGTTCTCCTTCAGCGCCCTGCCATCGTAGCCACCAATCCCTGCACGAAGGTAAGTGGAGTAGCTGTTCATTTGCATAGGGACATCCAGTCCACCGGCTATGGCCAAATAACACCGGCTGCCTTCTCGCGAGGAGCCAAACTGAAGCGTCATGCCCGCTGGAATATATACAGGCCTCCATAAAGGTACCGGGACGCCATTAATTCGGGGTGACAGATTCGAGCCGCAAATCGCGATCAGCACCGGAGCCTCAAAATACAAAGCAGGTCCGATCACGGTCATTTCGATCGTGGCTTCCTTTTCGTCATTGCCGACTAACAGATTCGCACACTTATGGGCAAAGCTGTCCATGGCACCGCTGACTATGACACCATACTTTTGATACCCCTGCCTCCCTAAATCCTGCAGCGTGGAAAGGAGGCCCGGTTTAACAACACGAATCGTCATCGACTCTCCCTCCACTGGTCATACTCCTTGCGGGTAATAGGGTAAAAACGAATGATATCCCCCGCTTCGAGCAGAGTCGGAGGCTGCTTGTCAGGCAAAAACAAAGCTAGCGGCGTTCTGCCGATCAGCTGCCAGCCTCCCGGTGTTTCGATCGGATAGATGCCGGTTTGCTCCCCCGCAATCCCTACCGTTCCCGGCGGAATAGCTAGTCGCGGAGTCTGCTTACGCGGCGCGGAAATCCGTTTATCCATGCCTCCCAAATAAGGAAAGCCCGGGGCAAAGCCCAGCATATACACCAGATACTCCCCGCTGGAATGAATCTGAATTACTTCGTCCGTGCTTAATCCGTTGATCTCCGCCACATGCTCCAAATCCACGCCGAATTCTCCCCCATAGCACACCGGGATCTGTACGACTCGCGGGTCTGGCCTTGCTCCTGCATGCAGCTGCTCGACGACGGCCATCAGCTTTTTCTCTACGCAGTCATAGGGGTAGGCGATCTCTTCCGTTTGTGCAGCCTCACGCTCGTTCATAAAAATGCGAACCGGATCATAAACCACCGTAACCGAGGTGAACGCAGGAATATATTCCACCATGCCGTCAAAAGGCTGCTTCGCCAAATAATCCACTAAAATTTGGACCTTTGCATGGGTTTCCAAATCGACCTTGTCGCCCAACCTTACGATAATCGCACAATCCCCCAGCGGGGACATCTCTACAGCTTGCATACGAATCCCCTCCAAGAAAAACAGCCGTTAAAAAGGTTAACCCCAAGCGGACTTACCAAGTGGGGATACCAGCTTGATAAGATCCGATTCTCGGGGCTAAACCGCTTATATAGGGCTAACACTCATTTTATCGCATCGCAATTATGCCATTACGGCTTTTTTGTCCTTTTGGGTGCTTGCTGCGGCTGGATTCTCGTTCTCGACATCCTGACCGACCGGCTCCCACTTGATCAGAAGCGTTGCAATCAGACCAAGAATCGGCACGATCGCCAGCAGCAGGAGCGTATTATACAAGCCTGCAGCGGCCAGTACGACTGGGAAGAGGAAAAATCCTAAAATACTGCCGACCCGCGTAATACCTTGTCCAAAGCCCGCTCCAAGTCCGCGCAGCTCCGTCGGATACGACAGCGTCGCCATCGTCATGCCTTGAGAGCCTGGTCCAAACGCATGACCGAAAATAAAAGCGGCGAGCAGAACCGCGGAAATGCCTACGTAGGAATTGCCCACAGTACCCATCAAAAGCAGCCCGACAGAAGCTACGACAAAGCCGATTATGGAAAGCTTGCGAACGCCCAGACGCGTATTCAGCGAGGATCCGAGGAAACCGCCCAGTGCGCCGAACAGATTGAACACGATGGTGCCGGTAATCGCATAAATGACACCTTTTCCGAACAAAATGGTAGAGATGGTAGGAATGTAGAAGCCGACCGCAAAATATTCCATACTCTGCGTGAACGTGATGATCGAAGCGAGCACCGTTCTTAATTTATATTTTCCTTGAAAAATCGCTTTGTAAGAAAGCTTTTCCTTGCTGATGTCCGTGCTTTTACTGCTTTTAGCTTGCGGAAGAACCTTCACTTGAATATTGTACGTTTTTCGAATGACCTTTGCACTTTCCTCGAGCGACAGATGATGCGCCGCCCACAGCGGGCTTTCATTCATATAGAAGTAACGCAGGAACAAAACAATCAGAGCGAACACGCCGCCGAGTCCGACAGACCATCTCCAAATATGCTCCGACTGATTCAGGAAATAAAACGGCAGGGCGATCAGTCCGGTGATCGATGCGGCGCTAAACCATAATGGGCACCAAAGCGTGACGTTGGATCCCTTTTTCTTCATGTTGCTGAACTCCGCGATGAAGCTCAAGGCTACAGGAATGTCGAGTCCTACCCCAATCCCCATCAGAAGGCGGAAAAAGACAAGGCAGCCAAAGTTCGGGGAAAGCGCTGCGCCTATCGCGGCGAAAACCATCAGGAACAAATCGATGAGGAACATTTTGTTGCGTCCGAATTTATCGGTGTAGTACCCGCCGAAAACCGCCCCGAGCAACGAGCCTACGGCCATAATCGCTGTCAAGCTTCCAAGCTGTACGGACGAAAGACCGAACTGCTGCTGAAGCTGGGCCGTACCGATGCCGATGCTGGTGAAATCATAGGCGTCCACAAAAACCCCTGCCAGCGCGAGCAAAATAATTTTGAAACCAGGGCTGCTGATCGGATTTGAGTTGATGAAATCAACAATGTCCCGTCTGCTTCTTACTTCCAATACTTGTGCCTTCATTCCTTTTCCCTTCCCTCTTGTCATCTCTGTTTTCATACTTAAAATCCCGAATTTCGGAACCGTAATTCCGATTTTCAATCCTAATATATACGATAATTATAGTCGGAATTAAACGAAAATCAAGAAGAAATTTTTCTGAATTCATTGTATACTGGTTTAACGTAATCATGAGAAGTGCGCCGGACCAAAATCATCCAATTTTAGTAGGTGGAAGCATTGCAAAACAAGAATAAAACCGTCGTCAGATCCATGGACCTCCTGAATCTCTTTTTGACTCACCGACGGCTGAGCATTAACGAAATGGCACAGCTCTCCTGCATCCCCAAAACCTCCGTCCATCGCATGATCGGCTCGCTGGAAGAGATGGGATTTCTGAATAAGGATAAGGATGGACAATACTCCCTCGGACTGCTGTTCCTGCAATTCGGGAATCTGGTGGCCGAACGGCTCGATATCCGTCCGATCGCTTTACCGGTTATGCAGCAGCTGCGCGACGACGTCGGAGAAGCCGTACACCTCGTGCTTCGCGACGACTGGGAGTCGATTTACATTGAAAAGCTGGATACCGATCATCCGGTCCGACTTTTTACTAAGATAGGAAAAAAAGCGCCGCTCTATGCAGGCGCCTCCTCCCGGATTATTCTCGCTTTTATGCCGGAGCAGGAACGAGAGCTTTATTTGGACGAAATTGAATTAAAACCAATCGGCTCCAGAACGATCCTCGATAAAGAGCAATTGCGCGCTTCCCTTGCACTTTCCAGAGCGAGCGGGTACAGCTTCAGCCGTTCGGAGCTTGAGGATTATACCGCCGAGCTAAGCGCCCCCATCTTCGATCATTCCGGGCAAATTATCGCCGCGCTTAGTATCGCAGGACTGGAAGTGCATTTTGGCGAGGAGCAGCTGCCGGGCCTGGTGCAAAAGGTAAGAGATGCTGCGTATGCTGTATCTAGGAAGCTGGGGTATAATCAGTAAAAAGAAAAACCAGTTGAGCGGAAGTTCGCCCAGCTGGTTTTTGTTGTTTCGATGGCACTCGTGCATTCTATATGTCTGCGACGAGAAGAAACCCACCCATTTCGCCCATAAGCGTATAGATGTGCTGTTCGCTACGCTCTACGAATCGCGTACGTCTTGATTTGAAAGCCGCCAAGCTCCACAGCGATCGTTCCATTCGTGCTTCGAGGTTCGGTTCGCACTTCCCCCAGCACATCCTCTTCCGAATAAAGCATGGGCTCGGGGGCATATGGGAGTCGGATCGTGCCTTTTGCCCCGCTGCCGCTCGCTTCGTAAACGCGAACGATCCATTTGTCCGCTTCTTGATAGACGCCCGCCACGTGGATGGAGTCGTTGTCCACCTTGATCCCGTCCAATTGGACCAGCGGCGTTCCCGCCGGATAAACGGCCGTTTGCAGCGGTAGGTTGAGCCGTTCTCCTTGGCGCCAAGGCTGCAGGCCGACATGCGTCATGCCCTCGTACGGACATACCTCGTACCGGTAAGTATGGCTCACGCCTTCCTCGTACGCCAGCTCCGACTCGGTCTTGTAGGCCATCGACACGGAACGGGTCAAGGCCAAATACAGCAAGCCCCCCAGCCTTCCGTTGCCTGGAATCCCTGCGTTCGATAGCAGCACGCCCCGCTGCCCTTCCTCAAGCGCCGCCCAGTTTTGCGCGGGGAATTCTCCGGACTGCCTGTGCACGGTTCCGAAAGGAATTTCATGATACAGCTGCCCTTGCTCCAGATCCGTAGGGAAGGCGGCTACGAGTCGGTAATTTTTCCCCGCCCCCGTCAGCTTCGTCTCGAACCCGATTTTTCCAGAGTGCTTGTACAAGTAAATGAGCTTCTCATAGGCGACCCGCATTTTCCAGAACTGCATCGTCCCTTTGCTCTCTAGAACGATCTTCTCCGCATCCTCGTCCTTGACGGAGATCGTGCCGGCCGACTTCAGCGAGCTGCCCAGCCAGTGCCTGACATACGGCTTCCCGTCCGTCATCATCTCTTCGAACACGTCCTCCATCGGGCCATAGAACGCGCCGTTCAGGATGGAATCGCTATACAGCCACAAGTCCCCGGCATCCGACAAAAACCAAAGATCGTTCCAAGCCTTGCCCAACGGAATCCACTGCTCTCCGGACGCGATGAGCTCATAGGAGACAATACAGCCGCTGCCAGCGACATGCACACGACAATGCTCGTTCTCGAAAGCGAAGCTGCCATCCTGATTTTGCTGCAAACGATAGGACTTCGCGGAATCAGACGTCTGATCCTGCCCCTGCGTCTCCCAAACGGCCTTATAGCTCCCACTCGCCAAAGCGCCGAAACGATCGGCAATCCGAATCTCCACGCGTCTTGAGCCATGCTGATCTGCCGCAATCACCCTAAGTTCCGCAGGTACTTCAGTGCCATCCTCACGGTACACCCGAACTCCGGTCGAATCCGTTCGGCTCAGCTCCACCGGGAAGCTTACAACCTCTTCGCGCTCGAAGCCCGAAGGGTTAAACACCAGCAGCTCCAGATCTCGAAGCCCGCTGTTCGTACCTGCAGCCTCCGTCTGCGTGACCGCCGCCATCTCCGCTTTTAGGCTGGAGATGGTTTTCGCCAAATGCGAATCCGCCTCCCGATATCGCCTGAGCGTATCGACATACCCTTCATCGACGATGGTGCCGCTTATAATATCGTGGAATTGATTGAACAGCACCTGCTCCCAAGCCGCGTCCAGCCAAAAGCTTCTCCGAGCGTCGCCATCCGCCGCTTTCAAGCCTCCTTGCAGCGACATGGCGGCCCGCCAGCGCTCAGCGGCCTGCAGCTTCCCTTCGAGCGCACGATTCCACAGCTTGATCGCCATTCGCGAGCTGTTAACCCCTGGTGTGACCGGGTTAATATCTTGGGAGACCTCCGGCAATCCATCCGCTGCAGCCTCTTGAACGGAATGGACATACCGGTGAATGCTCGAAAACACGCACTCCGGCCCCTCACCCCGCCTAGCATTATAATCGGCCACGGCGGCAACCGCTTCCTGCTGCGGCTTCGCCATATCGCCCCCGTTGGGCAAGAGCAGATGCTCGCGCTCAGTCGCAACCGACTCCAGCAATCGGATGCGCTCTCGAATGGCGTCGCCGCCCTTGGTCGAATTCAAGTTCAGCTCCAGTGCGTTCTGCACCGCTGCGGAGAACATAATGAGTCCGTAGCCGCCATGCAGCCGATGTGTGAAAATGGATGTCCCGTCGATGCCGTTCCACATAAACGGAGTCACCGCCGAAGGGTCCATGCCTCTGCCGAACACATAGGAATCGTAGCCGCAATGCTGCAGCAGCTGGGGCAGCTGAGGATGGTGACCGAAGCTGTCGGACAGCCAGGCCACCTTGACGTCGATGCCAAGATGCTCGCGGGCCCACCGCTTCCCCTTCGTCACCTGACGGATGAACGATTCCCCCGACGGAATGTTCGTATCCGGCATGCAGTACATCCCGCAGGCAATCTCCAGTCGGCCGTCCTTCGCCAGTTGCCGAAGCAGCGCCCGCTGCTCCGGAAAGCGCTCCCAATATTCCTCAAGCAAAATCGTCTGCTCGATCATAAATGTATAATCTTCGTTCACCGACATGATGCGGAGCGCTTCGTGAATATGGCTGAGCGCCGGCTCCAAATATTGCTCATACGTCTTCAAATACACAGTATCGTAATGAAAATGGGGCACAAGATGAACGACACCGGACTGGTTCTTCTGGTTCGACGCGGCTTCGATTGGAAACTCCCCCTATTTCTAGTCCTGATATCTAAAGCAAATAAATCCCGTCCCATTATACCATATGCTGGTAGTTAGCATCGCAAAAAAAGGATAAAACGAAACGAATTCGTTCTATCCCTTGTTACAATCAATGAACCATAGTATTCACACTAGCCTGGTGCTCGCCCAACACTTTAGGCTGCTTCAGCTCCACACAGCGAGCCGGTTTGGGGAAAATTTTGCCGGGATTGCACAGCTGGTCCGGATTGAACACATCGCGGATGCGAATCTGCGCCTGCATTTCCTCCTCGGTGAAAATGAACCGCATATCCTCCATTTTTTCCACGCCTACGCCATGCTCACCGGTGATCGATCCGCCGACGTCGGCGCACACCTTGAGCACCTCGGAGCCCGCTTGCACCGCACGTTGCGTCTCTCCGTCGTTCCGGGAATTATACAGAATGAGCGGGTGCAGATTGCCGTCGCCGGCATGAAATACGTTGGCGATCCGCAGGTCGTACTTCCGGCTGACCTCGCCGATCCGGCTCAACACCTCGGGCAATCGGCTCCGCGGAATGACGCCGTCCTGCACCAAATAATCCGGCGAAATAGTACCCATCGCGCCGAAGGCGGTTTTGCGGTTCGCCCACCAGCGAGCCCGTTCCTCAGGGCTGTTCGCTTGACGCACCTCACGCACCCGATGCTTGCGGCACACCTCAATGACGCGGTCGATTTGCTCCTGCAGGCCAGCAATAACGCCGTCCACCTCCACGATCAGCACCGCGCCCAAATCCCGAGGATACCCGACCGGATAGTTGCCCGACTCCACGCCTTCGATCGCCGTCCGGTCCATCATCTCCAGCGCCGCCGGAACGATGCCTTCGGCAATAATATCCGACACAGCCAGGCTCGCGTCTTCCACCTCATCATAGAGCGCCAGCACGGTAAGGATGCCCTCCGGCTTTTTCAGGATCCGCACCGTAATTTCTGTGATAATCCCCATCGTCCCCTCAGAGCCGGTCAAAAACCCAAGCAAATCATACCCCGGAGCATCCGGAACGCCGCCGATCTGCACAATTTCACCATCCGGCAGCACTAGCTCTAGTCCGAGCACATGGTTCGTGGTCACGCCATATTTCAGACAGTGTGCGCCTCCGGCATTTTCGCCAACATTGCCTCCAATGGTGCAAGCCGCTTGGCTCGACGGATCGGGGGCATAGTAGTAGCCTTTGGACGAAATGGAGTTGGACAGCTTGAGATTGATAAAGCCCGGCTGCACGACCGCCCGCCGATTCGGATAATCCACAGAAACCAGCTTGTTCATGCGGGCTAAGCTGATAATCACTTCCCCGTTCAAGGCTGTTGCCCCGCCGCTGAGCCCCGTCCCCGCTCCTCTTGGCAAATACGGAATCCGGTGGTGATGCAAAATCCGGACGACCTCCGATACCTCCTGCGTGGATTTGGGGAATACCACCAGAGACGGCACGCCTTTATGAACCGTATAGCCGTCGCACTCATAGGCGAGCAGATCCTCATACCGGTGCAGCACCGCTCGCGGCCCGACGATGTGCTCGAATTGCTGGACGATCGATGCTTTTAGCTTGGCATCCAAACTCATTGCCGTACGCCCCCCTCCTTCGATTGCTTCATTCCACGGTAAGCCCAATCCAGCACCTGGATCGTGTGGAGAATTTGCTCGGAGCGGTCGTGGCGCACCACACCGACCATAAACTGCATCATGCAGCCCGGGTTGCCCATAACCACCGCGTCGCAGCCGCTGGGAACGTCGTTCATTTTCCGGTCCAGCAGCTCGCCCGCCATCTCCGGATGCGTGATGTTGTACACGCCGGCACTGCCGCAGCAGCGGTCCGAGTCCGGCAGCGCGACCATTTTGAGCCCCGGAACGGAGGCCAGCAATCGGCGAGGCTCCGCCCGAACCCCCTGGGCATGAGCCAAGTGGCAGGCGTCGTGATAGGTGATCGTCAGATCGACCTCGCCCTTCGGCGGAATTAAGCCAAGCTGGTCAAGGAAGCTGGAGACATCGACGGTCTTATCGGCAAAAAGATGCGCCTTATCCGCGTACTGCGGATCGGATTTGAGCAGCTCGCCGTATTCCTTCAGCGTGGATCCGCAGCCTGCGGCGTTAATAATCACCGCATCGATCTCCTCGGATAAGAAGGCGTCGATATTGCGCTTCGCCAGCTGCTTCGCCATATCCCGGTCACCGGCATGTACATGCAAGGCACCGCAGCAGGATTGATCTTGTGGGATCCATACCTCACAGCCGTTATGCCGCAGCACGTTAATCGTCGCTTCATTGATATCTGCGAAGACCGCGTCCATCACGCAGCCTGTAAGCACCGCCACTCGGGCCCGCTTGGGACCAATTGGAGCGAGCACCGTTTCTACCCGGCCCAGCACCGGCTTGGTCTTCAGATCCGGGAGCGCCTTTTCCATCTCCTGTAAATGCACCGGCAGAACGCGGAGCAGCCCGGCTCGCCGGGCTACATACCTGACGCCAGACCGCTGATAAAACCGGGTAAGCCCCGACATCATTCGCATCCGGGAGGCATGCGGGAACAATCCGCGCAAAAAGAACTTGTTCAGCACCCCGGAAAAGCCGGACGGCGGCGTTTCTTTGTACAGCTGTCCGCGAGCTTCCTCGACCAGTGCTCCTACCTGCACCCCGGAAGGGCACGCCGTTTCACAGGCACGGCAATCCAAGCAAGCATTGACCGGAGCGGCGAAAAAATCGTTCAGCTGCAGCTTTCCTTCCGCTACCGATTTAATTAAATAGACGCGCCCGCGCGGGGAGTGGGCTTCAAGTCCGGTCTGCTGATAGGTCGGACAAGATTCGAGGCACATACCGCAATGCACGCATTCGGAAAATTTGGCAGGGTCCGGCGAGTCCTCCCAGCGGTAATTCGATTTGGGAAACAGGAGGCTTTCCGGGGGCTGGGTGATCGCTTTCACTTGTTTGGACATCTCACTATCCTCCAATAATTCGCCCAGGATTGAGCGTTTCGTTCGGATCTATCGTACGCTTAATGCCTCGCATAATTTTTTGGTCTGCGGTCGCTTCATCCCAGATCGCAATCTGATTGCGAATAACGCTGGGGGCAAAATCCACGACGGTGCGGATGCCCAGCGGCCTCATCTCATGTTGGATCCCGTGAATCCAGGCGATGAGACGACGATAAGCGTCGGCGTTCGCCTCTCCTTCCGCTTCCACCGTTGCCCCGGCGATGCCCGTGTAGGCTCCGCCGCTGAACTTCAAGGAAACGTCATGGCGTGCCGCCCGCGCTTCCGCAGCCTCAAACATCGCCGGGATGTCGGTCAGCTTGCCCATCAGCTTCATGGACACGACCGCCGAGGTGTCTTGGAGCAGATTGGAATTCGGCACAATATTTCGCACTTGAGCCAACGCCGCCTCCGTTTCCTCGGCCCCTCGAAGCTCCGTCAAAATCGCAGCCCCCGCCTCTCGGCATAGCTGCCCGACTTGGCGAGCCTGCTCATCCACCGACGACCACACATCGGCAAAGCCGACCAGAAGCACCGGCCCTTGCGAGTCGATACCGATCGCCTGGGCTGCCCGAGGATTAACCCATTCACACACACACGGCTCGAGCTGCGAATCCAGCAGCGTAAGCTGCAGCGCGCGCAGCGTTTCGACGCTGGCATTGCCGATCACCAGCAGACCCCAGCCCGGTGGAATCGGCCGGATTTTAAACGTGAACTCCGTGTGCACGCCAAGCGTGCCCATAGACCCGATAAACAGTTTGTTCATGTCGTAGCCGGCTACATTTTTCACAACCTTGGCACCGGTTCGGATCACCTGCCCGTTCGGATAAACAATGCGGGAGGCGATCAGCAGGTCTCGAATCGAGCCAAAGCCCGCCCGAAGCAGACCGGACGCACCTGAATTCACGATCCCCCCGATGGTTGACTGCTCATCCCATGCCACATCCAGCGGCAAAAACTGCCCTGCAGAGCGTAACGTCTCTTGCAGCTCCCGAAGCGTCGTACCGGCCAGAACGGAAACCATCAAATCGCCGGCGGAATGCTCCAATACACCGGACATGTGCTTCATCGACAAAATCATATCGACGGCTTGAACGGATTGCCCGTACGCATCCTTGGTGCCTCCGCCTTGAGGAGCAACGGATAATCGGTTCTCATCCGCTAAACGAAGGAATTCCGCCACCTGCTCCTCATTTTCCGGCAGCGCTTTCAAAGCAGCGTTTAACCGGTATTCCGAGTGTGAGCTGTCACCGGGCCGCAGATTGCTCTCACCGGCGAATCTGGCGAAGGCCGACCGGATTTGTTCATTGTTTGGCCCTACTTTGATGCCATCCATCTCATTAACCTCCAAGCCTATTAAATTAACATTCAGGCCAAATCGCCGAATGGCGCTGCAGCAGCCGCCAGGCCTCGAGCAGCGTGCGCTTGCCTCCTGCAATGACCGCTTGCGGGGATTCGCCCGCTAACGGCTTCACACCGAGAGCCAGCACCTTTTGCTTGCCTTCCCCGATGTAGTCCATCTTGCAGAGATTCCGTAAAAAATGCATCAGCTGCTCCGTATTCACAGCCTGCTGCCTGGCAGCCACGTGCTGCTGGTACCTTCCGTCCTTGCTGCAGTTGCCGATCCGGGAGTAGATCAATTGCTTTTTGACGTGCTTCATGTTTCGATCGTTCATTTCATAGTGTGCAGGTAAGTGTTCGACATCGATGTAGACCCCGGTGCCGGGGATTTTTGCGATTGTTTCTCTAGGAGGCTCGTTGGAAAAGGTAAAGGGAGGTTCATAGGCTGCTTTCATCGCGCCTTTGGAAGCGGCGTACCGGCCGATTTCTTGGAGGGACTGCTCCAATGCCGGCAGGGTGTTTTTATGCAAAAAGGCTCCTGATATAAACTCATCCGAAATCGTCACCATCTCAGCATGCATCTCGGAGGCCTCATCTATGGCTTCTTTCAGCTCTTGAATCGCCGAACGGCGCTCGCGCTCGATCAAGCTGCCTATGCTTAGCGGCTTAGCTGCTGACGGCCTCGGCTGGGCATGATAGCAAACCATCATTCCGCTGCTGAGAAGCAGCTGGGTGACTTCGGTCCGCTCAGCCGGATCCGGAATTGACGTCAGTTCGATCGCATCAAAAAATGGGTCGCGCACAATGTCCATCATCGATTCTATGGTGCCACCGCGCTTGGAAGCAGCTAAAGGGAAAGCCGCACGATGGACGATGCCCATTTTCATACACTGATGAATATCCTCTTTCAAGCGGCAACAACTCCTGCAAGGTAGTAGGTTGTTGACATAAAGGGAGGCCGAAGCCCCCCAATGGGTTAGAACATCATTGCATGTGTCAATCTGCGCTCCAGCGGCTTCGAGCCTTTAAATTCTGGCGGAATCCGGCGGGCGACACCGGAGCTGATCGCAGCGAGGACCACTTGATCGCGAATGCTTTGGACCACGCGTTCATTGAAGATGGAAGGAATGATATACTGCTCGTTGAGCTCATCATCGGATACGGTTAAGGCGATCGCTCTCGATGCAGCCAGCTTCATCTCTTCATTAATTTCACTGGCCCTGCAATCCAGCGCTCCACGGAAAATCCCAGGGAAGCAGAGCACATTATTAATCTGGTTCGGAAAATCGCTCCGGCCGGTCGCCATCACCCTGACATAGGGCTCTGCGATTTCCGGGTCGATCTCTGGCGTCGGATTCGCCATGGCGAAGACGATCGGATCCGCAGCCATGCGGCGTACATCGTCCAGCTTCAGCACGTTCGGACCGGAGACGCCGACAAAGACGTCTGCCCCATTCACAGCATCGGATAAGCCGCCCTGCAGATCATCCGGGTTCGTGTGCTGCGCCACCCAATCCCATAACGGATTATCGTATGCGGCGCCGCGTGTCAAAATGCCATGACGATCCACGGCTACGACGTTCTGCGCCCCGGCTCCGAGGAGCATTTTGATGATGGATACCCCGGCCGCCCCGATGCCGAGAACGACGATTCGGATGTCCTCCATCCGTTTTTTGGTCACTCGCAGCGCATTGATCAATCCAGCCAGAACGACCACCGCCGTTCCGTGCTGATCGTCGTGGAACACCGGAATGTCCAGCTCCTGCTTCAGACGCGTCTCAATCTCAAAGCATCGCGGTGAGCTGATGTCCTCCAGATTGATCCCGCCGAACGCCGGGGCCATGTGCTTGATCGTTCGGATGATTTCTTCCGTATCCTTGGTATCCAAGCAGATCGGCACCGCATCCACTCCGGCCAGCTGCTTGAACAGCATGGCCTTGCCTTCCATCACGGGCATGGCGGCAGCCGGGCCAATATCGCCCAAGCCAAGCACCGCAGTGCCGTCGGAGATGACCGCGACCGTATTGCGCTTGATGGTCAGCGTGAACGCTTTTTGCGGATTTTCGTGGATCGCCATGCACACTTTGGCTACGCCCGGCGTGTACACCTTGGATAAATCATCGCGATTTTTGATCGGAATCTTCGGCTGAACCTCGATTTTCCCCCCTAGGTGAACTAGGAAGGTGGGGTCCGAAATATGGTGCAGCACCACGCCCGGCAGCTGCCGAATGTTCTCTGCGATCGCTTCTTCGGTTTGTGTCCCCAGATTGACCGTAATGTCTCTCATGGTTGACTGCCGATCGGAGCGAATCACGTCAATCGCCACGATATCTCCGCCCGCACGGCTGACCACGCTCGCCACTTCCCCGAAGGTGGTAACGGTTTGATCCAATTCAATACGCAATAAAATGCTGTTTGATGAGGATTTCATGCGAGCACTCTCCCTCCTATAGCATAACTTACGCGAAAACTTTGGCCTTGAACTCGATACGTCTGCGGTGCAGGATCGGCTCGGTATAGCCGTTCGGCTGATCATAGCCCTCGAACACGAGCTCGCAAGCCGCCTGGAATGCTACGGATTGCTCGTAGTTGCCTGCCATTGGACGGTACGCAGGATCTCCGGCGTTCTGCTCGTCGACGACTTTGGCCAGGCGCTGCATCGTCTCTTGGATCTGCTCCTTCGTGCAAATGCCATGGTGCAGCCAGTTGGCCATATGCTGACTGGAAATACGCAGCGTTGCGCGGTCTTCCATGAGGCCCACGTTATTAATGTCCGGTACCTTGGAGCATCCGACGCCCTGCTCTACCCAGCGTACCACATAGCCGAGAATGCCCTGCGCGTTGTTGTCCAGCTCCTGTTGGATTTCCTCCGGGGTCCATTGCGGCGCTTTTTCCACCGGGAGGTCCAGAATCTCATCGCGATAATTCGCGTTAATTTCTTTCAATTGGTTCTGCACCTTCGTGACATCGACTTGATGGTAGTGAAGCGCGTGCAGCGCAGCAGCGGTTGGGGATGGCACCCATGCCGTGTTGCAGCCGGCTTGCAGCTGAGCGACCTTTTGCTTCAGCATTTCCTTCATCAGGTCCGGCATCGCCCACATGCCTTTGCCGATCTGGGCACGGCCTTGCAGGCCGGCGGCCAGCCCGACGCTGACATTCGACTTCTCATAGGCTTGCAGCCAGCGCGAAGTTTTCATGTTATTTTTGCGAATCATTGGGCCCGCTTCCATGGAAGTATGCATTTCGTCGCCCGTCCGGTCCAGGAACCCGGTATTAATGAAGACGACCCGGTCTTTAACCTCACGGATGCAGGCCTTCAAATTCAAGGAGGTGCGGCGCTCCTCGTCCATGACACCAATCTTCAGCGTATGACGCTCCAGCCCCAGCAGATCCTCGACCCGGTTAAACAGCGTATTGGCAAAAGCGACCTCTGCGGAGCCGTGCATTTTCGGTTTTACAATGTAAATGGAGCCTTGGCGCGAGTTTTGGGACGATCCATTGCGCAGCAAATCGTGCTTGGCAATCAGGCTGGTCACAACCGCGTCGAGGATGCCTTCAGGAATCTCCTGTCCATTTTGATCCAAAATAGCGTTAATCGTCATCAAATGCCCCACGTTGCGGACAAACAGAAGCGAGCGGCCGTGCAAAGTGATTTCCTCGCCTGCCGGTGTTGTGTATACGCGATCCGGATTGAGCGTTCTTGTGATCGTTTTATTGCCTTTTGGGAAAACCGCGGACAGGTCGCCCTTCATGAGCCCCAGCCAGTTCGTGTAAACGAGCACTTTGTCTTCGGCATCGACTGCGGTTACGGAATCTTCACAATCCATGATGGTCGTGATTGCGCCCTCCATCAAGATGTCTTTCACGCCAGCTTGATCCGTTGAACCGATAGGATGCGTACGATCGATTTGGATTTCAAAATGAATGCCGTTATTTTTCAGCAAAATAGCCGAAGGTGCTTGTGGCTCGCCTTGGTAGCCTATGAGCTTCGATGCGTCGCTTAGGCCTGCCTGCTCCCCGTTAGCAAGGGATACGGACAGCTGACCGTCCACAATTGTATATTGCGTTGCGTCCTGATGGGAGCCGCTTGTTAATGGTGACGCTTGATCCAGAAACGCTCTGGCGAAGGCAATGACCTTCTGCCCGCGAACCGGATTGTACCCCGACGTGCGCTCTGCGCCGCCTTCCTCGTCGATCGCGTCCGTTCCGTACAGCGCGTCGTACAGGCTTCCCCAGCGGGCGTTCGCCGCGTTCAGCGCGTACCGCGCATTATTGACTGGCACCACCAGCTGCGGTCCGGCCTGCAAGGCGATTTCGCTGTCCACATTCTCAGTGGTAATTTGAAAATCTTCCGCTTCCGGCTCGAGATAGCCGATTTCTTGCAAAAATGCTTTATACGCTTCAAAATCGAAGCTTGCCTTATTGGCGATATGCCATTCATTGATTTGCTTTTGCAGCTCATCTCGTTTGGCAAGTAACGCCTTATTTTGAGGGACCAGCTCGTGAATCAGCGTACTAAAACCGGACCAGAAGCGCTCGCTCGTCACCCCGCTGCCGGGAAGGGCTTGCGAATTAATAAACTGGTACAGAACGTCCGCGACTTGCAGATTGCCTACTTGTACGTAGTTGCTCATGGGTTTGGTCTCCTTTGCTATTTGAATAGGATTATTGTGCTTTAACGGTATTTCGCAGGTGTCCGATGCCTTCGATAAAGCAATCTACCACGTCGCCATCGCGAACCATATCCGCTCCCGCAGGCGTTCCCGTCAGAATGACATCTCCTGGCTGTAGGGTCATGAATCCGCTAATGTAGGAGATCATCACATCGATCGGCGTAATGATGCGTTCCATCATGGCATCCTGCTTGGCGACTTCGTTTACTGACGCTTGAATACGGGCGTTGCGGTAATCGAATTCCGTCTCAATCACCGGACCGAGCGGGCAGAACGTGTCGTAGGATTTGCCAATCGTCCAATGGCCTTCCGGATGGAAATAGTTCAGGGCGCCAAAGTCGTTAGTCACCGTGTAGCCAAAAATGACCTCGTCCGCTTGGGCAGGCGTAATGTTCTTCGCCTCTTTGCCGATAATGACGGCCAGCTCTGATTCGAACTTGATCTCGTCCGTTCCGCGAGGGAGCAGTACGGTATCTTCCGGACCAACGACAGTGGTGAGCGGCTTGAAAAATAAGATCGGCATATCCGGAATGGCCGGTTTCTCGACGCCAGTGTCGACGAAGTTTTTGCCGATACCGATGATGTGCTTAGGGCTGAGCGGGGCGTGGAGGCGGACATCCTTCAGTTCGAAGGACTGGCCGGTTAGCGTGCAGGACCCGAATAAGTCTCCGGAAAATTCGCGAATGGTATCGCCTTCCACAATGCCGCTGCGGATCTCAGACTGGGCATCGCCGGGAATTGTAAATCGTGCTAGTTTCATAGACAACCTCACCCTTCTATGTTCGGTATTATGAACGACGTTCTAAATGATGTTTCTGATGATTATCTTCCCATAGTTTCCCTTTAGTGTCAATGGGATAGATGCTAAAAAATCCCGTTCCACCTTTGACGTGAATCGGGATTATAGACATACTTATATATTCGTCGACAGCCGCTGGGCCAAGCCGCAAACTTCCTGCACGGCCTCTGCTTTCTTTCCTTCCCAATGGTGAATGGGCATCGAGCAGCTGACCGCTGCAACGACCGTACCTCGGCTGCGAACCGGTGCGGCCACACAGCAAAAGCCCATGACGCCCTCCTGGATATCGAAGGAGTACCCGTCATGGCGAACCTTGACCAATTCCTGCAGGAAGGCTTCGCGGGAACCGATCGTATGAACCGTCACCTTTTGCAGCGATTCCTGGGGAAATACACGGTGCAGTTGCTCCGCATCCATGTCCATCATAAGTGACTTCCCAAGACCCGTTGCATGCGCGGGAAAACGAACCCCCGGCCCGGACACCATCTGTACTGGAGAAGGTGCCTCGACCTTGGTCAAATACAGCACCTCGCTGCCCTCCAAACGAGCCAGCGCTACAGATTCCTGCAGCTTGCGCATCACCGGCTCCGCCATCCGCCGAAACTCTTCAATCAGATCATATTGGCGAAAATAGGCGCTGCCCAGCTCCCCCACCGCACTCCCCAGCGCGTAGGTTTCGTTCCGGTCCCGGTTGATCCACTGCAGGCGCTCCATCGTTTGCAGCAAGGAATACAGCGTGCTCTTGCTGATCCCCAGATGCTTGGACAGCTCGGACAGCTTCCACTTATAAGGCTCCCCGGTGAGCAGCGACAGTACAGCATGGGCTCGATCCAGTGCAGGGACAGAATATTTCTGTTCCAAGTCATCACGTCCTTCGTATAATAAACACCGTTCGGTATTATAAACAGTTGTTCACTAAATTTTAGCACCGGTTCGATTGGCAGTCAATGACAAATGCTAAGGCCGGAAGCCTGATTGTTGTGAAGTTGATAGAAAAAAATACAGCCCGCCTCCAAAAGTGAGGAGCGGACTGCATTTTTTTATTAACCTGAAGCTGCAAATTACTCTTTGATCTCAAACGCCATCCGGATGGCAGGAATTTTGGAGCCCGGATGGTCTTTCTCGTACGTCAGCTGCGGAGCCAGGTATACGTCGGGAGTCTTTTGCTGACCTTTGTAAATACCCGGATACAAATCGATGATATGGTATCCGGGCTCTCCGGTCGCCACCATGGTGAACTCCACATCTCCTTGAGTATTAAAGCCGCACATGTAGCCAGTATAGGCGTTGTCGTAGGTTAAATAAAGGGTGTTGTCAAACTCTGTCCACCCTACGCCTTTTAGATGGATGGTAACCTCGGTGCCCGCAGGACCCGATACAGGCGATATGCTGACAATACTCGGATTGATCGTCAAGTACGTTTGTCCGTACGTTTGCTCACCCGCGACCAAATCAATACGATGGGGCACGCCGCCTAAATCGTCGGGGATTGGGAAATCAAACGTAAGACTCCCGTCCTGATCGGTTGTCTTCTCCACCAAGGTTATCTGCTTTTCAGCAAAACCCAAGCCCGATACGCGGCTCCCGCTCATCGTGTTCCAAACCAGCTTCAGCTTCTCGTTCGCCGGAAGCCCCTTTGCCGTTAAAGTGATCGGCTCACCGACTGTTCCGGCTTCCTTACTCAGGGAGACGTTCACCCCTTCTTGATTTTGCGGGTCCGGCATAATTAAACCGCCGTTAGCTGCAGAATCGGGAACGGGCTCGACGTAAGCGTTCAGGTCGGGTTTGCCCTCCGTCACTTTGAACGAAAACGTTGGCACGGGCAAATAAGAGGTCGGCGCCTGCTGATGATTGATGTACGGCATGCCGATATAGCCGTGCCAAGCCGTCAGGGAGTGGATGCCTGGAGACCCGGCAGCCCGCAGCTTGGCCGTCGCCTTCCCGTTTGTGGAGACGGCGGATATGAGACCGGTCATCTTGTTATCGTATGTAAGCTGCCAGTTACTTTCCATCGTCGTCCAGCCGATCCCCTCGGCTTCAATCGTGATCTCCGTTCCGACGGGACCGGATTGGGGGGACATTTTAAAGCTGGGCGAGACGAAATAGTTGTTTTGCGATAGGTTTCGGCCGTTTTGGCGCACGTAAACCGTATGATCGCCGCCGAAGCCCTCCGGTACCTTAAAAGAGCCTTTCCATGTACCGTCTTCATTAGGCGTTCCTTTTAGAAGTGAGACTTCCTGCTCCTTATATTCCGCACCGATGAAGGAATAAATGCCTTTGAGCTTATAGCTTCCGGTAACGGTCATCCAGACTAATTCGACGTCCTCGTTCGGATCCAGGCCGGCAGCTTCGAAACCGACCAAAGAACGGATGAAGCCTTTTTCCTGGAGCAGCGTCAGTGTGGCAGGGGCAGGCGAGACCGAAGCTGCGGACTCATCCGCATATGCCAGGTGCGATGACTGAACCGTGATACTTCCGGCTGCCAGAGATAGAAGTAAGAAAGATTTTGCTAAAAGACCGATTTTCTTCATGTTATTGCTTCGTCTGAGCCGCTGCAGGGGCCGCTTGATCGGCTGCAACGATCGTCAGCAGGGAAGGCATGACGTTAAACGGCTTGTATTCCCCCTTGGAAGAAGCGGTTTCAGCGGTTACGAAATAGTTTAACGTGCCCTTCGGCGTTTTGTCCGTCACTTTGTAAGTGGCTGTCCAGAATTTTTCGCCGTTTGGCTGATCCGGAGGATGGCTGCCAAAGTGCATATCCAACACGTCACCGGTGGAAAGATGAACCTGCAGCTTCGCATCTTCAGCGAGTTGGCCGGTAATGGAGTTGGCAGCGGTCATCCTAAATACGATGGTATCGCCAACCTGGAAACGATTTTGAACCACACATTCACCCAATTGAGAAACGGTATCCCCATAGACTGTCAATTTGGAGTCGTAAACAACTTGAGCGGTATGAGATTGCTCATCCCATTCAATCTTGGCGGCACCGGAAGCATCCACAACGGAGCGCAAAGCCGCGACCGGAGCCTCGTCTTTAAGTTCGACGTCGATTGTACTGCCGTTGATCGTCGCTTTTTTGTCCGCTTTGTTCAGACTGTAGGAAATCCCGGTAAGCTTAGAGTAAGCGGCAAGATCGACAAAGGTTCTGCCTTCCTGGGAGAAATAATTGTTGGCGGATTCCACGGCCATACCATTCACTTTAATCGTAACATTGGTACCGCTTGCCGCTGCCATTGCGGGGAAAGCAACAGCCATAGTCGCAACCACCATTGTGATTCCTAATGATGCGGTTTTCATCTTGAGTTTCAAAATAAGTACCTCCTTGGGATTGGTGAGTAAAGATTCTGTGGATACGTAAGCTATATCCTACGAAATTTTAATACAAAGTTTATATTATTCCGATCGGGTATATCAGTCTATGACGAATCTTGTCGAAAAAAGTCGTTTTCTCCAAAAAAACATTAATGTAAATTCTGACTAAGGAGAAAACCTGCTTTTTTAGGGGGAATATACAAATAAACCCTTTCACTTCCAGCAAGGAAATCGAAAGGGTTTACGTTACGTGCAAAAGGATTAGCTCAGCAACGCACCATCGGCGATCAGTACGGCCTGCAGCTCTTGGATGTTGATATCCGCAGGGTTAACGCTACGCTTCACCGCAAGACCTGCGGCAGAGCCGGCCGCTTGCCCCGTGGCCATGCAGCTTGGCGAAAGCCGGGTCGTCGCGAGCGCTTCGTGCGAGGTGGAAATGCAGCGTCCAGCGTTGAGCAGGTTCTCGATCTTCTGAGGCAGCAGGCAGCGGTAAGGAATATCGTAGGCGCCGTCCCCAGCGACCCAGGCGACCTTCACATCTTTTTCCTTCGGATCGTGCAAATCTACGGGGTACCCGCTGCGTGCAATGACATCTTCAAAGCGGCGGCCCTGGACGACATCCGATGCTTGCAGCGTATACTGCCCTTGAATGCGTCGCGTCTCGCGGATCCCGATCTGTGCGCCTACGGCGGAAATGGCCGCCTTTTCAAAGCCCGGCAGCGTCTTCATAAATTCGGCGACCATAAGCACCTGCTTGCGTCCCAGCTCCTCCGCCTCGGTCAGATCCTCCACGTTCGTGCCGTCCAGCCCCTGAACCCGCGTCGTATTCACCAGCACCTCGTCCGCCTCCGGTCCGGTGAAGAACAGCACCTGATCGCGGTTAATCGGCAGATTGGCTTCCTGCCAATGCTTGAAATAGCCCATGACACCGGAGAGAGGCAAATCCTTAAGCTCCGAGAACGGCGTTTTCTCATAAAACTCGTCCGGATGATCCAGCATATACTGCTTCACCGCTGCCAGGTTCACGCCCCGCATACGGAATTTCATCGTCATCGGCTGCGTCAGCTTATCGCCTTCACGCCCTTGCAGGACCGGCGCACCGGAGAGGTAAGCCAGATCGGCATCCCCTGTCGTATCCACAAAAACCGTACCGCGCACATCGATGCGCCCGGACTTGGAGGTCAGCTGCACGGAACGGATGCGGTTGTCCTCGACTTCCACTTTGTCGACGAAGCTGTGGAGCAGCAGTTTGACGCCCGCTTCCTTCAGCATATCGACGGCCAGCATTTTATACACTTCCGGATGATAGGGCGTAATCGTATGCACAAAGCCTACCGTATCTCTAAGATGACCTGGGGAAGCGTTCATCTCCATCAGGCGATCAATAATTTCTTGTGCGATCCCTTTGATCACTTGCTTGCCGTCCGTTGTATGGAAGGTCATCCACGGATACACCAAGGCTGCGGTTGACATACCGCCGATAAAGCCGTATTTTTCGATCAGCACGGTCTTCGCCCCGCTGCGTCCCGCCGCAATGGCTGCGTTCACGCCCGCAGGACCTCCCCCAACAACCACGATATCCGCGTCAATTACTCTATTCAAACTCATGTTTCATTCGCTCCTTTGGAGTAAATAGCTTCGTATACCATTCAGTATAGTTGAAAGTTAACCTTCATTTTAGTTTAAAATTAGTTTAAAATTCAGGTTGCTATTTCCCATCAAAATGAAACCAGGTGAACCTGCCTATGCGTAAACGTGTCACCCTACATGATCTGGCTGATCAGCTCGGCCTAACGATCCAAACCGTATCCAAAGCGCTGCGCGGATTACCCGGCATGTCGGAGCAAACCCGCAGTGAGGTGTTCGAAATGGCCCGCAAGCTGGGCTATCTCACCAAGGACCAGAAGCAGACGCTGCAGCTGGATCAAATCTCTCCCTATCCGACGGTGAAGCGCCGATTTGTCTTGATCCAAAATAAGCAGTCGCTCAACTTTAATCGGCTGCTGCTGCAAGGGCTGCATGAGCGGTTTATGGAGTTCGGCCATACGGTGCAGCCGATAGTCATCCCACCGCAGCTGGCGCCGGATCGGTTCGAAGCCTGGGCGGAGGAGCAAGGGCTGCATTACGCCGAAGGCGTATTCATAGCCCCGCGCATGAGCCATGATCTTCTGGAGCAGAAGCTGCTGGAGCTGCCGCTGCCGCGCATTTTGCTCAACTTCCCCCCACCGGAGGCGAAGGTCGATAGTGTGATTTGGGATGTCTATGAGGCGATCTATCAAGCGGTGCGCTGTCTGCATCGGCTAGGACATAAGCGGATCCTGTATGTCGGAGATATTCAGAGCCAGCGGGGCTTTGTGCTGCGTTGGCATGCCTTCCACGAGGCGATGAAGGACGCCGGCTTAACCGTAGCTGCCGATGAGCACGCTGTGATGCGGGATACCGATCCGGATTGGCTCCGTGATTTTGAGCACAAATATAAGCGGTACCAGCCAACGGCCGTCATTTGCGGATTGGACGATCAGACCGAGGCCGTCTATCATACGCTGAGCCGGATGGGCATCGCTGTGCCGCAAGCATGCTCGCTGGTCGCGCTGCTGAACGAGCAAACCGATACGCTGCCGCTCTGCACGCGTCCGCAGCTGCTCATCCGCGAAACCGGCTACCGGGCCGCCGATCGCATGCTGTGGCGCATTGCCAATCCACACCGGCCCTATGAGCACGTAAGGCTGCAGGGCTCGTTCATTACTGGAAGCACGACGCAAAAAAGCTAGGGCAATCCGAGTTGGATCGCCCTAGCCTACTAGCCTAATTTTATACACGATTAACACTCGGCTCATCTTCCGCAATCGAGCGTCGCTTAAGCTTGCTTGCTGGCCTGCACCTCGGCCAGCAAGGGGAGATCCTCCACGTCTCCGACCTCGGCGAGGTACAAGTTTGCGTACCCGCCCCGGTCCGACGTGTACAAGACCTGCGATGCATCCGCTGTAAATCGCGGATGCACATGCGTGGCGGCGTTAATCGCCATGCCGCCGTGGTAGGCCAGTACGCGGGGCTGGTCAAACCCGTAGCCGTTTCTTTTCCATAGCAGCACATGAGGGTTGGTGATCCGCTGGCCGTCCCCGACGATCAGCTCCAGATCATTGCTGTGAAAATGATGGCTGGTAAACGGGAAATCCACCTCGGTCTGCTCGGTATTATCATAGCGGATCGAGCCGAAGTAGCCATGAATTTGGCCGTCCGGCTGCACCTTGCGCCCATGATAGCCGAGCCGGACGCCGTCGGTGAACCAATACTCGTGCCCGACCGACTTCATCGGCCCTTGATCCGGCACCAGCTTAGCCGTCTTCCCGGTGGTTAAATCCAGCAGCCAGACCCGATGATCAATTTTGTCCCACGGGCCCTCATGGCAGAACGTAAGCAAATGCGGGACGGTAGGGGACATGTTCACATGCTTGATCCAATACGGCTCCACATAGACCGTATCCGTTCTACCGGTTTCAATCTCGATGCGGATGAGGCGCGTCTCTGGATAAGCAGCCCACGTTTCGTAGAAGCCGCCTTCAAATTCGCGGTGCACCTTATTTTCATTAATGGAGACGACGATGTATTTACCGTCTGCGCTAGGCGAGCCGGAGCTTAGGTAGTATCCCTCCGTTGTATCGTAAAGCACGCGCTGCTGCAAGGTCTTCAAATTCAGCGCCAGCACCTGCCCGAGGTAGAACATGTATACCTCATCGTTGCCCTCGTGCACATACGATAAGAGCAGGCGGTCAAAATACCGGTCGTGATAGGAGGGCTGCGGCAAATCGGTCAGCTGAACAATTTGCATGGAATCCATCTTCAAGCGGAACAGGTTGCTGGCATTTCCCCGCTGTGATTTAAATATAATATCGCCTTGATAGAACGTTTCATTCGTAAAATACAAATGATTGCTGTGGGTAAAATAGTCGGTCAGCTGCACAATGCGTCGGCCGGAAAGCTTATCCCGATACTCACGATATTCCGGATTGTACCATGTTCCCTGCATGCGTTCCCCCGTGTCTCCCACCTCGGTCAAACGAAACCCCAAAACAAAGCCCTCCCAGCTTCCTGTCTGGAAGCGAGAGGGCTGGCATGTGTACAGCTTCGTCATCTGGAAATTTTAATCGCGTCGAACATGCCCAGCTTATCCAGCTTCACCGTTAGCAGCCCGTCGCTAAAGGAGTAGGCGCATCTGCGGCCTGTGTATAAGCTCTGTACCGAACGGGGAGCTGAAGACAGCGGAACCTGCACCTCCAGATCGGACAGTGTCACCGGCGCGTAGAACGTGACCCCGAAATGACCGGTTCCATTCACAAGGTGAAGCAGCGTCGCTCCTCTTCCCTGCTGCTCGAACAGGGTGGCTTCGACCATCGGCGGCAGGTTGCCCTGAATCCGCGTCAGCCCGGCCACATGCTCCAGCAGATCGGCGACGAATTCGCTCGTATTCGTGTAGCCTTGACGGTGGAACAATTCACCCGGCTTCCAAGGGATGTAGATGCCCTGCCCTTTGCCGTAAGGATGAACGGTAAACCCGGGATGCTCGGTCACCTGCGTATAATAGCAGCGCTCAGGCGGCCCGTACATATGCGGCGGAATCAGCTTGAAATAGGTCTCCGCCTTGCTGCTGTAATCGGCAAACACGTAATGATTGTCTAGATAAATGAGTTTGGTCACCGGAAACCGCGGGAACTGATCCTCGTGATCCACTTTGAAATAAGAGGAGCGGTTGTCCTCGCGGATCGTATTCACCCTCTCCAGCCCCATGGATTGGAAAGGCAGTGTCTCACGCTTCTGATAGACTTCATTCTGGAACCCGCTTCGGCATACTGAGATCAACGTGCCTCCTGCCTGGGCGAAGGCGTCAAGCCGCTGCGTCAGCTCGTCGCTCAAAGGCTGGTAGTCCGGCACGATGATGGCCTTGTATTTGTCCCAAGGCAGGTTCAGCGCATTTTGCACCATCAAGGTATCGAACTGAAAATGATTTTCCGTCAAAAAGCGGAACCAGCCCCGGAACTCGGCTTGGTTGCCATTCGGTCCGTTCAAGAGGGCGATCGTCGCCTGAGAGGTGATGTTCATGTATTCCTGTCCATGCTCGGCATGATAATGGAACATCTCCTTGATGCCCTCATAGCCGGACTGATCCTCGTGATTATCCAACCGGCCGATCAGGTAATAATCCAGTCCGCCCCCGTTGGCCAGCGCTTGGCACAGCCGCAGCTTTTGCTGCTGAGGGGAAATCGCCCCATGGCGGTGATGATAGTCGATGAAGTCGACCGTCGTGTTGCTCGACACCATGTTGGGATACGAGCTGACGGCCCATTTCGTATTGTCCGAAGCGCTGTACTGCCAATGCGGCAGCGGACGGTCGAGCGCCGTGTTGGACTCCTGACGAATCATCCCTTCCTTCAGCTCGAAGTTGTTGGCGATGCAGATGTCCGGCCGGACGCCCAGAATCACCTGGTGCATTTTTTGGGCGTATTCCTTGAGAGTTCGCTCCTTAAACACCATGTACTTCTTGAACACCGGATCATTCGGATTCTCTTCCTTCGGCAGCTGGGAATCGAACATGGCGGCGAACTTGGTTTTGCAGCTGTCGCAGTGGCAAATGCCGTAATACCGGTAGCTGTAATCCTTGACCTGATAGCCGCCCATATTAAAGAAAATACCGTCAAAATCCAATTCCGTAATGGCTTCCTTAATGATTTCCGGCGCATAATGCTGCTGATAATCTCCGTTTAGACACACATGGACGTCCCCGTTGTAATCGACGATTTCGCCTTTAGGGCTGACATAAGCCCATTCCGGATGCATCTCGTAAATCGGACGGCGCACCTTGGAGAAATCCGTCCGGGCGATGACCTTAATCCCCTCCCGGTGGCAGGCCGCGATAATGTCCGCTAGGCTGTCTCCCGTCAAATACGGGCTTTGAAAATGGTACGGCAGCTTCGTCGGATAGCTGGCAATAATCCCTGCGGTGTTGATCATGACCACATTGGCCTTAAACTCCTTCAAATCGCGCACAAACTGCTCTGCGTCGATATCAAGCATATCGATTTCCCGCAGGTTCGTCTGAATTTCCCGCCAGGGGAAGTTTTTCCACCATTTTTCCGTTGAGTTAGAGCTAATCGCCATTCCCTATCGCCTCCAATAGTCAATGTTTTACTTGCCGTAGGTTTCCTTATAATCCTTGGCAAATTCCTGGTAGGCCTTTTTGATGTTGGGATCGTCGTTGATTTTTTTGACGTACGCCTTGTATTCGTCCATGGAGATTTGACCGACGACCGCTTTGACGGCCATCGAAGTCCATTCCTGCTCGAATTTGGGCCAAGTGGCAATCCACGTAGCAGAGTTGATCACGCTGAAAGGACTGATGAGTCCTTTTTCAAAATAACCCTGCGACTCGACCTGCTTGATTTTGGCGTCGTTATATTCTTTGGGTGCGGTCGGCGTGACGATTTTGCCGTATTTATCATAATAGAGCGCGATCGGCTGCCATGGTGAGGTGGACCCGACATCCTTCTTATGCTGATCGGTGAGCTGAATCTCTCCGTTGACCCGGTTGAAGTGAATGCCCTCTAAGCCATTGACGCTAAAATCGTAATACTCCTTCGTGTTGGTCATTTCGAGGTAATCAAGAATCCGCTTGACCTTATCCTCAGGTACCTTCTTAGAGATCAGAAAGGCTCCATCCACCCCGGTCGAATAGCGGACGGCGTAGCCGCCGGGTCCTTTTAACGGAGGTACGGTATCGACGATAGCATCAGGCTGAACCTTCTTGATCGAGGTCATAAAAGGATAATCCCAGCGGAAGCTTTCGTTGATCAGGGATGCCGCTTTGCCCGATTCGAACAGCTCGGTGGCCTGGGTCGGCTTCATTACGGCAAATTCCTTGGCGAGCACGCCGTCGGCGTACAAATCCCTCAGCCAGGCGATCAGTTCGGCATGCTGGGGCGTCAGCGTTTCGTAGATGAGACCGCCTTCCTCGTTAAAGGTCGGCTTGCCCGTGCCGAACGCGTCGCCGAAGCCGCCGGCGCTGCCGCCGCTGAACAAGCTCGCCTTGGACACCAGACCTATGGTGTCTTTTTTCCCGTTGCCGTCGATGTCGGCGTCTACGATTTTTTTCAGAGCGCTGCGGTATTCGTCCAAGGTTTGCGGCATTGGGATCCCCAGCTTATCGAGCCAATCCTTGCGGATTTTAGGCCCGCCTGACAGCTGCGGACGGTTTTTCGGGATAGCGTAGTTTTTGCCGAGAATCCTACTGGTGACCCATGAATCCGGCGCGGAAAAATTTTTGAGATTGGGGTATTTGCTGAAATCCCCGAGGAAAGGTGTTAAATCCCAGAACGCGCCGTTCTTGACAGCGTTTACAACCGGCGGGTGCTTCAGGTTGTTAATGACGAGCACCTCCGGAATGTTGCCGGATGCGAGGAGGAGGTTTAGCTTGGTGGTGTAATCGCCGTCCGGGATCCATTCGATGTTCAGCTTCGTATTCGTCCGTTTCATAAATTCCTTCCAATACGGATTATCCATATTGGGCGCTTCCTCGAACAGCCTTGCTGTCATCTGGATTTCCAGAGGTGGCTGGGGCTTGGCCTCCGGCTGCTTTACATTCGGTGCCGGTGCCGGTGTTGCTGTTGCTGTCGCCGCATCGGGCGCCTTAGCCGTTCCGCCTCCTCCGGAACTGCATCCGGCCATGAGTGCCAGCACCATCGACAGGCCGACGAAGCCGAGCCGTCCCTTTGGCTTACGCACAGCTTTCGGGTAACCTTGATCCATTCATGCTCATCCCCCATTCTTGTAAACCTCGCCGAGTTATCCCGGCAGCCATTAGCTACGATTATCGTACGTCCGCCAGGTACAGGCGCTCAATAGTCAAATTTTGCTCGCGGATGCCCGTGCTCTTTTCTGGTCACGTTTTTACGTTGGGTCGGTCTGAGATCAAGAATTGTCTATATCTGCCTTGGAGCTTGGTTTGGTAAAATCAGGATGCGGGAGATGTCCGAATGAGCATTGGAGTGATGATCTGGAATGAAGTCCAATTATTTCAATCGTCTAGTCTGTTTTGCCTGTCTCTCCGTCTGTTTGCCGATTATGCTGGCAGGGTTCGTTTACTACCAATATTCCATGAAAGGAGGCATTGTCAGCCTGCAGGAAAACAACGAGACTTCGCTTGGGATGATCGAGCAGTTTACGGAAAAAATCATGCGTGACATGGTGGACCGTTCCTTCCAACTGGCCCTCGATCCGTCGGTAGCGGAATCCTTTAATGCTCCCGATTATTCCAATGATTACGTCTCGCAAATGGAGCTTTTACGTAAAATGTCCCTGGAGAAATACCAAAACAAGCTAATCGGGGAAATTTATTATTATAATCGCAGCGCCGGGCTTGTCTTGTCTACCGATGCCGGCCATCAGCCGCTCGAGAGCTTCCGGTATAAAGCCGATATTGAAAAGCTGGAGCAAGACGCCACGGGCGGACAATGGGTTTACTTGCCCACCGGGCAGGCTAACGGCTTCCTCTCGTTCGCCCTAAGGCTGCCGACACTGGCTTCCGGCGAGGCTCAGGGCTGGCTGGTCACTCAGGCGGACGTAGCCCAGATCAACAAGTATATTTCCGGCGTCTATGCTTTAGCCAGCTCTCAAACGATGGTCGTGCTTGACGAGCAGCACCGGCCGCTATTCCAAATGACGAAAGCGTATGATTTCAAGCGATACGTGAACGGCTCCATCCTACAAGCCATCACATCAGGCAGCAGCAAAGACGGGCACGCGCTAAAAGGAACGGACGCGGAGGGTGAGTCGTTTTTTTATTCCTATAAAAAATCCACCTCCGGCAACGTCTATATTTCGATCCTGCCTTACCGTCTCGTTATGGAGAAGCTCAGCGGTATTCGCTGGACGACGCTCATTGCGGTGCTGGCGCTGCTTGCCGTCGGGATCCTTCTGGCGCTGATCACCCTGAGGCGGGCTTACAACCCGATCCGTCAATTCGTCGATTATTTAACCAAGGAAAAGGCACGGCTCGGCGAGCAGCTCGACCGCTCCGTCCCTCCACTGATCGAACGGCTGCTTCAGCAGTGGCTGGCAGGCACTTACAGCCACCGCCCGACGCTGTTTGAGGAGAGCCGCAAATACGGCATCCCCGTTGACGGGATCTATGTCACACTACTGGTCAAAGTGGAAAATCTGTTGAAGGAAACCCGCTTTAAGCCGGAAGACAAACCGATCCTCATGTTTGCCGTCACCAACATCATGAACGAGCTGCTGGCAGGAACCCCTCAGGTGCAGGGCTATGTGCTGCACGATCATCAGGGTCAAGGAACCGCGATACTGTATTTCAAGCGAAACACAGCGCAAGCGGACATGATGGCGCAGACCATGCAATTCGCCCAATCCATTCAGGCGTCGATCCGGCATTATTTAAAGCTGCGCGTCTCGGTCGGCATCGGCAAATTTTACCCTCACATCGCGGACCTTCACATCTCGTACCAAGAAGCGAAGCTGGCACTGCAATACCGCCTGTGCAAGGAAGAAGAAACGATCTTATGCATCGGGGAGCTTGAGGAAATGCACAAGCAGACCGCCTTTCGCTATCCCCGCTCCATCGAGCAGTCGATTGTGGAGGCGCTTTCCATCGGGAATCTGCCGGAAGCGCGAGCCGCCCTTCAGCAGTTTATTCAGGCGCTGCAGCCCTCCGGCTCCTTTGCCATCAGCTCCCAAAGCTGCTGTATGCTGCTTGCCGCCATCATCGCCTCCCTGGAGGATAAGGGTGGACGGACGCCGGAAATGCTGGAGTACAATCTATTTGACCAGCTGAGGACGAGGGAAACGCGTGCGGAAATGTGCGAGTGGTTTAACGAGATGCTGTTCCCGCTCTACGAAAAAATTGCCGATGACAATTACAACAAGTCCGGCAAGCTCATCGCTCAAAAAGCCAGCAAGTACATCATGGATAACGTGTCGCGGGAAATCTCGCTGGCGGAATGTGCGGATTCGCTGCGCATCACCCCCGCCTATTTGAGCCGGGTGTTCAAAAAGGAATTCGGCTGGTCGTTTCTCGATTATGTGACCGAATGCAAAATGAACGAGGCTAGACGGCTGCTCTCAGCCACTGATCAAAACATCAGCCAGATCGCCCAGGCGATCGGGTATTCGCACCGCACGTTCAACCGGGTGTTCCAGCGCATGCTGAAAATGTCACCCAGCGATTACCGCACCCAATACCGATGAGCTTCCATTCTTTTGAAGCGAAAGGAGTCAAGCAGCGATGAGCTTCCATCCATCGGCAGAACCAGTGGAATTACCGTTAGGCGGTACAGCCGCTTCCTCCCGCCGCTCCTGGCGGAAGCGGCTGGCCGCCGGGCGATACATGTACGTCTTGATCCTGCCAGGCTTTTTATACTTTGCCCTGTTTAAGCTGCTGCCGATGTGGGGGATGCTGATCGCTTTTCAGAACTACAACCCTTTCGCAGGCATCCGTGGCAGTGAATGGGTCGGCTTCACGCATTTTCTCGAGCTGTTCGGGGACGATCATTTTTACGTGCTCCTGCGCAATACGCTGCTGATCAATGTGCTGAATTTGATCTTTTTCTTTCCGGTCCCTATCGTACTTGCCGTGATGCTCAATGAGGTGCGGCACGAATGGTTTAAGAAGCTGAATCAGTCCGTTGTCTATATGCCTCACTTCCTCTCGTGGGTGGTCGTCGCCAGCATGACGTTTTTCGTACTTTCCGTCGATGTCGGCTTCATCAATAAGCTGCTCGTTTCGCTGGGTTTGGAAAGCGTTTCATTTCTCTCCGAGCCGCGCTACTTTTGGGGCATCCTGACGGCGCAAAATATTTGGAAGGAAAGCGGCTGGGGTACGATCATTTTCCTCGCCGCCGTTGCGGGCGTAGATCCGGAGCGGTATGAAGCGGCGATCATGGACGGGGCTAGCCGGTGGCGGCAAATTTGGCACATCACGCTGCCCGCGATCCGCCCCACCATTGTCATCCTGCTCATTCTGAGGCTCGGCCATATGGCAGACGTCGGCTTCGAGCAGGTGCTGCTCATGATGAACCCGCTGGTAAACAACGTCGCCGACGTTTTCGATACGTTCGTGTATTTCCGGGGCATCCAGCAGGGAGAAATCAGCCTCGGTACGGCGGTAGGCATGTTCAAGGGAGTGGTGGGACTTGTTTTGGTGCTGATTTCGAATTATGTGGTCAAAAAGCTCGGGCACGAAGGGATTTACTAAGCCAGGATTGGAGGAACCAGCCATGAGCTATGTTAATAGAAAAAAGCTGGGTGCAGGCGATTGGTTGAACTACACCGTGCTGGGCTTCATCTCGCTCGTCAGCCTATTCCCGTTTCTGTATATCGTCAGCCTGTCGCTGACCGATCCGACGACGTATACGCCGTTAAAATTTTATTTGATCCCGGACAAATGGTCCTTGGCCTCCTACCGATACATCTTGTCGACCGACAGCTTCCTCCACGCTTTGAAAAGCACTGCCTTCGTGACTGTCGTCGGCACGGTACTGAATCTCCTCTTTACCTTCACCATGGCGTACGGCTTAACGAAGAAATGGGTGCTCGGCCGTAATTTTTTTCTCGGCACCGTGCTGGTTACGCTGTTTTTTAACGCCGGAATCATCCCCCATTACCTGCTTGTCAAGGAAATGGGGCTGCTCAATTCCTACTGGTCGCTTATTTGGCCCAGCCTGACGAGCGCTTGGAACATCATCGTGGTCAAAAGCTTCCTGGAGTCCATCCACCCGGAGCTGGAGGATGCCGCCCGCATCGACGGCTGCTCCGATCTGG
Organism: Paenibacillus cremeus; assembly: GCF_007786445.1. Lineage (GTDB taxonomy): Bacteria > Bacillota > Bacilli > Paenibacillales > NBRC-103111 > Paenibacillus_G > Paenibacillus_G cremeus. The sequence goes on along the minus strand of NZ_VNJI01000016.1, from coordinate 69,097 downwards.
GCGTCTTTCTTCGGATCGTGATTCCCCTCTCCCTGCCGGCGATCGCAGCCTTCACGTTATTTTTTGCGGTCCAGCACTGGAATACATACTTTAACGCGCTCATCTATATTTCCGACTCGAAAAAATGGACACTCCAGGTGCTCATCAAACAGCTCGTGATGGAAAACGACGCTTCCGGCATCGGGGAAACCAGCAGCGGTGATGAAGCGCTGGTGCCGAAGGAAACGATCCGAATGGCATCGATTATTCTGGCCATGCTGCCGATCCTGGTCGTCTATCCGTTTTTGCAAAAGTATTTTGCCAAAGGGGTTATGCTTGGCTCTGTCAAGGGCTAGCTTCCATATCCAAAACAACCTAAGGAGTGTGCTCAAGCCATGTCAACGCAAAGAGAAATTCATACCGTCCTTGCCACCGTCGAGTATAAAGGCGCCCATCTCGAGAAGCTGAAGGAAGCGTTCGCCCCGGCGAAGCTGCTGCTCGTAGACCGACGCGATGATGCCGCTATCGAGGCTGCGCTGCAAGAGGCGGACGTCGCCGTGCTCGCCGGCGATTTGGATGAACGGCATCTCGCCGCGCCGAAGCTGCGGTGGATTCACTGTGACCACGCCGGTCTCAACAAATCGGCCCGTCCCGAGGTGTTCGAGAAGGGTCTGATCGTCACCAGCTCCGCCGGACGCTCCGGCCCGGTGCTAGCCGAACATGTCATGTATTTCTCCCTGGCGCTCACCTACCAGTTTCCGCGGTTTTACGCGGCGCAGCAGGCGCATCAATGGGGCATTCCCGGGCAAAACGACCTGCGCGGCCTGTATGGTAAGACCATGGGCATCCTTGGTCTCGGAAATACCGGCACGGAGCTGGCCGTTCGTGCGAAGGCGTTCGGCATGCGGGTGCTCGGCTACCGCCGCAGCGTGAGCGAGGCGCCTCCGGGCGTGGATAAGCTGTACTGCGCGGAGCGAGGCGACACGCTGGATGAGCTGCTGCAGGAAAGCGATATTGTGGCCCTGGTGCTGCCGTTAAGCAACGCCACCCACCATCTGATTGGACAGCGGGAGCTTCAGCTGATGAAGCGAACCGCTTATCTGGTCAATCTGGCGCGCGGTGCGGTAGTCGATGAGCAAGCGCTTCTATCGGCGCTGCGCGAGGGCGTCATTGCCGGCGCAGGGCTGGATACGTTCGCGACCGAGCCGCTGCCGAGTGACAGCCCGCTGTGGGATGCGCCGAACACGCTGATTACGCCGCACTGCACGCCGGCCGTCCCCGATCGGATCGGACGGTCGCTTGATATCATCAGCCGCAACGTGGAGGCCTATCGAAACGGGCAGCCGATGGTGAACCTGCTGACGGTCAAAGACGTTTATACGAAGGGAAATTAATCGTACTTCAAAAACGAAGGGGCAATCCCTCAAGTAGATTATTAATCTACTTATGGGATTGCCCCTCTTTTTACATCCAAAACATCAGCCCTTGATCGAACCAAGCATAACTCCTTTTGCAAAATGCTTCTGCAAAAACGGATAAATCACCAAAATCGGGGCCACCGCCAGCACGATCGAGGCCATCCGGATCGTTTCGAGAGGCGCGTTGCCGCCGTCCGAGGCCACAGTTTGGCTGCCGACGCCATTGGATTGCGAATCGATGATGAGTGTTTTGACCAGCACCTGGAGCGTCCACTTTCTCGTGTCACTGATATAGATCAGCGCATTGAAATACGTGTTCCAATGTGACACGGCAAAGAACAGCGTGAAAGCGGCTATGGCGGGCATGGACAATGGAATGACGATTCGAAGGAATACTCCGATGTCCGAACAGCCATCCATCCGAGCGGATTCCTCCAGCTCCGCAGGCAGCGATTCCAGAAAGCTTTTCACGACGATCAAGCTCCACGCATTGGTCAAAGCCGGCCAGATTAAGGCCCAATAGGAATTTAGCAGACCTAGGTTCTTGACCAGAATATAATTCGGGACAATACCCGCATTAAATACCAGGGTAAAGACGACGCCACTGAGGATCACTCCCCGCCCAGCCACATCCTTCTTAGTCAGCCCGTAGGCCATCATAAAGGTAACGATCAGATTCAGCACCGTGCCGACCGCTGTCACGAAGGCTGTGCTTTTGATCGCGTTAACGAAGCTGTTGGTGGACAAAATGTAGCGGTACGCCGCAAGGGACCATTTTTCCGGAAAGAGATAAAATTTGAGCGGCACATAGACGGCCGGATCTGTAAACGACACGCTGAAAATGTAGAGGAAGGGAAAAACCGAGATCGCCGATATGCCGAAGAGCAGAATGTAATTGATCCAATCTCCCCAGGTTAGGCGCTTTTTGTGTGTAATGCTCAGAACCGTTCACCTCCGTATACTGTGCTGGCTCAATAGATCCCATCGTGTCCCAGCTTCTTGACTACATAGTTGGCCGTCGTCACCAAAATGAGCCCGATCACGCCTTTAAACATGCCAACCGCGACCCCTACGCTGGTCTGCCCCCGCAGGATGCCTTGATTATAGGCATACGTGTCGAACACATCTGCTACCGAATTCACCAATGGGTTCATCATCAGCAAAAGTTGCTCGAAGCCGACGTCCGCCATATGACCGAAGCGGAGAATAAACAGGATGAGAATCGTCGGGCGGATCGCTGGCAGCGTAATATGATAAATTTGGCGCCACCGCCCTGCTCCGTCCACCACCGCCGCTTCATACCGGGTCGGATCGACGCCCGCGATTGAAGCCAAAAAGATGATCGTGCCCCACCCGGCATCCTTCCAAATATTTTGGGCGGTGAGGAGCGCCCAAAAGTATTGGGGCTGAGACAGAAAAGCGATGGGCTTGAAGCCGAGCGTATACAAAACTTTATTGACGATCCCGATGTCGGTCGACAAGACGAAGAAGGTCATGCTCGCCACTACAACCCAAGATAAGAAATGCGGCATATACACAATCGATTGATGGATTCGCTTATACAGCCCATGCCGCACCTCGTTGAGCATCAGAGCCAGCACAATCGGCAGCGGGAAATAAAACACCAGATTAAAGATGTTGATCAGAAACGTATTGCGCAGCATGATATAAAACTGCTCGCTTTGAAACATCTCCGTGAAATGCTTCAGCCCCACCCACTCGCTGCCCCAAAACCCGGCAAACGGGCTGTAATCCTGGAAGGAGATCAAGAGCCCCCACATCGGGCCGAACTTGAACACGATAAAAAACAATATGCCGGGGAGCATCAAGAGATAAATATACTTGTTTTTATTCATGCGGACCGCGAGTCTGTCGAGGCCCGATTTACGGGCCCCGCGGACTTGCGCCATTGCGGCAGGATTAGCTGTTTTTTCCATAGGTGCTTGTGCTCCTCCCCCCGGTTACTTTCCGGTCTTACTCTTGTAATCATCGGCGTATTCCTTGAACGCCTTCTTCAGCTGCGGGTCATTGACCAGCTTGTCAACGTACTTTTTATAGTCGTCCATCGAAATTTGTCCGGCTACCGCTTTGATCATCATGCTCTTCATTTCCGAGTCGTATTTCGGCCAGGTTTGCACCCAGGTCGGGGAATACAGCCACGTGAACGGATTTACCTTGCCGACTTGCTCAAAGTTCGCCACGGCTTTTTCCTTGGCCTCGTTCTCTGCGCGCGACACTCCGGAATAGTCTACCTTGCCCCATTTCGTGTAGGCCGGGGTGAGCGGCGATAACGAGGTCACGTTGATTTGCTTGACGCCAAGATCGGTCAGCTGCTTATCACCGTTAACCTGCTTATAGTGCACGCCTTCCTTGCCCCAATACCCGAAATTCGTAAGCTCGTCGCTGGCGGTTTTTTCGAAATAGGCGAGAATGCGCTCCACCTTCTCCTTAGGCACCTTCTTGCTGATGTAAAAAGCGCCTCGCGTACCGATGTCTAATACCGCGGTAATACCGCCTGGTCCCTTCATCGGCTGCAGCGTATCCAGCTTCCCGGCGGGCTGCACCTTCTGGATGTCCTTCGTCCAGACAAAATCATAATAGATGCTGGCCTGGTAGGAAGCCGCCCGGCCGCTGCGCAGCAAATCCTTCTGCTGGGTATCATTCAGAGTTGAAAACTCCTGAGGCAGCAATCCATCGGCGTAAAGCCCGCGGAACCATTCGACGGTGCTCGTAAACTGTGGCGTCAGGATATCCCGAAGCATGCCGCCTTCGCTGTTATAAACCGGATCAAGTGCTCCGAACGCCGCCATGATCGTAGACATCTGCGGACCTGTGGCAATCAGCCCGATCGTATCGTCCTTCCCGTTGCCGTCGGGATCGCTCTTCACGATTTTTTTGAGCGCTTCCTTGTATTCGTCCAGCGTCTTCGGCTGCGGAATGTTCAGCTTCTCCAGCCAGTCCGCGCGGATCTTAATTCCGGGATCGATCAGTGAGCGGCTGCGCGGGATTCCCCACGTTTTCCCGTCCAGCTTGACATAATTCCAAGAATTGGGCGTCATTTTATTTTTTAAATTCGGATATTTGGAGAAGTCACCCAGCAGCGGAGTCAGGTCCCAGAAGGCGTTCTGTTTAATGGCGCTGATCAGCGTCGGTCGGATATAGTCCCTAGCGTAGATCACTTCCGGCAGCTGTCCGGAGGAGATCATCAAATCAAATTTCGTATCGTAATCGTTGCCATCGGGTACCCAGGAAATATTAAGCTTGGTATTGGTCAGCTTCTGCAGCTCGGTGTAATATTCATTATTCATATCCGGCACTTCATTCGTCTGGCTGGTCATCATCTCGATTTCCAAGGGCCCTTCGGCCGCTTTCTGACTGCCGCTGTCGCCTGCAGCCGGCGCACCTCCACTGCCTCCGGTCGAGCATCCTCCAAGCAGCGCGAGCACAAGAGTGAACACTACACCCGCTTTAACGCGTTTCATTCGCTTCGCCCCCTCAAGTTAAGAAATCGCTTTCATTATATAATGGTACGTAGTCTGTACTTAGCCCTCAATGGTCAATTCAATTACTCCGCCCCCGCCCCCTCTGAGATCAAAAATTGACTACGGATGACCATGCTTCGACAGTCATTTTAAGCTCAAAACGATATGCTAGCTCATAGCACGGTTCGTTTAGACAGAATATGAAATCTATTAGAGGGTGATCATGTGGGACATGTACCGATCTTCGATCAATTGAGGGACATCATCTTCAAGCTGGAAAATGATTCTGGCGAGAACGCGGGAGGGCTCGATAAACCGATTAAGCGCCGCGATTTTTTAAAGCAAGCGACTGCCGCCGGATTGGCGCTTTCGTTTCCAGCCCTTTTCGCTCAAAGCGCCTTTGGAGCTCCCTCCAAGCCAAGTGCCGGTGCCCCGAGAATCGCGATTGTAGGCGCGGGCCTCGCCGGATTAACAGCGGCTTACACGCTGATGAAAGCCGGGTACATCGCCAAGGTATATGAGGCCTCCGACCGTGTCGGAGGAAGATGCTGGACGCGCCGGGGCGATTTTGCCGATGGTCAGCTCGCGGAGCATGGCGGAGAGCTTATCGATAACAGCCACCTTGAATTGAAACAGCTGGCCCAAGAAATGGGACTTACGCTGGACAATCTGAATCAAGCACAAAAAAACGGGACGGAAGCCTTGTATTATTTTAACGGAACACCTTATACCTACAAGGAAGCTACAAGGGACATCAAGGAAATTTGGCAGACCTTACATAAGGATTTCTCTGACGCCGGCTATCCGACGTTGTATAATTCGTATACTGCGCGCGGTTTAGAGCTGGACCAGATGTCGGTATTGGAATGGATTAACCGGAATGTTCCCGGAGGCTCCTCATCGAAGCTCGGCAAGCTGCTAGACATTGCCTACAACATCGAGTATGGCGGTGAATCCAGTGAGCAAAGCGCATTGAATCTGCTGTATCTGCTTGGGTATCGGGGCCAGGGGCAATTGCGCATATTCGGCCCTTCGAACGAGAAGTTCCATATTCATGGAGGAAATGATCAGCTGGCTTCCGCCCTGTTTTCTCGGCTTCCCGAGCAAGTGAGCCTCGGTCACGAGCTTACCGCCATTAAGCTGAACGATAATCAGTCCTACACGCTGACCTTCCAAACCGCGAGTGGTAATCGTGAGCTCATTGCTGATCGGGTCATTTTGACCGTCCCCTTCTCGATCCTTCGCTCCAGTGTAGATTTTTCCAAAGCAGGCTTCCGAGCTCTGAAACAAACTGCCATCCGTGAACAAGGGATGGGCACCAACGCGAAGCTGCATGTGCAGTTTAAGAACCGTTTCTGGGAGGCGCAGGGATGCACCGGCGAAACCTTTGCAGATACGGGCTACCAGAACACTTGGGAGGTAACTCGAGCCCAGCCTGGGGCTTCCGGCATCCTAGTGGGCTATACCGGAGGAAGGGTGGGTAAAAGCTACTCCGATCTGGGAGTGGTCAACCCCTTTCTGACCCAGCTCGAACCGGTGCTGCCCGGCAGTACACAGCAATGGAACGGGAAAGCGACACTCGATTACTGGAGTGGATACCAGTGGACCCGAGGCTCCTACTCGTATTGGAAGGTAGGACAGTATACGAAATTCTCGGGCATTGAGCGGGAACGGGAAGGGAATTGCTTTTTTGCGGGCGAGCATACCTCCATTGATTTTCAAGGGTATATGAATGGCGCGGTCGAAACCGGGCAGCGGGCGGCGAAGGAAATTTTGTCCGATCTCAAAGCATAAGAAACGAATCCGATGCCCACATTAATATCGTTAGAAAAAGATGGAGGTATTGGATATGAATACACAACGTGCCGCAGCGATTGCCGCTTCGCCGGTGATGGCTCATGTGACCTGCAATGGCGAGCCGGTTTACATTCAGCATGTAGACGAGGGCAATCAAACCGCAAGAATCTATCCCCTGAATCAGCCGGAAAATGAAAAAGAAGTGCCTTTAAGTGAATTAATTGAGCATTAAAAAAGAAGGGGTGCCTACACGGTGTAGGCGCCCCTTCTTCCATCATTCCAGCGCGTCGAGCTACAGCTTTTGCCGCAGAATAGCAGCCAGCTTCTCCCCGATTTCCATCATGCCGTAATCGTTCGGATGGAGCAAATCGTGAATCAGCCCGTTCATGGACGTAAGAAGCTCCCTTCCATCAACGTATTGGACGTGTGGCAGGCCAAGACGCTGAACGATCCCCTGTAGAACCGCTCGATACTCGTCTGCAGTGGAAACCGAATCTTTCCCCGGCCAGCGCAGCCCTACATCATGAAAGGATGGGAACAGGCCGATGCAGACGAGAGGCTTCCCTGCATGACCCCGGGCTACCGAATCGACCAGATACGTCGCGCGCGCCTCGAACTCACCGGCAGATACGCCCTGGTTGAGCATATTGACGGACAAGCACATCGAAGCGAAGTCCCAATCGTCGCGGGCGGCCAAATAATCGGCGAGCGCCGGCTCGCAGAATGCAGTGCCCGATGCGCCCAAATTGATCACGTCCGCGCGCAGACGCCAGCCGACCTGCTTCACGTAGGTCAGTGCCGGATGGGTCGCCGCGATCCCTTGCGTGATCGATGTGCCATACGCCAAGTAACGGCGAGACGGCACCTCATCCGCACGCGGAGGACGGATGCTCTCCCCTTCGATGGCAAGGATATGAATTTCGCCTTTGGGAAAGAGGAGTCTCCAGACGCTCGAAGCAAAGGTCAATTCGTTCCGATCGAGCGCATCCATGGCCAGAAAGCCTGGCTCAGGGAGCGTCAGCTCCACCGTTGTTGGCTCCTCACCAATCGTGTGCGTCCCCACTGGAAAATCTCCCGCATACGAATAGGCCTGCACCGGCCCGCTGTAGCTCATAAGGGTCAGCTTGACCGTTCCCCCGCCGCTGACACAGCGGATTTCGCAGCCGGCAGCTTGGCGGTACACGGCCTGCGTCGCCGGACGCAGCTGCTGTCGAACCTTCTCCGGCACACGCTGCAGCAGCAGCCCCGGCCGGCCTGGCACTTCCACAAGCTCAGCTACATTATGTAATTCTAGATTGTCATACAACATGAGTTCATTCCCTCCAGTTTCTAAGCTCCGTGTGTGATTCCTCCGGAAATCGTAGGACCCGTACTCGGTTGGAGCTCCGTTTTTCCATTTGCGCCATCCTGCAAGCCGAACTTATAAGGACGGGCCGTGCTCGGAAGTGGACGGTGAACCGTATACGCAGGATCCTTCCTTTGCTTCCACAGCGCTGCGATCACTTCTTGGAGCGCCGCCCCTAAGCTGCTGCTGGGCTTCGGACAGTCCGCCTGCATCTCTTTATGCAGAGCTGGGAGCGCATGATAAGGCACCATCGGAAACATATGATGTTCGATATGATAGTTCATGTTCCAATAAAGAAACCGGAACACCGGGTTCAAATACATGGTGCGTGTGTTGAGCCGATGATCGAGCACATCCTCATGCAGACCCAAGTGCTGAGTCATCCCAAACAACAGCACCATGATCGAGCCATAAAACGAAGGCAAGCCAACCAACATCAGCGGCAGCATGCTTTGATAGTAAAGCGATAAACCGGTCACGGTCAACAAAATTAGCAAATAAATCCGTGCCTCCAAATACACCTTGGGGCGCTCCGACTCTGGGATATATTCGTTCTCCGTCGCGTCCACTTTGCCGATGCAGTGAAGGAAAAAGCGTTTGATCTCAATCGGCCCGCCGTATAAGTGGAGAATTTCCATAAAGACGATCTTATAAATGGGCGGTCTCGGCAGAAAAATCTCCGGATCGCGTCCGACGATGTAGGTGTCGCTATGGTGACGGGCGTGGCTCCAGCGCCATGGCGTCGCCGACCTCAGCACCAGGAAGGAAGCCAGCTGGTAGATGACCTCATTCATCCACGGTGTCTTGAACGCGGTCCCGTGTCCGCACTCGTGCCAGCGGGAGTCCCCCGGAGAGGCATACAAGGTGCCATAGATCAGGAACGCCGGAATCGCCCACCACGTCCCCCAGGAATAATACGCGAGCACGCCCGCGCCAATCAGCGCCGTAATCCAGATGATCGTATCGCGGATCGCCGGCCCGTCCTTTCGCTTCATGAGCTCCTTCATCCGCTGACGGGGGATCGGACATTGGTACCACTCCGCCGAGGCGAGCCCTTTTTCCTGCGCAAGCTTGTTTTCATTGCCGTACAGGCTGTAATCTCTTCGTTTCCGTTTCGTAGTTGAAGACATCGCCGCTTCTCCTCCTCAACTGCTCTTATTCCGTTTCACATGCTCATAGGGCCTACATCGCGACGTCTCCGACATTGGCAGCTGTCAGGGGTTCTGCTGCTCGATCCGCAGGCCCCTTCGGTTCATCTATATCTAATTGTACAGAGCGATGCCTGGATTGTATTTGGCCCAAAGCAACAATGTTGTATCCAAAATCACACTGGATGAGTGCTTTCTATTTGAACCGTTTGGGAGCCCACCAGTTCCAGTCCCCCAGCCATTTCATGAGCGAGGGGACCAAAATCAGCCGAATGACCGTGGCATCGATCAAGATCGCAGAAGCAATGCCAATCCCCAGCTGCCTCACCCCCGCTACCTCACCGAACGCAAACGGCACCGTCACAGCGACCATAATCGCGGCGGCCGACGTGATGATTCGACTTGTGGATGCTACGCCGATCAGCACCGCGTTGTGATTGTCTTTTGTCCGCTGATACCTCTCGAAAATGCGGGATACCAGGAACACGCCGTAATCCATACTGATCCCAAAGACCAGTCCGAAAATAAAGACGGGAATCATAATCGCAATACTGCCCTGCTCCATCCCCAGGTGTCCCTCTCTAAAAATCCATACCAGAAGGCCAAACGCGGCGCCTATGCTCAAGAAATTCATCGCTATCGTTTTGAGCGGAATGAGAACGGATCGGAAGGCCAGATAAAGCACGATAAAATTGGATACGACAATAAACAGAATCACTCGATGCAGATTATCGAAAATGACGTCAAAAACCTCCTGCTGATACTTCGCTTCTCCTCCCAGCAGGATGGGTATTCCTTGATGCGCAGCCTCCCGCTCCCATCGTCTGACCCAGTCCATCGCAGGCTTGGATGCCGCTCCCCCCTCTAGCGTTACTTGAATGAGCATCCGGTTTTCATGAACAAAAGGTTGAATGTATCTCTCTTTTAAACGAGGCTGCTGAGCCAAGAGGTATAGCTGCTCAGGCGACATGTGCAGACGGTCAAAAATGGAGTCTATTCGCAGGACGCCCGGATCCCTTTTTAGCTGCTCGGTTAAGGTATGGGCCTCAAGCCAATCGTTTTTGCTCAGCGTATGTGCTCCCTTTCCCTGAGCCACGATAAAAATACGAGCTTCCGAAGGAGACTCGAAGTGCGCTTGATAGGCTTCCGCTGCCATGCGGGACTCCTTGCCTTGCGGTAAAGAGCTGGCGTCCGGAATCGCGACCTCGAGCTTGTTTAAAGGCAGAAGGCAGCACAATAACAGGAGCAAAGCGAGCAGCCCCATACGAATCGGCCGCTTTAACACATAGCCCGGCCACACATACCAGAGGGTCGATGTTCTGAAGGCGGACAATGGCTTGCTTTCCGCATGAATTGCACGGCGAAGAACAACGAGGAGCGCCGGAAGCAGCGTTAAGGTCAAGCAGACCGAAACCGCCAGGACGAGCATGGCCCCCATCGCAACAGACGAGAACATGGGCAGCGGAATCAGCAGGACGCCCAACAAGCCCAGCCATACGGCAGCGGCTGAATACATTACGGACCTGCCGGCAGTCTGCATCGTTGTCATTAAAGCCTGCTCTACCGGGCCGCACTCCAGCTCTTCACGAAACCGGCTCACCAGCATTAAGGCGTAATCGATGCTCAAAGCCAGTCCCACCATAGGAATCACATTGAGTACAAAATTGGACAGCTCCATCCTCGTCCCGAGCAAGTACATCATTCCCATCGTGCCGGTTACCCCGATCACCCCTATGACAATGGGCAGTAGTGCGGAAACGACACCACCAAACGCGATCCATAAAATCAGGAAGGCCGCAGGAATTCCGATCCGTTCGGCTTGGGTCAGATCCTTAAAGCTAGCCTCGTTGACATCCGCTTGGACGACGGATTTGCCTGTCATTCGAACCGAAATCGCTGGATGATGCGATAGACGTCGATGCATTTCGTCCAGCACAGGCTTCATTTCATAAGAATGCTGACGAAACGAAAGCAGCGCATAGGCAAAATCCCCTTCGAGCATTCCTGCCCGTTCCAAAGGGGACACTACCTCGAGCAGACCGTTCATATCCTTGAATTGGAGCATGCTGCTGGCGATATATTGTTGAAATTGCTCCTGCGATACACTCTGCTTTTTCTCAAACACCAGAATGACCGGATCCTTCGGAACATGGAAATCCTCGGCTAGGATTTGCTGCACCTTGACATAGGAGCCGTCTGCGAGCAACCCATGATCCTGCAGCACCGTCGTGAGCTTAGGAGCATAAAAACCAAAAAGGACCAAGAACATGGTCCAAAACACAAGTATAGCTTTGGGATATCGAAAAGAGAGGACGGCAAGCTTCCGTAAGCCCATGACCATGCTATGCCCCTCTCATGTGTGGATTGAAATGGTAGTGGGAATTGCTACTCGAGCTCTTTCAATCGGGTTGCCCTAACTAAGCTGGAGGTCAAACGAGGAGTGAACTGGGCTAAACTCAGCAAAGGCGAGGAGAGCGTGGAGCTGCTTAGCAGCCAGGATAAAAGGCGTCCCCACCGCAGTGGTCCCTGGAATTCGCGCACCAAGGATTGCGAGTACTCATACTCCCACTGGGAAAGGGAAATGCTCCCTTGCAAATAGCGATCGGCAAAAGAGGCACAGCGCAGCGCCGACCGCAGGGCCAGCGACATGCCGTCTCCGCAGAGCGGCGGCAGCATCATTGCGGCATCGCCCACATGGGGGATCATATCCCACGCCACCGGATTACGGGCAAGATCGACCGGGGCAACGGCCGCTTGCGTTCCCGGAATCGGGACGGCTCCCGCCAGTCTTTGTTCCAGTCTGGGATTGCTGCGTCCAGCGGCTTCGATCAAACCCAGGATCGTTTTCTCATGGATACCGAAAGCCTTGGGCGACACCAGTGCCGCAGCATTGATGCTGCCGCCTTCCACAGGACAAATCCCCAAATAGCCACCGGGGAAAAAATAAAGCTCCACCACAGGCTCCATCTCAATGCCACTAAAATGGGATTTCACGCCCATGTACGTCTTCCTCTTCGCAGCGGATTCCCGCTTAGGGGCTTGGCCGGGAAGTCCTGACCGACGATTGGCGCCCCATGCCGCGATGACGGTGCGCGCCTTCAAGGTATGAATCCCCGTCTCCCGCTTCGTTTCGATCGTATAGCCCTCAGCATCGGGGTATACGGCTGTCACCGTCGCTGCCGTCTGCACTTCGGCGCCCGAGCTCGCTGCCTCACGATGTAGAGCGAGGTCTAAGGCGTGCCGGCTAACCCCTAACGCCATGCCAGGCAAAGGAATTTCCAGCGGGTCGCCACGGCCCAAGATCAACCGAATCTTGGTGATACTGCTGGGTTGAAGCGATTGTACCGCATCGCGCAGCCCAAAAGCTGTAAGCATCTGCTGCGATTCCGGAGATAGAAATTCTCCGCACACTTTATGCCGGGGGAACCGCTGCCGATCCAGCACTACGGTTTCCCAGCCCCGGTCCGCTAAGGCTTTGGCCAAGCTGCTGCCGGCAATCCCGGCACCAAGAACTGCTGCATCCAGGATGCGGCTCATCGCATTCAACTCCCAGCTACGCTTTGTAAATTATATCCGGTGCTTGCCGATCACGACGGCATAACGAAACAGCGGCCTCCAGCTGTGCACCATTTCAGAATTTCCAAGGGAGGCTCGGAGCTTAAGCCAATCGGCCGACCGAAACCCTTTGGCCACGGACAAAGGCCCATCGTGTACAATATATCGATTATTGGAGACGATCCGTGCCATGAGCCAGACGGCCACCCAGGCCATCCAATGCCGGTGAATGTCATTGATGACGACGCCCAGCCGAGACGCTTTCAGCATACACTCCAGCACGCCGGGAAGCTCTTGTTCCGTAAAATGATGCACAAACTGAGTGCCTGTGACAATGTCTGCAGAGCCGGCCGGCAGCGCGAACAAGTCGCTTTTCATCACCTGGACCCGCGGTTCATCTTGAAATAACAGCTTCGCTTCCTCACAAGCTTCATCAGTGATGTCAACGAGCGTAATCCGAAGCTCGATTCGATTCTGATCCGCCCAGCGCAGCAGACGCCGGTTCACATCTCCAGATCCGGCTCCGACATCCAAGATCGACAGGCTGCCCGGCTTCTTCGCTTCCGCCCATAGCCGCTTCACGCCGTAAAGGGTAGGTCCCGCCGCACCGAAAATCCGGTTCAGCCTTCGCAGGTGCTGCAGCGCTTCGGTCAGCTCGATTCCTCCGGTTGTAAAGTCGTCCATCAGCTCCGGCTCTGCAGCCCGCTGTCGCAGACGTCTAAACACTAGTGCCGATGCTCCCTGAAAGCTGCGCTTGAATGATGGCGCTTGTGCTTGGCGCATAAGCGATTTGGATCATCTCGACCGTGAGGCCCGGACCGAAAGCGAGCGCGATGCCTCCAGCACGTTCTGATCCCCGTCCCTCCAGCTGCTGCCTCATCTCGTTAAGCACGAACAAGATAGTGGCGGACGAGACATTGCCGTAGTTGCGAAGAACGCTAAGACTTGGCTGCGTCTGCTCCTCCGTAAGCTCAAAAATATCCTGAAGCGTATCGACTATGCCTCGGCCGCCGGGATGAATCGCCCAAAGCTCCAGCTCCGGTGGATGAGTGTCTCCTTTTAGCAAGCGCTCGACTTCTTGGGGAACCAACCGTCCGATTTGCTTCGGGATATCCGGAGAAAGATACAGATCAAACCCGTGATTCCCTAGCTCCCACACCATGTCCTCGGCGGAGTCCGGCAACAGAACCGAGTGAGCTTGGCCTAATTGAAATATGCCTCTATGCTCCGCCCCCGCTGAGCCGACGACACAAGCGGAAGCCCCATCACCGAAAAAGGAGGCGGCGAATAACGCTTCCCGTTCCGTGGAAGGTTGGATGTGCAGCGTGCACAATTCAACGCAGACCACTAAGACTTTTGCGTGCGGGTTGCCCGCCACAATTTGTTTGGATAAGCAAACCGCCTTTAACCCTGCGGCGCAGCCCAAAAATTGAAGCGGTATGCGATTTACGGTGTCTGAGAGCTCTAGCTGCCTGATCAGCGCTGCATCCATGCCCGGAAGAAATTGACCGGTGCAGCTGACGGTAATCAGATGCGTAATATCAGAGGGTTGCGCATCCGCATCGGAAAGCGCCTTTCTAGCCGCCTCCAGCCCTAGCGGAACGGATGCTTCTTTGTAGGTTTTCATCCGCTCAGCCGTGGTGGGCACGGATGTATTCGATACGCTCGGAAAATATCGGCAGCTTTCAGCTGGCTCCAGCAAATTCGGTTCGCAGGTAAACCGGCTCTCCACGCCGCATTGCTTGAATATGCGTTTGGCCCAGCGCGCGGAGTTCGGATTGTCTTTGAGTGCTTCCGCTAACCTCTGGGCTGTCTCGCCTTGTTCGAGCCGGTAAGCCGGCACGGCCGTACCTATGCCTAAGATTGCAATGCTGCGATCCCCATGTTCCATATCCGTCTTCCACCCTCCGTGCAATAATCTAGCTCATCCTGCGCGGACATGCTTTTTGCTTTTACCATTCTTATTCGTCATGTCTGTTCAATATGACGGTCGATGGAATGATGGCCAAATAAAGTAAGAGCGACCCCTGGTGAGGAGCCGCTCCTAGAATAGGACCCTTAAACATTAAAGCTGCTGGAGTTCGTTAAAACCTTCAAAGGACGCTTCGCTGGACCTTCAAGCACTTCTCCCTTGTACGAAAATCTGGAGCCGTGACACGGGCAATCCCAGGTTCGTTCCCCGTGGTTCCACTCGACCTCACAGCCCATGTGGGTACAGGTGGTATCTACGATATGCAGTGTCCCCTGCGGATCCCGGTAAGCTCCCGCCCGGCTTCCATTGACCTTAACCACGGCCCCTTCATCGTTCGCGAGCTCCTCCGGCGTGTGATGGAGCAGCTCCAGCTTGCCGGCTACCAGGTGCTTCGCTACGTCCGCATTTTGCACGATCATCGTTTTCAGGCTCGGATCGAGATGAAATCGTACTGGGCTAAACAGTTCGCGGTACCGGCTTTCCTTTCCCAGCACCAGCCTTTCAAGCAATAACGCTGCCGCTGTGCCGGTCGTCATGCCCCATTTTTTGTATCCCGTGGCAACCAGAATTTGAGGGGAATCTGCCGTCGTTTGCCCGATAAAAGGAAGCTTGTCCGCCGTGATCAGGTCTTGCGCCGACCAGCGATAGCAGATCCGCTCTAGTCCAAAATGCTCCCTTGCGAATTGCTTCAAAGCCTCATAGTGCTGGATCGTGCAGATGCCCTGCCCTGTTTTGTGATTTTCTCCACCGATCAGAACCATTTTCGTTCCATTATACGTCGTAGCTCGAATCGAGCGTTTCGGGTCCTCGGCACTTAAATACATCCCGCCGGGGTAGTCTTGGGCGGTTTTTACACCCAGCACATAAGAACGTTCCGAATGCATTCGGGCAAAATAAAAGCTCAGTCCATCAATAAACGGAAAGTGCGAGCAGGACACGACATGCTTACAGGTGATGGTATGACCCTCGCTGGTGACAACCGCTGTGCGGTCCCCTTTTTCAACGGAAATGGCCGTGGTGTTTTCGAAGATTTGTACACCGTGAGCGGCGGCTTGCTCCAGTAAGTGCAATAAATAGGGGATCGGGTTAAAACGGGCCTGATTTTTCATGATAATGGCCGCTTTGGTTGGAAAAGGAAGCGGAGTTTGCTTGACAAAGGCTCCGGGGATATGCAAATTTTGATAGGCTTTGAATTCTGCAGCCAGCTTGGCTATATACTCATCGGAACTGGTATAGACGTAGGCATCTTCTTCTGTAAAATCGCAAGCGATTTGCTGCTCCTGCACCGTTTGCTTGATGAAGCTCAGGGCTTCCCAGTTGGCCTCATAATAAAGCGCCGCCTGCTCTACTCCGAAGTTAGAGATCAATTCGTCGTAAATCAAGTCATGCTGGGCCGTAACTTTCGCCGTGGTATGTCCGCTCGTTCCGCTGAGAATGCGCCCAGCTTCAATTAATACCACGCTTAAGCCTTGCTTGGAGAGCAGGTACGCGGTTGTAATTCCGGAGATGCCTGCTCCGACGATCGCTACATCGGCTTCGATGCTGCCGGTCAGCTTAGGGAATTCGGGAAAGCTCGACGAGGCTCGCCAATAGGATTCCGGAAACTGCGGGAGGTCTATAGGTGATTCATCCTGCATGGACATGTCGGGTATCATCCTTTTTTTGGCATAATATACCCAGCCCCAAGGAGAATATACCCATTTACCCCTAGCTACGTGGACGAGTCGAGCTCCGAGGATTGCCGCGCAGCTGCAGCCGTGTGTCGATCCCTGATCATCAGCACTCCCAGGATACCGCAAAGTCCGGTGATCAGAAACACCACCTGAAACGAAAGGTCCGCCAGCCAGCTGCTGCCGATCATCACGATCGCACTGGTGCATAAGGAAATCATCGAATTAATACTGATCGCCATCGGCAGCCGCGCTCGTGAAATTTGCTCCAGAATCAGGATACCGCTGCTCAGGTTGTAGCCGATGATACACATATTCGTTAAGGCAAATGCGGCGTAAACCGACCACAGTCCGGGGAACAGCACGACCAGCAGACTGCCCAGCCCGCCGGCGGCCGATGCTGCCATCAGCACCTGCCGATGTCCGATCCGGTCCGACAGCATCCCGAAAATCACACTCCCCGCGATATTGGCCAGCCCGGTGATAGCGGTAAACAAGGCAATCGTCGAGCTCCCCGCTTGAAACGTCCGCACAGCATAGAGCGTATAATACGCCAACGCGGATTGGGCGGCCACCATCAATGCAAACCCCATCACGATGCGCTTATAGCCCGGATACTCCCGGAACATCGTGGGAATCGTTTTGAAGTATTGAAAATAATTCAGGTCCGCCTTCGCTACCTCATCCGCCTCCTGCTCCTGCATCAGCTGAAACATCAGCACATCCGCCAGCAGCAAAGTTACGCCGATTGCGAAAATGACTGTGTAGTTATATGGATACGGCACCCGGTTCAAAATCAACCCGCATACCGCCGCAGACCCTAGCGCAAGCACGCTGCCGGTTCCACTGCTGAAGCCGCGAAGCCGTCCTCGTTCGCTTGGCGCGACCAGCTTCGCAAACAGACTCATGTAAAAGATCCCGTACGAGCCGACGAACAGGTTGAACACGGCCCAGCCGATCAAGAACGTCACGACCATCAGCCGTGGATGCGCTTCGGCTAACAGCGGGACCGCCGCTACAACCAACAGGAAGCTGATGCGCTGAGTGAACAATATTTTAGCGAACACCTTCCCTTTGTGCGTGAGCTTCATGACCAGCTTGGCGAACAAGGGCTGACTGACAACGCTGCCGATCGATACCAAGGCGTTCACCAGCCCGATCTCAAAGGTGCTTGCCTTCAGATTGGCGAGAAAATACGTAATGACGGCATTCACCGACATAAAGGTCATCGCGTTCATAAATAACACAGAGTCCGTAAAGAAAAGAAAACGGTTGCGGCGGTGATAGTTCATGATTTACTCTCCTGCTCCCGGGGATTTTGTAATTCATATTACCATATTTCCCTCCTGAGGAGAGGTGTGTTATTGCGCCATGGCATAGTGCAAAAAAATGCCACTGATGCGGAACGCATCGGCTATAGGAAGGTCTGCTATATTTTAGCAAGCCTTCTTTTTTTTGCATAATTAAGGAAGGACAAGGCATGATAAGACAAAGGAATGATTTGGAGGGAATCTGCCTCAATGTTGAAGCTCGGTTTTATCAAATACCTATTGAAACAGTCAGGAAAGAAACAAACCGAGAAGATGGATCAGCAGCCACCGCAAACACCTAGCAATCACCTATTGGAACAGGAGCTTTCCCCTAGCTTGAAGCGCAATGAGAATCTCCTGTGCTCCATTTATGCCAATTGCTCGGATGTGGTGTTCCGTTCTTTTATCATTGGGAAAAATACGAAAGCCATCTTAGTTTATATTGATGGGTTATCGGATTCTGAAGGGATCGAAGAGCATGTTTTTACTCCTCTCCTACGGGATGAACTAGAGGAAAGCGCCGATTTTTTGAAGGCTGTCGAGCAGCGCTTAACCGTTACGCAGGTAAAACCATTTAGTACCATTGCCAAATGCATCGAGTGCCTTTCCAATGGCCTTCCGATTTTGCTCATGGATAACGAGACTCAAGGGCTCGCCTTAGGATTAAGCAAATGGGAAAAACGTGCGGTCGAGGAGCCTTCGGCAGAGGCCGGAATTAGAGGTCCGCGGGAGGGCTTTACGGAAACCCTCCGGGTCAATACCTCTCAAATACGCCGGATTATCAAAAGTCCTCATTTAAAAATGGAATCCATAGTTGTAGGTGAATACACTCAAACCAATATCGCCATCGCTTATATCGACGGAATCGCGGATATGACCGTGGTGGAAAAAATAAAGCAGCGGATCCAGAGTATCAAGATCGATGGAGTTCTGGAGAGCGGTTATATTCAGGAGCTGCTTCAGGAGCACCACTATTCTCCATTTCCGCAAATGCTTAATACGGAACGCCCTGATGTAACATGCGCCAATTTGTTAGAAGGAAGAATTGCTATTATTACGGAAGGCACTCCTTTTGTCTTAATCGCTCCCATTACCTTTATGTCCATCATGCAGAGTCAAGAGGATTATTATCAAGGGTATTTGATCGGTACGTTCACGCGGTGGATGCGTTACGGATTTACCTTTATCTCTCTCTTTCTTCCGTCGTTGTATGTGGCGATTCTAAGTTTTCATCAAGAGATGATCCCTGGATCCCTGCTCTTCTCTATGTCAAGCTCCAGAGAAGCGATCCCCTTTCCGGCACTGGTTGAGGCGTTGATCATGGAGGTTTTCTTTGAAGCGCTGCGTGAGGCTGGGGTGCGATTGCCGAAACAAATTGGTGCTGCCGTCAGTATTGTCGGTGCGCTTGTCATCGGACAAGCGGCCGTACAGGCCGGCCTCATTTCGGCTCCGATGGTGATCGTGGTTGCGATCGGTGGCATCTCTTCCTTTATGATTCCAAGATATATCACGGGGATTGCCCTCCGAATTTTACGTTTTCCAATGATGATCCTGGCAGGAACGCTAGGGCTTCTGGGGGTCATGACGGGTTTTATCGCCATTATTCTTCACATGTGCCAGTTAACCTCCTTCGGCGTTCCCTATCTCTCCTCCCTGGCTACCCCAAGATCGAAGGAGCTGAGAGACGTACTGATCAGGTCTCCTTTGTGGATGCTGGATACACGTCCACACCTTACGGGAGGGAGCAATCCATACCGTCAAGCACCCAACCAAAAACCGGCCCCAGGAAGAGAAGATGAGGGATAATTTCTTTAGAAGGAACCAAGCTATATGAAAAAAAAACTGAGCTTAGTGATCACCCTCCTGACTTGTTTGATGATTAGCGGCTGCTGGGACCGGATGGAAATCAACGATTTGGCTTTGGTTACAGCATTAGCTTTCGATACCGCGGGCAATAATCAAGTTCAAATCAGCGCACAAATTTTCATCCCTAAAAGTCAAAAAGGCTCATCCGGTGAAGGTGGCGGCGGCGGGGAACGACAGACCCTCGTACGCGCTGAAAAAGGGGAAGATACGGCCGATGCTTTGGCGAAGCTTCAAGCGAAAATTCCCCGGAAATTATTTTGGGGTCAATGCAAGGCATTCATATTCAGCGAAGGCTTCGCGAAGAAGGGAATCCGGGAGCAATTCGATTTTTTGGTGCGTCACCCTCAGCCAAGAGAGCGTGCCTTTATTTTTGTCAGTGAAGGAATGGCATCAGAAGCCCTAAAAGTGCTTCCTCCGCTTGAACGCACCTCGGCCACAGCACTGCGAAAGCTAGCCAAAAACAAGACGGGCATCGGAACCACGATGGAACAAGTATCCATGATGTTAAAAGGAGAATCTCAATCAGCCATCATTCCGTTGATTAAAATTCTTCAGCCGGAAGAAACGATGAAATCCTATGAAACCATTCCTTATATTTTTGGAACCGCCATTTTCAAGAAAGATCGAATGGTCGCGGAGATTTCAGATAAAGTGACTCGAGGTGTCATGTGGATCCGAAATGAAATCGAAGAATATACAAGCACCTTTAAGCTGAATGATGGAAAGGAAAAGGTGTCTTTAAATCCGGTTAAAGCCAGCGTAAAGCTAATTCCCTCCATTGAAGGGGATCATTGGATCATCACGGTGAAAGTAAAGACGGAAGGAGACATTGTTCAAAACGGTTCCATGCTGAATCCCATGAAGCCTGAAGCTTTTAATAAGATAGAAAAGGCATTCAAGGAAGATGTCCGTGAGCGGATCGAGCTTGCTCTTCACGTAGTGCAGCAAGAGGTAAAGGTAGACGTACTGGGCTTTGCTAAGGAGTTTCATGAAAAATATCCCAAAGAGTGGGAAAAGGTAAAAAACCATTGGGCGGACTTGTTCCCTAAAGTTGAAGTACGTACGGAAATTGAGGCCCGTATATTGAGACCTGGTCTTACCAATTATCCGGGGGGAGTACCCAAGGAAGAGGTGGAGCAATGAATTGGGTTTTCTGGGGAGCTACGGTGACCGTCCTATTGATCTTTTGCATAGAATGGCCGAAGCTGAAACAAAAACCGTTCCAAGATCGGGCCACGTTCGTAACAATACTCCTTGTGTCCTGGGTGATGTTCTATTTTGATCTGCCTCACACACCCGGTCCTACACAGCTGCTTCACAACCTTTATGAACCGCTGATTAGGGTACTTTTAGAACCGTGAGGACAGTCAATTATTGAGGAAGGTGACAACGGATGCTGGAGAAAGGACAAATTTCATCATTCCAACTTGGGATATTACTTTATCCGACCGTACTCGCCACAGGTTTCTTAATCCTGCCCGCCAGTTCGGCGTACTATGCCAGAAATGATTTTTGGATGACAGGTCTGTTTACCATTGTGTCCGGTTATCTATCCATTGCTTCTGCAGTCCAGCTCCATAAAATATACCCCAAAAAGACCATAGCGGAATACATGGAGCAAATCCTCGGGAAAATCCTAGGGAAACTTGTAGCTCTATTTTTCATCTTAGATATGCTTTTCTCCACTGGTGCTATTGCCAGGCAATATGCTGAATTTGTTAAGGGCAACTTCCTGTTCAATACACCGATATTGTTAATCATAGGCTTGATGCTGCTGCTCGCAGCCTTTGCCGTTCTAGGAGGAGCGGAGATGATCGCTAGGAGTGCCGTGATTCTAACTCCCATCTTTATTTCGCCGATTTTCTTTCTCCTTTTGCTAATTCCTGACATGCACATTAAAAATATATTTCCCATTCTAGGCCATGGGATTACCCCTGTCCTTAAGGGAGCCATCGGCCCTCAGGCGTGGGTATCTCAGCTTTTTCTTATGTCCTTCTTTTTGCCCTGCTTAAAGGATCCTCAAAAGGGAAAGAAATGGGCCTTGCTTTCTCTAGCTGCTATCATAGCTAGTATGGTATTTATCAACCTGATCACCTTATTTTTGTTTGGTGTGGATGTAGGAAACAAAACGTATCCCATGCTGACGGCCTTTCGTTATCTCAGCATCGCAGACTTCTTTGAGAATTTAGAGGCCTTGCTTCTGGCCATGTGGATTGCCGGAAACTTCGTGAAGATCGCGGTGTTTTATTATGTGTCTACTTATTCTATCGGTCAATGGATGAAGCTTTCAGATGTTCGGCCGATCGTATTTCCGGTTGGTTTGCTGATTCTGGTCTTTAGCTTGTGGGGGTTTCCAAATTATCTCACTTTGGGATTACAAGGAAGACTAGTAGCACCAATCGATATCCCCATGTACATGCTGCTGCTACCGCTGATATTACTGCTCGTGGCAAGCTTCCGCAAGAAAATGGCGAAGAGTACCCACTAGGAAGAGTTGAATGTGCGAAGTCGTAAGCAAAAAACCTGCCCCGGTCGTTAAGCCGAGGCAGGTTTTATTTTACTTCGCGTTTCCGCTTGAGCTTCGTTCCATGCGCCGCAAATGCTTCTGCAAACTCGTGCCACCTCTAATTATTGGCGTTAATTCGTAAGCTCCACATACCCTGCCGGATGTGTGCTAAATGTCCATGCGGCAGTCGCCCCTTCTCTAGCATCAGTAGCATCGAATTTCGAAAATACGAGCGTGATCCAATCCGTTCGTACCCCATACCTCCACGCGAAGCTTGCGCACTTGCTCCAGCTGCGTTTGGCAAGTCACCTGCCGCTGGTAGTTATCCTTGATGTGCATCACCTGCGCCTTTACCTGCTGGCACTCCGCCAAGACCCGGAACTCCTTCAGCGTTTCCGGCTGCGGTCCCCAGACGAGCTGCTTTTGCAGCGCCTCATCATGCGTCAGCGTCACTCTCCGGTGCATGCCCGTGTCGAGCACGATGGTGATTTCGCTTAGAGACACTGGCGTTTCCCATTCCAGCTCGATCCAGGGCTGCGGGTCGTCGGGAAGAGACATCCAGCGGTGAGTGCCGGGGCTGGTGACCAGATCGGGACGCAGGCCCCTTGCACCATTCATGGACCGGGTGTGCCCGTCGATCACATTCGCTGCCGGCCCTTCCGGCTGCTCGGACGAGGCCCGCACCTGGGCTTCACTTGCCAGGTTGCGGCCCGCAGCAATGCCGGGCAGAAACGCATCCTGCCGGATCAGCTGCTGCTGCGTTCGGCGGATCAGCTCCTGGTTTGGCCACGCCTTCTCCAACGGCAGCCCTTCCTGAATCGCCATGGCCGCGAACGTGCCGGCGCCTTGCCCCATCACACCGCAGGTCGCCATCACCCTCGTGCTGGAAAACGCAATGTGCGTAGCGGAAATATTGCGCCCGGCAAACATCAGATTATCCACGTTGGCGCTGATCAGGGAGCGCAGCGGAATCCCGTACACGAAGTTGGTCACCGGCTGCGAGCAAGGATCGCTGTCCTTGGCCTCGATCCCCTGGGGAGGGTGCGTATCCATCGGCCAGCCACCATAAGCCATCACGTCTTCAAAATGGATGGCGTGCTCCAAATCCCTCTGAGTGAGCAGATGCTTGCCGATAAATCGGCGCGATTCCCGCTTGCCCGGCACGAAGCCGAACCAATCCAGCGCCCAGTTCTCCGACTCCGGATGATGGCCGCTGTTCTTGATGTGGTCCCATACGCCCATCATGATGGCGAGCAGCTCATCGCGAATCAGCTCATTATCGGCAATCGTATTCAGCTGGCCGCCGAACTCTACCCACCAATAGCCATACTCCCAGGAGGTGTGGCTGCGGTACCTCAAATCCTCCTCCGTAAACGACTTCGCCCAGACTGGGGGAGTAAACTTCATCGGCTTGCCCATATTACGGGCCGTAAACAGCAGGGAAGAACCGAGTCGATACGAATCGGCTTCTTCTCCCGCATGGGACTCCCCGTATTGCCGCGAAGACTCCCGGCCGGTCGTGAAAAGCGCTCCCGCCTCTTTCCCGAGACGGCCGTCTCCCGTACAGTCCATGAAGATGTGGGCAAAAATGTCAAAAGCATGCTCCGTGCTCTCCCTCACAGCCTGAACGGAGACAATCCGGCTGCCGTCCATACGCACCCCGGTCACCGTCGTATTGAGCATCAGCGTCAGGTTCGGTTCAGCCCGGCATTTTTCATATAACAGGAGATCGAACACCGAAGCGCTTCGCTGCGGATTGCGGACTGCACATTCCAGCAGAATTTCCTCCAGAATGCCACCCTCCCTGGCCTCCGTCGCCAACACTTGCCCTCGCTTGGAGTGCGAAGCACCAACGATGTGCATCCGAATTTCCGACGAGGCGTTACCTCCCAGGACAGGCCGGTCCTGGCATAGAATCACTTTCGCTCCATTGCGCCCCGCCGCAAGGGCAGCCAAGACACCGGATATGCCGCCGCCCGCGACCAGCACATCTGTATGCTTTAGCTGTCTGAGGTGTTCTTTTGCTTCTATTTCCATAGTCGTTAATTCCTCCCATCTGCCGCGTACTTTTAGCGGTGATCTGACACTATGCACACCCTCAGTCGCCCCATCTCTCAGCTTCACGCTTTACTATGATTATACACAAAAAGAAAGGACCACCGAGTTAGATTCTCGAGTAGTCCCATGATTTTTCGTGTCACTTCGGCCGCTAGCATGTCCATTCTGCAATCAAGCTTACAAGCGAGATTAAGAACAAAATGCAGCCCAAAACGAAGGTCCCCATACTAAGCGATACCGTCATCAACAACGCCCCTAAGATTATCAGGATTCGTTTCTGTTCCTGCCTTACTTGCCTGTACTCGGTTCTTATTGCAGGGAAACTCAATCCCATGAAGCCCAAGCCTATGATCATCAGGATGGCCAAATCGATGTACAGATTTCCAGTTATGTTAGTAAAAGTGGCCCCCCGGCACGTGTTATGCCACATCGTAACCACCCCCTCGCAGGGAAGTTATTGCTATTGGGGGTTATTTTGTCCAATTAATTAAATGCTAATGAAACGTCCCAGTAATATTTTCCTCATGATCAATTAGCAGTTTGGTCATTAAAACAATTTGCCCCGCATATGCCCTCCCTAACACAACAAACAGCGGCAGTCAATGGACGAGAAATTGGTGTCCGAGACTGTCGCTGTAATTACCATGCGTAACCTTACTTCCTATGAGTTATTCATCCAACAAGGCTGCTTGTCGCTTGTAGTGATCCTCGATTACTACGCAAGCCATCGCTTCAATGACCGGCACAATGCGTGGGCAGATGCAAGGATCATGCCTGCCTATCGTCACAATTTCCTGTTCGTTGCCGTACATATCGACGGTCTGCTGTGGAACTGAAATGGATGAGGTCGGTTTGACCACAACTCGGAAAACGATATCCGCACCGGTGCTAATCCCCCCGATCATTCCACCCGCATCATTCGTCTGAAACCCCTTGCTGTCCATCTGATCGTTATGTTCGCTTCCTAGCATCGAAGCAGCTTGGAAGCCTGCACCGAATTCAATCCCCTTAACCGCACCGATAGACAGCATGGCCTTGGCCAGATCAGCGTCCAACTTGTCAAACACGGGCTCCCCTAGCCCCGCAGACACGCCGCTAATCCTACATTCCACAATCCCCCCACAACTGTCGCCCTTTGCAGCTAGCTGTTCAATTCGTTCAATCATGCGTTTAGCTGCCAGGGGGTCGCATGCACGCACCGCGTTATGTTCAATAGCATCTTCATCAAACGTTTCGCAGCGGATGCCGCCGATTTCGGTTGTATAAGCCAATATCGAAACACTCCGGCGCTCCAGCAGCTTACGGGCTATTGCTCCCGCAGCCACTCGCGCTGCAGTTTCTCTGCCCGAGGCCCTGCCACTCCCGCGATAGTCTCGTACCCCATATTTCTTATCGTAAGAGTAGTCCGCATGTCCGGGTCGGTACATCGATTTGATTTCATCGTACGCGGACGGACGCATGTCTGTGTTGTTCAACATGATGCATAGCGGCGTCCCCGTCGTTCGCCCCTCGAAGAGGCCTGATAAGATTCGGATCTTATCATATTCTTTCCGTGGGGTCGTGACCGAGGATTGGCCTGGTCTCCTGCGGTCCATTTGCACCTGGATGTATGCTTCGTCCAACTCAACGCCTGGTGTGACTCCCTCCACAATAACGCCTACCGCCTCACCATGGGATTCCCCAAATGTGGTCATTTTAAAGCGCTCTCCGAACGTACTTCCAGCCATATAAACACACCCCAACTTTTTTTATGTTCCTACGTTTTAGTTTAGGGGTATACTTGAAATAAATGAAATCAGCATTTTAGTACTTTGACATAGAATGGATTGATGACAAGTGATTGCCAACACCGAATGGTATCGCATTTTCCTCCATGCCGCCGAATCATCTAATTTGACTAAGGCTGCACAAATTCTTCATATGACACAACCTTCCGTGAGCTATGCGATCAAACAGCTAGAAGAGGCTCTCGGGATTGTGCTGTTCGACCGTTTCTCCAAGGGGGTTCGGCTAACAGAAGAAGGACAAGCCCTGTATATGCATGTCCGGCAAGCGTTTGATGAACTTAGTTTAGGCGAGCGCCACATGAAGAGACTAAAGCAGTTTAGTGAAGGAACGCTACGGATCGGCGCGAATGGTGCGATCGTCAAAGACTTTCTTCTCCCTGTACTCGATCGTTTTCATGCCCGTTATCCCGAAGTCCGCATTCAATTATCACAGGAGAAGACTAGCCATATCTTGGAGCGCTTGAAGCGAGGATCGCTTGATCTCGGCTACGTCTATCTTCCCGTTACTGACGAAGAAATCGAGGTTGTTAGCTCCCACGCCTCGCCTTTTTGCATCGTTGTTGGAACCGCGTTCGCGAACTTCTCACAGGAGCCCGTGCAAACAGAACGGTTGACCGAGCTGCCTCTCTTAATGCTCTCTCCCGGCAGTACGACACGTTCATTTATCGAAGGGTGGTTCCGTGCGCAAGGCGTAGAGGTGGAAGCGGATTTCGAACTGAACAGCCTGGAAATGCTCACCGAATTTGCCGAACGAGGATATGGAGCAGCTTTCTTGCCGCGGGCCTTAGTTGCGTCACGTCTTATGAGCGGGTCTTTATTGGAGCTTCTCACGGTAGTTCCATTGCCTGATCGATTTATTGGGATCGCTACTCGGAAGCATTCGTCCCCTTCCCTTGCGGCTGGGGCATTCTTAGGAATGCTTTGGTAACTTTGAATAAGGCAGGTTTAATAACGCAGGCATGTTGGCCGGAAAGTTTGTAAGTTTCAAGTAAAAACTGTACCCATTTAATCTAAAATGCAGCTGACCGACTTCAGTACTTTCATGATGGATGCCTTTGGCAGTTAATTTGGTTTTAACCTCTTCCATAAAATCGGAACTGCTGGTCCCAAAAATGATGTTCATCGTTGGTGATAAAGCGGTCATGGCGATCGGAATCCATTTTCGCTTTTTAGAAGTAATCACCGCATGTGCAGTTCCGCCAATAGCAAAAGTAAAGTTCTCATATACCTTATCCAGACTGAAGTTAAAAAGCTCAACTAACAACTCTCTAAAATCAGTTACAGAATCTACCGGAAACCCAACTTCTCTAAGATACAAAATTTTTAACTCTCCGCTCGCAGGCAATATCCCTTCTGTGATGTAATGATGGGCGATGATTTCCAGCAAGTTACCGTCGCCATCCCGGAAGTAAACATTCTTTCCCGTTTCAAAATCATCAATCATCCGGCCATCGGACCATTTTAAGAGTGTAATATTTCCGGTGCTTTGGAGCCAATGTACTGCGTTCTCAAACTCAGAATAAGGCACCTCGAATGCAAAATGGACAGGAACCAGCGGTTCTGCAGCTTCCGTAAAAGATAATGTAAAGGATTCCGTCGGTTGAAACCAGATTTCAACGTCAGACTCATAAACGACAGGGAACCGTAGCTGGTCATGATAAAATTGTTTAACGCCTTGAATTGAAACCGTTTGTAACTGAAGCTGAGAAAAGTGAGTGATCATGGATTGTCTCCCCCTTACTGCTCATCCAAATGCTTGAGAAATTGGAGCACGCGCTGCATCAGCAACGCCGCCGCCTCCGCGTCATACGAAGACAAACTGCTATCGGCAAAAAAGTGTTGATCCCCTGGGTATAAAAAGAGTTCGGCATGATGGGCCGACGCTGCGAGCTCACGTGCCGCTTCAAGGTCTCCCTCATCGGCAAAATAGGGATCCGTGTCCATACCATGAATCTGCACCGGCAAATCTGCCGGCCAGGGGGATCCGAACATCGACACCGGAACACAGGAGTAAAAGAACAGTGCACCACGTGCGCCTTCACGGGTCTGGGCGAGCTTCTGGGCCGCCACTACACCGAGCGAAAACCCCGCATAGACGATCTCCCGCGGAAGCCAGCTTGCCGCACGTATACCACGGTCAACCATTTCTTCGAAGCCGACTTCCTTGACACAAGCCATGCCATCCTCGATCGTGGTAAACAAGTGACCCTCAAAAAGGTCCGGAACGTGTACTGTGTGCCCGGCCTCCCTAAGCTCATCGGCGAAGGTGTGAATTCCCTCGGTCAAACCCAATGCGTGATGAAATAATAGAACCTCGGCCATTTCGCTTCTCCCTTATATTAAAAAAGCCGCACTCACATGCGACTTATAATGCTAACAACCACGCTTACGCCTTGAACTGCGATTGCGTTCTAACCTAAATTGATTGAATTGGAATTCAACAAGATTGAATCCATTTGCTATGAGGCATGTGAGTGCAGCACTTACGCCCTCCGATCCATATGTCAATCTAGTATATGAATCCGTTCGAGGACCTGCTTGGACAGCTCATCTTGTTGCTAGATCAAGCGGCATTTAGAGCTTTAGTACCGTCACTAGCTCTTTTTCACATGTCTGCAGCATTATATTACATGTTCTTCCATCGAGGCAGCAAGGATATCGTGCGTTGTTTTTAATCCAACCCCATTTTTTCTCCCCGTGACTCACTGGAATAACGTACGTTTCGGTCCAACGCCTTGAGTTGAGGTAGCATGAGCATAAAAAACACCAAAAGCATCCCCGCAACGAAATAGAACACGCTCCCGATGCCCAAATAATTCGAAACTACGCCGCCTAAGAAAGAACCGCACACGTTCCCGAACGAGGTTGCGCTCGAGTTATAGCCGAAAACACTGCCCTGCACCGAGGCTGGCGACATTCTACGCAGGAGTGCGCTGATCGAGGGCATTAAGCCGCCGACACACAGCCCGCTGAGGAACCGGATTCCCAGCAGCGACCAAGGGTCATGGACCAGCGCCTGAGGAATATTAAGTACGGCCAATAGAAGCACCGAGCCCAGCAATACCTTATGATGTCCAACACGGTCTCCCAACCTACCTAAAATTGGTGCGGCAAACATGCTTCCCAGTGCGCTCGAGGCAAAAATCAATCCGCTGATGATCTCGGCGTGATTAACGATATTCATGCTTTTGACGTACAGCGTGATGATGGGACTTACACTTTGCAGGCTGACGTTGACCAAGTACGTGGCCAGCATAATGGTCAGCAGCACTGGGGCCTGCTTCACGATGTCACGGAGGCTGGGATTCGCCGGCCTATATGCCACGGATCAGCATCACCTTTTGGCCATAGGTATCGGACAGCCGGCCCCAGAAGGAGGAGGTGAGCGTAACCATCAGGTGGTTGGAGCCGAAGATCATCGCCGACCATACCGCCGCCTCTTGAATGTCCCGGACGCCCAACTCCTGAACGAATACCGATAGGAACGGCAAAATCATACTGGTTCCGCTAGAACACAAAAAACATCCGATCCACAATACGTATAAATTCCGTCTCCATGCTTCCATGACTGCAGTCCTTTGCGATTGAATTTAACCACACTTCCTTAGATTCAGATTACCCAATGAAAGGATTGTAAGCTATAGACCAAATTCAACTTAATAAAAACGGGTTGAAACGAGCACGGTCGGATGGTACGATGAGGTCAATTTGTAAGCTTCTACTGGGGGTGAGACAACTGGGTGAGTTTTTAGCCTTATTAGCACTTGTATTGTTTTCCGTCAATGTCATCGTTACCAAGGCCGCAAGCGGGCGAGTACATCTCGATGTGGGGTTTGTGATCTCCATTTTTGTCAACGTGGTGTTCTCAGGACTCCTTCTGATCATTCGATTGCTCACGTCTTCGCAGCCTGTGGGGTTTCATGGGTTCGGCCTCCTGATGTTCATGGTGTCCGGCTTGCTGTCCTCTTATCTCGGGAGGTCGCTCTATTTTGATTCGATTGCCAAGCTTGGGCCATCCAAGGCCAGCACGTATATGGTGAGCAGCCCGCTGTTTACGTTTGTCATTTCGTGGTTATTTTTAAGGGAAATGCTTTCTTGGCAGGAGCTCATCGCCATCGTGGTAGTCCTTACTGGTTTATTTTTGGTGAGCTATTCTCCCAAACGAAACGACCAACGTCAAGCCAGCTGGAAAAACCTGATTCAACCCGGAGCCTGGTTCGCTCTGCTCGGAGCCTTATCTTACGCTTTAGGCAACATTACCCGCGGGGCAGGAATCCGCGACTGGAATGAGCCGATACTCGGCGGTTTTTTCGGAGCGCTGACCGGCTTGCTCCTGCACCTGTTGTTGAACAAACAAGCGAGAACTGTAGTCAGCAGTCTCCGAACGGCGGATCGCCGGGGCGTTTGGCTGTACGCGTTAAGCGGGGGACTCACGATTTCTGCCCAAATCGGCCATATCGCGGCAATGCATTACATTCCGATTTCCATTGCCACCTTAATCACGACCGCCCAACCGCTGCTGGTCATCCCTCTCAGCTACTTTTTATTGAAAAATCAAGAGGCCCTTCAGCTCCGCACTATCCTCGGAAGTGCTCTTGTACTGCTAGGCATCGGCGCCTTGCTTTTGGTGTCATAGGACAATTCGCTGGTAAAAAAAGAGCAGTCGCATTCAGCGCTGCTCATTATTTTTTCATCCGGTTGACCATCTTTTCCATCCGCTTATCCTGCTTCCTCTCGTTGACCACCAGAATGGCATGAATCACTCCGGGAATCCAGAAGAATAAGGTTAAAATTAAATTCAATACCGCTTGAATGGGTTTGCCGCAAAACAAGACCGCCACCGGTGGCAGTAAAATCGCCAAAATGTACATTCATCACACCTCATTTGGTAAAGAGCATATTAATATATACTACGTCTTGGACTCGGTAAGGATTCGGTTGAAAAAGAAAAAGAGGCGGCCCGAGCCGCCCCTGACTTGCATTGTGTTCTCGATTCTATCCTAGAACCGAGTCGATGAACTTCTCCAAAGAAGAAACGTCGGTCATGTTTTTGTTGCACTCGTGGCCGTTCATGCATACATAATTGCCGACAGATTTGTAATAGTCAGGCACAGCATGTGCCGGCCTTTTTTTGGATACGGCTGAAAATAAAACCAATTCTTCATATCTATTGCAAGCAAAACAATAGCTTTTCTTATGGGTCGCAGTGTATCGGCCTTCTATGCCGACGAATTGTCCGCCTGCATGATACACGACAAACATTTTATTGGTTGATATATCGATCCAGCTCAAATAGGATACAGAGCGAAAGTCGATTTGTGTAAGATCCGGCAGCTTCAGCTTTTTGTTTTTCGGGAAAAGCTTCCGAATCTGCTGTTCGGTAATGGGAGAAAACGCGACCCGATACGGCTCGAGCGCCTGCAAGTATATTTTAAAATCGTCTGCAGTTTTCATATCCGAAATCGATTCCAGCATGGATTTCCGGTCGTCTCTTATGTCAGGAAACAGCCCCGCCACCTTGGTTTGTGCGTTGAGTCGAACGGATTCCAGTATTTTCGGATCGCCGACCGTTCGGAGTGCTTGTAACACGGAGTCTGCTTGGTTTTTGATAAAATTATATTGATGGTTTCTAATAAATGGTTCGCGCATTGGACGTAGCCCCTTATTTTTATTATTTGAAAGCAAAATAAGGTGCAAAGCCAAGTATTAGAAAACGATGAATGCTTGTTTGGGCGACATTCGTGAATCCCGGCCTGCCCATGCAAAGTATCGCCTCCAATTCAGGCTTTGCATGAGGCTGTTCCAATCCGGCAATCTCTGATTGCCATCAGTATCACCTCCCACTCTTAGGAATGTGACTATAATAACTGAGCCGGTGATTAAAATAAAGGCTTCCTAATTCTAGTCATGGGTAATGGATCACACTGCTACAGAACTGCTGCCTTACCTCCGTCAATGTTTACCGACGTTCCCGTAACGAAAGATGCTGCTTCAGATACAAGGAAAGTAATCACATTGGCGGCTTCTTCCGTTCGCCCTATTCGGCCAAGCGGAATATCATGCTGCGGAGCGGTTGCAAATTGCTCCCAAGTTAGTTCCGGAGCCTTGGCTTGCCACATGCGCTCAATCTGATCGCTTCGGATGAGCCCGATACATACGGCGTTGACTCTGATATTGTCTCCTGCCAAATCTTTACTCATCGCTTTGGTCAGGGCCAGTCCTGCAGCACGGCTTACAGAAGTCGGCAAGGAAGAGGCCGATGGGGTTTTACCGCCGATTGCGGTTACGTTGAGTATGGCACCGCCGCCACGCTTACGCATGAATGGAATGACGGCCCGGGCAAAATGTACGGCACCAAACAGCTTTAAATCCAGGTCGGCTTCCCATGAGTCTGTGGTGACGGATTCAAAAGGCTTGGCAGCCGAAGTTCCAGCATTATTGACCAAAATGTCGATGCCGCCGAACCGTTCGACCGTCTGCTCCACCGCACGGCGAACGTCCTCCTCTACCGAAACATCAGAGGCTACGATGAGTGGTTCTACCCCGGTTTTCTCCAAGATAAGCTGCGCGGCTTGCTTTAAAGGCTCGATATTCCGTGCAACGATGGACACCTGCGCCCCTTCGGATGCCAGAGCTATTGCAGTGGCCAGTCCGATCCCCTTACTTCCACCGGTAATAATTGCTGTTTTTCCTCGTAATCCAAGCTCCATAGTAATCGCCTCTCTTAGTGTAGGTTATTTGCATATCTCAATTGTATCAATATTGGATGGTCACTTGCCAGTTTAGCTTCTTAATTAAACTTACTCGAAACCTGTCCTCGTTGTTCTATCAGGAAATCTCGATACGCTTCAAGATTAGATGTATAAAAATCGATTACACTGTGGGTTATGCCATTCGAAGTATTAACAAATTGCAGCCTTTGACTATCTTCCGTTTGACAAAGGAAAATGCCCGGCACACCAACCTCATTGAACGTTAACATTGCATCCTTTGAACCTTGATATTGCACCTCTAAACCAAACATTTTAACGTACCAATGGATTGATCTCTCTATATTCGAGACAGGAATTTCAATGGCTGAGATTCTTGGAATGAAGTGTTCCACCAAATGAGCCTCCTAATTGTGGGTTGATAAAAAGAGCGCCACGAGGGCGCCCCTTGACTTGCCTTACTCCAGCGCCCCGTAAATAACGGCGCGCAGGCGCGGGTGGATATACGGCTCATTGCTTGGCAGCATTTGCTGCATATATACGACGGATAATTGCTCCTTCGGATCGATCAACACCCAAGAACCGGCCAAGCCCGCCCAGCCAAATTCGCCGATCGTGCCGTTAATACCGCCTTCAGCTGGATCGATCATCACGCGAACTCCTAGACCGTACCCATAGCCTTTCATTTGAGGCCAGTTGAAGTCTTTCAGTTGCTCAGGTCCCAAGTGATTCTGGGCCATTAACTCGATCGTTTTGCGGCTGAGAATGCGAACGCCGTCCAATTCGCCGCCTCTGGCCAGCATTTGAGCGAAACGGCTGTAGTCGCCGATCGTGGAAAGCAGACCGCCTCCTCCACTTTCGTACTTGCATCCCGGCTGGTAAGGAGCATCTCGATCGACATTCGGGGTCAGTGTGCCGTCTTCCTTGCGGTCATACATGACGCATAAGCGGTCACGTTTGTCATCTGAAATCCGGAACGCAGTATCGTTCATGGCGAGCGGCTCGAAGATGTTCGTTCTCAAAAATTCTCCGAACGATTCACCTGAGATCACTTCAATTAATGCAGCCAGAACATCGTGGCTTGTTCCGTATTTCCAGTGTGTCCCCGGGTCGAAGGCGAGGGGAACGGTCGCGAGCGCTTGGGAAAGAGCACGCATGTCCATCGTATGTACGGCATTTTCCATAATGGTACGGGTCTGGCGCTCCGTTTCGAGGATATCTCCTCCGTAGGTAAGCCCCGAGGTCATCATGAACAAATCCTTGATCCGAATCGACCCAGCCGCTGGGGAAGCGGTTCGCACGCCGAATTCGTTATAACGGTAGACCGACAAATTTTTAAACTCCGGCAAATACTCCTCCACCGGATCGTTCAGCAAAAAATGCCCTTTCTCATAAAGCATGAGGGCGGCTACACAAGTAACGACTTTGGTCATCGAATAAATTCGGTAGATGGTATCTTGGGCGATAGGGGTGCCCTTGTCCAGATCGGCATAGCCGAAGCCTTCCTGATACAATACCTCACCATTTTGAATAACTGTGCAAGCACATCCAGCAGGTCCATGATTCATTTCGACCAAGCTCTTCAGCAGCGGAGTTAATCGGGAGTCCATTCGATTCATACGTCCTTCAACTCTCCTTATCGTCACAGGTTTAGTAGCACTTCTTTATTGTATCAAAGTTTTTCAGTTGCGGAATGAAAAAAGTCTGCGTACCTGCTCATTCCTTAACCAAAGGCTTCCCCAAAGCATGACTGCAAGATAAACCGGAAACAGGATGTTAGAAAACAGAGGCGCATCCAGACGGATGTGTGTCGCCATCACTCCACCAAAGTAACCGGTCAGCACCACAGCCCCCAAAATCGAGGTGCTCGGGATCACATAGAGAATCGTGGACACAAGCCCCAGTATCCCGATTAATACAATATGGTGCTCCTGATAACCGAGCGCAACCGTAGACTCAACAACAAACGAGGGCTTGAATAATTTCATAATACTGTCCATGAGCATAAACAATACGGCAAGACCGCTAAGCACTCTGGCTGTCCATAAACGTCCCTTAGAAATAGAACTCTTCATTCTGCATCACCCCATATGGTAAAATAACCCATTAACATCATACCGAATATATGTTCGTTTGTAAAGCGCTTTATTGGATCGCTTCTGCTTTAACAAGCTGCTCCTTCAGCCACTCACCGACGATAGCCAAGGCTTGCTCCGTTTGGATGATTTGATCGTGGTTATGGCCAGGCAGCACGCGGACGTCGGCACTGCAGTATTGCCTGTACAACGGCTCGTAAGCTTCCGCCCGAAACACTTCGTCGTCTTCTCCGATGAGAACAAAGGTCGGTTTGGCCAGACGGGAAAGATGCTTCGCATAATCGCTCCCCACCATGCGTGATAAGGCCAATCTGTAGCTTAGGCTGCAGGATTCGGTACCATGCAGACGCTCCTTGGGCGTCAGTCGACGGTAGACCACGGTATGATCCCAGCGGTGAATCCCCAGCGCATTTAACGCCATGAGCAAGGCGTATTTGGGGACGTTCACCTTCGATTCATTCACCAGCTTGTCCTTGCGGTCGAGAGGAGAGCTCGGACTGAGCGCCGGTGCGAGGAGCAAATAGGCATGCACGTCGTCATGAATCGGCCGGACCGTCTGGCGAAGTGCGGTCGCCCCGCCTGCGGAATGTCCGCCGAACACGATGCGGGCGCCTGGTTGGCGTGCCTGTACATGACGGATCAAGTCCTCGAGGTCGTCATCAAGCTGCCCGATGTAGTCGATATCGCCCCGGCGAATCGGGGTTGCCCCATAGCCGCGCAAATCCGGCAAATACACGGTCGCAAGGCCTTGGTCCGCCAAGTATCTGCCCAGCGTGCTTAGATACAGGCTCGGCTCGGTAATCCCATGCAAAAAGATAAGCGCAGCATCAGCGGGGCCCTCAAAATAGCGATACGGCAGCAAGCTCCCATCGCGAGCCGTATAGGTTTGAACTTCCTCAGAAACAGAAACAAACATGGATGATTTCCTACGCTTTCTGGAATGATTTTTCCCTATACTTCGATTTCTCGGCATATTTATCCTCCCTGAGGAACCTACGGATTTATGCGCATAAAAAAATGCAGCCCTCCCTAAGAGAGACAGCTGCATTCACGCTCATTTTCTTCCGTCGAAATTGGATACTGCTGCTTCAGCGCCTGCACCGATAAGACGACGAGCTTCGGGATCAGCACATCTTGCTTCCCTTTTAGCCTGAGACGGCCTTCCGGATGAATCGCCGAAAGCTGGGCTCGCAGGTACATTCGAGTGAGGGTGGAAAACCAGCCCTCCGGCAAATTCATGACGGTGAAGCCAAGCCGCTCGGCGCCGCGATGAATCATCGTAATGCCGTAGATCGCCTTTACCTCGCTGTACCGAGGATCCTGGGCTAAAATCTCAGCC
The DNA here is from genome assembly GCF_007786445.1 of Paenibacillus cremeus. Classification (GTDB taxonomy): domain Bacteria; phylum Bacillota; class Bacilli; order Paenibacillales; family NBRC-103111; genus Paenibacillus_G; species Paenibacillus_G cremeus. The sequence continues at coordinate 33,059 of NZ_VNJI01000016.1, read as the reverse complement.
ATGTAAGGCAAGGCTTGCCTCACCATTTGGAGCATCTGCACCGCAACTTGAACGAGCGACCGGGATTCGGAGACGAGGCGGACCAGCATCGCATTATTGAAATGCAGCTCCATCACCTGATCCCCGCGCCTTAAGGTGCTTTGATCCGCTAGCTCTAGGTCGCCTCCGAGGTATCTGCGCACCCGGTAAAGAAAAAAGGGCGGGTTTGCATGTCTGATCGGTTTTACACCAAAGCAATGATGAAAGATTTCATCCGACTTATGCCATAGATAAGCTAAGATTCTCCGATAATAGCCGCGTTTGTGCTGCTTTGCCTTCACTTCCAGCTTCATTTTCTCATCTACTCTCAAGAAGGAATAGCCTTTCGCTAATGCCTCCCTAACGAATTCCTCCAACGCTTGAAGCATATGAGAAGGCGCATCTTGATCCGCCCCCAGTGTCTGCCCGCTGTCATGCAAAACAATCACGGCACCGTCCTTCAGCTTCGATTCCAAGCGGCTCTTGATCTTGTGCTTGCCGCCGCGGCTGCTCCAATCCCCCACAATGATCGACCAAAGAATGAACCGAAACCGCCGAAGCAGCAAAAAATCAAAGATATTGATCACGCCCCAAGGCGGCCGATAAAATTCCGGCTTCACACCGGTAATCCGCTCTACCGCTTCCACCGATCGGCTTAATTGCCGCATCACCCGCTTCGGCGTCATTAAGGCGTTCGCCTTATGCTCATAATTATGGATCCCGATCAGATGGCCTTCGCGATGCATACGTTTAATAAGCTCCGGATGCCTTTCCGCGCTGGATCCCAGGACAAAGAAGGTCGATGAGATGCCGTAGCGCTGCAATAAATCGAGCAATTGGGACGTGTATAACGGATCCGGACCGTCATCGAACGTTAAGGCGATCAAGCGGCCCCCGTCCCCTTTTCGATACACCCCTACTCCAAAAAGCCGAATCAGCATGGTCGGAATCACGGAATAGACGGCGAGCGCACCGATCATATAGCCTATGACCAGATTCATGTCATGCCTCCTTCAAGTGAAAGAGCGTTCTAAATTTTATATACGCGTCGATCGTGACCAATAATACTTACCTTTCCAAAAAAAAGAAGCTGCTATACAGTTAGCGAAAAAGCAATTGTCGCTCCTGCGTATGCAGCACAATATCCTCGGTGATCAACGCCGACGCGCTCGACTTTCGCAGCTCCTCCAGCCGGGACTCCAGCTCCGAAGGGTCATACTTCCCGGCTAGGAACGCCTCCATCTGCAGCTCTAATTGCTTCACCTGCTCCGAAATAAACGCAATCCCCTTGCTGGATAAAAACAAGGCGTTCTCCTTCTCTTGTCCTGCAAACGGTTTGTAAATAAACACCGGCTTCTTCAGTGCGATAGCCTCAGATAAGGTAAGCCCGCCGGCCTTCGTGACCATACAGGTGCAGCGCTTCATAAGCTCGTGAATGTGCTCGACAAATCCGAGCACCTCCACCTCCGGGGCATCCTTGTACTTCATGCGCAGCTTTTTCTCCAGCTTCTGGTTACGTCCGCACACGACTGCCAGCCGGCATCCCTCGATGCGCAGCAGCGACTCCAGGATGTCGTCCACATTCCCGAGCACACCATACGAGCCCGCGAGCACCAAAATGAGGGGATCAGGCGATTCGGGCATGAGCTCCGACTTTTCCTGGCTGGCTTGATCAAACGCTTTACGAATAGGGATGCCGCTAACCTCAATCCGATCCGGCCGTATTCCTTTGTTTATTAACTGCATTTTCAATTCCTTTGCCGCCACATAGTACTTATCGACTGCGGGATGCACCCAACGGGCATGCAAGGTAAAATCCGTTATGACCGTGTAATTCGGGATGCCCTTCCGGCTGCACAGCTCCGGTACAACGCCGAACGGAAACGTGCTGACCACGGCGTCAGGACGAAACTGCTCGAGCGTCTCCTCCATTTTTCCGAGACCAAAGTGATTCACATACCGGTTGAAGCCCACATCGAATTTGGCGTTTCGAGTCAAGTAGTAGCTCCAGCCGTAATAATCCAATCCAAACCGGGAGATCAGCATGCTTTGGATATAAAGGGTGGTCGAAATTTTATGAATTACCGGATGGGCCTCTTTCATGAGATCCATGACCAAAACGTCCTCAGACCCTTGAGCTACAAAGGCTTGCATCAGCGAACGGGCGGCTTGCAGGTGTCCATCTCCATAGCTTGCGGTAATGATTAATACACGCGTCCTGCGTCCCATGGGTTCAGCCCTCCTCATTCCTCTAATTAAATATTTATTAAATCAAGCATTCGTGTATGCTCAAACGAAAAAAAGCCACGTTAAAGTGGCTTTGTAGCTATGGAACTCAAACCGGCTGAAGCAGGCTCTGAGTCATCGTTTGGAGAATATCTTTGACAATACGGTCTGCTGCATGCGCTTGATGAAGCGGCGCCATTCGAAGCTGCATGGCGTTGGCCTTCGCCCCGTCGGATAAGAACGTTAAGAGCTGCGCTTCCAGCTCTTCCACACTATAGGAGATTCTGGCGATCCCTTTCCCTTCAAAAAATAACGCGTTCTCTTTCTCCTGCCCCCCGAAGGGCTTGTAAATAAAGACGGGAAGCGACAAGGTCAAGGCTTCCGTGAGGGTCAGCCCCCCCGCCTTGGTTACGATACAGGAGGAGAGCGCCATGAGCTCTTGCATATTGTCAATAAATCCAAAGATATGAACATTCGGATCGCCGGCAAAATCCTCCCTCAGCTGCGAAGCCATCCTTTCGTTCCGGCCGCAAACGATCGCCATCTGACAATCGGTTCGGGAAAGCAGCGATTGGATCATCCCTTCGATTTCACTTAGCACCCCATAGGCTCCCCCGGCAATGAGGACGGTTTTTTTATCCGGATGGAGCACCTTCTTGAATGGATTGTCTTGGTTTGAAATATGGTAGAACGAAGGGCGTATCGGAATTCCGGTCACTTCGATTTGATCCTGCTCAAACCCTTTGGTAAGCAACTCGGCTTTAAGCTCTGGAGTAGCTACATAATATTTATCGGTTCCCGGATGGACCCAGCGCGAATGCAGCGCATAGTCGGTCAAGACGGTAAAGCTTAAAATGTCCGAGCCATGGGCAATCTCTGGCGCGGCCGCGAAAGGAAATACATTAATAATCGCATTCGGTCGCTTCTCTTCGATCATTTCCCGCAGCTTTTTTTCGCCCAAATAATTAAAATATCTGCGCCAAGGGTTATGCTGCCTATATTTGCGAGTCATGTAGTAGCTCCACCCGTAGTAGTCAATTCCGTATTTGATAGCTTTCGTGCTGGTAATATACATTTTTTTGGAAATATTATTGAGTAGCGGGTGCGCTTCTTCCAGCAAGTCAATCATCCAAATGTCTTCAATCCCTTGATCTAAAAAGCTTTGCATGAGCGCCCGGGAAGCCTGAAGGTGTCCCTCCCCGAATCGGGCTGTTAAAATCATGATGCTTAGCTTGGACTTTTCCATCTCGTTTACCTCCGTGAGGGTCTTCCAGCGTGGAAATTCAGAATAGATTATGGTTATCCTGCCACAATAATTCAAAGCACATACCGGAAAGGGTAAAGTCTATGGAATCGACAAACGTGATGCTGTATAAGCGCTGGATCAGCGTCATTGGCTTGCTCCTCATCGGCGGCATGATTGCGTATTATATTTATCTGCTCCGGATCGGCGAAGCCCAGCGGCTCATGAGCTCGATTCGGCATTTTGGCTACAGCGGCATCTTGATCGGTATCGTGTTTCAAGCAATGGTCAATATTCTTCCAGTGCCGGGCGAATTTACCTCCATCGCTTTGATGGAAATCTACGGCCCCGTCATGGGGGGCGTCTATTCGTTCATCGGCGGCATCATCGGGGCGCTGGGCGGGCTGTATCTTTCCCGTTGGGTTGCCAAGCCATTCTTCAGCGCTCTGGCGGCCCCTTATGTGGCCAAGGTCGAGGAGTGGCTTAAGAAGCGAGAGCAGCTTGGATTGCTGCTCATTCGGTTCATCCCGCTGGTTCCGTATCATTTTGTGAACTATGCCGCGGGGCTCTTGGACGTGAATATTTGGGCGTTTACCTGGACGACCGCCTTGGGGATTCTGCCGTACACGATCGCGATGAGCGGCATTTATGCTGGAGTGCGTCAGGGCTCCCTCCTCTGGGGAGCCGTAGGGGGCGGTATTTTTCTGATCTTGGCCGGCATCGGTTGGATGGTGCGGAGGGGGAGGTAGCGAGGCTGAAGGAATGCGGAAAAAGGCCTGCTGAGCACAGCAAGCCTTTTGGCTCTGATCGGAGCCTCTATCTCCGCTTGTACAAGCTCGGGAAGTAGACGCCCTCGAACAGCTGGCCGTCAGATGGACGCGGCCCGAGCAGCCGAATATTGTCGTGGCGCTGCACACGGGCTTTGTAGTGGGTGCCTCCGGGCATCAAGTGCGCCACGATCGAGAGCCGCGGCTCCGTTGTTCGGTTCGCACCCGATCCGTGGAACGTCAGCGCATGATGAAAGCTTGCCTGCCCTGCTTTTAGGATGCACGGCTCCTCGACCCACTCTCGTCCACCCGACGTGTATTTCTTTTTCAGCGCATCCATGTCTTGGTCGAAGAACGTATTGCTGTCCGGCACTAGCCCCCAATGGTGTGAGCCGAGGATGGTCGACATGCCCCCATTCGTCAAGTCCGTATCCTGCAGCGCGATCCATACGGTCACCATATTCGTCGTGCTGGAGCACTGCCAGTAGCCGAAGTCCTGATGCCAACCAACGTTGCCCGCGCTCGTCTCCTGATCGCCGACGCCCGGCTTGTAAATCACTTGATCGTGCCACAGCCGGATTTCGTCCACCCCCAGCAGATCGGCCGCCCATTCACCCATCACAGGATCGGTGACGGTCGTGCGAATATCATCATTGATCCACCAGCCGTTATCCAGCTTCCTGAGCGCATCCGGGTTCTTGTTTGGCGGCCTATGGTTCATCGGGAAGTTGTCCCCGTCATACTGTCCCGACCAGATCCGTTCGTGAGCGCGGCGAAGACGCTCGATTTGCTCATCTGTAAGCAGCTTCGGGCTGATCCAGTAGCCATCGCGTTCGAAGGTTTGCTTATCCTCCGGTGTGATTTTGTAGCTGCGTAATGCGGTTTCCGTCATAGTTAGGTGCCTCCTCAAACGGGTTTAATGCCAGCATAACTGACTGCAGCCCGCGTTGACGTTCAAGAGAATCTGAAGTAGGATCAGAAACATGAGGGATTATCGGAAACATTTTTTTTAAGCTTAAGAAAGGGAGTTTTCCATGGCGGAGCAACGAATGAAAAAAAGCTCAACCGTGAAAGGCGGCGGGGCATCTTCCCGATGGACTTACGAGGCAGAAAATAAAGGTCCCATCGAGGACGTACCGGAGCTGGTCATGTTCGGCTGCGATGAGTTTCGCAAGGCACATCCGCTCCGTGACCACGCACATCCGGGCTGCTTCGAATTCGTCTTGGTGGAACGTGGAAAAGCGGGCTGGGAGCTGGACGGTACCGTGTACGAAACGAAAGGCGGCGACGTGTTTCACACGCGCCCGGGAGAGCGGCACCGCGGAGGGTTCAACGTCATCGAGCCGAGCAAAATTTGGTGGCTGATCGTCAGCTCCCCCACCCCGCAATCGAAAGATTGGCTGCGGCTGCCTCCGAACGAAATCGCCGCTTTGGAAAGCGCTCTAGCGGCGCTTCCCCGCGTTGTCCATACCGGCTTGCGGCCTGTTGACACTTTCATCCGGCTGCAGCAAGCCCTGATGACCGAAAGTCCGCTCCGCTCCACGTTCATTCGCCAATCCATCGTCGAGCTTCTGCTCCATTTCGTCCGGCCGGAAACCGTCGCCGCTTCCGTAGCCGATGATTTGGTCCATCGGTTCGAATCCCTGATCGAGCGGATGCGCAGGGAACCGGAATGGAGGCCCGCCGTAGCTCAGCTCGCAGAGGAGGCTGGGGTCAGCGAGTCGCATTTTTACCGGACGTTTCAGGCCTACAGCGGATTGTCGCCGAATTCCTACATGGAGCGGCTTCGGCTCAAAGAAGCTTGCCGCTGGCTGGAAGAAAGCACAGAGCCGATCACACACATCGCCCACCAGCTCGGGTACCCGTCAAGCCAGCATTTTGCTACCGTGTTCAAGCGGTATACCGGCCAAACTCCGAGCCGCTGGCGCGCTAATTCAATTTCAAGCGGAATCACGGGATCTATGATACAATCGCATCGAACATTGGGTACGTCACTATGGGCAACGGGAGCGGATCAATAATGGAACCATCGCGTCAAAAAGCAAATCCTAAGCAGCTGGAGCATTTGGTATCGCTAGCTTTGCAGCAAACAGGCATACCGGTTGAAGACGCCGATTTGACGGCACGCATTCTCGTCGACGCTGATCTGCGCGGCATTGACTCCCATGGGGTCATCAACCTGTACAACAACTACATTAAGGGCATCCAATCCGGTAAAATCAACCGTCGTCCGGATATCAAGGTAGCCTGCGGCAGTCCGACCACGGCGTCCGTGGACGGGGACAACGGCCTTGGCTTTGTAGTGAGCCACAGGGCGATGAGCGAGGCGATTCAGATGGCTCAGCAGTACGGGACCGGATGGGCTACCGTGTATAACAGCAACCACTGCGGTGCGGGTGCCTACTACACGCTGATGGCGGCCGAGCACAACATGATCGGCATCATGTACTCCACCGGCGGCACCACAGTCACCGGGCCCGGCGGGCGGAGCCGGCTCATCGGCAATAACGTGATGGCGTTTGCCGCTCCCGGCGGGAAGCACGGTCCGTTCGTGCTCGACATGGCCCCTACGATGGCAATCGCCAATAAGCTGCACATGCTCGATTGGGCGGGCAAGCCTATGCCGGAAGGCTGGGCGGTGGACGCTGAAGGGCAGCCGATTACCGACCCTAGCGTCTATTTTGCGGAAAAGGGTGCGATTCTTCCCCTTGGAAGCACCGCCACTCATGGCGTGCATAAAGGGTTCGGTCTGCTGCTCATGACGGATATTCTCACCGGCTTGCTGTCGGGCGACGGAGGCAGCATGTTTCGCCGAAAGGGCGAGGAAAGCCATGCCTTCTGCGCCCTGCGCATAGACGCGTTTCCTTCGGCTGGAGACTTCCACGAGCTAATGGATGAGATGATCGGGAGGATCCATGAAGCCCCTGTTGCCGCCGGCGCCGATCCGATGAAATACCCCGGGGAAAAGGAAAACCAGACGTACAAGGAGCGTAGCGTGAACGGCATTCCGCTTCAATCGCATGTGATGGAGAGCCTCAAGCAAATGTGCTCGGAGCTGGATTTAATACGAGCTTATGATGCGCTTTGGATGGACTAGCCGCTCGTTGTTGGGCGTCGTTGGTCGTTTGGTCGTGAAGCACACGCCGCTTTGACACTTGCAGATATGAGATTATGCGGGGTGTAAAAAACGCCGGTAACCTAAAGCAGGTGACCGGCGTTTCCATATTAGCTTTTCGGCATTTTGCTCTTATCCATGTACAGCAGGTTCCAGCGGTGACCGTCCAGGTCGGCAAATCCTGCGCCGTACATCCAGCCGTCAACCTCACTCGGCTTGCCAAAGATGCTTCCTCCGGCAAGCTCTACTTTTTGAATAAAGGCATCGATTTCTTCTCTGCTATCAGCGCCAATGGAAAATATTACTTCTGCGCTATGGGACGTATCTGCGATTTTTGAACCTGTAAATTTCTCAAACGCCGCATCCGGGAACAGCAGAATCGTTGTTTGGCCTATGGCAAGCTTGGCTCTCTCGTTACCAAAGCTCACCGCATGGATTCCAATCTCATTGAAAAAGGCAGCTGACCTCCCAACATCTTTGACCGGCAGGTTAATCCAAATCTCCTGTACCATGGCAGTAGCCTCCTGGAATATATTTTCAACTATTCCTACTATACTCTACTTCCGGCAGCAGAAGCGAATCTTATAAAAGAAACCGCAAGGTATGACATTTCTGTCATGCATCCTGCGGTTTCCTTAGCCTTAGTATACTCGAACTCCACACACAGCCCTTTCCACTACCCCTTAACCGAGCCGAGCATAACGCCCTTGGCAAAATGCTTCTGCAAAAACGGGTACACGATCAAGATCGGCACCATCGCCAGTACAATGGACGCCATGCGGATCGTTTCCTGCGGGAGCACCCGGTCGTCACTGCCTCCGCCCGCGCCGACGCCGTTCGATTCGGAATCGATGACCAGCGATTTCACCAGCACCTGCAGGGTCCATTTTTTCGCGTCGCTCAAATAAACTAGGGCGTTGAAGTACGTGTTCCAGTACGACACCGCGAAGAACAGGAAGAACGCGGCGATGGCGGGCATGGATAATGGGATCACGATGCGCCAAAAGACGCCGATGTCCGAGCAGCCGTCAATGCGCGCCGCCTCCTCCAGCTCTGGGGGGAGCGAATCCAGAAACCCTTTGATGACCAGCAAGCTCCACGCGTTCGTTAGACCGGACAAGATCAACGACCAATGGGAATTTAACAAATTCATTTCCTTCATTAACAAGTAGTTCGGCAGGATCCCCGCGTTGAAAACGAGCGTGAACACCACCCCGCCAAGCATCAGCTTGCGGCCGGGCACGTGCTTTTTGGTTAACACGTACGCAAACGTAAACGAGAGCACGATACTAAGTGCTGTCCCGATGCCCGTAACGTACACCGTGCTATTAAGCGCGTTAATAAAGCTGTTGGTGGATAAAATGTACTTGTAGGCGGCTAACGACCATTTTTCGGGAACCAGATAAAATTCCAATGGCACATACACGGCCGGGTCGGTAAACGACACGCTGAACACATAAATAAACGGAAACACGCACGCGATGGAAATGACGGCAAGCAGCGAGTAGTTTATATAATCGAAGACCGTCAGCTTCTTGGTAGCTACAAAACTCAAGTGAGCTCCCCTCCTTCTCCTTAATAAATCCCCTCTTGCCCCAGCTTCTTCACGGCGTAGTTGGATATCATCACTAAGACTAGCCCCACGACGCCCTTGAACATCCCTACCGTGACACCGACACTCACTTTCCCTCCCAAGATCCCGATCGTATACGCATACGTGTCAAACACCTGGGATACGGAGGTGACCAGCGGATTGTTCATCAACAAAATTTGCTCAAAGCCCACATCCGCCATATGACCGAGCCGCAGAATCAGCAAAATAATAATCGTCGGACGAATCGCCGGCAGCGTCACATGCCAGATTTGCTTCATTCGCGATGCCCCGTCGATCACGGCGGCCTCGTACTGCTGCGGATCTACGCCGGCCATGGCTGCAAGGAAAATAATCGTTCCCCAGCCGACTTCCTTCCACATGCTCTGCGCAGTCAGCAATCCCCAGAAATAATCCGGGTTGGACAGAAACGACACTGGCCCGATGCCCACCGCCGAGAACAGCTTATTGATCAGCCCCACATCCGTGGACAGCATGAAGAAGGTCATACTGGCCACCACGACCCACGATAAAAAATGGGGCAAATAGACTATCGACTGGTTGATCCGCTTAAACGCCTCATGACGGACCTCGTTGAGCATTAAAGCCAGCAGAATCGGCAGCGGAAACATGAAGATAATGCTGAAAATATTAACCGCAAACGTATTGCGGAGCATGAGATAAAAGATTTGGCTCGAAAACAAATCCGTAAAATTCGTAAAGCCAATCCACCGGCTGCCCCAGAAGCCTTGAAACGGGTTATATTCTTTAAACGCAATCATCAGCCCCCACAAGGGCACGAATTTGAACAAAATAAAATACAGGATGCCTGGCAGCGCCAGCACGTACATCCATTTGCATTGGACCATCGCCCTCCACAATCGCGAATAGCTCTGGCTGCGCTCTCTATCTATCCTCAGATTCGTCTGAGTCTGTGCAGGTGTATGTGTCTGCATGATTCTCTCCGTACCTCCATCCTCGCCCATTGCTTATTCGCTGATTTGATACTCCGCCTTTTCCAGCCATTCCGGATTCACCGTGATGCCCCAGCCTGGACCCTGCGGAACCTGAACTTGACCATCCTCCACCTTCAGAGGCTCGGTAAACAAGCCGTTTGTCCAAGCGTCGTCTTCAATCGTAAATTCCATGTATTTGCCCGGATTCGGAATGGCCGAAACCATGTGCATCGTAAAGACGGTCAGCATCGATAAATTGGCGGCATGCGGCATACAAGGCATCCCAACAGCCTCCGCCATTTTGGCAACCTCCAGCGCACGGCTGATTCCACCTACATAGCAAATATCCGGCTGGACGATGTCCACGGCGCGCATCAAAATCATACGGCGGAACTGGGCCAAATCCGTATCCTGCTCCCCGCCCGTGACCGGAATATCCAAGGCATCGGCTACCTGCTTGGTCCATTCTAACTCCATATAGGGGCATGGCTCCTCAAAATGGCACACTCCGTACTCAGCCAGCATCTTGCCGGTTTCAATCGCTTTGGCCGGCGTCAGTCCGCTGTTCGCATCAACAAACAGCTCCGCGCGGTTACCGATGGCTTTCCGTACCGCCCGCACCACTTCCTCCGATCGGCCCGGATACACATCCACATCGTTTGCAAAATTGTTGGCGATGCGGATTTTGAACGCCTCGATGCCCTGCGTTTCCATCAAACGCTGAATCCGCTCGGCTTCCGCAGCCGGTGAAATGTTGCGCTTCATGCTGGAGCCATAAATTTTCACTTTGCCGGGCGTACCGCCCAACAGCTCGCTGACGCTTTTTCCCAGACGCTTCCCCTTCAAATCCCACAAAGCCGTGTCTAGCCCACCGACCGCTCGGCAAATATAAGAGCCGGGAAATTTATGCTCTTCCCTGACCACCTTCTCAACCAGCGCCTCGATGTCGTTGGCGTCGGCCCCCAGTGCATGGGGAGCGACCTGCTGATGAAGCACGAGCGCCGAAATATTGGCATGGTATGGCGCGATTTGCCCATAGCCCTGCAGTCCGTCCTCCGAAGTGACACGCACGACGGACAGCTGCCGGGTCGTAAACGTCTCGATCCGTTTGATTTTCATCGATATCGTTCTCCAATCCATTCGATTTAACGATGCTCGGAGCGAAAATGCCCCGGGGTCATCTGTACATAACGCTGAAACAGGCGAATAAAGTTGCGCTCGGAATAGCCGATCGCCTCTGCCACCTCGCTGATGCTATGATCCGTATCCTTGAGCAGCCGCTTGGCCTCGCCGATCTTCGTTTCCACCACATACTCGAGGAAGTTCTTCCCTACCTGCTTCTTAAATAAGCGGCTCAAATACGACGGGCTAAGCCCCACGCGATCAGCGCAGTGCACCAAGGAGACATCGCTGCCGTAATGCTCATGAATATATTGGCAGACCCATTGGATCGCCGAGTCCCCTGCCGCTTCCCGGTCATTGCGTGTTAACTCCAGATACAGTGGAAACAGCGATTCTTCAAACCAGTCGCGCATTTCCTTCGACGTTTGCTTGCTTCGGAGCTGGCCGAACAAATTTTGCTCCATCAAATCGAACACATTCGCCCCCGCCTTCTCCAGCGACACAATAAAGGACGACAGAAACAAATGATAGCTCTGGTAAATGAACACGTACGATTGGGAATTTCGCAGCGTTTCGGTAAATTTCTTGAAATGCTGCACCGCCGAAGCCAGCTCCTCCTGCTCGAGGGAATGAAGGATCTCCCGCTCCAGCTCGATCGGATAGCGCAGGACGGTCTGCTTTTTCACGTGCTCCACGTCATCAATAAATAACAGCGGCTCCGCATCGCGAAAAATTCGGTATTGCAGCGCTTGATCCGCCTCTTTGTAGGACACCGGAACGTCCGCAATCGAAGGATAGAACCTCCCGATCCCCACGTTCACCTCAAAGGATAAATATTTGTGGAACGCATCGATCATCACATACACATAGTCCGAGGTCAGGTCCCGCATCGTTTGCTGCACCATATCCGGCTTAAACTGCAGGATGGCCACCCCTCTGCCCTGATACGGAATCGCATAGCCCATCAGCTTCTGATCGTTCAAAATCTCCTGCATCACGTTAGCCAGCGAAAAAGCTACAATGCCTTTCTCCTCGGGCAAAAAGCGCTTCTCCCGGTAAATATTTTCCGCATCCACAATGAGCACGACGTTCGTCATCTCCATCTGAATCCCGTACGTTTGGCAATCCTGAAGCAGCGTTTGATTGGCCGTATAGTCCCCGCTCAGCAGCTTGAAAAGGAACTTTTCGCGCAAGGAGGGCTCGATATTTTGCATGACGGTGTGCAGCTTCTCGCTTTCTTGACTCAAATAATCGAGCGATTCCTTGATGATATCCAGCTCGCTGCCTTTAAGCTCGATGCCACTCGTTCGGCTGCCCCGAAGCGTTCGGCTGTGGTTCATCAGTTGTCCGATCGGCGTGTACGCCCGTTTGGACGTAATATACGTTAGGAGAATCCCGATGCCGACGAACACGATCAGGATCAGCGCCGTCATGTTCCGAATCCAGCTGAGCTGGTCGGTGATGACTTGCTCGGGAATGACAGAGACGTATGTTCGGGAGAACACATTTTTGACAAAATGGTACTGGGCCGGCTTCCCGTCAATGCCTTCCGCCACAAATCGGCCTGAGCTTTGATCCGAAGCTTTGATGATCGCAATGCCCTTGAGCCCGGCGGTCTGCTTCGCCAAAGTTTCCCCCGGCTTCCGGTCCACCCCGAATGGATCGTGCAGCTTCACAATGTACAAATCCTGGTCTCCCGTGAGCAATACGGTGTCGGTTTCCATAAACTTGCTCAGCTGGGACGCTTCGATCTCAAACGCCAGCACCCCTTTAGGCCCTTCGGTTCCGATTAACGGCAGCTGCCTCGCAAACGTAATGTACCCTTCCTTGCCCTTCAGCTGTGTCCATTGGGTCGGATGCTTGCTCGCCAGCAGTTGATCGAGCTGATCTTTGTACTTGTAATAAGTTTTGTCTATTGCCCCGTATTCATTGGAAATAATAAGCTGATTCGTGCTGCTATAGAGATAAATTTCGCTGATGAAGCTGTTGAAATTTTTCACCAGGGCGATTTTTTTCAAAATATCCAGCTTTAAAATACCGCTTTCATCGATCGGCCCGGATAGCTCCTGCTGAATCAAGGGATCATTGGCTAACTGGAGAGACTCCTGCTCCATCTCTTGCAGGACGCGTTCAGCACGGTCCTTCATAATGGTCAAGGACGAATCGCTTTCCGTCTGGATATATTTTTCCATCCGGTTCGTCGAGATCTGATAGTACACCAGGCTGGCCAAAAACACCGGAATGCACACGGAAATACAGCCAAGCCAGATGAGCCTGTACAAATAGGTTCTCGGATTTGCCATTCGTCGTTTGTTCAGAAGCTTGCTGCCCCAGTTAACCATAAGCCCTCCCTGTTCGTTAAGCCCGAGCTGTTATTTCGGGAATTTCTCTTTGTAGTCGGCCGCAAATTCCTTGTATGCCGTTTGGAACTCTGCGGTGGCGTTTAGCTTCTCGATATAAGCTTTATAGTCGTCCATCGAGATTTGGCCTACAATCGCCTTCACCACATTCGATTGCCAATCGGACTGGTATTTCGGCCAGATCGAAGTCCAAGTATTCGAATTGATGATCGAGAACGGATCAATCTTGCCCACCTGGGCATAGCTGGCGACCGATTTTTCTTTCGCATCGTTATACGCCTTCGGAGCCGCAGGATTGATGACTTTCATTTTATTGTTATAGGCGAGTGGGAAAATCGCGCCCGTCCCGTTCGCAGTAACTTGTTTGACACCCAGCTCGGTAAGCTGCGGCTGACCCTCGACCATTTTGTAGTCTACGCCTTCTACTCCATAGTAGTTAAAATCAGTCTGCTCCTGCGTGGTCGTCCGTTCGAAGAAGTCCAAAATTTGCTTCACTTTCGCTTCCGGCACCTTCTTCGAGATATAGAACGCTCCAGAGAACGGAACCGACAGCTGAACACTGGTACCGCCCGGACCTTTCATCGGCGGCAGCGAAATGACGTTCGCCTCCGGCTGCACCTTCTTGATGGTTTGCTCGAAGCTGTAATCCCGCCATGTATTTCTGCCATACGAGGCCGCACGACCTGTGGTAAAAATTTCCTCCGCTTGCGTCTGCTTGATCGCTGAGAAGTCTTTGGCCAAGATGCCATCGGCATACAGCTGACGGAAGTAAGCGACCATGTTCGTGTAATTCGGCGTCAGGTACTTGTTAATCAGACCGCCGTCCTTAGCGTACACGGGATCCAGACCACCAAACGCAGCCAAGAAGCTGCCGTCACTGTCCGAGAAAAAGTTGCCTGTCGTGCCATGTCCGATCAAACCGATCGTATCCTTCTTCCCGTTGCCGTCCGGATCGCCGTTGACCATCGCTTTTAGTGCTGCTGTATATTCATCGAGCGTCGTTGGCACTGGAATATTAAGCTTATCCAGCCAGTCCTTCCGGATTTTGAGGCTGAGGTCGATATGCGGACGGTTTCTCGGCACGCCGAAGATTTTGCCGTCGGTACGGACATAGTTCCAAACATCCTTATACCCGTTGTTCTTCAAATTCGGATACTTGCTGAAGTCACCGAGGATCGGAGTCAAATCCCAGAACGCGCCCTGCTTCACGGCATTTTGGAGCGTCGGACGGGTGATGCTGTTCGCTACGATGACTTCCGGAAGGTTGCCGGAGGCGAGCACGAGATCGAATTTCGTATCATAATCGCCGGATGGAATCCATTCCACATCCAATTGGACTTTGTTGTCCTTTTGGAATTTGGACCAATACTCATTATTCATGTCCGGAACGTCGGCAAACGATGGAACCATGAATTGAACCTTCAAATTCTGTGCGGGAGCCGCAGCGCTGTCAGCACCGCTTTTTGCCGCTTCCTTTGTTTCTCCTCCGCCGCAGCCGGCCAGCACGCCTAATAGAAGCGATGCCAACATTACCGTACTGACTTTTTTTGTCGTGAATGTTTTCATAATACCCTCCCTGTTATGCTTTATCACCGCTGTTCCTGCTTAACACAAGCACGGAGCAGCGTCTTCGGGTTTATTATAGGAGGATCCGTTCACTGCAAGTAAGTGACAATCCTTGTACTGCTGCCCACAAAAAGACGTATATCAATTACTGTCACCCTAGGATGATTGTACCGCGCATTCCCCGGGAAATAAATAAAGACCACCGAGCACCCTCTCGACGGTCAACTATAAGTATAATGCGATACAGCTACGCCCCTACCTTCTGGGGATCGATCTTTGGCCGAGTCATGAATCCCCCGACTAATAACATGACTCCACTGGCTACGAAAATGATCGTAAGACCAGCAACCCCCCCGATTCCTCCGAACAAGGCGGGGATTAGCGTTTGGGAGACGCGATTGAATGTGATTCGCATCCCTAGGACTTCGCCCCGGCGTTCCAACGGACTGACCTGGATGGCATAAGCCAAGCTTAGCGGCTGTCCGAGGCCTAGACTTGCCCCAAGCACCGTAACCAGCACCGCGATCACAAGCACGGCAGATAGATTGGCAGTCAAAATATAGATGAGGCCGCTAAGGTACAAAGACCACGTTAAGACATGGCCCCTCCCAAAATGTTGAACCAAGGGATGCTGTCCAAAGCGAATAATCATGGCTGCACCGCCCATAATGGACAGAATCAGGCCGATGGTGGTCGGAGTCATACCTAGCTTCTCCCCAAGCAGGGGAAAGTACGCCGAAAAAATTTCTTTGCTGGAAATGGCTAAGCCGCTGGTGATGACCGCGTTGCGCAGCTCTCGGTTCCGCAGCATGCTCCACACACTCTTATTCTCATGATCGGCGAATTTCGGGGCTTGGGCTTCTTTGGACACTTCCCAGATCCCTTTTTTGACCGCATAAATGGTTCCCACAGCGATCAAAGCCGCAAACCCGTTGGCCGCGTAGGAAAGTGAAAAGCCTGCTTTTTCATAAATAAAGGTGCTTACCAAAGGACCGAGCATCGCCCCGAGCGAAGAATATAGCCCGAACATCGCAATGCGCTTATCCACATTATCCGTATTATTGCCCACTCTCTTCTGGAGTGCGACGACCTGACAGGTGAAGGCAATGCCCATCAACGCCTGCGAAAAAATAAAGGTAATCAAGTTGGGCATCAGGATGGGGACAATCAGCGAGACAACAATGCCCGTTCCTCCAAAAGCAACGAGCCGCCGAACCCCGTATTTATCAATCCATTTGCCGATATGCACCGCTAAAAAGGCAGGCAAAAAGGCGAATACGGATACAAGCAGACCGATCTCCGATGGCGTAGCGCCCAATTGGGAGGCATACAACGTGATGACGGGCTTGGTTCCGGCCACAATAAATTGGTTAATGATGTTAACGATATTAATAATCGTGATGATCATGTTGTCCTCCGGCAGGCTGCTTTTGTTCGTCGTTTCAGTTATGATACCATAATTCATAGATGAGGAGGTTGATTTATGATAAATGCTGTGGATTTGAAGCACCTAGAGCGCTGTGTCGAGCTTGCAAGGACTGCACTGGAGGCTGGAGACGAGCCGTTCGGCTCCATTCTAGTCTCAGCGAGCGGAGTTGTGCTGGCAGAAGATCATAACCATGTAGCTGGCGGCGACCATACCCAGCATCCGGAATTTGCGTTGGCGCGCTGGGCAGTGAGTAACATGACCGTTGAAGAACGAGGCAAGGCGACGGTCTACACCTCGGGAGAGCATTGCCCGATGTGCGCTGCAGCTCACGGCTGGGTTGGACTGGGCCGCATTGTTTATGCGAGCTCCTCTGAGCAGCTGGCACAATGGCTCGGTGAAATGGGAGCTGCTCCATCCCGCGTTCGTAATTTGCCGATTCACGAAGTGATTCGAGATACACCGACAGACGGTCCCGTTCCTGAATTGGCAGAGCAAGTCAAGGAGCTCCATCGTCAATTCCAAGCGAAAGCACGTTGAGCCCCCGCACGACAAAAAGATCGCCAACCATTTTGCTAAAATGGATCATTGGGCGATCTTTTTTATTCATTATCTCTTAGCCTCAGCGATTCGCTTATTGGCTTCGTCTTCCGCCTGTCTTAGAATCGTATTCGTATCCGACTTCCCTTTCAGATAATCGTTCATGGATTTATTGATGACATCCTTGATGATTTCTTCGTATTCCGTCGGCTGCGGGTTGGGCGAGCTCTTCATTTTCAGCAGCGCCTGCACGTTCTTTCCTTTGAGCGAGGCCAGATCGGCCCCGAAATCCTTCGTCGCCTCGGGATCCTGGATAACCGGAATCAGCCCTCTTCTCGCCATTCGGGCCTGGCTCTCCTTCTCGGTCAAGAAGGCCATCACCTTGAACGCCTCTTTCTTATGCTGGCTCTTGGTGGATAACAGGAGGCCGGAGACGTCCGTTTCTTTCACCAGCGGAGCTTCCTTGCGGCTCGGGAACGTCACGATATCCCAGTTAGGCGCAGTTCCGCTTTTATTCAGCTCCTCGAGCTGATTTAACCGATTGTAAGCGACCATCATGGCCAAATTTTTGTTTTTTTCAAAATCGTTGAAGATGCCCTTCGTCTGGTTGCCGGGAATATCTTTGATCGATTTGTACATTTCAAAATAGGACTTCCAGCTATCAGACGTCAACGACGCTTTCCCAGTCTTGGAGTCGAATAGCGGAAGCAGCAAGGACGCCGAAATGCGCGGAGCCGCGATCAGGTCGAGGCCGTAATACGGCTGAGCTCCGTCGGTTTTGCTCAATTGCCGCGCAAGGTTAATCGTCTCCTCCCAAGTGATTCCATCCTTTGGATACGGGACCCCAAACCGGTCAAAAATGTCTTTGTTATAATATAACGCCGCCGGATTGCTGTACAAAGGCAGCATATACAGCTCGCCGCCCGCTCCGTAGCTTTTCAAGGTCTGGATAATGCTCGGGTCGAATTTAGTCAAGTCGATGTTGTTCTTTTTCACCAACGCATTTAAATCCTCGGCTAGTCCGAGCGGCGTATATTTGTAAATATCGAAGTTGGCCTGAAGCATCAGATCCGGGAACGTCCCGGCCGTCAGCATGTCCTCGAACGACTGATTGGCGGGCTTCCGAACCAGCTCCATCGTAATATTCGGGAACTTCTCTTTCACCGGCTCCGCAATCAGCTTGCTGAAATCCTCATCGGTCACATTCAGCAAATACTGCAGCACGGTCAGCTTGATCGGCTCCTTGCTCTCCCCATCGGTTGGCGTCTGCTGTGTCCGGTTCGCACTATTGCAAGCGGAAGTCATCAGCAGTGTGGCAGCACAAGCGAGGGCAATGACGTTCCTCCCTTTCATAAGTAAGCACTCCTTGGTCTGATGTAGCATTTTTGAACTGTGCAACGATAAAAATTGCTACTGATGTGGTAGAATACAATCATCTCTTTTACAATACCTTCAAATGGCACTTATAGGGAATAGAAATTTATGGAAGTACCGGTGAGGATAATGGACAAATACGGACCTATCTATCATTTTCCGCCAATCGGCGATCATCCTTCTCCTATCAGCGTGCCGTTCATCGGCATCAACTATTGCTCCCCTCAGTACCGCAATATTAGGAAGCTGGCTCAAATTACGGTCATGGGGTGCGTATTGTCAGGGCGCGGGCGGATTCAAGTCAATGAGCAATCCATCTCAGTAAAGCAAGGCGATGTCTTCTTGATGCGAAGCGGCTGCTATCATGAGGTCGAATCCGTAGCCGAGCAGGATGATCCTTGGGTGTTCATCTGGTATAACGTTCACAGCCATTGGGCGCTTAAGGTGCTGGAGGCTTATCGCCTCTTATCTACGGTCGTTGTTCCGGACGCTTCCCTCGAATCTTTGTTCCAGCAGGGGATTGCATGGGCCGACAGCAAGACGAACGAGGAGATGCAGGCCGAGCTGCAGCTTCTTTTTATGCAAATTGTCATCCGTCTGTCGGATATTCAGAGGAACCGGGGGGAGCTGCTGTCCTTACCCGTGCGGCAAATCAAGCTTCATCTGGATAACCAGCTGCTGCAGTCGTTTCATACGGAGCAGCTCGTGAAAGCGATGGGCCTATCGGCCAAGCAGCTTAACCGCCTGTTCAAAAAAGAAATGGGAACGACAATTTACAATTATGTGCTAACCCGAAAAATGGAGTCGGCCAAGCTGATGCTGATCGATACGCAGTTAACCGTCAGCGAAATTTCAGAGCAATTGGGCTATTCCGACGCCCACTATTTCTCCAATCTGTTTAAGCAAAAAAACGGCATGCGTCCCTCCACGTTTCGCAGCCGTTTTAGTGATCAATTGCAGGAGTAACTTTCGTCTCAGGAGAGATTGATCTCCCGAATCTTCTCGATCGGCAGCTTCGGCTTGCGCTCCTCGGTCAGCAGCCCGTTGACCTCCTGCTGAACGTCGGTAATTTGCGTGTAGCAGTAGCCTACGATATATTCCGTCTGCTTGATCGCTTCATGGATGCCGCGGAAGCGTTCCAGGAACGCTTCTTCCGATGCGACCTGCTTGCCGTAGCCCCAGCCTTTATCGGTTTGGAAGGCGATGCCCCCAAATTCGCTCACGATGACCGGCTGTCCTTTGTAGCTGTAGCCATCAGCGAAGGCGTATTTCCACTGGTTGCACGTCGTCTCGTTGTTCACGATTTCGTCCTTATTGGCATAGCGCTTAAGGAACTGCTCCCCTTTTTCCACGTAATCATGCAGCGTCAAAATATCGGACACCGTATGCTCCCAGCCGTCGTTTGTAATGACAGGTCGGTTTGGATCAAACGCTTTGGTCAGATGATAGATCGCTTCCGTGAACTTCTGCTGGCTGCGATCCTTGTAAATGTTCCCGATCCCCCACGATTCATTGAAAGGAACCCACGTGATGATCGAAGGATGGTTGTATTGCTGACGAACAATCTCCATCCACTCTTCGGTGAACGTTTGGACCGCGTTATCGTTAAACTCGAAGGTCGCCGCCATCTCGGACCAGACCAACACACCTTTGACATCGCACCAATACAAGAATCGGGCGTCCTCAATCTTCATGTGCTTTCGAACCCCGTTATACCCCATCTGCATGATAAGATCGATATCCTCCATCAGCGCTTCCTCGGAAGGCGGCGTCAGGTGGCTGTCCGGCCAATAGCCCTGATCCAGGATGAGCCGCTGATAGACCGGCACATTGTTCAGCAGCACTTTGCCCTTCTCGATCGATATTTTTCTCATTCCAAAGTAAGAGTACACATGGTCAATGACGACATCGTCGCGGTACAAAATAAATTCCACATCGTACAAATTCGGACGGCCCGGAGCCCAATAGCATCGCTTCCACGGCCCGTTCATTTCATGAACGAGATCGACCTCGAGCGTAAGCCATGGGCGGTCGATGATCAGGCTGGTTTGCTTGACCTGCCGGCCTTTCATGGAAATGATCGTTTCCAGACGCAGCTTGCTGCCCGTTTGTTCAAAGCCTTTCACCTGGTAATCGAAACGTACGGAGGAAGCGTCGAGATCCGGGGTGATTTTGACCGAATCGACGTATTCCCGCTCTACATATTCGAGCCAAACGGACTGCCAAATGCCCGTCGTCTGCACATAGAAGCACTCGAAGTTATCGTCCACCCAGCGCTGCTTGCCGCGTGGTTGGGTCGCGTCCTTGCTGTCCTCGACCTTTAGCGTCAGCTCGTTAGCCGATCCTATCTTCACATAAGGGGAGATGTCGAACGAAAAGGCCGTATACCCGCCTCGATGCTTGCCGACGTACTCGCCGTTAACCCATACGGTTGCGATATAATCGACCGCTTGGAAATGCAGGAGCATGCGTTTGCCCTCCACTTCCGAAGGAATGTCCAGCGATCGGTTGTACCACACGAAAGGATGGTGGGCTTCCTCACCGATGCCGCTCGCCTTCGTTTCATAGGTGAAGGGAACGGTGATTTGGCGCTCGCCGCCGAAGCTCCGATGCCACCCCCTGGCTTCTCCAGCGCCCTCGTCGTCGAAGTCGAAGCGCCACTCGCCATTGAGATCGACCCACTGGTCCCTCACGAACTGGGGTCTGGGATAGTTTTTGATATATTTCTTGGTTGTCATATGGTTTCGTCGCTCCTAAGCACTACGTCTATTTTTTGGTCACCGTCAAAGGCGAGACCGTCCACGCCGTCGATCCCCCTCGCAGACCTACACGGCCGAGCAGAAACGCGTTCGGATCTGTCCACTTGAGGAGGGGCTCGCTGCTGCTGTCTGCGAAAACCGCCATCGAGGCTCCCTGCAGCTTGACCGTCAGCCGGTGCGTTTCACCGGGCTTAAACGAAAGGGTACCCGATGCCTTTTCCCCGATATTCTCGTAGCTCACTCGGCTCAGCACGACCTTATCGCTGCGAAATGAAAGCGCATAGCCCATGTAGGCATCCTTGACCTGATCCTTGTGATCGGATTCGTTCGACGTCCGCAGCAGCACGCCGATCTCGTCCTTCGTCGCTTCTTTCAGCGTCACGTCGAAGCTAACCGTATAATCCGTCCAGCCCGAGTCGCCGCCGAACCGATTCACTATGCCGACAGCCGTCGGTTTAATGGCCGACTGCTCCGGCACTGGCGCCGTCAAACTCGCCTCCACGTACCGAAGAGAAATCTCGCCCTTGCCCCGGTGCAGCGACAGCCACTGAGGCCCCGCCTTCAGCTGAACCTCGCCCAGCGGCACTTTCATCCACTCCGCACGGTCTGCGAACAAGGAGGCATCCAGCTTGATTTCCTTGGTCACTCCGCCGGCTTCAAGCACCAGCGAGGCTCCCGCTGAAGCTTTGGAAACGTTCGCCGAGAGCAAATAGGTGCCGTCCTGCCGAACATTCACCGGGAACGAAACACCATCCCCCTTGCTCGACAAAACGACGGCATCGCTGCCATCCGGTGTAATGCCTGAGCGAACGCTCGCATGGCCTTCGCGATCGCCATGTACGGCTTCCATCGCGCCAGGCAGCGGCTTGATCGCCTTCATATCGCTGCTGCCGCCTGCATCATTGGAAAAAGCCGTATAATGCAGCTCCGGCTTCGCCCCTTGCGGCCAACCATAGCCGATGCGGCCCGGCTTCGCAGCCATAGAGCCTTGCTCGATTCGCAGCAGCCCGTCCCAGAACAGCTTCGTGCCGGTGCTGTCCGACTCGATGCGGATCGTATGCAGCTTGGTGAGATCAATTCCAACCGCATCCGGCAGCGGCTTTCTGGCAATAACCGTCTCACTGCCACCCGTGCGGTCGATCAGCAGTAGCTCCTTCTTGGCAGCGTCCACGCGGGCTGCACGATAATTCTCCGAATCGCTGTAGGCAAAGATGGCATCGAGCGAAGGTGTCTGAGCATCCTCGAATCGGAAGTTATATTCGGCCGTATATCGGTCCCCCGTGCCCGTACGTGTCAGAAGCGTTTCGCTTCCCCCGGCCGGAGCCTTACGCTCCCACATGTCATCGGCTGGCGCTGCACCCGGCACGTCCCGGAACTCCGGCAGCCTAGGCGCCTCCTGCGGTGTGCCATGCGTCGGGCCCAGCACAGACATTTTGTCTCCGTTAAATACGAGCCGATCCAGGTTCAGTCTGCGCACGGGAGGCCCTTCTGCGGAACGACCGACCAAGTTATGGTACACGATGTAATAAGCGTCCATATCCGGTCCCATCACCGTCGAGCTGTGGCCAAGACCGTTGAAATCCTTCGCGGTGGAGATCAGAATCGGGTTATTCTCTGGTATCGTATAGGTTCCCGTCGGAGAATCGTGATTCACGCCATAATTGACCCGGTAGCCCGCGCTAAACACGTGGTTCCCCGTGTAGGTGATGAAATACCTGCCGTTTCTCTTGATGATCGTGGAGCCTTCCGTCCAATGCCCGAGCGAGGCATTCAACTGCTTATCGGGTCCCATCGTATACGGATCGGTCATCGGGCTCGCCATAATGCCCCCGAATTTGGCGTGGGTGAAATACCACTTCGCGTCGTCGTCGATAAAGACGGAGCCGTCAATCGTCAGTCCCAGATTGTCGGTCTTCTTCACGAACGGCCCGGTCGGCTTATCGCTTTGCAGCACATAATGCCCTTTGCCCGCAGGAGACGTATACATATAAAACGATCCGTTCCAATAGACGACCTCCGGTGCGTAAGCGCTGGTGCTGATCGGCTCCTCCGTAACCAAGCCTTCGTACCGCCAGTGGACCAGATCGTCGGAGCTCCATGCCTTGACCCCGACCTTTCGATCCTTCGTACTGCAGTATAAATAATATTGGCCGTCGTAACGAAGAATGAACGGATCGCCGATGCCGTAATCCTCCCATTCCCCACTCAAGACAAACGGATTTTCATACGTTTGCTTCAAGGTGACCTCCATCCGGTTCGCCCCCTTCTTTCCCCATGGAAGCTGAAGCGAGCCACTCGCCAGAAGAAGAACACAAACAGCGACTATACCCATCCATGCTTTTTTACTCTGTAGTCTCCCTCTCATCAGCCACGAACCTTATCGAGCGACTTCCAGCACGTAGACAGAATGGGCCTTAAGCTCACAGCTCACTCGTCCCTCTGCAAACGGCAATTCATGGGCTGCGCTGACCACAGCGTTCGGAGCCTGCACACTATTGATCGCTTCATAATCGTCCGCGGTTAATTCGAGCAGCCGGGCTGTACCCGATTCAGCAAAACCGCCCAGCGCCACATCGGTCAGCGTATGTTGGAGGCCTCGATTGACTATAAAGATCGTCAGCCGATCTCCACCCGCATTCACGCATGCTACAACGTCTAGATTGGACAGATCCTCCAGCTGCGGTGCCGTTGGCACATGGCTATTCACCTTAAAGCTGCCGCAATCCGTCTGACTCGGAACGACATATCCCAAATCTCGGTTGGCGTACATTTTCATCACTTCATAGGTCGGCGTCCCATACACGGTTAACGATTGACCGCTCCAGCCTGCCGATTTGCCGCGGAACTGATCTGCGAAGTAATCGCCTACTCGAATGCAGCCGCCAAGCCAGCCGTTGACCAGATCGGAGAAGCTGCCAATCTCGACCAAATCGCTGTTGCGGATAAATTCATTCAAATTCGCCGCATTCGCCACTGCCGCTTCCAAGGTGTGCTCGTTCGGGAGCCCTTTGCGGATCGTATTCGGATAGTACATCGTGTTGTATTCCGTGATCGCCAATTTCAGATGAGCATACCGCGTATCGGAGCTGAACACTTCCCGCAATTGACGGATCGATTCCCCTGTCCATTCCGGATAAGAGACCATCGCCTTATAGCGCTCCTCCTTCGGAGTGCTGGCATTCATCCCAAACCGATTGTAGCCGTGATACAGATGCAGCGTTAAGTAATCCATATGCTCGGCGCCCTGCTCCAGCAAAGGCTTGTTCCACTCCATCTTGGTGTGTCCGCAGGCCAGCAGCTTGATCTCGGGATCGACAGCCTTCATCGCTTGCGCAAATTGCACGTAGCGCTCTGCGAACTGCTCCGCGCTGCAATGGCCGACCTGCCAAGGTCCCCAAACCTCATTGCCGATCTCCCAATATTTCACGCCAAACGGCTCGGCATGCCCATGAGCGGCTCTCAATCTTCCCATCGGCGTATCGACATCGCCGTTGCAATATTCAACCCACTCGGCAGCTTCCTCCGGTGTTCCCGAACCATCATTGACACAAATCAGCGGCTCCACCTTCAGCTCGCGGCAAAATTGAATGAACTCATCCGTACCGAAATACTTACTCGTCCAGCCTCCCCATGCCTCATTCATCACACAAGGCCGCTCGTACATCGGACCAATCGCTTGCTGCCAATGATAGGCGCTGATGTAGTTCCCCGCAAGCCGCATCATCCCGGCGTTTAAGTCCCTTGTCAGCTCCACGACTTCTTCGCGAACGATTCCTTTGCTATCGGAAGGCAGCAGCGAAATATGATCCAGCCACAGCATCCCGGTCGAGACATGGTCCAGCCATCGCTCATGCTCCGTAGGTACGTACAGCCTGAACTCCGCATGCTCACAAGTCCGCTTCACCGGAAGACGCGACTCATAATACTTCCAGTTATGGCTGACCAGATCGATCCTCGTAGAACCTAACACATCTCCGCTGTTCCGATCCACGAGCTCGGCTACAACGAACTTGATTTCCACCGAAGCTCTGGCATACAGCTCGAGCGAATAGCCATCCCGATCCTGCTTCACAGCGACGGCCTGGCTAACGCCTGCATACGCTTCGTCATCGCTAAAAATCCGGATCATCTGACTATGGCCGGAATGCCTCGTAGCCGCAGGCTCAAGGGCATAGCGAGTGCTTTTCCCGTTCGTATAAGGACGCCAGCTTCCAGAAAGCCCTCGGTACGTCACGTCCGTGCTTTCAAAATCCATATCCGACAGCGGATAAGCCAGCATGGCATCCATATGATCGCGAATATCTTCCACAAAATGCCCGAAAATATAAGGGTTGATCCGATTGGGACCGACTTGCTTCGTATTGATCTTGATGCTAGCTCTGGATTGCGACATATATAGGAACGCTTCCTTCCATTTTTTATCCTTTTAACGAACCGATCATAACGCCCTTCACAAAATGCCTCTGCACAAACGGATACATAAGCAGCACCGGCAAGCTGGAAATGATGATCACGACATATTTGACGCTCTCCGCCAGCAGAATCTTGGATTCCATCCCGACGTTGCTATCCACCGCATCCGCCTGGCTAACCAGCAGCACTTCGCGCAGCACGAGCTGCAGCGGATACAAATTTTTGCTGCGAATATAGATCAGCGCATTGAAGTACGAATTCCAATGTCCCACGGCATAGAAGAGCACCATGACCGCCAAAATCGGCTTCGACAGCGGCAGAATCACATGAGTGAGCAGCTTCCAGTTCGAGCAGCCGTCGATATGAGCGGCTTCTTGAATTTCCCAAGGAATGCTGGTTTGAAAATAGGTCCGCATGACGATCAAATTATAGGTAGCAATCGCCCCCGGGATAATGAGCGACCACATCGTATCGACCATACCCAAGCTTTTTACTAGGAGATACGACGGAATAAGCCCCCCGCTGAAAAACATCGTCAACGTAACGAAAAACATAATGCCGCCCCGCCCACGCAGATCCGGTCTGGAAAGCGGGTAAGCGGCTAGGGTCGTCATAATCAAATTGATCGCCGTACCGACCGTCGTATAGATAATGCTGTTCAAATAGCCATTCCATATTTTCTCGTTCTCAAACACGTTCTTGTACGCCTCAAGCGTAATTTGCTTCGGAAGCAGCAGCACCTCGCCATTCAATACGAGGGCAGGATCACTGAACGATGCACTGACGATGAAAATGAGCGGGTACAGCACCACAACTAAAATTAGCAGGGCTAATAGGTTCACGACGGCATCGAATACTTGCTCATCCGACTTCCTTTTCTTGATTGGTTGTTCCCTCATCCTTGGCCCTCCTTACCATAAGCTTGTCTCGGCCTTCTTCCGGGCAAAGCGATTGACAAGAATCAGCAGCGCCAGGTTCACCAAGGAATTAAACAAGCCGATGGCCGCTGTGTAGCTGTATTCGCCTTTCAGAATCCCTGTGGTATACACGAAGGTTGAGATGACATCGCTGGATTCCAAATTCAAATTATTTTGCAGTAACAAAATCTTCTCGAAGCCGACATTCATGAAATGTCCGACATCCAGAATGAGCAGGATGACGATGACCGGGAGAATGCCCGGGATGGACACATGCCAAATGCGCCGGAGCCGGCTGGCGCCGTCCATCTTGGCCGCTTCATACAGCTGCGGATTGACTCCGCTGAGCGCGGCAATGTAGATGATCGACTGCCACCCCATATTTTGCCAAATGTTCGTACTGATGAAGATCGTTTTGAACCAAGCCGCCGAGTCCAGAAAACGAACCGGTGACCCGCCGAACGCATGAATGATCGAATTCAAAGGACCTCCCCGCGGAGATAAAAACAGCATGATCATCCCCACCATAACGACGATGGAAATAAAATGGGGAATGTAGGTGATGTTTTGCACGAGTTTGCTAAAGGCCTTGTTCCGGACTTCACTAATAATCAAAGCCAGTATGATCGGAATCGGGAAAGCAAACAACAGTGAAAACAAGTTAATCGAAACGGTGTTCCAGAGCAGTCGCCAGAAATAGTAGGATTCCACAAACCGCTGGAAATGCTCCAGACCCACCCATTTGCTGCCCATAATCCCCTTGGCGGGACTGAAATTTTTAAACGCGATTTGCAATCCGTATAGAGGTCCATAGTGGAATACCAGGTACCAAACAATCGGGATAAGCAGCATCAGGTAGAGATCGTAGCGACTGACAATGGATTTCCAGAGGCTGGAGCGCCTCGATCGGGATCGAGACGCAGCGCCTAGCGTACTAGCTGTACTTTTCATTTATAACCCTCCAGCCATCGCGGGTTCTTATTTTTGCTTCTTGAGGCTGTCGTAAGCGTCCTGGTACAGCTTTTGCAGCTCGTCAATCTTCATTTTTTTGAGTGTCGCCTGGAACTCGCCCCACTTATCGAACGGAAGCGCGCCTGCGATAAACTTGGTGCTTTGCTCTTCGTAATACTTATCGATATCGTTGCGCAGCACGTTTATTTTCTGAGCCGTTTGCTCGTCGAACATCGGAGAGGCGTAGCGAACCTTCGGCATGAACGGATCGAGCTTCTTCTGTGCTTCCTGAACCTGCGGCGGATTGATGTAAGACGCTACCTTCTCACTGATGATGTGCGGCGCCCCGCCTCCGGCGTACGGAGTGATTTTGGACTGATTGCCCGTCGCAAGGAACGCATCCGTATAATAAGGAATGCCGTCGCGCAGCTCATAGTTGTCGCCTTTCCGGCCAAAACGCAGCATCGTGGAGCCTTCGTCACCGAAGAAATAATCCACCCAACGCATCGTCGCCTCCGGATTCTTGTTCACCGAGGTGATCGCAAACGCGCCAAAATCCCTTGGCACCGGAGAAGCCAGCTGCAATCGGTCGCCGTGCGGTCCTTTGAGCGGAGCGATCCCGATATACTGGCTCTCCACTTTGCCATCCAGCATCGGGTTGTTCGTTTGATCGAAGAAGAAGCCCGTATTGCCTGACCCTTGCTTAGCCAAATATTGAGCTTCCTTCTGAGTAAACAGCTCCTGATCGAGCAGCTTTTCCGAATACAGCTTGTTCAAATACATCAGCAGCTCTTTATTGCGGTCACTGCCCATCCAAATATTGACCTTATCGTTCTCAAGGTTAATGTTATACCCCAGCTGGAAGTCCAGACCAAACGAGCCGGCCATGATCGGAACAATGCTGAGGCCGTTACGTGCGGTCATCGGAATCTCGTCTTGCTTGCCGTTGCCGTTCGGATCTTTGTCGCGGAACGCTTTCAATACTTCGTACAGGTCGTCCGTCGTCT
Organism: Paenibacillus cremeus; assembly: GCF_007786445.1. Taxonomy (GTDB): domain Bacteria; phylum Bacillota; class Bacilli; order Paenibacillales; family NBRC-103111; genus Paenibacillus_G; species Paenibacillus_G cremeus. The sequence continues at coordinate 4,708 of NZ_VNJI01000016.1, read as the reverse complement.
CCGGCTCCTTCAGGTTCAGCTTTTTCAGCCAGGCTTGATTGATCCACTTCTTATCCGTTCTTGCAGAGCCCACGGTCACGATGCCTGGGATGGCATAAATATGACCTTCCGGTGTTGTAATCGCAGGACGAATTTCCGGGTAGGCGTCCATGAGCTTTTTCAGGTTCGGGGCGTACTGATCAATTAGCTTTTCCAGTGGAATTAGTTGACCGCCGGAGCCATAGCGAATCGCTTCCAGAGGCGTCAGTCCTGAGCGGTACAACGCATCAGGCAGCTCGTTTGAAGCAAACAACAGGTTCTTTTTCTCGTTAAAGCCGTCCGTCGGCGCCTCGATGAATTCCACTTGGATATTGCTCATTTTTTCATAGTCCTGGAACACCGGCATATCCTTGAACGGCCCATTGGTTGGCGCGATTCGGGTGAACATTTTCAGCTTCAGCGGTTCTTTGACAATCGGAAAGCCTGCTGTAGATACACTATTTGCGGCATCTGCCTTACCCTTGTCCCCGCTTGCCTTGCTCTCCGTACCCGAATTGCATGCGGTAAGCGTCAAGCCGGAAACAACCAAAGTGGAAAGCAGTACCGTCCCCCAATTTTTTTTCATTGTCTGTTCCTCCGATCGAGTTGTTGTCCCTCCAGAAAGATATTAAGAAAGCGCTTTCTATCGGTTGATTTTATTATAGAAAATGTTCCCCCAGCGGAGATTCCAAATATTTGACTTTCCATTCTACTTATTTGACGGTTTCAGGTGATCGATGTAAGCCTGCGGCGTCATCCCTGTAATCAGCTTGAACACTTTAAAAAAGTACGTATAATTCAAAAAGCCGACCTGACTGCTAATTTGCTTCAACGCATAAGAGCCGGACTCCATGAGCTGGCAGCTGGTTTTAATCCGAACGTGGTTTAAAAACTCGGTGAACGTCATCTGGGTTTCCTCTTTGAACAATCGGCTTAAGTAGGAAGGACTCAGACTCAGGGCGCTCGCTGTAAGCTCTAAAGAAATATTGGACGCATAGTTGTCCGTAATGAATTGCACAGCTTTCGCAATATGCCGCGAATAAGCGCCTCCTGCATGCTGCTGCTTGAGCGCCTCTACGACACGAGCGTAGTATTGCTGCAGCCATGGCTCCAGCTCGGCCGCGCTTCCCATTCGCCCCAGCTCACTCCGCGAAGGAAGGAGCCGGTTGTCTTCTGTGAAGGCATGAGGAAGATGACGCTTCATCACCATGTCGACCGAGTGCAGCATTTCACTGACGATCAGCTGTACGGTCATCGCGTAGACAGGATGATGGCGAAGCGATGCAAATATCGTCGAGAGGATCTGGTTGATTCGCTCTTCATTTAATTGCTCCACGAACAGCAGCAGCTGCTTCTGCTCTTCCATAAACAAGGAATCGCGCTGGACTATTGCCCCCGAGCCTTGGTGGAGAAGCTCCTGAATCGACTGCTCGGCCTTGCTGTAGCTGACTCCGACCTGCCTCAAGCTTCCGCATAGCGGCCCTGTAGCGTAGACACATTTGAGGTTAAGGAACTTCTCGAGGGAATGACAAAGGCTGCTGAGCGCCTGATTCATCTGGGTCGTCACCGTGTGCTCGCTTCGATCCGCTGAAGAAAACAGGATGATATAGCGTCCTTCTCCCACATAGGCTACCGTTCGCGAATGAATGTCGCCGATCACCATCTGCATGACATCCATCGCCCGCTCTACGAACCGGTTCTTCTCTACGTCGGTAAGCGTTTCCGTCAACAGCAAGAAGGGAACGATCTGTACGGCTGCGGCCCCATAATTCACGGAATCCGTATAAAGCCTGTTGTCCCGCGCATAAGACTGCAGCTCTTCTCCCGCTTCCTGTCCAGCCCGCGCCAGCTTAGCGACGTGCTCGCGATGCATGACGGGACTGAGCCGTTCCATCATTTTGGTTTGCGCCGTGCGGGCTTCCTGCTCCCGTTCTTCCACCTGCAAATCTTGAGCCGCTCGATTCAGCAGCGACAGCAGGGACGCCGGGTTCAGCCGGTGCTTAAGCAAATAGTCCATCGCTCCGTTCTTGAGACAAGTGCGAACATAGTCGTAATCGTCGAAGCTGCTCAGCATGATCATTTTTACCCTGGGGTATTGATCGTGGATAATTCGGCTAAGCTCCACGCCATCCATGACCGGCATGCTCACATCCATAATGACAATTTGTGGGGTCAGCCGCTCCATCAGTGACAGCGCCATCGCGCCGTTATGCGCTTCGCCGCTTAGAGTGAACCCGTGCTTTTCCCAGTTCAGCATGCTCTTGACGTCGTTGCGCGCCAAGGCATCGTCGTCCACCAATAGTACTTGAAACATGGTCTATTCCTCGAGTAATGGAAAACGAATTAGCACCTTTGTATATAAATCCGGCTCGCTATGGACGGACACACCGTAAGGCTCTCCGTGCAATCGGACGATGCGTTCATGTACATTGCGGACTCCCATCCCGCTGAAGCGCGTGTTGTTCTGGCCGCCTCTCGCCTCAAACAACGCCTCGATCTGCTCCTTCGACATCCCCTTGCCATTATCTCTGACCTCGATTCTCAGCTCATGGTGCTGCCGCTCGATTCGAATGTGTACCAAGCCGCTCTGCTCGGAGGAAGAGATGCCGTGAATAATGGCATTTTCCACGATGGGCTGCAGCATCAGCTTTAATACCCGGCATTGCAGCAGCTCCTCCTGCTCGACGTCGATATGAAGGTGGATCGGCTCTACATATTTGTATTTTTCAATCGTGACGTAGCTTCGGACATACTGAAGCTCGTCTTCCAGCGAGAGATACTCATTCGAATTACCCAATACGCCGCGCATCAGCTCGATCAGCGATTCGGATACCTCCACAATGTTCGGAACCCCGTTGAGCTTGGCCAAATATTTGACCGTATTGAGCGTGTTGTATAGAAAATGCGGTCGAATTTGCGCCTGCAGGACAGCGAGCTCCGCCTCCCGCTTCTCCCTCTCGGTTCGCACAATCCCTTCGAGTGAGCGCCTCAGCTCCTCTACCATTCGTTTGAACGCCTGATAGAGCTGGCCGATTTCGTCCCTGGAATGAATTTCGGCTGCCGGCAGCGTCAAATTGCCCTCCATCACCCGCATCATCATGGATCGCAGCATCCGAATATTTTTCGTAATTCTGGAGGAGACCTGCAGCGTCCCGATGACGATAATGACAAACACGATAATGGCGACCTCAGCCAACACATTGCGGATCCGCACCGTTTCATTTAAAAGCGATTTCATCGGAATTAACGCCAGCGTAGACCATCCGGTATAATCCGATGTCCGGCTGACGGCCAGATAGCTTTTCCCGTGAATAACCCGTTCCACCGAGCCGCTCGAGCCGGCCAGCTCCTGATTGAGCTTCAGAATCGTATCCTTATCCATTGCGCTGGTCTTGGGCTCATAGATGAACTCGTTCTTCTCGTCCACCACGTACAGCATACTGTCCGGTGTCGGCTTCACATCATAGATCTTCTTAATGAAGTCATCATTGAGATCAAACATGACGATCCCGATCGTCTTCATGTTATACCTCAGCTCGCGGCCGGTCACAATGGAGCTGCTGCCGGTTTGATGAAAATAAGCGCGGCCTGAGCCATGCTCCAGAAAATATTGCATCATCGGCGTCTTGATAATGCTCTTATCGAGCCAAGGGGACCCGACGTGAAACACCTTCCCGCTGAGTCCAATGACGGCTACCCGCGAAATATACGGCTTATAGGCTATCACCGCGGATAGAAATTCCTCGATTCGCTTCTGCTCTTGAAACCATTCGTAGCTAGGCTCCTCGGTATCGCTTTGCAAGGTGGAGAGCACCGTGTTATTAGTGGCGACCACCGTATTTAACCGATTGATTTCCTCCAGCCGAAGATTTAACGATTCGTCCGCCTGCCGGATGCTGTCCGTAACGGACGTAAACGCGTTGTTTTTAACATTTTCTCTCATGTACAAATAAACGATGCTGGTCACGGCCGCAATTCCGAGCAGCGTAACTAAGCTGAACGCGACGAAGATTTTTCCTTGAATGCTGCCCGTGGGCGAAATCAGCTTTTTAATGGAAAATAATTTCATGAGGCTAGGCACCTTCCTCCCTATCATCGATACTAGAAGAGTCGCGGGCCGGTTTGAATACAATTGTGGGCTCGAAAAGTGAGGATTTCGGACATCTTGAAACCGTCTTCCGCGCAAGGCGTAAATATTCTGGAGCAATGGTGGAAAACTAACCCAACCATGACCAAGGCTTAGGAGGAATTATGGAATCGGAACCGGAAGAAGAAAGTTTAGTACAGCTGATCAAGAAAGGAAATAAATCCTCTGCAGTGGCGATGATCGGCAACGCCGTCATTGCGGCCATTAAAGGGGTAGCTGCAGCCTACAGCGGCAGCGGCGCGATGTTTGCTTCTGCGATGCACTCGTTTGCGGATGCGATCAATCAAGGCTTTGTATTTGTCGGCAGTGTCCTGTCGGAGAAAAAGCCTACTCGTCAATTCGAGGCCACTGAAGAACTTACGTTTTTTTCCTGGCCGGCGAGTTCAACCAAAAAGAAGACATTTATTCCCATTTTGTAGAGGAGATGTCTTCTTTTTTTGACCCTATTCGGTTGTATTCCTCAATGATCCTTAGTCGGCTATTCTCAATATCCGCTTTAGATTCACCGCAAATATGGCCATCGCACCTTGCAACTGCATGCCA
>NZ_VNJI01000015.1 GCF_007786445.1 Paenibacillus cremeus | reverse complement strand
GGCAGGTTGCCTACGTGTTACTCACCCGTCCGCCGCTAGGGTCCGAAGACCCTCGCTCGACTTGCATGTATTAGGCACGCCGCCAGCGTTCGTCCTGAGCCAGGATCAAACTCTCCATTAAAGAAAAGCTGATTGTGCTCATTGTATTTCAATAACGCTTGGCATTCGAATTCATTTGTTCAGTTTTCAAAGAGCTTTCGTCAGGTTGTTTTTTTGCCGTGACAAGATAATATCTTATCATCTTTCGACAAACTTTGCAACCTTTTATTTTATTGCGTTGTCGCTTGGCTTGCTTCATCTTTCGATGCCGTTTCGCGGCGACAAGGAATAATGTATCACAAATGGTACTAGGAATGCAAGTGTCATTTTTCGCTAATGTTTATCGAGGTTCGACGCGGTTTGATTCCAACGCCAAAGCCCCCTATGGCCAGTTAAATAAACTCCGCCCAGCCAACGGTTCAGGCCGTTCAATGCTGCGTAATCCGACTCGCCTCTCAGTGCTTGCTGTCCCAGTTCGGTTGAGTAGACCTTCGTCTGCTGCAGACTTTGATAGTCGACATGTGCGCCGTAATTGGGTAGGGTTGGTCCATCGATCACTAACAAGGGATGCTCGCCTCCGCGCATCTCCTCCAGGATGGCCCAGAACTGCACGTCTCCGAGACCGTAATCAAGGAATAGATTGCCGATCTGCTGAAATAGACTAATCGGTGTGTTGAGCGATTGCAGTACTAATGAAAGCACGGCTGTCTCTAAGGCGTTGAGGCCATTGGTTACCGATGGGTACCGCTGGAGATGACAAAGAAGTGCACTACGCAGGAACGGGAGTGCAGTGAGATCTTTTTGCAGGAGCTGTACCAGGGCCGTTGGGTTGTCGCCTGCATAAGCAAACCAGGCTTCTCTAGCGAGGTGCAGCTGATCTGCCGATACTTCACGCCAGCTTCCCAATAGAGATGCGGTTTGTTCTGCGTTTAGCTGCCCTAAGCCTTTAAAAGGATGCACTTCCGGGAACGAATTTATGCAGAGCAGTGAAAGTTTGGTCCCCTCAAGGTTTTGTCGGCTGAACCATTGGAGCAAATAAATTAACATCGTTTGATCAAACAGATCGTGCTCGAACCAAAGCACCACCTCGTCGTGTTGATGGTACTGCGTGAGCGCTGTCTCCTGCACCTCGGTAAACCGTTTAAACATCCCTCCAGGCACGCCTCTGCTCGTAAAATACTGCTCCCGGGCTTCCCTAGTGGGCTGGTCGGTGAACTCCACGGACAGCGGGCCTTCGTAAAGCGATTCGCGCCAGACTAAAATGTCCGCCTCGGGCAGCACCTCTCGCAGCGTCTCGCCAAAGCTATCTCCATTCACAATGTGCAGCATGATCACACCTGCTCCTCTCTTATTAAAAACGCCGAACCAAGGATCGCTCCCCAGTCCGGCGAATGCAGATTCTAGCTTCAGGTCAAGCTTCCCCTAGCAGCTGCAGCAGTTCTTCTTCGTTGTCGATAATGCGTATCCCCAGCTCCTGCGCCTTGGTTAGCTTGCTACCTGCGCTTTCGCCGGCAATAACGATATCGGTTTTCTTCGAGACACTGCCCGTTACTTTGGCACCCAGCTTCTCCAGCTTCTTGGCGCATTCGTCCCTGCCCATGGCAGTCAGCGTTCCTGTGAGAACGACGGTTTTGCCGAAGAATGGATTGTCTTCATTAGCGATTACCGGTGCCTCTTCGGCAGTCGGCTGAACGCCTGCGGCAAGTAATCGCTCGATACTGCGCTGCATGACCGGATCGCGGAAAAAGCCCACAATGCTTTCCGCTACGATGCCCCCGATATCCTGCAGCGTCATGAGTTCCTCCGGCTCCGCCTGCATCAGCTTATCCAAGCTGCGGTAATGGTCGGCGAGCACTTTGGTGGTCGTTTTGCCCGTATTGGGAATGCCGAGTGCGAACAGGAATGAAGCGAGATCGCAGGCTTTGCTTTTCTCGAATGCGGCAATCAGGTTCTCGGCCTTCTTCGTTCCAAAGCGCTCGAGCTTAATCAGATCGTCGAACGTTAAGTAATACAAATCAGCAGGATCGCGAACCTCCGACTCGTCGTAGAGCTGCTCGGCGGTTTTTTCGCTGAAGGTTTCGATATCCATCGCATCTCTCGAAGCAAAATGAGCGATGCGCCCCACCAGCTGCGGACGGCAGTTCAACCGGTTAGTACAGAACAGGTGAGCACCCTTGAATTCCAGCTCGCTACCGCAGGAAGGACATTGCTTCGGCGCAACGATCTCCTGCCCGTCGGCTTCCTCCGACACCTTCCCCAAAATCTCTGGAATGACATCGTTGGAACGTCGAATGTAAACTAGGCTGCCCAGGGCGTGCGTTAGATTTTTGCGGTTGATATCGTCCATGTTGTTAAGCGTGCAGTTCTGCACCGTAACGCCTGCGAGCTCCACCGCTTCTACGCGTGCTGTTGGCGTGACTTTTCCGGTACGACCGACGTTCCAGTTGACTTCGAGCAGCGTGGTGACCGCTTCTTCCGCCTCAAACTTGTAAGCGACCGCCCAGCGTGGGAATTTGTCCGTGTAGCCCAGCACTTCGCGGGTACGCATGTCGGTAATTTTGATGACGAGTCCGTCAATTAGGAAGTCAAATGTGTTGCGCATGGACACGACGTTGTCCAACTCCTGCTCCACGGCCTCAATGTTATCAAAGAAGTGGATAAACGGGCTGACTTTAAATTGATTGTCGCGCAGGAAGGCGACCATGTCCTGATGGTTGTCGAACTGAATGGCGTCGGAATAGCCGATGTTGTAGAAGTAGGCGTTCAGTTTCCGCTCCGCCGTCACCTTCGGGTTCAAGTTGCGAAGTGCCCCGGCGGCAGCATTACGGGCGTTCTTCAGCGGCTCCGCAGCCGTGAGGTTGTACGCCTCCAGCACGGACAGGTTCATAATTCCTTCGCCCTGCACCTCAATGATCCCGTCGCGATAAGGAATCGACAGGGGGATCGATTTGATGGTTTTCACTTGAGGAAGGATGCCTTCGCCGACTACCCCGCTCCCGCGGGTCGAAGCCTGCACCAGCTCGCCGTGATCATACGTCAAATTCAAGGTCAGCCCGTCGAATTTGAGCTCTAGTGCAAAGGAAAGCGGCGGCAGCGGCGTGTCCGGGTTCTGTGTGTTGTAGTCCCCCACGAGCTTTTGGGCGCGGGTATGCCACGCCATCAGATCGTCGTGGTTCTGCGCCTTATCCAGGCTCCAGAGCCGGGCCAAGTGGCGGTGCTCGTCAAAGCCCTTGAGCAGCTCATGACCCACCCGGCCTGTCGGTGAATGAGGCAGAACTACGCCGGTCTGCGCCTCCAGCTCCAGCAGCCTCGTGTAGAGGGCGTCCCACTCGGCATCCGTAATCGTCGGCTCGTCCAGAGTATAGTAATGATAATTATGCTTGTTAATTTCTTCGATGAGGGCTCTCATGGTTTCCAAAGCGTCCGGCATCGGTTTCATCCTCTCAGGGCTTTCGTTATATGGAAAGGCTAGCTTTGCTTCGTAATCGGCGCAAACTTGGCGAGCAGGCGCTTCACGCCCACCGGCGCCGGGAACGCGATCTGCAGCTCGGTGTCATCGCCCGAGCCTTTGATGGCGACGACGACGCCGGTGCCCCACTTGCCGTGCTGGACTTTGTCGCCCATGGCGAAGTCCTGCACGGGCGCCTTGGGCGCCGCTGCGGCCGGGGTCGCGGGCGCAGCGGCGCCAGTCCCTGCCGCGCCGCGGAAGCTCACGGGCGCGCGGTTTGCCCCTGCGGCGGCGGCGGAGCTATTGCCACCGCCAAAGCCGCCGGCGCTGCCGAAGCGGCGCTCTCCGCCGCCCCAGGCTGCGCCTGTGCTGCCGCGGAGGCCGCTGCCGCCCGCACGCGCAGACTCGACGAGCTCCTGCGGGAGCTCGGTCAAAAACCGCGACGGCGCGTTGGCCGTCGTGCGCCCGAACAGCGTGCGCATGCGCGCGCATGTGAGGAACAGCTCTTCCTCGGCGCGTGTAATGCCGACGTAAGCCAGGCGCCGCTCCTCCTCGAGCTCCTCGTTGTCCATCAAGGCGCGGCTGTGAGGGAAGACCCCTTCCTCCAGCCCCATGATAAAGACGACCGGAAACTCCAGTCCCTTGGCACTGTGCATCGTCATCAGCACGACTCCGCTCTTCTTCGCTTCTTCCGGATCCTCATTCATCGAGTCAATATCCGCGATCAGGGCTAGGTCGGTCAAGAATGAAACGAGCGACTTGTCTTCATTGCGCTTCTCGAAATCCATCGTCACGGACAGGAACTCGTCAATGTTCTCCAGGCGTGCCTGCGATTCGATCGTATTTTCCCGCTTCAGCTCCTCCCGGTACCCTGACAGCTCGAGAACCTGCTCGGTCAGCTCCGTCACCGACAAGTATTCGGTCATCCGGTACAAATTCTCAATCATGTCCCGGAAGCCCGAGAGCGCATGCTTTGCCTTCGCTCCGATCTCGATCATCTCGATGTTCTCCAGCATCGCAAACATCGAGACGCCAAAGCGTCCAGCGAATTCCGCCAGCTTATCTACGGTGGTGTCGCCGATGCCTCGTTTGGGCACGTTAACGACCCGCGCGAAGCTGATGTCGTCGTCCGGGTTGGAGATGAGCCGCAGGTAGGCGAGAATGTCCTTGATCTCTTTGCGGTCGTAGAACTTGACGCCGCCGACGATCTGGTACGGGATGTCCGATTTGATCAAAATTTCCTCGATCACCCGCGACTGCGCATTCGTACGATACAAGATCGCATGTTCTTGATAGCGACGGCCGCCCTGCACATTTTTGCGAATCTCGCCGGTGATGAAATAGCCTTCCTCGTGCTCGGAATCGGCTTGGTACAGCTTAATTTTGTTGCCCGCACCCTTATCGGTCCACAGGTTCTTCGCCTTGCGCCCCATGTTGTTGGCGATGACCTTGTTGGCGGCATTCAAAATGTTCGATGTCGAGCGATAGTTTTGCTCCAGCAAAATCGTGGTCGCATTCGGATAGTCCTTCTCAAAGTCGAGGATGTTGCTGATATCCGCCCCGCGCCAGCGATAAATCGACTGGTCGCTGTCGCCCACGACGCAAATGCGTTTATATTTATCGGCTAGCATGCGGCAAAGCATGTACTGTGCACGGTTCGTGTCCTGATATTCGTCGACGTGGAGGTATTGAAATTTATTTTGGTAAAACTCAAGCACCTCAGGCACTTCGGTGAACAGCTGAATCGTCGTCATGATCAGGTCGTCGAAGTCGAGAGAGTTGTTGCTCTTCAGCTTTTTCTGGTACAGCTTGTAGACCTTCGCTACGATGCCGTCAAAATAATCGCCGATCTTCGCCTCGAATTGCTCCGGCGTCTGCAGTTCGTTCTTCGCATTGCTGAGCGCCGCTTGCACGGCCTTCGGCTCAAACTTCTTGGAATCGATGTTCAGTTCTTTCATGCAATTCTTGATCACGGAGAGCTGGTCGCCCGAATCCAGGATCGTAAAGTTCGACGTAAACCCGATGCGGGTAATATCCCGGCGCAAAATCCGCACGCACATTGAGTGGAAGGTCGAGACCCAAATGTCCTGTCCTTGCGGACCAACTAAGCTGCTTACCCGCTCCTGCATCTCGCGAGCTGCCTTATTCGTAAACGTGATGGCCAAGATGCTCCAAGGCGCCGCTTTGCGCGTTGCGATAAGATAGGCAATCCGGTGTGTGAGCACCCGCGTCTTGCCGGACCCCGCTCCCGCCATAATGAGCAGCGGCCCGTCCACTGTTTCTACGGCGCGCTTTTGCTCGGGATTCAATTTTTGCACGGCTTTCATGATATCGATTGCTTCATTCATTCCCCTGTGATTCCTTTCCCATGTTTATTGATGTGCAGCACGAACCGCCTGTACAGTCGCCAGCGCGTGCTCCAGATTCTCGTAGATCACATTGCCTACAACGACGGTATGAGCCGCTTCCGCAGCCTCCCGCGCCTTGTCGGGGCCATCTACACCGCCGCCGTAAAACAGCCGCGATTCGGTCAGCAATCCACGAACCTTGCGTACCCACTCCATCTTCCCAAACACTCCGCTGTATTCCAGGTAAACGATAGGGCAATGGAACAAACGTTCCGCCAACCGCGCATAGGCCTCTACATCCTTCAGTTCGATCTCGGCATCGGCCTGTGTCAGCTTCGCTGCTGTCGAATCTCCATTCAATATAATGTAGCCTTCCGTTATCATCTGCTTCCAGTCCATGATCGCTCCGTAGTCTTTGATCGCGCGATGATGCTGTCCAACAATCCACTCGGGGGTCTTGCTGTTAAGCACAATCGGGATCATAAACAAATCGAAGCCCGGCACGATGGCCTCCTGATTGGATACCTCCAGCACGCACGGCACCTCGTACCGGCGAATCCGAGCCAGCAAATCCACGGTATTATCAAACGTGACGCCGGTGGAACCGCCCACCATCACCGCATCGGTACCCGAAAGGCAAATGCTCTCCAGCGCCTCGTCCGTCAGTTCTTTATCGGGATCGAGCTTAAATACATGCTTCCATTCATTCATACGCAAATGCACAGGCAATGCCTCCTGTCGGTCTTAAAAAAAGACAAGCCGTGCCCAAGTGCTGCAAGGCACACGGAGTACCTCCAGTTTGTCTAAAAAATAGTCTATGCTACCCCAAGTCCAGTGTCAATGAATCGCATGTCCCTGTCATAGTATACCATATTATAAGAATATATGTTCTTGTCCTAAAAGAAAAAAAGCAACCCCTTACGAGGTTGTCTTAAAGTCCGTGATGATCAGTTTGTCGCCTTGGATCTGATAGCTCGATTCATGATGCATGGTCGGCTCGGAGTAATCCTGCTTCGTTTTGCCGCTCAGCGTAATTTTATATTGATCCTTGCCCGGATGGGATTTGCTCAGCTCGTACTGCCCCCATTCGCTGCGCAAACCAAGCATGGCTTTCGTACTGTTCGCCTGATATGTACCGGTGGTCGGATCCTCACGGTAAAAGTAAGCAATGAGCCGCTCCGCCATGTCGGTCGTATATACCTGCATCAAATGCGTGCGCATCTCGCGCATCGCATAGGCGTCCATTTCGCCGGTGACCGGAGAAGACAGCACCTGGTGCGTCCAATCGTCCACCTGCTTAATCCAAGCAATTACTTGGGCATCGGATTGATTCATGATGTCTTTGCCCATCGGCGGGGGTGTGATTTGACCGAACGTTTGGAGCAGCCGGTCTTTACCTACGGTTTTTTGCATCGTTTTCATTTGCGTCGTGTTCCGCTCATCCTGCTTCTGCGTACAGCCTCCGAGCAGCACGGTCATCGCGACCAACGCGATCCCGATTTTTCTCATAAAGGTGCCTCCTTGCGTCGCGTGGTTATCGTATTTTTCATATTATGGGTTAAAATCAAAAAACTATTCTACGAGTTCCGAAGCGATGAAAAAGGTTTAACATCTCCTCTTTACAGTGAATGGAGTTGGAGTTATCCTTATGATATATACCGTTTGTTGAAACTAAGTTTCATATTATAAAACTGTCGGGAGTGAAATGAGATGACGACCCACGGATATCTTGGCATCGATCATGTACAACTGGCTGCTCCACAGGGCTGTGAAGATGAAGCACGCTCCTTCTTCGGCGGGCTTCTCGGTATGAAGGAGCTTCCGAAGCCGGAAGCGCTGCAAAAGCGTGGCGGCGTATGGTTTAAATGCGGCAGCCATGAACTGCATATCGGCGTTCAGGACGATTACATTCCTGCGGTGAAAGCCCACCCCGCGTTCTTGGTCCGCGAAATTGAAGCGCTGCGCGGGCGTTTGTTAGACCATGGCGTGGAGATCAAAACGGATGAGCCGCTAGCAGGAATGACACGCTTTCATATTCAGGATCCGTTCGGCAATCGCCTGGAGTTTGTAGAGCGCCACTAAGCCAACACATGCAAAAAAAGCCCCAAATTCCCGTGATGTTCACTGGAATTTGGGGCTTCCCTGCTTTACTGCTGCTGCACTTACGTCATGCTGTAATTGCTGCCATACTGATGCGACTGCGACTGGCTTCTGCCGCTCGTCGAGGCTGGGGTATGACTGCCATAGGTTTCATGTGAAGCCGCCGAGCTGCTGTATTGGTTGCTCGTATAATCCTGAGCCTGCTGCGCCGAGAAATAGTCCTGGTTATCCGTACCGGAAACGGACGATTTCAAGGTGCCTTCTTCTTGCGAGACGGTTGAGTTATCGGCATCATTTAAGCCAAAGGCTTGGGTAATCGAAGTCGAAGGGCCGTAGCTGGGGCTTCCGATCTGACCGTAGCCTGAAGCCGAAGCGACATAGCTTGTCTGATAGCCCTGCGAAGGCTGCTGATACGTGTGGGCCGGCTGCTGGTAGGAGGCATTCTGCCCATACGATGGCTGCTGCTGCTGGGCCTGATACGCATAAGAAGACGCGTTCGCCCCCTGCACCGCTTGCTGCACTAAGTTCTGCAGCTGCTCGGCCTTGCGCAGCTGCTGCTGAAGCTCCTGCTGTACTTCTTGCTGCGTAGCCATTTTGATTTGACCGTAGCCCTGCATCTGAGACAGCACGTTAAACAGCTCCGCTTGATCTTGCAACGTGTGCTGCGTTACGGTGGCGAAGGTTTGCCGGATCGCCGGATGGGTTGCCTCCAATGCAGCGGTCGTATATTCGCGCGCCACCCGCTTCAATTCATTCAGCACCAGATTGCCCGCATCCTGCTCCTGAAGGTGATAATGCTGCTGCGACTGACCCGATTGCTGTGGTTGGTAATAAGATGATTGATACATGCTCTGCACCTCCTTGGGCTTGTTTTTAGTGGCTCATGAACGTATGCTGCTGCAATGTCCGAATCAGTTGATCCATGTGCTGCAGCCGATCCTGCGCAATTTGCGTCAATTTCTGCTTCAGCTGCGGGGTGTGGCATTCCGCCGCGCCCTGAACCGCAAGCTTGGCGAGCAGCTCTTCATTTTTCAAGCAATCCGATATGTACGCCAATTCCTTAGAGCTTACGGTATTCATTCCTTGCTGGTATTGTCCTGTGTACATCGAACCATCCTCCTTTCCCTGTTTTCCAAAAATTAGGTTTTCCAGGCACGTGGGAATTTATGTATACAAAAACACCCCTTGAAGCGACTTTTTACGAAGTCCTCTTCAAGGGGTATTATCATTCCGAGCGCGTTATGGCGCCTTCGGCGGTTCTTTGCCTTTGTCGGACAGCTCCTGAATGCCGGTCACCGGGATGGCGTAAGCCCATTCCCCGCCCTGCTTGGCAATCCAAACATTGTCGCCGTCCAGCTTGCCTACATAGACGCTCACGGTTTCTTTGCCTGCGGTGTCCGCATCCTTCAGCTCCACCTTCAGCTCCGGAGCATCCAGTCCCTTCACGTCCGCCGCCTTCTTCACGAGCTGATCGGTCGTCAGAAACGCCGCTTTGTCGAGATACTGGCTGGCGTCGCCGCCTTTCACCACCGCATCGCCAAGCTTCCAGTTCGCCTCGTAGGATTGCTTATCCGTGTCGGTCTTGGTTAAGGTCCACTTCTGACCCTTCCAATCGACCGTCATGCTGCGCAGCTGCTCGTAATTCACTTTGATCGGACTGTTGTCCATAAAGTCCATCTGCTGCTTCGCCAGTGCCGTCACCTTCGCTTCAGCAAGCTGGAACACCTCCGGCGAGCTGTCGAATTTCGCGTAGAAGAAGCCCTGCACAGCGACGGGATTGCCAATGGACAGCGTATGCTTCGAGCCGTTCGTAAGCGTGACGGTGAACTCATGCGCCGGCTTGTCGAGCCCGAACTGAGCGATATCGGTAGGATTCGCATCCACCGACTTGTCCTTAGTCGCTCCATTAAACGAATCAACCCAACCCGCCGGCGAGTAGTCGTTCAAAGGAAGCGGAGACGGCTTGGTCATCGTCCATTTGCCGTCCTTTTGTTGCAGCTCGATGACGCTATCTCCGCTTTTGATCGTGTAGCTCGCTACCTCTTCTTTTTTCACCGTGACCAGGGACTGCGCCTCCGGCTTCTTTTCCCTAAAGAAATCTTTGTTCGACGCATACCAAAAGCCTGCGATACAAAGCACCACCAAAACGAGCGTGGGGATTAGCCGCTTCATCCTTTTCTCCTCCTCCACCAAATCGCGCCGCCGACGATCAGGAAGAGTAACGGGAAGATGAGCACCGTGCCGAAGAAAATCAGATTCGCTTGGCTGCCGGTCAGCAGCGCTTGCTGCAGCGCATCGCCTTCACGCGGACGAATCGTCACTTGATCCTTCTGCTCCTGCAGCCAGCCTACGCTGTTGAGCGCAAAGTCGCGATTGCCCTGCTGCGAAATGACTTGGTCTGCAAAGAACGTCGAGCCGCCGAGAATGACTGCTTTCGGTTTGTTGTCTTTGGTTTGTACAACGTAGCCCAGATTGAGCGGACCTTTGACATCGCTCGCATCCTTGTTGCTTCGGCTGTTATCGGCCAACTGCTTGAGGTCGGTTTCGCCGTAGGCTTTATCCGTTGTTTTGAGGATCGCCGTCGCCGGGAAATCCGCCGAGGGCTGGTCGTTGCCCAGCGTAACCGCAAGCGTCATCATGGTCAAAAGATTATAATCCTGAAGCTTCTTCGTGATGTCATGATATCCGTACTCCGGAATGATCGTCAACGGATCGTACAACACGCTTTGCTTCGGTTCGATCGCGACCGCATGCTGGTCTTGGATGCTATAAGTCGCCATAAGGGCGTCGAGATTTTTCCACTTGGTCGCCATGTCTTTATTGAAGCCAAGCGCCAGATACAGCTTCCCTTTGCCGTTCATGTACGTCTTGATCAAATCGGCTTCCTTATCGCTGATATCGTTCGACGGACCGATGATGAACAGCACCTCGGCATCGTCCGGAATTTTGCCTTCACGCAGCAAATTCAGGTCCTTTACCTCGTAGTTCGCGCTTTGGAGGCCCGTTTGCCACAGGTTCATCTGATTCAGCGGAATTTCGCCATGCCCGGACAAGAAATAAATCTTGCTCTTGTCCTTCGAGTTCAGATTCATAAGCGCCTGGGTCAGCTTCTCTTCGCCGCTGAACTTATACTCGCCCTGCTGCTGCCCTGGAATGAACATATCGTAATAATTGATATATTTTTTCTGCTGCCCGCTTTCCACCACGAGCGTACCGGCTGGATCGACATCATACTGCTTCGCCATTGCCGGCTGTTTTACCAGATCGTATTCGTCAAACGTAATCTTGCCGTTCCGCTTCTTGTATTCCTGCACCAGCTCTACGACCTGCCGTTTGATGTAAGGGTCGGTCTGATCACTGGTCAAAGACAGGATGTGCACATCTGTATTGAGCGCGCCGAGTGCGGCGGTTGTTTGGTCTGACAGGGTGAACTTTTTATTTTGCGTCAAGTCGACCTGCAAATTTTTCGTTGAGTTCAAGAAGATCGACACGACGATAAAAATCCCAATGACCGCCAGAGACAACACGGCCGCATTCGTTCCGCGAATCCACTTATTCAATTGCCTTTCCCCCTTCTGCTCGCACCCTCACCAGGCGCGTAAGCGATCGTCGATTATCTCCACCGTTTACGTTCAAGCACTTGAATGCTCAGGAAGACAAACACCAGGATAAACATCAGGTAGAAAATCACATCGGCAAAATCCAGCACACCCTTCTGCAAATCGCCGGCCCGGCTAATAATGGAGAAGACGCCGAGGAATTCTTTGATTTTGCCGCCTACCGAATCACCCAGCCATTCAATCGTCCAGAACACCAGCAAAATCGCGAACGCCGCAATCCCGGACACCATCTGGTGCGACGAGAGAGAGGAAGCGAACAGACCGACCGCCATCATCGCAGCGCCCATCAGGAACATCGCCAAGAAGGACAGCCACAGCACCGGCTGATCCAGCTTGCCGTACATGCTCAAAATGAGCGGATATAGCAGGCTGCCGCCAACCAGCAGAAGCTGTACTACGAGTGCCGACAAATATTTGCCCACTACAATCTCGGTAATACTGGCCGGTGAGGTCAGCAATAGTTCGTCCGTTCCCTGCCGAAGCTCATCCGAAATCAGACGCATGGTCAGCAGCGGAATAATGAAGAGAAAGATAAACGAAATGGTGCCAAAAATCGGCCGCACATCCACTACATACGGCGGATTCAAAAAGTTCGCGCTAAAAAAGTACCCCGCTATTACGAAAAAGAATGCAAACGCCGCATAGGCAATCGGAGAATAAAAATACATTTGCAGTTCTTTCTTGGTCATCGCCAGCGTTCTACGCATTCGAAGCCACCTCCTCCGGATCGTCAGACGCATCCGCTGGAGACGAATCCAGCGACTCGTTGGTCGTCAGCTTCAAGAAGATGTCCTCGAGGCTCAGCGATTCCTTCTTCATTGCCAAAATCGGGTAGCGCCGCTCGGCCAAACGGTAAAATACCGCTTCGCGGATATCTTCACGATCTGCCGAGCTAACGAGGACTTTCACCGTACCGTCTGTGTCGTCTGGTGCCACTGCTGCGGAAATCGCTGCTGTCTCGGGCTCGACGGCCTCGTTGTCGGTACTTGCCGCTGCTGCTTGGACTGCCACTTCGACCGGGTTCAGCTCCTTCACGCCAGACACGCCCGGCACGCTGCGAAGCTCGGACAGCACTGCTTCCCGCGGTCCCTTCACTTCCAGCGACACCTCGAACGTTTCGCCCATCGAGTTCGCCAGCTGATCCGGCTGCCCGTCGAGCACGATGCGCCCTTGGTTGATGATCAGCACACGGTTACAAAGCGTATTGATCTCCGGCAAAATATGCGTGCTCAGCAGCACGGTGTGATTTTCGCCCAGCTCGCGGATGAGCTGACGAATTTCGATGATCTGCTTCGGATCGAGTCCGGATGTAGGCTCGTCCAAAATCAGCAGATCCGGATTGTGCAAAATTGCCTGCGCCAGGCCGACCCGCTGTTTGTAGCCCTTGGACAGACTGCGGATAATTTGCCGCTCGCGTCCCTGCAGCCCCAGGCGCTCAATGACTTCGCCTATGCGCCGCTTCTGTTCCTTGACCGGGATGCCGCGAAGATCAGCGATAAACTGCAAATACGCTGTAATCGACATCTCCGGATAAAGCGGGGGCGTCTCGGGCAAATAGCCGATCTTCTGGCGCGCCTTCTTCGGGTGATCCGCCATCGACAAGCCATCGACCAAGATCGAGCCGTGCGTCGGATTCAAGTACCCGGTGATCATCCGCATCGTCGTTGTTTTACCGGCGCCGTTGGGCCCCAGGAAACCGACAATCTCTCCGCGGCTCATCGAAAAATCGATGCCGTGGACCCCTCTTTGGTTCTCGTACAATTTACTGACCTGTTTGACCTCCAGCACGCGTCAAAACCTCCTGTCATCGCACCTTTTTCCTCACACCTACAGCCATTTCCATCTTTTCACAAGCTTAATCACCAACAGCATACCGATGAAAGCCTAATCGCAGATTAATCGAACCTGAAAATTAGATTAAAAATTTGTGACTAAATTGTGACGCGAATGAAGAAGGTCACTAGGGAGAGTTTATTGGGAAAGTGCTGGGATTGCAAAATGGTCCGAAGGATACACGATGCGATTACTATAGCAATTTAGCCGTCGCAATCGCCTTCAAAACAAAAAAGCGAACCGCAGCCTGTTCAACGAAACGAAGGTTCACTTCATTCGTTGATACGCAGGCGGCGGTCCGCTCTGATGTCCGTTTATTTCACCAACTGGCCGCGTGTGACACCGAGTTGGTTCGTTGCTTTCAGCGATTTCCACACGGAAGTGCCGCTGATTTCACCTTTCAGTGCCCGCTCATACAAGGACAGCACCTCGCGCACTTTGTCCGGTGTCTCTTCAAGGAACTCCACGCGGTAAGTCGAAACGCCCAGCTCCATGAAGTTGGCCAAATATTCGGCGCCCGACTGGTCGATGGCGTTGTACACCGTGTTGCGGCACCCTTCATCCACACGCACGGGATGGGAGAAGCCGACGCGGTCCTTCAGCGACACCCGCTGCTCCTCGCACGGACGGCCGCAGTTCGTGTAATCCGTTCCTTCGCTGAGGAACGTGCAGTAGACGCAGTGCTCGGTGTGGAACATCGGCATATGCTGATGGATAACCACCTCGAGCTGAGCGGTGGCGGAGCGTCGCAGCAGATCAACCATCTGCTGGATGTTCAGGTCATACGACGGCGTTACGCGGGACAAGCCTGCGTCCAGGAATAGCGCCGCCGTCTTGTGGTTGGCGATGTTCAGCGAAAAATCGCCGATCAACTCCGGCTGCTGCTCCTCCGGGTGCTCAGCCAAATAGCGCATGAACCAGTACACCGCACCCGTATTGCGCAGCAAAACGGCGTCAGGCTTCAGGTTCAGGATGTTCTTGAAATAGCCCGTCTCGCCGGGCATATGGATGCGTGGCGTCGCCAGCGCGATCTTCTTGCCCGCAGCGCGGGCGGCCTCGATGGCGGCAGGGAACTGCTTGATGAATTCAAAGTCGGCATAGATCAGCTCGACATTCATCAAGCACGCCGCTTGCACCTGCTCCAGGCTGCGGCACAGCGCCGTCAGCCTGGAACGCGCTTGCCCGCCTACCGGGGTGGCGGGCTCAGCCGCCGCCAGCGGCGTGTCGCCATACACGTCAACACCGCGCTTGACGTAAGCCCGCGGCTGCTCCCGCAGCACGGTAAGCTGCTCGGCCGCCTCGCGGCGCATCTGGTTCAGCTCACGCATCGGCACGATCAGGTCGCCGTTCAGGTGCACGTCGACCGATGCCAAAGCGAAGATCGTACCCCCTAGCCGGCCGAACTGTTCCTCGAACAGCGCCGCATCCATCGGACGCTTCTCGGCAGGCACGAGCGCCAGCTCCGATTCCACGGTTACGGTATGGCCCGCCTCGAGATCCGTCCAGACGCTCTTCAGCGGCTGACCTGCCGTGCCGGTGATCTTCACTTGAACCGGGAACACGCGGTACGGCTTGTCGGTTTCAAACGATTGGCGAAGCCGCTTGTCCAGGTGCGGATCGTTCGTTTTCCAAATCCGGTCGCCTACATGCACACGGCCCAGATTCACGTCATTACGGCCCGGCACGATCTCGATCAGTCCGCCCGGCGCCTCGCCCTCCAGCTTCGCACCTCTGCGGCGCAGGTCGTAGACGCGGCCGCCCTCTTCTTTTTTCGTCGGATCGCCCGCATCGAACACAATGCCGTCGCCCCGCTTCAGCGGCGCTTCCAGCTCGCAGATCACCGCATCGCGCAAAATCTGCTTCACGCGGCCCAGGTACACGCCCCGGCTCTTCGGATACGTGCCCTCGACCAACAGCTTATTGTTCGTGCCCTTCAGGAAGCCGTGCGTAAACCCGCGTGAAAAGCTCTGCTCCAGCTCCCGCAGCTCCTCCTTCGTCGGCTTCGGATCCTGCCCGTCGAAGTAGCGGTCGATGGCCTTGCGGTATTTGCTTACGACGTTGGCGACGTACTCCGGACTTTTCAGCCGGCCTTCGATTTTGAACGACGTCACACCCGCTTCGATCAGCTCCGGCACCAGCTCCAGCGCCGCCAAGTCCTTTGGCGACAGCAGATACGCCACATCGCCCATCGGCTTCTGCTCCCCATCGACCATCAGGTCGTACGGTAATCGGCAGGCCTGCGCACATTCCCCACGGTTGGCCGAGCGCCCGCCCCACATTTCCGAGGTCAAGCATTGACCCGAGTAGGACACACACAGCGCACCGTGCACGAACACCTCCATCGGAAGCTTCGCTTGATCGCCGATCTGCTTGATTTGCTTTAAATTATTTTCCCGGCCCAGCACGACCCGCTCGATATCGAACGGCTTCGTAAACTCCACCGCCTCCGGCGACGTAATCGTCATCTGCGTCGACCCGTGAATCGGGAAGTCCGGCGAGATCTCGCGAATCATGCGCACGAGCCCCAAATCCTGCACGATCACCGCATCCACCCCCGCGTCGACACAGGCCTCAATCAGCGTCCGGGCATCGTTCAGCTCCTCTTCGAACACCAAAATATTAAACGTCAAAAAACCCTTCACCCCGTACCGGTGCAGAAAGGACATAATATCCGGCAGCTCGTCCATCATAAAGTTGTTCGCCCGAGCCCGCGCATTGAATTTTTCCACGCCAAAAAAGATCGCGTCCGCCCCGTTGGCCACCGCCGCCCGCATGCAATCCCAATCACCCGCAGGCGCGAGCAGCTCGATATCCGATTTGCGAATCTTGTCGTTCATTGCTTGTCATTCCTCCGTGATTCCCTAAAATTCATCGTTTTGATTCGTGTATCTACATATATAAAAGCGACATTATACAGCGAAATAATTCCGATGTCGATCCTACTAATCCATACTACAATAGTGTACCAGAATTCGATGGATTAAACCATGCCGGGGACCGTCCGCTACAAGGTAGGAGCCGCTTGGCTGGATTGTTCACCGCTAGGCGTTCCAGGGACCAATCCAGCCAGTCTGGATTGATCACTGCTATGCGCTCCAGTGACCAATCCAGACTGGGGCAAAAGTTAACAAAAGCCCGGCATCCGTGCTATAATGGCAAAAGTAGTGCAACCATGCGGTAATTGAGGGATTTTGTCGAATGAACAAGCATCAACGCAAGGTCATTGCCATCGCGCTGGTCGTCGTGGCAGCCGCGGCTCTTGCGGTTTTTCTGCTGACCGCCAAAAAAGAGCTGACTGTGCGCATGCTATACGCCACCCATGGTGATGAGTACGATCCCGCCGCTTTCAGTCATTTAAGCCAATCGCTGGTCGCGAATCTCGACCTCGAGCGCAAGAGCTTAAACGACGTCAACGCGCGGAAGCTGACCGACTATGACACGGTCTATTTGGACCCGTCCTTGCATGGCACGTTAACCGATCCGCAGCGCAAGCTGCTGCAGGAGTTTGTTGCCCAAGGCGGACATTTGTTCCTTGAAAATTCATTTGCCGGCGGGGATTTCCCGCTGGACTTTCTCGGTGCCTCGCAGGTGGTCGACGTGCCGCCTCCGGCTCGGAAGGCGAGGTCCGGCGGGGAGCTGAATGAGCCTAGCCCGCTGCAGTATCCGACCGTGGAGTACAACCTCCAAGGAGTGCAGCAGCTGCTCCAGCAGTTTGCGGACGGCTACTTCCGGCACGACACCGAAAATACGCTCGGCCGCTTCAGCTGGGGGAAGGGCATCGTGCCTTCCACCGCCGAGCCGGTAGCCACGCTGAATGGCGTGGCGCTGTATACGCTCAACCGGATCGGCAAGGGCACGGTGTTCTTCAGCGGCACGCTGCTGCCGAACCGGTCGTACTTGACCGGCTTCGATCTGTCCAGCGGGATGGATCCGACACTCGGATTCGCGAAGCTGGCAGCCGAGGCAAACGCAGCGCAAAAGCCGGTACCCGGCGCGCTGTACTTTGACCGAAACCAGCTACCGCTGGAGCCCTACTTTCATTTCACGTTCGCCACAGGCAGTGCCTTGTTCCGGAGTGCGTATGTCTCGTTCGTTTCCAAGGAAACACTCGGCTACAGCGTGACCAAGGTGCTCGGCCCTTACGGGCGGCCTGCGATGGGGCATCAGAACCATTTTGAGGCGCTGGAGGCGATCCGCGACGGGGAAGGCATTCAGTGGGCGGAGCTGCTGAAGAAGTATAAGCAGGTGCCTTCGTTCTCGCTGGTCCGTTCCTCGTTCACCTGGGGCCGCTGGCAGGAATCGGTGGCCGTGCATCTCAATACGGGAACAAATGCGAAGCCGACCTTCGCCGGCGAGACGCCGAATTCGTTCTATTCCAGCGGTACGCGGCTCATGTCTCAAGATGGACCGATCCGGCTGGCGAATTACCCTGAGTACAAATCCCTTGGGGATCCGATCACGCTGCCATACCGGGCTTACCCGGCGCTCGCCGACATTACCGGCGACGGGCGCGCGGATCTGGTCGTCGGCTCGGGCGACGGCAAGGTGTACCTGTACCGCGGCCTAGCTCAGGCCGCTGCAGAGCTGTACGCCGGCCAGCAGCTGCCGCCGGCGGGCGGGCCCGCTCCCGCAGCCTTCGGCCAGCGGGAGCCCGTGCACCTAGCGAGCGGCGCCCCGCTCGCGGTCGGCCAGTACGCCAGCATCGCGGCGTACGATGTCAATGCCGACGGCCGGCCCGATCTGCTCGTGGGCCGGCCGGATGGCACGCTCGCCGTCGCCTATGGCGAAGCCGGCGGCGTGTTTGCCCCGCCCGCGCCGCTGATGGCGGGCGGGCAGCTGGTGCGCGCCGCCGCTCCGGTGGCGGCCGCGGTGGGCGACGTCACGGGAGACGCTGTTCCCGACCTCGTGGTCGGGGATGGCGGCGGCGCCGTGACGGTGTATCGCGGAGAGCGCAGCGCCGCAGGCGCGCTCGCGTGGGGTGCGGGCAGCACGATCGTGCAGCTGCCCGCCAGGTTTGCGGCTCCGTCCATCCGCGATATGGACGGAGATGGACGCGCCGACCTCGTGGTCGGCAGCCTCGAAGGCGACCTGCGGATATACCTGCAGCAGGTCGGGGCGGGCGGCGCCAGCACGTGGCGGGACGCCGGCGTGATCGAGGCCGCCACCGTGAACCAGCTCGGCAACCATGCGCTGGTGGGTGGCCACAATGCCGTACCGTTCTGGGCGGACTTGAACGGCGATGGCAAAGACGATCTCATCGTCGGCCAGCTGGAATTCGGCATTCCGTCGAACATCGATGACCCGACCTTCCCTTATAAAGAGCAATTAGACGAATTTATTCAATATAATAAAACGCATCAGCTGGAATTGTACCCGCATCTGTTCGTTCACAACTTCACGAGCGACGCGCAGGAGAAGCAGGAAATCGCCCTGCATCAGCAGGCGTTTGCGAAGCTCGGCATCCCTTGGGGCATGACCGGGACGAACCAGCATACGTGGCGGATTAATAATCCCGACCGGGCTCAGACCCTGAACAACGAACGGGATGCAAGCATTTGGTTTAACTTCGGCTTTAAGCCGTCCGACATCAAGAATGAGCCTCGGCTCGGGATTGAATACAACTGGGGGATGCCGTTCTTAATGGCGGATGCCTCCGGCGCACCGGATCTCAAGCGTCCGATGCTGCTCTCTACACCGGCGCCGGTGCTGCGGACGGAAGCGAAGTATTCGACGGAGGATTTGTTCAGCGAGTATACGGCGCTGGATTTGCCGATCGATTACTTCGAGCATATCGAATATCACTTCCCGGCGAATGTACAGCCGCTGCTCGAGTTCGTCCGGTACCTGGACAAGCTGCGGACGGAGTACGGCTACAACTTCATGTCCGAGCCTCAAATGGCCCGGTCGTACATGAACACGCTGACCACGAAAGTCAGCCTGTATCGCCCATGGCGCGATGTGTTGATCGACCACCTGCGCAAAGCGCTCGGACGCACCGTAGAGCCGAGCTTCCGAGTCCAGCCGCTCACGGCGGGCGTTCCGGCGCAAGCCGCTGAGTACAAAGGCACGCTCGGGCTGATGATCGAGCCGGGCCAGCCGTATGCGGAGAAGCAGGCGGTAGCGGCTCAAGCGGAGGTGCGCGACCGTCGCGGGGACAAGCTGTATGTCGGCGTCCCCAGCGAGACGACGATTCGGTTCGTTTCTCCGGAGCACGCAGCGTATAGCGACAGCTTGCTCCATATCACGCGATCCAACGTCCCATACGAGCTGTTAACCGAAGCGAAAACATGGTCCTTACAACTGAGAGCCCCAGGCATGCAGCAGGTGCAGTTGTACAGCCCGCAGCCGCTGACCATTCAAGGACCGGATATTTCGGTCGAGCGGGATGAAGCAAAGCAAACCTATACGGTGACCCATTTTGGCGAACCGGTAACGCTCACCATTACACACCCATAACGCGCGGACGGTCGCCCTGTCACTTGGCCTGGTGACCGTCCCGCTATCATTTTTCACAAGGAATAAGGAGGCCTACGCCATGCAAGTGCAAGAGTTGCTGGAAGAGCTGGAAGCTCACATTAAAACGCGCTATGAAATCGAAGAAGACGATGACGAGTTCACTCCGGACGTTCATTTGTTCGACTACGGCTATATCGACTCTATTGGCGCAACCGCGCTGATCGCCCATATCGAGAAAACCTACGGCATTCAGGTAACCAATCAAGACCTCATGCTGTACCCGCTGAACACCGTTCGCGAAATCGCTCAATTCATTCACACCAAGAAGGCGAGGTAACATCATGGAATGCATCGTTTCCCTGGAGGGCCTTGCTCCCAGCCAGCATGGCCAGCTGAAATACGCGGCCGCTTTTATCGACGAAACCATCACCGATATTCAGCTCGAGACGAATCAAATTCGCATCGTGCATGCGTCGGCCAAAGGCAATGATGCCATCGAGCAGCGCGTGCGCAAGCTGATGGAGCGCTTCTCGCAAGGCGACTTCGGCTTCAAAGAAAATATTTTGTTCGAGCATCCGGTGAGCACGCCGTACGAAGGCGACATCATCGCGGAGCTGACCGAGCGCAAAATCATTAAGGTGCTGGAGCCGGGCCTCTTTATTTTCCGTGAGCCATTCTCTAGCTTGATGCGCTTTCTCGACTACAGCTTCGTGACGAAAGTGGCGAACCGTTTTTCCGGAGTAACCGAAGAGCAGTATCCGGCCGTCATCCATGCCGAAACGCTGAATAAAACGAATCATTTTACCTCGTTTCCGGAGCATATCCACTTCTTGACGCATCTGCGCGAGGATCTCGACATTATCGAGACGTTCTCCCAGTCGATTCGCGAAGCCGGGGGCTGGAAGCAGCAGGATCAGCCGCTCGACCTGAACGAGACGATGCCAAAGCCGAAGTTTACGATGAATCCTTCGACCTGCTATCACTGCTATGAAGGGCTGCAGAATGAGACTTTGGAAGGCGACGGCATCGTCGTTACCGCGATTTCCAAGTGCCACCGCTTCGAATCCCGCAATCACAGCGACTTCGGACGCCTGCTCGACTTCAGCATGCGTGAGATCATCTTTGTCGGTAAGCCGGACTTTGTCAAAGAGCACCGTCTGCAAGCCATCGAATATCTCAAGGAGCTCGCGGTGGAATGGAACGTGGACAGCATGCTGGAAATCGCCAACGACCCGTTCTTTACGAACGATTTCCAAGTGAAGGCCTCCTTCCAGCGCAACCAAGAGATGAAGTACGAGCTTCGCTTAACGATCCCGCATATCAAGAAATCGATCGCCTGCAGCTCGGTCAACTTCCACAGCAATACGTTCGGCAACGCGTTCAATATTAAAATGGGCAAGCGCAACGCCGTCACCGGCTGTGTCGGCTTCGGCATCGAGCGTTGGGCCTTCGCTTTCCTGGCGCAGTACGGCTTGGATGAGGCGCAGTGGCCAGTGTCGTTCCGCGAGCAGTATCATGCGTGGCAGCAAAAATCGTTGTAATGGCTCGAATTAAGAAATATAGCTTTCTGTTGTTGCTGCTAGCCGCATTCGTGCTATCGGATTTCCTGATCAGCTTGTGGAATCCGATGGTCACGTCGCGGCGTTTTTATAAGAACGATTTTACGAAAACGCTCTACCATCACGGGGGGCTGGATCATGGCCCTGTCTTTTTCGGCAACTCCGCCGTAACGGGGGCTTACATCGAGGAAGAATCGAAATCGAAGCTGATTGAGATGGGTTTATCCTATGGCAAGCTGACGGATCTCAAAGCCATCTTGGAGCAAAAGCGATTCCAAGTGGAGGGACAGCTCGTCGTTGGCATTGATGCACATACGATGATCGACAGTCTCGAGACGGATCCGACCTACCAATGGTTCAAGCCGTGGTACCAGCCTTACGTGTATGCGTACCGGGACTACTTCCGTGATTCCGGCACGGAGCTCGCGAAGCAGCTGTACAAGGGCACGATCGAGCTGAACCGCTCTGAGCTGCTCGCTTATCAGCCCCGGTGGATCGATAAGGAGCTCTACTTCGGGCATATGACCGCCGCAGAGCTGCAAGCCAAGTGGAACGACTACGACAAGCGCTTCGGCTGGATGTCGCAAAAGGACTACAAGGAGAACCTGCAGGCGCTCGATTGGATCATCGCTTACTGCAAGGAGCATCAGCTCCCGCTTCGTGTGGTATGGATGCCTTGGGACCGTGATTATAAGGTGCCTCCTTATATGGCCGGCCTGCAAAACGACGTCAACCACCGGCTGGAGGCCGCTGGTGTGCCTACGCTCAACCTGCTGACCTCGTATGATCCGAAATATTTTCACGATCTCGTCCATTTGAGCCGCCAAGAGGGTGCTCCCGTGTTTACGAAGGAGGTGGACGCATGGCTCGCTTCGCTCGCAAAGCCTTCGAAATAATCGTCTATCTCGCCATGCTCATCATGGTGCTGATTTATTTTACCGGCAAAGGCTTGTTCATTTATGAAGGGTTTTAAGCTTGGTAACAACGCTGGAGGAATCATTCCATGTGGTATTTAAACATGAACGCCGTGATGGCCATTGCGGGGATGGTGGTCGTGCTCGCCTTCACTAGAAAATGGCCAGGCAACAAGCGCATTCTGCTGCTCGCGTTCAATCTGATCTTCCTGCTCGTATTTAGCAAGAAGCTGTTCGCTTTTTATCTGGGGTATACCTCTCTGAACTATTTGGCGTTTCTGCTGCTGTGCTACACGACTCGGTTTCGTAAAGGCTGGTTCATCCTCCTCATCGCACTAAACGTAGCCGGCGTTTCCATGCTGCGGCTGTTCGGCATGCACGTGTTCACGAACCCGCTATTTGACACGGTCATGGTGCTTGGCCTCATTTATAACGTACTGAAGGTCATCGATGCGCTGTACTTCGCTTACTTCTTCGGTAAGGATGCGAAGGCGCCGGTGCTGGACTATTTTAATTATATTTGGTTCGTTCCTACGTTTACATCCGGTCCGATTCTCAAGTTCCGCGACTTTATGGCCGATACAAAGCAGCCTTATCGCGTCGATGCCGCCCTCGCTGAGCAAAGCGTCAAGCGAATCATCCTTGGGATGTTCAAAAAGATCGTCCTCGTCACTTGGATGACGGATATTTTCAACCATGTGTCCCAGCAGGAGCTGCACACCCATGAGTCGCTGTTTTTGATGGTTTGGTTTTATGCGCTGATCTTCTTTGATTTCTCCGGGTACTCCGATATTGCGGTGGGCTTCGGACGTCTCTTTGGGTACACAATACCCGAAAACTTCAAAAAACCGTTCCTCTCCCCTACGCTGACGCAGTATTGGAGAAATTGGCACGCCACCCTCGGGGATTGGTTCCGCGATCATATTTTTATCTTCTTCTCTAGGCAGGCTCCGACCAAATGGACCGCCGCGGGCTTGTCCGTTCTCATCATGGTGCTGATTGGATTGTGGCACGGCTTCTCCTGGCTCTACCTGTTCTGGGGGATTTATCACGGGATAGTCATTGCCTTGGAGAACCTGCTGGGGAAGACCACGGTGAACAAGAAAAAAGTATCCCGATCGTACTTCTATGCCCGTTGTGCCTTGACCCAATTGATTGTCACGGCTGCGATCATCGTCTACGGCGGGAGTGCGGAAACCGTGGAGCACATCTATCGCGGACTGCTGAATTGGCCTTAGCCGTTTACATTGAACCGTGTGCAATGAAAAAAGCAGCGCCCTTCATCGATTCTGGTGAGGGCTGCTGCTTTTTTTCGTGGTCGATGTGAGCCGAGCCTTCCGCCACTATCGCGGAATGTTGGGCTAAGAGGCATCGGACTGCTGCTTGGGCGGGGTCTTCGTGTCCGACTCCTTGGCGCTTGCGGCTGTGCTCAGTACAGAACATTGAACGTCGCGTCCAGACGATGTAATACATAATTCCCCAATCTGCTGGTACACCTGATCATTATCCTTTTTGTGCACGTGCACACTACCTGACTTGACATTGATGTTCAGCGAGAGCTGGTCAGACAACTCAACCAGACAATGAAACTTTCTGAAGCTGTTCGGGAAGCGAAGCCAATTGCCTGTAACCGTTTCAACGATTTGAGTGTCCTTGCTTATCAATACGATCCCGCCCTCTCATATAAAGTCTCTCACTGCACGTTTTCTATTGTAAACGAAGAGTTGTGCAAAGTAACAGGAACGTTGTCAGGCCCCCTTGTCGAACAAGATTTTTTTTCATACCTTTTTCATGCGGGCTTTTGGTGTCCGAAACTCTGACTTTGAGTTGTCCCCAACACATGATATAATTTGGTTGATTCTAGTATTGAACACGCGTACATACCCATACTTTTCTGGAGGTGTCTTTATGAAATTAGGGGTTTTCACCGTCTTATTTCAGCAAAAGCCGTTCGAAGAAGCGCTCGACTATATCGCGTCCAAAGGCTTGGATGCCGTCGAGCTTGGCACCGGGGGCTACCCTGGCAATGCACACTGCGATCCTGACACTCTACTGGGCGATGAGGGCAAGCTCAAAGCCTTTAAGAGAGCGATCGAATCGCGCGGTCTGACCATCAGCGCCTTGAGCTGCCATGCTAATCCACTTCATCCACAGAAGGCACTCGCCAAGCCGGATCAAGAAGTGATCCTTAAGACCATTGATTTGGCGCAAAAATTGGACGTTCCTGTCGTGAACACGTTCTCCGGCTGCCCTGGGGATTCCGACGACGCCAAATATCCGAACTGGCCGGTTGCTCCTTGGCCGCCGGATTTTCAAGAAATTTTGGACTGGCAATGGGCGAACAAGGTCATCCCTTACTGGACTGAAACCGGTAAGTATGCATCCGACCGCGGCGTCAAAATCGGTCTTGAGCTTCATGGGGGCTTCTCGGTACATACCCCTGCAACCTTGCTGCGCCTTCGCGAAGCGGCAGGCGAAGCCATCGGAGCTAACCTCGATCCGAGCCATATGTGGTGGCAAGGCATCGATCCGGTGCAAGCGGTGCAAATTCTCGGCCGCGCCGGCGCGATCCATCACTTCCACGCGAAGGACACGACAATCGACCCAATCAACGTCAACCGCTATGGGGTAACTGACATGCAGCCGTACACCAACATGCTCGATCGGGCATGGCAGTTCCGTACGGTAGGCTATGGCCACGACTTGAAGACTTGGGCGGATATCATCAGCGCGCTTCGCTTGGTCGGCTACGACTATGTCGTGAGTATCGAGCATGAAGACGGTCTGATGTCGGTCGACGAAGGCTTCACGAAAGCCGTACAAAACCTGCAGCAAATTTTGATCAAAGAGCCGCTCGGCCAAATGTGGTGGGTATAACCCCCTCGCCACTCCCGCAGCTAGCTCAAGAAAAAACCCCGGACAAGCGATAGCGCATGTCCGGGGTTTTTGGTTTAAAAGTTCCTTATGTGTAAGAACAGCTTTCTCTTACAGATTGCCTGTCCAGCCCATAACCATAACGACGTCCATGGTCAGGAATATAGCCAAGCTGACCAATCCGAAGCCGATAGCAAACGGATTCTTCTTCGGTGCAGCAAGCAAACGGATCACACCGATCGCGATTACGATGGTGAACAGCACTACGAACACATCAAATCCGTTGTACGTGCTGGCGGTTTTTGCTGCCTCTTCAGCCAACAACATGGAGAGACCTCCTTCAGTTTACAAAAATGCTTAATATATATCTTAGCCTGAGTAGCCTCGAAGTGCAAGGCATTTGCCCCAAGTGTAACAACTTTGTCAACTTCTGTTGATTCTTCTGGAAGTATAACCGGATTCGTGCATTCTTATAATAACTCCAGATCTGATTACTGGCTTGGTTAGGCAATTTACGAGTTGACAGAAAAGTGGTACTATAAGAAATAGCTTTTTTCATATCAAAATTATCGGAATTAAACGGGAGGATTCAAACACCATGGCTTATGAAGCGATCTGGGCAGCCGACCCATCCAAGCTGAACAAAATGGAGCTCGTCAAGCTGGAAAAAGACGGCCTCGATGTAATTCGCACCATCATCGAGAAGTATGCGACTGAAGGCTACGACTCCATTACGGAAGACGATATGAACCGCTTCAAATGGGCGGGTGTTTATCAGCAAAAGCCGAACAACGGCCATTTCATGATGCGTGTCCGTATCAACTCCGGCGTGATGACGACGGATCAAGCACGGGCCATCGCTGCGATTGCGAAAGATTATGGCCGCAACCTGATGGACGTAACCACTCGCCAAGCGATTCAATTCCACTGGCTGACGATTCAGGACATGCCGGATATTTTCAAGCGTTTGGAGGCCGTTGGCTTGTATTCGTATGAAGCCTGTGGCGACTGCCCGCGTACCGTCGTAGGTAACCCGCTCGCTGGTATTGACCGCGATGAGCTAATGGATACGACGGCGCTCGTCAATGAAGTGAATGATTTCTTCTTGATGAACCGGGATTTCTCGAATCTTCCACGCAAATATAAAATGTCCATTTCTTCTAATATTTATAACTCCGGTCATGCGGAAATCCAGTGCCTGGCCTACACTCCAGCGACGAAAGTGATCGACGGCGAGGAAGTGCTCGGCTTCCACGTATGGGTAGGCGGCGGCTTGTCGGCCAAGCCTCATCTGGCGAAGCGTCTGGACATGTTCGTACGTCCGGAAGAAGTGCTTAAGGTAGCTACCGGCGTAACTACAATCTACCGAGACTACGGATACCGCGAAAAGCGTCATCATGCTCGCCTGAAGTTCCTCGTAGCGGACTGGGGTCCGGAGAAGTTCAAGGACAAGCTCATCGAGCTGATCGGCGATATGCCTTCGTCCGGCGAGGACAAAACCGTAGGCTGGAAAGCCGCTTACTTCGATGGCGTTCACAAGCAAAAGCAAGAAGGTCTGAACTATGTCGGTCTGAGCATTCCGGTGGGCCGCTTAAGTGGCGATGAGTTCTTGGAGCTCGCTCGCATCGCTGATGAGTATGGCGACAAGACCATTCGCACAACCGTTTCGCAAAATATTATTTTATCCGGCGTCAGCGACGCAAACGTGGATAAGGTTCTCGGAGAGAAGGTGCTGGAGCGCTTGACGCCAGAACCAGCTCATTTCATGAGCCGCACCGTATCCTGTACAGGAAATGAGTTCTGTAACTTGGCGGTGGTTGAAACCAAAGAACGTGCTAAAAGCGTAGCCGAGTACTTGGACTCCAAAATCGAGTTGGATGAGGAAATCCGTATTCACTTTATCGGCTGCCCGAACTCCTGTGGCCAGAAGCACGTTGCAGACATTGGTCTGCAGGGCTCACTCATTAAGACTCCAGAGGGCATGGTCGACGCGTTCGATCTGGCTGTCGGTGGAATTCTCGGTCCGAATGCAAAATTCAACGAAACGCTCAAAGGCCGGGTCAAAGGCGACAACGTCGGACCGGTGCTGGAGCAGCTGATCCTGTTCTTTAAAGAGAACCGCAGCCCGGAAGAAACGTTCCACCAGTTCGTTAACCGCGTAGGCGTAGCAGCATTCCAAGACAAGCTGACCTCGATCCTGGCTGTTGCTGCATCTTAATCATTAATCGTTTATACAAAAAGCGCCTTTCTCCGGCTGGTTGTACCCTAGGCCGAATGAAAGGCGCTTTTCTTTATTCGATTAGACCACCGCGTTCTCCATCTCTTTCAGTCGCTTGTTATAATCCTCCGAACGGGCCCGGTCGCGCTCTAAGATCGGCTTCAAGTACTTGCCAGTGTAGGAGCCCTCCACCTTCACGACGTCCTCCGGCGTCCCCGTCGCGACGATGGTTCCACCGCGGTTGCCGCCGTCCGGCCCCAGATCGATGATATAATCGGCCGTTTTGATTACGTCCAGATTATGCTCGATTACAAGCACCGAATCGCCGTTCTCCACCAATCGGTGCAGCACCTTGAGTAAGCGGTCGATATCATCGATATGCAGTCCTGTGGTTGGCTCATCTAAGATGTAGATCGTTTTTCCGGTGCTGCGACGGTACAGCTCAGCCGCCAGCTTCACACGCTGCGCCTCGCCGCCGGACAGCGTCGTAGCGGGCTGCCCCAGGTTCATATAGCCCAAGCCTACGTCCAGCAGGGTGGACAGCTTACGGTGGATTTTCGGGATGTTCTTAAAGAACTCCGTCGCATCCTCCAGCGTCATCTCCAGCACATCCGAGATGCTCTTGCCTTTATATTTGACCTCCAGCGTTTCCCGGTTGTACCGCTTCCCTTTGCACACCTCGCAAGGGACGTACACGTCCGGCAGGAAGTGCATTTCAATTTTGATGATCCCATCGCCCCGACAAGCCTCACAGCGCCCGCCTTTGACATTGAAGCTGAAGCGGCCCTTCTTGTAGCCGCGGACCTTGGCTTCGTTGGTCGTCGAGAAGACATCGCGGATGTCGTCAAAGACACCCGTGTACGTAGCCGGGTTGGAGCGAGGCGTCCGCCCGATCGGTGATTGGTCGATATCGATGACTTTGTCGACATGCTCCAAGCCTTTGAACTCTTTATACTCGCCGGGACGTACCTTG
Source organism: Paenibacillus cremeus (assembly GCF_007786445.1). Classification (GTDB taxonomy): domain Bacteria; phylum Bacillota; class Bacilli; order Paenibacillales; family NBRC-103111; genus Paenibacillus_G; species Paenibacillus_G cremeus. The sequence continues at coordinate 122,035 of NZ_VNJI01000015.1, read as the reverse complement.
GCGCCGTTCAGCTCTTTGGCCAGCGTTTTATACAGGAGCTCGTTGATCAACGTACTCTTGCCCGATCCGGATACGCCGGTAACGCAACTGAAGATGCCCAGCGGAAACTTCACGTTCACGCCGCGGAGGTTATTCTCCTTGGCTCCACGGATTTCGAGCCACTTGCCGTTCGGCTTCCGGCGCTCAGCAGCTACAGGGATGAACCTTTTGCCGCTCAGATACTGTCCGGTCAAGGAGTTCGGATCCTTCATGATCTCCTCCGGTGTCCCTTGCGAAACCACCTGGCCTCCGTGAATGCCCGCACCCGGCCCGATATCAATAATGTAATCGGCGGCCAGCATCGTATCTTCGTCATGCTCGACGACGATCAGCGTATTCCCCAAATCCCGCATATGCTCCAGCGTCTGGATCAGCCGGTCGTTATCACGCTGGTGCAGCCCGATGCTCGGTTCATCCAAAATATACAGTACGCCCATCAGACTGGAGCCAATTTGTGTCGCGAGCCGGATCCGCTGCGCTTCGCCGCCGGACAATGTCCCCGCTGCGCGGTGCATCGTCAAGTAATCCAAGCCCACGTTCACCAGAAAGCCCAGGCGGGCTTTAATTTCTTTGAGAATCAGATGCGCGATCTGCAGCTCCCGGTCAGTCAGCTTCAAAGAATCAAACCATTCGTGCGCATCCCCGATCGACAGTGATGTCACATGCGCAATATTTCGTTCATTAATCGTGACGGCAAGCGATTCGGGCTTCAAACGGTGCCCCTTACACTTGCTGCAAGGCTTCGCACTCATGTACGTCTCAATATGCTCGCGGATGCCCTCGGAGAACGTTTCCCGGTAGCGGCGCTCCAGGTTATGCACGATGCCCTCAAAAGCGACCATTGCTTCTTTTCGATGCCCAAAATCATTCTCATATAAGAATCGGACCTTCTCGCCGCCCGTTCCATGCAGCAGCTTCTGCATCTGATCCTTAGTGAACTCCGCTACCGGCTGATCCTGCGGGATGCCGTAATGCTTGCACACCGCCGCCAGAAATTGCGGGTAGTAATTCGACGTGCTTCCCGCCCACGCTTCGAATGCACCTTCCTCGATCGACAGCTTCGGATCCGGTACGAGCAGCTCGGGATCGACGATCATCTTCATCCCCAAGCCATCGCACTCCGGACAAGCTCCGAACGGGCTGTTGAAGGAGAACATCCGCGGCGCCAGCTCTTCGATGCTGAACCCGCATTCCGGGCAAGCGAGATTTTGGCTGAACAGCAGCTCTTCCTTCTCCATTACATCGACGATGACCCGGCCTTCTGCCAGCTTCAGCGCGGTTTCGAGGGAGTCGGCCAGCCGCGTCTGCACATCCGGCTTCACCACAATCCGGTCCACAACCACTTCGATCGTGTGCTTCTTATTTTTCTCCAGCTCGATCTGCTCCGACAGCTCGCGGATTTCACCATTCACCCGAACCCGGACAAAGCCCTGCTTCTGAATATCGGCAAACAGCTTCGAATGCTCACCCTTGCGTCCCGAAACGAGCGGAGCCAAAATTTGCAGCCTCGTCCGCTCCGGGTATTCCATGACTCGATCGACCATTTGCTCGACGGTTTGCGACGTTATTTCCGTACCGTGAGTAGGACAGTGCGGCCGCCCCACCCGGGCAAACAGCAGACGCAGGTAGTCGTAAATCTCCGTGACCGTACCGACCGTGGAACGCGGGTTGCGGCTTGTGGTCTTCTGATCGATTGAGATTGCAGGTGACAAGCCCTCGATCGAATCGACGTCCGGCTTGTCCATTTGGCCGAGAAACTGCCGCGCGTACGCGGACAGCGACTCGACGTATCTTCTTTGCCCTTCGGCGTAGATCGTATCAAATGCTAGCGACGATTTGCCCGAACCGCTCAGCCCCGTCAGAACGACGAACTTGTCGCGCGGAATGGTGACGTCGATGTTTTTCAAATTGTGCGCTCGCGCGCCCTTGATGATAATATTATCTCTGGCCACTTGCTACCCTACCTTCCCTTCGTTACAGCTCGGCCTTCAGCTCCATGACGGCGTCACGCAGCTCCGCGGCGCGTTCGAACTGCAGGTTTTTGGCTGCTTCCTTCATCTCTTGCTCCATGCGTTCGATCAGCGTCATTCGGTCCTTCTTGGACATCTTCGTCTGCTTCACATCCGCCAAGTAATCCGCCTTCGATTCGGCCACCTTCGTCGCCTCAATGACGTCGCGCACTTTCTTCTGTATCGTCTGCGGCGTAATGCCGTGTTGTTCGTTATAGGCCAATTGAATCGAGCGGCGGCGGTACGTTTCTTGAATCGCCTTTTGCATCGAATCGGTTTCTTTGTCCCCGTACATAATGACGCGCCCGTTCGCATTCCGTGCCGCACGCCCGATCGTCTGGATCAGAGAGCGCTCAGCCCGCAAGAAGCCTTCCTTGTCAGCGTCCAGAATCGCAACGAGAGAAACCTCAGGCAGGTCCAGCCCTTCCCGCAGCAGGTTAATCCCTACGAGAACGTGAAATACGCCGAGCCGCAGATCACGAAGAATTTGCATCCGCTCCAATGTTTTAATATCCGAATGGAGGTAACGCACTTTAATCCCGATCTCTTTAAAATAATCCGTTAAATCCTCAGCCATCTTCTTCGTGAGCGTCGTCACCAGTACGCGTTCATCCTTCTTGATGCGGTCCTGGATCTCGCCGAGCAAATCATCGATCTGCCCCTTCGTCGGTCGTACCTCGATCTCCGGATCCACCAGCCCGGTCGGACGAATAATCTGCTGCACCATCTCTGGGCAATGCTCGATCTCGTATGGGCCCGGCGTCGCCGAAATGTAGACGATCTGATCGACCTTCTCTTCGAATTCCTCAAACCGAAGCGGCCGGTTATCCAGCGCCGACGGCAGCCGAAAGCCGTGCTCGACCAGCACTTCCTTGCGCGCCCGGTCCCCGTTGTACATCGCGCGAATCTGCGGCAGCGTCACGTGGGACTCATCCACCAGGATCAACAAATCCTTCGGAAAATAATCCATCAATGTATACGGCGTCGCCCCGCGCTCGCGGAAGGTCAGCGGCCCGGAGTAGTTCTCGATCCCCGAGCAAAAGCCCATCTCCTGCATCATCTCAATGTCGTAGCGCGTCCGCTGCTCCAGCCGCTGCGCCTCCAGCAGCTTGCCCTGATCCTTCAGCACGGCAAGCCGCTCCTCGAGCTCCCGCTCAATGTTGACCAGCGCCCGTTTCATCGTCTCCTCGCGGGTTACGAAGTGGGAGGCCGGGAAAATCGCAATGTGGTCCCGCTCGCCGATAATTTCGCCCGTGAGTACGTCGATTTCCGTGATCCGCTCAATCTCGTCGCCAAACAGTTCCACACGAACCGCCTGCTCCCCACGAGACGCCGGGAAAATCTCCACCACATCGCCGCGAACCCGGAACGTCCCGCGCACGAAGTTCAAATCATTGCGCTGATACTGGATGTCAATGAGCCGATGCAAAAGGTCGTTACGCGAACGCTCCATGCCAACACGCAAGGACAGCACCAAATCCCGGTACTCCATTGGCGAACCGAGACCGTAAATACAGGACACGCTCGCAACAATGATGACGTCCCGGCGTTCAAACAGCGAGCTCGTCGCCGAGTGGCGCAGCTTATCAATTTCTTCATTAATACTGGAGTCCTTCTCGATGTACGTATCGGTCGACGGAATATACGCCTCCGGCTGGAAGTAATCGTAGTAGCTCACGAAATACGACACGGCATTGTTCGGAAAGAACTCCTTCAGCTCACTGCAAAGCTGCGCAGCGAGCGTCTTGTTGTGCGCGATCAGCAGCGTCGGCCGATTCAGCTGAGCGATGACATGCGCCGCAGTAAAGGTCTTGCCCGTTCCCGTCGCGCCAAGCAGCGTCTGATGCTTCTTGCCCTCTTGAATGCCTTTCACCAGCTCCGCAATCGCCGCCGGCTGATCGCCCTGTGGAGTGAACTCCGAGATTAGCTGAAACTTATTGTCACTGAGCACCACTTCGTTCATTTCTTCGTTCATTTCATCACCCGCTTATGAAAAAGAGTGTGTTTTCTATCTAAACTTTTGCCTGCACGATTCCGATAAATAGATATGATTCGATCGGGGCAGGGTTCGACATTGTTCGACGATTTCCTGCAATAGGAATATTTGTTCCCATATATTATACCTTTTTTCGCACACTGTTGCAAACGAATCCCATTTCCTCATTTTTCGAACAAACAGAGATAACAAGCAACTTAATTCAGTGAATTTAGGGGTGGAACGAACGTGGATTTAACTACGATTTTAGGGATTGTTCTAGGCTTAGCGGCATTAGTCGGGGGGTATATGTGGGACGGCGGTCACTTAGGTGCGCTTATCGTTCCCAGCGCGATGCTGATCGTATTCGGGGGGACGTTCGGTGCCGTTGCCGTCAGCTTTCCGATGTCCAGACTGAAGGAGCTGCCAAAGGCGTTTAGCATGGCGTTCAAGGAGACGCACAGAGATCCTGCCGCCATCATTGAAGAGGTTGTTGACATGGCTACCGTTGCTCGTCGGGAAGGCGTTCTCGCCTTGGAGCAGCGTGCGCAGGAGCACCCGAACCAGTTTTTGCGGGATGGCCTGATGATGGTCGTCGACGGAACCGACCCTGAACTCACGCGACAAATTCTAGAGCTTGAGATGGATGCAATCGAACACCACCATGAAGGATGGGCCAAGATTTTTGAAGCCGGCGGCGGCTTTGCACCGACGATGGGGATTATCGGTACCGTTATGGGCCTAATCCACGTTCTGGGCAACCTGTCCGATCCGAGCAGCCTAGGCCCGGCCATTGCCGTAGCGTTTACTGCCACATTGTATGGCGTCAGCTCGGCGAACGTGATCTATTTGCCGATTGCCAGCAAGATCAAGATTCGCAGCAAGGAGCAAATTTCCGAGATGGAGCTCATGCTCGAAGGCATTTTGGCGCTTCAAGCCGGTGAAAATCCGCAGCTGATTAAGAAGAAACTGAACTCCTTCCTCCATCAGGAGCAGAAAAAAGTTGAGGCGGGTGAAGCCGGTGGCGAGGAATAGGAAGAAGCAGGAAGCACCCGAAAATCACGAACGCTGGCTCATTACATACGCCGACTTGATTACCCTGCTGTTGATCTTCTTTGTCATCATGTACGCCATGAGTAAGATCGACATCCAGAAGTACGAGATCTTGTCGCAGGCTTTAAAGCTAGAATTTAAAAAAGCGGATACGATGATGCCTCAAGGCACTGGTGTGATGGGCGCGAATAACCCCTCCAAGGGCGGTTCGGATCCCGTGAAGAAACAGCAGGAAGAAAAAGAAAAGCAAGAAAAAGAAGATCGCGAGAAGAAAGAGCAGCAGCTTCAAGATCTTCTGCAAAAAGTTCAATCCTACATTGAACAGAACAACCTGCAGACGCAGGTTTCCGCTGCCGATACACCGCGCGGCGTAGCCGTTACCTTGAACGATCTGTTCCTATTCGATCTGGGGAAAGCCGATTTGAAGCCTGCAGCTTACCCGATCTTGAACCAGCTCGCCTCGTTGTTCCCGACGCTGGACGCCACGATTAGCATCGAGGGACACACGGATGACCTTCCGCTGTCTACCGGCTCCGCTTACAGAGACAACTGGGGCTTATCCCAGGCCCGTTCCCTATCCGTGCTGCGTTATTTTATCTATAATGCCCAGCAGGATGAGAAACGGTTTATCTCGACCTCGTATGCCGATACTAGGCCGGTTGTGGAGAACAACAGCGCGGAGAACCGAGCCAAGAACCGCCGCGTAGAGATTGTAGTGCTGCGGGAGAAGCTAGCCCCGGCCCAGCAATAAGAAAAGCTCCTGATCGGAGCCTATTCGAGGAAGTACATTCGTGCTTTAGCGGTAGCTTTTCTTGAAATACTAGACTTCTTGAGCTCCGCTCAAAACTTGGAAAGTCTAGTATTATAACAACAAAAGCCGCATTGCGTCCCCTTTAGGGGCGCAAGCGGCTTTTTTCTTTTACACCGATCGGGACTGCGACGATTCTTTGCTGAGCAATCCGACCAGCCTCCGGCTGAGATAGGCAAAAATCGGTCGCTGCTTCTCTTCCGCATAGTGCAACGCATCTTGATCCGGAGCCAAAATAATGCCGAGCTGATGATGCTCACCGGAGAACATCGCCCGCTTTAAAAACTTGCTTTCGCCGGCCAGATTCAAAATCTCCAGCCGGCAAAACGCCGAATTCACCTGCATCGCTTGATGCAGCTCCGACTTCGTTCGTACCAGCACGCCGTTCACCTTATGCACCGTTTCTCCAACCTGCATGCCGAGCTCCTCCGCCGGACTTCCAGGAAGCAACCCAAGAATCTTCAGCCCCCGGCTGCCGTGAACAAAGAGCGGTACGCGGTGCGTCTCTTCCCAGCGACTGTACCAGATGATCGCTTCGTGCAATAGAATGCAGAGCAAGCACGCAGGAAGCGTCAGCACCGGCCACAACGATGCCAGCGCAGCGAGACCTAGCATGATGCCTGCATAGAGCAGCAGCAGATTGGAGCTGATCCGAACCTTGTCCCGCGGCAGGCGCGAGATGGTCATCTCGGCGAAGCCGATCATGACGGGGAAGCCGACCAGCGCCCAGCCGTGCTGCCACAGGTCGCCGCCGAGCAGCGGGGTCCACGGCAGAGCCGGGCCTCCATTTTGCACCGGCACCAGCAGAAACAACGTCATCGGCCAAAAGCCCTGCAGGTGATAACCTCCGACAATTTTACCGCGCTTACTTCCAAAAAACATTGGCGTTCCGAAGCGAGCCCCTTGCCGACGCACAAACAGCGCTTCCACCAAATGAAGAATCGCAACGAGTGCAAGCATCGCCGGCATACTCAGCTGCATGAGCGGTCCAGTTAACCAAGCAATCGATGCCTCATCTCGCAGGACGCCAAACGCACCGACCACCGTCTGAAGCACTCCGATGATCCCAACAGCATACGCCCAGCATAGAAAGCGCACACGGAACAGGATCAGCACGAGCGAGATCACCCACAACAACGTAACCGCTTCCGGCTGCACCGTAGCTCCGACAACGGCCATCAACACGGAGGCGAATAATCCGCCGATCCAGCCCCACAGCACCGTTCTCCACGTTTCTGAGACTAAGGAATGCAGCTTCGTGGCAAACAGCTTACGCTCAAACGCAATCTGCCTGCGGTATTGCAGTACAATAAAGATCAGCCCTACATAGTAAAAAGGATGCAACACGAGCTGTAACAGGGCCTGCAGCCCTCGATACCCTACATCGGCAACCAGGTTCATAGCCTGCTCCTTTGAATGCGAAGATGGAAAGGAATAAGAAAAACTGTTAACGAAGTCCTTCAAGGATGAGCGACCGCGATTAAGCGGAAGTTTTTCTTGGTACAGAAAGCTCTCGTCCGTGCCTTAGCAGTTCACCGAACTTAAGTTTCTGTAACGATAAAAGAAAAGAAGGTCAAGCTTCCGAAACTCATCGGAGCCCGCCTTCTTTTAATATTTCGACGTGAGAGAATCTTTTCCTGCCTAACCCCTGAATTTCCCAGATATCCCCTAGGCATGAGGGTCATGTTACTTTTTCGCAATCGCATCCTGCACTTGTTGTACGGCCGCCTTCAGCTGTAGGTCATTTTTGGGATCGCGAATGGCTGCCAGAATCGCTTTCTCCAGCTTCGTAGCCGTCTCCGTATCCACCTCGCCCGTCACCGGCAAGCTGTTCATCCGCTGGAACGCCTTCACCGCCTGCGCGGTTTTATCGCTAAAGTACCCGTCCGTACGATCCGGGCTGAGTCCCAAACCTTGCAGCATAATCTGCAGGTTCTTCACATCGTCGCTCGTCGTATCCGGCTTCAAAGTCGCCTTCTTCGTCAGCGGAGCCGCTTTGAAGAAGCCCGGCTGGTCCACCGCCATATCAGGGGCGATGCCCTTCTTATGAATCCATGTGCCGGCTGGCGTCAGCCATTTGTAGACGGTCATCTTGATGTTGCTGCCGTCGCCCATTTCCTTCTCGAACGTGACTTGAACCGTCCCTTTTCCGAAGGAGTTCTCGCCGATCAGCTTGCTGCCCGCCGAATCATGCAGAGCCCCGGCCAAAATTTCCGACGCGCTGGCGCTGCCCTTGTTAATCAACACTGTCACCGGATACGGCTTGCCCGTCCCCTGCGATGGCGTTTCCTCGCGCTCGCCCTTGCGGTTCTCGATCTGGACGATTGCTTTGCCTTTCGGCACAAACGGCTCGACGATCTCTACAACGGCTGACAATAAGCCGCCTGGATCATTCCGCACATCAATGATCAAGCCTTTCATGCCTTTGTCTTCAAGGTTCTTTAGCTCATCCTTAAAGCGCTTGGCCGTGTTGCTGGAAAACTGGCGAATTTCGATCTTCCCGATGTTGTTCGGCAGCATCTCGGCAATGACCGTCTCCACATCGATATCGTCGCGCACGACGATCACTTGAATCGGCTCCGGCGTGCCGGCCCGGATGATTTCAATCTTGGCCTGGGTCCCTTTGGGACCTCGAATTTTCATAATCGCTTGGTTCAGCGTCAGCCCTTCCAGCTTCTCGCCGTTTACCGAGACGATGACGTCATTCGCATGCAGCCCTGCTTTCTCCGCCGGCGAGCCCTTGATCGGGGAGACGATCGTTACCTTCCCATCATCCGAGGAGGTGACTTCCGCTCCGATGCCTTGGAAGGAAGACGTGATGTTCTCGTCGAACTGCTTGGCTTCCTTCTGATCCATGTACACCGTGAACGGATCGTCCAGTGTCGAGAGCATGCCGTTAATCGCGCCATTCACGATTTTCTCATGGTCCACTTCGTTCAAAAACTTGCTCTCAATCAGCTGATACGTCGTGGCCAGCTTCGTGTAATCCTTGCTCGTCAGCCCCGATTTCACATCGGTGACGCCTTCTTTACCTGCGGCCGAGAACACCGACGGGTTCACAATCGTGAGGGTCATAATACTGCTGGCAAACATAGCTAAAAGAATAAATGCAATTACCGTACGTCCTTTGAACGTCATACCTCACTACACACCGCCTTTACCGTCGCAACTCGTTGACAACTGACATCGTGATTCCACGCTGTAACAGCTGCAACGTTACCCTATTAAGTACCACCCAATTTGATAACTTGTCTCTCTATAAAAAAGGAATCCAAAATCCATCTTATATAGTGTATGACAAGCCTTGGAAAATTATGAGCGGCGGTTTATTTAATCCCGATGTATGGCTTCGGATCGACCGGGTTTTCATTAATCCGTACTTCAAAATGAAGGTGATTTCCGGTGGCCCGTCCGGTCGCGCCTACCTCGGCGATCTTTTGTCCGCGTTTAACGGTATCGCCTTTGTCTACCACTATCCCGTCATTGCGAATATGACCGTAGAGCGTCCAAACGCCTTTGCCATGATCGATGATAACGCAGTTGCCGTATCCGCTCCACCAGGTCGCCAAGATGACGACGCCGTCCTCAGCCGCATAAATATCGGTACCCTGCGGAGATGGTAAATCCACACCCGTATGCCCGGCCTGCTTCCCTGTGAACGGATCTATCCGGACGCCGAAGTCAGAGGACTTGTTCACGACCCTCGGCAGCGGATAAGCGAACTTGCCTCCCGGGGTGTACGTGTAGGCCGGAGCCGGTGCCTTGCCGCTGCTTTGCTTGGCTGCTTCCGCCGCCTTCGCCTGCTGCAGCGCTAGCTGCTTGGTCGCCTCTTGACGCGCCACCTGCAGCATCTGCTTTTCCGCTTCCTCGGTGATCTCATCCAGCTCCTGCTCTTTTTTCGAGAGGCTGGCGATCTTCACTTCCTTCTCCTTCTCCTTGACGACCAGATCCGCCTTAATAGCCGCCGCCTGCGCGTAGAGATCCTTTACCTCCGCCAGCTGCTTCTCAATCGTCACCCGTTTGGCCGCCACCAAGTCCCGATCCCGCTTATTGGCTTCCAATATTTCTTTATCCTGATTCACAATCGACTTAAGCGCGTTCAGCCGGTCCAAAAAGTCGCTGAAGTTCGTCGAGCTGAGCAGCACATCCGCATAGGATACGACTCCGTTCATGTACATGAGCCGCAGACGGGATTTCAGCATCTGGTCCCGGGTTGTAATCCGCGCGCCCGCATCTTCCAGCTGCTTCGCATTGTCCTTGAGGGCATCGGAAACGGTAGCCGTCTGCTCGTTGAGCGAAACCAGCTTCTGATTCGTCGTATCAATTTGGCCTAAAATGGTGTTCAGATCCGTCGTGCTCTGTTGCTTCTCCTGCTGGACCTTGCCTTTTTCCTTCTCCGTGTCGGCAGCCTTTTGCTGAACGGCGGTTTTCGTTTTCTTGAGCTGATTCAGCTCTTGCTCGATCCGTTGGGATTCGGAGATCGCAAATCCGTATTGCGGCAGCAGTAATGTACCCAAGAGACCGGCAGCTGCAACTAGTGGCAGAAAAGATTTTTTCAACACCTGTTCCTCCCGTACTCGTCTTGTCCTACGGCTTTTTTCGCCAAAATTCGGGCTAACCTTCTATACACGTAAAAACTTGCGCACCGATAACGTACTACCCCAGATCCCGATCAACACGCCGATCCCGATCAATAGGCCTGCCACTTTCATGCTGATGTCGTCAAAAGGCAGCAGCTTAATGAGCAGCAAATTCAAATCGAGCTGCAGCGACCGCATCATCTGCCAATAGCCGTAGAGCAGCACGCCGGTAGGGATAATGGAGCCGATAATGCCCAGCAGCGCACCCTCGATAAAAAACGGCCAGCGAATAAACGAGTTCGTCGCTCCCACCAGCTTCATGATCGAAATCTCGCGACGCCTAGCGACAATCGTAATTTTGATCGTATTGGAAATCAGGAACATGGCGGTCAGCGCCAGGCCGGCGACGAGCACCAAACCGACGTTGCGCACGATCGTCGTCACTTTAAACATCGTTTCAACGGTGCCTTGCCCGTAGCTAACCCGGTAAATCGGCTTGGCCGGCTTGGTTGCGTTCAGATCCGAAATCTTCGCGGCAACCGACGCCACCTCGCGCGGCTCCGACACCTCGACGGTGAACGAATCGTTAAGCGGATTGTTGTCGCCGTCAAAGCCCTCGAGCAGCTGCTTGCCGCTTTCCCCAAGCTTCTCCCGCAGATACTTCAGTCCTTCTTCCTTCGATACGAAGCGTACCTTATCGACCTGCGGGATGGCACCAATCTCATTTTGGAGCTGCGTAATCTGGCTATCCGGGGTGTTTACCTCAAGGTATACTCGGATTTCCACCTGCTGCTCGATCTGCTCCGCCAAGTAATTCACGTTGAGCGTGAGCAGTAAAAACACACCTAATATAAATAGCGAGATGGAAATCGAGCTGATCGAGGCAAAGGACATCCAGCCGTTCCGAGCGACGTTCTTTGTCCCCTCCCGAAGGTGCCGTACGGCCGTTCTAATCTTCATAGCCGTATTCACCCCTCAGTTCATCCCGGACGATTCGGCCCGATTCAATCGCCAATACGCGCTTACGCATCGTGTTGACGATTTCCTTGTTATGCGTAGCCATGATAATCGTCGTTCCGCGGAAGTTGATCTCTTCCATCAGCTTCATAATGCCCCAGGACGTCTCGGGGTCGAGGTTTCCGGTCGGTTCGTCGGCGACGATGACAGACGGATTGTTCACGATCGCTCTGGCGATGGCTACCCGCTGCTGCTCTCCCCCGGACAGCTGCGTTGGAAGCGAATTCAACTTGTCCTTCAGCTTCACGAGCTCCAGAACCTCCATTGCGCGCTTGCGGATGATCTTCTTCGGCGCCTCGATGACCTCCATGGCAAAAGCGACATTCTCAAACACCGTCAGCTTCGGGAGCAAACGGTAGTCTTGAAAGATGACGCCGATATTCCGGCGGACATAAGGGATTTTGCGCTGCTTGAGCTTCTCTAGGTTAAACCCGTTGACGAAAATCGTCCCTTTGGTCGGTCGTTCTTCTCTATAGATCAATTTCATGAATGTCGATTTACCGGCGCCCGAGGGGCCCACGACGTAGACGAATTCGTTACGGTCCACTTGAACATTGATGCCTTTGAGAGCGTGGCTTCCGTCTGGGTACGTTTTCCACACGTCTTTCATTTCAATCACGGTATCACATCCTGAAAGTTTTGCGGGTTGCCCCAGCCTTTATAAGTTCGACACAAAAACGCAAAATCCTTTGTGCAATTGTGAATTTCTACACTTTGTCACAGGTGTTACGACATCGTTTTCACACAGGTGTTTGGAAAGTTTCGAAGCTTGGCCGCATATACATCGTAGTGTACGAGCTTGAGCTAAATCCCAAAGGAGAACCTGTCATGGCACACATTCCCCCCCGCGTTTGGTGGTTGGTGGTTGGTTCACTCCTCATCACCCTGTCGGCGTTCATTACGATAGCCGTTTACGGATCGCTTCCTACCCTTCCCGCGCACGTGACCATTGGAGATTGGTCGGTGGGAGGCATGCCTGCTGCGGAGCTGGAGCGACAATTGCAGGAAAAGAAAGCTAGGCTGATGGGGCAGCCCATTCGGTTAATGGTCAGCGGCGGCATTACGGCCGATTTGACGCTGGAGCAGCTGGGATTGCAAGTGGACGAGCAGGAGATTAAGGCACGCCTGCGGCCGCTTCGGGAGGGCTCCATGTTTCAAAAAGCGCTCTACAAGTGGCACACTCGAGGCGCTGCTTGGACACTGCCCCGGTCGATGGCGGGAGAACCGCTGACGGCCAAGCTGAAGCAGGTGTTCCCCCAGGTCTACGCACGGCAGCCGGTCAATGCGCAGAGGGTCGTTCAAGCGGATGATACGATTCGGTATGTTCCGGAGAGTCGCGTGGAAAAAGTGGACGAGGAGAAGCTCGCCAGCGCGCTGAACGCCCTCCTGCCAACTTGGGGATCGGCCAACTGGGCCGGCAGCAGCTTGCTAGAGCATCCGTCGCGGCAGCCCGCTACTACCAAGAATCCGCTGCCGATCAACGTGCCGATGAAAACCATTGAACCGAAAATTACTGTTGCTTCCCTTCAATTACAGGGCATTACGCGTAAAATTAGCGAGTTCACCACCAATTACCCGCCTCCTCCTTCGAAAAACGTCAGCACCGAGGGCCGGATTTACAACGTGTGCTCGACCGCCGCCTCGATTCAAGATGTCGTGCTAAAGCCAGGGGAAGTGTTCGATTACGCGCCGTATATCGAGCAAACGAGCAAAAATTTCGGGTTCAAAGAAGCGCCCGTCATTCTCAACGGCAAGCTGGTTCCGGGCATCGGCGGCGGGATCTGCCAAGTATCGTCTACATTGTACAATGCCGTGCTTCGCGCTGGGCTTGAAATCGTCGAGCGGCGCAATCACTCGCTGCCGATCAGCTATGTACCGCTGGGGCAGGACGCTACCTTTGCCACCGGCTATATCAACTTCAAGTTCCGCAACAGCTCCCAGCACTCGCTTTTGATTCGCACCGAAGCCACCGACCGAAGCCTTACCGTCAAGCTATTCGGTCAAACGCCGCCGGAGCTGACCTACGATATCGAGTCGAAAACGATCGAAACGCTACAGCCTCCGGTCAAATACGTGCTCAACCCAACGCTGCCCAGCGGTAAACAGGAGGTCGTCACACCGGGGAAGCCCGGCTATATCGTGGAGACGTACCGCTATAAAAAACAAAACGGCGTGGTGGTCTCGCAAGAGAAAATTTCGCGCGACACCTATTCCGCCCAGCCGACCTTGATCGCCTCCAACAGCGGCTCCTCCGGCATTGATCGTGCCGCCCCCGGTCCTGGAGGGGAAACACCGCAGCCGCTGATCGAGGATGGGGTTAAGGGGCCGAATTTCCGGTAACGCAGGGTGAAAATGCAAAAAAACGCGGCCTCGGGGCCGCGTTTCGTTTTTCCGTTTATGGGAGCTCGACTTATCTGCTTTTCGCGAAGTACTCATCGAACCAGGCATTCGACTTGCTCAGGACGGCCTCGGCACGCTCAATTGCACCACTCACTTGGTTGCCGGCGGTTCCGCCGTACACGTTGCGAGCGTTCACCACTTGCTCCGGCTGGAGCACCGCGTAGATGTCTTGATCGAACAGCTTGGAGAACTCGTGGAATTCGTCCAGCTTCAGGTCGAGCAGGAATTTTTGATTTTGAATGCAGTAGAGCACGGTCTTTCCGATGACTTCATGCGCTTGGCGGAACGGCATTCCCTTGTTGACCAGGTAATCCGCGATGTCCGTTGCGTTCGAAAAGTCTTGGTTCACCGCTTGGCGCATCCGGTCTTTGTTGACCTTCATCGTGCTGATCATCGGAGCGAACAATTGCAGTGCGCCCTGCAGCGTACGGACCGTGTCGAACATGCCTTCCTTGTCTTCCTGCATGTCCTTGTTGTACGCGAGCGGCAGCGACTTCAGCACGGTCAACAGACCGAACAGGTTGCCGTAAACGCGGCCGGTTTTGCCTCGTACAAGCTCTGCCACGTCCGGATTTTTCTTCTGCGGCATGATGCTGCTGCCCGTGCAGAATGCATCGTCCAGCTCAATGAAGCGGAATTCAGTGCTGGACCACAGCACGAACTCCTCGCATAGGCGGGACAGGTGCATCATGATCATCGCCCCGTTCGAGAGGAACTCGAGGATGAAGTCACGGTCGCTGACCGCATCGAGGGAGTTCTCGTACACGCCGTCGAAGCCAAGCTGCTGCGCCACGAAGTGACGGTCGATCGGGAACGTCGTTCCCGCCAGCGCCCCTGCGCCGAGCGGCAGCACGTTCACGCGCTTGTAGCTGTCCTGCAGACGCTCGATATCGCGCTGGAACATCGACACGTACGCCATTAGATGATGGGCGAACAAGATTGGCTGTGCCCGCTGCAGATGGGTGTAGCCCGGCACGATCGTATCGAGGTTGGCCTTCGCCTGCTCGATCAGCGCCTCTTGCACTTTATTCAGCAGGCCGACGAATTCGATCACGCGCTTGCGCAGCCACAGGTGCATGTCCGTAGCGACTTGGTCGTTCCGGCTGCGCCCGGTGTGCAGCTTGCCGCCGACCGGACCGACTTCGTCGATCAACGCCTTCTCGATGTTCATGTGAATGTCCTCGTCGCTGACGGAATACTCCAGCTCGCCGCGTCGGATCATTCCCTGCACCTTATGCAGGCCATCCTTGATCTTCTCTACATCGTCCAGCGGGAGAATGCCGCATTTGCCCAGCATCGTGACATGCGCGAGCGACCCTTGAATATCTTCCTCCGCCAGCTCTTTATCAAACAGGATCGATGCCGTATACTCCTCTACCAGCTGATCCGTTTTCTTCGTAAATCGTCCACCCCAAAGCTTTGACACGTCGATGTCCCCTTTCTCCTGCTTACATAAGCTTAGGGCTTCCCTCCCTGTAGGGAAAAGGGAAACCCTAAGCTATAATCGTTAAGTATGGTCTACCTCGTAACGCTCGATCAATTACTTCTGATGTACGCCAGCCGCTACACGCAAACGCAGTGCATTTAAGCGGATAAAGCCTGTCGCATCGCCTTGATCGTACGCTTTCGTAGGGTCCGCTTCCATCGTCGCAATGTTCGGGTTGTACAAGCTCACTGGGCTCTTCACGCCGGCAGCGATCACGTTGCCTTTGTACAGCTTCAGGCGGACGACGCCGCTGACCGTTTTCTGGCTCTCGGTGACGAGCGCTTGCAGAGCGAGACGCTCTGGAGCGAACCAGAAGCCGTTATAAACGAGCGAAGCGTATTTTGAAATAAGCGAGTCACGCAGATGCATAACCTCGCGGTCCATCGTCAAGGATTCCATTTTGCGGTGCGCGGTGAACAAGATAGCGCCGCCTGGTGTTTCATATACGCCACGGCTCTTCATGCCGACGAAGCGATTCTCTACCATGTCAACGCGACCTACTCCGTGCTTGCCGCCCAGCTCGTTCAGCTTCTCCATGATGTGCAGCGGAATCATGCGCTCGCCGTTGACCGCTACGCAGTTCCCTTGCTCGAATTCCAGCTCGATGTACTCCGCTTGATCCGGAGCATCTTCTGGATCTGCGCTCAAAAGGAACATATCTTTGTTCTCTGGTGCGCTCGCATCGAACCATGGATCTTCCAGTACGCCGCTCTCGTAGCTGATGTGCAGCAGGTTACGGTCCATCGAGTACGGCTTGGATGCCGATGCCGTGACCGGAATGCCGTGCTTCTCAGCGTAAGCGATCATTTCCGCACGTCCCGGGAACTGCTCACGGAACTGCTCCAAACGCCAAGGCGCGATCACTTCGATGTCCGGCGTCAGAGCCGCGGCCGTCAGCTCGAAGCGCACTTGGTCGTTCCCTTTGCCGGTCGCGCCATGAGCGATCGCTGTAGCGCCTTCTGCGCGCGCAATTTCCACCATGCGCTTCGCGATCAAAGGACGCGCAATGCTCGTGCCGAGCAGGTATTGGCCTTCATACAGCGCGCCCGCTTGGAACATCGGATTGATGAAGTCGCGAGCGAATTCTTCGCGCAGGTCATCGATGTACACTTTGGATGCGCCGGTGTTCAACGCTTTTTCCTCCAGGCCATCCAGCTCTTCCTTTTGCCCGATATCCGCCGTAAAAGCAATAATCTCAGCGTCGTAAGTTTCCTTCAACCATTTCAAAATAATCGACGTATCCAAACCGCCGGAATAGGCCAGAACGATCTTTTGCTTTGCCATCGTAAATGTACTCTCCTTTATAGATCAAGGTTTCTCCCGCCCCGAAGGGCAGCCCATTAGATTTGTTATGCTAAAATTACATAATCGCAGCCATGATCGCTTTTTGCGCGTGCAGACGATTTTCCGCCTGATCGAAAATCACCGAGTTTTTGCCGTCAATGACGCTCTCCGACACTTCTTCCCCGCGGTGCGCAGGCAGACAGTGCATGAAAAGGTAATCCTTTTTCGCCCATTGGACGAGCTCGTCGTTCACTTGATAGTCCTTGAACGCGATCTCCCGCTCCTTCTGCTCTTCCTCAAAGCCCATCGACGCCCAAACGTCTGTGTACACGACATCAGCGTTCAGAATCGCTTCCTTCGGATCGGTGCTGACAAAAACGCTGCCGCCAGTTTGAGCCGCGGCTTCTTTGCACAGCTGCACCACTCCGCTGTCCGGCTGGTAGTTCGCAGGCGACGCCACGGCAAAATGCATCCCCAGCTTCGCCGCGCCCATCATGAGCGAATGCACCATGTTGTTACCGTCTCCGATGTAAGCTACTTTGAGCCCTTGCAGACGGCCTTTCTTCTCCAGCACCGTCTGATAGTCTGCGAGCGCCTGACATGGGTGGGACAAATCCGTCAGCCCATTGATGACCGGGATCGTCGCGTTGCGAGCCAGTTCAATGACGGTCCGGTGAGCGTACGTACGGATCATAATGCCGTCCAGATAGCGCGACAGCGTCTGCGCCGTATCGTGGATCGTCTCGCCGCGGCCGATCTGCAGGTCGTTCCGGCTTAAGAAAAGCGCTTGCCCGCCGAGCTGATACATCCCCACTTCAAACGATACACGAGTCCGCGTGGACGATTTTTCAAAAATCATCCCCAGCGTCTTGCCTTTCAGAGGGTGGTAAATCTCGCCCGCCTTCTGCTTCTTCTTCAAATCGATCGCCAGATCGATCAAATATTGAATCTCCTCCGGGGAGTAATCGACTAAGCCGATAAAATCGCGCCCTTTGAGCTGTACTGCCAGCTCTTGTGCTGCTCCTGCCATGAATGCATCTCCTTCCTTATGTGAACAAAATGACTCCGTTCTTGCTTTAAACCGTAGCTGCTGCTTTTTGCGCTAGCACCGTGCAGACCGTCTCCAGCCCGCGATCCAGCTCTTCCTTCGAGATCAGCAAGCTTGGCGCTAAACGGATCACGTTCGGGCCCGCCGAAACGACCAATACGCCCTGCTCATGAATGGTACTGATCAGGTCTGCGGACGGCTGATTCAGCCCAATGCCGATGAGCAGCCCGAGGCCGCGAATTTGCTCCACCAGCGGGTTTCCTGCCAGCTTCGCCTTCAGCTCGCTGACGATATACTCGCCTAGCTCCGCCGCACGCTCCGGCAGCTTCTCTTCGAGCAGCGTCTCGACCGTCGCGATCCCTGCCGCCGTCGACAAGTAGTTGCCGCCGAACGTCGAGCCGTGGCTCCCCGCCGAGAACGCCTGGCGCAGCTTCTCTTTGCCGAGCATCGCACCGATCGGCATCCCGCTTCCGAGACCCTTAGCGAGCGTGAACACATCCGGCTCGATGCCGTAGTGCTCGTAGGCGAACATTTTGCCTGTACGGCCCATGCCCGTCTGGATCTCATCCACGATGAGGAGCAGTCCGTGCTGCTGACACAGCTCAGCTACACGCTTCACGAACGCTTGATCCGCCGGATTGACGCCGCCTTCGCCCTGCACCATCTCCAGCATAATTGCGCATGTTTTCTCGCTGATTAGCTTCTCCGTCGCTTCCGCGTCGTTGTATGGCGCATAGATGAAGCCTTCCGGCAGTGGAGAGAAGCCTTCCTTCACCTTATCCTGTCCAGTTGCTGTCAGCGTAGCCAAAGTCCGGCCGTGGAACGACATGTGGTAGGTAATGATCTCATAGCGCTCGGGCTGGCCAACCACCTTCTGAAAATAACGCCGTGCAATCTTGATCGCCGCTTCGTTCGCTTCCGCACCGCTGTTGCAGAAAAAAACCGCATCCGCACAGCTGTTATCTACCAGAAGCTGAGCCAGCTGATCCTGATTCGGAATGTGGAACAGGTTGCTCGTGTGCCAGAGCGTATCCACCTGCTGCTTCAGGCGCTCGGTCACCTGCTTCGGGGCGTGCCCCAGATTCGTAACGGCCAGGCCGCACATCAGGTCCAGGTACTCTTTGCCGTTCTCGTCCCACAAGCGGCTGCCTTCCCCTTTCACAAACGTTAAAGGATACCGTCCGTAGTTCGGAAACAGTGCGTTTTGAGCCTCTCCCATGCCGTTCACTCCTTTGGCTGATTTATTTATTGAAAAATATGATTTCCTTTGTTATCTAACGATCCGTGTGCCAATGCCGCCTTCTTTGAGCGCTTTGCTGAGCACTTGCGGTACCGAGCCGTCGACAATGACAACCTCGCGCACCTGGCCCTGAATGCACTGCACGGCTGCGCGTACCTTCGGGATCATACCGCCGTAAATTTCGCCGCTCGCGATCATATCGTCGATCTCCTGCACCGTAACCGAAGGCAGTACACGCTTCTCGCCGTCAACCGTCTTCAAGATGCCCGGTACGTCCGTCACCACAATCATTCGCTCCACGCCCAAGTGGGATGCCACCGCACCCGCCGCCGTGTCCGCGTTGATGTTGTAGCGCTGCCCGCCGTCGGCTCCAATACCGACCGGCGCAATTACCGGCATGTAGCCCATGCCGACGACGCCTTGGATCAGCTGAGCGTTGACATCCGTCACATCTCCGACCAAGCCGACTTCCGCGCTGTTAGCCACCGGCTTCGCTTGAATCAAATGGCCGTCCACACCGGATAATCCGAGTGCCTTCGCACCGGACAGCTGGATTTTGCGGACGATTTCTTTGTTGATCTGGCCCGCCAGCACCATCTCCACGACGTCCAGCACCGCTTCGTTCGTTTTGCGCAGCCCGTTCACGAACTCCGTCTCAATGCCAAGCTTACCCAGCGTATCCGAGATTGCCGGACCGCCGCCATGGACGATGACCGGAATGATGCCTTCCTCTTGAAGCTGCTTCAAATCCTCGAAAAAGACGTCCGGCAGCGCCGCCAGCGTGCTCCCGCCGCATTTCATTACAAAACAGTTGCTCATCCGTCCGTTTCCCCTTTTTGAAAAAGATCCCTTAAACCTGAGAGACTTTGAGCTCCGCTCAAAGATCCCCTAAAGCAGAGAGACTTTGAGCTCCGCTCAAAGATCCCTATATTATGTCCGATACGCCGCATTAATGCGTACGTAATCATACGTCAAGTCGCAGCCCCAAGCCGTTGCGCTCGCTTCACCCATGTTTAAGTTCACATGAATAAGCACGAAGTCGCCCTTCAAGTACTCCAGTGCCTGCTCCTCATCGAACACCACCGGACGCGATTGCTCCAGCACCACGATATCGCCTAGGCGAATATCCACCGTTTCAGTATTCACTGGCTGGCCCGCACGCCCTACAGCGGCGATAATCCGGCCCCAGTTCGCATCAGCGCCGAAGCAAGCCGACTTCACGAGGCTCGAGCCGATGACGGTTTTCGCAATTGCGCGCGCCGCATCCCGCGATGCCGCTCCCGCTACCGTGACCTCGATCAGCTTCGTCGCCCCTTCGCCGTCTCGCGCGATCGCCTTGGCCAAGTACTCGCCTACGTGGTTGAAGCCCGCTGCGAAGGCCGCCCAGTCCGGATGCTCCGGCGTCAACCGGTCGCCTTCAACCAGCCCGCTCGCCATCGCAACGACCATATCGTTCGTGCTCGTATCGCCATCCACGGTAATCATGTTGAATGTCGAATCCGTCACGTCGTTTAGCAGCTTTTGCAGCATAGCGCTCTCGATGTTGGCATCCGTCGTGATGAAGCCCAGCATCGTGGCCATGTTTGGATGAATCATCCCCGAGCCCTTCGCAGCTCCCGCAATATGTACCGTTCGTCCGCCAACCGTCAGGCGTACACAGATCTCTTTCTTAACCAGGTCCGTCGTCAAAATCGCCTGGCAAAAATCGTCCCCGCCGTCTACCTTCACCACCGACGGCAGCTTCTCGATGCCGCTCGTCACCTTAGGCATCGGCAGCAGCTGTCCGATCACGCCCGTAGACGTGACGCCGACCAAATGATCCGCCACGCCGAAGGCGCGGGCAGCTGCCGAACGCATCGCGCGGGCATCGTCCTCGCCCTGCTTGCCTGTGCAAGCGTTGGCGTTGCCGCTGTTAACCAGCATCACCTGCAGCTGGCCTCCTGCTCCAATGCTCTCCTGCGTCACCAAAAGAGGCGCCGCCTGGAACTGGTTGAGCGTGTATACGCCCGCCGCCTGAGCAGGTACATCGCAGACAATCACGCCAAGGTCATGGCGCTCGGTTTTCTTCAAACCGCAGTGCAGCCCGCCTGCCCGAAAGCCCTTCGGAGTCGTTACCGATCCTTCCGGCACAACAACAAAATCATTCACAGCCATGCTCTCCACTCCCTTATGCCTTATGGGTATACCGGGGTGAATGCAAGACCTGTCGCTTCATCCCAGCCCATCAGTAGGTTCAAGTTTTGCACCGCCTGACCGGCAGCGCCTTTCACTACATTGTCAATAACCGAAATCACGGTTAAACGTCCCGTGCGCGGATCAAGCGACATCCCGATATCGCAGTAATTCGAGCCTGTTACTTCCTTCGTCGCCGGATATTTTCCTTGCTCACGAATCCGCACAAAACGGCGGCCCTCATAGTAGCTGCGATACAGCTCACGAATCTCGTCCTCACTGCGTGTCGCATTCAAATTCACATAGATCGTGGACAAAATACCGCGCGTCATCGGCACCAAGTGCGTCGTGAACGTCATGACCACTTCTTCCCCAGCCAAACGCCCGAGCACCTGCTCAATTTCCGGCGTATGCTGGTGTTTGTTCACTTTGTACGCCAGGAAGTTTTCATTGATTTCGGAGAAATGCGACGACAGACTCAGACCCCGTCCCGCTCCTGAAACCCCGGATTTTGCGTCGACAATAATGGATTTCAAATC
Organism: Paenibacillus cremeus; assembly: GCF_007786445.1. Lineage (GTDB taxonomy): Bacteria > Bacillota > Bacilli > Paenibacillales > NBRC-103111 > Paenibacillus_G > Paenibacillus_G cremeus. Next base: position 100,385 of record NZ_VNJI01000015.1, on the reverse strand, counting down.
AATCCAGCCCTTAGCCGCCAGCGGTGCCAAGCCGAGCAGTGTAGCCGTCGGGAAGCAGCCGGGATTGGAAATAAACTCGGCGCCCCGCACTTCTTCTCCGAATACTTCGCAAAGCCCGTAAACCGCCTTCTCCACATAGGCCGGATCGGCCGGCTTGTGCTTATACCACTTCTCGTACACCTCGCCCGACGTCAAACGGAAGTCGCCCGAGATATCGATCACCTTCATGCCCGCATCCAAAAATTTTGGAGCCAGCTCTGCAGCCACTCCGTGCGGAGTAGCGAGAAATACGACGTCCGCTTTCCCGCGGATCAGCTCGACATCGACCGCATCCAGCGTGTCGGTCATAATTTGATTCAAATGCGGGAACCCATCCGCAATCGGCGCTCCCGCGCTCGAGGATGAAATCACCGATGTAATAGCCACATTCGGGTGTGTAAGCAAAAGCCGAATCAGCTCCACCCCGCCGTATCCCGTTGATCCGACAATCGCTGCTCTTAATTTCGTAGACATATCCTGTTCCCTCCTAAACGTTTGGCCGCCTCGCAGCACCTGATGTGCTCTCACCAGGAGAGCCTGCAACGATGCATACGCCCCTGAAAACTATGTATTATTATACATCCGAAGGTATAATAATACAATGCGTTTTTACCTAAAAATTCGTCATTTTCATGAATGAAGGTAGCCTACATCCTTTGCCTTACAGCTCGTCCGACGCCCGCTCCAGCTTAGCCACCATCCGCGCGGAGTCCCAGTCCAGACGGTATCCCAGCAGCTTCGCCGCCTCCCCCATATCCACCAGGGCAAAATTATTCAATACATGCACCGGCAGCCAGGTCGCATACTCCACCTGCGGATTTTGGGCGAGGGAATAGGTTACCCTCTTGCTATCCACATCGTATCTCACCTGCACAGCCCCAAGCAAACGAAACGTTTCCTGCAGCGGCGCCCATGGCCTATCCTCAATGGCAAGCGGCTTTAGCCCCCCGGTGTACCGCACTTCGGTCCCGTTCAAGGATACTTGCATAAACGGCAAATGCCTTGCCGCCACTCCTTCTCCCAGCAGTGTCAGCTTGCCCTCGTCCAGCTGCTTTTTTTGCTCCTCGGTGAGGTGGCTGATCTTATTCTTAGCCTCCACCGGTGCCACTTGGATCCGGTACTTTTTATTCAAGTCCGCTTGAAACGCGGTCATCTCCGCCTTGGTTACCGTCTTCAGGCTTCGGCCCTTCATCCGCCCCAGCAGCACCCCGATCGATTCTGCCGCCAGCGCGCCATTCGGTTGAATGCGTGTGCTGCCGTAAGCCACGACCGTGGAGCCAACCATTTTTCCGGCCGTAATGACATTGTCATAGCCTCGGATCAAATAGCTGCGCAGCGGCATTCCGTATTGGTCCGGCTTACCGATGGCGAACCCCTCCCGGTTTGAACGAGAGCCTTGGATGTCCATAAAATACCCGCCGATGCTCACATTGTCCCAGAACATCCGCCCGCTCATCAAATCCGACGCCTGCAGCACATACTCCGTGGGGTAGTGGTAATACTCCCGAATATATAGCTCTTGTGGCTCTCCATTCAGCTCCGCATTCTCGTACCCGGCCAAGTGCTTGCGTAAATGCGCCAGTATGCTCGGCATCTCCTCTCTAGCCGCTTGCTTTCCCCGCTCTACCGTCTCCGGCCTGCTCGGATCGACATCATAAACCTGCAGCGCATTGATGATGACCTCGCCATTGCCTTGGTTCAAAATATTCAATCCACGCAAATTCAACATGTCCGGATGCTGCAGCTTGTACTTCCCGACAATCGGCGGGAACCCGTAAGCAATATTTGAATCTACATACGTATCTGGTCCGTACAGGCTCGAGCGCTCCATTTTATCCAGCTTCCAAAAGCGGCTGTAGAATGTATGCCAATCTACGCCTTTGAATTTCATCATATAGGTGGCGCTCATAAATTCCCGGTTTCCGGTTCCTGTTCCGTACAATGACTCCAGACCGGGAAGCGGTTGCAAGTTAAGTTTACGGAGCAGCGCCGCTTGATCAGAATTATCGACCACATAGGTAGGATAAACCCAATCCTGTTTTCCATCCTTCCCGTACTGCAGCGCTGTAACTTTGCCGTCTGTTACGACGACGTCTTCAAGGCTGACGCCTTTTTCTAGTGGGATACCCTGAACGAGCCGGTGAAAATATGCGGCAAACTGCGCCTTGTTCCGCACCTGTCCCTCCTCATAAAGATGGAACAGCTCCTTCATGCCGCCTTGTACCAGGGAATCTCCTTGATCATTGTAAACGCCGTCCAAATAGAGCATTTCCCCTTGCAGCAATTGCCCGCCTAGCCGGCTTCGCGGCTCCAGGATCAGCACCTTTAGCCCTTCCTGCTTGGCGCGGCGTGCCAGGTACATGCCCTCCAGCTCGGTGCCGATCACCACCACGTCCACCTGCTTGGAAAACGGATTGCGGAACACGAAGCTTCCATCGCTATCCCTTGCAGTCATGCCAAGCATACAGCCTATGCCTACGGCTCCCATCAACACGATGCCTATCGCCGCCAGCACCCAACGCTTTTTGCCCATGCCGCACAACCGCCTCCGATCCGCCCAATGCTCTTACGACCCCATCGTACCGAAATTTGAAAACGAATTCAATCATCTTTTTCCCGCTTCCGCTCGGCTGCGCCTTATGGATTCATCCCCGTACTAGGAAGCTTAAAGCCCTCTCCCAGCACTTCGTTCGTATCGCTCAAAATGACAAACGCCCCCGGATCAATGCTGCGCACTAGCTCCTTCAACCGACTGACCTCGGTCTGTCCCACCACGACCATCAGTACGGTACGATCCTCTCCCGTGTAGCCTCCCGTTGCCTGCATTTTGGTCAGCCCGCGGTCCAGATCATGCAGAATCGCCTGCCGAATCGGTTCCGACGCTTCCGAGATGATAAATGCCACCTTCGAATAGCTGAGTCCTACTTGTACCACATTGATCGTTTTGCTTGTAACGAACAGCCCAATCAGCGCATACAGCGCCTTCTCCGGAGTGAACACGAACCCCGCCGAAACGATGACCGTTCCGTCCAGGAGCGCTACGCACAGCCCCAGCCCAATACCTGTATACTTATGTAATAATTGCGCCGCCAAATCCAGGCCCCCGGTCGATCCCCGTCCTCGAAACACGAGCCCGAGCCCCAGGCCAACTAAGATACCGCCATAGATGCTCGCCAGCAGTACATTGTCTGTAATTGCCGGCACATGACGCGTAACTAGAACGAGCAGCGGCAGAATGACCGAGCCAACAGCCGTCTTCACTCCAAAATGTCCCCCGAGCAGCAGCGTGCCTAAGATGAAGAGCGGAATATTCAGCGCCCACTGCGTGATCGCCGGCTCGATCCCCGTCAAGTAATTGATAATGATGCTGATCCCCGACACGCCTCCGGAGGCCACTTGATTCGGGACAAAAAACATATTAAAGCTCACCGCAATAATCAGCGATCCGATCACCAGCAGCGCATATTCCTTCCAAAGCCTATTTCCAGCGCCCGCCGAGCGTCTTCCTCCCCTTCGTCTCTTTTCCCCTAATGCCCTCTCTATTTGCTCCTTCGTGCTCTTCATACCAGTCTCATCCTCTCCCGGACGTACAAAAAATCCTACACTCCCGTCACGCTCGACATGCCGGGCAAGGACAACGACGATCGCGTCGTACCCTTGCGGCTGGAGCGTATACTTCAAGTGTAGGATGATCTTATCCCTTGGTTTTTATAAATTCTGGGTCATTAAAACACTTACGCTTCTTTTTCCGGCTTCGTGATCTGCTTGCGCAAGTATGCATCGATGAACGCATCCAAATCGCCGTCCATGACCGCCCCAATGTTCCCTGTTTCCTCCAGTGTCCGGTGATCCTTCACCATGCTGTACGGATGGAATACGTAGGAACGAATCTGGCTTCCCCAGGCAATGTCCGCCACTTCGCCGCGGATTTCCGCCAGCTGCTTTTGCTGCTCTTCGATTTTTTTCTCGTAGAGCTTGGAGCGCAGCATTTTCATACAGCGTTCGCGGTTCTTAATCTGGGAGCGTTCGGTCTGGCAGCTCACCACCACACCGGTAGGAATATGGGTCATCCGCACGGCAGAGTCCGTCGTATTGATATGCTGACCTCCGGCACCGCTGGCACGATACACATCGACCTTTAGATCCTCGGTACGAATCTCGATTTCCACATCGTCGTCGATCTCCGGCATAATATCGCACGAGACGAATGACGTATGCCTGCGGCCCGAAGCGTCGAATGGGGAGATCCGCACCAGCCGGTGCACACCCTTCTCCGCTTTCAAATACCCGTATGCATTATACCCTTTAATGAGCAGCGTCACGCTCTTCACCCCGGCTTCGTCACCCGGCAAATAGTCGAGCACCTCCACCTTGAAGTCACGCTTTTCCGCCCAGCGGCGGTACATGCGCAGCAGCATCTCGGCCCAGTCTTGCGACTCCGTGCCGCCCGCTCCCGGATGCAGCTCCAAAATCGCATCCATCTTATCATAAGGCTGATTGAGCAAGAGCTGCAGCTCAAAATCCTCGAGCTTCTTCACCAGCGCGGCAATCCCGGCCGTAATGTCCGCCGCCATGCTGTCATCCTGCTCCTCCACCATCAGCTCCACCATCAGCTCCAGGTCCTCGAACTCGGTCACCAGCGCTTGGATTTGATCCACGCTGCCTTTGACACCATTCATCTCCGCAATCAGCTTCTGCGCTTTCTCATTGTCGTCCCAGAAATCCGGCGCCGACATCTTCTCTTCATAATCGGCAATCTGCTCGAGCTTCAGATCTAAGTCAAAGAGACCCCCTGAGCTCAGCCAATCGCTTGGCCGTTTCTTGCAAATCCCGCTTTACATCCGCCTCTAACATGTCGCAGCACCTCAATCATCATTTTACTTGCCTCTTCGCGAAAAAGGAGACCGGAGCCTCGCCCACGGTTGTCAGCACCTTCCCCTGACCACCGCACTCTTAGCTCCAACCTCCCTCTATGCCTTCAGACTTGCTTTACTTATACCCCGTGACATTGCTTATACTTTTTGCCGCTGCCGCAAGGACACAGATCGTTTCGGCCGATCGGATCGTTGTTGACGACCGGACGCTTCGGCGCAGGCTCGCCGTTCGTAGCCATCTCATGCTCATCGACTACCGCTTCACGAACCAGGTTCGTTTCTACGTGAGCCTTCATGATATAGGTCGCTACTTCCTCTTGGATGCTTTGGATCATCTCTTGGAACATTTCGTAGCCTTCGAACTGGTATTCACGCAGCGGATCGGTGCCGCCGTACGCACGAAGGTGAATACCGGAACGCAGCTGATCCATAGCGTCGATGTGATCCATCCACTTGCTGTCGACCGCACGCAGCACAACCACTTTCTCAAATTCGCGCATAAACACGCCGATTTGCTCTTCGCGCTCTTCGTAGAGGCGTCTCAGCAGATCTTTGATGAACTCGATGATCTCTTCTTTTTCCTTGCCCCAGAGCTCGTCTTTGGACAGCTGGCCCTCGTGCAGGAACGTACCGTTCGCGTAATCGACAATGGCTTGCAGATCCCATTCCTCCGGTACGAGATCACTTGAGCAGTGAGCTTCAACGATGCGGTCTATGACCGGCATCATCATGCCCAGCACGATGTCGCGGATATTCTCCGATTCAATGACTTCGCGGCGCTGCTTGTAGATGATCTCCCGCTGTTGGTTCATGACATCGTCATACTGGAGGACGATCTTCCGCACGTCGAAGTTGTTACCCTCTACGCGCTTCTGAGCCGACTCGATCGCCTTCGAGATCAGCTTGCTCTCAATCGGCTGGTCCTCTTCGAAGCCGAGGCGGTCCATCATACCCATGATATTCTCAGCGCCGAAGCGACGCATCAATTCATCTTCCAAGGACAAGTAGAACTGCGAAGAACCCGGGTCACCCTGACGGCCGGCACGACCGCGCAGCTGGTTATCGATCCGGCGGCTCTCATGTCGTTCCGTACCTATAATATGCAGCCCGCCAAGATCGGCCACACCCTCGCCCAGCATGATGTCCGTACCACGGCCCGCCATGTTGGTGGCAATCGTTACGGCGCCAGCCTGTCCAGCGAGAGCTACGATCTCTGCTTCTTCCGCATGGTACTTCGCATTCAGTACCTTGTGCGGAACGCCTTTTTTCTTCAGCATTTCCGACAGGATTTCGGAGTTCTCGATAGACACGGTACCGACCAGCACCGGTTGTTTATTCTTATGGCGCTCGGCAATTTCATTCACTACTGCACGGAATTTGCTTGGAATCGATTTGTATACAACATCCGGTATATCTTTACGGATCGTCGGTTTGTTCGTCGGAACGACAATAACCTCTAGCCCGTAAATTTTCTTCAGCTCTTCCTCTTCCGTCTTCGCGGTACCGGTCATCCCCGACAGCTTGCGGTACATCCGGAAATAGTTCTGTAAAGTAATCGTTGCGAGCGTCATCGATTCGTTTTGAACGGTAATCCGCTCTTTGGCCTCGATCGCTTGGTGCAGCCCCTCGCTGTAGCGACGACCTACCATTAAACGGCCCGTAAATTCGTCAACAATTACGATTTCATCGTCTTGTACCACATAATCGACATCGCGGCGCATAATGACATGAGCCTTCAGTGCCTGCTGGATATGATGGTTCAAGGTCACATGTTCATGGTCAAACAAGTTTTCAATCCCAAATGTGGTTTCCGCTTTCTCCACACCCACTTCGGTCAGCGCAACGGAACGCAGCTTCTCATCGAAGGTATAGTCCTCTTCCGCTTGCAGCTTGCTCACAAAATGATCGGCCATGTAGTACAAATCCGTGGATTTGGCAGCTTGTCCGGAAATAATGAGCGGTGTCCGGGCTTCATCCACGAGGATCGAATCCACCTCGTCAATAACCGCAAAATAAAGCGGCCGCTGCACCATCTGCTCTTTGTATACCACCATATTGTCGCGCAAATAGTCGAAGCCGAACTCATTGTTCGTCCCGTACGTAATATCGCATGCATATACTTCTTGCTTCTCCGCCGGCTGCATGTTCGGCAGGTTTACCCCAACCGTCATACCCAGGAAGGAATAAATTTGACCCATCTCGCCGCTGTCGCGCTGCGCCAAGTAATCATTGACCGTTACCACGTGTACGCCTCGGCCGGCAAGTGCATTCAAATAAACCGGCAACGTTCCTACGAGCGTTTTCCCTTCCCCTGTACGCATCTCGGCAATCTGGCCCTCATGAAGCACCATACCGCCAATCAGCTGAACATCATAATGACGCTTGCCCAGCACCCGCTTCCCAGCTTCCCGCACAACGGCGAATGCCTCCGGCAGCAGATCGTCCAGGTCTTCTCCTTTATCCAAACGTTCCCGGAATTCCACGGTCTTGTTGCGCAGTTCTTCGTCTGACAATACCTCAATGGATGGCTCCAAGGAATTAATATATTCAACAGCTTTCCACATCCGCTTTAATTCGCGCTCGTTCGCGTCACCAAATATCTTTTTCACGAGTCCTAGCATGCTGCTAATCCCCTTCCTTTTTCGAACAGTTATCCTTAGTGTAAATTGTAGCAGTTTGCGACACGCATCGCAACAAACCGCAGCATTTCCCTCAGCTACTAAAAAGAGCCTGTCCGCATGACGGCGGACACCGCATCTCAGCAAGAGATACGATGAAACCACCGAAAAAGTTGCGGACAAGCTCTTGTTTACCTACGCTCCGACGCTTAACGGGCCGGTTCGATTAAGCCATATTTGCCGTCATTACGCTTATATACCACATTAACTTCCGACGTATCGGAATTGGCGAAAACAAAGAAACTATGACCCACCATATTCATTTGCAAAATCGCTTCCTCGATATCCATCGGTTTCAGCGTAAACTGCTTCGTTCGAACCAGCTCGAAGTCGTCTTCGTCCTCCAAGACATATGTCACGCCTTGATCGACACGGAATAAATCCTTGATGCCGCCCTCTTGGCGAATTTTTCGGTTGGCTTTCGTTTTGGCTTTGCGGATTTGGCGCTCTAGCTTGTCTACTACTAGATCAACGGAAGCATATAGATCCGCGTGCTTCTCCTCTGCTCTCAGCATAAACCCTGTGAGTGGGATTGTAACCTCAATGGTTTGTAGTCCTTTAACTACGCTTAACGTGACGCTAACTTCCGATGTAGGGGGAGCTTCAAAGTACCTTTCCAGCCTGCTCAGCTTTTTCTCAACATGGTCCCTTAAAGCCTCAGTTACCTCGATGTTTTCACCGCGAATGTTGAATTTCATGTACTACTCCTCCTTTCGTTCCTACACTATATATATTCCATATAGGCAGCCAAAAATCCTTTATTTTTTAACCGCAAATTTACAAATATTCTGACAATTATCACAAAATATTAATAAACCAGTACACAGGATGCCCCTGCCGCTGCCTAATTATCAAATTTAGATCAAAACAAAAACAACACCCCGGATTGCTCCAAGGTGCTGTCTGCCGTCGCTGCTACTCTTCAAACCGTTAACCATCTATCGGTCGGCCGAACGGCCGGATGATTACAACTTGATTACGTTAGCTGCTTGAGGACCGCGTGCGCCCTCTACGATATCGAATTCTACGGATTGACCTTCTTCCAAAGTTTTGAACCCTTCGGATTGGATCGCGGAGAAGTGAACGAATACGTCGCCGCCATCTTCGCGCTCGATGAAACCGTAACCTTTTTCTGCGTTAAACCATTTCACTTTACCTTGCATTCAAAACATTCCCTTCATTATCAAATAACTTTAATGCAAGCGTTTTAGCTCACATTTCGAATATATCATCCCAAACTTGCCCATGTCAATTACTCTCAAAGATGTTAGCAAAATATTTAGAAAATTCCAGTATTAACATGTTCTTAATAATGTATTCACAGTAAAAAAGCCTGTTATATCAAGCTTTTTCGACATTTTCTGCAAAGTTATCAACAGAGTTATACACATTGTCCACAGGGGGGCTGGGGATTAAAAAACCTCCTGATTTCTCAGGAGGCTAGTGCCTGTGCACATTCACTTGCGCTTATCGAAAAAGAGACTATCCGACCCATAAGCCGCATCATAAACGTTTCTCTGCGTATTGGCCTGCTGTATTCCCTGCATTTTAAGCCGAGCTTCATTGCAGAAAAAGGCGATTTTCCGAGTAATGATCGGGTCGTACTGCATGACTCGCTTGATGCTTTCCTTGTGCTTGTCTTGAATAGGCTGCTGACCTTCCACCGCCCGGATCCCGGCTATAATGCTCTCTCTCCGTTCAACGAAACGCTCCATCGCCTGGTAGTCCACATGCTCGATCTCGCTAATCAATTGATCCGTCAATGCTTCTAGCAGCTGAACTAATTCATCCATACTAGTGGGAACCATTAGACAGCAGCCCCGTTAAATACGTACTTTGCGAGTTGTATTGATTCATCGCGGTTTCCATGGCTGTGAATTGCTTATAGTATGCATTCTCTATGTCCGTAAGGCGAGTTTGCCAGGTGCTAATATCTTTATCTACTTGGGTCATCTGCTTACCAATTTCATAGGTTGTGCTAGAGCTTAATGAATTACCTGCTTTCGTCTTTAGGCTATCTAATACGCGTGTTGCCGCTTCATAGATTCTAACTCCAACCCCGTCTCCACTCGAGCTCTTGGAATCTTTGTCGTCATTGGTAAACAAACGCATGACTTCTTCTGGATTGTTGGACAATGCTGCCTTAAGCTTGGTATCGTCAATATATAGCTTCCCTTTTTCCTGATAGTTCAGCGTTGATATACCAATATCGCTTAATTGGTTAAAGTCGCCATTGGCAATACCAGACACCGACAAGTACCAGTCTGAACGGAACTCATTAACAGCACCCGACAAAATTGAGTCATTTCGAAGCAAACCACTCTTCGCCTTATCTTCCCAGAGCTTAATGTCATCTGCTGACATCGATTTCCTCTGATCATCCGTCAACGGCTGATAGTCTCTATACTTATCTTCGGATGTTTTCTTATTCACCGCATCCAGCACTTCATTGTACTTATCTACGAACGTCTTGATGGAATTGTACGCTGCGTCGGTGTCTTGAGAAACCGTGATGTTTATGTCAACCTTTGAAGCTTTCTTCGCTGTAAAATTAACCCCATTCACCGAGAACGTGTTTGAGGAGAACTCAGCATCGATATCGTTATACTTGATTTGAGCGTTTTTTCCTATGCTCTTGGCAGGGGCATCAACGGACACGCTAGCTAATCCAAGTGAAGATAAAACATTACCGTCTGTCGTCTCATCTGAAAATTCAAAATGCTTTGTATTGTCAGGAGAGGTTAGTACTAGTTTACCTGTGGCTGCATCTAGTTGCGCATTAACTCCGCCAAGTTTACCCAGATCGGAGGAATCAATTTGTGTAATTAAAGAACCGATCGTCGTCGTGTTTGTGATGGTGAAGTTGTATTCTTCGGCCGTCCCATCCCCATCCACATCATATTTAAACTTGAAGATTTGATCCGCGGTCAAACTGCCATTGATCAGTTTGGTCGAGTCCGTATATGGAGAACCCGTTCCAGTAGTTGTTTGGAATGCAACGGACCCCGTTACGGTACTGCCGCCGCCCACCTTCAAAACATTGGATAAAAAATTAGCATCTGTTGAGTTCAATTCAACTTTGGCGTTGGCCCCTGTATTAGTCGAAACAAAGAAGAACCGCTTCATAGAGTCATCAAAGCTTACTCTGACACCCGTCACTCCAGAATTAGCATTTACATTAGCCATAAAGGACGCCAATGTAGCCGTCTTCTTAACATCGATGGTGACCGTACCCTTCTCTCCGCCAATCGTCAGCTTTGAATCATTTACGGTATTGTACACGTCAGCAATTGTATTTGAAGTCGTAATCGCTCCTCCACCCTGCTTTGTTACGGTTCCCGACGAAGTCAGCGCCGCTCCCTCTGCCAACTGGGATACATTGATTTTATAAATTCCATTGGTAGCGGTAGCCGTTCCCGTAGCCGAGACTTCTAACTCATCCGAAGAACTCGCTTTTTTCGTCAAATACGTGGATTGCAGCTTCATGTTAAAAGCAGCATTTTTTAAGTCCAAAATCTTGCTATTCATATCCCGATAAGCATCCTGCTGCCATTGCAAGGTTTGTTTCTTTTGCTGTAATTTATCGAGAGGGGCCCTGCGTGCTTGCATCAGTTGCTTAACCATCGAGTCAATATCCATACCCGAGGAGATCCCATTTATTCTAGTTACCATTTCAATTCACCGTCCTTCTAGTAGCAATGCTCCAATAGTTATCTGCTTTGGCTGTAGGATGTCGTCGTGGCTGCACCTTGTGACGACGTTTGTCTGGCTGCCTGAATCCAGGTTTCTTTCAGTTCCATTAAATGCGCCAGCACCTCTTGTGCGGGTTCAACCACTTTTTGAGTATTCGCTTCAGTAAGTCGGAAAATGAAATAATCGTAAAGCGATAATAATTGTTCTGCCATAGGCGCCTTCTTATCCAGAGTGATAGCAAATTCCATAACAATATCTTGAGTTCGCACGAAAAAGTTGTGTGCTTCCTCGTATTTCTTTTGATTTACGGCTTCAATCGCCGATCTGCAAAACCGAATGGCACCATCATACAGCATAATCAATAATTGGGCAGGTGTTGCTGTTTGGATGGAGGTCTCTAAGTATTTATTTTGATTTGCATAGTTCATTGCCATTTTACGCTAGCCTCCTAAAGTATGGCGAATTTGCCTCTTTTATCTGCGCTTGTCAATAATGATTCCAGCAGTTTCCCATAGTTTTGCAAGAAAATCCAGCGTTTTCTCATTGGGGATTTCCCGAATGACCTCGCCATTTTCTTTGTTTAGAACTTTTACCATGATATGCTTCGTTTTTTCATGGATCGAGAACTCCAACGTGGTCGAGGTTCCTTCCATGGCCTTAATCGCCCGCTCAATTGCTTTGACAACTTGCTCTTCACTTACCGGAATGCTTTTTCCCTCTAGCTGGGCTTCTTTGACTTCTTTAATCGAGGTCATATTCTCCGATACTGGAGTTTCACTAGCAGTGGAAGACTTTGTGGTATTCGTATGTAATTCTTTAACCCCTTCAGAAGAAACTCCAGAAACATTGAGTTTCATATCCAATTGGATCGCCCCCTAATCAGACTCATTACCTACTATATCGGAAAGTAGTGAGTAAAAGATTAGGGTTTAAAAAGCATCTTAATGCAAAAAAGGCCCACTTTGTAGTGGACCAATACATACTTTGCTTTCCAATTGAATTTATTCGCTAAGTATTTTGTTTCCTATACTCTTAAATCAATGTGGCTTCCCAAATGCGGCTGAACAGAGTTCTGCATGGCATTCGTTTGATTAAGCAAATCCACCATACCGGCTCCATTCGACTTCGCCGAATCCATGGCAATCTTCATCACCGATAAGCTGGCATCTTGTTGTAACTTTGACTGACTCATCACCATCGAAACTGCTGCAATATCCATCCGGCTCACTCCTCACCAAGTTTCAGGACAACACATAAGGATTCAATGTTTTCTCGATCTCCGCTCTCCAGCTTGTATGGCACGGGAGCAAATCAAACTGGATGGCTTCCAGAGCCTTTCCGCCTTCTCCTTGCTCATACGCCGAGACGACTTTCTCCATGGCCGTACGCAATTGCATCATCTTAACTTCGATTTCAATTAAAGACAATTGGGGGAGAAAATCACTCATCGACATCTCAATCTTGCAGACACCGTTGATGAAGTCATTCATCAACCCTATCGTTTCTTCAAAAAATCCTTCACTTAATCTGACTTTGATATGATCCAGCGCTTCTTCGCAGCTTCCGGCCAACTCTAGGTTTTTTTTCATCACATCAATGTATTTTTCCATCTATATACCTCATCTCGGATGATAAAAAAAGGAGACTCTAGAGAGTCTAGAGTCCCCTGCGATCGGGCCAGTATTAGCCACGGAGCAATTGCAGTACGCCTTGAGGCTGTTGGTTTGCTTGTGCCAACATTGCTTGAGCTGCTTGAGCCAAGATGCTGGACTTGGATTGGTTCATCATTTCCTTCGCCATGTCTACGTCGCGAATACGGGATTCTGCAGCCGTCATGTTCTCGGAAGAAGTGTTCAAGTTGTTGATTGTGTGCTCCAAACGGTTTTGGATCGCACCCATCTTGCCACGCTCGGAAGAAACCGTGTTGATTGCTTTGTCAAGGACAGCGATAGCTTTTGCTGCATTGTCTTTAGTGGATACATCAAGAGCTGCTTCTTGTTGAACGTCAGTTGTTCCGTCCGTTACGTTATTAGCGGCACCAAAACCTGCAGTACCAGCCTTAGCAGTAATTCCCAGTGCCATGGAGCGCATATCGTTCAAGTTTAAAGTCATGGATTGGCCAGTGTTTGCGCCGATTTGGAACGTTGTTTTGAATTGTTGTTGAACACCGCCATCAGCGATTGCGATGTTGTTTCCAGCTGTTCCGGCTGTTGTAGCTGTGATGTCCAAGGAATCTGCTGCACCAGTATTAACGGAAAGTTTTACACCGTCAATTTTGTTGCCGATTGTGTTAGCGATTTGTGAAACCAGTTTATCCGCTTTGCTAGAGTCAGTTGCCTCAGCAAGCGCGCCACTAACATCTACACCAAGTGCAGAACCCGTGTAAGCGCCTTTTGTCGAATCATAAAATTCGATTTGTTGTCCAGCAATGGTCGCACCAGTACCTACAAGAGCATTGATTTTTGCATTCGAAGTAGCAGCAGTACCAGTTTCAAGCCCGCTAAAGTCAATGGTAGCGCTAGCTTGCAATCCATTGTTTGTTGTACCAGCAACTGTGGAACCTGCATTGTTTGCAACAACAATAGTACCAGTTCCAGTACCATTAGAGATATTACCCGAACCACCTTGGAAAGCTCCACCCGCTACAGCTGAAATAGTAATTGCACCAGCTGCAGATTGAGTTACTGTATAGTTACCTTTTAAAGTTGCGTTGTTATCAATCATTGCCTGCAATGCAGTAGCTGCAGCGGTAGCATCACCATTAGCGGTATTCGTACCGTTGATTCCGACAGTTGCGGACATTGTAGTCGCAGAAGTAGTAGCTACCGATCCGGCTGTGAAAGCAGAGGAGTTTGCAGACAAAGTAGCATCTGTTGCAAAATTCACAGTAAGTGTTTGACCGTTAATTGTGTATGCAAGGGTATCACCGTTAGCAGCAGCAGTTGTAATAGAATCATCATTGACTGCTTGGGTGTAAGTTGTGTCAGTACCGTTTGTCAATTTACCAGCAGTTACAACACCAGTGTTAGCCAAGTTTTGTTTGCCGTCACCTTTCAGCAGCTTCTGAGTGTTAAACTCAGTGGTGTTACCGATACGGTTGATCTCGGAAGACAATTGGTTTACTTCGTCTTGGATCGCGGAACGATCTGTATCTGTGTTCGTGCCGTTTGCGGATTGGTTAGCCAATTCGCGAATACGCTGCAAAATATCGTGAGTTTCGTTCAATGCACCTTCAGCTGTTTGAATCAAGGAGATACCGTCTTGAGCGTTACGGGATGCTTGATCCAAACCGCGGATTTGACCACGCATTTTCTCGGAAATCGAAAGACCCGCTGCATCGTCGCCAGCGCGGTTGATGCGAAGACCGGAAGACAATTTCTCGATGGATTTGCTTTGGTTAGCTGTGTTGGTGGACAATTGACGATACGTATTTAAAGCGGTTACGTTGTGGTTAATTCTCATTTTAATTTCCTCCCTGAAATGTGTTGACTTCCACTTCCTTGTGGATGAACTATTCTGTAGGTCGGCCGCCCTATAAAATAGCGTCTAAATTATATATCGTACCCACGTGTCGATTTGTGAAGAGCAAAAACCATTAATTTTAAAAAAATTTCGCTAGCGGGACCGATAAATCGACCTATTTCACCAGCATCACTTTGCAATTACTGATTTTTTGGCTTTCCTAATAGTTCATTGAGCGCATGAATATTGATGGAGCTTGTCGAAGCCTCTTGGTTCGCTTGTTTAATAGATGCATAAATCTCTTTTCGATATACCTGGATGTCCCTGGAAGCTTTGATTCCAAGCCGCACCATATCGCCGTCAATGCCTAATACTACTACTTCTATATTATCTCCGATCATGATGGACTCGTCCTTTTTGCGGGCTAATACTAACACGTTCTCACCTCGTTCGCTCCATAGTGTTTACTTCGATTGTTCTTCGCCCAACAGCTTATGCTTGGTCTTGTACGGAGAATTTTGCAGAATGACCTGCTTACCGATCTTCTCTCTCATATTGATAATGATGGGAGCGAGCAGATTGAGGGTGGCTTGTTGGATGTCCTCGCTGACCGTAATAATACTCCAAACCGAGAGGGGCGGATTGTCAGCGAGGTTTAATTCATCTTGATCCGCAGCCGATAGGTCGAATTCATACTCTTTATAAAACAGGAAAGGATCCGTAATAATAAACGATAAATTTTCGTTATGGATGGACTGGAGATAAGACAAAGGTGAATCTGCGTCCGGTTGATAGATGACAAACTGATGTTCATCCTCGAACCCGGGGATACCTTGAGGAAATGAAATCACGCCTTGCTCTGTTTGTACTTCTCCAAAGCGGGAGGTATTAATCGTTGCCATGGTTTTAGCCCAACCCCATTCTTCTAGATAAAATAAAAAGCTATAGATTGACATCTACAGCTCCCTGTTCCAATTCTATCCTACTGTATGCTACACCTTCAAATCAATTTGCGGCGGAATCATCTCCACCTTGGGATACTGCTGCATGTAAAATGATACCTTACCCGGCTGGTAATTCACTTCCGCGTAATGTGGCGTTGCTCTATAATCCACAGAACCCGGCGTAACTTCGGTCTCGACTTTGTGCGGAATATAGTCAATGTCTACGTTATTATAGCTCGGATCACCCAGGTAATTCACTCCGTTGCCTGTGAACGCATCCTCAGCGGCAAAATCCGCGATGACATCCGCGTGGTCCTGAATTCGGGCCAATCGATTGCCCTTCTCAGCAATTCTCTCGATCGCCTCCATGGCAATTCGTCTGCCCTCGGAAGCCATGCGAGCGTTGAATGTTTCACGCCTGCTGACTCCAAGTGCATCCCAGGCCGCGTCTTGATCAATTTTCAACTCTCCCTTGGGGGAATTGAGCTCGATCTTGGTCGGCGTAGTCGTCATTTCAATATCCGGCTGCGGCTGTCGAATGCTCATCTCTCCGCGCGTAAAATCGATTCCTATTCGAGCATTCTGAATGTTTAATTGAATCGGCGGCACAGAAATCATAGAGATCACCTAGCCCTTATCGGAGGAAATCAACTAGCGTTGGTGAGATGACTTTAGATCCTACCGAGAGAGAAGCATTGTACACGTTCTCGGCTGTCTTTAAGTTGGTGATCAGCTCCGCCATATCCGCGTCTTCCGTCTTGGATTGAAGCGCCTGCAGGTTGGTGCTAATATCACTCAAACGATCCGCGGATAATTGCACTCGATTGCTCTTCGCCCCAAGCTCAGCTCGTACTTCCAAGCCTTTGTTGATCCGCGAGTCTAATTTCCCTAGCAAATCCGATACACCCGAGTAATCACTTCGATCAATCGAATTGACGAGCTCGTTCATCACGCGGAACACATTATCGCTATCTGTTGATTTTCCGAAGATTTTATCTCCAGTAATATTCACAGGCATCTTGATGCCCGTAGCAATCTCGAAATTAATATCTTTGGTGTCCGAGTTGGAGAATTGGGCGCTCATTTTCGTTACTGTAGTTGGAGCCTGCGTATTAGGCGTTTGAACCAAATCGGACATGTCTCTGGATTTGCTTAGCCACTGGTACGCCATCGTGCCGCCCGTAATCTCGATCCGGCCGCCCGGTCCACCGTTGCTTGATGTAATCACCAGCTCATTCGCCGGTCCTACTGTAACGGAAGCAGAACTAGCCGGAGATAACGAGGAAGCTGCTGCGTTAATTGCGTTCTGCAAATCCGTTGCAAACTGCGCCGCACCACCGCTAACCGAATAATCCGTAGGTGGAAGCTGAATGTTCAGCTCCTGACCGTTATCTATCCGCAAGCTGAGTTTATTATTTGCGTTGGTCACATTAGCTGTGCTGACATCGACTGTACCGCCCACAGAAATGCTTGGCTGCACTTGGGTAACCTGCTTATTATACGGAGCCACATCCGTCATTTGACCATTAAATACATACTTCCCATTAAATTGGCTATTACCGACCGTAACCAACTGATCCGTAAGCTGCAGCAACTCAGATTTAATGGACTGCATGGCTGTATCCGGGTTGCTTCCTTGAGCCGCTTGTACGGTTAGCTCACGAATCCGCTGAAGCACATCATTGGCTTGTCCCATCATGGTATCCGTAAAATCGAGCCACGAGTTGGCGGAATCCACGTTCTGCTGGTACTGATCATTGGCCGTCAAATCCGACCGGTATCTCATCGCGTAGCTCAATCCCACGGGATCGTCCGAAGGCTTATTGATCTTACGAGATGTGGCCATTTGATCTTGATACGTGCTCATTCGGTTCAAGTTGGTGTTTAAGTTCCTTAACAGCTGCGAGCTAATCATATTCTGCGTAATGCGATTATTCATAGCCTATCTCACCTCAGTTCTATCGGCCCACTTGGCCCATGCCGTTGATTACTTTATCCAGCATTTCATCGTATGTAGTCATCGCTCTTGCAGCAGCATTGTATGCATGCTGAAACTTGATCATGTTCGCCATCTCTTCATCCGTTGAAACGCCGCTAACCGATTGTCTGCGGGAATCGACTTGATCCACGAGCTCCTTCTGATTGGCAGCCTGCCGATCCGCTTCCTGTGCTTGAACACCCAACTGTCCGACGACAGCGCGGAAAAACTCATCGAAGGTGCCATTCGTCAAGATCGGAACTCCGCCCGAGCTAGGGTCAAAATCAAACCGCGAGTTTCTTAACCCGGCAGTCAGGAGCGCAATATCGTTGTTCCCCTTCACCAAGGTCTCATTGCCGCTGCTATCCTTCAAAATATTGCCGTTTGCATCGGTTTGTACACGCGCAGAAGCTACGATTTTGGATACGTTAGCCACAATGTCCGGATTCAACGTAATGCTGGCGGCCGAAAATTCCTTTGCTCCTGATTTTAAGGTAAAGAAAGGAATGCCGGATGAAGGTGGATTCTCTAAGCTGTAACCCAGCTCATGAAGACCATTCAGACCCATTACCGTAACTTCCGTATCCTGCTGCAGTACACGATCGGAGTCCGTTAGCGTTTCCGTTCCCGTATAAGTTTTGCCACCCACTACGGTTCCAGCAGGTAATTGGGTCGGTAAAACCGAGCCTGCAGGCAATGTAATTTTAACCGGACCCTGCGCAATCGCTTTGACCATGGCATCCATTTGGAACTGGTAGCTGGCAAGATAGGTGTCACGGGATTCGATCATCCCGAACACTTCGCCGCTTTGTAAATCACCGTTTTTATAGGCTTCATCGAACGTTAGTCCATCTGCCGCTGGAGGAGTGGTAACCGTCCCATCCGGATTCGTCACGGGAGCCGGTGTTTCTGCAAACTTCGTGACCACATTGATTCCCTGCACGAGCGTTACGCTGCCCATCTTTACATTGTAGCCACCGGACGTATTCTCAACGGTAATGTTCGCGATCTTTGATAATTGGTCCATGAGGAGATCCCGCTGGTCACGCAGGTCATTCGCATCGTTGCCCAGACCTTCCACCCGGAAAATCTCTTGGTTCAGCCGCGCTGTCTGTGTCAAAATCGTATTCGCTTCGCTAACTTTAACCCGTACGTTCTCGGTAATATCATTCTTAAGATCAGAAAGCTGCGTCGCGGTATGGTTAAAAGAATCAGTCATGGCCAGAGCGCTTTCCTTCAGCGCCGCTCTAGCCGACGTATTCTCAGGCTCTTTACTAAACACCTGCCAGGAGTTCCAGAAGTTCTCGATGACCTGACGAATCCCAGTGTCAGAAGGCTCATTTGTGATCGCTTGCAGCTTATCAAGCACGTCTTGGCGAACCGACCAGTTCCCTAATTCCTTGTTCTCGTTGTAATACTGATGATCCAGGAACGTCTCGCGCACCCGTTGGATGGAATCAAATTCGACCCCTTGACCAAGCTGTCCCGGAGTGTTGCTGCGCATTAAGCCAGGCGCTTCCAGGGGGCGAGAGGCCGTCAAATTCACAATCTGTCGGCTGTAGCCCTGTGTATTCGCATTTGCAATGTTATGTCCAGTCGTCGCCAGAGCGGTCTGCTGCGCAAATAACGCTCGCTTGGCAATCTCTATACTACCGAATGTTGATCCCATCATGATCCCTCGATTCTGAAATTGACGTTAGGCTCTCGCATCAAAAAGCCCAGGGCGTTTGGCGCCGGAAGAGTGCTGATGAGGCTTCTGATAGATCACCTCGTCCTCAGGAGGCCCGACAAATAAATCCAACGAATAATCTACAAAAGCAAGTGCCTGCTCTAACAGTTGTTGATTCCCTGTGTTGATCTCCCGGAGCCTGCGGACGGTACCCAGCAGCTGCTTCTGAGCATCCATCAGAGTGCGCTTTTCTTCAGGAACAAACAGAATCTTCGCCAAGTCGCTGATGGTTACTCTCGGGTTAGGCTTATAGCCCTTCTCTATTAAAAACTGCCCCGTTCGTTCCACTCTCTCAGCGTCCAGCTCTCCGACGCGTTTAAGCAGCTTATTCTCTTTATTCACGATTTGCGTTAGTTCATCCACTTTATTGTGAATGAGCACTTGTTTCTTCTGTTCGGCCAACTCAAGCAAAGCGGTATGCACTTCGTTCAATGCTGTCATTGTATCTAATAGAGCCTGTAAGGACACCGCTTATCACCCCGACCTACCCTTTAATAAAAGGGAAAATTTTCTCTGCTAACGTGCGAGCATCGACTTTATACGTACCGGCTGCGACTGAGCTTTTCAAAGACTCCATTTTCTCTGGAGAAGTTCCTGCTGCATTCGTGCCTAGAAGCTCCTTGGCTTCGCTTGAAATTTCGACCTGATCGCGTTTCTTCGCTTGCTTGCTTGATGCCACGGAGCGCTGCGACTCCAGGGTTTGCTTATACTTGTTCACTGCTCCCAGTGAATTCGGTCCGTTAATTTTCATAAACCCTCACCTCGTTTTTGCCCATAATAAAACCCACCGATATGTGCTTTACTTCTTTTATCGGTGGGGTCAGATGAAAAGTTTAGTTTATTTTTAAGCCGGGCTACTTATTCCGATCCTGCAATCGATCGATAATTTTGAACGATACTTGATTTTCCTTATCCAGCCGCTCCTGCTTTCGCATTTCAATTTCATTCAGATAGCCGGCTTCCTTCGATAATTTGGACCGGCAGGGCTCGCAAAGAATATTCTCCCGAATGGAGGCGCCGCAAGCTTCACAGGCATAGGCCATGTTGGGATTGTTACGAATGGAAATGCGGCCTTCTCGAATGAATTTCGTAATTTGCTTAACCGATACTTCCGTCGCATCGCTGAGCTCCTGGATCGAGCAGCTGCGGGCTTCTCGTAAAAACTTGAGACATTTCTCGTACTGCAGTTCGATGTCCTTGATACAATTGGTGCAGATCCCGTGTATATTTTTCAAATATACTTTTCCGCAACGATCACAGTTTGCCACATTGATACTCATAATATACCCCCTCGCAAAACGATTCTTTGATTCTAGTGTATAGTAAGTACTAGGACTTTGTACATAAAATTTTACATCCTTCTCAAGCCTGTCTAGCCGCTCTATCGTGCCCAGCTGATTCCATAAACCTCTGCCTGAAGGTGATTTTTAAGCGTCCTTGCGCACTCGTTTAAAGTACTGCCTGTTGTATACACGTCATCAATCATATAAATTCGGATGGTTCCACCGGTGCTTAAAGAAGTGACGGCCGCAAGTCCGTCCGGATCCACAGCGAACACACCTTGCAAGTCATCCAGCCGCGCAGCTCTTGCTTTAAAGCTCTGCTTATCGGTGCGCCTCGTCCGCTGTAATATAGAGATCACCAGCAGCTCTACCAGCCTCCCTAGCTCTTCCGCCAGCTGCTTCGCTTGGTTAAAGCCTCTTTCCGCCAGCCGCTCCTGGCTTAAGGGAACGTAAGATATGAACTCTGAAGCAGGAGTCCACTCCAATGCTTCCTGCGGGAACCGTCTATGCAGATGGAACGCATGAAGCAGCATCGGCCCCATCACTTGTCGCAGCTTCTCTTGACCCCGGTATTTGTATAACGCCAGCCACGCCTTCATCCGTTCGTCATATTGCACTGCACTTCGATTTTGATAATAATGCGTCACCTCTCGCCGCCTACAGTCCGTGCAAGACTCGTATCTCCCGCAGCAGCGGCAAGCTACCTTTAAAATCCAAGGAATCGCCTCCCAGCAAGGCTGGCAAACCGGAATCGGTCTAGTGCGGTCATACCGACTTCCACATGAAATACAGCCCATCTTCCGGGGCGCCAAAAAGCTTTCCAGCAGCCCGATCCAATCCAAGCATCGTCGTATCGATAATCGTATCATGAAACCCTCCTACTTCTTTTTTAAGTCGTCAATATGTCCTCGTTTTCGAGCTAGTGCGTTCATCTCCTTAATTTGTCGTATCGCGTGCATTTGTGAGCGGTTTTTTTCCCGTGCTGCAAAATAAACCAGTCCCCGCGGATCCTGCTGCGACCGTCCGGCCCTCCCGGCCATTTGCACCAGTGCTGCGGCATCGAATAAAGCGGCATCCGTGTCCAATATGAATACGTCAGACTTGGGAATCGTTACTCCCCGCTCCAAAATTGTCGTTGTAACGAGCATTCTTGTTTGGGTTGATCTAAAATCAGCTACCTTCTCCGCACGCCTCTCGTCCTTCGACGACGTCCCCTCGACTGCAACTCCCGGAAAGCTTCGTCTCAGCATGGCAATCATCGGCTCCACCATCGATATATTAGGAACAAACACAAAGATCTGGGCCCCGCGTGCTTCCGAATGCCGCAAAGCCTCCAATAGCCTGCTGTGCAGCTTCGCTTGCTGAAGCATTTGTCGAACGGATGTCACCCTTAGGAGCCTAGGAACCGGTAAGGGGTGGCGATGAAACCGCGCAGCCACTCTCGCATGCGGCAATCGGTTGCGCTTCACATCCCGCTGTAGTTCGACGGGCGGCGTCGCGGATAGCAGGATATAGGCACCACCGGGCTTGCACACTTGTTCTGCGGCATATTGAAGCATAGGGTTGTTATGGTAAGGGAAGGCGTCAATCTCATCAATGACAACCAGGTCAAAAGCATGACGGAACCGCATCAGTTGGTGCGTTGTAGCGATCGTCAGCTCACCCCGCTCCCAGCGCTGCTCACTTCCACCGTACAAAGTGACCACCTTGACACTTGGGAACGCCTTCTCCAGTCTGGGTTTTAGCTCCAGTACAACATCTCGGCGAGGGGTTGCCACTGCAGCACGTCCCCCTTTCTCGAGCACATATTGAATCATTGGAAAAATCATTTCCGTCTTTCCCGCTCCAGTAACAGCCCAGATGAGAAAGCGATTTTTCGAACCATTCGCATCTTTTTCCCTAAAAAGGAATTCATTTGCTTTCAAAAATGTCAATGCTGAACCAGACGCTGCCGCTTGCACATCGCTTAGGCCCCAAGGTGTCAAATATGCGCTTAAATCTGTTATTGCTTGCTCCGTTTGCTCCTCCAGCCCTTGCTGCTGATTTGCAGCCATGCTCATTATTGCACCGCTAATTAAAGGCGAGCAGTACCTCGATCTTCCCATGGTCAAGCAGGCCTCGCAATAGGGACAAGGACCACCGCAGCTTGGACAAGCCGTCCATGCGATTCCATCCCGCTTCTGATCCTGACGACGACGATCCAGAATGTCCTCGTTTCCACATCGGCTGCAGCTGCATACTGTCCGCTTTTGAAAAAAGGCAGCTTCCTGACGCTCCTCACCACATGAACTCCACTCTCCAACACCACGTCCCCTTGCAGCCATGCAAGCTGAAGAAAGTAACTTGGATGCTCGGCCATCTCATTCAAGCCCTCGTGAAGCATTAACGACTTAAGCTCGTCCATCCATAAGGACCGCCCCTCGAGCAGGGTTCGAAGCTCCGTGTTACTATGCACTCCCCTGGCAGCTAACTCACTAACCTCCATTTGTGCTGGAGGCTTCCAGTCCCACCATTTCCACTGTACTGCCGAGACTTCCGTGCTTCCCCATTCGCGAGTTACTGCGGCCAATCCATCTAACACCTTATCATCCGGCGGCAGCCGCTTCTGTTTCAAATAGCGAACTAGCTCGCAGGCTTGTCCAAACGACAAAGACGGCTCCAGTACACGCAACTTGAATGTACTGCCGTACAGATGGGACCAGTGGTCCCGATCCGCCCGCACATCCAGTGTAACGTGCCATGAACAGCCGTTCCGTTGTTCTATTACCGCATATATCCACGCTTTCATGTATCACCTGCTACTGAACCAAAATGAACCTTCTCACATAAATTTGAAAGCGGTTTCTAAATCATCGTTTTGACTAAGCCGGACCACGATCACTCGTTCCTGTTCGTGCTCTGCCATCCATTGTCCCGCTTGCTGTTCGGGTTCGGTCACGATTTCCAGATGGTACTCCAGGCTCAGCCTCTCCGCTATGGCCAGCGTCTCATCTGTCGAGCCTTCATCCATTAGCGTTATACGGATTGTCCTTCCCTTGACCCAAGAGAAAAAATGCAACGACCGAATATACCATTCCACCTGATGCTGATTATTTTGTGTATGGAGCACGTAGTGAACCGTACGTTCTGCCCCTCTTTGCTTTCGATGCCAGTGGAGTATATGTAGGATTGCGATCCCCGCGGCGTAACAGCCAACAATCCAAACCAAGCCTAACATCATAGCGGCTCCCTCCCTTAAAACCAGTATATGCCGCTATGAGTAAGTTGGTTCCTGCGGTGCAGCCAAAATCGCTTAGCCTATCCTACACCGCTTTCGTGTTTAAATCAGATTACAGTGTTACCCAGCCATTTTTAATGGCAATAATGACCGCTTGCGTGCGATCATCCACTTCCATTTTTTGAAGAATGCTGCTGACATGATTTTTAACGGTTTTCTCGCTAATGTACAAGAATTCACCGATCATCTTGTTGCTCTTGCCTTCAGCCATCAGTCGAAGCACTTCCGCTTCCCGCCGCGTAAGCGGGCTGTTATCCATATGTACGTATTTCACGCCGGCTTCTTTGGTCACTGCACCATTGCCTGCTACGCCCTGCTCGTCCAAGTAAGTCATTCGACGAAGCTGATTGATGAGCTTGCCCGTTACCTTAGGGTGAATGTAGGCATGTCCTGCCACAACCGATCGAATGGCATTGATAAGCGATTCCGCTTCCATGTCCTTCAGCAGGTAACCCATTGCACCTTTGCGAAGCGTCTCAAACACGTAGCTCTCATCATCGTGAATCGACAAGATAATGACCTTAATTTCCGGAAAAATATCCTTCAGCTTCTCGGTCGCAACGACACCGTTTTCAATCGGCATATTGATATCCATCAGGACAATATCCGGATGCAGCTGATTACAGAGCTCCAGCACCTGAATGCCGTCACTGCACTCACCTACGACCTCGAGATCGCTTTCCATATTTAAAATCCGCTTGACCCCTTCACGAAAAAGCTGATGGTCATCAGCCAGAACCAGCTTGATGGGATGTTTGGTGTTATTCATTATGTCCATAACTTACTCCTCCTTGGATTCTTTAACAGGGATGACCATAGACAGTTTCGTTCCGGCGCCTACTGTAGATTGAAGCTCCATTCGGCCCTCAAGCAACTCAACACGTTCGCGCATGCCCATCAGCCCATAATGGCTTCCTTGCCCGATTTTCTTGTCAATATTATCTACAATAAAGCCGCCCCCATTATCGGTAATCGTCGCTTTGACCATTTGCTGTTGGAACGTGAGCTCCAGCGCCACGTGCGAAGCATTGGCATGCTTCATGACGTTAGAGAACGCTTCTTGCACCAGCCGGTACACTGCAACTTCCATACCCGAGGGCAGCCGCATCTCTTTACCGATGACTTCAAACTTGGTACGGATCTTCGTCTTTTCTTCGTAGTCCTGCACAAACTTACGCAAGGTAGGGACAAGTCCCAAATCATCCAGAGCCATAGGACGAAGATTAAAAATGATTTTGCGAACCTCTTCAATCCCGCCTCGAACCTGCCCTTTCAGATCGGAAAGCTCCTCCTTCACCGCGTTATAGGCTTGCTTGGCCAGCATCCGTTCCGTAATTTCCGTCCTAAGCACCACATTGGCCATAGTCTGAGCCAGCCCGTCATGAATTTCCCTAGCGATCCGCTTGCGTTCTTCCTCTTGTGCCAAAATAATCTTCAGACCCAAGAGCTGTCGATTTTTCGCCGATTCCAAGACTCGCGTTACCTGGTTCAAATCACCCGATAGGTACTCCAGCACCACGTTCAACTGAGACACCAGCGTTTCGGCGCGTTCCAGCTGCTTGTCCACATTCTTGAGCCGCTTCTGAAGATCGTCCCGCCGAGCCTTGAGGTGCAGCTCCTTCTCACGATAGATAGCCAGCTGCGCCTGTAGCTGTGTAGCCGCCTCATACGCCAATCGGATGTCTTCCTCATTAAAGCGCTTGAAATCTCGGCTTACCTCGGTTAATCGAATCCGGGACCGCCGGTACTCCACCTCAAAACGGTCCACGGTATCAATCGTTTTCGTAGCCTCATCAATCACTTGCTGCAATTCATTATTTAATGCATCGCGCTCTGCTCGAACGCTCTCACATATTTCAAAGAGTTGGTACTTGCTGTTCTCCATGACGTCAATGGCATTTTTGATGACGCGATCAATTGCATCAACCGACATTCGGACAAAGCTCCTTCGCCATTTTTCTCGTAGTACTAGCAATATAGTACCATATTTCCATAATAATGTGAGAGCACATAGCACTAATTATTGGAGGGTGATTTGCTGCGTTTTTGCGTCCCACGTCACTTTCCAGCCCAAATTCTCGGACAAAATGCGCAGTGGAACCATAGTCAGATCACTCATAATCGTCGGCGCCACTTCCGCAGTCACGCGTTTCCCGTTCACAATTAAGTCTGGATTATCAATCCATAGGTCAATCATCTTGCCCCCGCGAATAACCGTGACTTTACGCTCATTGCCATCCCAACGTACCGTCCCGCCAAGCGCATCCGTGACAAAACGAATTGGAATCAACGTATTCCCTTGAACAATGATAGGAGCCTGCTCCAGCGTCATGCCTTTGCCGTTCACTGCGACCTCTTTCTTATTGATCGTGAGGTTTACGGAATTCATAGGGGTTTGTGGAATGGCGCCGCGATAAGTAAACGTAATATCGTCAATGCCGATTTTTCCCTTGGCAGCCCGTTCGTCTTGGCCAACTTCTTCGTTCACGAGGTAGATACTTTTAACCCGGATCGGGTAGCTCATTTTATAATCCGTCAAATCTACCGTTAACTGCTTCCAGCCTTTCCAGTTGACGTTGCGGGCGAGATCAACATAATTGATTTTCCCGCTGTTATCGAGAATTTCCGCTCGCAGCCAGTTCAGGCTCTCGTCGCCATTCACTTTAACCTTCATATACTGAGGCTCGCCCTCAATTAAAATGCGGGTATCCATTGTGGCATATGCCCATTTGTTCCCCGTACCCTGTGTAAAATCATAATTCAGCTCCAGATACTTGTTGCCGGTTTCCGAAGGACGAATATATACGGACGAAGTCACTCCCTGCGGCTTAGCATCTGAGAGCGTCATTACCGCATAATTATCAAGATCATACCAAGTTTTATCAATCCCGATTGGAATCGTCGTAATCGTGCTAAATCCATCATAACGCGCGATTAGCTGTGCTGATGAGCTCCCGGCCAGGCTTTTAACTGTCAAAGTGCCGTCTTTAACCTCGCCCTGGATCCCTAACACTTCCCATTGCACTAGACTAGCAGGAATTTCTCTGCTCTTCCCGGATTTCGTGGTGGCTACCACCGGTAATTTATAAGAATCACCTTCCGTAAGTGCTAGATTATCTGCTGCGATCTTGAGACCGGTCAATTGGTTACGCCCGACCACTTCAATGTCCGCAGACGATGTGCCTTTACCGGAAGAAGCTGTTACTTTAGCTGTCCCCGCTTTGGCAGGGGTGAATACATTGTCCTTGAACGTCCCCATATTATCGGCAACCGTCCACTGAGCCGTAACTTTATCGGTCTCCACCGGATTATAATATTCGTCGTATGCTTTAAAGCTTAAGGGGGCCTGTTCCCCAACAAATAATACATTTGGCGTCTGTATGAACAGACCCTTCACATCACCCTTCGGAGCCAAGGAGTATACCCCAACCCCGTTCACTACCTTGCGTTCAAGCCCAGTTTCCGTTTTGTTGATCAGCACCGGCTTGGTTTCACCCAGCGGTCTTGCAACCATTTGGGTGGAGCCTCCGCCGTCCAGGTTCATCCCTTTCCATACGCCGACTTGGACCATAAACTTCTGCAGCTCTGTCATACTGAGCCCTTTGCTATCCCCACTGTAATCGGCCGTAATAATGTACGCCGTTTTCTGATCTTGAGAGTAACCCAGTGCCGTTCTAGAACGAGTACAGCACAAGCTGTCGACCTCCCGCGAAAACTCCGCAGGCTTCCCCTCATCCACTAGAATCGTATGCCCGCCAATCATCATTTTAAACGTCTTGGGATCATACTTCTTGTTCGGATCCTGTGGCAGCACTTGATAGTCCGCAATTAACGGCTCTCCCACCTTCATATGCGCTCTAACAAAATCAGCTGCTTTCCCCGATGCTCTTAATATGTAACCGTCCTTCGGAGCAATCATATTGATAATGCCATTGTCTGCAATTTGCATGACGATATTATTCTGTACTAACACTTCCGTTGGTACGGTCACTCCATCATTCGAGCGGTCTACCTGGCCCCATGCATTCGTGTACATAAAAAGGCCATCAACCATGCTGTGCTCTCCACTCGG
The DNA here is from genome assembly GCF_007786445.1 of Paenibacillus cremeus. Classification (GTDB taxonomy): domain Bacteria; phylum Bacillota; class Bacilli; order Paenibacillales; family NBRC-103111; genus Paenibacillus_G; species Paenibacillus_G cremeus. Next base: position 72,356 of record NZ_VNJI01000015.1, on the reverse strand, counting down.
TTCAAACCAGTAATAGGTTTTGTTGATCCCTCCAAGCGGGTAAGCTGTTCCATCCTTCGCAGCAATCGATCCTTTAAACGTGAACAAGTCCACAATCGGCTTATTATCCTTGTCGATCGCAAAGGAATAAAATCCAGGCAAATACGGCGGGGTTGCCATCAGCTGCCCATTACTGATTTCGGGCCCCATCGGAACGCCCTCAGCCTGCGTATTATAAAAATCACCGTTGACCCCGGCAACCGCTTTCGTTTCTGTTGCCATGCCTAGAACCGATTGCTTGCGAGTAAACTGATTCTCCGTTCCCGTCATGACATCCATCTTCACATTGGGATTCGTCAAATCAACTTCCACAACATTAGCATTCACTTTCGTTTCTTTGTTATTCCTGGTGGTTGTCCAAACATATTTTTTTAGAATCGCGCCGGAAGTTAGCGGCTCTTCGCTAAGCTTGGTAAGCGTAGGTGCAGGGTCTGCTGCATACACCTGTTGAATCGGGGACATTTGCGACAAAAACAATGCGGCCGTGATCACAACACTAGACAGTATTCGCCATTTTTTTTGCACAATCACTTTACGGTTCTCCTCTCTCATTTCCACTCTCCTCTAGTATAGACTCTATTACTCTATCAAAAGTTACGATACATTAATATAATAAAAACCGACAATAAATGCAAAAAAGACGACCCGAAAAAATCGGATCGTCTTGCTTAGACAGATCAGTGATTGGATTAAGCGAGTGCGTCAGCTTTGAGCAGTTCTGCTTTGTCAGTGCGCTCCCAAGGCAAATCGATATCTGTACGGCCGAAGTGACCGTAAGCTGCTGTTTGCTTGTAGATCGGGCGACGCAGATCCAGCATTTTGATGATACCCGCTGGACGCAGGTCGAAGTTTTTACGGATCACTTCAACCAGCTTCTCTTCGCCCACTTTGCCTGTTCCGAATGTATCTACCGCGATCGATACTGGACGAGCAACACCGATAGCGTAAGCCAATTGAACTTCGCACTTGTCAGCCAGACCAGCTGCTACGATGTTCTTAGCTACATAACGGGCAGCATAAGCACCGGAACGGTCAACTTTCGTTGGATCCTTACCGGAGAACGCACCACCGCCATGGCGTGCATAACCACCGTACGTATCAACGATAATTTTACGGCCAGTCAAGCCTGCATCCCCTTGTGGACCACCGATAACAAAACGGCCCGTTGGGTTAATGAAGTACTTGGTATCAGTATCGAGGAACTTCTCAGGAACGATTGGCTTGATTACATGCTCTTTGATATCCGCTTGGATTTGCTCCAGTGTAATCGCTTCGTCATGCTGGGTCGAAACAACGATCGTGTCCACGCGCACTGGCGTATCACCATCATACTCAACGGATACTTGTGTTTTGCCATCCGGACGCAAGTAAGGCAGTGTACCGTTCTTACGAACTTCAGTCAAACGGCGAGCCAGTTGGTGAGAGATGGAGATCGGAAGCGGCATAAGCTCAGGCGTCTCATTCACCGCAAAACCAAACATCAAGCCTTGGTCTCCAGCACCAATAGCTTCAATCTGGTCGTCGGTCATTTGGCCTTCACGAGCTTCAAGCGCCTTGTTTACCCCTTGTGCAATGTCAGGGGATTGCTCATTCAGGGAAACGAGCACTGCGCAAGTTTGGCTGTCAAAGCCGTATTTCGCACGCGTGTACCCGATATCTTTAATCGCTTGACGCGCAATGGATTGAATATCGACAAATTCTGATTGGCTTGTAATTTCACCGATGACCAGGACCAGACCTGTGGCAACGGATACTTCACAAGCTACACGTGCATTCGGATCATTTTTCAAAAACGCATCCAGAACCGCATCAGAAATTTGGTCACAAATTTTATCTGGATGTCCCTCAGTAACAGACTCCGAGGTAAATAAACGTCGACCGATTGGATTGGACATAATAACGACCTCCTACTGCTAGTATTGATTAATCAATAAGTTCACATACAAAAAATCAACCTTTTCCGAGTGGAAAAGGTTTCTTTGGCTGTTACCTTCTTATTGTATGTTACTGGATTTGTCGATGCGTGTCAATAATTATGATAAGTCAGAACCGCATGAAATATGGAAATTTTGTTAAAGATTAAAAAGCGTTTCTTCAGCCTTTTTGATCAATCTTGCTGTAATTGCGCCTCCCACAGCTCCGGTATCTCTGGTTGCAATATGCCCCCAATAATCTTCTTTCATGGAACCAGATGGGATAGACCCTAGTTCCGTTGCAAATTCAACATTGGCTCCAGCAATTGATTTGCCCACCGGCAGTCCAAGTTCAGCTGCAATTTCATACTTCATTGCATCCAGCGCGTGTTTGCTTTCCGGTACTACTTTCTTATTGCTTCTCGCCATATATGAATACCTCCCTTGTGGATGTAGTCATATTATCTCCGTTCCGACAAGGGCGAATCGTATTAAGTATTGGCGTTATGGGTAAAATTATGGTGTAACCTTTGTTCCATCCGCATTGGTAAGTAAGTAGCTTCCACGGATCATAACGTATGTATCTAAGTTGCTTTTAGGAACGGGCTTAATGCCGCGTCCTTCTCTAGGAACGATAAGCAGATGATTCAGTTCGACCGCTTGTCCCGCGATAACATCTTTACCGGTTGTGACATCAGCCATACCGCTATCGTCGGAGCTAAAAGCAGTGGCTTTGCCGGTGCGTACGATGAACTCGGTACCTGCTCCGCCGTAGAGCGTCTGGCCTTGCTCGAGTTTGATGACGGTTAAACCTGTTGCCTGTGGGCTACCTGTCCCTTGTGCAGTGGCAGGAGGTGCGGTGCTAGTGGTGCTCGTGCCAGATCCTAGCTGCTTTGCTAGTTCGTCCGCAATCTTCTTCTGAATATTTTGATCAAAATAGCTCTTCGTGATGATTGGATCATCCACAGAGCCAGGGATTTGCGTCGTTGCTGGTGCGTCGGCTTGTGTGTTGATGCTCCAGGCTACTGTAGCTATGAGTGCTACGGCGAGGCCAGTGATTAACTGCTTCCTTTTCATCAGCGGTCCTCCGAATCGGTTATGTAGGTAAGTTAGTTCTAAAAAAAGAAGACCCCGAAGGGTCCTCTTTCCCAAAGCTATAATTTAGATATTAGTTACCAGATACGATTACTGCAGTAGATGCTGTTACACCAGATGGAGCAGCTACCGTAATAGTGAAGCCTTGTACGTTATCAATGTTAGAGATAACAGGTACACCGTTCTGGAATGATACTGTAGGAATGCTACCATCAGTGCTTGTAACGTTCGAGATCGAGTAGCTCAGTCCAAGCAGTTCTTGAGCGTATGCTTGTTTTGCAAGGCTGTCAAAGTTTTGACCAAAGCTGTCAGTCGCTACCAACTGAGTATTCACATCGGACATCAAGTCAAATGCATTGTAAGCTTTTGTGCCTGTGAAAGGATTTGTACGGCTAACAGTCTTAGATGTAGCAGCAGTCAGCTTAGTGATGCTGTATGCACTTGCATCCTTAACGTTTACATCAGCGAAGAGTTGCTTTTGAGTGTTGTCTTTTGGATCAATATAGACAACGCCAACTTTTGCAGTACCTGCTTTGTTACCAATGATCCAACGTTGAGTACCTTTTGTATCAAGGAAGTCATTAGCTTCACTTACAGTTACTTTACTTGGGTCAGAAGAAGAAACGGATTTGATAATGCTATCTGGAACCGCAACAGTGTTACCTGCAGAATCAACGGCTTTCAGAGAAATCTTACGTCCAAGCGGCATATCCATTTCAGCAACTCTTGCCCAAGAGAAATCTGCAGCAGCAACATTTTTCTTTTTAACAAAGTTGTAAGCACCAAAGATATTGTTCAGTGTAAGAGCACCGCTATCTTGAGCGTTATAAAGATCAGCAACTTTGTTAACTGTGTAAGTCAAGTCAGTCTTAGTAGGATCTACAACTTCAAACTTCTTCGTAATTGTCGAAACGGATTCGTCAATTACTTTGTTAGCATTTACATCATACTTAACCAGGGAGAACTTAAGTTCCATCTTTTGACCTGGAAGAGCGTGTGTTGTATCGAAAGTCCACTTGTAGTTATGCAGTTGATTTGCAACAATAATGTTGTTAGTTGGTCCTGTCAGATCACCAAGTGGTGCTCCAGTTGCTGCAGTCTCAGCAACACCACTGTTGTTATCTGCTGCGAACTTTGCAAACGCTACGTTACCTGTACCAGTTGTTGGATCGTATTGTGGTGTCAGAACGTTTGTTTTGTTTAAGTTGTAGCTAGTAATTGGGTTTGTAGTATTGAAGTTACTAGCATTATCGTTCTTCAAGATGATTTGGTTGTATAGGTAAACAGGAGCGCCATTAGCGTCTGTTCTACCCACAAGAGTACCGTTTACTTTTGTTTTATCTTGAACTTGAGCGCCATTCGCATCTCTAACAGCATAAACATCGTTTGTAACTACTTTAGCGTTGACAAAGTAGGAAACGTTTTTGTTGTTGGAATCCAAGAACGGAGTACCCAAGTTAGCATCCTTCATTTCTTCGCCGTATTGGTCGAAGATACCAAGCTTGAAGCCTGTCGTTGCCCCATTAAAGTTGCTGTTCCATTGATCTAAGTTGTTTACATCGGCACCTTTAATACCGGCAAGGCCTTTAGGAGCGTTGTCTACAACAGATTTCAGGGATGCAGGGTAACGAGTGTCAACAATGTTGATCATAGCGTTAGCAGAGAAAGTAGGCTGGTTAGCGTTTGTTGCATTTGCATACACATAAACGTTAGCCGTTCCTTTAGTTGGCACGCTAGCAACGTGAATTTGGCCTTTGTGCTCACCAACTTTAACCAATGCTTTGTTAGCATCTTTAGTCAGCATGTCACCAGTGATAGCGTTACTTGCACCAAGCGTTACACCACCAACGTTAATGTTCAACTGACCTTTATCAACAGCATTGATCAGATCGTCTACGCTAAGTGCGTTGCCGCTCTTGTCATAAGCTGTGATTGGGATGTACTTATCAACATCGCCTTTAGCCAGTGTTACAGAACTGTCGATTGTAACTTTAGCAGCAGTCTTAGTGGAACCAATCTTGATAGTTGCTGTTGCAGAAGATCCAGCGAAAATTGTCAAGCTATAGTCGCCGTCTACCTTAGCATCTGTCTTCAATTTAACGATAGCATCGTAGTAACCATCGTTGTTATCGTCGCCGATGAAGTCAGTTGCTACATCTGTACCACCACTTGTTGTTACTTTAAACAAAGATGTGTCATCAGTAGCTTTAGCTAAATCTTCATAGTATGGCGTTACTGTAGCAGTTGGAGCCGAAAGAGGCTTGCTATCAACAGTAATGACGTTGCCATATTGATCATATTGAGTCATTGGGATTACAACTTTGTCACCAGCGCTGGAAATGTTGCCTTTACCGTTGCTGTATACAGGTGTGCCCAGTTCAACTTTAGTTGGGTACGGAGTAGTTCCCAATTTGAAGATTTTTGTAGCCGAGATTTGGGAATCGTTGTTGTAGATGTTCACGGAAATCTGGCTGATGTTTTGCGACAATTGTGCAGAGCCACCAGTTTGAGTATCCAATTCTACAAACAGTTTTCCGCTATCGTCTTTCTTCATTGTTGCGGAATTCGCAGTGGAAGTTACGTTGTAAGTCCCAGCAGCAAATGTTGCATCTTCACCATATTGGTTAGTTGCTTTAAGTTGAACTCTTACTTTAGGAGCAGATGCTACTGTATCGTTTGCGTTAATGAACTCCAGCTTAGCGATCTTCTCGTCTTGAGCTGTAACGTCAACGGAACCTTTGTCAACAGTCAAGCCGCCATCTTTAACTGCTTCAATCTTAGCAGTATAAGTTCCTGCGGAAACTTTAGTGTCCAAAGTGATTGTTGCAACGTTCTTAGCATCGTTCCATTTAACAGTACCAGCTTGTGCTGTAGTGCCACGAGCTACGGATACATTCAGCTTGGAAGTATCAGCAATTGCACCGTTTAGTGTTACTGTAACTGTTTTAGCACCAGTAACTTCTGCTTTGTTGATGGAAACGTTAGTTACAGTGTTAACTGGAGCAGCGTTCTTAGCTTCATATGCGCCAAGTACCAACTCGGAACGAAGTGCTGCAGAAGTACCACCGAACACGCCGTCTTTGCCGTTAACCAAGATCTTCTTGTCAAGAGCAACAGCTACATAACCTTTAGCCCAGTCGGAAACTGTTTTGTCGTTAACGCCTGCAGATGCTTTAGCTAGAGCTTCTCCACCAAGACCACGAACCAAGAAAGTAGCCAATTGCTCTTTCGTTACTTCGCCAGCTGGGTTGAATTGACCAGGAGCATAACCATCAGTGATACCAGCAGCTTTAACTGCTTCGATGAAAGGAAGAGCATAGCCGTTAGCTGGATCATCAGATTTAACGTCGGAGAAGCTGGAAGTCTTCAGGGAAGAATCAACTTTCAGACCGAAGATCAATGCTGCAACTTTTGCAAATTGCGCACGGTTCATTTTGTCGTTTACGCCGAATACGCCGTCTTTAACGCCGTCAAAAACACCAGCTTTGATCATTGCGTCAAATTTAGCTTTTGTAGCTGCATCCAGATCTTTAAGATCTGTGAAGCTGGAAGAATCTTTAGTTGCGTCTACTTCAGCAGCCAGTGCTACGGAAGAAAACATCGAGAATGCCATTGCCATGGACAGGATTGCAGATAAACTTTTTTTCATAACCTTTTTTTCTCCTCCTCGAATATCTTTCGGTTGTTGAGAGTTCTGTTTTGATAAATTATAGCTCGATTCCCTCATTAGTCGATTCACCCCCTTCCTAGAGTTAGAGCGAAAATGAATTAATTAGCTAAGTCTGCAATGTATAAGATTGCAGAAACTAGTAAACACTAATAATGGAGTACTAGAGACTCGCATGCCATTTAACATTATACACTGACACGCAACCAAGGTAAAGAGCTAATTTCTAGTTAAATCAACCAGTTCATCGAGCTCAGTTACTTGCCTCTGTTGGATTCACATTATTAAACGCAGAGGTTTTTAAAAAGTTGCGCTCTTTGAAAAAAACTTTTTATTTTTTTCGTGCAACTCTTTCTGTTTGGCGTATATCAACTCGTCTATCAAACTTTGTTGCGACGCCGCTTACGAAACTAAGTATATAATGATCTATCATTTTCGTCATCACTTAATGTTTTCCATTGTACAAGTCAATATGGAGAATAAAAAAGACCGCTATTCAGCGGCCTTTTTTGTGTTACTTCGGAATTTTTTTGAGCGATTTTAAGATTCTGATTACAATGGTTGCGGACTCTGCACGAGTCAGGTTGTCCGTAGGGTCAAATCGTTGTGTCGTCTTCTTTTGGCCCTGGAGCAGCACGTTATCTTTACCTTCAATGTATCCTGCTTTCGAAACAGCTTCTACCGCTGTACGAGCATAGATATCAATGGAGTTAGCGTCCGTAAACAGCTTCTGCAATGCGGCCAAGGATTTCTTATCGTCCGTCCCCATCTTCAAATCTGCTGCTCTGGCGATCATCACGGCAGCATCTTGACGAGTGATGACGGTATTCGGCAAGAACAGTCCTTGTGATGTGCCACGAACAATACCGGCTCTTGCAGCTGCTTCAATATGCATATAGTCATAGATCCCGTTACTGTCTTGAATGTTGTTGCCACGGATGACATCAAGGAATGTACCGTTATAGGACCCGTTATTATTGCCCGATCTCGAGAACGTATCATTGTTCTTCAACGGAATATCGAAAGCGTCGACCAGCATCGTAACGAATTCACCACGAGTGATGGCATCGTTCGGTAAGAAACGACCGCCTGGATCCTTGTTAAACATCAACCCTTTGGAATATAAGGTGTCTAGATCATTTCTCGCCCACGGATGGTTAGTGACATCTTCAAAGCTGTTGTTCATGTACATGACTTGGAAGTAGCCGAAGGAATCAACGTCCACTGTAATGGTGTTTTTCTTCGAATCCACAACACCGCCAATGTTTCTCCAGCCTTGCTCGGTCTCTCCACCGCCGGTTAGCCCTTCAAAGATGTTGTATTGGAACACCGAGACATACTTCCACGCATCATCACGAATGCTTGGGTCAAACTTCAGCGTCAGAGTTGCTGTCTTATTAGGCACTACTAAGTCTGCAAAGGATCTGCCGAAAAATGGCTGCGCAGATGGAGACAACGGTGTAATACCGCTGCCCTGCAATGCATCGCGAAGCTTGGCCTGGTAATTCGGATCCGTACTGGTAAAGTCCGCGATCGTTCCTGCGTCAATCCAGTAACGCTTACTTGCTGCTTTAAAGCGGCCAATTTGCTGGAATCTTGGAGTAACCCCTACACCCGACAAATATTGTTGGCCGTTATTGGTATCCTTCAATTTGTCTACTTGTCCTGTATCGATGTCTGCAATACCAAATAACATAGTGCGCTCATCCGTTAGAAATTGATCCGGCTTGGAACGGTCGTTCCGCATTAATTTCGTATCCTTAGGGAACTTTAATTCGATATCTCCATTAAATACTTTAATGCTGGAGCCAAGCTTGCTTTTGTACTGAGCTCCCTCAATTGGAGTATTAACATAATCTAAGATGATGGACCCGGATGTTTTGGCTGTTCCTCTAGTAACCGTAAACTTGATTTCATTTTTACCCGGCTTTAAATCTCTTGCTTCATAAGTAAATGTATCACCCAGTGGTCCTGTTTGTTTCACGGCGGTATCTTTGCCAAATACAACACTGTCGGCTTTATCAGCTACCATGGTAAGGGTCTGGAAGTTGGCGTTAACATTCGCTTGATCCTTTCCATCTACATTGCTGAAAATAGCTGGCTCCGTAAAAAAGTACGGCAGCGGCTCTCGGGTAATTTTAATACTCTTAGTCGCAATAGTCCCTGTTGAATTCGTCGCAGTTACTTCAAAGATGTAATCGCCGTACTGAGACGAGAGATCTATATCGTATGTTGAAAAGCTTTCTGTAAAGTTGCTGCCAACAACTGTAGGATCATCAAGAATCTTAACAGGCGTCTTATACTGTCCTGCCGTAAGTTTAGGCTTATTGGTTGTATTAGGAACGGTATATGAAATATCGTACTCCGGTGTTCCAGCCGTACGTGTTGAATTTCGAACGTCGCCCTTGAGCTGAATTTTGCTCAGGCGTGTTACATAAGCATCGGTTCCGACCATCTTAAATTGCTGAAGCGTAGGGTCTGGCTCAATCGGATTGAAGCTTGTTACAGCCGGCACATTATCGCTAAGAATAAACACGTTCGTAATGGATTCACTAACCAACTTACCGTTCAAGAATAAGGAGAAGCGAATGGTTTTCTTACCATCTCCAGCAAATGGATCCGGGGTCTGTGCAGCAAAGTCAGCAGCATCAATCTTGAATGTACCTGTGGTAATATCAATCTCGTCGCCAGCTGCGCCGGTGGCTTTCAAAGGAATGGCTGCGTCATTCACATAAAACTTCACATTCGGGTACTCGCTTGGAGGCAAGTTAACCAAACGGCCTGAGATACATGGTCCGCCCACATTGCTATTCGGGCACATGATTTGGGATGGCTTGCTAAATACTTTCCCTGTGTAAATATCGTTCAAGATAACATACGGCGTACTAGAAATCTGCAAATTGAAAATTTTCAATCCCTCTGGGAAGTACTCAGATGGAGCCGGTGGATTAGCTAGATTTGAATTGATAATTGGTGTAATCTGAAGCGTTGTAAATCCGTCTGTTATGCCCTGCAGATTAATGGTTGCTTTGCTTAAAGCTAGTCCATTAGAATCAACCAACGGATTGCCGTACTTATCCGTAAAGTATGTCCCTGCAGCGGGTGCAGTAACAGTATACAATCCGGTAGAATTCTCTTTCGTGTAAAGCGCTCCGCCTACTTTAACCTCGATCTGATTTGCAACATGCGTAGTGTAAACATCTAGTTTGGTTGGAAACTCATTGATTTGTGATGTGCCTACTTCGGTTAGTTTAACCGTATCGGTTGCTGAGATGTATTGATCTACAAACTCAACATACGGTGTATTCGGATTGATATAAGTAAAGCTGTACTGGGTAGTATCTTGAACACCAGCTGCCGTACCAAAATCAAATACGACATTTTGCTTCTTGTTACCGTTATTGATTGGCAAATCAAAAACGAAATCGTAAACATTATACTTTCTTGCAACGCTATATGTGCTGTTGAGGACAGAAGATGGTGTTATCGTAGTGCTTTGAGTTCCATTCACCGTAATCGAATCCGGGCCCAAATCATACCGGACTTTGTAACCCGACGAAGCAATAGATCCCTCAATATAACTATATGAGAGGAGACCCGAGCTAGTCAGAGGCACTTTTAACTCAGCCTGTACTTTCACCGTAGCAGCCGTTTCCTTCGTTACCGTCGGTACATCTACCATCTTCTGTGGTGTAGTTGTCGTTCCAGCGTCACTAACACCTACCAACGCATTAAAAGCAAAGCCTCTACCGTTATCGTAAATAAAGGAACGCTCGGCGGAGTAGCTGTTTGAATTATTTTTGGCTAAAAACTTAATCTTGTTATCGCCCGCAGCAAAATTGAGGTCTGCGCTTCTTCCTGTATTCGTTATGTACGTAAAAACACCGCGGTTCATAACGGTTGGCGAGTATACCGCGCCAGTTACATAGGCTTGAATCTGGGTCGCATTGTTAGCTGTACCTGTAATGCTAAGGCTGGTGTACGGTGGTCCCTTAGGGAACATTTCATTATCCACAAATGGAGCCCCGTTGAATTCCAAATCCGTAATATTCGTTACGGAAGTGAAGTAGGCCCAGCCCGCACGGGAAGACACCACACTGCTATCACCATATTTAATTACGATTTTATTGAGACCTTCTGTCAGTACCACATTAGTAAAAATGATTTCATTGCTATTATTCGGATTCTTGACTGCCTTATTCGTTGTATTTACGGACGGAATCCCTGTATTTAAGTTTAAGATCTCATAGTAAATGTCATTGATTTTATCATCCGGAATTCCGTTAATCGTTACAGGAAGCGATGCAATTGGTGTTGTTGTAAAGCGCTGAACACTCGCATCTTTAAACATGGAGTTTGTTCTATCATCCGGTTCTGAATTCGTTGTTCCGTCCGCGTACAGTGTTGGAATCGTATAAAGATTGTTTATCGTTAACTGAATGGAAGCGGCATACGTGGTCAGCGGCGCCACAAGGCTCATCACTAAAGCCAAGACAAGGGCAAAGCTAGTCCATTTGCTTGTTAGTCGTTTCAAAATGAAGATCCTCCTTGAACTTATATAATGGTAGTAACTTATTTCATGACATGCCGTGATGGAGCTTACAAGACCCTCCCTTTGACTGTTTTCTGCACAATCTGACACCATTTCCTAAAAAAAGATACTCGTATTGCTTTTATCGGCTGCGGGGGGCGAAAAATTTAGTTTTTGATCGCACAAAAAAATCTCAGACCCAAGCGGCCTGAGATTTGCTGTATTCAATAAAGAACTTACTTGGACATTCTTGAACGTGTACCTAGTTGAGATGTTTTTACACGAACCTTATTCAAAAAGTGAAGCACCGGCTTCTTGGTTTGGCTAATGATGCCAATCGCCTCTGCTCCGAGTATCAATACACATAGCAGGACAACCAAGAGGATGATAGCGCCCCATAATACTTGCTGCTCCGACATATACGACAGCAGTACAGCCGAAGAACCAAACACTGCCGCAATTCCGTAGATGATCAGCACCGTCGTGCGATGACTGAACCCGAGGCTGAGTAAGCAGTGGTGAAGGTGGCTTTTGTCTGCAGCCGAGATCGGCAGGTTATTGACCCAGCGACGCATGATTGCGAAGAACGTATCCGACAGCGGCACACCCAAAATCATGATTGGAACCAACAAGGAAACGACCGTTGCCTGCTTAAATCCGAGTACCGACAGTGTGGCCAAGCAGAATCCGAGAAACAGCGCGCCAGAGTCACCCATAAAGATCTTCGCTGGATGAAAGTTATAGAACAGAAACCCTGCAATACTGCCGAGCAATACCACGCATAACAGAACTACGGTAATGTTCCCCATCATCAAAGCGAGTACCATGATCGTCGTCGTTGCAATGGCCGAAACCCCTGCCGAAAGACCATCCAAACCATCAATTAGGTTAATCGCATTCGTGACGCCAACAATCCAGAAAATCGTCAAGGGAACCGCGAGCCAAGACAACGAAATCGTTCCGTCTCCAAATGGCACGTTGACCAGATCAATCACTACTCCAGAGTAGACTACTACGCTGGCCGCTAAAATTTGACCAAGCAATTTGATCTTAGGCGACAAGTCAAACCTGTCATCCAACGCACCGATCAAGACCACAATTCCGCCGCCGACCAAGAGGCCGAAGACGACATCCGTCTTCAAAGTATCTATAGCAGGAGAAACAATAAAATACGCTCCAATAAATGCAATAAAAATAGCCAGTCCGCCTAAGCGGGGCATGATGCGGCTATGAACTTTGCGATGATTCGGCGCATCCACAGCTCCGACAAAGAATGCAAAGCGTTTCACCAGCGGTGTCATCAGCAACGCGATTACTACTGCAGCAGCAAAGCCGATTCCGTATAACAAGTTCATGTGTAATTTCACAGCCCCTTTTTTCTATGAAAACCCCAAACACTCTAGATTATACTCCGAAGGGCGAAGAAACACCATCGCCGATTTTAGGCAATTTGGGCGGTTTTCAGGTTGTTTTCAAAGGTCTTGTCAAGGTTTCTGCACATTTTCTTTTTCACGGATGACTTTCACAGCGAATTTCGGTAAAACAAGCATGCGTTTGTAGCGCCATGGTTCCTGTAGCAGCCGGTAAAACCACTCCAGCCGCAGCTTTTGGAAGAACAGCGGAGCTCTCTTAAGCTTACCCGAGAGGACATCAAAGCTTCCACCGACGCCCATCATGACGGGAACACCTAATTGCTCCTTATACTGCGCAATCCACGGCTCCTGTTTGGCCACGGAGCGGCCGACCAGCAAAATATCCGGCGAGTGGTCGCGGATCGTCTGGATGACATCGCTGTCTTCTTTGTCCCCAAAAAAGCCGTCTCGGTATCCCACCAGATTGAGTTTAGGATACTGTTCTTTCATTCGAACGGCAGCCGCTTCAATGACTTCCGGAGAGGCTCCGACCATATAGACCTTCCAACCTCTAGTCTCGCCCAGCTTCATCAGCTCATGCATTAGATCATAGCCGGCTACTCGCTCTGAAACGGCATTGCCTACATAATCCGCCGCCCAAACGACGCCAGCGCCATCTGGAACAACGAGCTCCGCTTCTTTCATCATTCGCATATACTTCGGGTCTTCCACTGCGGTCATGACCATGATTGGATTGGCCGTTATAATTTGATGAGGCTTTCGCGTTTGAATAACCTGCGTCAAATAGTCCACGGTTTGTTTCATACCCATTTTAGAAATCGGTACGCCGAAAATCGTTACGGTTGGAAAGCTCACTTACGATCCCGTCCTTTGGTATAAAATGAAGCGATCAGCTCGGCTGGACGCTGGGCTTCGTTCTTCAACCGCTCGATGGTCGGGCGCTTCGCCTGCTTCCAAGCTTCCAGTCCGTTAAGTAAACGAAGCAATTCCTCTGAGATTGCGGTGGCCTTCGGCTCCCTGGTGCTCGACGCCGCTTTCATATCGAGGCGATTGAGGAACTGATCAATCTTCGGATCGTACGATACCCCAACCATAGGAACCATCTGTCCTGCGGCATAAATCAAGGAATGCAAGCGCATGCCGATCAAAAGCGTGCAGCCAGCGACTTCGGCCAGCATATCCTGCGGGTGTGTGACCTGCTGTGCCACCGATATCCTGTGATTGTAGATTTCCCCCATCTGCTCCTTCACATACAAGGAAGCCTTCTCATCCGAAGGTAAATGGAAGGGCAGAAAACGAATCACGGCATCCGTTTGATCCAAAATCGTTCGAAGCGCTGCAGCGATGGCCTGAAGCTCGGAACGATCCTCGTTCCAGAAACGGACGGATACGCCAATTATAGGATTCGCTTGGACGGCATTCGTTTGCGTGGGTTGTCCACGGAGCGGCATTCCCATAACCGGATCCGGTACGACCTGCACTCGCTCCGGTGATAGCCCCATCCGGCCCAGCAAATCCTTGGACTCCTGATCCCGAACTGTTACAAAAGGACACTTTTGAAAAAAAGAGCGGATCCATCCGAAAAACAGCCGGCGATGCACCGGTCCAATGCCTTGCGAATAAATAAACGTTGGTTTGCCGAGCCATTGGGCAAGCCGAATGATGGCCAAATAATACGGGATGGTTTTGGTTCCCGTCTCGTCCTGGAGTAAGCTTCCGCCTCCGCTGATCAATCCATCCGCGCCTCGCAGTGCGCGCCACACTTCGCCCAACTTCATGCGATGCACGGATTCCACGCCATAGGTACGGGCCGTCTCCGTGGGATTGACGGACAGAACGACAGGGACGAAATGTACGCCCTGTCGTTCTCCTTGCTCCTGCAGCGCCAGCAGGATGGATTGCAGCACGGCCTCGTCGCCGCTGTTATTAAATCCGTAATATCCGGACACTATTATTCGCTTAACCGGGGTACCCAACGATTCCAACTCCTTGAAACAATTTCCCACACTACGATTAACGCCAGTCCGATCAACGTTCCGAAGGTAAGTCCATATACGATCCGAATCGAAGAAATCAGCAACGGAGTATGCAGATGTGCGAACGTATCGACGATCGACGCTTGTCCAATGACCCCCACTAGAAGCAGCAGAAGTGCACTCCGATACTTAAAGCACAGATACCCGCCGAGGAGGAAGATCGGATGCGCAATCAAGAACTCCTTGGTCCTTGGGCGAACACCGAGCGTATTCTCCAAGAAGGAGCGGAAATAACGCTCAAATGCCGAGGCTTGTCCCTCGTTCCCGGTTCGAGATAAGTAGTACATCCCGGCGCCGGCAATTGCAGCAGCGGCAATAATCCACAGTACGCTGATGTTGGCTTGCAGCATTTGACGAGCCCGCGTCACTCTTCCACCATACGTCATTTTCTCGCTAAATAGTAGCCAATAGAGAGCGGCCAAGGCGATCGGCGCAAGATGCAGGAAGCTAACGCCTCTAAATTGATCCAGCACGTACATGTAATTGATCTGGTTGAGCAGACCCACGATACATAGAATCCCCATCACGGAAATCAGTGATGTACGCAGCAGCAGCCAGATCGCAAAGGCCAGACGAGAGCCCCCTGGATTCTCCAGCTTACGCCGGCCTGTCCGCAGCGCGAACATGATAGCCAGGGTCGGTGCACAAGTACTTGAAACCAGAGCCAACGCTTGAGAGAAGGTCGTCGAATTCAGTACAAGCAAACCAGCCGAGCCAATGATGCCGAGTACGAATACAGCCAACGCAATCTCCGGAATAAAATACGAAATCGTGAGCGTAATCAGACCAATTGCTCCTAGCCACAGCAATACCTTCGCCGCGTTCTGCCAGCCGGAGTGTACCAACTGGAAGCTGGTCGCAGGACCAAAGACGTAGCCTGCTTTCTGAATTCTAGGGAGAGTACTGTCTTCACCTATTCCATCGAGCGATGCATAGATTGCATCGAGCGGATTAATAATTTTACCTTTATCCAAGCTCTTGACGGCATGGGCATTTAAGAAGACCATTCGAATATTGCGGTCTTTAACCGCCAACACAAAACGATCTGCAACACCCTGCTCACGACTCTTCAGTTCTTCTTCTGTGATGTTTTCCGTCAGCTTTTCGCCGTCCTTCTCCGTAAATGAATGGAGCCGGACTACGTTAAAGTGTATTTTCTTTGCCAGGCTGTTAAAGCCCTTCTGAGGTGTCTTCTGTAATTCTATGGCGGCTAATCCGATGTTGTGCTTCTGCATTAGCTCGGCCATAATGTCGATATTTTTCAAGTCCTTCTCGCTGACGAAGCCAGGCACGGTCTCTCCATCAATGATGAACCTTTTCACGCCGAACTGTTGCAATTGCCCCAGTAAGGCATCCATTTGATTCGCTACAAACGGTCTGCGATTCGACATGCGCACGACAATCGTGAAGCCCTGATCCTTCAACATCTGCATCGTAATCGGATCCGGATCCATGGTTTTGAGCATGGCATCATCCATCGCCATTTCAATAATCATACCTGGCTGGTTTTTGTAGCTCCATGGGCGCGTCTTTACATTCAGCGAGCTGAAGGTTTGATTGATGAGCGGCTGCAGCTTCTGCTCCGCGTCTTTCTCCGAAAACAGAAGATACGTGAAGTTCTCATTCGGCGAAATCGGGGTTTGTGTCAAAGCCATTGCCTCGTGCGAGGAAAACAGCTCAATCCGCCGGCTTAGCTTCAGTTCATTCAACGTAGCTTCATAGATCGCTGCCGAGTGAATGCCGTGCTTCTTCATCTCTTGGAGCTGTGTGGTCATAAATTTCCGCGGATCGGTCTGGGTATCCGAAATCTCAAGCAGATCTCGATAATCCATCACAAACTCAACCTTCCGCCCGGACCCCTGCTCCGTCTCGTGACGTTGATATGCGACAGGGATGGCGGCTATCATCCCGAGGATGACGAGCCACCATAGCCCCTTTAAAAATAGCTTGTTCCAATGGTTATACGTGCCTAACAAAACTGTCAGCTCCCAAGTTAGTTATGTTGATCCACACGGAACATGACCTCATCCACTAGGCGGCTGATTGACTCTTGTGCCGCATGAGCGGAGTTGCCGCGCACCGCAAAGTATATTTTAATTTTGGGCTCGGTGCCTGACGGTCGAAGGCAGAACCAGGAGTCGTCCTCCAAGGTGTACTTCAGCACGTTTTCAACCGGCAAACCATAAAGCCCTTGTGAAAAATCTTCTACCTTCGTTACTTTAAGCCCGTTTAGCTGCGATGGTGCATGGAGACGCCAATCCTGCATAATTCCTTGGATTTTCTCTACACCGTCTTTGCCCTTAAGCGTCCGCGACTCCAGCTTCTCTAAGAAGTAACCATGGCGCTCGTACAGCTCCTGCAATACGTCGTACAGCGTCTTGCCCTGACTTTTATAATAAGCGGCTGCTTCACAGATCAGCATCGATGCGATGACCGCATCCTTGTCTCGAGCATACGTGCCGGCCAGATAGCCGTAGCTCTCTTCATAGCCGAACAAAAACTGCGCTTCACCGGTCTGCTCGAACTGCGTCATTTTCTCACCGATGTATTTGAAGCCTGTTAGCGTATTGAGTACTTCCGCGCCGTAATGCTCGGCAATGACCGCTCCCATCTCACTGGTTACGATTGTCTTAATCACGACACCGTTCGCAGGCAGCGCACCTTGCTCTTGCAGGCTGCTGAGCAAGTAATCCACCATGATGGCGCCGGATTGATTGCCGGAGAGCACGAAATATTCCCCGTTCGCATCCTTCACTACCGCACCCATCCGGTCGCAGTCCGGGTCGGTTCCGATGATGATGTCGGCGTTCGTCTCTTTCGCTTGGCTGATCGCCAAGGTGAACGCTTCCCGCTCTTCCGGGTTAGGCGACTTCACCGTGGAGAACATCGCATCCGGCTCCTCTTGCTGAGGAACCACATCGACTTGTCCGAATCCGACGGCTGCCAGCACCGCACGAACCGACTTATTCCCCGCTCCATGCAGCGGCGTATAGATCACGCGGAAATCGCTGCTGATTTGGCGAACCACTTCCGGGTTTCGGCTCACAGCGGTGACCACCTTATTGTACTCGGCATCCACCTCTTCACCGATCCACTCCAGTAGTCGGCTGGCTTCCGCCTCTTCGCGAGAGCTTCGCTTCACATCCGCAAATGACTGTACGCCGCGAATCTCCTCAATCACTTGCTCCGCTTGATCCGGTACGAGTTGGCCTCCGTCATTCCCATACGCCTTATATCCGTTATATTCCGGTGGATTGTGGCTTGCCGTGATCACGACTCCGGCGTCCGCTTTCAAATAGCGAACCGCAAAGGAAAGCTCCGGCGTCGGGCGCAGAGATTCAAACACATATGCCTTAATCCCATTGCCAGCCAGCACTTGGGCCGTTTCCAGCGCAAATTCCGGCGACTGGTTCCTGGAATCGTAAGCAATGACAGCGGACAGCGAAGACTTCCCCGACTTGAGCAAAAATTGCGCCAGCCCCTGTGTTGCCCGTGCCACGGTATAAGCATTGATCCGATTCGTTCCGGCCCCGATCACGCCGCGAAGTCCACCGGTTCCAAACTCCAGATCCCTATAGAATCGATCTTCAATTTCCTTGGGTTGATCTGCGATCCCGCGAAGCTCTGCTTTCGTCGCCTCGTCTATCGCCTTGTCCTGAAGCCATAGCTCATACTGTTCCTGCACGCGTGTTTGAATACTCATTAATCCCTCTCCCCTACTGGAATTAGTTATTCTCTTTATCGCTTAGGGCGAACATTAATTCTCCCTCGGCAACCACTTTGTCGCCCACCTTGGCCGTAGCCTGGCCCTTGCCAATCGAGCCTTTCAAGCGGGTGATCTCAACCTCTAGCGTAAGTACATCCCCAGGTACCACTTGACCACGGAACCGAAAACCATCAATCCCGGCGAAAAAGCCCAACTTGCCTTTATTGGCTTCTACCATCAGCATCGCCACACAGCCGACTTGAGCCAGCGCTTCCACTATAAGCACCCCAGGCATCACAGGATACCCCGGAAAATGGCCTGTAAAATGCGGCTCGTTCATGGTTACGCATTTGATCCCTTTCGCCCGAACGCCCGGTTCAACCTCCAGAATCCGATCGACGAGCAGAAACGGATAACGATGGGGGATAATCTCTTGAATTTGTACGGCATCTAACAAAGTGAATACTCCTTCCTTGTTACAACGGATCTGCGTGCTTGTTCGAGACCATTGTCAACGCTGCGTTTGGAATAAAATCGGTGGTTTCAACTTACACTAACCAATGTCCCTTCATGATCTGCAGTAGTGAAGGTTGATATAAGGGAGCTCATGTTCAGGTGTGCTGTCAGGCAGGCCCGAACATGGGCTCTTTTAATTGGAATCAAGCGTCCAAATCGCGTTTGTTCAACAATTTGAACTGGGCGATGTAAATCACGGAGGTCAAAAACGAGATAATAATGACAAACCATAAGTAGATAAATGCATACGGCATCTGAAACACGATTAACAATATCGCTATGTAATAAAGCACGGTCGTTAGCTTGCCCATAAAATTCGCCGGAACGGTAATTTTCCCACGAAAATGAAAAAATGCCGAGCCTACAATCATCCCGATATCCCGTAAAAATATTGCCGCCGCCGCCCACCAAGAAATCATCTGAGAAAAGACCAGCGATAAAATGACTGCAATCATCATCGATTTATCAGCCAGCGGATCCAGCATGCTTCCAAGCTGTGTAACCAGCTGCCGTTTGCGGGCAATATAGCCGTCAAGCACATCCGTCAGCCCTGCAGCCACCAGAATGCAGAAGGCGATCTTCATATGACCTGCCTGAAACACGAGTAAATAGACCGGGATTAATAGAAAGCGGCAGAAGGTCAGGACATTCGGTACATTCCACACAACTTCGTTCCCCCTCGTAGCGGTCAGCATAACGGTTCGTAGCTGTTTTCTCTGATATCCGCTCCCGTCCATCCATTATACCTTTATCAGGAAAAAAATAAAACTCCCCTGGAATAACCGTCGGGAGTCCTGTATATGCTGCTCTTATGTATCCGCGAAGACCAAGTCAAACAGATGTCGCCAGGTCCCCAGCTCGAACACTTCGTTCATGTCTTGCTTGCCTATATAAACGTATCCTATACATAGCCCTACAGCAAGCGCAGCTACGCATGTCACCGGAATCCAAGTCCATCGGATGAACGCTCGTATCGCTCTTACCCAGCCTTTCCGTTTCTTGGGCGGCTTCTTTGGATTATCGCTCAACTCTCCTACCTCCCACTGCAGCGGTTGCAGCTATGCACGTAAATTGTTGGCCAGGTTCATCATCGTGTCCGCTGAGCTGACCGCACGGGAATTCAATTGGAATGCCCGCTGCACCGTCAAAAGCTCCGACATTTCGTCCGAGAGATTGACGTTCGATTGCTCTAGGAACCCTTGGCGCACCGTAATCGGATCGACATTGTTGTTCCCCTGCGTGACGGTTTGAAGAATCTCACCTTGCTGCTGTGGCGTAATATCCGAAGGCAGCCCGTACAGATTGTCTCCAAGCTGTTGGAGCAGCTGAGGACGAACGACACGCATCAACTTAACTTGGCCGGCTTGCACCGGAGGTGCGCCCTTATCGCCTTCATTATAGGCCATAATGTTGCCGTCAGCGTCGATTTTTACGGTATGGTTCTTCGGCACACGGATCGGAGCATTGTCCACTCCCATCACGTATTGGCCATCCTTCGTCGTTAAGAACATGCTGTCCGGATCCTGCGGATCGACGGATGGGGACAATTGAAAGGCACCGCTTCGCGTCCACCGCGTTTGCTGCACCGGTGTGTTGTTGGCATCCAGCGAAATCGTGGAGATCTCAAACAAACCGTTCCCCTCAATTGCCATATCGAGCGGGCTGTCCGTCGCCTGAAGCGAGCCCTGAGCCAGATTCAGCTGGGACGACACCATCTTCGCTCCCCAGCCTTGGTTATAGCCGAGCGGCGACATCCGGCCGTCCTTCTGGAAGCCGCGAGGCTGCTGCTGGATACTGGTCAGCACGTCCTGAAAGGACGCTTCTTTGCGCTTGTAGCCCGTCGTATTCACGTTAGCGATATTGTTCGCGACCAAATCGAGCTTCTGCTGCAGCGCATGCATCGATACGGATGAATTGATCATGGAATGATTCACGAGGGATCCTCCTGAGCGGTGTCTTTAAAATAAAATTATACGCGGCCGATCTCGTTTACCGCTTTTTCCATGCTTTTATCATAATACTGAACCATCTTCTGATTCGCTTCGTACGCGCGGAGCGCAGCCATCATATCGACCATGGATTGCCCGGCGTCCACGTTGGAGCGCTCGATGTACCCTTGCCGCACCTCAACCTGATCTTGTCCATCCGTAGGACGGAAAGCTCCCTGGTCCTCAGCATTCAAGCGGTACAACCCGTTTCCTTCGCGAATCAGTTGGTTTGGATCTTCAACCCGTGTAATCAATAAGCTCATCGGCCCGCCAGCCCCTATAATCGGCTGTCCGTCCACATTGGTGAACTGGCCGGTCCGAGTAATCCGGAAATTCGTAATGGGCGTTCCTGTCCCGGAATCCACCAAAATAATCGGTTGCCCATCCCGTCCCAGCACCTGATGACCTTCCGAATCGATCATCTGCCCGCTGGCATCGAGCGAAAACTTCCCGTTTAGCGAATATCGCTGCTCCCCGGCGCCATTCAGAATTGTAAAGAAAGCCTGCGGCTGAATGACCCGCTGCCCGTTCGCATCGACGTACTTCCCGGAGCTGTCAAACCGCGCACCAGGAACTTGAATGTTCGACACTAACGCAAAATCAAACGGGTTGTTCGTCTCCTGGATATCTCCCTGCGCATGCAAAGACACGTTCTCCTCCGCCATGACACCGGTATTCAGACGCCCCACTTGAACTGCCCCAGGCTCGTCCTTCCCGCTTCGAATCCGCGAGATCAAGACCTCAGGGAAAGAACGGTTAATTCCGTTGCCTCCCTTGAAGCCTGGCGTGTTAATGTTGGCGATATTGTTCGTCACGATATCATGCTTGCGCTGCTGGGCAATCATGCCGGAAGCCGCGGTGTATAGACCTCTGAGCATAGGAGAGTTCCCTCCTTAAATTTTGCGTTTGGAGACTTTGTCCAAATTGTCGAGCATCGTTCCCGTGCCTTTAACCACGCAGTGCATTGGATCTTCAGCGATCAATACCGGTACCTTAAGCTCGTCCGCCAATAACTGATCAATGCCGTGCAGCAAGGCGCCTCCGCCCGTTAAAATGACGCCGCGATCAATAATATCGGCCGACAGCTCCGGCGGTGTCCGTTCGAGCACCGTCTTCGCCGCTGCAACGATCGACGAAACCGGCTCCCACAACGCCTCTTGAATTTCCCTGGAATCGATGGTAATCGTCAGCGGCAAGCCGCTCACCATATCTCTGCCGCGGATATCCATCGTTTCTTTCTTCAGCTCAGGATGCACGGTACCGATGCGAACCTTAATGTCCTCGCTTGTCCGTTCCCCGATCAGCAGCTTGTACTTGCTCTTAATATATTTCATGATGGAGGAGTCGAACTTGTCCCCCGCAATCTTAATCGAAGAGGAGGTGACGATGTCGCCCATCGACAATACGGCGACATCCGTCGTTCCGCCGCCGATATCCACGACCATATTGCCGCTAGGCTGGTAAATGTCCATGCCTGCGCCAATCGCTGCCGCTTTCGGCTCCTCTTCCAGAAACACCTCACGCGCCCCGCTGCGTTCTGCAGCTTCGCGAATCGCCTTCTGCTCAACAGAAGTGATGTTCGTAGGAGCACAAATGAGAATGCGCGGGTGAGAGTACCACTTCCTCCCTCCTACTTTATTAATGAAGTATTTCAACATCATCTCAGTGATTTCAAAATCTGCAATAACGCCGTCCTTGAGCGGACGAGTGGCGATAATGTTACCCGGTGTACGACCGACCATTCGGCGAGCTTCCTCACCAACAGCAAGCACCCGCTTCGTATCGCTTTCGATGGCGACGACGGATGGCTCATCCAGGACGACGCCTCTTCCTTTCACATGGATCAGGACGTTCGCCGTCCCTAGGTCTATCCCGATATCCTTGCTAAACATCTAATGAATCCTCCCTAAACCAACCGTCCAACCTCAAAAAGAAGCGGCATTTCTATTATATACGTTTCTTAGATAATTTCGCCATTGTTTTGCAAAATCCTCTTTTTTCGATTTATTTTTCGACAATTATCGCGGAGTTGTTAAATTTCCTTTATAGGTTGGAGAGGGGGAGTAGGGAACGTACCGTCAGCATGCCGCCTCGGCCGCCTCGAAAGGAAGCTTTGACGAGCAAGCTCACGGTACGATGGGGTAAGCGTTTTTATTTCTCATTTTACAGTGACAAGCTTCTCCTGGGATTTGGGGCTGCGGGTTTTGCGGTACTTAATCTTCGTGGCTTCTCCCCCGCGCAGGTGACGAATCGACTTATGGTATTCTAAAATATGCTTGACCTGATTCGCGAGCTCCGGATTGATTTCCGGCAGCCGCTCCGTTAAATCCTTGTGCACCGTACTTTTAGAGACACCAAATTCCTTGGCAATCGTGCGAACCGTATGCTTCGTTTCCACTAGGCAGCGGCCAATTTTAATGGTTCGCTCTTTGATATAATCGTGCACTCCCCTCGCCTCCCTACTCGAGTTAGTTTGGTACATTATATGAGGGGTGCGGACTTATATTCTTTGTTTCGGCGGCGTGACAAGCCTGGTACGTACAATTATTTTCAAGGACAAGCTTTTCACGACAAAAAAGACAGAGGATTTCTCCCCTGTCTGAAAAGGTTTATTCACTTTTTGGATTAATGGTCGCCCAAGTACTGCTCCGGATTGACGGCTGGGCCGCCTTGGCCTTGACGAAGCTCGAAGTGCAGGTGCACGCCTTGATCCTTCTCCAGCTCATTGCGTCCCGCTTTGGCGATGACGTCGCCTTTTTTCACATCAGCATCTTTGGTCACTTTGACTTCCGCCAAGCTCTGGTACACGGAAACCAATCCATTGGAATGCGTAATTTCAACCAAGTTGCCGACGATCGGATCTTTTTGCACCATCGTCACTTTACCGCTCATGACCGCTTGCACATCAAACACTTGATTGTCGTGTCTAGCGAAGTCCATCCCCATATGTGGTGTAAACGTGTCACCGTACTCCACCATGGCGGCTTGTCTGACTTCACTTGAAGCCTTACTATCGAAGAACGGCAGAACGACATCCAAGTCGTTGCGGTCTTTGACCGGCCATTGCATCGATTCTTGCTTAGCGCTCGTAGCTACGGCATCAGTTCCGGATACGTTGCCTGTGACCGTACCGGTTTTGGAAGAATCGACACTAACTTTGGTCGACGTATCCGCTCCCTGATACACCCACATTAACGTTAAGATAATTGCCGCTGCTGCCACATACGTTGCTGGAAATACCCACTTCTTGGCGAGAAATCTTTTCCAACTGGACGACGGACTACTAGGTGCTCCCTCGGTAGATTTAGGAGCTTCTTGCTTGGTCAAATCTCTTTTTTGTTCATTCATAGATTATCACCTCGCTAACCATTCTTGCCAGGTTCGCGAGATTTATACGCGGCAAAACCTACTTTTTAGAAAAGTTTCCCTTTCAATAGATTTGCTGCCGGTTCCACTTCAATG
The DNA here is from genome assembly GCF_007786445.1 of Paenibacillus cremeus. Classification (GTDB taxonomy): domain Bacteria; phylum Bacillota; class Bacilli; order Paenibacillales; family NBRC-103111; genus Paenibacillus_G; species Paenibacillus_G cremeus. The sequence continues at coordinate 48,030 of NZ_VNJI01000015.1, read as the reverse complement.
CCTTTGTAAAAATACTTCACAATGTCCTCCGCCTTGCGTCCTTCCTTAGCCATGCCGTTGGCCCCCCACTGACTCATCCCCACACCGTGTCCATAGCCAAACGTCGTAATCTTCCATTCACCATCATTATAGGCCCATTGAAATTGGCTAGAGTTCAGCCCTAGCTTCTCTCTCACCTCTCGTCCGGTAAACAGCTTTCCGTTAATCGATAGCCTCTTAATCCGTTGTCCTTGGCTCTTCTCTATGACTTTGAAGGCGGAAGCTCCGCCCGAGGTAACAGGAACGGCGGCAGGCAGCCCTAGCTTTTGCTGCAGCTCCTTGGCTGTGATGGTGACGGTTTCTTTATACCGTGGTGATAGCTTCACATCCCAGGGACTAGGCACGCTGCGTAAGTAGGGGATCGTTTCGTTCCAATAGTCTTCCGAATTTTCCGTATACCCATTGCTGGTGGAGAAAAAGCTAGCTTCAATCGGCGCATGCTGATAGGTCAAGATGAGATCCTTCGTCCCCTCTACGGCCTTGTTTAGCTTGTCTACATTCGCGGTGTAAACGTCCCCGCTCCAGCGCGATTTCAGCTCTTCGTCTGAAACGAACGCTTGATGGGTCGTCGTGTCCGTCACCAGCGCCTCGGAGGAGACTGGGACGTTGCTTTTATCCCCGTCCAGCAGCCTGCGCACGATATAGGTTCGGGCCGCCATGGCCTGCGCCTTCAGAGCCTCGGGCTCGAACTCGATCGGCATTTCTGCCGCCACGACGCCTTTTACATACTGCTCCAGGCCGAGCTTTACCGTTTTCTTTTCCTTCGCGAGATACACTGGGATGACCGCGAGGTCACTTGGCGCTGACGCCGTGGCCACCTCTTGCGTTCCCGGCCTAACGGTACCTGAGTCGCTATTCGGGAGCGTACGGACCAAGAGACCCGGCACAAGAACGACCACCGTGGTGAAGCTTGCGATCCATACGGCGAACCACCGCAGCCATGCTTTTTGCTTCGGACTCCACTTGCGGTTTAGTCTCGCTTGCAGCTTATACTTCATCGAATGAGTTCCTCCATCTTCAGGTAGGTAACATCATCTTATGAATTCAAAAAATAGAATAGAACAAAAAGAAAGAGAACCTTCTCTCTCAAAAATAGGTTCTCTAGGTCATTGTATATTCGGCTGCTAGGCCATGCTCGGTTGAACGGCGAAGATCGGCAGCGACGCTCCTTGCTCCTCATCGTCCAGCTCCACGATCTCGTGAGAGACGCGCTGAATGTCCGCACCCAAACGGGCCAGCTTCTCGGTAATCTCCACGTATCCGCGGTCAATATGATGCAATCCGCTAATCTCGGTGTCCCCATCGGCTACCAGCGCAGCAAGAATCAATGCCGCTCCTGCGCGCAGGTCCGTTGCGCATACTTTCGCGCCCCGCAGTCGATTGCCGCCGCTAATGACTGCAGTACGGCCCTCTACCTTGATTTGCGCGTTCATATTCGTGAATTGCTCGACGTGCATGAAGCGATTTTCAAACACGGTCTCGGTCACTAGGCTGGTACCGTCGGCTACGAGCAGCAGCGCCATCATTTGCGACTGCATATCAGTCGGGAAGCCCGGGTACGGCAATGTCTTCACGTCTACGGCGCGCAGCGGACGGTCTGCATACACCCGCAGCCCGTTTTCATCCTCCAGGACCTGCACGCCCATCTCCTGCATCTTCGAGATGACCGGACGCAAGTGGTCTGCAATCGCCCCTTCAATAAACAGATCGCTGCGAGTAATCGCGGCTGCAATCATGTATGTACCCGCTTCAATCCGATCCGGAATGACCGTATGTGCTGCACCACTTAATTGCTCGACACCGTCTATGCGAATGAGGCCTGTGCCCGCTCCACGGATTTTGGCGCCCATCGCGTTCAAATAGTTGGCCAAGTCGACGATCTCCGGCTCTTTCGCCGCGTTTTCAATCAGGGTCGTGCCCTCCGCGAGCGCAGCCGCCATCATAATATTTTCTGTCGCGCCTACGCTGGCCACGTCCAGATAAATTTTGGCGCCCTTCAATCTGCCTTTGACCCGGGCCTCAATGTAGCCTTGACCGAGCTCAATCTCGGCCCCCATCGCTTCAAAGCCCTTCAGATGCTGATCGATCGGCCGTGTGCCAATTGCGCATCCGCCAGGTAGCGAAATCCGCGCCTGCCCCATCCGGGTCAATAACGGTCCCATAACGAGAAAAGAAGCCCGCATTTTTCGCACCAGGTCATGAGATGCCTCATACGTATGGATACGCTGCGCATTGACGCGAACGGTTTCATTTTTATACTCAATTTCAATGCCTAAGCTTTCTAGTACCTTGTTAATAACGAGGACGTCGTCCAGGGGAGGTGCGTCATGGATCACGCTAACTCCTTCCGACCCTAATATAGAGGCTGCGATAATCGGCAGTACGGCATTTTTCGCACCGTGGATTCGAACTCTGCCGGCTAACTTCTTGCCGCCGCGGACGATAATTTTGCTCATCATGGTCCCCCTCCGCGTGTTTTCTTTACGTGCCTTTACTAGTTTAGCATCGAACTTTAGGGCCGACAATTTGATTTTGCCTGATCTTCGGCCCATCATGATATCATTCGTATCGCGATTTGATTTTAAAGCGGTTGTACTATCCATTGTTGACAATAATCTCCTCGATTATTCGAAATCCGTAGTATTCGACATTTTATTCAAAACATTCCTGGCAGCCAAGTCGACCATAAAAAATAATCTATGACAAAACGCGCCAATTGATAGCCTAATGCAACGGATAAAAATATTTGCAGCAGCCTGGCCTGCGGGCTCTTGGGCCGTTTAACAATCGCATCGAGCTTCAGCTCTTGCAGCACCCACCACGAAAAACCGATGAACACCAGCACCACGCTAATATTGATCATTCCGTTTAATCCCATGGAGGTATTCACTTGATTTAAATAGTCCATCGCTTATCTTCATCCTCGCTCTCGGGCTATGACGCCCCAGCTTATCTTAGTAAATGAGACAAGAGCGTGACAAACTCCCCACGCGTTGCCTGCTGATCCGGATGGAAGGAGCCATCGGCATACCCTGAAATCCAGCCCTCCGCCTTCATCTGCTTCAGCAGTCCGATGCCCCAATAATTTTCGTCCACATCGGTAAATGGCACATTGCCTCTTCGCTTGCCTGTCATGTTCATACTCCGGGCCAGCATAGCCGTCATTTCCATCCGGCTCACCGGTTGATCGGGTGCAAAGGTGCGATCGGGATACCCGTCAATGACGCCGGCTTGCGCCGCATGAGCAATGTACCCATACGCCCAGTGAGATTCATTGAGATCCGTGTAGCTCACTGCTCTTTGCTTGGACCAATTGAAGGCCCTGGAGAGCACCGCCGTAGCTTCAGCCCTCGTAATGGGGCGATCCGGCTGGAACGTATAATCGTCATACCCATTGATCACTTGCTTAGATGATAAGCTTAAGATGGCATCCTGAGCCCAGTGCCCGCGGATATCCGTATACCCTCCGGTTAGCGGCTGTGCTGAAACAAGCAGCTGGTACATGTGATGGTCAAATGTGCGATTCGTGTTGAGCTTTACGTAGTAGGTTCCCGGCTGGAATCGGCCTGAAAGCTGCTGTGAGTCGTTCGGCGGGGTATTCATCGAGCTGGCTATCGGCTTAAGCGCCCCATCGTACAAATTCATATACATCGTCGCGGGTGAAGGAATATCCGTCAATCGAACCTGCACGAGACTTTCCTCGTCAACCGTAAATTGATACCAATCGACATCATCCAGCTTATCCAGCAGTCCGTTATATGGGGTATTCAGGGAAACGGTGGTCGCTTGATAAGAACGGTTATTCGGTTCATTCGGATCGATCAGCTTGGCATCATATTCAAAGCTGAGCGTATATTCGCCCACCACCGGGTTCGCGTAATCCTTTACATTCGTTACCCGGATGTAATAGCTTCCCGGAAACACTTCCGGAATAAACATCGTTTCGGTCACGCCGTCGTCGCCTTTATCCAGGATGACCGACTTCTCCCCTTGCTTCTGAACTAGCAAAACCGGATCCATCCGCGCAGTGTCCGTCGACAGCCGAATGCGCAGCGAGCCGGATTGTTCCACGGGAAACTCAAACCAATCGGTATCGTTGTATTGATGAAACGTACCTTTGATGCTGAGACTCCGGGAAGGCAGAACGTAGGACATAAACTGCTTATCGTTATCTTCATACGGATCGCGGTAAATATCAAACGATGTCTCCAGTTGATACGGGACATTCATCGTTTGACCCCGTTCCGTGAGCTGCAGCTGAAAATAACTGCGCCCCTTCGATACCTTCAGCGGGATGACTTGTCCGCCTTGTACCGTCTTGCTGGTTAAAACTCCTGTGGCATTGGTATGCTGCACGCTGGCGCTCATCGCGCTGTTCATGTCCAGCGACAAATTGATCGTCCCATCATAGGGTGCGTCGACATAATACCAATCGATATCCGAGCCTCCTGCGAACGAGGCGGATATTTTTTTGCTCACGGAGATCGACTTGGCTTGGTCCTTCCGATTATTCGGCTCGTACATGTCAGCCAAATACATCTCCGTCATCATCCGATCGGCTCTTAGCATACCGTAGCCCGTCGTTTCATCCCAGCCCTTGCCGCCCAAATCCTGCGCCGTCTGCCGTAAAAATTGACGTATTTCATACGCCTTCATCCCAGGATTGCGCGTCCAAGCTAGTGCCGCTACGGCAGCAGCTTGTGGTGCAGCCATGGACGTGCCATCCTTACTTTCATAGTTACCGTCCAGGCCCGTGGTGAACACGTCCCATGGTGCAAGCAGATCGACCTCGGGACCGGTGTTCGATCGGCTGTCTGCCGTACCGTCTGCGGTTAATCCGCCCACCGCCAGCACCGTGGGGTATGCAGCGGGATATTTGACACGATTGCCCTCATTGCCCGTCGCCGCTACCAGCAGCACATCCCGTTCCTCGGCGTACTTTACAATATCGCTCATATAAGCAGAGTATTTGTTTAGTCCGAGGGAAAGCACCACAATTTTGGCCCCATGATCGACGGCGTAGCGAATGCCTTCACCCAACCGCTGCTCCCCGCCGGAGCCATCGGCCTCCAGCGCCTTGATCGGCATGATCCGGGCGCGCCATAAAATGCCCGCTACCCCGCGGTCGTTATTGCCCATCGCAGCGATGACGCCTGCCACATTCGTGCCATGACCATTATCGTCGGCCGGCGGCAGTTCAGGGTGAATCAGATTGATGCCCGGAACTAAATTGGGCTTTAAATCGGGATGGTTCAAATCGACACCCGTATCGACAATGGCAATCGTTATATTGGTATTTACCTGCGCCACATCCCAAGCTTCGTTCATATGAATTTGCTGTAGGTAGGACTGCTTGGCGTAAAACGGATCATCCGCTTCAGCACCATAAGCCGTTGGACAGCAGATCAGAAAAACAGCCAGGATCACGCCTGTCGAGAAAAGTGTATGTATCCAGCTTCGCTCATTCATCGCTTGTTCGTATCCTTTATCCGGTTTCAACGCTTGACATGTTCACATGCCATATCTCATTCTAAGCCTAAACCCTATTGCCTGCAACTGGAATTGAAAACCTTAACTGAACGTTCAAATTGTAATTTAAAAAAGCTCAACCCCCTCCCGACGCGAGAGGCTGTTGAGCTTTTTCCATGTGAGAATTCTCTTAAAACATAAACAGATCCTGCGTTAGGGAGAAAATCCGTTCAATATACCCCAGCACCCATTGCGGCACTAAACCGAGGATAACACTGACTCCCGCACACAACCACATCGTAATGCCGAGCGGCAGGGAGACCTTCACTTCCTGGGCTTCAAAATCGCTCCGCATGAACATTTGGCGAATAAAACCGAAGTAGAAGTAGAACGACACAACGCTCGTTCCAATCATCACCGCAGCGAGCCAATAGTGCTGTGTTTGGAGCGCACCCATTAAAATGTACAGCTTCCCGAAGAAGCCGCCTGATAGTGGAAGGCCCGCGAGTGACAGCACCAGCAGCACCGTAGCCACCGCCGTGCCTGGAGCACGATAGTATAATCCAGCCAAGCCTTTCAGCGCTTCATCGCCGGTCGAACGTTCAATAATCATCAGCACGGCAAAAATCCCGATATTCATAAACAGGTAGGCGATCAAGTAGAACGAGAACTCGGAAAAGTTTGAAAAGTGGACCATGGAAAACTGTACTGCAATCGGCACCAGCAGGTACCCCGTATTGGCTATACCGGAGTAAGCCAGCAGTCGCTTCATATGCGTTTGACGCAGCGCAATGAAGTTCCCGAGAATCATTGCCGCTGCCGCGACCACCATCAGCGAGGTCAAAATATCTTGATGAATCGGCTGACTCATCAGATCGCCGACCGCATAAATGCCGTAAATTAAGCGGAACAGCACGGCAAAAGCCGCTGCCTTGGACACGACCGCCAAGAAGGCGGTGACGGGAGTTGGAGCTCCCTGATATACATCCGGCGCCCACATATGAAACGGGGCTGCCGCTACCTTGAAGCCAAAGCCTGCCAGCAGCAGGAAGAAGCTCAAGTATATCATCGGCAGCATGCCTTTGCCCGCTTGACCGATGGCTGAGTTGATTTCGTTAATGACCGTAGAACCCGACATCCCATACAGAAACGACATTCCGTATAAAATGACGGCCGAAGAAACACCACCAAGCACAATATACTTGAAGGCCCCTTCGTTGGAAGCCGCTTGCTTTTTTCGCATGGCCACCAAGATGTACGAGGTAATGCTGAGCAGCTCCAGCCCGACGAACAACGTAATTAAATCGCCCGACGAAGCCATGATCATCCCGCCGATCGTAGCCGGCAGCAGCAAGTAGTAGAACTCGCCGACATGCGGGATGTCCTCCTCCTTCACCGAGCCAATGCTCATGAAGGTAATAAGCCCTGCACCTGTAAGCAAAATTAGCTTTATAATGTTGGCAAAATCATCGATGCGGTAGCTGAATTGCAGCAGCTGCTTCGGCTCCGCCGGATTCAAGTAGGACACGACGAACAAGGCTGAGATGACGATACTAGCCAACGACAGCCATCCGAGCCACGTGCGATTCGAATGACGAGGTAGCAGCAAATCAAGCAGCGATAACACCACAGCAGCAACGACTAGTGTCAGCTCCGGGGCCAGCAGTCCAATATCAGTAAGTTGAAGACGTATCGCTTCCACCGGTCTAACCTCCCATCTTCGTTACGCTATGAATGAATTGATCGAAGCTGCTGACGGTTTGGTGCAGCGGCTCACTCAGAATGCTTGGGAAAATCCCGAGCACCACGATAAACGCCACGAGCGTAATCATCGGAATTGCCTCGATCAGCCGTGCGTCACGCATCTCTGGGAGCCCTTCCTTGAGCGGTCCGTAGGTAATCCCGAGAACCCCTCGCAGCACGTACACAGCCGTCAGAATAATGCCCAGCGTACCGACAGCGGTAATAATCTTGTGCGTATCGAACAGGCCCAAGAAGGCCAAAAATTCACTAATAAACCCGGATAAGCCCGGCAGTCCAAGCGATGCCATACCAGAGACCAGCAAAATGCCGGAAATGAATGGAACCGACTTGGCAAGGCCGCCGATTTCGTCCAATCGCGTCGAGCGCGTGCGTTCATAGATAGCGCCTACCAAGAGGAACATGAGCGCCGAGATTAACCCGTGGGACACGAGCTGGAAGATAGCCCCTTCCATCCCGATCGTGTTAAACGCTGCAATCCCCAGCAGTACAATTCCCATGTGGCTAATACTGGAGTAGGCGAGCACCAGCTTGAATTCCTTTTGGACAAAAGCAAGTATGGCACCATACAAAATGTTGATGACACCAAGAATCGCCAGCACCGAAGCCCACTGTACCGCCTGCTCCGGAAACAGCAGAATACCAAATCGGATTAAGCCGTACGCCCCCATTTTGAGCAGAATCCCGGAGTGAATCATAACGATGGACGGCGGAGCCTCCGTATGCACCTTCAGCATCCACGTATGGAACGGGAAGATCGGAAGCTTGATCCCAAACGCCACCAGCAGCATGATGAACAGCGACCATTTCATTGCAGCGCTCAAGAAGAAGGGGTTCCCCTCCAAGTCGCCTTGATTCACATACGATTCGGCGCTCAAGAATAGATTCTCGGTAATCACGTTAAGATCGCCTGAATAATGAACCGAAACGCCGTTGTCACCCGCAGTTTGTCCAAACCCTGCCGTACAGACCAGGATTAAGAACGCGATCAACATAATCGCTGAGCCAATCCCGTTATAGATCAAGAACTTGTTCGCCGCTTTTTCTCGGTCCATGTAGCCCCAAATTCCGATCAAGAAGAACATCGGAATGAGCGTCACCTCGAAGAAGACGAAGAAGAGGAACAAATCCTGGGCCATAAATACGCCGAACATCCCGGTTTCCAGCAGCAGGAATAGGATAAAATACGACTTCCAGCGTTTCTTAATGTACACGGAAGCCAAGGCCGCCATTGTCGCTACTAGCGCCGTCAGGAAGACCAACGGAAGCGACAAGCCGTCTACCGCCATCGAATACTTAAATTCGAAGAAAAACGAGGTGAGCTGGCTAAGCCCTTGCGTTTCTTTATTGAGCGGAACCACGATCCAGGGTATATCTTCTTTAAATTGCATGCCCTCAAGATTGTGATTAAATTGAGCGTACAACCATGCAGACAGCACAAGAGGAATCAGTGTCACCACAATGGCCGTAATTTTAATCCATTGCCCCTGCGTTTTCGGCATAAACATGAGGATCAGCACACCGATGAGCGGCGAAAAGGCAATCAGCGATAAAATGGGCAAATTATCCGGCATTGATGAACCTCCTTCCTGCTATAGCAAGGATCAGAATGAGCAATCCTAGCAGCGTAGCCAAGCCGTACGACTGTACTTGACCATTCTGAAGGCGGGAGCCCACCCGTCCGATCCCATTCACTGCATAGCTGGAAAGACGAACAATCCCGTCCACCACATACTCGTCAAACCAATGTAAGACATGCCCGATCGCTTCAAATGGCTTCGCAAACACCGCATGATAAATCTCATCGATGTAATATTTGCGATGCAGTAACTGGTACAGCCATGGGGCACGAGACGAAATCGCATCGGCTGGCACCGTTCGCTTCAGATACACCAGATAGCCAAGGCCGATCCCAAGCAATCCGACCACATTGGACATAATCATAACAAACCACTGCGCATGCTCTTCTTCCGCGTGGCCTGTTAGCCATGAGCCCAACCACGGATTAAACGGTGTAAACACAAAGCCCGCGACAACCGCCAAGACCGCCAAGACGACCAGCGGAAACGTCATTGAAGCCGGGGATTCGTGCACATGCGCTTGATGCCGGGGCTTGCCCAGAAACACCAGGAAGAACAATCGTGACATATAGAACGCCGTGAAAAATGCCGCGATCAGCCCGACCCAGAACAAGACCGTGTGGCCGCTATTGAACGCTTCCGCTAAAATGGCGTCCTTCGACCAGAAGCCGGAAAGCGGAACGATCCCGCTCAACGCCAGTGCGCCGATGCCGAACGTCCATGCGGTCAGTTTCATTTTACTGCCTACGCCGCCCATTTCATGAATGTCCTGCGTGTGCACCGCGTGAATAACACTACCTGCCCCAAGGAACAGAAGCGCTTTGAAGAAGGCGTGGGTGAACAAGTGGAAAATCCCGGCGGTATAAGCCACGGTCGTGCCAATGCCGAGTGCCATCATCATATACCCAAGCTGGCTGACTGTAGAGTATGCCAGAATACGTTTTATATCGTTTTGCGAAGTACCGATGGTAGCAGCAAAAATCGCGGTAAATCCGCCCACAACCGCTACAACGGTCAATGCCGTTGGCGACGCCGTAAAAATATCAAAGGTTCTCGCCACCAAGTACACGCCTGCAGCAACCATCGTCGCCGCATGGATCAATGCACTGATCGGCGTTGGACCTTCCATCGCATCAGGCAACCAGGTATGCAGCGGAAACTGACCGGACTTGCCCACCGCGCCGATGAAGATCAGAATGGCAATCCAGGTCACCAGATCTCCGGACACCTTGCCGCCGGCGAACGCGTTATGGATGGAGCTGAAGTCCATCGCATGGTTCGGCATGACCCAGAACAGCAGCAATATTCCGATGAATAGCCCGACATCCCCGATCCGCGTGACGATAAACGCTTTCTTCGCCGCCGCTCTCGCCTCCGGCTTGAAGTACCAGAACCCGACCAGCAGGAACGAACACACACCCACCAGTTCCCAGAAGATGTACAGCTCCACCAGGTTCTCCGAGATCACGAGCCCCAGCATGGAGAACGTAAACAACGCTATGTAGGCAAAAAACACATTAATTCGCTCGTCATCGTGCATATAACCTTTGGAGTAAATGTTGACGAGCAGGCTCACTAAAGTGACGATCACCAGCATGAGGGCATTCAAATTCGTGACTTCGAATCCCATCGTGAGCGAAAAGTTGCTCAGCTTGATCCACTGCAACTTGTTCCACGTGAAATCCTCGACTTGTCCACCAATCCGTTCCCAAAAGATAAGCACGGACAAGACAAACGAGGCGAACACGGCCACAATGCTGATATAGGCGCCCGCATCCCGCAGTTGACGTCCCACTGCCGTTAAAATCAAGAACGATAGCAGCGGGAAGAGCGGGATCAGCCAGGCGTATTGCGAGTAAGCCGATACCATGAACTTAAGTCCTCCTTCTAAGGCCTCGTAAACGATAATTCGATTATCGCTTCATCGAGTCCATCTCGTTGACATCCGTGGTTCCTTTGTTACGGTACAGGTTAATGAGAATCGCGATCCCGACGGCTACCTCCGCCGCGGCAACCGTGATGCTGAAGAGCGAAAACACTTGTCCGGTCAATCCCGGATGGATTCCCAGCTTCGAGAAGGCGACCAGATTCAAGTTGACCGCATTCAACATCAGCTCGATGGACAGCAGCACGATCACGGCATTTTTCTTGGATAGTGCACCATAGAGCCCGATGCAAAACAAAATCGCCGCTAGTGTCAAATACGGGGTTGCAAGTCCGGTTGCTGTTGCACCCATGGTCAATCCTCCTCTCGCTTCGCCACGATGATAGCGCCAATAAACGCAACGGTCAGCAGCACCGACATCAACTCGAACGGAATGACGTGGGCGTTGAAGATCAGCTTCCCGATTTCAAGCGTATTATCCTGTGCAGGCTGCATCGTGCCGGAAGGCAGGTCCGATTTCTGAATCGCGTAGAAAATGAGGCCAAACAGCCCCGCCGCGCCCACAAACAGCAATCCGTTGTGCCATGGACGCTTCGGCTCCTCTTCCTCACCCTGATGCTTGGTCATCATGATCCCGAAGATCATCAGGATCGAAACCGCTCCTGCGTAGATCAAGATCTGCACCACGGCGACAAACTCAGCATCCAGCACAACATACAGTCCGGCCAAGCTAATGAACGTCAAGGCCAACGCCAGCACCATGTGTACGACCTTGGTAAAGCTGAGCATGAAGATCGCTCCGCCAATCGCCAGCAACGCGCAGATGAAGAAAGCAATATTTTCGCCGCTGGACAAGAAGTCAAATATATTCCCGAACATTACTTCGCCCCGCCTTTCGGAAGCGCCGAATTGTTTTCCTTGCGCACGTTCGTGTTGTTTTCGTTCAGCCATTGCAGATTTTTGAACAAATCGTCACGGCTGTAGGTGCTTAGCTCGAAATTGTTCGTCATTACGATCGCTTCCGTCGGGCAAACCTCCGTACACAAATCGCACAAAATGCAGATTTCGAAGTTGATATCGTAGGTATCGATGACCTTACCCTTTTTTTCCGGGTCCGGATTTGCTTTGCCGACCAGATTGATGCATTCCGTCGGACAAATGCGGGCGCATTGGTTGCACACGATACATTTTTCAGGGTCAAAATGCTGAATGCCCCGAAAACGGTCTGGCAGCTCCAGCGGTACGTCGGGATAGGCATATGTGATCTTTTTTTGCGTCATGCTCTTGAACGTCACGCCTAGGCCCTTGATGATGCCCTTCATAGTTCTCACCCTTTCTGCTCACGTCCGGTAGCTTAAGCCCATTACAACGCTATCGCCATATAAATCGCCGTCACAAAAATGTTCAGCAGCGACAACGGCAGCAGCACTTTCCATCCGAGGCCCATCAGTTGATCTACCCGAACCCGCGGCAGTGTAGCGCGCAGCCAGAACAGACAGAAGACGATGGACGAGAATTTTAGCAGGAACCAGATGATTCCCGGGATAAAATCAAGGAACGGAAACGGCGCATGCCAGCCGCCCAAGAACAACGTCGTTGTTAAGCCAGCGATGGCAAACACATACACGTACTCCGCGAGCATAAAGAATGCAAAACGGAATCCGCTGTATTCCACATGATAGCCCGCTACAAGCTCCGACTCCGCTTCCGGAAGGTCGAATGGCGTCCGGTTTAGCTCGGATACCGCCGCAACAATGAACACGCAGAAGCCAATGATTTGAGGCAGGAAGTTCCAGTGCCAGAACCCACCAGCTTGAAATTCAGCAATCGTACGCAAATTCATGCTGCCGCTCATCATCACCGTACCAATGACGGAAATTACGAGTGGAATTTCGTAGCTGATCATTTGCGCAGCGGAACGCATGCCGCCCAGCAGCGCGTATTTATTGTTCGAAGCCCAGCCGCCCAACACGATGCCAATCGTCGAAATACCGGACAACGCAACGTAAAATAGAACGCCAACGTTTAGATTGCTGCTGATCAGTCGGTCCGTAAACGGAATTGCAGCTACGACGACGAACGCAGGGATAAACGTAATGACTGGGGCAAAAATAAACAGCTCTTTCTCCGCTTTGCGCGGAATTGTGTCTTCCTTCAGCAAAAGCTTTAAAACGTCCGCTACCGATTGAAGCAAGCCCAGCGGACCTACCCGATTCGGACCGATCCGCAGCTGCATCCAGCCGATGACCTTCCGTTCAAAATAGATCGCATACGTTACAAAGCCAAGCACGACAAGCAGCATCACGACGCCCCAGGCGAAAAAGATCGCGAAGTTCGTCCACGTTAGCTGCTCCTGCAATAAATCCGGCATTAGCAATCCACCTCCCCGACGACGATGTCTATGCCTCCGAGAATTGTAATCATGTTCGTCATCGTTTCACCGACCAAGAGCTTAGGCAGAATCTGCAGATTCACGAAGGACGGCCTGCGGAACTTCAAGCGATACGGCTTATCTTTTCCTTTGGAAACGATATAGCAGCCGATCTCACCACGCGGCGACTCGATGCCTGCATACACTTCGCCTTCGGCCGGACGAATCACGCGGGGAACTTTCCCCATGATCTCGCCTTCCGCAGGGAACTGCTCTACTGCCTGCTCCAAAATACGAAGCGACTGACGAATTTCTTCCATCCGGATCAGATAGCGGTCGTAGCAATCACCGCCCGTGCGAACCGGCACATCGAATTCAAAACGGTTGTACAAGCTGTAAGGCTGGTCCTTCCGCAGATCCCAGTTCACCCCGGTACAGCGAAGGTTCGCGCCGCTTAACCCGTAAGCGATGGCCGTTTCCGCATCGTACTTGCCGATGCCTTTGATCCGCGCCAAGAAAATTTCGTTGCCACTCACCAGCTCATGATATTCTTCCAGCTTCTCGCGCATGTAAGGTACAAAGTCGCGCACCTTCTGAATCCAGCCTTCCGGCGCATCCCACTTGACCCCGCCTACACGCATGTAGTTGTACGTCAACCGTGCACCGCACAGCTCATTGAAGAGGTTGATAATAATTTCGCGGTCCCGAAAAGCAAACAGAAACGGGCTCATTGCCCCGATATCCAGCAAATAGGTGCCCCACCATACCATATGACTGGCAATCCGCTGCAATTCCATCACGATCAGGCGAAGAAATTCCGCTCGCTCCGGGATTTCCAGCTGCATCAGCTTTTCGACAGCATGTACCAGCACATAGTTGTTCGTCATCGCCGATACATAATCCATCCGGTCAGTATAAGGTATGATTTGGGTGTACGTTAAATTTTCAGCCAGCTTCTCCGTGCCGCGATGGAGATATCCCATCACCGGATCGGCATGGGTGATGATCTCCCCGTCCAGCTTAACCACGATCCGAAATACGCCGTGTGTACTCGGATGCTGCGGGCCTACATTCAGTAGCAGTTCTTCCGTGCGAATAGACACCTTCTTACACCTCCGGGTCGAGCGGCTCGTAATCTTTGCGCAGCGGATGGCCTACCCAATCATCAGCCATCATTATTCGGCGCAGGTCGGGATGTCCCGGAAACGCAATACCGAGCAAATCGTAAATTTCTCGTTCGTTCCAATTCGCCGTCGGCCATACTTCGGTAACGGACGGAACGGACGGAGTTTCGCGGTTCGTACGAACTTTCACTACATAATCACGTTTTGTTTCAAGCGACACTAAGTGATAAGCCACTTCCATATGCGTTTCCATATCAATACCGGACACATTGCGCAAATAGTTCAGCCGCAGCTCAGAGTGGTCTCTTAACAATACAGCTGCTTCGAACCATTGATCCGCTTTCAACACCACGTACGGCACATGTCCGCCCTTCTCGTTAACAAAGGACTCTTCCACCGCATCGGCGTTAAACTCTTTAAGGATCGCCACCAGCCGATCGAGCAGGGGCTGATTCGGCGACGGCACCTTCGGCGCATCGGGGTCGGCCCCCTCCGTCTTCGCGGCCCGGGCGCTCGCCCGAGCGGCTCTCGCCTCCGCGGCGGCCTTCGCCTTCGCCTCCTTATCGGCGTCGCTCGGCGCAGCCGCTTCCGCGGCCGGCGCATCACCCGCCTCGCCCGTGCTCGCCGCTTTCGCCTCGCGGGCGGCAGCCCGGGCGGCTCGCGCCTCGGCGGCCGCCTTCAGCTTCGCCTCCCGCTCGGCGTCGACCGGCGCGGCCGCTTCGCCTGCGGGCGCTTCCGGCTTCGTCTGCGCTTCGGCGTAGCCGCCTGGCGGCTCACCCGCGCCTCCAGCTTTCGCCACGTCCGCGCCAGGTACCGCCGTAGGCTCACCGCTCATCGGCGCCGCCTTCGCTTCAGCGGCCACCGGCTTCGCCGTCGGCTGCTCAGCGCTCTCGCTAGGCTGGCTCTCCGAGGCGTTCACACCCTCGGGCAGATCTTTCTTTTGCTCGTCACTCATACGTTCGTCACCTGCTTACCGGTTTTCGCTTCGTAACGGATTTTCTCCTGCAGCTTGTTGATCCCATAGATCAACGCAGCCGGATTCGGTGGACAGCCCGGGATGTACACATCAACCGGGACCACCTGATCCACGCCCTTCACCACCGCGTAGGATTTTACATAAGGTCCGCCGGCCGTAGCACAGGAACCCATGGCAATAACCCATTTGGGCTCAGGCATTTGGTCATACAATCGCCGAAGCAGCGGGGCCATCTTTTTCGTGACAGTGCCGGCTACGATCATGACGTCGGACTGCCGCGGAGACGTTCGGAAAATGACGCCGAAACGGTCCAAGTCATAATGGGAAGCGCCTGTTCCCATCATTTCAATCGCGCAGCAGGCCAGACCAAAGGTAAGCGGCCAAAGAGAGTTGCTGCGAGCCCAGGCTTTGATCTGCTCGAGCGTGGTCATAAATACGTTACGATCCAGCTCTTGGCGCTCTTCCGGTGTGATTGATTCTAAATTGAAGTCCATTGCAGCACCTTCTTCTTCCAAGCGTAGATTAAACCAACCAAGAGCAAGGCTACAAAAATACACATCTCAACAAGCGCAAACAAGCCTAATTGCTTATACGCAACGGCCCAAGGGTAAAGAAATACGGTTTCTACATCAAAAATGACAAACATCAGCGCAAACAGGTAGTACCGGATGTTAAACCGTACCTGCCCACCACCTACCGGTTCGTTACCGCTTTCATAGGTCGTATACTTGCTCTCCGCCGGCTTGTATGGACGCAGCCATTTACCGATTGAAAGCGCTGTAATAGGAAGAATCACGCCTAGAAAGAGAAATATCGTTACGACCACGTAGTTGTTCATATACATCGTGAACGAACCGCCTCCCTATATGTAACTTGCCGCAAGCCACGGGGATGCCACAGCTTGCTTCATTTTCCAAAATGACACCTTACCAATTATATCAAATCGATTTTGGGGTGTCTAACATTTTCCTTTTTTCCTGGCCTGTCTCCACTAAGCACTAAAAACAGAAAAAGCGAAGGAACCGGGGTCCCCTCGCTTTTCATTGTTCCATATCTTATCGTTTCCCAAAAACATCAATTCGATTCAGAGCTCGTTGCAAAGCCAATTCCGCACGCTTAAAGTCGACGTTGTCCTGCTTCGCTGCAGACAACCGCTTCTCAGCACGCGCTTTGGCCGCTTGAGCACGCTCGATATCGATTTGTTCCGGTAGCTCGGCGCTTTCCGCCAGTATAACCACCTTATCCTTGCGCACCTCCATAAAACCGCCGTTTACTGCGATCAGCTCGTCCTTAGACCCTTGCTTTTTTACAGTAATCGGAGCGACTTTCAGCGGAGTCACAAGTGGAATGTGATTCGGCAGAATCCCAAGCTCTCCTTCGATCCCCTTTGCGATAATCATGTTCGCTTGTTCAGCGTACACTTTACGCTCCGGAGTTACGACTTCCAGCAGGAATGTGCTCATTTGGATTCCCCTCCTAAGGGCTTTCGGTAAGAAAGCCTACTTCGTAAGCTTGGGCTTAGATTACAGCGTCTTCGCTTTCTCGATGGCATCCTCAATGGTGCCCACGTTGTGGAACGCTGGCTCAGGAAGGTTGTCATGCTTGCCATCCAAAATTTCTTTGAAGCTGCGGATGGTTTCTTTAACCGGTACGTATACGCCCGGGATCCCGTTGAACGCCTCAGCAACGTGCAGCGGTTGAGCAAAGAACATCTGAACGCGTCTTGCACGGAGTACGACCAATTTGTCTTCATCAGACAACTCGTCCATACCCAAGATCGCGATGATATCGAGAAGCTCTTTGTAGCGTTGAAGAAGCTTCTTAACGCCTTGTGCTACATTGTAGTGCTCTTCGCCAAGCACTTCCGGAGTCAAAATCCGGGAAGAGGACGCGAGCGGATCTACCGCTGGGAAGATACCCATTGCAGCGATGTTACGCTCCAAGTTCGTCGTTGCATCCAAGTGAGCAAACGCCGTAGCTGGAGCCGGGTCAGTATAGTCATCCGCAGGAACGTAGATCGCTTGGATCGACGTAACGGAGCCTTTTTTCGTAGAGGTGATACGCTCTTGCAGCTGGCCCATCTCGGTAGCCAGGGTTGGCTGGTAACCTACCGCGGAAGGCATACGGCCGAGCAACGCGGAAACCTCCGAACCTGCTTGAGTAAAACGGAAGATGTTATCGATAAACAGAAGAACGTCACGGCCTTCTTCATCACGGAAATATTCCGCCATGGTCAGACCCGACAGAGCTACGCGAAGACGCGCACCCGGCGGTTCGTTCATTTGTCCGAATACCATCGCCGTCTTAGCGATAACGCCGGAATCGCTCATTTCATGGTACAAGTCGTTACCTTCACGTGTACGCTCGCCTACACCCGCAAATACGGAGATACCGCCGTGCTCTTGCGCGATGTTGTGGATGAGCTCTTGCATGGTAACAGTTTTACCTACGCCCGCGCCGCCGAAGAGACCGATCTTACCGCCCTTGGCATAAGGAGCCATCAGGTCGATAACTTTAATCCCTGTTTCCAGGATTTCAGCTTGGGTAGACAGGTTTTCGAATGTTGGAGCCGCTTTATGGATTGGGCTGGTCAACGTACGGTCAACCGTAGTGTTACCGTCGATGGGCTCACCCAATACGTTAAATACGCGACCCAGTGTGGCTGCACCAACAGGTACGGAGATCGGAGCTCCTGTATCTACTGCTTCCAAACCGCGAACCAGACCGTCCGTGGTGGACATCGCGATACAACGAACCATGTTGTCGCCCAGGTGAACCGCAGTCTCAACCGTCAGGTTGATGTTCGGCTCGCCTTCTTTTGTCGCTTTTTTCTCAATCTTGATGGCATTCAAAATCTCAGGGAGGTGTCCACGCTCGAACTCAATGTCGACGACCGGCCCCGTTATATTAACAACGCGCCCTTTGCTCACTGTTTTCCCTCCTAAAACTTGTTACGAAGATCATTGCGCTGCGTTCGCACCTGCAACGATTTCGGAGATTTCTTGCGTGATGGAAGCCTGACGCGCACGGTTGTAAGCCAGCGTATAAGAGCTGATCATCTTCGTAGCGTTCTTCGTTGCGCTGTTCATGGCGGTCATTCTCGCCCCGAACTCGCTCGCTTTGCCTTCCAATACTCCACTGTATATCAACGTCTCTGCATATTTAGGCAGCAGTACTTCGAGTACGCCCTCCGGAGATGGCTCATACTCATAATTCGAAACGCTCGAACCGCTCATATCTTCCAATGGCAGTAAGCGTTTCACGGTCGGAATTTGAGAGATCGCATTTTTAAACTGGTTGTACACCAGGTACAATTCGTCATACGATCCGTTCTCAAAGTTTTTCACCGCAGCAGCTGCAACACTCTTGATATCACCAAAGGTTGGGGAATCGGAAAGACCGGTTACCTCTTCGATGATTTCGATGTTACGTTTGCGGAAGAAGTCTCTTCCTTTACGGCCAACCACGAAAACCGCATACTCGTTCGGCGAGTTGTGCTTTTCGCGAATTTCCGCCATTACTTTACGAAGAACGTTGGCATTGTATCCACCGGCCAAACCGCGATCGGACGTGATAACCAAATATCCCGTCTTCTTGATCTCCCGGCTCTGCAGCATCGGATGCTTAACACCCTTCGTACCTGCTGCGATACTTCCTACTACTTCTTTCAGCTTATCTGCATAAGGACGGGCGGCTTCCGCTGCCAGCTGTGCTCTGCGGAGCTTAGCTGCAGAGACCATCTCCATCGCTCTTGTGATCTGCTTCGTATTTTGCGTAGATTTAATTTGACGTTTAATCTCGCGCATACCTTTTGCCATGACTGCTCACCTCTCTCTCGAAGCTTTCCACCGTGGAAAGCCATACTTCGAAAGCCTGTTAATAAGCTTACAATGGAACTACTTGAGCTTCTCGACGCGCGAGAAGCTCGTTAGTCCACGTTCAATTTATGCGGAAGGAGCGAAACCCTTTTTGAATTGCTGAATCGCTTCTTTCAGTGCGTTTTCGTTGTCCGAAGTCAAATCCTTCGTATCGCGAATGCTCGCAAGGATTTCCGGACGGTTGGAATCGAGGTAAGCCAAGAATTCAGCTTCGAAACGGCGAACATCCTGAACTGGAAGCTCGTCGATGTGTCCTCTAACCACCACGTAGATTGCAGCAACCTGTCGCTCAACAGCCATCGGCTGGTTAACGCCTTGCTTCAGCAGCTCAAGCGTACGAACACCACGGTTCAAACGTGCTTGTGTCGCACGGTCCAAGTCGGAGCCGAAAGCGGCAAACGCAGCAAGCTCGCGGTATTGAGCAAGGTCAGTCTTGAGTGTACCGGCAACCTTCTTCATCGCTTTGATTTGAGCGGAGCTACCTACCCGGGATACGGAGATACCGACGTTAACCGCCGGACGTTGACCGGAGTAGAACAGGTCGGACTCAAGGAAGATCTGACCGTCCGTAATCGAGATTACGTTCGTTGGGATATAAGCGGATACGTCACCAGCTTGCGTCTCGATGAACGGAAGCGCTGTGAGCGATCCTGCGCCGAGTTCGTCGCTGAGTTTCGCTGCACGCTCCAGCAAACGGGAGTGCAGGTAGAAAACGTCACCCGGATAAGCTTCCCGACCCGGAGGACGGCGGAGCAACAGGGACAACTCACGGTATGCAGCAGCTTGCTTGGAAAGGTCATCATAGATGATGAGCACGTGCTCGCCTTTGTACATGAAGTACTCACCCATTGCGCAGCCTGCGTATGGAGCAAGCCACAGCATTGGAGCTGGCTCGGAAGCACTTGCAGTTACAACGATGGTGTAATCCATTGCACCAGCACGGCGCAGGGTTTCAACCACGTTAACAACTGTGGATTGCTTTTGGCCGATCGCGACGTAAATACATTTTACGCCGTTGCCTTTTTGGTTGATGATCGTATCGATCGCAATGGCAGTTTTACCTGTTTGACGGTCACCGATGATCAGCTCCCGTTGACCACGACCGACTGGAATCATCGCGTCAATCGCTTTGATACCCGTTTGCATTGGCTCATGAACGGATTTACGCGCCATAACGCCAGGTGCCGGGGATTCGATTGGGCGGAAATGGGTCGTGTTGATTGGGCCTTTGCCGTCAACCGGTTCGCCGAGTGCGTTCACGACGCGCCCGATCATTTCTTCGCCTACTGGAACTTCCATGATGCGGCCGGTACGCTTTACTTGGTCGCCTTCGCGGATGTCTTTGAAAGGACCCAAGATAACGATACCTACGTTGCTTTCCTCAAGGTTAAAGGCATAGCCCAGAACCCCGTTAGGAAACTCAAGCAGCTCGCCTGCCATAACATTCTCCAGGCCATGCGCACGAGCAATACCGTCGCCGACCTGAATAACCGTACCTACGTCAACGACTTGAATTTCGGATTGATATTGTTCAATCTGTTGTTTAATCAGCGTGCTGATTTCTTCCGGTTTGATACTCAACTTTCCTCACCCCTATCTACAGTGCTTGAGATGTATTCAAAGATTTTTGCAGACGTTGGAGCTTGCCGGACAAGCTTCCGTCATATAGACGGTCGCCGATGCGGACTTGAATGCCGCCTAGCAAGCTTTTATCGAGAACCGATTCCACACGGATTTGTTTGCCTGTCAATTGGCTGAACGTTGCAGCGATCTTGCTCAGTTCCGCTTCACTCAGCGCAACCGGCGTATAGACCGTAGCACTCGCCTGGCCCAGCGCCTCGCTCGAGATGGTCTCAAAGTAACCAATCATCGCTTGCAGCAAGTCGATTCTCCCTTTATCCACCAGGAGAAGCAGCGTGTTCAAAACGGTTTCCGATACTTGACGATCGAATACCGTCCGAATCAACCCTGCTTTCGAGTCCGCGCTAAGGCCCGGATTCGAGAGCAGCGCTTTAATTTCTGCGTTCTGCTTTAGTGTTGCACCCACTTTGGAGAGTTCTTCTCCAACTGCCGCTACTTTGTTTTGTTCCTTTGCGATCTCGAACAATGCTTTCGCATATCTTTTCGCTACGATCGTGTCCTGACTCATTGGTTGCCTCCCACTTCTTTCAGGTAGTGCTCAACCAATTGCTCTTGGGACTTCTCATCGATTTGCTTCTCAATAATTTTGGAAGCAATGAGAACGGACATCGCGCTGACTTGGCTCTTCAGCGAAGCCACAGCTTTGTTCTTCTCGTTCTCGATGTCGCGAATCGCTTCTTCTTTCAAGCGTGCCGCTTCCGCTTTGGCCAGCTGGATGATTTCATCCGCTTGCTTGCCGCTCGTCAGCTTCGCTTGCTCGATCATATCATAAGCATCCTTACGGGCTGCTTGAATGGCTTCTTTTTGCTCGTTAAGCAGTTGCTCGGATTGTTTCCGGTTCTGCTCGGCAGTTTGAATCTCGCTCGTGATATGGGATCTGCGCTGCTCCATGATGCCGAACAAAGGTCCGAAAGCATACTTTTGCAGCAGGAAGTACAAAATCCCGAAGGCGATGAGCGAAATAATAAACGTCGATGGGACAAAACTCATCTAACGGTCACTCCTTTCGTATATTGTGCTCTGCTTAGAGTGGAAAAAACGAAGGCGGAGTCTCTCCCCGCCATCGGGCCTATTTCAATACGAAAGTGAACAGCAATGCGAATACGAGGGAGATAACTGGCAATGCCTCTACAAGACCTACCCCGATAAACATTGTAGTTTGCAAAGTACCGCGGAGTTCTGGTTGACGGGAAATACCTTCGATTGCACGACCTACGATCAAACCGTTACCAATACCTGCGCCAAGTGCGCCCAAACCGATTGCAATTGCAGCTGCAAGAAATTCCATGGAAAAAATCCTCCTCAAAATGGTTAAATTAGTTTTTTTTAAAGTGTATAGTTCTTATCATCCGACGTGGGACGAGTTCGAAAACGATTAATGCGCTTCTTCGTGATCGCCATGATCAATCGCTTGAGACAGGTACACCATGGTCAGGATCGTAAATACGAAAGCCTGAATGGCGCCTACGAATACTGAGAAGCCTTGCCATACAACCAGCGGGATAGCACCCAAAGGACCAGCCATCAAGATAACACCGATCAGGACCTCGCCGGCATAAATGTTACCGAATAGACGCAAGCCGAGCGTCAGAAGCTTGGAAACTTCCTTAATGACGTTCAGTGGGAACATAGCCCAGTGCGGCTCTACATAGTGCTTAAGGTAATGATGCGTATTTCGGGTCAACCCGAGGAAATGCACCATAAAGATAACCATGAGGGCTAGAGCCATCGTTACAGCGACATCCGCTGTAGGCGATTTCCACCAAGCCAACGCGATATGCTTGCCAGCCTCGTGCGCGTGATGAAGTTCTTGCTCCGTAATGCCGAACATCGGCTGCGGAGTATTCACTTCCGTTACGATACCGAATGGCAGACCCAGCATATTTCCTACAAAGATAAACATGATCAAGGTAATACCTAACATCAAGAACGATTTGCCCTTCTTCATGTCCATCGTGCTGGAGATCAGGCCAGCGACGAAGTCAACCACCCATTCCAAAAAGTTTTGCATTTTGCTCGGATTGTTCACGGACAACCGGCTAGTGCCGACGCGCGCGAGGACAAATACGATAATGCAAGTCACGAGAAGCATGATGATGGCAGCCAAATCGAACTGAATTCCACCTATGGTTACTATCGGAGATTCATGCATGCAGTTCATTTCACCCCTTTCCGCGAAATATGAGTTGCATTGTGTCGTTACTTGCCGGCCTTCCACCTAGAAATTATACCCAATAGGAGTGTTGCCAACTGTGAGAAAAATAATCCTGCCAGCGTAGTGGATAATGCAATTTGATCTTGAAAGCGGTACGCAATTACCACAGCAAGCAGCGCAATAGACGCTCTTGTAATAAAGCCGAGATTAATTTTGCGGTTCGACTTTTCAAGAACGGCTTGTGCAAGCTGCTCGATTTTCCACGCTAAGTACCGTGCATTCAGCCAACTGACGACGGTACCAAGGATAAGTCCTGCAAACAGTCCGCGGTAAGACGGCATGACCGCCCACCCCATGAAGCAGAAGGACAAAAAAAATATCGTAATGCGCTGAACCGTTTTCAGATGGGCTGAAAAATCATCCATTGGAGCCCCCTGTGTACTTGCGAAGTATGAGGATGACACTGAGTACGCCTACGATAAAGCCTACCATGATTCCTACGACCAGCCAAATCGGCTGTCCGCCCTGCCAATCGCTTACAAGCCTGCCGACCCAAAAACCTGCCAGCATGCACACGACAAGATCAGCTCCGATCGCGCTGACCAAAGCTACGGCGCGCCACGGATTATCATTGGAACTTGGACTTTTCATAAGCACTTCCTTATCCGTTGCAACGGGCAGCCGCATTAGTCAGGAAATTCAGTTGTCAACCACGTTACATCTGTTATGGATTAGAATCCTAGTCTATTTTATCGGAGGAAACTTATTTTTGTCAATTACGAACCGCACTTGGGAAACCATGTAAAATTTCGCAAAAACGTTGATACATCAACCTTTTCTTGTGTTCGAAACCAAACAGTGCAACTGTATGCTGTAACGTTTGTCATCAGATTGTCACGGTTGGAATGGCTCTGGTCTCTCGGCAGCATGTCCAAACTGGTAAAGGATGGCTTGTACGATCCGTTCGGACGCTTTGCCATCGCCGTAAGGATTCGACGCTTGGCTCATTTTGGCATACAGCGACTCATCGGTGAGCAGCGCTCGAGCACGCTCAAACAGCATATCTTCATCCGTTCCTACCAATTCCAGTGTACCAGCGCCAATGCCTTCCGGACGTTCCGTTGTATCGCGAAGCACCAGTACCGGTACACCGAAGGATGGAGCTTCTTCTTGGATGCCGCCCGAATCGGTCAAGATCAGGTGCGTATGCGGGTAAAAATTATGGAACTCGAACACATCGAGCGGATCGATCAGCTTAATGCGATCGTGACCGCCCAGCATTTCGTAGGCAGGTCCCTTGACTGCAGGGCTTGGGTGTACCGGATAAACCACGGCGATGTCTTCGAACTCGTCAACCAGCCGTTTAACCGCGCGGAAAATTTGGCGGTGCGGCTCTCCTTGATTTTCGCGGCGATGCGCCGTCATCAGGACCAGTCGCTTGCCCTTCGCCCATTCGAGCACCGGATGCGAGAACTCCTTGCTAACCGTATACTTCAAGACGTCAGTAGCCGTATTACCGGTTACATAAATCGCCGAATCTGGCTTGTTTTCCCTGCGCAGGTTGTCTGCGGACAAGTCCGTCGGAGCAAAGTGCATATCGCTGATCACACCCGTCAATTGGCGGTTCATCTCCTCCGGGAAAGGAGACAGCTTGTTCCAAGTGCGCAGCCCCGCTTCCACATGCCCCACTTTGATTTGCTGCATCAAAGCCGCATAGCTTGCGAGAAACGTAGTCGACGTGTCGCCGTGCACCAAGATAAGGTCCGGCTTCTCTTCTTTCAGCACCGGTTCAAGTCCTTGGAGAACGCGGATGGAAACCTCATTCAAGGTTTGACCTTCCTTCATGACGTCCAGATCGTAGTTCGGCTTGATTTTGAAAATCTCAAGCACCTGATCAAGCATTTGGCGATGCTGCGCTGTTACGCACACCAGGGATTCGATGTGATCGGAATGCTTCTCGAGCTCTTTCACTAGCGGTGCCATCTTGACCGCTTCCGGCCGGGTACCGAAAATCGTGATTACCTTCGTTTTGTTCTTATTCATACCAACGGGTTCCCCTTTCCGTTATGAAGCTTCTTCGTTATTTCGTCCCGAACAGACGGTCTCCTGCATCGCCAAGACCCGGAACGATGTAGCCATGATCATTCAAATAATCATCGATCGCCGCCACGTAAATATCGACGTCCGGATGCGCTTTTTGCACCGATTGTACCCCTTCCGGCGCAGCAATCAGGCACATGAGCTTAATCTGCGAGCAGCTCCGGTTTTTCAAAGCGGTAATCGCTGCATTGGCCGATCCGCCTGTAGCAAGCATCGGGTCAATGACGATCAGCTCCCGCTCCTGTACATCGGTCGGCAGCTTCGCATAATACTCTACCGGTTCCAGCGTCTGAGGATCGCGGTACAAGCCAATGTGGCCGACCTTGGCTGCAGGTACCAGCTTCAAAATGCCGTCCACCATCCCGAGTCCTGCACGCAGAATTGGAATCAGGCCGAGCATTCGACCGGAGATCACACTGCACTCCGCTGTCGTTACAGGGGTTTTAACCTGCACCTTTTGAAGCGGAATATCTCTTGTAATTTCATAGGCCATCAAAGTGGCCACCTCGTCCACCAGCTCGCGAAAATCTTTGGTGGTCGTATTTTCATCCCGGATGTAAGTCAGCTTATGCTGGATAAGCGGATGATCACAAACAAACACTTTTCCCATGCCTTGCTCCCCCTATAACAAGCGTTTTTCGGACATTTAGAGCCTGTAATTGGCCCTATAATCGTTATAACGCCCAAATCTTGTCTATTATACCACAAGTGCATAAAGTTATCCCAATACCGACAAAAAATGTACAAGAATGTGCCACGTGGAACATTCTACAGGTTAAGAAACGTTCCACACGCTGCAAAATAAGAGAAGAGCCTGCGATTGCAGACTCTCCAGCAGCTTACCCAAGATAGTTGATCCCCATCGCTTCACGTACCTCATCCATCGTGCTCTTAGCGATTTTCTGTGTTCGCTTTGTCCCTTCCGCGAGTATTTCATTGATGACATCTGGTCTCTGCTCATAATAAGACCGCTTCTCCCGGATCGGTTCCAAAAGCTCATGGATCGCTGCGGTTACCTGTTGTTTGCAGGCCGCACAGCCGATGGTTCCTCGCTTACAGCCCTCCCGTATTTCCGAGCATTCGTCAGGACGAAAGGCTTCATGGTAAGCGTAAATCGTGCAGATATCTGGGTTGCCTGGATCGTGCTTGTGGACTCGGCCCGGATCCGTCTTCGCCCGCTTCATTTGCTGCTGTACCTCCTCCGGGCTAGAGTCGAGGAAGATCGCGTTGCCCATGCTCTTGCTCATTTTGCTATTCCCATCCAAGCCTTCCAGCCGTTGTCCCACCAGCGCCTTAGGCTCCACTAGCACAGGTGCGTACAAGTCATTAAATCGGCGCACAATTTTTCTTGCATGCTCGATATGAGGGATTTGATCCTCGCCAACCGGAATTAGCGTTGCCTTGCAGATCGCCATATCAGCGGCCTGACTGACCGGATAACCTAGAAATCCATAGTACATATCGGTGTATCCCCGCTCCATCGCCTCCGTCTTAATCGTCGGGTTATGGCGCAGGCTGTTCACCGTCACAAACATGGAGAAGTACACCGTTAATTCGGCAATTTCAGGAATCATGGATTGAATATATATGGTGGATTTATTCGGATCAAGCTCAACGGACAAGTAGTCCAGCGCCACGTTTCGTAAATTATCGCTTATGACCTTCGGCTTATCAAAATGCGTAGTCAGCGCCTGCACATCAGCCAGCAAAATGAAGGTTTCATACTGCTCTTGCAGTCGCAGACGATTCTGAAGACTTCCGACGTAATGGCCCAGATGGAGCTTTCCCGTAATCCGGTCGCCAGTGAGTACACGTTCTTGAATAGACATAGAAATCCCTCCGAAATATGAAAATGATTTGTTTAGCTATACCTGACGCTCGCCACCACCAGCCATCCTCCATGGCCATCACCCCCTTTAATAAAACAAAAAAACTTCATCCTCTATTAAAGGACGAAGTTCGATTCGCGGTACCACCTTCATTAGCCGCCATTTGCATACGCAACAGCAGACTCACTTTACAGGTACGGCAATCCCAACAGCAGCTGTATGGATGCGATACCCCGTCTCTTGTATCGGCGAGACACTCCGCCTTTCCTACCTAGCGGGCTATCCCCGCTTGCTCGGATCGGCACTCCGAAGCCCATTCAACGTTCAACGTGTGCATATTTGATTTTACCTATCATAGCACCAAAAAGCCGGCCTCCGCAATATGGAGAACCGGCTATATTTAGTGATGATTAGTAAGTCAACCCTGCGTACAGCGGGAACTGCGCCGTCAAATCCTTCACCATGCCGCGAACCTTCTCGTGAACTGCAGCATCGCTTGGGTTTTTGAGTGTCAGGGCGATGATTTTGGCGATCGTCTTCATCGCTTCTTCGTTCATACCGCGAGACGTTGCAGCTGGTGTACCCACACGGATACCGCTGGTTACAAACGGGCTCGTTGGATCGAACGGAATCGCATTCTTATTCACCGTTACGCCTACTTCGTCGAGCAGATGCTCGGCATCTTTACCTGTGATATTCAGGCTGCGAAGGTCGATCAGGATCAGGTGGTTGTCCGTACCGTCGGATACCATGTTGATACCTTCCGCTCTCAAGCCTTCTTCAAGTGCTTTTGCATTGTTGACGACATTTTGAGCATAGGTTTTGAATTCCGGTTGCAATGCTTCACCGAACGAAACAGCTTTAGCCGCAATGATGTGCATCAAAGGACCACCTTGGGAGCCAGGGAATACGGCCTTGTCGATCGCAGCAGCCCATGGCTTACGGCAAAGAATCATCCCGCCGCGTGGACCGCGAAGCGTCTTGTGTGTTGTTGTCGTTACAAAGTGTGCGTAAGGCACTGGATTTTGGTGCAGACCTGCGGCTACCAAACCAGCAATATGCGCCATGTCGACCATGAAGAGGGCACCTACATCGTTAGCGATTTGACCCAAAGCTTCAAAATCGATATGACGTGGGTATGCACTTGCACCGGCCACGATCAAACGAGGCTTATGCTTGAATGCCGCTTTACGAACATCGTCATAGTCGATACGGGAATCTTTCTCGCTAACGCCGTAAGCTACGAAGTTATACAAAATACCGGACGCGTTGACCGGGCTGCCGTGCGTTAAGTGACCGCCATGTGCCAGGTTCATACCCAGAACGGTATCGCCAGCTTGAAGCGCAGCCAAATAAACAGCCATGTTCGCTTGCGCACCGGAGTGGGACTGCACGTTCGCGTGATCTGCGCCGAACAATTCTTTCGCGCGCTCACGAGCGATATCTTCAACGATATCCACGTACTCGCAGCCGCCATAATAGCGCTTATGCGGATAGCCTTCTGCATATTTGTTGGTCAATACGGTTCCCATAGCTTGCATAACCGCTTCGCTGACAAAGTTCTCAGATGCGATCAGTTCGATTTTGTCACGTTGACGGCCGAGCTCGAGGTTCATAGCCTCAACGATTTTTGGATCTTGGTTACGTAATTGTTCCATGGATGATTGCCTCCCCAAAGTCATATAAATCTTATTTTATCTATGGTTTAATCACAAGTCTCGCTGGATGCCACGGTCTCCTGAACGTACACCGCCCGCGCTCCGCCAATCAGCTTCGGTCGGGTAAAGGCTGCCGCCACCGGCGCACTGCCAATGCTCCGTATCGAAGGACGGAACGGCACCGCTACCCGCTTCAAATGCATCCCAATCAGTGTTCCGCCGATATCCATGCCTGCATGCGCCTGCACCGTTTCGACCACCACCGGATTACTCAGATGCTTGAATGCATAGGCGGCCATCGAGCCCCCAGCTTTTGGCACTGGAATGACGCTGACCTGCTCCAATCCATACTGCCGCATAGCCTCCCGCTCCATGACAAGCGCACGGTTCAAGTGCTCGCAGCATTGATACACCGGGTAGTAGCCCAGCTCCGCTCTTACCGCTTCAACGGCTTCAAAAATTTGCTCCGCTACGTCCTGACTGCCCGCGGTCCCGATATGCTGACCCAACACCTCACTGGTGCTCGTCCCAATGACCAGAAGCTGCCCCGCTTCCATATGTCCGGCCTGCCCCAGCTCGCGAAGAATCTGCTCCACTTGTGAACGAATCTCTTTCATTATCCTCATCCTCTCTCAGCCTGAGAAAGTTACGGATGCAATGCGTACTTGTCCTCGAGCGCTTTTACCTTGCAGACCCGATTGACATGACGCTCGCCGCCAGAAAATTCGGTTTCCAGCCAAATCTTCACGATTTCTTGCGCTACCCCAGGGCCAATGACGCGTTCGCCCATCGAAAGCACGTTGGAATCATTGTGCTCGCGGGTTGCTTTGGCTGAAAATAAATCGTGCACTAACGCACAGCGAATGCCCGGTACCTTATTGGCAGCGATCGTCATGCCAATGCCTGTTCCGCAGATCAGAATCCCTTTATCCGCTTCCCCTGCCACGACTTTCTCGCAAACCGCCAATGCAAAGTCCGGATAGTCCACCGATTCACTGCCACCGGCTCCGCAATCCTCCACTTGATGTCCCAGCGCCTCGATAAACGGCTTCAACTCGTCCTTTAACCGGTATCCGGCGTGATCCGCGCCCATTGCAATTTTCATCACTTAGCCCTCCTCGCTTTTGTCCATTTCATTATACCCTAATGCCCAGATTTCGACAAAAACGAAAAAAGAGCATAACGCAAGCGGTTATCCGCTATGCGATGCTCTTTGCCCAGGCGACCGGCCGTATCTTCCGATGCTCCACTGTGGTTAGGTCCACTCGTCGCCAGTTACATCGGAACTTAAATTGTATAGCCCTATCATAGCCGATTCCCTGTTGCCTGTAAAGCCTATCTTGCAAGAACCGGAGATGGAAAAACATGTGATTCAAGCCTTGAGTTATTGGGCTGAATCTTTTAACTTCGCCACCAGCTTCGTCAAGCTGGACTCAATTTCGTTTGCGCAGCTCTGGTAGCCCTTCAGCGGACCGCCGAACGGATCGGCAATATCCGGATTCGGCAAATCGCGTTCCAACGCGGCCACCCTGGCTTTTTCCTCTTCTGAGATCGGCTGGGACAGCGCACGCTTCAGCTGCAAATCAGAAATCAAGCTTTCCAGCTCAGCAATTTGGGCTGCTGTGGCCGAATCCCCCATCACATATTCCTTCAGGGTAAACACCTTATCTACGGCTCCTGGATACAGCTGAATGGCATGACGCTTATGGGTCGAGGTCATGGTTAAGATCAGATCCGCCCAATTGACCCAGGTTTCCGACAGCATGGTCGAGCTGCTAGGGCCTGAACAGCCCCGCTCCTTCAGAACCGTGACCGCATGGTCCGAGGTCGGCGTCCCGTCATAGGCAGCCACACCGGCCGAACGAACCTCAATCCCGTTTAACCCTTCCTCTGCCAGCAGCTTGCGGAGCATCCCTTCCGCCATCGGGCTCCGGCACGTGTTGCCTGTACATACGAATAAGATTCGGTGCATCGGTTACTTCCCGCCCTTCCCTTGGGTTAGCTTCACTACTGGCCTTCATGCATGACTAAAGCGAAGCACTAGGCTCCGCATATAAGATTACGGATGGTGACATTGTCTGCTTCTATTGAAAAGCAGCCCTATGTCTTATTGTACCTCAAATCGCGCTAAATATGGATACCGCAGCCTCAGATTAAAAATTTAATCCCGAACGCCAGCAAAATAACGCCGCCCAGCGCCTCCCCGTATTCTCCAATCCACTGTCCGACCCGCCGTCCGAGCATCAGCCCCGCTACCGACATCAACCCGCCCATCACTCCAAACATTAACACGGTTAGCACGAGATCCCCCGCAAACATGCCTAGCGACACGCCCACGGAGAACGAGTCGATGCTTACGCTGAGCGAAAACAGCATCAGCCCCCAAAAGCTGCGATGGTCCACCGACCGGGACTCGTCCGACCGCAGTGAGCTGTACAGCATATGCGTGCCCAGCAGAATCAGTAGTGCCCCGCCGCAGATTGTAGCGACGTGCCCGAGCAAAATGCTGATATAGCCGCCCATCAGCATGCCTCCCAGCGGCATGAGCATATGAAAGAGGGCGATGACTGCGCTCACCTTCAGTATATCCAGCTTTCGGATTCCTTTCATTCCGATACCAAGCCCTAGTGACAGCGCATCCAGACCGAGGGCGGCAGCCATGAGCCAAATGGTGATGATCTGCCCCCATACTAGCGGCGATGTCCAATCCATGCTACCTCAACCTCCCTGTCCTGTTCCTAACCAACATATGCGGACAAGGAATAAAAGATGCTAGGGAGGTGAGGGGCGGGAGATAAGCGACTGTATGATCAAAAGCTTGCTTATGTTCAGCTTTCGCTAAGAGCGCAGCCCAATAAATGATGAAAAGTCACTACGCCAAAGAAAAGCTGAATCCACCTTCCTTATGCCCATAGAAAAGCAAATGATCCAACCTTTTTTACGCCCCCGCTGCGCTTCGGTTATACATGGATGATGTGCCCCCCGGCAGCTTTGCGCAGCCGGTTCATGATGGCGGCCCCGATGCCCTCTTCGGGGCACGCCTCGGCCACGATGAAGCTGATCCCGGCTTCATCGAAGTCTCGCAGCGCGGCATACAGCCCGTGCGCCACGGTTTCCAGGTCGCCGAGGCTGCCGCAGGCGACCACGCGCTCCGCGCGGAATGCATCGGCGTGCTCACGGTACGTGAGGACGCCGGTGCGCTCGCCGCGCGCGTGCGCGTCTTCGAGCTCGCGCTGCATGCGAGCTCGAACCTGTTCAGGGGCGCCGCCCTGAACGAGCACCATCGCGCCACGCGGAGCGTAGTGCGCGTATTTCATCCCCGGCGCGCGCGGCGCCGCGGGTTCGGGTTCGTGCTCGGACGCCGCAGGCTCGAGCACCTGCACGCCCGGCAGCGCCGCGCGAAGCTGCGCTGTCGTGATGCCTCCGGGCCGCAGGATGTGGAGGGCGCCTTCGGCATCGAACTCGACCACGGTCGATTCCAGCCCGACGCCCGTCGGCCCGCCGTCCACGACGCCGGCGATGCGGCCGGCGAGATCCTCCAGCACGTGCGCAGCGTGCGTAGGGCTGGGGCGGCCCGAGCGATTCGCGCTCGGGGCCGCGATGGGGCAGCCTGCAGCGGCAATCAGCTGCAGGGCGACGGGGTGGTCGGGCATGCGAAGCCCGACCGTAGACAGCCCCGCGGTCACCAGCGGGGAAAGGACGCCGGCGCGGACCGGCAGCACCACCGTGAGCGGTCCTGGCCAAAAGGCGTCCATCAAACGCGAAACGGCCTCATCCGGGGGCACTGTAAGCTCCTCCAGCTGAGACCTGGTCGCGATATGGACGATCAATGGGTTATCCGACGGCCTCCCTTTCGCCTCAAAGATGGCGGCCACCGCCTCCGAGCTCCGAGCATCCGCGCCCAGTCCATAGACCGTTTCGGTTGGAAAAGCAACGGTTAACCCGTCCCGAATACATCCAGCCGCTTCTTGCAGCGCTTCTGCAGCCGGATGCTCTCCATTTACCGTCCATAACTTCGTCATCCTTAACCTACCATCCTTTGTACTTGATCAACTTAATCCATGAGCCGTTTAAGCAAACATCGCACCGACCTTCTTCAAAAGATCCCACAAGAAGAAATGGATTTCCGGCTGTGGCGCCCGTTCTGATGAAGCCTCCGCTTTAGCCGCAACCTTTTTCGATGCACTGTCTTGCTTGACCGCAGTTTCTTTCACCGTCTTACCTGTTGTATGAGTATCGGCAGCAGAGGCCGCTTCCGCATGCGCCGTATTGTTCTTAATCATCATTTCCGAGTCCACAAAACAGAGCGGCGGGAACAACACGCACCACCAGTTTTGCCCTTCCGCTGCACCGATCGAGACACGGAGCGCTTCATAGTCACCAGCTGGATACAGATGATTGCTGTACATTTTCGACGGAAACGGAACATTGCCCAGCTCCACTTTATAGTTATAGTCAAAACCGTTCTTCTGCAGCGTTTCCCCTACCACTTGCTCCATTTCCGGCAAATGCTCGCGAACGATCGCACGCGCTTCTTCAATGCTTTTCGGAGTCGTAACCCAGCTAGACATTTCCTGGCTGATGGCATCACGTACTTCCCGCTTCACCCATTGATCTGAAGGCGCATCCGAGTTCGCCAAAATCCGAAGACGAATGGCATCCTGCGGAATCGCAGGTCCGGTCATGTCCGTTTCCAAAGAAGGGGCTGCATACAGCAAGCCGTCAGAACGATTGGATTCCCAGCAAGCGAGCATCACCATGAAAGCGAACAGAAGATAAGCATATCGTTTCCATGCGAATCGTTTAACCATTGTAGGCAGCCCCTCTCGAACTCTTTCAACTCTAGTTGTCAGTATGTCCGTTTTGAGAGAGTTTATACGAGTCGGCTGCCAAATCTACCAATCCATTTACTAGAATCCTATGTTCGATAGAAAGCCCGTTCGTCGAACCACAAAACTAACGTTTCCGATAGGCGATCACATGTCGGTCGATCCCGGCCAAATCCGGAAGGATCAAAATCTCATCCCACGCCGCAGCCTCTTCCAGCATCCGGCGGACATCAGCAGCCTGCCCCTGGCCCACCTCGAAGCCGACCAGCGACGGCATCGCCGGCAGCTGGCGCAGCTGCGCCGTCAGCCTCCGGTACAGCACGAGCCCATCCACGCCGCCGTACAGCGCCGTGCGCGGCTCATGCAGCCGGACCTCCGGCTGCAACCCCGACTCATCCGCCTCCGGAATGTACGGCGGATTCGACACCACCGCATCGAGCCGCAGTCCGCGCTCAATGTAGGGGCCGAGCAGGTCCCCTTCCACGAAGGTGACCCGCTCGGCTAGCCCGTGGCGCGCCGCATTCGCTTGCGCCACCTCCAGTGCGCCGCGCGAGATGTCCGAGGCCATCACGCGCCACGCGGGACACTGCGACGCGAGGCTCACGGCAATCGCCCCGCTCCCGGTGCCCACATCGCACACCACAGGGCCGCTGCCGATGTCAGTACCGTTCGCGCGTTCTCCGCCCTCGGGACCCGGGCTAAGCTCTACACTTTCATGCTCGCTCCGTGGGGACACCTCACCGATGCTTTTGCTCGCATCGGCTTCACAATTCCCCCACAGCTCCCGCCCAATCCGGATCACCGCCTCAACCAGCAGCTCCGTCTCCGGCCGCGGAATCAGCACCGCTGGCGTCACGGCAAAGGGGAGCCCATAAAACTCCTGCTCCCCAATCAAATACTGCACCGGCTCGCCGCTCGCCTTGCGCTGCAGCAGCTGCTGCCAGTCGACCTCCAGCTCCGCAGGGAACGGCTCCGACCAGCGCAGCAGCATCCCGCTTCGGCTTTCGCCCAGCACATGCTCGAGCAGCCGCTGCGCATTGGATTCCGGCTCCCGCACCTCGTGCTGCCGCAAAAAAGAAGAAGCCTCGGCATAGGCTTCACGAATGGTTAACCGCCGTGCATTAGACACCGGCATATTCTCCTTTATCCATCTGCTCGGTTTGTGCTGCGATCGTCAAGGCGGAGATAATCTCTTCCATGTCGCCATTCAGCACGCTGTCGAGCCGATGCAGCGTCAATCCGATCCGATGGTCGGTCACGCGGCTTTGCGGGAAGTTGTACGTCCGAATCCGTTCTGAACGGTCACCGGTTCCAACCTTGCTCTTCCGCTCCGCTCCGTACTTCTCCATCTCTTCCTGCTGCATTTTATCGAAGATCCGTGCGCGCAAGACCTGCAGCGCCTTCTCTTTGTTCGAGTTTTGCGATTTACCGTCCTGGCACGTCGCGACGATCCCCGTAGGAATATGCGTTACGCGCACGGCCGATTTGGTCGTGTTAACCGACTGACCGCCTGCGCCACTGGAGCAGAACGTATCGACGCGGATATCATTATCGTGAATTTCGATATCGAAATCCTCCATCTCAGGCATCACAGCCACAGTCGAAGTGGACGTATGAATCCGTCCGCCGGATTCCGTCGTCGGGATACGCTGCACGCGGTGTGCACCGCTCTCGAACTTCAGCTTGCTGTACGCGCCTTTGCCGTTCACCATGAAGATGATCTCCTTGAAGCCGCCGAGATCGTTCATGTTAACATCCATGATCTCGGTCCGCCAGCCGTGGGCATCCGCGAACTTCGAATACATCCGGTACAAATCAGCAGCAAACAGCGCGGCTTCATCGCCGCCCGCTGCGCCACGGATCTCCACGATCACGTTTTTGTCATCGTTAGGATCCTTAGGCATCATCAAAACCTTGATGCGCTCTTCCAGCTCGGCCTTCCTTTCGGTCAGCTCCTCCAGCTCCATCTTGACGAGCTCTTTCATTTCGTCGTCCAGCTTTTCATTTTGCATCACGCGCGCGGCCTCGTATTGCTCCACTACGCTTTTATATTCCGTAAACGCCTCATAAGTCTCCTGCAGGTCGGACTGCTCCTTGGAGTACTCTCTCAGCTTTTTCGCATCGCCCGCCACATCCGGGTCACACAGCAGCTCGCTTAATTTTTCATAGCGGTCTGCCAACGCTTGAAGTCGATCTAACATCGTCATGCACCTCTTCTTTCTTTCGTTTCTTCATTTTGCTGTAATTCATCAGCCACGTACCTATTTCCTCCGATCCAACCCGCCTGCCGCTGCACCGGAAAAACACGTTTCCCTACCGGCTGAACAGCTAAACGTTGAAACGGAAGTGCATTACATCGCCGTCTTGCACAACATAATCCTTACCTTCGAGACGTAGCAGTCCTTTTTCCTTGGCCGCATTCATCGTCCCGCAATCCACCAGATCCTGATAGCCTACCACTTCCGCACGGATAAACCCGCGCTCAAAATCCGTATGAATGACACCTGCCGCCTGAGGCGCCTTCGTTCCCATCCGAATCGTCCAAGCACGTACTTCCTGCACACCGGCTGTGAAATACGTGTATAAGCCAAGCAGCTTGTAAGCCGCTTTGATCAAACGGTTCAAGCCGGACTCCTGCAGTCCCAGCTCCTCAAGGAACATGGCTTTGTCTTCGCCTTCCAGTTCAGCGATTTCCGACTCCACCTTCGCACTGATCGGTACTACTTCCGCACCCTCTAGCGCAGCATATTCACGTACTCGCTGCACATAAGGATTATCGTCCGCACTCGCCACTTCCTCTTCGCTAACATTCGCTGCATACAGCACTGGCTTCATTGTCAGCAGGTGCAGATCGCGAATCAGCAGCTTTTCGTCCTCCGTAAGCTCCACACTGCGGGCTGGCTTATCGTTGTACAGCGCTTCTTTTATCCGCTCCAGGCATTCCACTTCCTGCGCGTACTTTTTGTCTCCGCCCTTCATGTTCTTGCGGGAACGGTCAATCCGCTTGTCTACGGAATCCACATCGGCCAAAATCAGTTCAAGATTAATCGTCTCAATATCGCTGATCGGATCCACTGTACCAGAAACGTGGGTAATGTTCTCATCTTGGAAACAGCGAACGACATGCACAATGGCATCCACTTCACGGATATGCGCCAAAAACTTATTACCCAAGCCCTCGCCTTTGCTCGCACCCTTCACCAGTCCGGCGATATCGACGAATTCAAAAGCCGTCGGCACGATGCGGTTCGGGTTCACGATTTCAGCCAAACGGTCCATACGCTCGTCCGGCACCTCTACGACACCAACGTTCGGATCTATAGTACAAAACGGGTAGTTTGCGGACTCCGCTCCCGCTTGTGTAATTGCGTTAAATAACGTAGACTTGCCAACGTTTGGCAGTCCGACGATGCCTGCTTTCAATGCCATCTCAAGGACAACTCCTTAAATTCATCTATTGAACCACTTCTCCGCTTACTGTTGGAGCATGAACTTATTTTTTAGTAACCTAACTTAAGATTATACTACAAAAGGATTGTCCATGTCACCCTACCCCCGCGCAGCAAAAAATACCGGATCCGCTCATCACGGAATACCGGCATTTTCTATAACTAACTGCTTTCGTTCCATCCCCTCGGAGCCTTGTTCATAGTGTATGCTCCGAGCCGAAAGATTGTCCGAGGCACTGTCCTATCTACTTCTCCGTCAGGCGCTTTTCCTCTTCTTCCCGCTTAACCGAGTAATGATTCATCACTTGATGCTTCAGCACAAATGCTCTTAACGGGTTCATCTTGTCGGCCGGCAGATCAATATATTTAGCTCCGTAAAAACACCCGACCTCCAAAGGCTCGGTCCTTACAATTTCCACGCTGCAAGCCAGCTCAAATCCAAGATCCAGGCTGACATCTACTTTGGCCAGCTTGGGGATATCAATCATATCCAGCACCTTGAAGCCGACACCGATCACACTGATGTTTTGTACGAGCAGCTCCACCTGGCTTTCCAACGGCTGCTTTATTCGAAAAGGCTTCGTAATGGACGTTATTTTCCCGCTCTGACTAACATTAACACGGGGACTTTCCCGTTTCTCCGCAAACAAATTCCGATTTTGCGGAGGATTAATGACCATCAGGGCGCCGTGATCAATCGCGACAACCGTCGATTCGAAAGGATATATTCCCCCGGGAGAGTACACCGTAAGCTTTACGCTTTCTCCCAGCTTGAAGGCTTTATACTCAGCGATCTCAATCTCTAATATATCCCCTTCCGCATAGGTTAACACCCCGGTGGATACAAAGTCCTTTTTCTCCACGACCGTACGGCTTTGCATCAGGATTCCGCTCGGGCTTCTATATTTCTCCTTCCTCATCTCATATGAAATGTTTCCGGAGGCTCGCACGTTCTTATTGTTCATGATCCGATCACCTCTCCCGCGAGTCTTTGAACCTATGACAATTCGAACTAATCGATTGGGCCATCATGCCCAATTCTGTTGATTCTATTATATCTTGTAGACTAGGACCATTCAATCTGTATTTGCAGGCTCGTGTAATAGCAGCCTCAATTGCTTCAATGTCAAATTATGCACACCTTCAACAACCTGTGAATAATCCCTTGTGAATAACGGAAAGTTGCACATGATGCCTATTTTTTCTACAATGGTTGTGAATATCGCAATTTTATCCACAAACTTATCCACAGCATGTTAACAACGAATATTTGTTCGACAGCATATCCACATGTTTATAAGTGAGGTGTTCACATTGACTTCTGAGTCTTTCGACTCCCATCTGATCTTTATGCAAGCCGCTATTGAGGAAGCTCGTAAGGCGGAAGCGATTCGCGAGGTCCCGATTGGGGCCGTCATTGTTCGCGGCAACGAAATTATTGGCCGAGGTCATAACGTCCGGGAAACCGCACGCGATCCGCTAGCGCATGCCGAGCTGATTGCCATAAAACAAGCCAGTGAGCATTTGGATGCATGGAGATTGCTTGACTGCCGGCTGTACGTCACCTTGGAGCCTTGTCCAATGTGCGCTGGAGCGATCGTTCAGTCTCGGATTAGTCAAGTCATCTTTGGTACGCCCGACCCCAAAGCTGGCTGCGCCGGAACTTTGATGAATTTGCTGCAGGAGGATCGGTTTAATCACCGAGTCGAGGTGATCAGCGGGGTGATGCAGGAGGAGTGCAGCACGATGCTGACGCAATTTTTTCGCAAGCTCCGGGGAAAAGTTTAAGGAATGCTTGGATCCTTGATTGACCAGGGCTCATTTTATTCGTCGTCTTTCTCCGAGTTTTTATGAAAGCCCTTTATTACGCCATATTCGTATGCTATAATTAATCTTGGTTTTGTCCCCGTAGCTCAACAGGATAGAGCAGTCCTCTCCTAAAGGACAGATAGTGGTTCAAGTCCTCTCGGGGACGCCATTTTTATTCGCATTGACCAGTCGAGGCTCCGCTCCGGGGTCTTTTTTTATTTATCGGTATAAAACCGCATCACATCCGCCACACTAACGCCAGAGGTGATGTCGTGTGGAAAACAATACAACCAATGAAATTTTTGTTTTTAACAACGAGGGGATCAATAATGTAAAGCAGGATGCAACCGGAGAACAAGTAACAAGCGCCGTCTCCGACGTAGAGCAAGAGCAGACGTCACAAAATGCTCCTTCAGCGCTAGCGGAAGAAACCGAAAGCTCATAAGACACCCAAAAAGCCTACATCACGAAACATGTGAAGCAGGCTTTTTTTAACCCCTATTGCGTTAAAATCATCGGGCCATCCTTGGTGATCGCCACCGTGTGCTCGAACTGCGCCGATAGGCTCCCATCGTACGTTCGGGCTGTCCATCCGTCGAAATCAATGAACATATCAAATTTCCCCGCGTTGATCATCGGTTCTATTGTGATGACCATCCCCTCTTGCAGTCGAAACCCTTTTCCAGGCTTACCTACGTGAGGAAAAGAAGGCTCCTCGTGCATCGATCGACCAATGCCGTGACCTACGAGATCTCTCACAACGGAGAACCCGGCCTGCTCCGCGTGTTCTTGAACCACGTGCATGACATCCCCGATTCGGTTCCCGATGACGCACTTTTCAATACCTAGCTCCAGACATTCTTTAGTCACTCGGATCAGCCGTTGCGCTTCGTCAGAGATCGTCCCAACCGCGTAAGTTCGGCATGAATCCGCCATCCAGCCCTCATAGCTGCATACAATGTCCATTTTAACAATATCTCCATTTTGCAGTGGTTCCTTGTTCGGAAACCCATGGGCAATCACATCGTTGACCGATGCGCATGTTTCAAACGGATATCCTCGAAAGCCCTTGGTCACCTGCTCTGCTCCGTGCTCCTTTATGAACCGAGCTGCAAAATCATTGATTTCTAGCGTCGTTATTCCCGGACGGATCTGCTTGGCAATTTCATTATGACATTTCGCCAGCACCTGTCCAGCTTTGCGCATCTGTGCGATTTCTTCCGACGATTTCAGGATTATCATTCGGCTTCCCTCCTTTGTATCTCTTCTTATTTTACGCAACAGCTTCAAAAAATTCCTCTTTCAACAGCTAGTGTGAAGTGAGAAATCATTTTTTACCTTAGGATAAATAATTTTGGAAAATAAGACCAGAATAATATCAAAACGATTCTCTTTTTTTAGGCTTCATGGTAAAATGAGGTGGAATTCTATTGGATGGAGCGTGTAGATAGATGCAGCCAACGAATTTCTATTACATCATTTATGATGAATATTCAATTTCCATTTGTACGATCTTCGATGATGTTTGTGATGCTATTGCTGGCGGAGCTGCACTCTACGGCTATACGGACAACGAAGAAATCGCACATAATTTGATGAGTGAATGCTTTCTAGGATTAGAACAGGGCAATTTGTAGTTCGGTTATATGTAATATATAAACGACAGCCTCTTACGTCAAGTAAGAGGCTGTCGTTATTATCCTTCGCCGTTATTTTGCCGGCTATGGTTTTGATTTTTTACTTTTTTGGATCCTGAAAGCGGCTCGTTTGGCTGTCGACGCTCAACTTGATTTTGCCTGCCGCTCGGTGGGTTGACGGGCTGAGGAATGTCCTTAGGCATAGTAATCGCTCCTATTCTTTATCATCCAACATCGAAGGTGTTGTCGATGCTGAATCATGATTTAGCGCGTCTTGATGTCGATTGTCATTCGTCTGCTGCTGAAGCTGCTGCGCGTGATGACTGTTTACTACCGTCTTGTCGAGGTCTTTTACGACATTCTGTAGGTTCTTATCCACCGAACTTTTATTTTTCGTCATCGCATACGTTCCTTTCCTATCAGCTCGTCGTCAAAGCGTGCAGCTGTTGGGCGCATTCATGGATATGCCTTACGTAGTCGTCTACCATCGTCTGAATGATATCCGTACGCTCATCTACGCTCACCCCGTCACGCTCCACGTCAATCAGCTCTACCTTCACTTCCCGAGAGTCTACATAAGAGCATTTAAAGTCGAAGCTGTAAAAACTATGCCCGGCGGTTTTAATATGAATCCGAAGGGCGTTTGCTTCAGCCTCATCCTTCTTCACTTCCGCACGGTCCGAGCCGTTCAGAACCGTAAGAAGCGTCTTTGCCCATGCGTCAGCCAAACGCTGTCCGTCCAGCTGCAGAGTATCGTGTTTGCTCATTTTAACACCTCCACATCCTTAAAATGTGATGACACGCACCTCTTTATACCAAGGCTTAAAAAGCAAAAAAAGCCATCCCATTTGGGCATGACTTTGTAGTCCTGTTTGCTCCGCATACATATACGGTCCTCTCCGAGGCCCGACTGCGAAGCTAACCCTACCGATGCCTACGCTCCGACGAACCTTCGGTTCTCATCCCACCTGCTTGCTCCCCATACAACAAAAAACGACCTGTGCACAGGTCGTCATGCTTGTATGTATGGCGGAGAGGGTGGGATACGGTCTCTCCGAGGCCCGACTGCGAAGCTAATCCTACCGATGCCTACGCTCCGACGAACCTTCGGTTCTCATCCCACCTACTTGCTCCCCATACAACAAAAAAACGACTTGCGTATAGGTCGTTATGTTTGTATGTATGGCGGAGAGGGTGGGATACGGTCCTCTCCGAGGCCCGACTGCGAAGCTAATCCTACCGATGCCTACGCTCCGACGAACCTTCGGTTCTCATCCCACCTGCTTGCTCCGCATACAACAAAAAAACGACCTGCGTACAGGTCGTCATGCTTGTATGTATGGCGGAGAGGGTGGGATTCGAACCCACGGTAGAGTCACCCCTACGGCGGTTTTCAAGACCGCTGCCTTAAACCACTCGACCACCTCTCCGGGTGACAAATAGCATTGTATCACAAAACAAAAATCGAATTCAAGCGCTAATTTTTGCTGATCTTGCTGATGCCGCCCATATAAGGCTGTAGTGCTTCAGGAATCAGAACACTGCCATCCTCTTGCTGATAGTTCTCCAAGATCGCGGCAACGGTCCTTCCAAGGGCCAGTCCCGAGCCATTCAGCGTATGCACGAACTCCGGCTTCGCTTTGCTGTCTCTGCGGAAACGGATATTCGCGCGGCGGGCTTGGAAGTCCTCGAAGTTACTGCAAGACGAAATTTCGCGGTATGTATTGCTGTTTGGCAGCCAAACCTCCAGATCATACGTCTTGGCCGACGAGAAGCCCATATCGCCCGTACAAAGCGCCAGAGCACGATATGGAAGCTTCAGCAGCTGGAGGACCTTCTCCGCGTCTGCTGTGAGCTTCTCCAGCTCATCGTTTGAGCTCTCCGGAGTGGTCAGCTTGACCAGCTCAATCTTATTAAATTGATGCTGACGGATCAAGCCGCGGGTATCCCGTCCAGCCGAACCGGCCTCCGAGCGGAAGCAAGCGCTGAAAGCAACGAAATACTTCGGCAATTCCTCCACCGACAAAATATCTTCTCGATGATAGTTTGTTACCGGAACTTCTGCCGTTGGAATCAGGAAATAATCCGTTCCCTCGATTTTGAATACGTCTTCTTCAAACTTTGGCAGCTGCCCCGTACCCGTCAAGCTATCGCGATTGACGATCTGAGGAGGAAGCATCTCTTCATACCCATGCTGGTCCGCATGCAGATCCATCATGAAGTTGATCAGAGCCCGTTCCAGCCTAGCGCCAAGCCCCTTATAGAACACAAAGCGAGAACCGGTTACCTTACCCGCCGCTTCAAAATCCAAAATACCCAGCTGCTGAGCAACCTCCCAGTGTGGCTTCGGCTCAAAAGCAAACGACGGCACTTCACCTACACGGCGAATCTCCACATTTTCTTCTTCCGATAGCCCTACAGGAACATTGTCCTGAGGCACGTTGGGAATAGCCATGATGATGGAATCCAGATCGGCCTCAAGCACACGAATCTCTTCGTCGAGTGCCTTGATGCGATCGCCGACGACCTTCATCTCTTCAATGAGATGATCCGCATTCTCTTTGGCTTTTTTAAGCTGTGCCACTTCCTGCGAAACGATATTCCGGCGATTTTTCAGCTGCTCGACTTCCTGCAGCAGCTCTCTGCGCTTCGTATCCAAACCCGTGAAACGATCCAGCTCCTCGAGGTTTTTTCCGCCCCGATTTGCCATTGCCTGTTTTACTTTATCCATATCACTGCGGAGCAGTTTAACATCCAACAAGGAGATCCCTCCTACCTCGACTCACGTACCATGTCTAGAAAATAGGCATGCATGCGCTCATCATCGGTCAATTCCGGATGAAACGATGCAGCGAGCAAATGCCCCTGCCTAGCGGCAACGATTTGGCCATTATACGTCGACAGTACATCCACGCCTTCTCCTACTTCCTCAATAAGAGGAGCACGAATGAACACCGCACGAACATCGGTATCGATGCCCTTCACATCCAAATTCGTTTCAAAGCTCTCCCGCTGGCGTCCAAAAGCGTTCCTGGCCACACGAATGTCCATTAACCCTAAATGAGCATCGTCCTGACCTGAAATTTCTTTAGCCAGCACAATCAGACCCGCACAAGTGCCAAAAAGCGGCTTGCCCTGCTGCGAAAACTCGCGCAAGGCGTTAATAAAGCCATACGTACGCATCAGCTTCCCGATGGTCGTGCTTTCTCCACCGGGAATAATGATGCCGTCAATATCCTGCAGCTGCTCCGTCCTCTTGATGATGACGCCCTCGCCGCCGGCCTGTTCGATCAATTTAATATGTTCAGCCACCGCTCCTTGCAGAGCGAGCACTCCGATTTTCATCGAGACTCAACCTTCTTCCTTGGCCCAAAAACTTTCTTACCAGCCGCGATCCTGCATACGCTCAGTTACATGCAGCTTGGAAATCTCGATGCCTTTCATTGGGGTACCGAGGTTTTTGGAAATGTTCGCGATCAGCTCATAATCCGTGTAGTGCGTTGTAGCTTCAACAATCGCTTTAGCGAATTTCTCCGGGTTGTCCGATTTGAAAATACCGGAGCCTACAAATACGCCGTCAGATCCAAGGTGCATCATCAAAGCTGCATCGGCAGGGGTAGCTACGCCGCCAGCTGCAAAGTTAACGACCGGCAAACGGCCGTTTTCGTGTACTTGAAGCAAAAGCTCGTAAGGAGCTTGCAAGTTTTTTGCTTCAGCCATAAGCTCGTCCTTGGATAGGGCTTGGATCTTGCGAATTTGGCCATTGATAATCCGCATGTGGCGCACCGCTTCAACGATGTTCCCAGTTCCCGGCTCGCCTTTGGTACGAAGCATGGACGCACCTTCACCGATCCGACGAAGGGCTTCGCCCAAATCTTTAGCACCGCAAACAAATGGTACAGTAAATTCTCTTTTGTTAATATGGAACACTTCATCCGCAGGCGTCAAAACTTCACTTTCATCT
This sequence comes from Paenibacillus cremeus, assembly GCF_007786445.1. GTDB lineage: Bacteria > Bacillota > Bacilli > Paenibacillales > NBRC-103111 > Paenibacillus_G > Paenibacillus_G cremeus. Next base: position 3,876 of record NZ_VNJI01000015.1, on the reverse strand, counting down.
ATGTAGTCTACGCCCATCGATTCGAGCACTTTCGCTTCTACAAAATGACCAATCCGAGCTTTCGCCATAACCGGAATGGAGACCACCTTCATAACCTCTTCTACGATCGTAGGATCGGCCATACGAGCCACACCGCCGGCTGCACGAATATCCGAAGGTACTCTCTCCAGTGCCATTACAGCGGATGCTCCTGCTGCTTCAGCAATGCGAGCTTGCTCTGCGTTCATGACGTCCATGATGACGCCGCCTTTTTGCATTTCAGCCATACCTTTTTTTACACGAGATGTACCTGTTTCCATGTCCGACTCCTCCAATAACCTTTATTTATTGAGTCACGTTCCGCGAAAAAACGACAAACTAACTAAACAATTATTTTACATGAACCGTACTAATTATACAACCCAGTTACCCGGCTATTAGCTTTTCTTGGAACCATGGAGCATATCCACAAAGAAGTTTTTGATCGCCCGGAAAAACAATCGAATCCAGCTGCCCTTCTCCATGTCATCCGTCGCTATCAGATTGGTGATTTGCTCTTTACCGCCGTACGTCACCTTCACCGTACCCAGCACTTGCCCTTTGGTGATCGGCGCTACTAGCTTGCTGCTATCCTCGAGCGGTGCCGCTGTGATCAAAAACTCCTCAGGCTTCGCACCTTTCTTAGCCACAACAGTAATTCCGGTTTGGGTGACGACTGGCACCTCCGTGCCTACACCTTTTTTAATATTCACGGTTTTGAGGGAATCTATTTCCGTTTTAGCCGTCAAAACCTGTTTCATTTCAAAGTTGTTAAAACCGTAATCCAATACCTTACGAGACTCGTCAAAACGCTTCGGTTCCGTCTTCGTACCCATAACTACACTGATCAGACGCATACCATTACGTTCTGCGGTTGCTGTAAAGCAATAGCCTGCCTCATCGGTATGCCCTGTTTTCAGACCATCCAAACCTTCATAGGCATAACGCTTGAAGTTCACATTATCCTTGTTCCCCGCCAGCATCCAGTTCCAGTTGATCATGGGGGTCTTGTCCTTCTCACGGAACTTTTTCGATGGCGTGCTTGTATATTTCAAAATTTCTTTGTGATCCTTCAAAATGTTATAAGCGATAATGGCTGCATCCTTGGCGGTAAGCATAGTCTCACCTTGAAGCTCTTTCGGTGCGTATTTCCCAAGGTCGGCTCTCGACAAGCCGGTAGCATTAATAAAATGCGCCTGATCCGACAGTCCGAAGTCCTTTGCCTTTTGATTCATCATTTTTGCAAAGTTTTCTTCCGTGCCTCCGATAAATTCGGCTAGCGCAACAGCAGCGTCATTCGCCGAATAAATGGATAAAGCAGCGAACATATCGTCCATGGTCTCTTGTTCGCCTTCAGCCAGCAAGTCCCCCGAACCAATGACATCCGCAGCGTATTTACTTGTTGTTACCATATCCGTCCATTTGAATTTACCGCTTTTGACTGCTTCCATAACCAGGTACTCGGTCATCATCTTCGCCATACTGGCTGGCGGCAGCGCTTTATCCGCATTCATTTCATATAAAATTTGTCCGGTACTCGCCTCCATAAGGAACGCAGACGTCGCCTCCAGCTTCAAATCCACCGGTGCATCCGCCGCCTTGACCGTAGGGGCTTGTACCAGAGCAAGAGAAAAGTTCAGAAACAAAGTGACAGCAACAACAGCACAAACGCGCTTCACATTAAAAAACAAACCATACTCACTCCTATGCAATTAGTTTATGTAGTCCAAAACACGCAATCCCTATTGTACCATACGGCACTTTTGCTGTACAAAAAAAAGGAACGGATCCCAAGGTTTCCGTTCCTTCCAATTTATAGCATGAATTATAAAGAGTAGTTTGGCGCTTCTTTCGTAATTTGCACATCATGTGGATGGCTCTCACGAAGTCCGGCACCCGTAATTCGGATAAACGAAGTTTCGTTGATCAAGGCTAGAATATTTCTAGCTCCGCAATAGCCCATCCCGGAACGAAGTCCGCCGATCAGCTGATACAGCGTATCCGCCAAAGGTCCTTTGTAAGGCACGCGGCCTTCAATACCTTCCGGCACCAGCTTGCTTTCGTTTTCTTGGAAGTAGCGGTCTTTACTGCCTTCCTTCATGGCGCCGAGGGAGCCCATGCCGCGGTACGTTTTAAAGCGACGGCCTTGGAAAATTTCAAACTCACCTGGGCTTTCTTCCGTACCTGCAAAGAGACTTCCAATCATCACTGCACTAGCACCCGCTGCAATAGCTTTGGATACGTCGCCGGAGTACTTAATACCACCATCAGCGATGACTGGTACGTTATATTTTCTGGCTACCGATGCGCAATCATAAATTGCAGTAATCTGCGGTACACCAATCCCTGCGATAACGCGAGTCGTACAGATCGAGCCAGGGCCGATCCCCACCTTCACAATGCTAGCGCCTGCTTCAATCAAATCTTTCGTCGCTTCTCCCGTCGCTACGTTCCCCGCGCAGATCGGCAACGTAGGATACTGGGTACGCAAGGTTTTCACTGTATTGAGAATGTTAATGTGATGACCGTGTGCGGAGTCTACGACGATCAGATCCACACCAGCTTCAACCAGTGCAGCCGCACGCTCCATTACATCCTTGGATACCCCTACAGCCGCGCCGACCAACAGTCTGCCGTGCTTATCCTTAGCCGAATTTGGGAACTGGATAGCCTTCTCGATATCTTTAATCGTAATAAGGCCTTTCAGGATGTTATTTTCATCAACGAGCGGGAGCTTCTCAATCTTATGCTTCTGTAAAATGACTTCTGCCTGCTGCAGCGTAGTCCCAACCGGCGCCGTCACCAGTTCTTCCTTCGTCATCACTTCTTTAATCTTGATCGAGTAGTCGTGAACAAACCGCAAATCCCGATTCGTCAAAATTCCAACCAGACGGTTGTTCTCATCGCAAATCGGTACCCCGGAGATACGGTATTTCGCCATCAGCGCTTCCGCGTCGTATACATGGTGCTCAGGAGTCAAAGAGAATGGGTTCGTAATTACACCGCTCTCCGAACGCTTAACACGGTCTACCTCTTCCGCTTGCTGAGCGATGGACATATTCTTGTGAATGATCCCGATACCGCCTTCTCGAGCCATTGCGATCGCAAGGGCCGACTCCGTCACCGTATCCATCGCCGAGCTAAGGAAAGGAACGTTTAACTTGATCGAATCCGTTAATTCCGTAGAGATATCAATTTCTTTGCCGAACACATCCGATTTCCGAGGCACGAGCAACACATCGTCAAATGTCAAACCTTCTTTTTCAAACTTAGTTTCCCACACGAAATTAACCCTCCTAGTTTCTTCTCCATCAGAATATTATTGCAATCTTATCAAAAGGACTTTTTGAGTGTCAAGCACAAACTCGTGAAGTTTTTGTAGCGGATCGGACAGTCCTCTGAGCAATTATAACTAAAAGGGCCTCTTTGGATTATGTCCAAAGAAGCCCTTTTTCAGTTGCTTGGCGACGTTCTACTCTCCCAGGACCCTGCGGTCCAAGTACCATCGACGCTGGAAGGCTTAACGGTCGTGTTCGGGATGGGTACGCGTGGTTCCCTTCCGCCATCATCACCAAACGGATTGTTCAGGATTTGCACCCTGAAAACTGGATTCGAAACAAAGCTCACTGAATCTTTTGGATAAGCCCTCGACCGATTAGTATTCGTCAGCTCCACACGTTGCCGCGCTTCCACCCCGAACCTATCTACCTCGTCGTCTACAAGGGGTCTTACATTCTGGGAAATCTCATCTTGAGGGGGGCTTCACGCTTAGATGCTTTCAGCGCTTATCCCTTCCGTACTTGGCTATCCAGCCGTGCCTCTGGCGAGACAACTGGTACACCAGCGGTACGTCCATCC
>NZ_VNJI01000146.1 GCF_007786445.1 Paenibacillus cremeus | reverse complement strand
CCGTACTACGGCGAAGCCCAATTCCTTCATACTCCAATCGAAATGATTCAAATAAATGTTTGCAAGCAGTGGAGATATCACTCCGCCCTGCGGTGACCCGATTACCGTTTCATGGAACTGATCATCTTCCATGACTCCTGCGGTTAGCCACTTGCGAATGAGCATTAGCACTTTACCGTCGGTGATTCGTTCTCGCACCTTTTCCATTAGCAGTTCATGTGGAATTTCATCGAAAAAAGACATGATGTCCAGATCGACCACATAGTCATATCCGCCGCGCTTTGCTCGTCGAATTGTAGCTATGGCTTGGTGGGCAGAATATCCTGGTCGAAAACCAAAGCTGTAATAATAGAAGTCCTGCTCGAAAATCGGCTCGATGATTCGCCGTACCGCTTGCTGACATACGCGATCGCGGATTGTGGGTATGCCTAACGGTCTTAATTTCCCGTTTTCCTTTTCGATGAAATGTCGCAGCACGGGGTCAGGTTCATAACGCCCTTGGTGCAATAGCCTTTGGATTTCCCGCAGGTTCATGCTCACGTTTTTCTCGAAAATTTCGATGCTCACCCCATCGATGCCACAGCTTCCTTTGTTCTTCCTTACTTCCAGCCATGCTTCGTACAAGTTCTCCATTTGGTAAACTTTATCGATCAGAGAGTAGTATCTTCGTTTCGGTTTCATTGGTGTTTTCACCACCCTTGCCACTACTCACCAAGCTGTTCTTGCCTCCGCTACAAAGACCGATTCCTTACTTGTTCCATCTCTTACAACCGCGTGTTAGAAAAAAATTCAATCGCTCCTGTTGCCTAAGATGTACTCAGGTCGCCAGTATGCCTCTATCCTCAAGGTTTCTTTACCTCTTGGCGGGACGCGCCCACTCGGTCATACCCTCTGGTTTAAGGCGCTTACGATCCCCACTTACGAAAACTCACAGACTTTGACAAAGCACATTCCCTTTGCCTCTGTCTTCCCTCTTTTGAAGTGGAAGCAGGTTATGCGACTTGACTTTTACGAAACATATTTGCTTCATAAAAAAAAA
>NZ_VNJI01000145.1 GCF_007786445.1 Paenibacillus cremeus | reverse complement strand
ATACCCCGTTACATTTTTTACTGTATATCCGCCTGTGCGTATAAGTTCACCTTCTGGTGTAATGATTTCGAGACCGAGTACGTAGTCTTTAGTTACCCCGTATTTTAATCCGCGCGGTCCACCAGAGTTTTCCGCGAGGTTGCCCCCGATTGTAGATACATTCGAACTACTGGGATCTGGCGGGTACATAAGTCCCTTCTTTTCGGCAGCCTTATGAATATTGGCGGTTATTACACCAGGAGAAACAATAGCAATCAAATCATCTTCCCGTATTTCCAGCACATCATCCATGACCGACAAATCCAGGACGATTCCTCCTTTGATCGGCAGCGGTCCACCACTTAAACAAGTGGCAAGCCCTCGCGGATAAACGGGAATTTTCTCTCGATTCGCCAGTCGAATTAGAGCGACTAATTCATCGACCTGCTTGGTCTGGACGACGACATCAGGTACATGTGTCCCAAAGGAGGCATCAAAGGAATAGCTATAACGATCTGCTACCTCTGTGAGTACCCTCCCCGTTTTCACAATACGCTGCACCTCTTCAATGTGCTCTGGCTTCATAGCTCTTAGATGCACTATCATGAGTTTTCCTCCTCTTGAGATGATCGCATTTGTTTCGATAAAAATAAGCGTAGCTTCTTTTTAGCATTTTTCAAATGATCAAGCATTGCCTCCTGGTTAGATGGATACAGCAAAGAGGCTCATTAAATAACACGACTATATATCTAACTAAAATTGTACTACAATAGACCCTTCCTTCTCGAACAAATTTAGTGCAATAAATTTAACGTCTTTTTTGATTGTATGTGAAAAATAGCCCATTCCATGAAGGAATGGATCTGCGTAATTTATTTTCAAACTCTGTGATATGTTTTAGTTCGAAAATTGTACAGACCATGCAAAGCTCAACAAAAGGGGCTTAATCGATATGCAAACATATGTACAAAATGCTTCCGCCGGTAGCGTCAAGAAGTTTGTGTAAGCAGTCTTTGGTAAAAACAAAGTAGAGTATTCAAAGCTTAGTTTTTAGAATATTCAAACATGAGTAAGTAACTTCACTTAGAGGTCCTCCAAAGGCTTT
>NZ_VNJI01000144.1 GCF_007786445.1 Paenibacillus cremeus | reverse complement strand
GCCAAGGACCAATGGTGCGGAAACAAGATGATGCTTCTGGAAAGATACTCTTCGGGGGTCGTAAAAGAGACTGCGAATACATAATACAGCGGAAAGAGTGCGGATAATCCGCAAAGCCCCAATACCAATGAATTGCAGACGGAGAATAATCCGATTCCTCTCAAAGCTTTCATGGAGTCACCTCCTCAATGGTTAATAAACGCCGTCTTCACCCATTTTTTTTGCGAATTTGTTAGCCAGGATGACCAGCAGAAATCCGATTACGGATTTAAACAGGCCTGCCGCCGTGCTGAAGCTGAATTGTCCTTGCTGCACCCCCACGCGATAAACGTAGGTATCGAACACCTCGGCTACGTTCGTGACAGCGCCATTCATCATCAGAAATACTTGCTCGAAACCGACATCCATAATTTCCCCGATCCGAAGAATAAACAGAATGACGATCACCGGACGGATCGCGGGCAGGGTCACGTGCCACATTTGCCGAAGCCGGTTGGCCCCGTCGATTTTGGCTGCCTCGTATAATTGAGGATCGGCACCGGCTATGGCGGCAAGAAAAATAATCGTTCCCCATCCGGCATCTTTCCACATATTCTGGATGACGAGCATCACCCAAAATAAATCGGGATTGGTCAAGAAATCGATTTTGTCATAACCGAAAGCAACCAGCAGCTTGTTGATGATTCCCGTACCTTTCGAGCACATCAAAAATGTGATGCCTGCGATAATGACCCACGACAAGAAATGCGGCATATACAAAATCGATTGAATCACCCGTTTGTATGCCATCAATCTGACTTCATTTAAGAGCAATGATAGAATGATCGGGGTTGGGAAGAAGAAAATCAGTTTCAATAAATTGATGGCCATGGTATTACGCAGCAGCATCCAAAAATCCGGGTTGGAGAAAAAGCGTTGGAAATGTTCGAAACCTACCCAATGGCTTTTCCACAGACCCAAGTAAGGGGAAAAATTTTGAAAGGCAATCAGAATTCCCCACATCGGCAAGTATTTAAATAGAACAAAGTATAAAATTCCGGGCAGGGCCATCAAAAGTAAATACTTATTTTTTACCAACGCCCTCCAGCCCTGGCT
>NZ_VNJI01000143.1 GCF_007786445.1 Paenibacillus cremeus | reverse complement strand
CCCGCGCGGACGAATTAACTTGGTGAAGATGGTGGGGGAGGGAAAGATTACTGATTTATCCGTGTTGGAAAATCCACTTGATTTGTGCTTGGGCTGCCGGGCTTGCGAAACGGCATGTCCTTCCGGTGTCGAGTATGGCGCTATATTGGAGTCCGCTCGAGCGGCTCTAGTCAAACGCAAAAAGTACGCTTTTCCTACGCGTGTCCTGAGAAATGTCACCTTCAAAAAAGTTTTTCCTAGTAAACGAGTGATGAATATCATCGGAGACGCGCTTTGGCTGTACCAGAAGAGCGGTTTGCAAAACGTGGCGCGCCGCACAAAACTACTTTCTAAATTTCCAAATTATCTAGCTGAATTTGAAGCGATCACCCCGGAGGCTGCCTCCCCTGCTGAGCGCAGAAAAATGCCGTCCCGCGTTGGGGCAAAAGGAGAACGGAAGTATACGGTTGCGTTTTTTACTGGATGCATTATGGACGCGATGTTTCAAAAAGTGAATCAATTATCCGTCCAACTGTTGGCGGAAGCGGGTTGCGAAGTGATTGTCACTGAGGGTCAAACATGCTGTGGGGCCTTACATTCCCATTCTGGCGAGATGGAGGGAGCTAGAATGCTTGCCAAGCAAAATATTGCCGCATTTGAACAAGAACATGTCGATTTTATAATCAATAATGCAGGAGGCTGCGGTGCCATGCTGCATGAATATGACCATCTATTAGCGACCGACCCAAAATGGCATGACCGAGCAAGGGCATTTTCCGATAAGTCCAAGGATATTAGTCAAGTGCTTATTGCATGCGGCGGTCTGCCGAATTTGCGCAATCGCAATGAACGAGTTACGTATCAACGCTCCTGTCATTTAACCAACGTGCAGAAGGTCGTTCAGGAACCGATCAAATTAATAAAAAGCATCCCTGGCGTTGAGCTCATTGAGATGGAAGATGTGAATATGTGCTGTGGTTCAGCCGGCATTTATAATATTATTCACTCAACTTTCGCAGCTACAAATTAGCTTAAACGCCCTACGGCTGTAAGGACGGAGCGCATTTTTTCCTTCTCTTGACAAAAAAACACCTTCTTTGTTTGGTATCATGGAAGTGTCCAGCAAC
>NZ_VNJI01000142.1 GCF_007786445.1 Paenibacillus cremeus | reverse complement strand
AGCTTGCAACGCTACCCATGGTCGGGATGTCAACGCCGCGCTAAACTTGCTAAAACTCGCAATGTAGATTGCAACTGCCAACGGGGCAGGAACTGCCCTTGGAGCGTAGCTAAACTTGGAGCAGTAGCTCTATTGACTACGAAGCACCCACCTCTTAGGTGGTGTGTAGTTCACAACATTGCATAAATAAAAAGTCTATAATAAGATTCGACCCCCCTGTATGAATATATAGCTTAGCCCCATAGCCCGTTGCTATGGGGTATTTTTTATGGTTCAATCTCTTACTTCTTTGTTCGGGTGTTTTTCAGGATTGGCTTGGTTTAGGGGCATCATCAAAGCGAAATTTAGTACGGACGAGTATTTTCGGCAACGGCTTAAAAAACTAGATTAATTGGATCGGGATTTTGATAAAGACTTGGTTGAATCCCCGGGCAAAAGATGGCCTCAAAAAATCAGGTGGGAGGGGCCGACCGGCATTAGGCACTTGCACGAGGTTGCACCGAAGGCAAGTTGCTTCTGGTTATGCCTGAACCATGAACATATAATAAGGCTTGTTAGCCGGATTATCCGCAAAGCCAGGCGAGTATCCATGCATCCTATTGGGGGTTGCCACGATCACTTGAGTGTGATATATTACTCTTCCGGCCATGAACAACCGGTCGAATACGAGTCCTTTTAAGTCTTCTGAGCTTGTAGGAGTAACCCAAGAAGCGGAAAACAAAAAGAGCTTGTCACGAATAACACCATATAACACCATATGATATATTACGTTCTCGCCGGTGAATAACCGTGCTGAACGCAAGACATAACTCTTCTGAAACTTGCTGGATTATCCCGAGAAATGGAAGAAAACAAATGCTTGCAAAATATAACGTAATGTGCTAAATTAAATTCTTGTCTGCTGCTGAAGCGGAAGAGAAACAACAAGTAGTTGCCCTTTGAAAACTGAACAACGAGTGAGTGCAATAAACAAGAGAATGCAAATTCTCGCCAGTAGTAAATTTTTGAGCTCAATCAGCTTTTCTTTAATGGAGAGTTTGATCCTGGCTCAGGACGAACGCTGGCGGCGTGCCTAATACATGCAAGTCGAGCGAGGGTCTTCGGACCCTAGCGGCGGACGGGTGAGTAACACGTAGGCAACCTGCC
>NZ_VNJI01000141.1 GCF_007786445.1 Paenibacillus cremeus | reverse complement strand
TATGGCAGGGGCAATGAGCAAACGCAGCAAACAAACGGTGTTGTGTCAATTCCAGCAATGGCTGGCCGATTTGCCCTTGTACATCAAGGGTTTGTTCGGTAATTTAAGCTGCGAAAGTTGAGTTATTCATTACGAAGAATCTATGAAAGTTTTGGATACAAAAATGAAACATGCGAAAGCGACCAACGCATCCACAATCATTACAACAAATCCAGGTTGTCTGCTGCAAATGAAACTCGGTATTGAACGTGAGCAGTTGTCTGGCTCAGTCCGTGTACTTCATCTAGTAGAATATTTGACAGAAGCAGCGGGTTTAACGGAATGAAATAACCGTCATCCAAGAATGTATGACAGGGAAGTTCTAGATGGCTGGATACAGACCTTGAGGGCGAGCAGGATCTCATCAGTCGGTTTAACAATAGTATACATAAAATATTTTATGTAAACTTATGATTACGTAAAGAAAAATAAATAGATACCTAAATCCGTCCATGTTGGCATTACTTGGGCGGATTTTTTCATTCGTCCCCAAACCGCTTCAAATTATTTCTTTCGGTTCTCTGGTGTGGTTGCTGATTCGCTAAAGCACGGATTTCGACCGGAAAGCTCCATTCACGAACTATTCCAATATGTTATAGTAGAAGGAAAGACAGAGATTATGAGGGATGATACATGCGAAGTTATTTAATTCTGTCGATGTGCCTATTGTTTTTGATTCAATATTTTTTTCCTTTTGACTGGCTCAAAAACATGGTAATTGGGATAACCCTGGTTGCCTTTGCTGTAAGCGCGATGCACGCCAGAGCTGTACCTCGATGGTTCGGCATCAGTATGATGGCCATCGGGATCGTGCTGGAATTCAACAAAGGCGAAGGCTTTGCCGGCATCCGTCAAGGCATTTTCATGAATCTCCCATTAATCGCACTGGTCGTTCTGGTGCCTTTACTTTCGGTCCCTTTAAAACTGGGAGGATATTTTGAGGCGATCGATGCGCTGCTTCAACGTTTGAAGCACCATCCGCGCAAGCTATTTGCCGGCATAACGAGCGTCTTATTCATTTTGGGGCCCATATTAAATCTCGGTTCGATCCGCATAGTGGATGAACTGTTGAAAAATCTCCGGCTTCCACCAGCGATGCTTGCCAAAAGCTATGCGGTC
>NZ_VNJI01000140.1 GCF_007786445.1 Paenibacillus cremeus | reverse complement strand
GAAGGACATGCCGTTTCGCAAGCCCGGCAGCCCAAGCACAAATCAAGTGGATTTTCCAACACGGATAAATCAGTAATCTTTCCCTCCCCCACCATCTTCACCAAGTTAATTCGTCCGCGCGGGGAGTGCGTTTCTTTGCCCATCGTTGCATAGGTTGGACATGCCGGTAGACAATAGCCGCACTGTACACATTGATTCGTCTTATCGTAAGCAAACTCTTTTTTCAACTGATCGAGATAGGAATTCATTTTAGATCAGCTCCAATTTTTGTCCTGGCTCAGGAAACACCTTACCTGGATTCATAATGTTATTCGGGTCCCACGCTTGTTTAATGCGCTTCATCATATCGAGCCCTACCGTTCCGAGCTCCATCTCCATGAAAGGAGCTTTCATCGTGCCAATACCATGTTCGCCTGACAATGTGCCGCCTAACTGAATAGCAGCCTCGAAAATCTCGCCTACAGCTAGTTCAACACGCCGCATTTCATCATGATCTCGCTTATCGCACACGATATTCGGGTGAAGATTACCATCGCCTGCGTGACCGAATACGACTAAATTAATATCGTATTTTTGACGAATTTCCTTGAGTCGAGCAAACATCGCCGGAATTTGACTGCGCGGCACCGTAGCGTCCTCTGAAATTTTGGTTGGCTTAATACGCACAATCGCGGGAGAAACTAGCTTCCTTGCTTTCCAAATTTCCGTTTTTTCCGCTTCAGTTCGTGCGATTCTCGCTTCTCTAGCACCTAACTGCTGAAAGAGCTCTTCCACTTGCTGAACTTCGTCTTCGACCGCTTTCGGATGACCGTCCAATTCGATTAAAAGAATCGCTTCAGCATCTACAGGCAGATTGGAAGGCTCATAGTTTTCGACAGCAATAATGGAGGCTTGATCCATTAATTCAATTTTGGAAGGCAGTATACCAGATGTTAAAATACGCGAAATAGCGCGTCCCGAATCTTCAAGATTATCGAAAACGCCCATAATGGTTTCTGTAGCAGGAGGCTTGGGAATTAGACGGAGAAAGGCTTTTGTAATAATACCCAACGTGCCCTCCGAGCCTACAATCAGCTTAGTCAAATCATACCCCGTTACATTTTTTACTGTATATCCGCCTGTGCGTATAAGTTCACCTTCTGGTGTAATGATTTCGAGACCGAGTACGTAGTCTTTAGTTACCCCGTATTTTAATCCGCGCGGTCCACC